>NZ_CP165646.1:0-1200000 GCF_041199995.1 Leptotrichia sp. HSP-342
ATGGATGTTGTGAAATTGTGGGAAAAAATTAAGAAAATTATGAAAAAAAGAGTTAATGAAGGGGAATTTGAGCTGTTTTTTGAAAATGTGGAGGCAACTAAACTTGAAGAGAGTGTCTTTACTCTTACTTGTAATTCGAAGCTAATAAAGGAAAATATGGAAAAATATAAAAGCCAGATGGAAGAAATTATAGAAATTGTGACAGATGAAGAAGTTACGATAAACTTTGAGATAAAAAAACAGGATGTAATGTCATATAAGCCTGAAACTCACAGTTTTCCAAAAGAAACAATGGAAAAAGCTTCACTTGTTCACACAGGACTAAATCCGAAACACAGGCTTGATAATTTTGTTGTTGGTGAAAACAGTAAGCTTGCATATAATGCCTGTCTAGCAGTTGTAAAAAATCCAACGGTTTATAACCCTCTTTTTATTTTTGGAAGTTCAGGGCTTGGAAAAACCCATCTTATGCAGGCTGTAGGAAATGCAATTTTAGAAAATGACCCAAGTAAGCGTGTTTATTACTCTACTTCTGAAGAATTTGCAAATGAGTTTTTTAAAGTTTTGAACAGCGGAAGAATTCAGCATTTTCGTGATACATTCCGTGCTTTAGATGTACTTCTTCTAGATGATATACAATTTTTTGAAAAGGTGTTTGGACGTGGAGAAGGGACTGTGGAAGAAGAATTTTTCCACACATTTAACAAGTTGCAGGAACTGGGAAAACAGATAATAATGATAAGTGATAAATCGCCAAAGGAAATAAAAAATCTGTCAAAACGTCTCGAATCAAGATTTTTGTCAGGCCTAACAGTGGAAATCCAAAGTCCAGGATATGAAACTCGTATGATGATTTTGAAAAACATGGCAAAAGCACAGGGAATCGAAATAGACGACAGCATTTTAGAATATATTTCAGATTCTCTTGATACAAACGTAAGAGAACTGGAAGGAACGCTTACAAACTTAAATGCCCGTGCAAAACTTCTAGATGAGGAGATAACATTGGAACTGGTTCAGGAAATGCTTATGCACAACGTAAAAAGAGAACAGTCAAAAGTAACAGCCAAAAAAGTAATAGAAATGATTTCTACACAATATGGTGTCAGCGTAACTGACATGAAATCCAAAAAACGTCAGAAGAAAATAGTGGAAACAAGACAAATTGCAATGTATCTGTTAAAGAATAATGATGAGCTGGATTTAAGCCTAACAGCAGTAGGGGGGCTTTTTGGAGGAAAAGATCACAGCACGGTTATAAGCAGCATTAGAAAAATTGATAAAAAAACGAAGGAAGATGTTGTGTTCAAAAAAGAAATTGAGGCTTTAAACAAGAAGATTTTCAGAACTTAAAAAAATTGTGGAAAATGTGGAAAGAATGTTGAAAATTTTGTGGCGAAAAAATGATAATATTTTAAAAATTATCCACAGTTGAAAAAGTTTTCTACATAGATTGTTTTTATAAAAAAATTTTAGTAAAAAAATTAAATTATATTTAATAAAATAAATTGTAAAATTGTAATGTGGAAAAAGAAAAATCAATTTCCACTATATGTTGAAAATTTTTCCACAAAAATTGTGGAAAAAAATGATTAAAAATATTATGTTAAAAGAAATTTTGTGTAAAACTAAAATTTTAATGTGTAAAACTAAAATCATAATATCCACAAAAATAAACAAAATTTTCCACATTTGTGGATAACTTAAAAATTATTAGTTTCAAATTAAATAATAATTATAATAAAAGAATAAAAATAAAAACATATAAATTTTCTCCACATAAGTAAAAATTAACTTCACAATTCTATGTGGAAAAAAATTTACAAAAAAATTGCTAAAAATAAGAATATATTGCAATTGTGGAGAAGATGTGGAAATATTTATGGGAAAGGTTTTCCACGGATAAATGAAGTTTTTCACAGGGAAATTAATGATTAGTTTGGTTAATGGTTGATTTTAATATTAGTGCAAATTTACTAAACAAAATATGAAGATAAATTATGGAGGGAAATTAATGGAAAATATAGATAATGAAATTGAAGAAGTTGTTATAAATACTGAATTTATAAAATTAGATCAGCTTTTGAAGTGGGCAAATTTTACAGGTTCTGGAGTGGAAGCAAAAATGTTTATTTTGAATGGAGAAGTGAAAGTAAATGATACTGTGGAAACTAGACGTGGGAAAAAAATTTATGATGGAGATGTTGTGGAGTTTGCTGGGGAGAAAGTTGTTATAAGATCAAAACATTAAATAGTTTGCTGATTTAATAAAAAGATAAATAATAGTGAAATTAGGCTGTAGAGAATTTAAGGGGAGATTGTTATGAAAAAAGGTATAGGAATTGGAATAGAAGATTTTAGTGAAGTAATAAAAGAGAATTGTTACTACATTGACAAAACAAAATGGATAGAGGAAATTTTAGAGGATAAATCAAAAATAAAGTTATTCACACGTCCAAGAAGATTTGGGAAAACGCTTAATATGTCGATGTTAAAATATTTTTTTAATGTTGAAAATAAAGAAGAAAATAGAAAGTTATTTAATGGACTCGATGTTGAAAAGTCTGAATATATGTCTGAACAGGGGCAATATCCAGTGATTTTTATTTCATTGAAAAGTATAAAGGCAAAAACTTGGGAGGAAGCGATACAGGAAATTAGACTGTTAGTTTTAGAATTGTTTTCTGAGTACAAGTATCTTTTAGAGGATTTGGATGAATATGACTTGCCTAGATTTAAGAAGTATTTACTGGGCAATACAGATTTTTCTGAGTTAAAAAATGCCTTGCTGTTTTTAACTAGAATATTATTTCAGAAGTATAAAAAAGAAGTTATCTTATTAATTGATGAATACGACAGTCCTTTGATTTCTGCTTATGAACATCATTATTATAGCGATGCCATCGCATTTTTTAAAGTATTTTACGGAGAAGCGCTGAAAACTAACCAGTATTTAAAAATGGGAGTTATGACTGGGATTATAAGGGTTATTAAGGCTGGAATATTTTCTGACTTGAATAATTTACGAGTTTATTCTATTTTAGATAGACAGTATCCTGATTTTTTTGGATTTAATGGTGAGGAAGTTGAAAAGGCACTTAAAGATTTTGATATTGAATACAAACTTTCTGATGTCAAGTTATGGTATAATGGCTATAAATTTGGAAATTCCGAAGTATATAACCCTTGGAGCATTTTAAATTTCTTAAAAGATGGGAAGTTAGCTCCTTACTGGATTGATACTTCTGGGAATTTCTTGATTAATCAGATTTTGAAAAATACAGATTCTGAAATTATGGAAACTTTGGAAGCTCTTTTTAATGGAGAAACTGTTGAAGAAAATATCAGTGGTAATTCCGATTTATCTAGTTTATTGGGGCAAGAGGAAATTTGGGAACTTCTTTTATTTAGCGGATATTTAACTATTGATGAAAAAATTGGGGAAGACTATGAGGATGTGTATTCCTTGAGACTGCCTAATAGGGAGGTAAGGGAGTTTTTTAGGAAGAAATTTATTGATGTAAATTTTGGGGAAAGTATGTTTAGAAAAGCTATGGAAGGGCTTAAAAACCTTAAATTTGATATTTTTCAAAAATATTTACAAAATATTTTATTAAAATCAACAAGTTTTATGGATACTAAAAATGAAGACTTTTATCATGGATTAGTCTTAGGAATGATGTTTTATCTGGATAATCATTATTATGTAAAATCTAATGAAGAAAGTGGCCTTGGAAGATATGATGTTGTAATTGAGCCAAAGAATAAGAATAATAGAGGGTTTGTTCTGGAGTTTAAAGTTGTGAAAAATGAAGATGATTTGGAGAAAGTTTCGGAAGAGGCGATAGAGCAGATAATAGAGAAGAAGTATGATATTGGGTTAAGAGATAGAGGTATTAAGGATGTTACTTTTGTTGGGGTTGCTTTTTGTGGAAAAGTGGTAAAAGTCAGTTACAGATAGTTATAGTGTGAAAGGGAAGAAATAGCGATGTATTTGGATCAGATTAGTTTTAATAACTTTCGTTGCCTTGCGGATGGGAAGTTGAAGTTTGACAGGTATTTTAATTTAATATATGGGAAAAATGGACAGGGGAAGACATCGCTTATTGAGGCTGTTCATTTTTTGGCTACTGGGAAAAGCTTTAGGACTAAGAAAGTGAAAGAGATTCTCAAGTATAATTTGAACAGGCTGATTGTATTTGGGAAATATAAAAATAAAGATTTATCGGAAAATGCTATTGCTATTGATGTGAATGAGGATAAGAAAGATTTTTATATTGATAGGGAAAAAGATAAATATATAAACTATGTGGGGTTACTTAACATTATTTCATTTATTCCTGAGGATATTGAACTGATTATTGGGAATCCTGGTGTTAGGAGAAACTTTTTTAATTATGAGATTTCGCAGGCAAAAAAAGAGTATTTACAGTCGATTGTGAATTTTGAGAAAATATTGAAGGTGCGGAACAAGCTTATAAAGGAAAAAAAGACTGGCGAGGAAATTTATAAGATCTATAACGAAAAATTTATAGAGGAAGGGCTAAATATTGTTTTAAATCGGCAGGAATTTATAAAAAAAATATCAATTTTATTAAACTTGAATTATCGTAAATTATTTGATGAAAATTCAGAATTAAAATTGAAATACGACTGTTTTCTTGGGGATGTGGAAAAGAAGACTAGAGAAGAGCTAAAGGAAAAATTTGAAGTGCTATGTAAAAGGAAAAGTGAAAGGGAAAAATTTCTTGGATACAGCCTGCTCGGTCCTCAAAAAGATGACTTTATCTTTGAGCTGAATGGGAAAAATGCAAAGGCATATTCTTCACAAGGGGAGAAGAAATCTATAATATTCTCGCTAAAAATTTCAGAAATTGATATTTTAATAAAGGAAAAAAAGGAATATCCGATATTTCTGATGGATGACATTGCTTCATATTTTGATGAAGTGAGAAAAAAAAGTATTTTAAGTTATTTTGTAAATAAAAAAATCCAATGTTTTGTAACTTCGACAGAGGATTTGGGAATAGAGGGGAAAAAATTTATTGTGGAAAAGGGGAAGATTATTAATGAGTAAAAAGGGGCTGAAAAATGGAAGGAATTAAGGATTTAAAGAATTTGGCACTGGAAGCAATTGAGAAAAGAAGTTCGCTTTTGAAAAATGAAAAATATATTTTGTGGAAAATCAAGAAAAATTGGAAGCAGATTGTGAGTGGGCCAATTGGTGAGAAAACTTATCCGAAAAGTCTATTTAATGGAAATCTTGTTGTGGTTATCAATGATGGTGTTATTTACCATACGACGATAATATATGCGGAAAATATAAAGAAAAAAGTAAACACATTTTTGAATGGGAAATTTTTGGAAAGTATTGAATTTTCGAAGATAAATTACAAAATAAAGCGAGATTTGCTGGATGAACTTATTGAAAATGAGGAAAATAGAGGGACAATTCGAACTGGAGAAATTTTAAGAGGAAATGGCAGGGAAAAAAATAGAAATATTGATTCTGAAAATAAAATTGTAGAAAAAGTAAGGGATATTGTGCTTTTGCCTGAAGAAGTTAAGGAAATTCATGAAAATATTGACAAAATTGATAAAAAGTATGAAGATATTGCCAGAAGGCTGGAAAAAATTGCAATAAAACTGAAAAAAAGAGAAAAATACCTAAAAAATAATGGATATATTGAGTGCGAAAACTGTAAAATTTTATTTTTGCAGGAAAACAGCGAGAAAATGTGCTTTGAGTGTAGAATGAATGAAAAAAATCGAAAATTTCAGAAAATGGCTGATTTAATAAGAAATAAACCGTATATTTCTGAAAAACAGGCAGTCCGAATGACAAATACTGACAAATCTACATATTATAAGGCAAGAGACATCTTGGCACAGCAGACTTACAACGATATGCTTTATTACTGCCTTGAAAAAAACAGGGAAATTTCTTTAAATGAAGATTATGAATTTGAAATTCGGAGTGAGTCAAGGGAAGATGTGGAAAGATTTATAAAAAATTATGTAGACTATAAAATTGGGAGCGATAATGAGGAAGTTTTTAAGGTTGAGAGAAAGTGGGCTTTGAGAAGGTTAAGAAAGGATATGAAATTTAGGCTTGAGAATAACAGGAGATATTGATTTTATACTATTTTTTATTTTGTTAAAAAATTACAATTATTCATCAAAATATGTTAAAATAATATAACTTGGATAAAAATAGTATTATTAAAAAAAACAGAACTTTAAAATTTTAGATATTTTTGTGACAAGTGAGGTAAGTGCAAATACATATATTAACAAATTTGAAAAACCAAAATCTAGTTTTGAAAATAATCAGTCAAATGCAAAACATATCTGGCATATTGTGCATAGTAGCGACTACTAAGGAATATGCTGAGATTGTAAGGCTTTCTCGACAAAAAAATGCAGGATGGCTGATGATAACGGATGACATTATGCCAAATCCGTATGATATGAAGTCATCTGAATTTATAGAAATGGTAAATATGATTAATAATTAGTTTTTATCAGTTGATTTTAGAAAAGTTAAAATATAAATGGAGAAAAGATGTATATAGAAGAATTATTAAAAGAAGCGG
This sequence comes from Leptotrichia sp. HSP-342, assembly GCF_041199995.1. Lineage (NCBI taxonomy): Bacteria > Fusobacteriati > Fusobacteriota > Fusobacteriia > Fusobacteriales > Leptotrichiaceae > Leptotrichia > Leptotrichia mesophila. The sequence continues at coordinate 6,597 of NZ_CP165646.1, forward strand.
ATAAATCAATGGAAAATTATAAGTATGAGGATGCACTTATGTATTTGAAGTCGGTACTTGAAATTGATGAGAGTAACTATTCGGCGCTTATGACACTTTCTAAGATTTATTCAGACTTTGGAATGTTTGAACAGGCGAAAGAATATGCTGAAAAATTGCAGAAAAAGTATCCTGATAGCAGGGATACGCTTTTTACGTTGGGATTTGTCTATCAGTCGCTTGGACGATTGAAAAAGGCGATTTCACTTTATAAAAAATTTCTGGAAATAGAAAAAAATTATTTTGTGTATCTGAATATGGGAATGTCCTACGCTTTATTAAAGTATTATAGAAAGGCGATAGAAAATATTGACAAGGCAATAGAAATGGAGCCTGAAAGTTCAGAAGCATATATTGAGAAAGGCGACTGCCTTACAATGATGGGCAAATACGATGAGGCAATTTATGAATATACAAGACTTTTAAATGCAAAATTTAACGAGGTGGAGGAATTTTCACTTTACGCACGGATGGGCGACACAATGGCGTATTCAAATAATATAAAAGGAGTTGTAAAATATTATAATATCGCTATAAATTGTGAAAATGTGGAAGATTATATATTTGAAGATTATTTTGAGATATTGTTTAGAGCGGAGGAGTTTGAGGAAATAAAACTTCTGCTTTTAAATTATGAAAATGCGACGAATGAGAATAAAGGGCTTTCAAGAATAAAAATGCTAAATTTGCAGGGAAGATTTTTTGTGAAAACGGAAGATTATGAAAATGCACAGAAGGTTTGTAATAAGATGATTATTTTAGAACCTGAAAATTCTCGTCATTATATGAATTTAGCATACGTGCTGGAATTGCAGAATAAATATGATGAAGCACTTGAGTATGTTGACAAGATGGATAAATTGGTAGAAGACAAAGAGTTTTTGAAGGAATTGAAAAAAAGATTAAAGAAAAATAAGAGAAAATTTGAAAGGAAAAATGAGAAAAGGCTTGAAAAAAATAAAAGCGAAAAAATTTAGAAATTATGAGGATTTTAAATGGAAGAAAAAAATTATGAAGTTAACAAAAAATATGATGAGAAAATATTGATAAATGTACTGAAAAATTTTGATAAAAGCGGAGAATATGTTGTAGAGCCAGGAAGAAATGAAATAAAAAAATTTGAAATAGATATTAAAAATAATTTGGAAAAACAAAATAATAAGAGTGAAAACCTTGAAACCAAAAAGATGATAAATATAAAAAAATTTAAACAAAAAGATTTTATTACAAACTTTTTCTACAGGTTTAAAGGCTCAAAAGCAAAGCGTTCTTATGAATATGCAAAAAAATTATTAGAATATAAAATAAAGACGCCAGAGCCAATCGCATATTTTGATGACTTTGTAAATAAAAATAATAAAAAGAACAGTTATTATATAAGTGAGGAATTAAAATATGATTTTACCTGTCGGGAAGTTTTCTGGCCTGAGGATATTGAGCGGGACAAGGCTGAGCAGGGAGAAAACTACAAGATAAGCGAAGAAACCGAAAGAATGCTTGCAAAAGTAGAAAAAAATCGTGAAAAAATCATAAGACAATTTGCAAAATTTTCGTTTGACTTGCATGAAAACGGTGTGGAATTTGAAGATTATTCACCAGGAAATGTACTGATTAAGGACAAAAGTGGAAATTACGAGTTTTATCTGGTTGACTTAAATAGAATGAAATTTGGAGTAAAACTGAATCTGGATAAAAGAATGAAAAATGTTTCAAGAATGATGGAAGATGAAAAAATAGCTAGAATTTTTGCAAACGAATATGCGAAGTACTGCAAACAGAGGGAAGAGCTGGTTTTTAGATATTTGAGGTATTATATTAGAAAACACAAAAGTTATGTGTATTTTAAGGATATTACTCGTCCAGTAAGGAATGTTTTTAAAAAGAAGAAGTGAATTTATTTAATAATTTTAAAAAGTAAAAGATTTTATCTTTAAAGTTTTTATCACAAAGTATTTTTATAAATGATTTTTTATTACAGATATATTTTTTTATAATTATTTTTTATTTCATTTTTATGTTTTTTCTATTTTTATAAAGCAAAGGGGAACAGTCGCCATCCCCTTTGCAAACCCGGCTCGTCTAAGTATTTTTTTGAAATAAAATTGAAACTCGCTTTTTAACAAAAGTTATTATCAACTCTTTAAACTAATTAAAATTTGAAGAGTTTGAAAAAGCTCAGACAGTCAATTTCATTCCAAAAAAATCACGACAATTTTAGTTTAATTATAATAGATTCAAATATCAAGCAAAATTTCGTTAAAGAAAAAATAACTGTTTGAGATTTTGGAGAGAATTTTAAATTATATAAAGTTATTTGTATTAAAATAAACTTAATTCAAAATCGAGTTTTATTTTTTCTTCATAATAAAGTTTTGGGTAAAGTGGGGTGGTTCGTAGAACGTTTCGCTATTATCTCTAAGTAGTAGTCAGTTAAATATGTTAAAGTAACTGTTATTGCGAAAAAGGGCATGGCGTCTGATGCCCTTACGTTAAAAAAGATTTAAGAAATATAAAAGGGAAAAAATTACTAATAAAATTAATAAATAAAAATTTAAGATTATAAAAAAGCCTTTTAGAATTAGAATTTAAATAAGTTTAGCAAAAAAATAATAAGTTGAAAGGAAAATTTAAAAAATGAAAAATTATGACATAATTGTTGTTGGAGCGGGGCATGCTGGGGTGGAAGCTGCTCTTGCAGCGGCAAGACATGGACTGAAAACAGCGTTGTTTACGATATATCTTGACAATATTGCAATGATGTCGTGCAATCCATCGGTTGGAGGTCCTGGAAAAAGCCATCTGGTGTCGGAACTTGGAATGCTTGGCGGAGAAATGGCAAGGCATATTGACAATTACAATTTGCAGTTAAAGAACTTGAATCATACAAAGGGATTAGCGTCTCGGATTACACGGGCTCAAGCCGATAAATACTGGTACAGGGTTAAGATGAGGGAGATTATCGAAAAGCAGGAAAATCTCGATTTAGTGCAGGGAATTGTTGTAGATTTGATTGTAGAAAATAAAAAGGTTATGGGAGTTGAAGACAATCTTGGGATAAAATATGGGGCAAAGGCTGTTGTTCTATGTACTGGAACGTTCTTAGGCGGAGAATATGTAATGGGAGATGTAAAATATTCGTCAGGGCGGCAAGGAGAGCCTGCGAGTGTAGATTTGCCTGATAGACTAGTGGAATATGGCTTTGAGCTGGATAGATACCAGACTGCCACTCCTCCGAGAATTGCCAAATCTTCAATCGATTTTTCTAAAATGGAAGAATTAAAGGGAGAAGATAAGCCACGATATTTTTCTTACGAAACAAAAAAAGAATATAATTCGACTTTACCAACTTGGCTTACATTCACCACACCTGAAACAATAAGAGTGGGACAGGAAATGCTTAAATATTCACCAATTGTTACAGGAATTGTAAGTACGAAAGGTCCACGGCACTGCCCTTCCCTTGACAGAAAGATTATGAATTTTCCAGAAAAGACAAATCATCAGATATTTCTGGAGCAGGAATCTGTAGAATCAGATGAAATCTACATAAACGGATTTACGACAGCAATGCCTCCATTTGCACAGGAAGCAATGTTAAAGACAATCAGTGGGCTAGAAAATGCCAAAATTGTGCGTTATGGGTATGCTGTGGAATATAACTTTGTACCTGCGTATCAATTAAAATTAACTCTTGAAACAAAAGTTCTGGATGGACTTTACACAGCGGGAACGATTAATGGAACGAGTGGATATGAAGAAGCAGCCTGTCAAGGATTTATGGCGGGAGTGAATGCTGCGAGAAAAATTTTAGGAAAAAAGGAAATTGTGATTGACAGAAGTGAGGGATATATCGGTGTTTTGATAGACGATATAATAAATAAAAAAACACCAGAGCCTTATCGTGTACTGCCTTCAAGAGCTGAATACAGACTGACTTTGCGTCAAGACAACATTTTTATAAGACTTTTGGAAAAATCGAAGGAAATTGGGTTATTAAATGCTGAAAAATTAACCGAACTTGAAAATACGTGTCAGGAAATTGAAAATGAAGTTGAAAGATTGAAAGGAATTACGGTTTATCCGACTAAGGAAAATAATGAAAAATTACTTGAAATTGTAGAAAAACAAAATCAATCTGAAAGTACGGAAATTGAAAAAACTAGTAAAAATAGCATGAACAGCCCTGTTTCAGCTTTTGAATTTCTTGCGAGAAAAGAAATTAACTATAATAATTTAAGTGAATTTGTGGAAACTGTGAAATTGTCGGATTTAGCGAAGGAGCAAGTGGAAATAAATGCGAAATATAACGTATTTATTGAAAGGGAAAAGGCACAGATTGAGAAATTTAAAAAACTGGAAAAAATGATAATTCCAAAGGATTTTGACTATGAAAGCGTAAAAGGACTTAGCAATATCGCTATTTCTGGGCTTATATATGGACAGCCTGAAACGATTGGGCAGGCTAGCAGAATTAGTGGAGTTACTTATAATGATATTTCGCTTTTAATTGCGATTTTGAAGAATTGATAAAATTTTTAAGAGGATTGACTATAATTTTATTGAAACTGTGTATTGTAAAGATAAGGATGAGAATAGAGTTTATTAATTTGTAAATTCAGTGAAATGGATTATTGTGTTTGGAAGTAGAATTTTGGGATTCTGCTTCTTTTTTTGTAAAAATGTCATAATTTTGTCAAATTTTGGGAGTAAGATATATTCAGAGTTAAAGGGAAAAAGGAGACATAGAAATGTGGATTGTATTTGCATTTGCTTCGGCTATATTTGCAGGATTGACGGCAATTTTGGCAAAAATAGGAGTAAAAAATGTTGATTCGAATGTTGCAACAGCTATAAGGACAGTAATAATTGTAATATTTGCAGGTTTTATGGCTTTTATGACTAAAGGTTATGAAAGTGAGCTAACATTAAAATCCTTAACTTTTCTTATCCTTTCAGGAATTTCGACAGGGTTATCGTGGCTATGCTATTTTAAGGCACTTCAGGTTGGAGATGTGAATAAAGTTGCTCCAATTGATAAATCGAGTACAGTATTAACAATGATTTTAGCATTTTTATTTTTAAGAGAAGCGTTAACGGTAATAAAAATCGTAGGTATTTTGATGATTGGTACAGGAACATATCTTATGATAGAAAAAAAAGAAAATACTAGTTATGAAAATACTGGTAAAAAATCATGGTTATTTTATGCTATCTTATCAGCAGTATTTGCTGCTCTTACTTCAATACTGGGAAAAGTTGGAATTACTGGAATAGAGTCAAATTATGGAACAGCAATAAGGTCGGTTGTTGTACTTGTAATGGCCTGGATTGTAGTTTTTACAGCGAAAAAGCAAATAGAAGTAAAGAATATAGATAAAAAAACATTTATATTCTTGGTTTTATCGGGAATTACAACAGGATTATCATGGCTTACAATGTATCGGGCATTGCAGGATGGACAAGCTAGCGTTGTAGTTGCTATTGATAAATTGAGCATTTTGTTTACTGTGGCATTTTCGTATGTTGCATTTAAGGAAAAGTTGAATATTAAATCATTTGCAGGATTGATAGGAATTACAGTTGGAACTTTAATTCTTTTGATTTAGAGAAATTATGGAGGTGACAAAAATAAAAGGAAATAATAAAAATATTATTTTTTTAATAATAATTTTAGTAATACTTTCAATTGTTTCATTATTGACAGGAGTCCAGAAATTTACTCTTGAAAACTTACTTTTGGGAAAAGAGACACAACTTCTTATAATAAGCAGAATTCCTAGACTAGTCAGTATCCTTGTTACAGGAGCAAGCCTTGGAATAGCGGGAATAATTGTTCAGACGATAAGTAGCAATAAATTTGTATCTCCCTCGACAATAGGAACTATGGACTGGGCAAAGTTTGGGATAATGATTTCCCTTATATTTTTGGGAGATAAGTCAACTCTTTTAAAAATGACAGTTGCTTTTATATTTGCACTTTTTGGAACTATGCTTTTTATGAAGGTTTTGAGCAAAATGAAAATAAAAAATGTTGTAATGATACCATTAATTGGGATAATGCTTGGAAATGTAGTAAATTCAATTACAGGCTTTGTGGCTTATAAATTTGACTTAATTCAGAATATAGGCTCGTGGATGCAAGGGAATTTTGCTTTAGTTGTAAAAGGAAGGTATGAATTGATTTATATTGGAATTCCGTTTTTGGTGCTGGCATATATTTACACGGATAAGTTTACGATTGTAGGAATAGGAAAGGATTTTTCGGCTAATTTAGGGCTAAATCGTGAAAAAATTACATTTATAGGGCTGATAATAGTGTCGGTAATAACAGCTTCCATTGTCGTTACAATAGGGACAATTCCTTATGTAGGGCTGATTATTCCAAATATTGTGAGTATTTATAAGGGGGATAACATGAAAAAATCTCTTCCAGATACGGCAATTTTAGGAGCATTATTCGTATTAATCTGTGATATTGCAGGAAGAATTGTGATGTATCCTTATGAAGTGTCTATAAGTGTTATTATGAGCATTGTTGGAAGTTTGATATTCTTGATTCTTATTTTTAGGAGGTATAAATATGCCAATTAAAAATTTAAGTGAAAGTAGTCAAGTTAAAAAAATACTAATTTTAATGGCACTCTCTCTTTTAGGGATGTTGTTATTCATATTATTTGGATTAACTTTTGACAATATGAGCTTTAATTTACCAAGGCGGGCTTTAAAGGTTCTTGCGATTGCGATTGTAAGTTTTTCAATTGGATATTCTTCGATAGTGTTTCAAACGATAACTGGTAACAGGATTTTAACGCCGGGAATTATGGGGTTGGATTCGCTTTATATGTTTATTCAGACTGTTGTCGTGTATTTTTTTGGAAGTAGACAGCTTGCTATGATGACTGACACATTTCAATTTTTTATTTCGGGAATTATAATGGTGGGAGCTTCTCTTCTATTATATGTATTTCTCTTTAACGGAAAAATGAAAAATATATATTTTCTAGTTTTGATTGGAATAATATTTGGTGGATTTTTCAATGGTCTTTCCAATTTTATGCAGATGATGCTAGACCCTAATGAATTTCTTGTATTACAAGGGAAAATGTTTGCAAGTTTCAGCGCAATTAATATAAAACTGGTTGGAATATGCCTTGTTTTGATAATTTTTTGCATAATATCAATAATACCTGATTTGAAAAGGCTGAATGTTTTATCACTTGGAGAAGATCATGCTATTAATTTGGGAATTAATTGTAAAAGGCTGATAAGAAAACAGATGATTGTGATTTCAGTGTTAATATCGGTGTCAACTGTGCTTGTGGGTCCTGTAACATTTTTAGGACTTTTAGTGGCAAGTCTGGCACGGGAAGTTGTAAAAGGCTATAAACACAGAATAATGATAATAATCGCTTTTCTTATAGGAAATATAGCATTAATCTATAGCCTGTTCATGGTTGAAAGATTATTGAATTTTTCGGCGACAATAAATGTAATAATAGATTTTATTGGCGGAATTTACTTTATTTACCTTATTACAAGAAACCAGGCTTAAAAACTGGTTGATTTTAAATGAATTTGAAAATATTGCAAGGGAGTATGGTTATGATAAAAGTTGATAATATATTTAAAAAATACGGCGAAAAGGAAATACTATCGGATGTAAGTCTAGAATTGCCAAAGAAAAAAATAATATCTTTTATTGGAAGCAACGGTGCTGGTAAAAGTACACTTCTTTCCATAATAATAAGAACATTGTCAAGAGATTCAGGAAATGTGGTTATAGAAAATAAAAATTTAGAAGAATGGAGGACAGAGGAACTTGCAAAAGTGCTTTCAATTTTGAAGCAGTCAAATCATCTGAATATAAGGCTGACTGTAAAGGAACTGGTTAGTTTTGGAAGGTATCCTTATTCAAAAGGCAAACTTACTTTAGAAGATGAAGAAAAAGTAGAGCAGGCTATAAAATATATGGGACTGAAAAATTTGGAAAACAGGTTTATTGATGAACTGAGCGGGGGTCAAAGGCAGATGGCATATATTGCGATGGTTATTGCTCAGGATACAGAATATATCTTTTTAGATGAACCTTTAAACAATCTGGATATGAAACATTCGGTACAAATAATGAAAATTTTGAGAAATCTTGTAGATGAAAGAGGGAAAACAATTATAGTAGTAATACATGATATTAACTTTGTTGCAAGCTATTCAGACTACATTGTGGCACTTAAAGATGGGAAAATGATTAGACACGGGAATACAGAAGAAATTATGAAAAATGAAGTCCTAAAGGACATATACGGAATGGAGATACCAATTTATGAAATAGAAAACAGAAAATTCTGTTTGTATTATTAAATTATATAAAATAAAAAATGGAGGTATATATTATGATTAAAAAAACAGGAAAAATTTTGGTTTTAATAGCATTAAGCATTATATTCATTGTGGGATGTTCAAAATCTGGAAATGAAAAGGCTGGAAATGGAAAACAGCTGACTATTTCCACTGTGAAAGGCGATGTAAAAGTGCCTGAAAATCCTAAAAAAGTTGCTGTATTTGATTATGCGGCACTAGATGTGATAGGAACTTTAGGAGTAAAGCCTGAATTGGCACTACCCGCTTCAAATGTGCCAGAAGGATTGAAACAGTATGCACAAGGTGCAGTTGACGCTGGAGACGTAAAAGAGCCAAATTTGGAAAAAATAAGTGAATTTAAGCCAGATTTGATAATAATAAGCGGAAGACAGACTAAATTTTACGATGAACTAAGTAAAATAGCCCCAACTATATTTTTAGAAACTGATACAAAAAACTTTATTTCAAGTTCAAACGAAAATGCTAAAAAAATAGCAAGTATTTTTGGAAAAGAAAAAGAAGCTGACGAACAGATAGCAAAAATTAATTCTGAAATAAATGATATAAAAAATATAGCAAAAAATTACAACAAAAAAGCACTAGTTACTTTGACAAATGATGGGAAAATAAGTGCTTTTGGTGCAAATTCAAGATTTGGATTTATTTTCACGGATTTAGGATTAAAAAATATTGATGACAGTATAAAGGCTTCTACACATGGACAGGAAATAAACTACGAATACATTGCTGAAAAGAATCCTGACATAATATTTTATGTTGACAGAACTAAAATTGCAGGAGGAAGCAAAAATGGTGGAGATGTACTGAAAAATGAATTAGTTGCGAAAACTAATGCTGGAAAAAATAATAAGGTGGTAGCTTTAGATGCCGAAAACTGGTATCTTGTATCAGGAGGACTTGCTACAATTCAAAAGCAAGTTGAAGAAATAAAGACAGCTATTACAAAATAACAGAAAAATAAAATTTCAAAATTATGAACACTAGTTTTATCTAATTTGAATCAGTTTGCTTTAGAGAGGATACAAATATATGTCAGAATACCTATATCTTTGGATATAAGTTAATGGCATATTTTTTGTTTTCAAAAAATTTGAAATATAATTTTTCATATAGTATAATAAAACATACATAATTTTGAAACGAACTAGTAAAATTTTGTTAAGACAGTTTTGAAAAAATAAAATATAATTTGATAAAAATATTTAAAAAATTCAAAACTTTGTAAATATAGTTCAAATTAAAGGAAGAGGAGAGAAATGGAAGAAAGTATAAAAGAAAAAAACACCTTAGCAGATAACAAAAAAATGAGATTTGGTACAGAATCAATCCCAAAATTGCTAGTTTCACTTGCAGTGCCAGCAATTATTGCCAATCTTGTAAATGCACTTTATAATATTGTAGACCAGATTTTTATTGGGCAGAAAATTGGATTTTTGGGAAATGCGGCTACAAATGTGGCTTTTCCGCTTACAACAATTTGTCTTGCGATTGGACTTATGACGGGAGTTGGGGCGGCTACGAACTTTAATCTAGAATTAGGGAGAAAACGTCCAAAAAGAGCAAAAAGTGTAGCAGGAACGGCAGTAACAATGCTTCTTTTAGGCGGGATTATATTATGCATATTGATTAATATCTTTTTAAAGCCTATGTTAACAGCATTTGGTGCGACAAATCAGATTTTTGACTATGCTATTGAATATACTCGGATTACATCTTTAGGGATACCATTTTTATTATTTTCAATAGGGGCAAACCCTTTGGTAAGAGCTGATGGAAATGCCTTTTATTCGATGCTTGCGATAGTTATTGGATCGCTTGTAAATACTATATTAGATCCGTTATTTATGTTTGGATTTGATATGGGAATGGATGGTGCGGCTTGGGCAACTGTAATTGGGCAGTTTGTATCAGCAATTATGCTAGCTTTGTATTTTTTCAGATTTAAAAGCGTAAAATTTGAGTTAAGGGATTTTAAGATAAGAATACGAGAAATAGGGATTTTATTTGCATTGGGGACATCGCCTTTTATTTTTCAATGTTCTGCTTTAATTATACAAATTGTAACAAATAATCTGCTAAAGATATATGGGGCAAAATCCATTTATGGAAGTGAAATTCCAATTGCTGTTGCTGGAATTGTTATGAAAATAAATGTTATATTTATAGCGATTGTATTGGGACTGACTCAGGGAGCACAGCCTATTGCAGGATACAACTATGGGGCAAGGAAATATACGAGAGTCCGTGAAATATTAAATTTGACATTAAAAGCCGCTTTTGTTATTTCAATAGTAGCATTTGCGATATTCCAAATTTTTCCTGTACAGATAATTTCTGTATTTGGAAGTGGAAGTGAACTTTACTTTAAATACGGGACAAAATATATGAAAGTATTTTTATTTTTCATATTCCTAAACGGTATTCAAGCTGCAATTACATTGTTCTTAACATCAATTGGAAGGGCATTCCAAGGGGCTGTTCTATCGCTTGTAAGACAAATTATATCATTATTGCCGCTACTTATAATTTTACCGTACTTTATGGGAGTTGATGGAATTATGTTCGCATTTCCAATAGCAGACTTGATAGCATTTATTGTATCGGTGGTTATTTTGAAAAAAGAAATGAAAAAAATTCCTAAATTGGATGAGGATACTTTATAATTTATTGACTTCTTGAAGAATATTATAACACTTTTTTAAAGTATAACCTAAAATTGTAATTGTTATATTTAAACAGAATTTTATGATAAAAAAAGATTCAATTATATTTTATCTTTATAACAAATTTAATCTTTCGTAGAATAATCTTTTAATTAAAAATTTATAAAAATTATTGACTTTTAGGAAAAATGTGGGATAATATTAATGTAGGGAGAAAATAATGTTGAATACAATTTGAGACAATTATATAGTAAAATAATAAAAGTCATGTATGACAAATTCAATATTTGTTGTATATTTTTAAAAAATATAAGCTATAAATTGTAATTTTTTGATATATTTTTAGCTTTATTGAAATTGTTTTAGAAAATATTGTTAAAATTTTAATATTATCCCGATAAATTCAAAATTTAAATATTTAAAACTAATATTATTTTGTATTTCCCTACTGCTATAGTAGGGATTTTTTGTTTTTTATAAAAGAATCTTGGAAAAATGTCGCAATTAATATTATAATTTATGATAAAAATATTACTAAAATTTTCTGAAATATGGAGGAAGCAATATGAAAAAATTGACAAAGGATCTTGAGAAATTAGGAATTGTAAATGTGGCAAAAATCTACAGGAATTTAACGCCTTCTGAACTTATTGAGCATGCATTAAGTCGTAAGGAAGGTACACTGTCTGAAACAGGAGCTTTAGTTGTAACAACAGGGAAATATACAGGGCGTTCACCTAAAGACAAATATATTGTTGATACCGCTGGTATTCATGATAGAATTGCCTGGGGAAATGTAAATAAGTCTATTGAAAAAGAAAAATTTGATTCTATTTATAACAAGCTGATTGCATATTTGCAAAATCGTGAAATTTTCATATTTGATGGAATGGCAGGAGCAGATCCAACTTGCAGACGAAAATTTAGAATAATAAATGAACGTGCTAGCCAAAATTTATTTATACATCAGCTTTTAATCCGTCCAACAGAAGAAGAGCTAAAGGATTATGGGCATTCTGACTTTACAATAATTGCAGCACCAGGATTTAAATGTAATGCCAAAATTGACGGTATAAACTCTTCGGCTGCAATAATTATTGATTACGAAGCAAGAGTCGGTATTATTTGTGGAACAGAGTATTCTGGAGAAATTAAGAAAAGCGTATTTTCAATAATGAACTTTGTAATGCCAGAAATTGATGTACTTCCTATGCACTGTTCTGCTAATATGGATCCAAGAACTGGACATACTGCGGTATTCTTTGGACTTTCTGGAACTGGGAAGACTACACTTTCAACAGATCCTAACCGTAAGTTAATTGGAGATGATGAACACGGATGGTCTGATCACAGCATTTTCAACTTTGAGGGAGGATGCTATGCTAAATGTATAAATCTTGATCCAGAACATGAGCCTGATATTTACAATGCAATAAAATTTGGAAGCCTTGTGGAAAATGTTGTAATGAATCCAAAAACACGTGAATTTGACTTTTATGACAAGAGCTTGACAGAAAATACGAGAGTTGGCTACCCGATTAATCATATAAAAAATGCACAAATTCCAGGGATTGGAGGGATTCCAAGCGTTGTAATATTTCTGACAGCAGATGCATTTGGAGTTTTACCGCCTGTTTCAAGACTTTCAAAAGATGCAGCAATTTACCATTTTGTGACAGGATTTACTTCTAAGCTTGCTGGAACAGAACGTGGAATTACAGAACCGCAGCCTACATTCTCAACTTGCTTCGGAGAACCGTTTATGCCATTAGATCCGTTAGTTTATGCAGAAATGCTAGGTAAAAAAATAGAACTTCACAATACAAAGGTATTTTTAATAAATACAGGATGGTCTGGCGGACCTTACGGTGTTGGAAACCGTATGAACTTAAAATACACAAGAGCAATGGTAACTGCAGCGTTAAATGGAGAACTGGATGAAGTTGAATACAGACATGATGATATTTTCAATCTAGAAATTCCACAATATTGTCCAAATGTTCCAAGTGAACTTTTAAATCCAGTAGACACTTGGGCAAATAAAGAAGCATATGGAGCAGCTGCAAGAAAACTGGCAAAAATGTTTAGAGAAAATTTTGCAACAAAATATCCTAATATGCCAGAACATATTGTAAATGCAGGGCCATCACGTTTTGAATAAATACAGCGATAGACAGTTCGGTAATGTTCAAACAACGAATATTAATTATTTAATTTTCATTTAGATTTTAAAAGTTTGGGATATGCTTAACTGTCTGTTTTATAACAATTTTTAAATGTTTACTAAAATATGGAGGTTTTTATGGGAAAGGTAAAAATAACGGAAACATCGTTAAGGGACGGACATCAGTCACTTATGGCGACAAGAATGACTACTGCCGAAATGCTTCCAATAATAGAAACTATGGATAAAGTTGGGTATTATGCAATGGAAGTCTGGGGCGGAGCAACTTATGATGCAGCAATCAGATTTTTGCATGAAGATCCGTGGGAAAGATTAAGAGAAATCAGAAAAAGAGCTAAAAATACAAAACTTCAGATGTTGCTGAGAGGACAAAATTTACTTGGTTATCGGCATTATGCAGATGATATTGTAGATAAATTTGTAGAACTTTCAATAAAAAATGGAATTGATATAATTCGTACATTTGATGCTTTAAATGACACAAGAAATATAAGGCAGGCATCAGAAAGTACAAAAAAATATGGAGGACATAGCCAGCTTGCTATCTGTTATACAATTAGTCCTGTTCATACGATAGAATACTATAAGAAACTGGCTTTGGAAATGCAGAGTATGGGGGCAGATTCTATTGCTATAAAGGATATGTCAGGAATTTTGCTTCCAAATGTGGCTTACGAACTTGTAAGTGAACTGAAAGAGATTTTGAATATACCTCTTGAACTGCATACTCACGCAACGGCGGGACTAGCGGGAATGAGTACATTAAAAGCTATTGAAGCTGGAGTGGATATTGTGGATACGGCAATTTCACCTTTTGGAAGCGGAACTTCACAGCCGCCTACGGAATCGCTTGTTAGAACCTTGCAAGGCTCGAAATACGATACAGGGTTAAATCTTGAACTTTTAAAGGAAGTCGCAGAGTATTTTAAACCTATAAGAAAAAAATATATTGATAATGGAACAATGAATCCTAAGGCTCTTGCTGTAGAGCCAAGCATTGTGGAATATCAGCTTCCTGGCGGAATGCTCTCAAATCTTTTGTCACAGCTGAAGGCACAAGGAGCGGAAGATAAATATGAAGATGTGCTTCGTGAAATTCCAAAAGTCCGAAAAAACCTAGGTTATCCACCTTTAGTAACGCCGATGAGCCAGATGGTTGGGACACAGTCGGTATTTAATGTTTTGACAGGACAGAGATACAAGATGATTCCAAAGGAAATTAAAGATTATGTAAAAGGAATGTATGGGAAATCGCCTGTAAAAATTTCGGACGAAATTAAGGCGGTTATAATTGGAAATGATGAAATATTTACTGGAAGGCCTGCCGATTTACTACAAAATGAATATGACACAATGAAGAATGAAATAGGAAGTCTGGCAAAATCTGATGAAGATGTTCTAACATACGCATGTTTTCCACAGATTGCAAAAGATTACCTGAAAGAAAAGTACGAAGAAAAAAACTCGGAAGAGAAAATTAGTATTCAGAATATTGATGTCGTTTTTTAAAAGTTTTTAGAAATAAAAATTGAAATATAATAGAATAGGCAGTTTAAAAAGAGAGGTGAAAAAAATGAACTTAGATATAGATTACTTCAAGACAAAATTAAAGGAAATAACGGAATGGTATGAAAATACAAGATGGAACAAAAAAGCATTGCTTGAAAAAATATCGGAACTTGATATGGAAATAAATAAGACACGTGATGCAGAAAATCTTATAGATTGGGACAATTTAAGCCATATAGAAGAAAGAATTGTAAGTGATATGGTTCATTTGAGAAATAAAATGAAACTCTCGCAAAAGGAAAAATTTGATAGTTATTACGAAATAAAGTAATATGCAGAAACTGTTTAAATTTAGCAATTCAAAAAATTGAAAGGAATAATTTAAAATATGAAAAGTATTTTATTTGGAAATTCGGCTGTAACTTTTGCAGATGCCATTTATATAACTGTTGTCAGTATGCTGATTGTTTTTTTTATATTATTTTTGATTTCATTTGTATTGTCATTTTTTAAATATTTTTCAGCCTATGAGGAAAAAAATGCAGATATTGAGAATAAAAAAAGAAATGATGGTAAAATTCTGGAAAAGCAGCAAAAATTAGATAGTGAACAAAAATTTAATATGGAAAAAATAAAAGATGAAACTATGCTGGCAGCAATGATGGCAGCTTTGATTGAAGCGGCTGGAGATAACAAGGATAGCCGTATAAGAATAAAAAATATTAGGGAAATAAAATAAAATCTGAAATACAAAGGAGTACAGAAAAAATGATTAAACTGTATAAAATTAGAATCGGAGAAAAAGTTTACGAAGTAGAAGTGGAAGATGTTTCAGAAAAAGAAGGAACTATTGAAACTTCAGCCAGTTCAGACAGTAAGCAAGACGTAAGCAAGAATGAAAATCCACCTTTACAAAAGGAAACTGAAGGAAGTGAAGTAATAAAAGCCCCTATGCAAGGACTTATAGTAGATGTGAAAGCAAAAACTGGACAAAAGGTAAAAGCAGGAGATGAAGTCGTGGTATTAGAAGCTATGAAAATGGAAAATCCAATTGTAGCGCCTTGTGATGGAACTATAAGCGAAATTAGAGTGGCAAAGGGTGATACAGTAAATACTGATGATATTTTAGTGGTATTGTCTTAAAATATAAAAATCTAATAAATTACTAAAAACCTTAAAGAAAGGAATGGTTTTCAAATGGAATTACTAAAAATTCTTTATGGAACAACAGGAATATCAATGATAACTGGAAGACAGATTATAATGATAATAATTTCGCTAATTTTGTTGTATCTGGCGATAAAAAAACAATATGAACCTTATCTATTGCTTCCTATTTCCTTTGGGATGCTGCTCGCAAATTTGCCTGCTGTTGCAAATGAAGGGCTTATGGAAAAAGGTGGACTTTTATACTATCTATATCAAGGAGTAAAATTAGGTATTTATCCACCGCTAATATTTTTGGCAATAGGAGCAAGTACTGATTTTGGACCGCTAATTGCAAATCCAAAAAGTCTGCTGCTAGGAGCGGCTGCACAGCTTGGAATTTTTATAGCATTTATTGGAGCAATTTTACTGGGACTGACTGGAAAAGAGGCAGCTTCAATTGGAATTATTGGAGGAGCTGACGGACCTACAGCCATCTACTTGACAACAAAACTGGCACCACATTTACTAGGATCAATCGCTATCGCAGCCTATTCATATATGGCTTTAGTTCCTGTAATTCAACCTCCAATTATAAAACTTTTGACAACAAAAAAGGAAAGAATGGTGGAAATGACACAGCTCAGATTTGTAAGTCAAAGAGAAAAAATAATTTTTCCAATTGCAGTAACAATTATTGTTATTCTTCTAGTTCCATCATCAGCTCCATTAATCGGAATGTTAATGCTCGGAAATCTTATAAAGGAGGCTGGAGTTGTTTCAAATTTAGTTGAACATGCAAGAGGAGCCATGTTATACTGTATTACAATAGTACTTGGAATGACTGTTGGAGCAACTGCTGACGGAAAGCATTTTTTGAGTCTGGTAACAATAAAAATTATTATTCTTGGGTTAATTGCATTTTCTTTTGGGACAGTAGGAGGAGTGCTGTTTGGGAAAATAATGTACAAACTCACAAAAGGAAAAGTAAATCCTATGATTGGAGCAGCAGGGGTTTCAGCAGTTCCAATGGCGGCAAGAGTTGTACAGAAACTAGGGCAGGAAGAAAATCCCAAAAACTTTCTGTTAATGCATGCAATGGGACCAAATATAGCAGGTGTAATTGGATCAGCCGTTGCTGCTGGAGTTCTTTTAATAATATTCAGATAAAAAATTATTACTCTCATTAATCTAAAATTTTATACTTAGTGAGAGTGATTTTTTATATGTATTTTTAAATAATTAAAATATAATTTTCGTCAAAAAAAGTCTAGTATAAATAATCCATCGAAGAATTTTTCTGTGCTGACAAAACTGTTTGAGTGTAGCGAGTTGTCAGTGCAGAGAAATGTCGTAGACTAGCCATAGGTGGTAGGATTTGCGGCAATGAGCAATCCTACGAAAATAAAAATGAAAAAATATTTATTAATCAAGATATATAAAAAATAATAAAAAACAATTTAATTGAATGATTATAAATTAGCTGTTAAACAACTATATTATAAAAAATTATTTCTATTTTAAACGGAGTTTAGGATAAATGGGAAATGGTATTAGAATAAATTTAGGAGAAAAAATGAAAGAAAATATAAATCTATATAAATTTGATGAACTTGATTCGACAAACGAGTATTTACGAAGAAATCACAAAAGTCATGAAGAATTTGATGTTATTTCTGCTAGAATGCAGACTCATGGGAAGGCACGCAGACAGAATGACTGGGTATCTATGGATGGAATGGCGCTTTTTAGTTTCTTTTTAAAGGAAAGGGATGACTGGGAAATCGAGAATTATTTAAAATTACCTTTGATTGCCGGTCTTGCAACAATAAATGGATTAAAGAAAATTGAAAATTTAGAATATAAATTTAAATGGACAAATGATGTTTATTTGAAAAACAAGAAATTATGCGGTATTTTGCTGGAAAAAACAGAAAATGTCTATATTGTTGGAATTGGGATAAATGTGAATAACATATTGCCAGAAAACTTACAAAATAAGGCAATTTCATTGACACAATTAACAAATAAGAAATATCAAATTGATGAAGTTATAAAAAATATTGTTTCAGAGTTTCAAATATTATGTAAACAGCTGGAAAATGGATTATGGGAAAATATTTTGGATAAAATAAATAAAATAAACTATCTGAAAGGCAAAAGAATTGAGTTAAAATTTGGAAATGAAGTTGTTTCAGGAATTGCACATAATATTAATAAAGATGGAGAAATCGAAGTTTTAATGGAACAAAATGAGGCTGGAGAAAGGGAAGTTAGGAGTTTTTCGGTTGGGGAGATTTTTGAAAAGATAGTTTATTATTAGACTAAATTATTAAACTTATTTTTATAGAGAATTGACTATGCAAATGACAAATGTTATAATAAACTATATTTTATTTGTACTATTTAGGAGGTATTTATGAAAAAAAATATTTTAAGAAGTTTATTATTATTAGCAATCTTGCTGTTTACTATTAGTTGTGGCAAGAAAAACGATACAATCAAAATTGTATTTTTACCAAATGAAACTAATGATTCGTTGAAAAAATCACGTGAAGAGTTTGCACGGGTTGTGCAGGAAGCAACTGGGAAAAAAGTTGAAATTGTTACAACGACTGACTATAATATTACAGTTGAGAATATTGTTTCTGGACAGTCTCAGATTGCATATATAGGAGCCGAAGCATATTTGAATGCTAGACAGAGAACAAAGGATATTGAGGCTGTGCTTACAAATGCTGGAGAAAGTGGGACATTAGAAGATGCACGTTATTACAGCTTTATTGCAGTTAGAGCAGAAGATGCTAATCAATACCGTTCTGGAGATGGATTTGACTTGAAGAAGTTAAAAGGTAAGTCTATGGGATTTGTTACAAACAGCTCAACATCTGGATTTAAGATACCAGCTAATTTCATTGTAAAAGAATTTGGATTAAAAAATACGGATGAAGTGCTTGGAAATAAAGTATTTTCAAAAGTTATGTTTGGAAATTCGCATCCTGGAGCACAAGTTCTATTATTTAAAGGAGATGTCGATGTTGCAACATTTGCTATTCCAAAATCATTCACAATTTATGAGCTGACTGCTGGAAAAGACTTTAATTCAGGAGCCACATATAAAGTGAAAAAAGGGGCAGTTGCACCATTTGGAGATTATGCTGGAAAAAGCTTTACAGTTATAAAATCAATTCCAGTTTATAACGGTCCAATCGTATTTAATACAAAAACTTTGGCAAAAGAGGATCAGGAAAAAATCAAGAAGGCTCTTTTAGCTAAATCAACAACTGATAATCCACATATTTTCAGTGACAAGAAGAGTAAAGTAAGAGGTCTTTTCTTGAAAGAAAACCCAAATGTTGGATTTGTGGAAACAAATACAGCATGGTACGAAGGAATGAAAAATATAAAGTAATAAAATAGAGGGGGAAAAATGCGTTTAGATAAATTTTTAAAAGTAACAAGAATTATAAAAAGAAGAACAGTGGCAAAAGAATTGGCAGATAATGGAAACATTGCTGTAAACGGAGAGCAGAAAAAATCTTCTTATGATGTAAAAAAAGGCGATATTTTTGACATAAAGTATTTTAACAAGAATATAAAGGTAAAAGTTTTGGATTTGCCACCTGAAAGCCTTAAAAAAGAACTTATTGACGAATATGTTGAAATAATTGGATAATTATGAGGAAATATTGTTTTATCTCTTGTTTTTTAGGATAAATAGGGTATAATTATAGTGGAAGATAAATTTATACAAACAAGGAGAAGACTTATGAAAGTAACTGATATTCGTATTAGAATTGGAAAACAAACAGAGAACAATGAGAGATTAAGAGCTTATGCTGACATCACGTTTGATGAAAGTTTTGTAATTCATGGATTAAAAATAATCGATGGACAAAACGGATTGTTTGTGGCAATGCCATCAAGAAGAATGCCAAATGGAGAATTTAAGGACATAGTTCATCCAATTAAACCTGAACTTCGTGCTGAAATAACAAAAGTTATTTTGGAAAAATTTGAGCAGGAAAGTGCAGCTCAATCTGAAACTGAATAAAATTTTTTAATAAAAAAGTACACCTAAAATACTAAAATTATAGATACATAATAATACTAATATCAGTGGTGTACTTTTCTTTCTTCTTATTTTTTAAAACTTTTCCAAAAATTCATATTAAACTTTTCTTTTCATAACTGGCAAATATAACAAAAATTCTAAAAAAATCATTGTAGAAATCAGAACAATATCATATAACCAGATAGGATTTATAAACTTCACTTGTGGAATAATGTGACTTTTTAAAAACATTGCATTTATTTCCTTAAAGATAAAGTTGTAGATAAACGCATAAAGAAATATAAGAAGTAATGCGATTATTGATTGAATAAATCCTTTTTTTGTAGGTCTTTCATCTAGATACTCATATCCAAAAAAAGCTGTGAATACAATAAGTGCATGCATTATCATAAAAATATAGACATAATAGTTGTCATGATAGTAAATTATCCCAGGCAGAATTAGTGCCAATACTGGCCCAAAAGTTAAATAATAAACTACATTATATAAAAATTTTGTTCTAAAAATTAAATACAATCCTGCAAAAATTGCTGCAAAATTACAAAGATGCACAGGTGTAACATTGGTTATAGGTTCATTCTGATACATC
Organism: Leptotrichia sp. HSP-342; assembly: GCF_041199995.1. Taxonomy (NCBI): domain Bacteria; kingdom Fusobacteriati; phylum Fusobacteriota; class Fusobacteriia; order Fusobacteriales; family Leptotrichiaceae; genus Leptotrichia; species Leptotrichia mesophila. The sequence goes on from NZ_CP165646.1 coordinate 27,182, forward strand.
AGCCTATAAATCGAATCAACTATTTTAAATGTTAACAAAAAATATCCTAAAAATATTGAATATTTCTTTATATCTATATTCTTAAAAAATTTTGGAATATAGAATAAAAATATGCAAAATAAAATTGAAACAATAAAAGTTTCTATATGAATAGGGCTAAAATAACTAAAAGTCAATAGCGTCTCCTTTCTAAATTTTTCATTTGATTTATTGATTATCTTCTACATTTAAGAAAATTATACTTGCTAAAATTTTTCTGTAAAATTCATTTATTCCATCTGCCAGTTTAAACAGAACTAAAATGACTATTACCATCAGCTCTGAACTAGCGTCTGTTGAATAATTTCCAATTATTACAGCGAATACGAGAAAAATGAAAGATAAAATATAAAAAATTATATTAACAACAATAAAAGGTATAATAATCCTTTTTCTATTTCCATCTAGAAGTTTAAAATTTTCTTCAATAGATTCAAAAAAATTAAGGTCTCTAGATAGATAAACTTGTCTGAAATATGAAAAACAGAGTGCAAGCACAATTGTAATTATAGAGGATGCCAAGTTGTTGCTCATCATAAGAATACTAAAATTTATTGAAGTCATTATTATACTTAGAACAATGGACTTAAATATTAAATTAGTTTTATCCAGTTCATTTTTCCCTCTAATTTTGCTTATAACACTATTTTGAAATAAACTTAGTATAAACTCAATTGCCACTGTAATTAAAAAACTTGTAATTAGTTCTTCTTTGCTGATTGTGTGAAACACAATAAAGTTTTTTAATACATATCCATTAATTCCAAACAATACAAAAGCTGGAAATAAAAACTTTTTATGTGTTTTAAATGATTTTATTAATACTTCAAAAGTTCTGCCTTGGTATTCAGTTTGTGTTAAATCTTCAGTTTTCAATACTTCTCTTAATTCTTCCACTTTTTATTTCTCGCTTTCAAATTTTTATTTAAAATTCTTTAACGCTGTTCACTGCTTCGTTTGAGAAAACATCCAGTCTTTAATGCCAGGTATGCTATAAGCTACTTTCCAAGTTCCTGAATGTTCAGAGCCTGGATTGGCATCTTTTGGCAAGTATGGATTTGTCCCTTTTTCAAGTGTTGTATATTTTATATTTGATTTTTGTGCGGCAAGTATTCTTGTACTTTCTAGAAACTGTCCTTCTGTATAGTCAGCCTTCCATGTTTCTTTTGTCACAGTTCCTCCCATTTTTGTAAGTTCATTTGTTATGGCATTCATTCCAGGATAAGCTTTTGCATCTCCCGTAGAAACTAAAATCCATAAGTTATTTTTTGCCATTGGCGCGGTTTCCTTGTCATCCCATTGGCATGCGACTAGATATGAAGCGGCAAACAAATCAGGATATTTGGAATTCATAACAATTGCCATCATTCCACCCATTGACTGTCCAGTGGCGTAAATTCTCTTAGTATCAATATTATATCTGGAAGGAAGATATTCTCTTACTAGATTGACAGTTGCTTCCAGATCACTTGTAATATCACCATTGTCATCAACAACTTGTCTAGAATATTGTGGAGCTAGTACAAATGCCTCATGTTTTGCCTGTTCTTCAGGTGTCGCAAAAGAAATTGCTCCATTTCCCTGTAGAAGTGTAGTTTTCGTATCTTCACTTAAAACACCCATGTCGTGCATAAACAGTACAAGTGGATATTTTTTATTTCTGTCAAAATTTTTTGGAATATACAAATTATATTTAACACTTGTTCCAGTTCTTGGATCTTTAAATACAAATTGCTTAAAATTTTCTACAACTAAATTTTTTGTTTTGTTATTTTCAAATATTGCAATGCTTTTTTCCATTTTTTTTCCATTTGTGAATAAAATATCTTCTTTTTGTGTTATTTTGGAAGTTGCCTTTCTCATTTGAAAACCTATTTCAGCTCCGCCTTCTATACGCAAGGAAGCTTCCTTGTCTTTTGGATTTAGCTCAATAATTATATATTTTCCATCTTTAACAATATTTGTTTTTTCAGGCTGAGTATTTGAATAAACTCTTTCCACAGTTCTGCCTGATACGGCGAAGGTATCCCTTGAAAGCTGTGAATTTACTACTTTTTCATTCAATTCTATAATAATATGTGTAATCTGCTGTCCATTTCCAAAGACTTCTGTTACAGATGTTACATTTTTTATTCCTTTTGGATATTTTATCTTTTCTGTTTTTAATGTAGTAGTAGTTTCTGCTGAAATAATACCAGTTGACAATAACATACCAAATATTGCTAGAAATAATAATACTTTTTTCATATACACTTTCTCCTTCTCAATTTTTATTCAATTAAATAACCCCTTTTATAAATTTTACCACAATTTTTATATATTTCAAAATTTTAAAATAAAAACTAATTTCTGTTTATGAATACCTTTTGAATTTATTCCACAACAGTTAAAAACTCCAATTTTCTTACTTTCATTACAACAAGATTATCAACTGTATCCTCCTCTTTATTTTTCCCTTTCGGACTTACTGTATCAATAGTTTTTATAACTTTCTTCATCTCAAATTTTTCATTTAATTCTGCCTGCTCTTTCTGTGCATTTTCCAAAAAGTACAGTTCAAAATGATTTCTTATTTCAAAAATTCTCTGAATTTTGTATTTTTCAGCAAATAATTTTAATTTAATGCTTAAAATAAATTTTTTCATCTGTTCTGGAATTTTCCCAAATCTATCTCTAATTTCATCAAGCAAATCAGTTAATTCGCTATCTGTTTCCAGCATTGCAAAACGTTTATAGATATTTAGCCTTTCATCTTTTTCAATATATGTTTCAGGAATGAATCCTCTTTCATCCAGAATAATTTCCACATTTTCAATTTTTTCAACAAACTCGCCCTTTTGCCTACGAATTTCCTCATTTAGCATTTTTATATATAAATCATATCCAAAAGTTTCAATCGTTCCGTGCTGCTTGTCTCCCAAAATTTCCCCAGCGCCACGTATTTTCAAGTCTTCCATCGAAATTTGAAAACCTCCTGATTTTATCCCTTCCACTTTTAGCATGCTTTCTTCCTTTTGCCGCCCCTGCTTTGTAATATTTCTCGTTTTTAATAAATAACAGTATCCTTGCCTGTTGCTACGCCCTACACGCCCCTTCAGCTGATACACCTGCGATAAGCCTAAACCAGTAAAGTTTTCAATCAAAATAGTGTTGGCATTTCCCACATCAATTCCATTTTCAATAATTGTTGAAGCAATCAGAATGTCAAATTGCCCATTTTCAAAACGCAACAACTTATCCTTAATTTCCTTTGGCGGAAGCTGTCCATTTATAAATTCGATTTTTACAAAGTCTGGAAGCATTTCCTTCAGTTCCTTCAATTTTTCCTTCATATTTTTTACATCATTATAAATATAGAAAACTTGCCCATCACGTGACAGTTCACGCAGTATCGCCATTTTTATTGTTTCCTCATCCCAATCCAGAATTTCTGTTATAATAGGAAGTCTGTTCGTTGGCGGAGTGTCAATTATGGAAATTTCACGGATTCCAAGCATCGCAAGGTTTAGAGTACGTGGAATCGGAGTCGCAGTTAATGTCAGCACATCCAGCTTTTCCCTTTGGGATTTCAGCTTCTCTTTAGCCTTTACGCCAAATTTCTGCTCTTCATCAATAATTAAAAGTCCTAAGTTCTTAAACTGCACATCATCGCTCAAAAGCCTGTGAGTTCCAATAACCAAGTCAATGATTCCACTTTTCAGATTTTTTAAAATGTCCTTGGATTTACTTTTCGTAAGCCGTGATAAATTCTCAATCGTAATCGGATAATTTTCAAATCTTCTTTTAAATCGTTCAAAATGCTGTTCTGCAAGCACCGTAGTCGGAGCCACCATAACAACTTGCTTTCCATTGTCAATCGCTTTAAATGCGGCTCTCATCGCAACTTCCGTTTTCCCGTATCCAACATCTCCACAGACAATCCTGTCCATTATTTGTGGACTTTCCATATCCTTTTTCACGTCATTTATTGCATTTTTCTGATCCTCGGTTTCCTCAAATGGAAAATTCGCTTCAAATTCCTCCTGCCACACAGTATCCTTCTGATAGACAAAACCGTTCTGGCTTTGCCGTCTTGCCTGTATTTTGATAAGTTCCGCCGCAAATTTCTGAATATCCTCTTCAATTTTCTTCCTTTTCCGCTTGAATCCACGTGTCCCCAGCCTGAATAACTGTGGCTCTGTATCATTTGACACATATTTTTCCAATCTATCAAGTTTTTCTACAGGAATATACAAAATATCCTCATCGGCATATTTAATTTTCAAATAATCCCGCTCATCCATTGTCTGAATTCCTTTATAAATTCCAACACCATATTGAACATGGATTACGTAATCGCCTTCGATTATCTGATTGACTTTTTTATATTTTATAGCCTTTGCTGTTTTTTTCTTTCGCTCGTAAATATATCCGTCAAGCTCCCTGTCTGTCAGCACAATAAAATTATTTTTCCTATTTTTAGTATCTAGATTTTCTGAATTGTCATTAAAGATAAATCCTTCAAACAGCTCATATTTTTCAATTTCCAGATTGTTTTCCTTTTCAGTCAGAATTTGTCCAAATTCAGCCATTTTCTTCTCATAGTTATTCGTAAAAATATAAATATCTTCAATTTTTGACAATTTTTCAAGCCTATTTTTATCCCTGAAAGTCTCAATCTGCTCCTGCGAAAAATTTTTAGTCTGCACAAAAATGCTTTTTTTCTTCAGATTTTCATACCTTTTTCGATAAGTTTCCTCACGGCTTCTGTCAAGCAAAATAAACTCTTCCATTTTATAGTCCAACAATTCCTCATTTTCAATAACAATCGTTACATCTTCCGCCTTTAATTCATCAATAAGCTCAATCAATTCATAATTATTTCCAGAAAGCAAATTTCCAAAAACTTTTATTTCTTCCATCTTTTCCACAGAAATCTGGCTATCAATATCAAAAACCCTTATACTTTCCAGCTCATCTCCAAAAAACTCCAGTCTAACAGGATTTTCCAAATCTGGCGGAAAAATATCAAGAATATCCCCACGTCTGCTGTACTGCCCCTTTTTCTCAATCAAATATGAATTTTCATACCCATTTTCTACAAGAAATTCCACAATTTTCGTAAAACTATATTCTTTTCCAATCTCAAAGGAAAAAAACTTAACTTTTTCAAAAAAAATATCCAAAGTAATCTGTAAATTTACAAATAAAATAAATTTTTCCTGATTTTTTAAAATATCCAGCAGTCTTATATTTATTCCTGTTATATCTTCCTTATTTTGTGAAATATTTTCAAAAATATCAATTATTTTTTTATCTTCTAGCTTATTTATATTCTCTTTACTATTTTTTTTGCCAGTTTTAGATTTTTTCATTAAAATATCTTTTTGTTTTTCTGACATTTCATAGTAATTTTCCAGCATTGCATGATAATTTTCCAAATTTCTATTGGATGTGGAAATATAAATTATCTTTTTCTTTTTCGAACATAATAAAAACCACGGAATTGCACCGCGGTAAAAATTATTTTCTGATTGTAAAATATCTATTTTTTTATCTTTTAATTTTTCTATTTTATCTAAAAAACTTAAGTTAAAGTTCATAAAAAGCCTTCCCTTTTTTATCTGTTGTTATATAATCGCCATATTCCGTATACAACATAAATATAAACAATATATGGAATAAATCCATAAGTATGCAGGTAAGATGTTGCAAATACAATTAAAACTACAATAATTGCAAAACCAATCCCTTGTATTATTTCAGCAAAAGAAACAGATTCAACACCAAATACATTTGGCTTAAATATTGTATTTATAGGTTTTGTGAAAGGATTTAAAATTAATACGGAATAAATAATTGCTTCAGTATGAATTCCTAAAAACCAGAATATTATTGTAGAAAGTCCAGCTAAAAATCCAAAAAATACTTTTCCAAGTCCATGTCTAGGGGTAGTAAAGCTATCTGTTAATACAAAAATTCCCATAAAAATAATTTCTCCAAGAGTAGTTACTACATTAATATTATAAGCTGCTGTAATATAGTATCCAAAGAAGATTGTAACAAAGAATGATACAGGAATATGCCATGTTATCTTTGTTCTAAAGATTAGATATATTGCTCCTATAACCATGGCAACTATTGAAAGTTCACCAATAATCCCTCTATCTACTAGAATAAATGAAGCTAATCCTGTCATGTTCTGTCCTGAAATTTTTAACACATCTGAATTAGTCCACGCTTGTGAATTTGGGGCTAAAATAGCTGGGAAAAACGTCAATACGAATAATTTTCCTAATATTACTGGATTAAAAATCTTTTTATCTGTCCCTCTATATACAGCTTTTCCAAATAATGTCGCTGTCCCTCCTGCAAATGCTGCTACATAAAGTGGAGTAAATGGAGCAAGAACAAGCCCTGTCAAAGCTCCTATTGTAATTCCCGAAAGATCCTTTAATGTTCCTTTATTTTTCTGTATTATTAATGAAAATATTATGTCTACCGCTTCTGAAGCTCCTACTGCTGATAAAATTACTAGAAGTGGTGTTGTTTCATAAATAAAGAATGCAACAAACAACATAGGAAGCAGAGACACTAAAATATCTATATTTGTCTTTGTTATATTTTCCTGTAATTCCTTTTTCTTTCTAAACATATTAAAATTTCACTACCTTTCTTTTATAATTTAATTTTATTTTTGCTTAACCCCAGTAAAAAGTTGTTAGACAAACTTCTGATATAATTGTCTATTCTGACGAGCTTGAATCTCCACCACCAGACGATGAACCTCCGGAATTATTTCCTCCTCCGCTACTTCCGCTTCCAGATCCGCTACTGCTTCCTCCGGTTGATTTCGGAGCAGAATCTTGTGATTTAACTTTTGATGGTTTTTCCTGTGGCGCTACTTCCGCAGAAGAATTATTGTTTTTTAGACGGCTATGTTTAGGTACTTTATACAAGCCATTATTATTTTTTCTATTTTTTTTGTTACCTCTTTTTCCATTAAGTCCGTTTTCATTTGGTACACCTGGCATTTGATTTTGTGCATTTGGATCAGTTACTACAGGCTGTTGTGGTGCTGCTTGTTGTTGCGGCATATTTGGTGCAGGCTGCTGAGGCTGTGCAGGATTTACTACTGCGGTAGGTTGCTGTTGCGTAGGCTGCTGTTTTGAATCATTCTTCTTGGCATCAGTTTTATCATCTTTTTTAACTTCTTTTATTTTGTCACCAACTTTTTTGGTTTCATCTCCCAGTTGTTTAATTATATTTTTGGGATTTTTTGAATCTTGACTTCCAAATGCCACTAATACAACTGACAATAGGAATAAAATGACACTTTTGACTTGCTTCATATTTCTTTCTCCTAACTTTTTATTTATTTAAATAAGATATAATTTATATAAATGAATCACAATAATTTTTTGTTAATTTTTATTAGAAATATCAAAGTTTTTATTATATAACGCTTTGTAAATTCCATTTTTGCTTATTAATTCATTATGATTTCCTACCTCTTTTATTTCTCCTTTTTGTATTACCACTATTTTATTACTATTTTCGATTGTTGTCAACCTATGAGCGATAATAAATGTAGTTTTTCCTTTCATAAGTTTTTCAAGTGCGTCCTGAACTAGCTTTTCAGATTCATTATCAAGAGCTGAAGTCGCTTCATCCAAAATTAATATTTGAGGGTTTTCTAAGATTGCACGTGCAATTGCAATTCTTTGTTTCTGTCCACCTGACAATTTTACTCCACGTTCTCCAATTTCTGTATCATATCCATCAGGCAGATTTTCAATAAATTCATGTGCATTAGCTTGAATAGCAGCTTTTATAATTTCTTCTTTGGTGGCGTCCTGGCGGCCATATCTTATATTACTAAGAATTGTTCCTGCGAATAGGAACGTCTCCTGTGGCACAATTCCTATCGCTTTTCTAAGGCTTTTAATATCATAATTTCTGATGTCAATTCTATCAATCTTTATTGAACCATCCGATACATCAAAAAATCTTGGTATTAAATTTACAAGTGTGGATTTTCCACCACCTGAATTTCCGACAAAAGCTACAGTTTCTCCTTTTTTTACATTTAAATTGATATTTTTTAATATTTTTTCAGGATTATCTTTATAATGAAAATCTACATTTTCAAAGTTTATATTATCTGCAAAATATTTAAATTTCACACAGTCTGGTCGATTCACAATACTTGGAATTTCTTCCAGAATTTCAGAAACTCTTGTAATTGAGGATAAATTTACATTTATTGCATTAAATCTTGTTATGGCGCGTCTTGCAGGTGTGTACATTGATGAGATAGCACCTATTATTGTAATAAAGTCTCCAGGCGTAAAACTTTTTGCCCTCAAAACACGATATCCACTAAACATTAATAGAAGTGCTATTATTATGTAATTTAAAGCTTCCATAATGGAGTTAGCTTTTGCATTGTATCTAGCAGATCTTACAGCAATTTTTTTTAAATTATTATTTTTTTTCTTAAAATTATTTATTTCATACTCTTCTGTAGCAAATGCCCGTATAATCCTAATTCCTGACAATGTTTCCTGTAATTTGGAATTTAGTCCATCTAATGCTTCTTGACGCTGTTTTCCTGAACGTTTTAGTCTTTTTGCATATCTTCTTACTGTAATTACAAGGATTGGAGTAACAATCATAACTCCTAAAGTCAAATCAAAATCTATGTAAAATGCTATTCCTAAAAAAAATATCACTTTTATTATTTCAGAAATCATATCAAAAATTTCTAATATAATAGAATTTATGTTACTAGGATCTGTCATTACACGTGTCATTATATCTCCTATTTTTTTGCTTGAAAAATATTCCATATCTAAAGTCTGTATTTTATTATAAATATCAGTAACTATATCCTTATAGATAGAAGATGAGATTACAGTTGAAAAAATTGTATTCCAATACATAAGAACTGCACCAATTACTGCAAGCATTATCATTGCTCCTGCCGCATACAAAATATCCTTTTCGCTTTTTCCCGCAATACCCCTATCAAATAACCTTTTTACCAAAGCTATTGGAGCCGAAGAAACAAGAGATGATATTGTTGCAAGTAAAAGATTTAGTATGATTAATATATAATATTTTTTTATATATTTTTTTAATTTTTGAATTACTCCAAAATCTAGTTCTATTTTTTTCATATATTTACCTTTCGTATAATTATTGTTTTAACACCTCTCCACAGTTATTTTTTTATGAAAATTTTTTGTAATTTTCTATAATATGGACTACTTCCATCAGTCAGCTCATTTTTAAATTCATCAAAACTTTTAAAATCGTCTCCACTTACACGATAAATCCAGTTTTTATTAAGTTTCAATGAATTTACACCTTTTCTTGTAGTAATAAATACATCAACTCCCAATTTTCTTATATCCTCCCGGTTCCCTTTGTATCGGTGACCCCAAGGATATGCAAGGCAATCTGGAGTTTTTCCAAGATTTTCTTCAATAATTTTTTTATTTTCAAGAATTTCAAATTCCACAATTTTTCTAAACTCTTCTTCACTAACTTTATCAAAAAATTCTTTTTGCTTTTCTTTAAATAATTTATTTAAAAATTCTTTTTTTTCTTTTTCAGATTTATTATTTTTTTGAAACTCTGTTATATTTCTATATTTTTCTACAAAGTCTTTCTTTAGTCTATATCCAGGAATTGAAATTTTACTTCTTAATTTAAATACTGGAAGTCCATTTAATTTTTCCATATCTTTTTTTTCATCATAATTTCCTTCAAAAAATAAATTATAGCTTTCTCTTTTAAAATATGGCGAACTTTCATTATCATAAAAAGCAAGCACTTCAATATCCTTTACTGTTAACTGATGAGAATGTGTGTGAAGCTGAAAGTCAATCAGTCCGCTTTTATACATTTCTCTTATTTCATCCCAATTTAAATAAGCTTCATCTTTTTCAATAAATTTTGTATTTAAAAAAATCGTAGCTTTCATATTATATTTTTTCAAAATTGGAAAAGCTAAAGTGTAATTATTTTTATAACCATCATCAAACGTTATTAATATTGAATTTTGTGGCAATATATAATTTAATCCCTTTAGTTCCTCCATTTTAAAAGTTTTTTTATCTTTTATCCATTTTATATGTTCTTCAAATTCATCTACAAAAATTCCACCTTTTCCTCTTTCACTGTCAACACTATGATACATAAGACATAAAACAAAATTTTTTCTAGTTTTGTTATAAATGACAAATATAAAAAATAGTAGAATTATTATTAAAAATAAATATATCATTTTTCCATCCTTTATTTACAAATAGTAAAATTATTCTAAATACTGAAAAATAATTACTTTAGTAAATATTTTTTATTTTAATAGATATTAATTTTATACTTCAACATAAATTAAAGGTTTTTATATTTATTCTTTTTAATTTTATATTATTTTAAAAACAAATTCAAAAATTATAAATATTTAAGCCAAACCTAAGATTGTTTGATATACAAGTTTGATATTAAATGTAAAATGGAATTATTATAACCATTTATACCTATATTTTATACGAAATATAAAAAAATAACAACTAAAAAATAAGAAAAATATTTATTAAAATATAATTATAATTTTCCTTTCAACTTTAAGATTTTTGCTCTGATTTTTTTTATAAATCTATCAATTTTAAAGCTTAATACAGTATTTTTACGATTTTTACTAAAATGAACGTGTCTTTTATTTCCAATATGTGTTACATATGGTTCCTTAAAAAATACTGTTTTAAACCCATGTTCTTTATAAAAATTAGATAAAACTTCCTCATATCTCTGATTTTCCAATTTTTCGTGAAGCCCAAATAAGTCCATATCTTTTTTTCTTCTTAAGGCTGGATTATAAGTAAATATTTCACCTTTTACACTATAATATTTTTCGCCATTTTTTGAAATATAGTCTTTATCATAAAAAAAATCTTTTACAAAGTCTTTTTTATCACGTAATCCAACAACTAGAATTTTTTCATCTTCCTCCATCAGTTCCATTGATTTTTCAATAAAACCTTTTTTCAAAAATTTCCAGTCATCTTCACAGTGAAAAATATACTTAGTATCAACCTCACGGTAAGCCTTATCAATTGACTTTAATTGCCCCAGCCGTGTTTCATTAACTATAAGCTTGAAATTATTATTTTTATCGTTATATTTTGAAATTAATCTCTCCAATTTTTTCCCTTCAGTACTGTCTTCTGTAATTATTATCTTTTTAATTGGATAAGTATTGTATTCAAAAAAGCTGTCAAGCGTTTCTTCCAGCAGATCGAATCTTCCGCAGCTAGTTATTACCAGCGTTACTTCTTTCATATCTATCAAGCCCTTTCTTAGCTTTTGTTTTTTTATTTTCTATTGCCTTTGCCAAATATTCATCATTTTTTTTCAACCTGCTTCTATCATTTTCATTATGATATAAATGGCAAGTCAAAGCCTCAAACTTGAGTTTTTTCTTTTTACATCCAATATTAAACAGCCTTACGGCAAGTTCACTATCCTCTCTTCCCCAACCTTCTATTTCTTCCTCAAAACCATTTACTCTAATTAAATCATCTTTAAAGAAGGACATGTTGCAAGATCTTACTCCACGTAAATTTCTATCTACTTTTGTAAAAATTTTTGAAAGAAGTTTGCTTCTTACCATATTCATATTGTTTTTAAGCCCTTTTGTAAAAAGATTTATTTTTTTGCCTTCCATTATTTCCTTTGCCATAGCTGGTGAAGTTATAACTCGTGAACCTTGAATAAAACAACCTCTTTCCATATTTTTTATATGATCTTCAACAAAATGCCTATTTAATATCAAATCACCATCAATTATTATTATATAATTACCTGTTGCCTTGCTTATCGCCCTATTTCTAGACATTCCAGCCCGAAATCCCTTATCTTCCTGCCACGAATGGATAATATTGCTTTGAGGATAACTTTGCTGAAATCTTTTTACTAAATCTATTGTTTCCTGCTTTGAGCCATCATCAGCAATTATAATTTCCTTTGGTGTAACAGTTTGATCTAATGCACTATTTAAGCAAGCTTCCAAAGCTTTTGGCCAATTGTATGTAGTAATAACAAGGGAAGTATCGTTTCCTAAATTATTATAATATTCTTCACGTAATTTTGTATATTTTGTCATCGTATAGATGGAGCTATATTTAGCAAGCAAATACCCTTCATAGCCATCTAGAAACCCCAACTGCAAAATATACATCTTTATAAACCTGAACAGCATTTTGGAATATATTTTTATAAAACTTGGGTTTTTACCTTTTTTTATATATTCTTTAGCACTTTGGGAAGTATATCTATTTAATTTTTCAAGAAATTCCTCTATACTATCGTAAGTATAATGGATTATCATTTTTTTTATTTTTTTTATTTGACTGTCAGTCTGGTACTGCTCATGAACTTCACGGCTATTTATTTTTACTTTTCCATTTTTCCATAATCTGATTACATAGTCATCCCATCCGCCAAATTTTATTTCTTTTTTGAAAGCTATATTTCGCAGTTTAATTTTGTAAACATCACCTGATGGATTTTCACTGTTTATAATTGATTTTATTTTTACTTTCAGCTGTGGCGATATTACTTCGTCAGCATCTATCAATAAAATCCATTCACCCTTGCATTTTTTTAAAACAGAATTTTTTTGCGGTCCATATCCTTTCCATTTTTCTACAAAAACTTTTGCTCCCTTCGCAAGTGCAATTTCCACAGTTCTGTCGTTACTTCCGCTGTCTACAACTATTACTTCATCAGCTATTTCTCTTACTGAATCCAAAGTTTTCCCAATTCTGTTTTCCTCATTAAAAGTTATTATTCCTACGGATAATTTCATCAGCATTCTCCTATTTCATATTTTTTAATTCCTAAACAGCAGGCAGAGCATTCTTTTGACACAATTCATCAAACATTTTTTCAAAGTTTACATCATTAATACGATTTTCAGGATAATCAATTAATATATTGCCTTCTTCCCTTATACGCCATTTATTTTTATTAATCTTTGGACCATAAAAAGCCATTATTTTCTTATTCAATCCTTCGGCAATATGTAAAATCGAAGTATCAAGCGATACTACTAAATCACTGCTATTAATTATTGATATAGAATCCAGGATTGTTTTAGATTTTTCAAAAAATAAAACATTTTTATTATCCGTTTTTTTTAGGATATTATGTATTGTTTCCCTGTCATTTGGTGAATCTAGAATTATAATTGTGTAATCCTTGTACATTTCTCCCAATCTTTTTATTATAATAAGTGCATTTTCCTCGTTTATCTTTCTTCCTCTTGATGCTCCAAAAAAGTTTAATGCTATTATTTTATCTTTCACATTATTTTCTTCAAGAAATTTGGCTACATTTTTTTCAGATTCTTCGGAAACAGGAATATCATATTTTGTGTCTTTTATTTCAATATTTACACTTTCTACCATTTGCTTATAAATTTGAATCATTTTTAAAGTGTTATTCTGCTTTATGTTTTTATTGTAAATATGGTATCCATCCTTGTTGTATCCAACGTTTACGGTTGCATTTACCCTGTTTAGAAGGTAAACTTGCTTGTATTTTAGCCCTTCAGTTGAATCAAAAAGGACATCATAGTTATTTTTCCCAAGTGTTTTTGCAATACTTCTCCACTCCTGCATCTTTTTCCTGTCAAGAATGTAATATTTATTAATGTTTTTGTTTAGTTTTAACAAATTTTCGAGGGATTTATCTGCAACAACATCAATTTTTATGTTGGGATAATTTTTTCTTATTTCCCTAAAGATGAAGGAGCTTATTATGTAATCTCCAATTTTTCCATCTGTTCTTAGAAATAAAATACGCTTTATATTTGAAGGTATAAGATTAATATTCTTTTTCTTTTTATCAAATATGTGACTTAGCATCTTATTTTTTTTGTCCACCAATTTATCCCTATATGGTCTATAAAATTTCCAGTTTATTTTATTCATTCCTTTTATTCCTTATACAGATATATTTATTTACGTTAGTTTGAGGATAACGTATAATTCCTTTGTAGTTTTGTATTATATCCAAGCTTTATTCATATTTATTAAGAAATATTAAAGTTTGAATAGATGTTTAAATAAATTTATTTAGTTTCAGATATTTTTTCAATTTGAGTATTTAACCATTGTATTGGTTTTGATAGTGAAAAATTATAGGTCTGATTATGGTTCCCAGCAGTTCTTGAAATTGTTTGGAGACTATCGGCAGTTGTTTTAGGAGACCACCTGCATAAATTATATTTATTATTTGCATAAAAGCTAAGTAACGGCTTGTTTAATGAAGTTGCTATATGAATGCCTCCTCCATCAACTCCTACAACTATATCAGATGTAGCCATAAACAAAACATATTTTCTAATATCAAATTGTGGCGATAAGGAAATATCAAGTTTCTTGTTTACTAGAGGCTTTAGCTTTTTAAAGTATTCATCACTTCCGTTTGTATTGCCCATAATAATCTTTACCTTTTTCATTTTCTCTTCAGAAATGTTATTGAGAAGCTGTGAAACTTCGCCAGGATTCATCTCTCTATCGCTTCCCTGTGGAACTAATAGAATTTTTACTTTTTTATATGAATTTTCTAAACTGGAATTCCAAAATTCTTCCATTTTGTCAATGTCCTGCTGTAAAAGTTCAATATGTGGCTTTTGCTTTTCTATCTTAAAATATTTTGAAAATTCTGAATCAATTAAATAATCTATAATATGAGTTTCCATTGGAGGAGTACAATCAAAGTCATAGTTTTTTAGAATTTCTTTATTGTAGTGATGTCCTTCATAATTTTCTCCAAAAATTATTGTAATTTTCGGATTCAATATTTTTTTCCAAATCATTCTTTTTGTATTTTCCTTGCTTAGAAAGTCCAGTAATACATCCCATTTTTTAGAATTTCTAAGTACATCTTTACGGTTTACGATAACATCAATTATATGTTCGTTCTCATTACTTAATTTGGCAAATTCTATATTTCTGTCTGTTACGACCATTCCAAGCTTAATATCAGGATATATTTTTCTTAATTGTCTGGCATAGGAAAAAGACATTAAAGTATCTCCAATTGAATCTTTTGGATTAAGAAGAATGGTTCTTATGTTTTTTAAATTGATATCCTTATGCTTTTTTTTAGTGCCAAACAGCCATATTATTATCTTGGATTTTATACTGTTTATTATACTCATGTGAACCCTTTCTTTACATTAAATTATAAATAGTTATTAATATTTTTTAGAGTTTTTATATTTTCTATTAATTTTTTGAGTTTTTCTCTATTATTTTTCATTGAAAAATCATCAGCTCTAACTAATGATATTTTTCTATAATTATTATATTTTTCATCATCACTCATCAATTCGCAAACTTTTTCTACGAATACATCTTTATCGTTTAAAGGAATCAGTTTCCCATATTCACTATTTTTTCCTAATATATCTTTTGGTCCAGTAGGGCAGTCATATGCCACAACAGGTGTTCCAAAAGCAAGGCTTTCCAGCAATACAGTTGGCAAACCTTCATATTTTGCAGTATGCACAAATAATTTAGCATTTTTAAAGAATGGATATGGATTTTCAATTTGCCCAAGCAGAATTACATCATTTTCCAGCTTATATTCTTTAATTTTTTGTTTAATCAGCTCCACTTTTTCACCATTTCCAATGAAATAAAGCTTCTCTTTTATTCCACGCTGTTTTAATTTATAGTAAATATCGACAAGATGTTCAGGCTGCTTCTGTTCTGTCAAACGTGAAACTTGCAGGAAATAGTCCTGCTTTAAATAATTTTCATACTTTTTATCAATATTTTCAGCTTTTTTACGAACAGCTTCTAAATCTATTGGATTGTAGACAAGTTCCACTTTGTTTTTATCCATTCCTAAAATTTCCACAAATTCATCTCTCATTGTATCACAGATTGCCAGTATCTTATCATATTTTTTATATTGTTTTTTATATTTTTCTATTTTATCTGCACTTAGTTTTTCTCCAAAAGTAAGTGAGAAATGAATCCAGGCAAATACAGGCACTTTTATATCAAAATTATTATATTTCAATAAATTTGAAGAATAATCTATAATAACATCATATTTATTTTCTTTTATTATTTTTTCAACCTTTTTCAAATAAGTTGTCTTTGCCCTTATCCGATAAATTTCTTTAATAAGTTTATTTTTGCCATTATAGTTATCAAATAAGAATTTATAATTTACCTTTTCAGGAATTTCATTTTCAAATAAGTTATTTTCTCCATGATTCCAAGTTATAAGTAAATCAACATCGTAATTCAGTTCCACCAGATTTTTTAAAACACTAAGTAAAACTCTTTCTTCGCCACCCATACTAAGATGTCCGTGCAATACCAATACTTTCATTTTTTCCCCATTCTTAATTACTATAAAATATTCTTTTTTTATATCAATCTACAATACTCTAAAAACTTAAAATTTATGTTATTATGAATTTTTTAGAAGAAATATTGTAAAAAATATTATTTTAATCACTTTATACAGCTATTTTAGTCTATTTCATACATTTTTTTAAAATGTTCCAGAAAACTTCCTGCTGTATCCCGTTTTCCAGCGTCAATTTTATATGTAAGTTTGTGAATATTGATTCTTTTAGTTATTTCATCCAGCTTTTGCTGTGAAAATTTATCAAACCAGACTCTTATCATTTCGTGTGTCAATGTATCTGAGACAACTTTACATTTTTTATCTTTGTAATAATTTTCGATTAACTCAGTATACAACACTTGAAAGAAAAAGTAGTTTGGAGCTAAATCGTTATATTTCCAAAAGATTAGCAGCATATCTAGCAAAACTTTCAATACTTCATTGTTTTTCTTTGCAAAAATTACGCTATTTAATACTCTGACTTTCATTTCTTCATTCCACGAAAAATAAAAATCATCGTATTCTTCCCAGTCTTTTTTCTCTTCTAAACTAAGGCTGTCATCTCTTTGGAACATAAAATAGTCCATTTCAAAATATTCCTGTGGCAAATAGTCTGTAAGCAAAATTGTCGCATCAATCCACACTCCACCATAGTTAATTAGTAAAGCGAGTCTTATTATATCTGTAAAATGTGCAAAATTTATTTTTTTGGCTTCAAGCTTTTGTAAAATATATTCTGGTATTTCAAGATAATCGTTTATATTATTCATATCCAAGTGTATTACTGTGTAGTCTTTTTTATATTTTTGTACAGATTTATAGCTTATTTTCACTACATCAGGCAATTTTTCAAAATCCCATCCTTGCCCCCAGAACTGCCATATAATTTTTTCATTCTCAAATGATTTTTTTTGCTTAATTTGCTCTGTTTTGATACCTTTTGTAAAATATTCATTTAAAAGCTCATTCCAGTCTTCTCCAACCATTTTTTGAGTTATAAAGTAAACTCTGTTTTGGATTTTATTAAATAATTTTTTTGGCATCATTTCCTTGTATATATATTTATATGGTTTTTGCCTTAATTTTTTGTTAAGCCTATCAAGTTTTGAAATATTAAATTTATAATTATTCATTTTTGTCTTGTCTCTTTTCTAGTTTTATTTTTTCTTTCCATAAATAATTCAGTAAAAACAACAATATTACTGAAGTTATAATCATATATTTATTATTTAGGTTTATATCAGTAATCCCTTGTATTGCCCATGCCGCAAGAGCCGCTTTTGTACCAATTTCAAGAGCAACTAGCCTGCTATCAATATTTTCCTTATTTTTAGAAAAGTTCATAGAGGCTGCCTTCATGAAAGTACTTACAAAAAATATCACAAAGAACAGAATTCCCACAATTCCAAAATCCAGCAGGAACTGAAGATAAGTACTGTGTGTATGCACATAATAAATCGGCCACTCGCTTAGCTTATCAAGAAAATTTTGATGGACATAATTGCTAACACCAGTTTTTTTGTAATATTCAAGATTAAATTCTTTCCTATCTTCCCATTGCCAGCCCAGTATAGGTTTTTGTCTAAAGGCCTCAAGTCCTGTTTTCCAAAAGATGACTCTCAGGTTGCTGGAAGGATCTTTTTCATAATTTACAATATACTGTAGTCTATCTGTAATTGAGTTTGGAAGAACGAAGTATCCGCCTAAACAGATAAGGATTGCAGCTAGAACATATTTTTTCTTTTTTTTGAATATAATGTAGAAAACTGTTGGTAATAGACAGATATATACCATTTTCGATCTGTTTACAATAACCAGGAAAAATGTTAATGTTGTCATTATAAATAAAAAGATTTTTATTATTTTATTCTTTTTATTATTTTCATTTTTATAGAAAAATAAAAAAGACATCAGAAATAGCAAAATTATACACATTATATTTGCAAAATCCTGGACAGTCAAAATAGCAGTAATTCTTGGATAATACATGCCTACTGGATTTGCCCATTCTTTATAGTCTTTTATAAAATTGAAAGTAGCAAGAATCATAACTATTACGGCACTAAAAAGCGTAGCTTTTAGAAGAATCATAACTTTTTTCATATCCTTTACAAAAAAGATAAATGGAAAGAAAATAAGATAACGAAGAATATAGTTATCTAGACGAGTATCTATTCCGCCATCAAAATATGCTATTATAAATGGAACAAAAATAAAAAGCAGCAATTCTATTGAAAATTCAATATCCAGAGATTTAAATAGCGTTTTCCTATTTTCTCTTGAAATCATGGCAATTATAAATATTAATGACAAGACACGTATTGCAACATTGTTTTCAAATTTTTCTGATAAAAATAAGGCCATTCCCACTAATATACAAAAAATAAATCCTATCCTATTTATAATTAAATTAATTTTTTTATTCATAATATTAAGTTCTCTTTCTTTTTTTATTTTTAAAATGATAACTTTAATCTTAAATCCGATTCATAATTTCTTTAAAGACTCTATCTACACTAATTAAAGGAATTCCTTTATAGTAGTCTTTTTTATATTCGTGTCTTTTCTTGGGAATTTTCACAATGTTATTTTCATAAAATTCATTATTCTCAATAACATTGCTTTTCTCAGTATATGGAAAAAAACCCAAATCTCGTTTTCCTGGACCAAAAATCCCAATCACAAACGGCTTTTCAAATCCACTTGCAATATGAATTGGAGAACTGTCATTTCCAACGACAATATCAGCCTTTGAAATCAAAGCTCCAAATTCTACAAGATTAATTTCTCCACGAAAATCAATAACATTTTTATCATTTGGGAAATTTAGAGATAGTTTTTTTTCGTCTTTTGAGCCAGTTATACCAATAAAATAATTTTTATTTTTTTTCAATCTTTCAATAATCTCACGATATTTTTCTATCGGCCACATTTTTTCTGCTCTTTGACTACCTGGTGCAACTAATATCAGTTTTTGTCCCTTATTTCCAAAGTAGCCGTGATGTTCCAAAATTTTATTAATTTTAGTAAAATTTTCTTTTGCAGGATAAATTCTAATTGGAATTTTTTCTCCTTTATATTCCACTAAATCAAGCAATCTTTCCACTTCATGCTTTTTCATATCATAATGAACTTTCTTATTTAGCAGGAACGAGCCTGTCGCTACATCAAATCCTACAATATTAGGAATTTTTGCTAATTTTGCAAGTAATATGGATTTTATAAATCTATGTGGAATTACCGCATAGTCGTATTTTTTTTGTTTTAAAATCTTTAGAACTCTCAAAAAACCTTTTATCCCTTTATCTTGCCCTTTTTTGTCATAAAGAATTATTTCATTTAAATTTGGATTGTTACTTATCACACTTTTATTTGTCGGCAATGTCAAATAATCAATTTCTGATTCAGGATACATGTCCTTTAACCTTTGTATCAAAGGCGTAGACAATACAATATCTCCAATAAATGCTGTATGTATTACCAATATTTTCATTTCTTCTCCTTTTTCAAAACCCCATTAATCCAAAATCTTCTAAAACATCCTATTTTTAAGCTTTTTTATAAATATTTCATTTATCTTTATATACAGAGTTATTATACCATATTTTAGTATTTTTTTACATAGGTTAACAGGTATATTGAAATAAAAAATATAATATGTTAGAATTGACAAAAGAAAATAAAAATTAGATAAAGGAAAAAAGAAAATGCAGGAAACTAAAAATTTAAATATAGATAATGAAAAAAATTTTTTTTATAAAACTTATGAATACAAAAATACAAAGGCTCTAAAAATATTTTTGGGATTTACAAGGGAAAAAGGAAAAAATTCTTTCGAAATTGCAAAACACTTAAAAAATGATTTTCCAGAACTTAATTTCATGAAGATAACAGAATATAAAGTCATAAAATATACACCCTTTCGCATAAAGATAGAAACTGTATCAGAAAATATAAATAAGACATTTAACAGTAACTTTATATCTTATTATAATTATCTAATCGAAAAAAATGATTTTCGTCTTACGTATAAAACGCTTGATTTATGGCTTAATTTTGAAAAAAACTTTTTTGAAAAGGAATATTATCATATGGATTTTAGTTTAGGAAATTTTTTTATAGATAAAGAAAATGGTAAAATTGCCTTTATTGATTTTGACGATATTGTAAGAAAGCCGCCCTTTTTTAGAAAACGTCTCTATTTGACAAAATCCATCAGAAGTTTTGAAGGCTCAATGAAATTCTTTTTATCGGTAAAAAACTTTTCAAAGGAAGAAAATCAGAAGATTATTGATAGACTAGAAGAGATTAAAAAGCAGTATAGCGTTGTTTCGAGAAAAAAAGATTTGGAAATGACTAGGAAAATTTTAGATAGAAAATAAAAAATATACTCAGACAGCGTCAAAAAGTTGCCTGAGTATTTTTGTTAAATGTTCTTAAATTTTATGAGATTATACTATAAAAATCGGCTTTTGAAGATTTTCTAGTATTCTAACTCCCAGTTTACCAGTAATTCTTTCCACCATTACTGTGTATCTCAAATCACCCATTAAGACTAGGTCATAGTTTTGTGCTTCATTCATAATTGTCTTGAATGTATCTCCTTTTTTGTGGATAAGGTTGTAATTGTCCCCAAAACGTTCAGCTAGGCTATTTTCATCCTCTTCTTCAACATTTACACGTAATACATCCACTTTTTGCTCCCCAAATATATGGAAGAAAGTAAATAATGTTTTATTTGCATTATAAGCTCCATCGTCAAGCAGCATTAAATTTTCTAATTTGAAATCTTCCACATTTGGTAAAATAATTAATGGTTTGAAAATACTTCTTAAAATTTCCTTTAGTACTGAAGTTACTTTTTCACTTTTTACAAGAACAAGCAAATCAT
The DNA here is from genome assembly GCF_041199995.1 of Leptotrichia sp. HSP-342. Lineage (NCBI taxonomy): Bacteria > Fusobacteriati > Fusobacteriota > Fusobacteriia > Fusobacteriales > Leptotrichiaceae > Leptotrichia > Leptotrichia mesophila. The sequence goes on from NZ_CP165646.1 coordinate 48,540, forward strand.
ATTTTTTTAACTCTTCCAGTACAATTTCAGATGTCTCTCCGTCTTTTGTGTAAAAGTTCGAAATATCAGAAGTCATTTTTTCCTTTAATTTTTTTACAGTTTTTTCCTCAAGTTCCCTGTATTCCTTAAAAGCGTAATTTGCTCCAATATTTAGTCCCATTCCTTCGATACTTACAGGAAATACCTCATATTTCAAGACATCCTTAATATAAATAACGTCAACATCAGCGTTATATTTTTGCTTGAAAACTTTTGCAAAATTAACCAATGGCTGTATTTCGTTTTCCGCCGTAACTAAAAATAATGCTTTTTTTTGTAACATTTTAACCACTTCCTTCTATATGATAATTTTTTTTATCCTATTTATTGTTCATCTTCACTCAATTCAGGCTCTTCTGTAATTTTTACCACTGAAGCAATTTTTTCATTATTTCTAACTTTCATTATTCGCACACCAGATGCCGAACGCCCTATTACCGACACGTTATTAACGCTCGTTCTAATCAATGTTCCTTCTGACGTAATAAGCATAATTTCATCATTTTCTGTGACAATTTTTACATCCACGATTTTTCCAGTTTTATCGTTAAGTTTTGCATTGATAATTCCTTTTCCTCCTCTAGATGTAAGTCTGTATTCTGATAACTTGGTACGTTTTCCATATCCTTCCTCAGTTATTGTAAGAATTCTCATTTCATCATTATTCATTTCTGAATTAATAATTGCAGCACCTACAATTTTGTCCTTATCTCGAAGAGTAATACCTTTTACTCCAGCCGCTCCAGTTCCCATGCTTCTTACATCTTTTTCAGAGAATCTAATCGCAATACCGTTTCTCGTAGCGGTAAATACTTCATCCTCGCCAGTTCCGCTTGTAAGCCCAATATACATAACTTCATCATCATCATTTAACTTAATTGCACGTTTTCCAGCTTTTTTAATATTGTCAAACAATGTCAGTTCAGATTTTTTAACAACTCCGTTTCGTGTTACAAAGAATAAGTTTTTATTTTTTTCAAATTCCCGAACTCTTATTATTGTGCTGACTTTTTCATCAGTATCTAGATTTATAATGTTTCCAATCAGTTTTCCACGTGCTTGTTTTCCAGTTTCAGGAATTTCATAAACTTTTATGCTGAATACTTTTCCTTTCGTTGTGAAAATAAGCAATGTGTCAAGAGTTTTTGCTATGTACATATTTTTTACTACATCGTCTTCTATTGTATTTGTAGCATTTACACCAATTCCACCACGTTTTTGTGAACGGTAAGTGTCAATTGCCACACGTTTTACATAACCTTTTTCTGTAAGCGTTACAACAACTTCTTCGTCCTTAATTAAGTCTTCTATACTAATTTCGGCTCTTGCATTTCTGATTTCAGTTCTACGTTCATCACCGAAATCATCTTTTAACTTAAGTGCCTCCTCTTTAATTATACCATATATTTTTAAATCGTCAGATAAAATTCCAGTTAATTCTTCAATTAATAGCATAAGTTCATTATATTCCTGATTAATTTTATCTCTTTCAAGTCCAGTAAGCCTTTGCAATCTCATATCCAGAATTGCTTTTGCCTGAATTTCTGAAAATCCAAATTTTGCAATTAATTCAGTCCGTGCAACATTTGCATCCTTTGAAGCACGTATAATTCTAATTACTTCCTCAATATTATCAAGTGCAATTTTGAATCCTTCCAAAATATGAGCCCTATTTTTAGCCTTTTTCAGCTCAAATTCAGTTCTTCTTGTAATTACTTCAAACCTATGTTCCAGATATTTTTGAAGAACCTGCTTTAAATTCAACACTCTTGGTGCATTATCCACAAGTGCAAGCATAATTACACCAAATGTATTTTGTAAATCAGTAAATTTATAAAGGCTGTTCAGAATTAATTCACTTTCCTCACCTTTTTTCAGCTCAATTACAATTCTGATACCATCCCTGTCAGTTTCATCCCGCAAGTCAGATATTCCAGTAATTTTCTTCTGTCTTACCAAATCTGCAATTTTTTCAATAAGTCTGGCTTTATTTACCTGATAAGGTAATTCCGTAACAATAATCGACTCTTTTCCAGTTTTGGAAGTTTCAACTTCCACACGCCCTGCAACTCGCAGTTTTCCACGTCCAGTTCTATACGCATCATAAATTCCTTGTTTTCCATTAATTATACCTCCAGTTGGAAAATCTGGACCTTTTATGTATGTAATCAGCTCATCAATCGAAATTTCAGGATTATCAATCAAAGCAACAATTCCATCAACGACCTCTCCTAAATTATGTGGCGGAATATTTGTAGCCATTCCGACAGCAATACCGTTTGCTCCATTTAGTAGTAAATTAGGAAGTTTTGCAGGCAATACAACTGGCTCATCCAAACTTTCATCAAAGTTCTTTCTGTAATCAATCGTATCTTTTCCAATATCCGCAAGTAATTCTTCAGTAATTTTAGCCATTCTAGCTTCTGTATACCGCATTGCCGCTGCTTCATCCCCATCAATCGAACCAAAGTTCCCATGTCCGTCGATAAGTTCATATCTCATATTAAAGTCTTGTGCCATTCTAACCATTGCACCATAAACTGAAGAATCTCCATGTGGATGGTATTTCCCCAATACATCCCCGACAATTCTTGCCGATTTTTTAAATGGAGTCTTATGGCTCATTCCCATTTCACTCATGGAAAACAAAATTCTTCTATGCACAGGCTTTAATCCATCACGCACATCAGGCAACGCACGACTAACAATTACACTCATTGAATAATCCAAATAAGCCGCCTTTATCTCATCCTCAATATAAACATTAGATTCATTTGATAAATCCGTAGCCTTAGGCAATCCTTCCATAATGATTTCCCTATCATCGTTCTCATCCATTTCCGTTATCTCTTCTTCTCTTTCATCGTCATCTCTAAAATCGTCTGACATCCTGCACCTCTTTTCTTCTCTTTTACTTTATAATCCACCTTCTCAAAATTCCACAACCTAACTTGTATATTTATCTATTAAACATCTTTTATAAAATAAATTTTTGCTAACAAATGTTATTCCTATAATTTCTATATCTTCTTCTTTTTTTAAGCAAGGGAAATCAATCGCCATTTCCCTTGCATCCCTGGCTCGTCTAAGCATTTTTTGAAAATAAAAATTAAACTCGCTTTGCTCAAACAGAAATTTTTATTTCCAAAAAATCACGACAACTTTAACCTAGTTGCAACAATTGATTTAACTAAATCAAAATCAAACAAAATTTCATTAGAAGAAAAATAGCTAAACACGAATGTATTTCTTTCACTATAATTTTTACATTAAATATCATTTACTTGAATCATTTTAACTTTTTATTGTGAACTTGTGCTTTTGGAATCTCTTTATGAGTTAAACGAATTCTATTTTTCTTTTATAAGAAAGTTTTGCATCGAGCAGGTGTGCAGAGGTATGGCGTCTGATACCTCTGCGTTAAAAAAATTAATATAAATAAAATAAGAAAAAATAATCATTAACCAAAATATCTTAAAATAAAAAATAAATTATATATCTAGATTTCTTACGTAATTTGCATTATCCTCGATAAACTTTCTTCTCGGCTCAACTTTATCCCCCATCAGAATATTAAACATCTTATCGGCATAGGAAGCATCTTCCATTGATACTTTTAACAATGTTCTTACTTCTGGGTCAAGCGTTGTTTCCCAAAGTTGTTCTGGGTTCATTTCTCCTAGCCCTTTGTAACGCTGGATTGTGTATTTTCTTCCTTCTCCTTCCAGCACTCTTGTCACTTGTTTCATCTGATCATCTGAATAGGCGTATCTGATTGCCTTTCCAGCCTGAATTTTGTATAAAGGAGGCTGTGCGATATAAATATAACCTTCATTTATTAATTCTCTTAGATGTCTGTAGAAGAAAGTTAGCATTAATGTTCTAATGTGAGCTCCATCAACATCAGCATCTGTCATAATTACGATTTTATGGTATCTTAGTTTTTTCAAATCCATTTCTTCGCCAAATCCAGCTCCAAAGGCTGTAATCATTGCTCTAATTTCAGCATTTTCCAGAGCTTTATGCACTCCTGATTTTTCTACGTTCAAGATTTTTCCACGAAGCGGCAATATTGCCTGAAATCTTCTATCTCTTCCTTGTTTTGCAGAACCTCCTGCTGAGTTTCCTTCGACTATGAAAATTTCTGATTCAGCCGGATCTTTTGAAGAGCAGTCTGCCAATTTACCAGGCAGCGATCCTACTTCCAATGTATTTTTTCTAAGTACAAGCTCTCTTGCTTTTTTCGCTGCTTCTCTTGCCCTTTTTGACATTGCCATTTTTTCAATGATTTTTTCGGCTGCCTTTGGATGATCTTCTAGATAAAATTTCAAGTTGCTTCCAACAATATTTGACACAATCCCTGTAACTTCACTGTTTCCAAGTTTTGTTTTTGTCTGTCCTTCAAATTGAGGCTCAGGTATCTTTACACTTATTACACAGACAAGCCCTTCTCTTACATCCGTTCCTTGAAACGTACCATTTTTATCTTTGATTAAGTTCATCTGTTTTGCAATATCATTAATTGTTCTTGTAAGTGCAGTTCTAAATCCGCTGACATGAGTTCCGCCTTCATGAGTATTTATATTATTTACAAACGAATAAACCGTTTCTCTTTGTGAAGTTGTGTAGTTCATTGCAATTTCCACTTCCACGAATTTTGCACTTCGCTGTTTTTTCACTGTGTTTCCATCCTCATCCACAGTTTCTACTTCCTTAGCTTCCTCAATTTGCATTGTATCAGCCATATAAATCACATCATCAACGATTTTTTCATCATCAATAATTTCATTTAAAAAGTCCTTTATTCCACCTTCAAATAAAAATTCTTCAGCTTTTATATTTTCAGCATTTCTCTCATCAGCTAGCTCAATTTTCAAGCCTTTGTTCAAATATGCCAATTCTTTTAGACGTGATTCCAGCACAGAATAATCGTAAACTGTTGTTTCAAATATCTCATCATCAGCCTTAAATCTAATTACAGTTCCGTGTGCATCATCATCTGCCACGCCAATTTCTTCCACAGGCGAAGTTGGCACACCACGCTGATATGTCTGTCTAAAAATCTTTCCATCACGTGTTACAGTTGCCTCAAGCCATTCTGACAAAGCATTTACGACAGATACCCCAACTCCGTGAAGTCCCCCTGACACTTTATAATTATCATTGTCAAATTTTCCTCCGGCGTGAAGTACAGTAAGTACAACTTCCAATGTTGATTTTCCAGTTTTGTGCATTCCCACAGGGATTCCACGTCCATTATCAGATACTTCGATAATATTTCCTTCAAGTATCTTTACAGTAATTTTATCGCAAATTCCAGCAAGTGCCTCATCCACGCTGTTATCTACAATTTCCCATACTAGATGGTGAAGCCCACGTGCTGAAGTTGATCCGATATACATTCCTGGACGCTTTCTAACTGCTTCCAGCCCTTCCAGAACCGTAATCGCCTCTGCTCCATAATTATTATCCATTATTTATTTTTCCTCCATTTTTAATATATGTTCAGTCATAAATAGAAACTTGAACAAATCTAATTTTTATCGTTAAGTTTTTTTGTTTTATTACATAAATTGTAATAATTAAATTATAAAACAATTTATTCTAAATTCAATTTATTTTTTAATATATAATTTACGCTTAAGAATAGTACTATGCTCACTATACCAGTTAATATAATTAATCCAAAATTTGCACTTATGATGTATTTTACGACATTTAGAGCTATATTTCCAGTTTTATCATATAATGACGAATTATATAGATATGTATAGACCAAAATCATTCGTTTTATAACATTTAAAATTCCTCCAATTATCATAAACAATGCAGCTCCTATTAAAATTCTGTATGATTTTGCCATATTTGCGACACTGACACAGAAAAATAAGAATAGTATCTTTTCAATTGCCCAAAAAATTAAGAAAATGATAAATAAAATTATTGTTGGAATTATATATTGGACGTCTAGTGCTGTTTTTAGATAATTTATCATTTGTATAAAATCTGGATTTTCCCAAAATTTTGACAAAACAATTTCTTCAAGTGGGATAATTAATAAGAATGTTAAAAATATTATAAAACCATTAATGATAAACCAGCTTAAGAAAGTTATTGTTTTTGCCAAAATTATCTGAGCTGTACTAATTGGAAGCGTATTTGTCAAATATCCCTCATTTCCATATACAGAGCGATAAAAACGCACTACTACTCCGTAATGTAACATTATTATAGAGCCAATAACAGCAAGCGTGTACACAAAATAAAGTGTACCTTGAAACAGCGTTACAGTGAATCGTAAATTCTGATCTATGCTTTTATTCATCAAAACAAATAACAGTATTCTTATACAAATTCCCATTATACCTAACCCAATATAAAACGGAAATATCAACTTACCAATATCAGCAAAATCATATTTAATTAATTTTCCTAAAATTTTCAATACTTGAACACCTCCCTGAAATAATTGTCAACAGTCATATTTTGTTCTTTTTTTATTGTTTCGACTTCTTGATGGAGTAAAATATTACCTTTGTTTATAAAAATTGCCTCATCAAGCACTGATTCAATATCTGCAATTAAATGGGTAGAAATGATAACAGCAGCATCTTTATCGTAGTTTTTTATAATTGTATTGAGGATATAGTCTCTTGCGGCGGGGTCTACACCCGCTATTGGCTCATCCAATAGATACAGCTTAGCTCTTCTACACATTACAAGAATTAGCTGAACTTTTTCTTTCATTCCCTTAGAGAGTAACTTAAACCTTTTGGAAGAATCAATATCCAAGTCCTTTAACATCTTTATAGCCCTATCTAAGTCAAAATCTTCATAAAAATCTGCAAATAGTCGTAAAATAGCCTTTACTGTCTTAGTATTATCTAAATAATTTTTGTCTGGCAAGTATGCAACAATCTTTTTAGTTTCTATGCCAGGATTTTTTCCATCAATTAGTATCTCTCCTTGAGTAGGTTTAATAAGTCCGTTCAGAAGCTTTATAAAAGTTGTTTTTCCACTTCCGTTTGGACCTAAAAGTCCAACAATTTTTCCAGATTTTACTGATATATTCACACTGTTAAGAGCATTAGTAAAATCATAACTTTTAGATAGCCTATTGCACTTTAAAATAATATTGTCCATAAGTATCCTTTCTATTTTGTATTGTATTTATTCATTAGTCTAGAAATTGTCATGTCATCTTTTATATCATCAATAAGACTAAATATTTTTTCTCTTGAATTTTTTACAATTTCTTTTTCTTCAGGCGAAAATTTCCCTAGCACAAAGCTTAATATTTCTTCTTTCATTTTAGGTTTTCCAATTCCAAATTTTATTCTTACAAATTCATTTCCAACATGTGAAATTATGGATTTTATTCCATTATGTCCTCCTGCACTTCCATTTTGTTTAATTTTTAACTTTCCAAATGGTATATCCATATCATCATAAATCACAAAAAGTTCTGTTTTGGGGTCAATCTTAAAAAATCTTACAGTTTCACCAATAGCTTCTCCACTCAAATTCATAAAAGTTATTGGTTTCTGATAAAACACCTTATCTCCTTTGTGATTAGTTTGTACAAAAAGTGATTTAAATTTCTCTCTTATGTCAGTTATATTATTTTTTTTCAAATATTCATCAATAAATATAAATCCAATGTTATGACGTGTTAATTTATACTGTTCTCCTGGATTTCCCAATCCTACAATTAGTTTCATTAAAATATTTCTCCTTTTTCAGATTGTTCATTTTAAATTATATCAAATTTATAAAAAAAATACAAAAAATATTTGAGAAAACTATTTAATTTTCGCTATTTAGGAGATTATTCCATAAATAAAAAAGGCGCCTTTATGGACGCCTTCTTTATTTTTGGAGAGAAAATCAACTTGTGAAAATTGATTTATCTTAGTTATATATAAATATATAGCTAAAATCATATTTATGTTTGTCTTTTGTGAAAACAATCAGTTTATTTGAAGAAATATTTTTCACAGACATAGATTAGTTATTAAAATTCTTGTTTGATTTGTTCAACCCATGCGTCAATTCTTTCATCTGTTAATTCAGATTGATTGACTTCATCTAAAGCAAGTCCTAAAAATTCCTTATTTTTTGCTGCTCTTGATTCATTGAATTCATATCCTTCAGTCGAAGTTTTCCCAATAATTGTTGCACCAGTTTTTTGGATTTCTTCATCAATGATGGCTATTCCATCCATAAACGTATCAGAAAAAGTACCTTGATCACCACTTCCGAAGTATCCTACTTTTTTACCACTGAAGTCTTTGCTTGCTAAGTCATCAACAATTGCTGCCCAGTCATCTTGCAAGTCTCCAAATCCCCATGTAGAAGTTCCTAAAAGCAATACATCATAATCTTCTAATTTATCCTCATTTCCATCAATATTAAAAACTTCGGCTCCTTCAATCTTTTCTGCGATTTTGTGAGCAATATCTTCAGTTACTCCTGTTGTTGATCCGAAAAAAATTCCTACTTTTGCCATTTTAGACCTCCGTATTTGTTAGTTTAATTTTAAATATATTTTCATATATTTATCTATTTCTGAATAGTTTTATCCAGACTTTGTATTAAATCAAAGAAATGAAATAAATTGTTTTGTTTAAAATTTCACTTTAAATTACTTATTAAATTTTTGTATATTAAGAAATATACCATATTTTACTTTGATTGTCAAATTTTTTTGATATTTAAATTTTTACTACTATTTTTTTATAAATTATTATATTTTTTAGTTAAATATGCCACATATAATAGTCTTCTTCTGTTTTTGGAATAATTCTTGCTGGAATACCTACTGCTACAGCTTCATCAGGAATATCTTTTAAAACAACTGAATTTGCACCAATTCTTACGTTATTTCCGATTACTATGTTTCCAAGCAATTTTGCTCCAGCTCCTACAGAGACGTTATTTTTGAGTGTAGGATGCCGTTTGACTTTGGATGTACTTACACCACCAAGAGTTACATTGTGATAGATAACGCAATTATCTCCTATTTCAGCAGTTTCTCCAATTACAATCCCCATTCCGTGATCAAAAAATATTTTATTTCCTAGCTTTGCGCCAGGATGAATTTCTATTCCTGTAAAAAAACGAGAAATCTGAGAAATAAGCCTTGCGAAAAGATATAATTTTCGTTTTTGAAAAAAATGGGCAATTTTATGATTAATAACAGCATGTAACGATGGATAAAGAAAAACTTCTATTTTATATCTTACAGCAGGGTCTTTTTCTGCAATATTATTTATTTCGCTTAGTAACCATTTAAAAATAATAATCACACTCCTTAAAAGTTATATGCTAAGATTATATAATAAAACTATTTTAAAAACAACTTTTTATTATATAAATTTCAAAGTATGAAAATAGGCAATTCATCCCATTCATTTATATAGAGTCAGAGAATCCTTGCCCAAGTTATCTAAGCTATGTTAATTATAAGCTATTTCTGAATGCTTCTATTGATAGATATTTTTCTCCGCCATCAGGTAAAACAGCTAATACTTTTTTCCCTTTTCCTAATTTTTTAGCCACTTCATAAGCTGCTGCAATTGCACTTCCAGAAGAAATTCCTACAAATAATCCGTTTTCTTTTGAAGCTCTTGTTGCAAATTCTATTGCTTGTTCATTAGTTGTTTTTATAATTCCATCTACAAGATTAGCATCATAGTTTCCAGGAATAAATCCTGCACCAAGCCCTTGTTGGAAGTGTTTCCCAGGTTGTTCTCCTGATAATACGGCAGAAGTTGAAGGTTCAACAGCAAATACTTGTACTCCAGATCTTTCTTCTTTCAATCTTTTTCCAACTCCTGACAAAGTTCCAGCAGTTCCAACTCCTGAAACAAAGGCATCAATTTGTGGGAAATCATTCAAAATTTCTTTTGCTGTAGTTTCATAGTGTTTTGCAGGATTTGCAGAATTTTCAAATTGTTGAGGAAGGAAATATCCGTTTTCAGATGCTAATCTTTCAGCTTCAGCAATCGCACCTTTCATACCTTTTGCCCCTTCAGTTAGAATTAATTCAGCGCCATAAGCCGCCAAAATACTTCTTCTTTCCACACTCATCGAATCTGGCATTATAATTATAACTCTATATCCTTTTGCTTTTCCTATTAGTGCCAATGCAATTCCAGTATTTCCTGAAGTAGGCTCAACAATTGTGCCACCTGGCTTTAATTTTCCTTCTTTTTCAGCTGCTTCTATCATTCCAAGAGCTGCTCTATCCTTTACACTTCCACCAATATTATATTTTTCCAGTTTTACATAAATATCAGCAATATTTTCTTCGTTTAAAAATTTTAGTTTCACCACAGGTGTATTTCCAATTAAATCTAAAATATTTTCATAAATCATTAAAATTACCTCCATATTTAATATATTGTTTTTTAAATTTGTATCTACAATTATTATAGCACTAAAATTTATTAAAATCAATAGTAAAAATTGAAAATATTTTTAAATTTTGGTTTTTACATGGATTAAATTACAAATTCATATCATCAACACTATCCAAATATTCCTTAATTTTGGGAATTACAGTTGCTAATGTTCCTTCCTCAAATGGATTTTTCAGATTGGCAGATTTCATAAGTTCAAAGAACGATTTACTTCCTCCAAGTTTACAAAGATTTAAATAATCCTGCCAGGCTTTTTCCCTATCTTCTCTTGATTTTATCCAGAATTGGAAAGCACAGACTTGAGCTAAAGTATAGTCGATGTAGTAAAATGGCGAGCTAAAAATATGCCCTTGTCTAAACCAGAAAATTCCATTTTTCAATTCATCGACTTCTCCGTAATCTCTAGTTGGCAAATATTTTTTCTCAATTTCAAGCCATTTTTCACGACGTTGTTGTGGCGTAACTTCTGGATTTTCATAAACCCAATGCTGAAATTCATCGACTGTTACGCCATAAGGAATGAATAAAAGAGCTTCTGACAAATGAATAAATTTATATTTTTCTGTATCATTTTCAAAGAATAATTTCATCCACGGCCAAGTCAAAAATTCCATGCTCATCGAATGAATTTCACAAGCTTCGTAAGTTGGCCATAAATATTCAGGCACCTCAAAACCTCGGCTTTGGTAAACTTGAAAAGCATGCCCTGCTTCGTGCGTCAAAACATCAATATCGTGTGCAGTTCCATTAAAATTGGCAAAAATAAATGGAGCCTTATGTTCTGGAATGTAAGTGCAGTATCCACCACTCATTTTCCCCTTTTTAGAAAGCAAGTCAAGCAAATTATTTTCAGTCATAAATGTAAAAAACTCATCAGTTTCTTTTGACAGTTCTTTATACATTGTTTTGCCGTGATTTAAAATCCATTCTGGGGAACCATGTGGATCAGCATTTCCAGAATTAAATTTTATAGCCTCATCGTAAAATCTAAGTTTTTCAACACCAAGCCTTTTTTCCTGCCTTTTACGAAGCTCAGTATGTAGCGGTACAATGTTTTCAAGTACTTGATTTCTGTAACCTTCCACCATTTTTGCATCATATTCAAGTCTTGAAAGCTGTTTATATCCAAATTCCACATAATTTTTATATCCCATTTTCTGTGCCATTTTAGTTCTCACTTTTACAAGCGAATCATAAATATTGTCAAATTCTTCTTGATTTTCAGCAAAAAATTGAGCCATTTTCTTTGCAGCTTCAATTCTCACGTTTCTGTCCTTAGATTGAGTGTAAGGAACCATTTGCGATAAATTAAGCTCTTTTCCGTCAAAATCAATTTTCGCACTGGCAATCAATTTTGAATACTTGCTTGATAATCTATTTTCCTCTTGTGCATCTGGAATAATTTCATTCGAGAAAACTTTCAATGTATTTTCCGCTAAGTCAAACAATAATTTTCCATATTTCTCAATAAGCTTATCTTTAAATTTTGAATTAACAAGCACTCTATAAAAATCATTCGTAAATCCAAATAGAATCGGACTGATTTCATCCATATACTCATTTTCCTTATCATAAAACCCATCATTCGTATCAATGCTATGATGAATAGAAACAAGTGTCTGCATAGTTTCGATATGGTTTCTCAACTTTATAATTTTATCAAATGCTTCAATTTGTCCTTCTACATTTTCTGACCTTTCAAAACTGTCTATTAATTCTGAAAATTGTCCTTTTATTTTTTCCAAGTCCAAATGTTTGTATTTGTAATTGTTGAAATTCATAATTTTCTCCTTCTGTATTTTTTAATTTTTGTAATTTCAGTATATCAAATTTTGAGCGAAATAACAATTTTGTAATGAAAATTTTTCAAAGATTCAAGCTATAAGACTCAAATTTCATAATTATATATTTTTGATAATCTGTTTATAGTAGTTTAAATTTATTTTAAATTTAAATTCATAAAAGTTGTATTGCTATACTGTAAAAAATCTTGTTTTTAATATTTTTAGAAATAGGAGGGACAAAATGAAAATAAAATCAGGATTAATAAAAAAAGAAATGACCATGGCAAGATGTATGGATATTTGGATAGAAAATGAACATAATTATATAAAAGAATCTACCTATGCTCTGTATTTAACTATTATTGAAAAACATCTGAAAGTTTATTTTAAAAATAGAAAAATAAGTACAATTTCCAGTAAGGATTTTCAATCCTTTATTTTGGATAAGCTAAATAATGGAAAATTAAATGGAAATGGAGGTTTATCGAGAAAAACAGTAAAGGATATGGTAACAATTCTTAATGCAGTTCTTAATTTTGCAAAAAAAAGAAAAATAATAAAAAAGGCAGAATTTGAATATAAAATTCCAAAAGAGAAGAAATCTGAAAAAATGGAAGTTTTTGATTCTGAGGAAAGAATAAAAATTTTTGAATATGTAAAAAATAATATGAATTGCCGTACAGTTGGCATACTTCTCTGTCTATGTACAGGGCTTAGGATTGGTGAAATATGTGCATTACGGTGGAAGGAGATAGATATGGCAAGAGGTATTATTAGTATAAATCATACAATACAGAGAATATATTCAAGTACTACTCAAAAAAGTAAAGTAATAATTTCTGAACCCAAAACACAAAGTTCTAAACGAAAAATCCCAATAGCAAGGGAACTGCTTCTTGTTCTGGAAAAATTCAAGTCAGAAGATAAATATTACGTCATTTCAGGAACTGAGAAATATATCGAGCCTCGAACATATAGAAAATTTTTCAAAAAAATGTTAGAGTTTTTAGAGATAAGAAAATTAAAATTTCATTCGTTGAGGCATACTTTTGCCACTCAGGCAATAGAACTTGGAATAGATTATAAAACGGTATCTGAAATATTAGGACATTCAGCTGTCAGCATAACGTTAAACCTCTATGTTCCTCCAGAACTTGACCATAAGAAAAAATGTATGAACATAATTTTTAACAATATGACACAAAAATATACAGAAAATTAAAAAAAAGTATAATTCTAAAAAAATGAAAAAATTAAGATTACAGTAAGTATAGCAATACAACTTAATAAAAATTAAATCACTCTTAGATTCGGCTTCTTTTATGGATTTTTATATGAAATACTATCTTGAATTTACTACTAAAATGTGCTATACTTAACAACGTAATTATTGTTAAAAAGAAATATGTTTGTCAATTTTAATAAAAAATTAAATATTTGATAGTTTAATAACTAAATTATACTTAATAAAATAAATGAATTACTTATTTAAGTGAGGATGAATACTTATGAAAATAAATAAGGATATTTATATACGAGTATTATATATATTTATTCTGTATATACTTTATAGTCTTTTACTAGATAAGTATGACTACATAGTAAAATACTTAACCAATTTTTTGTTTATTATATATATATTTACAAAATTTATATTTGGGCAGTTAGATTTTTATGCAGAACGTTTTAGGTTAAAGGATGTTTTCATAAATCTTGGGATTAATATTGTCTTTTCAGCAACTCTATATGCTTTTTGGAAACGTTTTGATATTTTCAATATGTTTGCAATGTTGTTTTTATTTCAAGTAATCTTTAGAAGAATAGTGTGTTCAATTTATATGAAAAAGAAGAATGTGCTTATATTTGGTTCAAATCATATAGAAAATAACATTCAACATGATATTATAAAATCTCTTGACTATAACTATGTTGGATATGTTTCTGACAATAAGAACAAGGGAACAGAATATCTTATTGGAAGTTATGGTGAGCTGGAAGAAATTATACATCAAAAAAAGATTGATATTCTTATAATTGTAAAAGATATAAAAAGTCCAGACTTTAAAAGATATATGAAACGGATTTTCGATTTAAAGATAAATGGACTTAAAATAATGAATTATGAAGAATTTAATGAGGATATCCAAAAAAAGATTGATGTAAATAAAATAAATGAGGAATGGCTTCTCCAGTCAAATGGATTTGATATTTTGAATAACGAGATGCAAAGGAATATAAAACGAGGAATGGATTTAATGCTTGCATTAATACTGATGGTCATTCTTTCTCCTTTTGCATTAATAGTTTCAATAATTATTAAACTGGAATCAAGGGGTCCTGTTATATTCAAGCAGACGCGTATAGGCGAAAATATGCGTCCTTTCAAGGTGTACAAGTTTCGAAGTATGAGGCTTCATGATCCGGATAAATATTCGAAATACACTCTAGATAATGATAGCAGAGTTACCAAGTTTGGTAAATTTATAAGAAAAACAAGAATCGATGAACTTCCACAACTTTGGAACATACTGAAAGGTACTATGAGCTTCGTTGGACCACGCCCTGAGTGGGATATTCTTGCAAAAGACTATGCAAGACAAATCAATTATTATAATCTCAGGCATCTTATAAAGCCTGGAATAACAGGTTGGGCTCAAGTGATGTTTCCATATGGAGAAAGTTTAGAGGATGCAAAAAAAAAACTTGAATATGATTTGTATTATTTGAAACATCAGGATTTCATATTTGATGTTCTTATTGTCGCAAAGACAGCAAAAGCTGTTTTTTTTGGAAAAGGAAAATAAAATAATTTTAGGAGGATTCCCATGAAAGGAATTATTTTAGCAGGAGGAAGTGGAACAAGATTATATCCTCTGACAAAATCAATATCAAAGCAGATTATGCCGATTTATGATAAACCGATGATTTATTATCCGTTATCTGTACTTATGCTTGCAAACATAAAAAATATTTTAATTATTTCTACACCAAGGGATTTGCCCGTATTTGAAGAGCTACTTGGAGATGGAAGTGATATTGGAATTCATTTGGAATATAAGGTTCAGGAAAATCCCAATGGACTTGCAGAAGCATTTTTGATTGGTGAAGAATTTATCAGTAACGATAATGTTGTATTAATTTTAGGTGATAACATATTTTATGGAAGTGGGTTTACAG
Source organism: Leptotrichia sp. HSP-342 (assembly GCF_041199995.1). Taxonomy (NCBI): domain Bacteria; kingdom Fusobacteriati; phylum Fusobacteriota; class Fusobacteriia; order Fusobacteriales; family Leptotrichiaceae; genus Leptotrichia; species Leptotrichia mesophila. The sequence continues at coordinate 63,964 of NZ_CP165646.1, forward strand.
GACTTGTTGAAGAAGCCTCAAAATTAAATGAAGGAGCAATAATATTTGGATATCCAGTAAAAGATCCAAGAGCTTACGGAGTTGTGGAATTTGATGAAAATGGTAAGGCGATTTCACTTGAAGAAAAACCAAAAGAACCTAAATCAAATTTTGCGATACCGGGATTATATTTTTATGATAATACAGTTGTTGAAAAAGCAAAAAATGTAAAACCATCTGCAAGAGGTGAATTAGAAATTACAGCTGTAAATGAAATGTACCTGTCTGAAGGAAAGTTAAATGTTAAGAATCTTGGAAGAGGGATTGCGTGGCTTGATACAGGGACTCATGAATCTTTATTAGAAGCTGCGAATTATGTGGAGGCTATACAAAAGCGACAAGGTTTGTATATTGCTTGCATTGAGGAAGTTGCATATCAGAAGGGATGGATATCTGATGAAAAAATGAAGAAACTTTCTGAAACTATGAAGAAAACCGAGTATGGAAGATATTTGATAAACCTTATAAAATAATTGGAGTAAAAAATGAATCCTAAAATAGAAATACTAATGGCTACATATAATGGAGAAAAATATATAAAAGAACAAATAGATTCAATTATTAATCAAACTTATAAAAATTGGGAATTGTTAATAAGGGATGACGGTTCTAAAGATAAAACGATAAAAATATTAAGAGAATATCAAAAAAGAGATGTAAGAATTAAACTTTTAGAAGATAATAAAGGTAATTTGGGTTTTGTAAAAAATTTTGAAGAATTGCTTAAAAATTCTTATGAAAATTTTGTTATGTTTTCTGATCAAGATGATTATTGGATAGAAAATAAATTAGAAATTTATAATAATGAATTGAATAAACTTTCAAAAGATGAGCTAAAACAACCGTTATTACTACATTCGAATTCTTTTGTTTGTAATGAAAATCTAAAGATAATAAGAAAAAAGTTTATTAATTCTAAAATAGCATTACAGTATAAAGGAAACAGTTGTTTTTTTGTTTACACTGTTCAAGGTTCTACTATCTTAATGAATAAAGAATTAATAAATATTGGACTTCCATTTTTAAAAAATGTAACATTACATGACAGATATTTTCATTTGTTATCAGAATTTTTCGGAAAAAGAATATTTGTGGATAAGAGTTTGATGAAATACAGACAACATAATAGTAATAAAATAGGTGTAAAAAGAAATATTATAAAGAAAATATTAAGAAAAAAATATTTTGATGAAAAGGATAGAAGATTAATTATAGAAATAAAGAAAAAATATAGAAATAAATTGACAGAAAGTAAGAAAATTTTAATAGAACAATATTTAGAAGTAACAGATAAAAAAATAAATAGAATAATACGTATTATAAAAGGTTTTAAATTTAATATGAATCTAAAAAAACGTCTATTTATGTTATTGAAAGGATAACAAGAATGAATAATTTCATAAAATACAAAGATTTATTATTTGAGTTGGTTTTAAGAGATATAAAAATAAAATATAAAAAATCTATGTTAGGATTTACCTGGAGTATTTTAAACCCATTACTAATGATGACGGTAATGAGTGTTGTGTTTTCAACAATGTTTAGGATGGATATACCCAATTTTCCAATGTATTTAATAATAGGACAAGTAGTTTTTTCTTTTTTTTCGGAAGCAACAAACATAGCTATGGTTTCAGTGATAGAGAACGGAGAATTAATGAAAAAAGTATATATACCAAAATATATGTTTCCACTATCAAAAGTTATATTCAGTTTTTCAAATATGATTTTTTCTTTAGTAGCAATATTGATAGTAGCATTAATCACTAGATTACCATTAAGATTTGAGATGTTATTGTTTCCGATTCCATTAATATATGTTTTTGTATTTTCATTAGGTATAGGATTTATTTTAGCAAGTTATACAGTTTTTTTCAGAGATTTATTACATTTGTATAGTATATTATTGTTAGTTTGGACATATTTAACACCGATATTTTATCCAATAAAGATTTTACCTGAGAGCGTGAGAAGCTGGATAAATTATAATCCAATATACATGTATATTAAATATTTTAGAAGTATTATGCTATATGGAAAAATCCCTAGTTTGCAATTTAATTTAATTTGTATTATTACTTCTTTAATATCACTAATTATAGGAATATGGATATTTAGTAAAAAAGAAGATAAATTTATATTTTATGTATAAGTAGGTGAAATAAATGGAAGAAAATATTATAAAAATTAATAAAGTATCTATGAGTTTTAAATTAACAAGAGATAAAATATTTTCATTAAAAGAATATGTTATTAAATTTTTAAAACAAGAATTAGAATACGAGGAATTTAAAGCTTTAACAGATATAAGTTTTGAGTTAAAAAAAGGAGAAATATTAGGAATAATAGGTTTCAATGGTTCTGGAAAGAGTACAATGTTGAAGATAATTTCTGGAATAATGAAACCAACAAAAGGATCAGTTGAAGTAAATGGTAATATTTCACCGTTGATAGAGTTAGGTTCAGGATTTGATATGGAGTTAACAGCTAGAGAAAATATATTTTTAAATGGATATATATTGGGATATAGTAAAAAATTTTTAAGAAAACATTTTGATGAAATTATTGAGTTTTCTGAGTTAGGAGAATTTATTGATATTCCAGTAAAAAATTTTTCTTCAGGAATGATTGCAAGATTAGGTTTCGCAATAGCAACAACTGTAAATCCAGAGATATTAATAGTAGATGAAATATTATCTGTAGGAGATTTTAAATTTCAAAAGAAGAGTGAAGATAGAATAAAAGAAATGATAAAAAATGGAGTAACAGTTATAATAGTATCACATTCAATAGAACAAATAGAAGAATTATGCACAAAAGTTCTTTGGTTAGATAAAGGTAGGGTAAAAGATTATGGTGAAACGAATAGAATTTGTAAAGAATATAAGAATAGCTAAAAGTAGAAAAGTATGATAAGATTGAAAAATAAGTAAAATAAATTAATCATTTTTAAAATTAAAATTTGATTAAATTAAAATTATTGTTAAACAATTTCTCAGATTCTGAATTCCTGTTTAGTTATGGTATTAATAGCTTCATCTAAAGAAATTTCAGGATTGTTCTTGCTTTTAACAGTAGCATTGGCATATTGAACAAGTAAGGGATTGATGTAATCTTCAGCTTACTAAAAGATTAAGTCAATTTCATTAGTGAAATTAGAAGTAAGATTAAAAATAATTTTTTATAGTTCATCTTTAAGAGAGTTGACAAAATCAAAATATTTTTTAATAATTCTAAGTTTTTCAACTTATTCTTGAGAAAGAACCCCGTTAATAGCTTCTTTAAGTCCAGGAATTTTAAACTTTTAAAAGTTAAGGTTCAAGATTAAAGGAAGCGTCAAAAAGATTTTCAAGAAGTTTCCGATAATAGCTAAAGAAATTTTGGCGAAGATGTCAGCAATGATGTTTGATGGTTTTAACATATTTAGGGTAAACTAGGATGATATAACAATGATTTTCAAAAATATTTAAGACAGGGATCCAATTCCAGTATTACCGTTGAACTTTACACATACATCCTAGCAGTTATTAACAACGAGCCGTTGTAACATCAGTCCTTTAGTAAAGGTAGAAAAAATGATGGCTCTTGTAGAATTGCAGTCGGTATAGGCAATACAGAACACAATAAATATTTTGAACATCGCGCAGCAATTATCATAAACAATTTTAAGAGATATAAAAAAAACTTCAATCTAAACCGTTAGGTTTGAGTAATAGCAGGGAGAAAATATTAATTGTTTGCGCCGAGCAAATGAGATCGTTTACTAAAGATAAGATTACGTGCTTAAAAACACAGTTGTTTATGCTTGAGAAGGCAACGACACCTATAAATATACGGTTTACAAAAGAAGATGTAGATTCGCTCACTTCCCCGTGATTTGTAGTTATTTTTTCTCTACAATCAAATAATATAAAATATAATAATTCTTGCAAAGGGTGACAAAATTTTTCATATAGTTTTGTGCCTTGAGCAAGGCGAAAGGAGTAATTATAAATATGCAAAATATAAATTCAAAAAAATATTGGGATGATCGATTTAAAACAGGAGATTGGGATACTTTTGGTGGAAGAGAACAAACCTCTTTTTTTTCAGATATATTATTGAGAAACTTACCTGAATGGGTTTACGAAAAAATTTGTTTAGAAAATTTATCTATTGTAGATTTAGGATGTGCAGAAGGAGAAATGACAAAACAACTAAAAGATATTTTTAAAAATTCAAAAGTTTTAGGAGTAGATTTTTCGAAAGATGCTATTGAAATTGCTAGAAAACGATTTGCTAATTTTGATATTGAATTTGAAGTTAATTCGATAGAAAATTTCAATAAACTATATGATGTTAGTATTTGCTCAAATGTGCTAGAACATTTTTATAATCCCTTTGAACAATTAAAAAAAATATTTAAACAAACTTCTAAAATCGCCATCATAATGATGCCGTTTCAAGAAAAAAATTTACATGAAGAACATTTTTATAGATTTGATTATAATGATTATAAAATGATGCAGGATAATTTCTATTTGGCATATTATAAAATTATAAATACAGAAAATTATGAAAAAACATATTGGCCAGGGAAACAGATATTGTTAATCTATATAAAAAAAGATTATATTGAACTAAAAGAGTTTTCATTAGATAAAATTAACAACGGAAGTTTTGAAGAGTCATTGGAACTACAGAATAAATTAGAACAAAGAATAGAAAAAATATCAAAAAAAAATATATTATTAGAACAAAGAATAGAAAAAATATTAAAAATAAATTATACTTATAAAAATAATATTCAAGAAACTCAGAAATTATTACATAAAGTTTTAAAATCAAAATCATCTAAAATAATTCATTTATATAATAGATTAGTTCATCAGTTGTTATTTGGTTCTCTTCAGGAGAAAAAGAAATTCATAAAATGGATCACAAAAAAATCTAGTGAGCTATCTGACTACAGATTTAATCCAATTATGAATCTTTTAAATGTTTTAGAAGGAAAAACAATAATAGATAAATCGGAGAAAAAAAATAATAAAAAAATTAAACTATTAGACTATACATATAAAAAAGTAGATGTTGTTTTTTTATCAGTTATAGATTGGAATTTTAGATATCAAAGACCTCAGCATTTGGCTAAGAATATATCACAAAATGGAAATCGAGTATTTTATATAAATGCTAACTTCAGTGAACAAAATAAAATAAATAAATTAACTGAGAATTTGTATAATATAACTTTAAAAAGACAAGAAAAACTAAGGATTTACGATATTCTTGAAGAAGATAGTGACATTTTAAAAAAACAATTAGATGAGTTATATAAAGAATTTAACATAAGAGAAAGTATAGTTATACTTGAATATCCTACTTGGTATGAAGTAACTGAATTTCTAAAAAATAAATATAAATCGAAGATTATTTTAGACTATATTGATGATTATAATGATTTCAAAGAAACTTCAGAAAATAAATATTTAAAAGAAGCAACAAAAAAATGTTTAGAAATGTCTGACTTAGTAATAACTACTTCAGATTTTTTAAATAAAAGAGCCTCTAAATACGCTAAAAATACAAAAATAATTAGAAATGGAACAGAATTCAGTTTTTTTAATAAAGCATTAAGAGAAAAAAAAGTAGATGAAAAAGTCAAAATAGGGTATTATGGAGCAATCTCTTCCTGGTTTGATACTAATAAAGTAGAGTTTATTGCTAAGAATAGACCAGACATAGAAATAGAATTAATTGGAGAAGTTAGTGAACCAGAAGTAGAAAATATATTAAAAAGATATTCAAATGTTTCTTTTTTAGGAGAAAAAAAATACGAAGATTTACCAAATTATTTGATGAACTATGATGTTTGTTTGATACCTTTTAAAGATGATATTGATTTAATAAAAGCTACTAATCCAGTAAAATTTTATGAATATTTAAGTGCAGGAAAAAAAGTTGTAGCAACTGATATTCCCGAATTAAGGCCGTATGAAGGGAATTTAGTTAAGTTAGCTAAAAATAAAGAAGAATTTTTGAAGTTTGTAAATGAATTAATAGAAAAAGTTGATACAGAATATGAAATAAAAGAAAGAATCGAATTCGCTAAACAAAATGATTGGTCTGATAGAGCTAAAAATATTATGAAATGTTCAAAAGATTTGTTTGAAAAAGTAAGTATTATAATAGTAACGTATAATAATTTGGATTTAACTAAAAAATGTATTAATAGTATTTTGGAAAGAACAGCTTATCCTAATTATGAAATAATTATTGTAGATAACGCATCTTCAGACGATACTCCGAATTATTTGAGAGAAATAAAAGAAGAATATTCTAACATAAAGATAAAATTAAATAAAGAAAACATGGGTTTTGCTAGTGGAAATAATCAAGGAATAAAATTATCAGACGGAAAATATTATATTTTATTAAATAATGATACGATTGTTACTAGAGGATGGATAACAGGATTAATAAAGCATTTTGAAAATAAAAAAGTAGGAATGGTAGGAAGTGTAACGAATTCAATTGGAAATGAAGCAGAAATTAAAGTAGATTATAAAAATGAAAATGAAATAGATGAATTTTCTTTAAACTATACAACAGAACATTATAATGAAATTTATGAAGATATAGAAGTTTTAGCAATGTATTGTGTTGCATTAAAAAAAGATATTGTTAACGAAATTGGGTTATTAGATGAAAATTATGAGATAGGTATGTTTGAGGATGATGATTATTCATGTGCATTAACTAATGCGGGATATGAGTTAATTTGTGCAGAAGATGTATTTGTTCATCATTTTGGACGATCTTCTTTTAAAAAAATGAATAATAAAGAATATAAAAGAATATTTGAAAGAAATAAAAAGTATTATGAAGAAAAATGGAATACAGTTTGGATACCACATAGAAAGAGATTTGAATTATGAAAGTAATGTATTTTTCTTTAGTAGGATGGAATTGGATAAAACAAAGACCACATTTTATATCAGAAGGAATAACTCAAAACATAGAAAAATTAGAATATATTTCTGTTTTTCCTCTTTTCAAATCAAAATCAAAAAAAATAGAGATAAAAGAAAATTTTGTCATTAGAGAATTTTGGGTGTTTCCGTTTTCTTTAAAATTTAGAATTATTAGATTAATAAATAGATTTTTATTTAATAAAAAAATAAACCTAAAAGAATATGATGTAATTATATTAACACATCCCTTACAAATAGAATATTTAAGAGAAATAAATAAGAAAAATTATAAAATTATATACGATTGCATGGATAATATTCCAGAATTTTATGATAAAAATGTAGGTAAGAAAATTATCTATTTTGAAAAAGAGTTAATAAATGTAGCTTCAAAAATAATAGTTAGCTCAATTACACTAAAAAAAATTTTGTTAGAAAGATATGAGATAAAAGATAAAAAAATAAAAGTTATTAATAATGCTACTATTAATATTCAAATTGATAAAATAAGACATATAATATTGAAACAGCCTAACCTAGTTTATATAGGAACTATAGACAAGTGGCTAGATATAGAAATGTTGAAAAATTTTGCAATAAATAATCCTAAGTATACTATTTATTTAATAGGTCCGAATAAATTAATGTCACAAAATATTTTTCCTAAAAATATAATTTTCTATGGAAGTATAAAACATGAGAAGGTTTTCTCATTTATTAAATCTTCTGATATTCTTTTAATACCTTTTATAAAAAATAATCTAATAGAAGCTGTTGATCCTGTAAAGATATACGAATATATTGGGTTAAATTCTAATATAATATCAACAGAATGGGATGAGATTACGAAATTTGATTATAAAAATTTAAAGTTTTATAAAGATTATGAAACTTTTGAAAAAGCGGTAAAAGATTTTAAAATAAAAGATTTTAATAAGACAATAAATACAAAGTTTATAAATGAAAATAATTGGAAAAAAAGGATAGAAGAATACTTAAAAGTATTAGAAATGGAGTAAGGATGTTAAAGATAATGTTTGTATTTGGTACTAGACCAGAAGCGATAAAAATGGCTCCTTTGGTATTAGAATCATTAAAGCAAAAAGATAAATTTAAGGTTAAAGTTGTTATAACAGGTCAGCATAAAGAAATGTTAGATGAAGTATTAAAAATATTTAAAATTGTTCCAGATTATGATTTAAAAATAATGAAAAAAGAACAAACTATAATTGATATTTCGATATCTATCTTAGAAAAAATGGATAAAATTATAAAAAAAGAAAAACCAGAAATAATTTTTGTACATGGAGATACTTCTACAGCTTTGAATACAGCAATGGTTTCTTTTTATAACAAAATTAAAGTTGCTCATATTGAAGCAGGTTTAAGAAGTTATAATATGTATTCTCCATTTCCAGAAGAAATGAATAGAAAATTAATAAGTTCTTTAACAACTTATCATTTTGCTCCAACAGAAAATAATAAACAGAATTTATTAAAAGAAAATATAAAAGAAAATGTTTTTGTTACAGGAAATACAGTAATAGATGCTTTATTTAGTGTTATTAAAGAAAATTACGTGTTTGAAAGTGAAATTTTGAATAATATAGATTTTAAAAATAAGAATATAATTTTGTTAACTTGTCATAGAAGAGAAAATTTAGGAGAGAGAATGAAAGATATTTTTGAATCATTATTAGAAATAATACATCAAAATAAAGATATAGAAATAATTTTTCCGATGCACAAAAATCCTAAAATAAGAGAAATTGTAAATAAAGTTATAGGTTGTCAAAAACAGATTCATTTAATAGAACCTTTAGGATATGTATCATTTGTAAATTTGATGAAAAAAGTTAAATTAATATTGACAGATAGTGGAGGAATACAAGAAGAAGCACCAGCTCTTGGAAAACCTGTTTTTGTACTAAGAACTGAAACTGAAAGGTCAGAAGCTTTAGAAGCAGGTACTATAAAATTAATTGGGGTTAAAAAAAATAATATAATTAATGAAGTGGAAGAAATATTAAAAGATAAAAAAAAGTATAATCTGATGAGTCAGGCAAAAAATCCTTATGGAGTTGGAGATTCAAGTAAAAAAATTTTGAAAATAATTGATAAAATAAAAGAAAGGTAGTCTAAATTATGAAAAAAATAAAGATAAATATTAATATTTATAAAAATTTTTTTATTTTATTAAGTGAAAAGTTAAAATTAAATAAAATTTTAATAATAATATTCTCGATTATTTTAATGTTTCCGCTATATAGAACAGGAATAAATGTTTATGATGAATTACAATTAAGACTTTGTAAGTTTTTAGGGATAAAAAGTTTTTTAAAATATCATTATGAAGCAGTTTTACAACATCAAGGAAGAATGCCCATTCCATTAGTTTTAAATAATTATTTGAATTTTTTTTCAACAAATCAAAAAATATACAAATTAGTAGAAATTTTTATAATTATTTCAAATGTTGTATTATTTGGTTATTTATTATATAAAGTAACTAAAAATAAAAAATTAAGCTTCTTAAGTATGATTATTTTTATTGCATTTTTGCCAATGGGATGGGAACCGGTTCCACCAAATGCATATACTGGCATGTATGGAATATCTATTTCAGTTTTTCTTGTTTCATTGATATACTATCAGAGTTATTTAGAAACTGAAAATAAAAAATTTTTAATTATAAGTGGAATTACATATCTGTATAGTTTGTTAACGTATGAGTTGTTTTTATTTTATTTTTTATTATATTTAGTAATGGCCTTAAAAAAAGATAATAGTAGATTAAAAATAGTTTATGTCAATTTAAAATATATAATAATAATAACATTGTCCTATCTTTTTCTATATTTTGTATTAAGATTATGTTATCCTAGTGCTTACGATGGAAATAAACTAGCATTAATTTCTTTAAAACGTACATTAAATCAGATTTTTTTTATGTTTAGAAGTTCTTTCCCGGGATATTATTTATTTAATGCAAAATATCGTTTTCTTTTTAGAGTAAGTAATGAATTTTCACAGAAAAGTGAACTTTTTATAAATGTGAGAATTATACTTTATATGATTTTAGGAGTATATTTTATTAACAAAATTTTAAAATTAAATACAAAAAAAATAGAAATTAAGAAAAATATTTTTATAATCATAATAATTTTATTTTTAATGATTTTAACATTAAGTGTGAGAGTACTATCAAAAACAAATCAAGAAAATCCTATTGTAGGACCTGATTTATTTATAGGGTTTACTAATACTTATTTTACATATTTCTTAGCAGTATTTATAATTAGCTCAATTGTAAGTACATTTAATAATAAAATTTTTAAATTTTTGGCAATGATAACTTTTGTTATATTTTCTACATCAACTCAAATTATGAATGAAGTTATTTCTTTAAAACAAGAAAAAGAATATAAAAAATTAACAGATGCTGAAAGAATTTTTGAAACGAATGAAATTATTAATTGGAATGAAAAAAAAATATTTTCAGAAGATTTATATAAGATGGGATTGGCGATAGGGCTTCATAAGAATTATTGGACAGAAATTTCTAAAATAAAGAAATTGAATATAGAAGTGTCAAATAAATTAGATAATCAAAATGGAATTATAATATCTAGGAATATTGGTAAAAGAGAAATATTTTTATTGGGTACTATAGATAGTATTACTCAAGATCAACAAATTTTAACTAAAAATATTTCAATTTTTTCATTGAATAATTTGGAGTCAAAAAAGGTATATTTTAAAAATGAAAATAATGAATATAACTATATTGAATTAAAAAATGGAATTAAAGATAAGAAATTTTACAAATATAATATTAATTTTGATAAAACAATATTTACTAATAGTATTGATATCGTTAATTAAATACTAAATTTATAATATCATTTTAAATGGTTTTGATATTATTAGAGAAGGAGGAAAAATTTTATGATACAAAATAAAAAAGTAATAATTTATAAACTTTTATTTTCTATAATAGTATCTTTTATGATGTATTCATATGTGAATGAAATAGTATATAAAATTTTACCAATTAAAGAAGTAGAGATTTCTATTGTAGAAAAAGATAATAGTAATATCATGATAATAGAAAATGAAGAAACATCAAAATTTTATTCGTTAAAAGAAATTTTCAAAAAAAATAAGTTAAAAAACGCAGATTTAAAAGAAAAAATAGAAAAAAATAATAAGTATATAATTTATTTTAGTAATCCTGAAACTAAAATTTCTTTTAATCTAAAAGAAGTTCCTAATAATGCGATATATTTTTTTAATACAGGAATTAAAAAAGTAAATGTAAAAATTAGTAATAAATCTAGAGTATTAGATATGGATATTCCAAAAGATGGAGAAACTTATGCTTATTTTCCGTTTCAGAATAGCAAATTATACTTTTTATATTCAATTGGAATTTATTTTATTCTTACTGTAATTATATATATAGTTTTTAATTTTTTAAACTTCATACTAAAAAAATTAAAGATAAAAAGAATTAAAAACTTTTTATTGGGATATAACCCTAAAAAAGTATTTTTATTATTATATTTATTTGTATCTATAGTTATAACAATAAGTGTTTTAGGAGAATTTTTACCTAAAACTTATTTTGATGAAAAAACCAAAGAAGTTGTTTGGGATCAGTTTTGGTATTGGAATATGGGATGGGCTTTAAAAAATTTACAATTTAAGTATCTTGTAAAAGGTGTATCTTTTCGAGGATATTTTGCTTACGTTCCAATGGCCCTAGCTCAAAGTATAAACGATATATTTAAAATAAGATTTAATAAATATTGGTCATTTTATATACTTAATAATTTTTTTATAATTCTATTTGTAAGTTATATAATTCCTGAAATATACAAGAATTTAACAAAAAAAATATTAAAAAATTATCAAATTATAGTTATGTTTCTCTTGTTTTCTTTTTTTTGGAGGGGAGTGTATTATTCCGTATTGTCTGATATGTTTGGTGTAATAATGTTTTTTTGGGGTATTTTAATGTATTTAAAATATAAAAATGGTAATAGAGGAGTCTTAGCTTTTTTATCTGGAGTACTGGTAACAATTGCTTCTTTAATTAGAACAAATTATAAATTTGGGGTATATATTGTAGCTATTATATTTATTTTAAAATATGGATTTAAAATTTTAAAAATTGATAAATTTTGTAAATTAAAAAAAAATTTTTTTGTTTATTTTTTTCTGGGAGTTATATTGATAGCTTTTCCACAAGCTGTAATAAATTTTAAACAAGGTCATATAGGTTTATTTCCTTATGATAAAAGGGGAAGTTATAATCGTTCAAGAAATTTTACTTTAGTAGAAGAGCATATTAATGACTCATTGAAATTAACTTTGGTATATATTTATCCATATAAATATAATCCTGATAATACAGCACTAAAATTAAAAAATAATTTTACAAAAGAGGACATAAATATAAATCAAACATTTGCTCTATTTATAAGCAATCCATTAGATACTACTATTTTAATGACTAAAAAGATATTTTATTTTATAGATTTAAAAACACCAGAAATGTATCCTTCTGCTTATAAGAGTCGTACTGAAACATACATTTTTAGTTTTTTTAACTATTGGATATTTTTAACTGGAATTTATTTGTTGATAAATAAAAGAAATCGTAGAGAATACTTTTCTAAAGAGGAGCTATTATTAGGAAGTATTTTAACTATAGTATTTACTTTACCGCAACTTATATTAGCTATAGAATGGAGATTTTTTATAATATTTTATTTAATAGCTTATTACATTTTTTCCTTTAAATTTACAGAAGTTATTTTTGATAAAAAATTTAATAAATTTAAATATTTTAATTTTATAATTTTAGGTGAAATTTTATTTTTTGTATTAAGTTCTTTTTATTTCGATTCTATTATATAGAGATTTTATTTAATGAAGGAGAGGGAATTCGATGGAAGTACCATTTAATGTCTTAGACAGACAATTTTTTAAATACCAATCTGAATATGAACAAAAAGTTTTAGAAGTTTTGAGAAGTGGTTGGTATATTTTAGGGAAAGAAGTTCAGGAATTTGAAAAAGAATTTGCTAAATATTTGGGAGTAAAAAATGTTGTAGGAGTTGATAATGGACTTAACGCATTAGTATTGACTTTTAGAGCATTAGGAATAGGCGAAGGAGATGAGGTTATAGTTCAAGGAAATACTTATATTGCTAGTGTTATGGGAATTTCTATGAATGGTGCAACACCTGTATTTGTGGAACCTGATGAATTTTTCAATATGGATATGAAAAAAGTAGAAGAAAAAATTACTTCTAAAACGAAAGCTATATTGGTAACACACTTGTATGGACAAGCTTCTAATATGGAAAAAGTTATTGAAATTTGTAAAAAGCATAATTTAAAATTAGTTGAAGATTGTGCTCAATCACATGGAGCAAAATTTAATGGGAAAATGACAGGTAATTTTGGAATAGGATGTTTTAGTTTTTATCCAAGTAAGAATTTAGGAGCTTTTGGCGATGGAGGAGCAATTGCTACTAATGATGATGAATTTGCTCAAAAAATAAAAGTATTAAGAAATTATGGGAGTGAAAAGAGATATTATAATCAAGTAGTTGGGTATAATTCTAGATTAGATGAAATTCAGGCAGGGCTTTTAAGAGTAAAATTAAAATATTTAAATGAATTAACTGAAGAAAGAGAAAAAATTGCTAAAAGATATATTAATGAAATAAAAAATCCATTAATAAAATTACCTAAAGTTAGAGAAAACGCAACACATGTTTGGCATTTGTTTGTAATTAAATATGAAAATAGAGATAGACTTCAAGAATATTTAGCAGAGAAAGGTGTAGGGACAGTAATTCACTATCCAATTCCACCACATATGTCAGAAGCATATAAATATTTAAATATAAAAAAAGGAAAACTACCTGTAACAGAAAAATATGCAGAAACAGTTTTGAGTATTCCCATGTATAATGGGATGAAAAATGAAGAAATTAGTTATGTGGTGGAGGTATTAAATGAATTCAAAGGTTAGATTAAAATATAACGTAATTATTAAATCGAAAATTTTTGATTATTAAAGAATTACTTATCTGATATCTTATCATTATAATTATTAACAGAAAGGAATTTTTCAAATATGTTAAAAACTAAGAATATAAAATTTGAATTAGTTACAGAAGATGATGCTGAAAGAATAATCGAATTGAGGAAAAATGATAATTTAAACAAATATCTTTCTGCTACAGATGAAGATATTGAAAAACAAAAAAAATGGATAAAAGAGTATAAAAATAGAGAAAAAGATGGGACAGAGTATTATTATTCGATAAGAACAGAAGAAGATGAAATTTTAGGATATGTTAGAGTATATAAAATAAATAAAAAAGAAAAAAGTTTTACTTGGGGTAGTTGGATAATGAAAGAAGAAAAGCCTATTTCAAGTGCACTAGAAACAGCTATATTAATTTATGAAATTGCATTTAGAGAATTGAATATGGAAAAAGCATTATTTGAAGTTATGAAAGAAAATACAAAAGTAGTATCTTTTCATAAAAAATTTGGAGCAACTAAAATTTCTGAAGATGCTGAATTTGAATATTTTATATTAGAAAAAGAAGATTATTTTAAAATAAGAGAAAAGAAATATAAAAAATATTTATAATAAAATGAGGAAACTAAAATGAAAAAATATGAATTATTGGAATTTCCACAATTGGGTGATAAAAGAGGTCATCTTGTGGTAGCTGAAGGAAATAAGGATATACCATTTGATATAAAAAGAATATTTTATATTTATGGTAGTGATAAAGATGTAGTAAGAGGTCAACATGCAAATAAATTATCAGAGTTTGTTCTTATAAATCTTTGTGGTAGTTGTGATATTTTTATAGATGATGGGGAAAATCAAGAAACTATTATTTTAGATAAACCGCACCAAGGTATTTATTTGGATAAATTAGTTTGGAAAAATATGTTTAATTTTTCTAAGGATTCTATATTATTAGTTTTAAGTAACGAATATTATAACGGTAAAGAGTATATTAGAGATTATGAAGAATTTAAAAAAATAACTAGGGAGAAAAAATAAATGAAAAAATTATCAGTTATCATACCTGTCTATTTTAATGAAATGAATATCCCAAAATTATATGAAAAATTAATGGAAGTATTAAAAAATAATAGATTCTGTTATGAAATTATATTTGTAGATGATGGCTCACAAGATAATTCATATTTAGAATTATTAAAAGTTAGAGAAAAAGACAAGAATATAAAAATATTAAAATTATCAAAAAATTATGGTTCTCATACTGCAATTCTAGCAGGAATGAGTCATATTACAGGAGATTGTGTTACGGTACTATCAGCTGATTTACAAGATCCACCCGAGATAATAGAAAAAATGTTTGAAAAATGGTTAGAAGGAAATAAAGTTGTTTTAGCTGTTAGAGAAAGTAGAGAGGAATCATTTTTACAAACGTTTATTTCAAATACATATTATAAATTAATGCAAAGATTTGCTTTAAAAAATATGCCTAAAGGTGGATTTGATTGTTTTTTAATTGATAAACAAGTTTGTAAAAAAGTAGCTGAAATGAAAGAAAAAAATACATCTATAATGGGTCAAATATTGTGGTGTGGATTTAAAACTGAAAAAATATATTACACTCGAAGAGAAAGAGAAGAAGGAAAGTCAAGATGGACTTTATCTAAAAAAATAAAATTATTTGTTGACTCTTTTTTGTCATTTTCTTACTTTCCAATAAGATTCATGTCTTTTTTGGGATTTATTTTTGCAATCTTTGGCTTTTTTGGAATAATTTATTTAATTTTTAATAAATTATTTAATAATATTTCAATAAAAGGTTGGACTTCAATGATAGCAATTGTTTTAATTGTTTCAGGAGTTCAAATGTTAATAACGAGTATTATTGGAGAATATGTTTGGAGAATACTAGATGAAGTAAAAAATAGACCAAATTATATAATTGAAGAGGAAGTAGGTTTTGATGAAAAATAATAAATTTATTTCAATTTCGTTTATTAAATTTCTAATTACAGGATTTATAAATACTTTTTCTTCTTTTGGATTATATGTATTGTTGTTGAAATTAAATTGTAATTATATCATTGCGATAATTTTATCTTATATATTTGGAATAATTTTGAGTTATTTATTAAATACGTTTTTTGTATTTAAAGCAAAAAAAGAAGTTAGAAACATGATTAAATTTATATTTAGTTATTTATCTTCTTTGATAATAAATATTTTAGTTACAATATTATTAGTAAATTATCTAAAAATAGATAAAATTATTGCTCAATTAATAGCAACTATTATTTGTATAGGATATAATTTTATTTTACAAAGTAAGTGGGTTTTTAAGTAAATCAGAATTTTGATATAATATGGAGGTTAGTTATATGGAAGAAAAAAAAAGGAGATTAGATTTTATTGATATGATGAAAGGAGTATTAATAGTTTTAATGGTAATAGGACATACAAATTCTCCATATACGTCATTTATTTATTTATTTCATATGGGTGCTTTTTTTATAATATCAGGTTTTTTATATAATGATTCTAAATATACTATAAAAAGCTATATAAAAAAGCAAATAAAAGGATTATTGCTCCCTTATTTTGTCGTAAATATCTTATTTCTTATTTTTGCTAGAATAATAAATAAATTTTTAAAAATGAATGTATTTTTTAATATACCAACTATAAAAAGTTTTTTATTATATTCTCAAAGAGTAGATATTGGAGATGCAACCTGGTTTTTATTAGTTTTATTCTATTCAAGCATATTATCAGCAATATTATTAAAATGTAAGAAAAAAATAAATTTGAAGTATACTATTTTAGTATTATTTTTTATATCTGTTATTATTAACCAAAATAGAATTTTATTACCGTACATGTTAGATTTATCATTTTATGGAACTTTATATTTTTTAATTGGCTTTATTATAAAAGAATATAATATAATTAGTAGAATAGATAACAATGTATACATTTTTTTTATTTCAATTGGGATAATGTATTATTTTTTCAAAATAAGTTATATACCTATAAGTTGGGCAGGTAGAGATTTTAGAATGCCGTTTGATATTTTTATATGTTTATCAGGAACGTATTTAGTTTATCTTTTTTCTAAAATAATGATTAATCTAAATTTAGGAATTGAACAAATTAAACTCTTAGGAAGAAAAAGTTTGTCCATAATGATTTTTCATTTTTTAGGTTTTAGGTTATGTTTTTATCTATTATATAATATGGGTTATGTTAATTTAAATCAAATATCAACTTTAATACTTGAATCAAAATATCCATTTTGGCCGTTAGTTATTGTATTCGGTTTATTAATTAGTCTTGTAATAGACAATATGATTTCTTTAAGTAATAGAGCTTATTTAATTATTTTAGGAAGAAAAATCATTTCAGAAAGTAAATTTAAGAGAAATATTAAAATTCAAATGAGATATTATAGTAATAATTCAATATTACTTTTAGTCATAGTATTATTTATCTTTAATTTATGGGTACTTACTAAATTCAATTTTTTTATGTTTAATGATTATTCGATATTAAAAATAATAAAATATTCTTCTTTAAAAGAGATATTATTTAATCAGTCGTCATCAACGGGCTTAATTTTTCTTAAATTTATATACGAACTATTTAAATTAAACTATGAATATCATCATTTAATTTTGTTATTTATACATATAATGACCTCTATAGGGGTATATAAATTATCTAAAAATTTATTTGAGAGTAAAAAAATAGCTTTTTATTCAGGAATAATTTTTGGAATGTGGCCAATATCAACAATGACTTTTTTATCGGATTCTTTTATACTTGATTTATTAGTTGGTTTTTTTTCAATTTTAATATTAAATATTTTTATAATTTTAGAGAATAAATCTAAAAAAATGAAATTTTTATATTCTGGATTAATAATTATTTTATATTATTTAGGACTTAAATCAAAAGAAACGATAATAATTCTCCCATTGATTTTATTAATATATGAAATATTAAAAAGTATAAAATATAAAAAAAATAAAGTATCATTTTTAACAATAATTCTTAATATAATAACAGTATTATGTTTAAAAATGATATTAAGTTTAAAAGCTGCTAATATAATTTTTGATATTAAAAATTCTCATCATCATACTTTTAAAATAATAAATTTAATAAAAAATTTTTGTAAATATATTATTTTGTATTTTGATATAAATAATTCTTCATTTACTTATACGAAAGTCTCCTTTATTTCTTTATTTTTTATATTAATTATAATATTATTTTTACTTTATTATATTTTTATAAAAAAGGAAAATTATAGATATCAGATCATTTGGATAATTGGCAACATAGTAGTGGTATTAGTTCCAGTTTTATTTAATAGTGAGCAATATAAATTATATTTATATCTTCCATCTATTTTTTTGTCAATAATTTTTGCAATATTTTTTGAAAATATAATTAAAATTGTTAAATTAAAAATGAAGTATGATATATTTATAGTTTTAGTATTTTTAATTATAGTTAATTTTTTTTACGGTGGAAGAGGCTTTAGAGACCATTGGAAACATTTGTCAATTAGAAATTATAATTCATATAAAGCATTAGAGAAATTAAATATATCAGAAAATTCTATATCAAATTTTTACATAGATAATGTTATTTCTGAGGATAATGTATTTTCTCATAGCTCAGATTCTATATTAAAAATGCTTTATGGAAAAAATATAAATGTAGAAATTAATTCAAAACAAAATTATGATTTAACAAAAGAGTACATGTATTTAAGTTATAATAATCTAAATGGTGATATAAAGGTAAAAAAATATATATTACCTAAGATAGATTCTGTCTCTCCTAATGAAATAAAAAAAGGAGTGAAATTTAATTTGTATAATAATAAATCGGTTATTATTGTAGAAGGGTCTAATATTTTAAAGAATAGTAAATTAGTTATAAATAATACAGAATTATCTGATACAGTAGTAGCTGGGAAGATTATGACAGCATTTTTACCAAATAATTTTTATGATAAAACACAAATTTTACAATTAAGAATAAAAAATAAATATACTAACAACGTAGTTTATTCTGAAAAAAAAGAAATAATTGTTAAAGATTAAATAGAGTTTTCTTAATACCGAGTATAATTTAAGGTTATGGTTGATATCTTGTATAGATAATAGGGTAAGATAAATAGAGTTTATATTATCTCAAAATATATACAAACATCTGAAAATTATTTTAATATCATAGATTGTAAATATATTTTTAGAGAATAAAATATTTAAGTTATAATATTAAAAGGAGTAAATTAATATGGAAAAATATAATCAATTTGAAATTTTTAGATTTTTGGGAAGTTTAGCTGTAATTTTTTCTCATGTATCGTATAATATGCAAATTCCAAGACTTTTAAAATCAGGACCTGCATGGGTATTTTTCTTTTTTTTATCTTTCAGGATTTCTATTAGCATACAGATATATAGATTCTTCTGATTTTAATATCTTAGATTTTTATAAAATAAGAATTTTTAAATTTTATCCAATTTATTTTTTTCATTATTATTAATACTATTATCATCAAAGATTAAATAGGATATTATATATAATATTCTTTTGATTCAGTCATGGTTTTTTACTAAACCATTAACTTATAATTTATCAACATGGTATTTATCAGCATTATTTTTATTATTTCCAATTTTTTTACACTTATTAAAAACTAAATATTTTATTTGGATAGTTTTATTAGTTAATATATATACTTGTTATTTTTTTAATTATCTAGTTAAATTTACTATTAATGGAAACGGTTATATATTAGAGATAATATATTATAATCCTATAATGCATATAAGTTCTTTTATCTTGGAATGTTAATGTATGATAGAATTAGAGTTTTTCAAAAACGAAGAATATATTCAATTTTTGTTATAATTAATATTTTATTTTTATTCATAATCTATCAAAACCTTAAGGTTATTTTTAATCCTTTAATGACTCTATCTTTTTCTCCATTGATAATATGTCTTTTTCTTGATAATGGTATAGTGAGTCACGACAAACGTACGAAAAAAATCTAAAAAAAAGGTATAATATTACTGAGATATTTTATGAAAGAAGCTGGTAAAAATGTCGGAAAATAACCAAAACCTAAAAGAATTGTTAATATATATTACTCAAATAGAGGACAAGCGACAGGCTTCAAAAATAAAACACAAGTTAAGTGACATTGTTGTGATTACTCTTTTTGGTATACTTGCGAATGTTGAATATCGGGAAGAGGTTGAGGAATTTGGGAAACTGTATCTTAAAACATTAAAAAGATACTTGGAGCTGCCAAACGGAGTTCCTTCGCATGATACTATTCAAAGAGTCATGGCTACAATAGAGCCTGAAGTTACAGAAGTTCTTTTGACAAAATGGATGGAGTTAAAAATTTCTGGGGAAGATAAAAAAATAAGAAAAATATTGAATATTGATGGGAAATTTTTAAACGGAATGAAGAATAAAAACAACAGCCCATTAGACATAGTATCTGCGTATTCCAAAGAAGATGGAATCTGCTATTCACAAGTGGCGGTTGAAGGAAAAGGAAATGAAATAGAAGCGATATTACGTTTGCTTGATAAAATCTTAGTAAAGGAATGTATAGTTACAATAGATGCGATAGGAACTCAGAAAGAAATCATAAAAAAGATAGGAAAGAAGAAGGGCTATTCTGTTTCCAGGTAAAAGGGAACCAGAAGACTTTAAAAGAAGATATAGAATATTACTTTGCTAACAAGGGATTCAGAAAAAAATTAAAGAAAGAAGGAATGTACAGCAGGAAAACAGAAAAGCAAAGGGGTCGACTGGAAACTAGGGAATATTACTATACTGAAGAAACAGAATGGCTTATTAAAAGAAATAAGGAATGGAAGGAAGTAAAAGGGATAGGTGCATCAATTTTAACAACAGAAGAAAATGGAAAAAAGCAGGAACAGAAAAGGTATTACATAACGAATATAGCAGGGGGAGTGGAAGAATTTGTAAGAGCAGTAAGAGGACATGGGCAATAGAAAGCTATCACTGGATACTGGATGTGACATTCAGAGAAGATGCAAGCAGGACATTGAACAAAAATGCGGCAAGAAACTTAAATATTGTAAGGAAATTAACAATCTCAATACTGGAAGAACTGCCGTTCAGAAAGAAATTTAGCAGAAGGATAAAGAGACATATCATATCATTAGATGTAAGAAGATATTTAAAATTATTTTTTGATATATAGAAATGCTGTTGTTAAAAAAATGGATAAATATAAAGAAATAGTTTAAAATATTCATGCGTTTGTCGTGATAGTGAGTAAATTATTATCAAATAAATTTTTTATTTGTCTAGGGAGTTTGAGTTATTCTATGTATATTTTACATATACCTGTATTTTATATATTCTCAAAATTTGTAAAAATAGATTCTAGTAAGAATTTGTGTATTTATTTGATAATAGTAATTTTATCATCAAATTTAACAAAATATTTAATTGAAAATAGATTTTATAAATATTTATGTAAAAAATATTTGAAAAGTAGATAAGCAAAGATATTAGCTTTAAAATGAAGGGATAAGAAATAATGAAAATACTATTAACTGGCTCTAACGGCCAATTAGGATATGACTTTCAAAAACTATTTGACAATCTAAATATAAAATATATAGCAACTGATTATCAGGAACTAGATATAACAAGTGAAGAAAATTTAGAAAAGTTTTTTGAAAAAAATAATGATTTTACACACATAATAAATTGTGCTGCGTATAATGATGTAGATAAAGCAGAAACTGATGATAAAGTTTTTTTACTAAATGAACAAGCACCAAAAAAATTAGAAAAATTTTCTAAAAGAATAGGTGCAATTTTTGTAACTTATTCAACTGATTTTGTCTTTGATGGAAAAAAAGGGGGAAATTATACAGAAAATGATACTCCTTCTCCTATATCTAATTATGGACTTTCAAAAGCAAATGGTGAAAAATTAACTTTAGATACTTATGAAAAATCTTTTGTAATACGAACATCATGGGTATTTGGAAAAGCTAACAATAATTTTAATACACAGGTCATCAACTGGAGCAAAACTCGTGATAAATTAAGTATTGTTGATGATCAGATTTCCGCACCTACTTATTCAAAAGATTTGGCAGAATTTTCATGGAAATTGATACAAACTGAACAGTTTGGATTGTATCATATTACAAATAATGGAATTGCCAGCAAATATGAACAGGCAAAATATGTGCTTGAAAAAATAGGTTGGAAAGGGACTATTGAAACTGCGAAAACAGAAGATTTCAATCTTCCTGCCAAAAGACCACATTTTTCAAAATTATCTTCTGAGAAGGTGGAAAAACTTCTTGGAGAAAAAATTCCAGACTGGAAAAGTGGAATTGACAGGTATTTAGAGGAAATGAAAATAATCAAAAAATAATAAAAAGGAATATCCTTCTATGAATTAATTAGAAAGATATTCCTTTATTTTTATATAACTTTAAATTCCAGCGAGGCAAATTTTAATTCATCACTATCTCCTTTAGCAATTAAAGAGATATTTCCTCTTCTGTCTACACGTAGGAATTTGTATTCTTTATCTAAAAATTTTCCATTTTGCTTGATTACTATTTTTTTATCTTTTAGGTAATTGTTTTCATTTACAACTGTTAATATATTTTCCCATTTTCTGTTAAGACTGTGAAATTCATTTTCAAAGGCTGATACTACATCTTCTATTATATTTTGTACTGAATAAATTTTTCCAGTAATTTCTACAAGTGAAATGGCTTTTTCCCGAAACATCCCAAAATCAGTATTATTAATGTTTATCCCAATTCCTACTATTATGTGTTCTCTTACTTTTTCGCATAGAATCCCACATATTTTTTTATTTTCATAATAAATATCATTTGGCCATTTAAAAGTCAGTTTTTCATTACTTTTTATATAGTTTTTAAGAACTTCATAAACAATATAGCCAGTAAAAATTGTTATTTTTTCGTCTAATTCAGAATTATTATCTGCAACAGCGAAGGAAAAAAGCGCAGCTCCTTCATTTGAAATCCATACGCTATCTCTTTTTCCTCTCCCATCTGTCTGTTTTTTTGCTACTATTACTTCAAATTCTTCTATTCTTAATTGCCGTCTTAAATAAGTGTTTGTTGAATTTATTTCATCAAAAAATTTAAATTTCAAAGATATCCCTCTTTCTGCTTATCTGCTTTTAAAATTTAATTTTATAGTTATTAACTCAGTCTTGGGAATATAAATATTCCATAAACTGGGCCTGCATGGGCTCCAATTACTGCTCCAATTTCTCTGTTTAATATTAATGAACTTACTTTTGGATTATTTTCCACTTCTGAATAAATTCTTACTACATTTTCAAGTTCTGTTGGAGTTCCTCCCCAGCCACTCATAAGAACGACACTTTGTTTTTTACTTTCACGCTCAATGTATTTTTCAATGTATTTTTGTGCATTGCGTTCACCTAGAACTTTTTTCTCAACAGTAACTTCTCCTTGATTTATTGTAAGAATAGGCTTCATATTTAATGCACCCGCGATTGTTGAACTTGCCTTTCCGATTCTTCCACCTTTTTCAAGATATTTCAAGTCTGGAATAATCATAAGAAGTTTTCCTTTGTTTCTAAAGTTGTTTACCCAGTTGATGATTTCAGTAAAGCTTTCACCTCTTATAGATTTTCCTGCAGCACCTAATACAAGGAATCCCTGCAGCAATGAAGCTCCTAAACTGTCAATCAGTTCGATATCATTTTCTCTATTTGTCAAGCTTCTTCCAACCTTAGCAGCTTGTATTGTCCCACTTAGTTTTGAAGATGGGTGAATTGAGATAATTTTTTTATATCCTTTTTCAAATAGTTTGTTGTAGGCATTTAAAAAGTCCTGTGGCGATGGCTGTGATGTTTTTATTGTTGCATCATTGTTAAGCATTTCGTGCCAAAATTCAGACTTTGTAATCTCTATTCCATCTCTATAAAGTTCACCATTTATATCAATTTTCAAAGGCACAATTTTTATTGGTAGCCCTTCAATGTCTTCATATGTCAAGTCTGATACAGAATCTGTCAAAATAGCTATTTCAGGCATATTAGGGTCTTTATTTTCAATGTATAGGTAATAATAGTAATTTTCCTGATTTCCATTAATAATAGCAGTCTTTATTCCAGATAATTTTTCTTCAATATTTTTTTGTGATTCTTCATCTTTTTCATTTCCACTTACTACAACAGCTGTTATTGTATTTTTAGTTACTAAATCAGCTAATATTGTGTCTGTAATATCCTTTAATGATTTTTTTGCATATTTTATTTTTCCATTTACAAGTGCTATAAAATCATCTTTTGTTATTGTCAAGTCTTCTACTTTCGTATCTCTTACAGCTTTTGTAATTTCCACAGAATAGTTTCTTGCAGCAGATTCTTTTACTTCATCGATGTCGTTTTCTTTATTTTTTAAGAAATAATATCCATCAAGCATTGTCTTGGTATCTAGAACCATTACTGTTTTTTGAGATTTTTCAGCTGCCATTTTAGCTGTTGTAATGACATTTTTATTATTTGGCAAGACATAAACGTTTTCTTTTTCAGTTTTGTCAATTGCATTTAATATTTCCTGAACACTTGGATTTTTACTTTGCCCTCCAAGAATTACAACATCTGCACCGATTTTTAAAAATTCATCTTTCAAGTTTTCAGAATCAGCCAAAATTACAAACGCAGATTTTGTTTTATCAATTTTCGGATTTACAAAGATTTTAGCTTCATCCCGTTCACTAAAAATTTGAAGATTATCGTGCTGTAATTTCATATTTTCTATCTTCATTTTTTCAAGAGGCCCATATTCAAGCGCTATTTCCATTGCTTTTCCAGGATGGTTGGTATGAATGTGAGTTTTGAACTTTTTAGAAGTTTGTGCAAACACTGCAGAATCTCCTAATTCAAGTACACGCTTTTTATATTCTTCTGTGTCAAAGTCTCCGTTTAGGATAATGTATTCTGTACAATATTGAAAATGTATGCTTTCAGGATCGTGATCAATATTTGCTATTGTTTTGTCAAATTCATTTTCTTTTACTTGAGACTTTTGTAATTCAACCAGCAGATTCAGTTCTGTTGCAACTTTATAAAATCCTTCAAAAAAGAAAAATAGCCCTTTTCCTCCAGCATCAACTACTCCAGCCTCTTTTAATTTTGGCAGTAGTTCAGGCGTTTCTTCTACCGCTTTTTCTCCAGCCACAACAATTTCTCTTAGAAATTCTACTAAATCTTCAAATTTATCTGCACATTCCATAGCTTTTTCAGAAATTTTTCTAATAACTGTCAAAATTGTTCCTTCTATAGGTTCACTTACAGCGCTATAAGCAGTTTCCTTGGCACTTAAAAGAGCTTCGGCAACATCTTTTGGAAGTAATTTAACTTTATCTCCAATACCTTTTAAAAATCCTGTAATTACTTGTGATAAAATTGTTCCAGAATTTCCTCTAGCTCCCATTAATACAGCCTCTTCAACTACTTCTATTAATTCAGGCATTTTTATTTTATCGTCTGTTTTTTCTTCCAGATCATTTATCATTGAATTCAATGTCATTGACATATTGCTTCCTGTATCTCCGTCGGGCACAGGATAAACATTTAGTTCGTTTAATAGTTCCTCATGTTTTGTAACCCATTTTCCTCCGCCAATGAATACTAGTTTTAGTCTCTTGGCATCTAGATATTTTATTGCCATTATTTCCTCCTAAAAAATAATTTTTTCTTTTTATGTTATTTGACATTTGCCAAAAATTTTTGAAATAAATTTTCTCTTTTTAAGATAGTTTCTATGAACTCCCTTACAGCACCTTCTCCACCATTTTTCGTAGAAATAAAATCAGCAATTATTTTTGCCTCATTTACTCCATCTAGGGGTGTTCCTGAAAAACCAGATTTTTTCATGATTTTTATATCATTCAGATCATCACCCATATAGGCAATTTCTTCTTTTTGAAGACCTGATATTTGCATTATTTCATCTAGAATAACAGTTTTTTCTGAAATACCTTGATATAGGTATTTTATGTTTAATTTTTTGGCACGCTTTTTTAACAGTTCAGATTCTGCACCTGTAATAATTCCAAATTCAATGCCTAATTTTTGAGCATTTAAAATAGCGTAACCGTCTTTTACATTGAATTTCTTTAATTCTTCTCCGCTATTTCCAAGGTAGATACCGCCATCAGTAAGTGTTCCATCTACATCCAGTAAAATTAATTTTATCATTTTTTCTCCATTTTTTATTTTACAGTTTACTAGTATTATACCATAATATATATTTATTATTCAAATTTATTTTTTAAATCACGATAAATGGATAAAAAAAATAAATAAAAAAGGGTACAATATTATTTTTTCTATATATTAATTATAGAATAGAGAAAACTTTCAAAAATTAGGATAATTTTAATTAAGAAAATAACAAGAATAAAAAAAATTGTAAAAAAAAATTTGATATAATATTAGTGAAAGATAAGGGTAAAATGAAGATAAAATTAATTTTGTTGAAAAAATTAGATTTATTGGAGAATTTGTGGTATTATAGACAAATAAGGAGTATGTAGGTTAAGAAATAAAATTTTTTAAAAGAGGAAATTTATAGATGACTAATAAAGAAAAAGAAATTAAAGAGGCTAGGATAAAAGAATTGCTTGTGAAAAGGGAAGAGTACGTAAATAATGGAGAAATTGAGAAGGAAATTGTGGCTTTGAGAGAATTGAAGGTATTGTTTAGAAGAGTGTATGGAGATGAAAGTAATGAGAATATAAAGGTTTTGACGGAACTGGGAAATGCTTTGAAATATGTTGGAAAATTTGAGGAATCATTAAGGCTATTATCTAAAGTAGAAAATATAGTTTTAAAAAAATATGGGGAAAATAGTCTTGCGTTTGTTACTTGTAGTGCAAATTTGGCAGAAGTCTACAGAATTATGAAAAAATATGACAAGGTAGAAGAAAAATATTCTAAGGCGATAAAAATCTACAAAAAAAATAATTTTAAGAATGGATATGTTTTTTCAGGTATTTGTAATAATTTGGGATTATTTTGTGAAGAAAATGGACATTATGAGGATTCAATAAAATGGCAACAAAGAAGTTTGGAAATATTGGAAAATTTTCAGAATAACGATGTACAGAAAGCAATAATACTAAGTAATATGGTAAAATCGTATATCAAACTTGATGAAAAAAAATTGGCAAAAAACATGATGGAAAAATCATTGGAAATATTAAGCAACGAAGTTGGGGAAAATTCGAATCTTTATTTGAATATAATTAATAATTTAGCAAATGTCTACTTTGAAAGCAACAGTTATAAAATAGCGTTAATATTACTGGAAAAATGTGAACATATATGTAAAATTATCTTGGGAACTGAAAATGAAAATTATAAAAATATTTTAGAAAAAATTTCAATTGTAAAGAAAAAAATTGAAAAACATAAGATGGAACAATATGTTTGGAAGGATCAAATTGTAAAAAAAATAAAAAATTAAAAAAGGAATTTGGAAGCATTATGGATAAATTGGAAGATTTTTTAAAATATTCTGTGCTTTTTTCTTATTATAGTGAACTTTTTCCTAAAAAGAAGAGGCAATATCTGGAACTTTATCTAGAGGAAAATAGTTCTCTTTCAGAAATTGCTGAACAGTACGGAGTTACAAGGCAGGCTGTTTTTGATAACATAAAAAAAGGTGTTCAGAAACTAGATGAGTATGAGAGTAAACTTGGAATATTTGAAAAAGAAAAAGAACTGAAGGGGAAACTTGAGTATTTAAGAAAAAATTTTACTATGGAGAATTTGGAAAAAATAATACAGGATTTTGATTATACAGAATAGTTTTAATATTGAGAAAAATGAAAAAAGTTTACTATTGACAAATAAAAAAATTGGGGTATAATGGTTATGTAAAGAATATGTGAAGTTATAGGATATAGTTATTACTATTTGGATTAGACAAAACTGAAATGGCGGGAAATGCTTCTGATTAATGTTTTCCCCCTTTGGTTTTGCCTTTTTTATTTAATAAGAAGGTGAAGGATGATTATTAGTAAACTGGAAAAAAAGGAGAATTTTACAAATAATGAAAATGAAATAGCAGATTACATTTTAAAACACTTGGATGAGGTACATTTGCTGTCAGCGGAGAGTTTAGCTAAAAAGGCGTTTGTGAGTAAGGCTACTATTGTGAGATTTTGTAGAAAACTAGGGGTTAAAGGGTATAGGGATTTTCAGAGAAGTTTGGATAAAGAAGTCGAGGAAATGTTGAAAATAAAGGGACTACTTAGTGAAGAACCTGTAAACAGTGAAACAAAATATGATGAAATTATCTCAATTATTCCATCGCTTTATGAAAGAGTTATTGGGGCTACAAAACTTAATTTGGATACACCTGTTGTGGAAAAAATTATTGAAAAACTTAAAAATGTTAAGAAAATTGAGATTTATGGAACTGGAATTTCATATATATTAGCAAAATTGGCTTCATTTAAATTTATGACGCTTGGAATAGAGAGTGCGGCTTATGATGGTCTTAATGAGCATTATGTAATTTCTACGGAAAAAGGGGAAAAAGACATGGCTCTTATTATCTCGCTTTCAGGGAATAATCCCTATATGATTAGAATTGCGGAATATTTGAAAAAAAGGAATGTATTTGTCGTAGGAATTGGGAATGGATCATCTGAAGAAATAAAAAAAGCATGTTCGGAATATATTGAAATACATGCTCCAAATTATATTTTGAGTTTTGAGATGGTGTCTCTATTTACTGGGATTAATTATGTGCTGGACATATTTTTCACTTCGCTTTTAGTGTCGAATTACTACAAAAATATAAATACTTCACTGGAAGTCAGTAAAAATTATGAGACAAATGAACCGAAAGTATCAAAAAAATAATTACAATAGACATAATTTTGAAACAATGGGGAAAATTGATAAATGCTCTTGTTTTTGTAAGATTTTAGTGTTATATTTTTAATGTAAAGGAAATTATTAAAAATATTAAATGCGAAAATTTTTTAGGAGGAGATGGAAATGGGATTTAGAAAAGACTTTTTATGGGGCGGAGCTACTGCCGCAAATCAGCTTGAAGGAGCTTATGATGTGGATGGAAGAGGGCTTGCCAATGTAGATTTGTCGCCAGTTGGGGAAGACAGGCTTGCTGTGATTACTGGTGAGCGAAAAATGCTGGAATTTGACGATGAGCATTTTTATCCTGCTAAAGGGGCGATTGATTTTTATCATAGATACAAGGAAGATATTGCATTATTTGCAGAAATGGGATTTAAGACTTATAGAATGTCGATAGCATGGACTCGTATTTTCCCAAATGGAGATGAAGAAACTCCAAATGAAAAAGGGCTTGAATTTTATGAAAATGTATTTAAGGAATGTAGAAAATACGGTATTGAGCCATTAGTTACAATAACGCACTTTGATTTTCCTATTCACTTAATCAAAGAATATGGCGGATGGAGAAACAGAAAAGTTATTGATTTTTACAAAAGATTGTGTACTGTAATTTTCACTAGATATAAAGGGCTTGTAAAATATTGGATTACATTTAACGAAATTAATATTTTATTACACGCACCGTTTATGGGAGCAGGAATCGTTTTTGAAGAAGGGGAAAATAAAAATCAGGTTTTGTATACTGCGGCACACAATGAATTGGTAGCAAGTGCTTGGGCTACAAAGATTGGACATGAAATTGACCCTGAAAATAAAATTGGATGTATGCTTGCAGCTGGAAAATTTTATCCATTGACTTCAAAACCTGAAGATGTATGGACTGCACTTGAAAAAGACAGAGAAAATTATTTTTTCATAGATGTGCAGGCTCGTGGATATTATCCTGCCTATGCTAAGAAATTTTTTGAAAGAGAAAATATAAACATTGGAATTACAGATGAAGATGAGCAAATTTTGAGAGAAAATCCAGTTGATTTTGTTAGTTTTTCTTATTATACAACTCGTTGTATCTCTGCTGAAGCTGACAGGCTTGGAGAAGGAAACTTACTAAAAACAATGAGAAATCCATATATTGAAGTGACAGACTGGGGATGGGGATTAGATCCGTTAGGATTTAGAACGACAATAAACGAAATTTATGACAGATACCAAAAACCGTTATTTGTTGTGGAAAATGGGCTTGGAGCTGTGGATGTTCCAGATGCAGATGGATATGTGGAAGATGATTATAGAATTGGCTATTTAAGAGATCATATAAAGGCAATGAAGGAAGCGGTTGAACTGGATGGAGTAGAACTTCTAGGATATACAACTTGGGGACCTATCGACTTAGTAAGCGCGGGAACTGGAGAAATGAAAAAACGTTACGGATTTATCTATGTAGATAGAGATAACGATGGAAATGGAACATTGAAGAGAAGCAAGAAAAAATCATTTGACTGGTATAAAAAAGTTATCGCAAGTAATGGGGAAGATTTGGATTAGCATTTGAAATTATTTATTGAAAAAATTAGTAAAAAAATAAAGGGATTTTTAAAATAGCGAATCCCCTTTGCTTTTGTGTGAAACTTTTTATGCTAAACTCTATGTAAACAATGAATTTATTACAAATTTTTCTAATAAATGATATAAACCTAATGTTTTCAAGCGATTTAAGATATAAATTAATAGATTCTAGTACAAATAATCCGTCGGAGCATTTTTCTATACTGGCAAAACTATTTGAGCATAGCGAGTTTTTTGTCAGTGTAGAAAAATGTCGTAGACTAGCCATAGGTTGTAGGATTTGCGGCAATGAGCAATTCTACAGAAATAAAAGATAAAAAAGTTAAATGATTATGGATTAGCTATTTAACAACCCTATTATAAAAATTTATTTTTATTTTTAAACAGGGGTTTAGTATTAAAATGAAACTGAGAAACTTAAATAAAATAAGAATTATAGAAAAAATAAAAATGTAAAGGGAGAATTGTTATGAGCACAGCTTATGGGAATAATAGATTTAGCAAGATAAGAATCTTTTCAGGAGCACAATTAAAATATATCGCTTTTTTATCAATGTTGATTGATCATGTGAATAAGGCTTTGATGTATCCTTTGCTAACAGAAAATGGATTTTTGAGATATGTGAGCGATGTATTTGATATTTTGGGAAGAGTTGCATTTCCGATTTTTATGTTTTTTCTTGTGGAAGGCTTTTTTAAAACAGGAAATAGATTCAAATATCTTTTAAATTTGATTATTTTTGGAATTATTTCTGAAATCCCATTTGACTTGTTCCAGTCGGCAGTATTTTTTCAGCCAAATTCAAATAACGTAATGTTTACATTGGCTTTAGCATTAGCTATGATTTGGGTTATTGATGAATTGAAAGTGCCAAAATCATATATAATTCCCCCAGTATTATGGTTTCCTGTTTCAATAATAATCGTTAT
Organism: Leptotrichia sp. HSP-342; assembly: GCF_041199995.1. Classification (NCBI taxonomy): domain Bacteria; kingdom Fusobacteriati; phylum Fusobacteriota; class Fusobacteriia; order Fusobacteriales; family Leptotrichiaceae; genus Leptotrichia; species Leptotrichia mesophila. The sequence goes on from NZ_CP165646.1 coordinate 95,516, forward strand.
AACTGTTTGCCTGTTGTCGATGATTTGGGGATTGGACTATGAATATCACGGAATTTTGATTGCATATTTTTTCTATATATTTCGTAATAATCCAATATTATCAATTATAGGAGGATATCTTTCGATTTTTAAGACTCCGTGGGCTTTGCTAGGATTTGGCTTGACACTTACTTATAATGGGAAAAGAGGAAAACAGAATAAAATTTTGAATTATTTGTTTTATCCTGTACATTTATTAATTTTGGGGCTATTGAGACTATGTTTTAAAATAGGAATTTAGAATAGAGTCTGCGCGAAGGAACGATAATTAGCATGGTTCTGTTTGGACCTTTATTCAGAATATTTATGTTAAGAATTGAAAAAATCTATGAAAAGTGGGATTTAGTTAATGGAAAAGTCAAATTGAAAAAGAAATAGAAGGATTGAAATAAAAAATATTGAAAGGATTAATTATGAAAATAAATCACGTAGCAATTTATGTAAAAGATTTGAAAAAAACAAAGGAATTTTATGAGAAATATTTTGAAGCAAAGGCAAATGAGAAATATCATAATAAAAATACTGGATTACAGACTTATTTCCTAACTTTTCCCGATAGTGAAGTAAGGCTTGAAATAATGTCACGTCCTGAACTTTTGGAAAGAAATGATAAAATAATGAATGAAGGCTTTATCCATATTGCTTTTAGTGTTGGAAATAAAGAGAATGTCGATAAATTGACAAAAAGACTTGTAAATGATGGATTTAGATGCTTAAGTGGGCCTAGGACGACTGGAGACGGATATTATGAGAGCGTTGTTGAGGATTGTGAAGGTAATTTGATTGAAATAACGGAATGATAAAATATTTGTTTGCAAATTGAGAAAAAAGATTTGGAGAGTATAATTACTAAAAAGATACATAAAAATTTTCATATATTAAGGAGTGGTAATTATGTTTAAGAAATTAGAAAAAAATGGATTTTATTATGGATTTCCAGTATTACTGATGACTACAAAGGATAAAGAAACAGGTAAAAATAACGTAACTCCGTTATCGTCTTCATTTGTACTTGGAAAATCAATAGTTGTGGGAATAGGATTTGGAAATAAAGGATTTAAGAATATTGAAGCTGGATCGGATGTAACTTTTAATGTTCCAGATGAAAACTTGTACGAAAGTGTGAAAAAGATTGAAAAATTTACAGGCGATACAGAAATATCAGAAGTAAAGCAGAATCTTGGATATATATACTGTGAAGATAAGTTTAAAATTGCAGGATTTACTGAATTAGCTGGTGAAATGGTAAATTCTGTGAGAATAAAGGAGTGTCCAATTCACATAGAGGCAAAAGTTACAGATATTCAAAAAAAAGACTGGTTTGCCATAGTAACCTGTGAAATACAGGGGATTTTTGTTGATGAAAAAATAATGATGGATGATTCTCACATCGATACAAAGAAATGGAAACCATTAATTTATAAATTTAGGGAATATACTTCAACAGGCGATAGATTGGGATTGAATTTTAATTTTCAGGAAGTTTAAGAAGAATTTGGAAGTTATTAAAATCAAAGATTCTGTTGTTTTTCAAGAAAGGTTATTTTAAAAAATTGTTTTTTTGATAATTGTTTAAATTAAAAATTTTTAATACCATTGTAAATAAGACTTTCTATTGTCTCTATAAAATTTTGCAATGGTATTTTTCTTCCATCATTTATCCACTGTTTATAACTTCCTAGAATAGATGAAAATACAAATGATAAAATAATATTACGTAGATAAGGCTCTTTTTCTTTAAAAAATTCTGACTTTTCCCATGTTTTTTTAATAATATTGTTTATCATTTTTTGTAATACATAATCATTTTTTGAATCAATTATTATTTTGTCGTGAGCATTTCCATAAATTTCTGAAAAATCAATAAAAGTATTAATAATATTTTTTAAATCTTTAGGAAAAGCAAGCAAGGAAAATTTTTGTATATATTCGTTAGTAATTTTATCTTGTATTTCTAAAAATAAGTTATCAATAGACGAATAATAACGATAGAAAGTTTTTTTGCTAATTTCAGCTTTTTCAATTAATTCTTTTACAGTTATTTTTTCATAATCCTTTCCTTTAAAAAGTTCAATAAAGGACTTGTGAATATTCCTTATTGTTTTTTTTATTCTTATATCTTCATAATTAATCATAGTTTTACCAGTTTCCTTTCTAAAATAAACTCAAAAATAGTTAAAATTCAAATAATAAAAATTATATAAATTGATAATTTGTAATAGTTTTAAATTTTTTATGCTATAAGGAATTTTACAATGAAAAATACTAAAATGCAACTTTTTTGTACCAAAAGTGTCAAAAGATACTTTTAATAACTAAAAGTTTCTCAAAATAGAAATAAATATGTTAAACTTGTATAGTGAAATATAACAAGTGAAAGGATAAATATGGAAAATCAAATATTATTTACTCCGTTAAAATTAAAAAATGGAGCAGTTATAAAAAATCGTTTTTTAAAATCTGCAATGAGCGAGGGAATGGCAAATTCTAAAACTAATTCTCCAAATGAGTTGCATGTGAATTTATATAGAAAATGGGCAAACGGAGGGACAGGACTTCTGATAACGGGAAATGTTATGATAGATAGACAGGCTTTAGGCGAGCCAGGAAATGTAGTAATAGACGAAAGAGACATGGAAATGCTTAAAAAATGGGCAGAAGCAGGGAAAGAAAATAATACGCATATATGGATACAGATAAACCATCCAGGAAAACAGGCTCCTAAAAGTGTAGCAAAAGAATCTGTTGCACCAAGTGCGATAGAAATTCAAGGAGATTTGAAAAGTGGATTTGTAAAGCCAAGGGAACTTACAAAAGATGAAATAAAAAATTTGATAAAACGTTTTGGAAAAGCAGCGGAAATTGCTAAAAAATCAGGTTTTACAGGAGTTCAAATACATGGAGCGCACGGATATTTAATAAGCCAGTTTTTATCATCTGCAGATAATGTGAGAAACGATGAATATGGCGGAAGCATAGAAAATAGAATGAGATTTTTAGTTGATGTATATAATGAAATGAGAGAAAAAGTAGGAAAAGAATTTCCGATAGGATTAAAAATAAATTCATCAGATTTTAGTAACAATGGATTTACAGAAGAGGAGTCTATTATTGTTATAAAAAAAATGTCCGAAATAGGAGTAGATCTTATAGAAATATCAGGCGGAAATTATGAAAATTCTAAAATGCTTTCTGAAAGAGGGGATAATGAAAAGGTATTTTTTATAGATTATGCTAAAAAAGTATTGTCGTTAATAGATACGCCTATAGTAGTTACAGGAGGTTTTAAAAAGGTAGAAACTATGCAAAAAGCTATCAAAAAAGAAAAAATATCCATGATAGGAATTGCAAGACCCATAGTAATATATCCAAATTTGCCTAATGAAATCAAAGAAGGGAATATCTCCTCAGTATCTTTAGAAAGATTAACAACTGGATTTAAAGGATTGGATAAAAAATTAGGAGGTCTTATAGGATTAAGCTATTATGAGCAGCAAATACGAAGACTTGCACAGAATAAACCTGTAAAAATTCATAGAAATGCCTGGAGTCCGCTATTATTTACAATATTGTATCATGGAAAGAATGCGTTAAAACCTAGGCGAAGATAAGTTTAGTTAAATTAAATAAAGGTCGTTAAATTTTACCAGAATCTTTAACCTCATAGTATAAATATATCTATGGGGGGTTTTTATATTAAAGTAAAAAAAGAATTTGGGAAATAAAAGAGAAGTGTGTTAAAATAAGAATAGAAAGATATGAGGCTGGGAAAGGTGAGTTTACAAAATATGAAAAATTATAAAGAATTAGAAAAAATATTATTTTCAATGGATGGAAAAAGTTATTCGGTGTACAAGTCACTTAAAGGGGAATATAAATTTGAAAAGTATATTCTTGCGATTGATCATGTGCAGTCGGATCCTTATGCTCCGCCTTCAAAAATGAGGGTTATAATGGATAGGAAAATTTGTGGGATTCCTTGTGAGCTGACGGATACGAAGGATAAGAATATTGCAGTTTCGGATTTTCTTACGAGAAATTTTTACAGGGAAATTCAGAAAATTGGAAATGACAGTACGGGAACTGGAGGAAGTGGAAGAATTTTTATTGATAGGTGCGGACAGGAAATTTTGGAAAGAACTTCAGTTCTGATAAAGAGAGATAAAGTTGAAGTGAGGTTTGAAATGGGGATGCCTGCGAGAGGTAGACGGATAATGTTAAAAGCTGCACAGAAGATTATTTTTGAGCAGTTGCCTGAAATTGTAGAAAAATCCATTATTTATGATAATTTGAATAAAAAAGCGTTAAATGAGCAGGTAATTCTAGTGCTGGATCAGGAATATGCGAGAAAAATGTTGAAGGAAAAAGGGCTTGTTGCATTTGTGGCTAATGATTCTGTCCTTCCTCGTGAAAGTGGAGTTTCGGATAGACCTATGAAAAATGCAGTTAAGTTTAAAAGTCCAGAAAAATTTGAGATTACATTAAAGCTTCCAAGCGGGAAAGAAGTAAGTGGAATGGGGATTCCAAAAGGAATTACGCTAATTGTGGGTGGAGGTTATCACGGTAAATCCACGTTGCTTGCGGCACTTGAAAGAGGGGTTTACAATCACATTGCTCAAGATGGGCGTGAATTTATAATTTCTGAATCGGATGCGGTAAAAATACGTGCGGAAGATGGAAGAAATGTGGAAAAGGTTAATATAAGCGGATTTATCAATAACTTGCCACAAAATAAGGATACAAAGGCTTTTTCGACTGAAAATGCGAGTGGAAGCACATCGCAGGCGGCAAATGTGGCAGAAGCGCTGGAATATGGGACTTCTTTACTTCTAATAGATGAGGACACTTCGGCTACAAATTTTATGATTCGTGACGGAAGAATGCAAAAACTTGTGGCAAAGGAAAAAGAGCCGATAACACCGTTTATTGACAGGGTAAAGGAACTTTATGACGATTTTGGAGTTTCTACGATATTGATTGTCGGTGGCTCTGGAGATTATTTTGATGTGGCAAATCACGTTATAATGATGGATGAATATGTTCCAAAAGATGTGACAGAAAAAGCAAAAGAGATTGCAAAATCGGATGAAAACAAGAGAGAATTTTCTTCAAATGATAAATTTAAAGGAGTTACACAGCGAATACCACTCAAAAAAAGTTTTTCACAATCTGGAAAACTGGATAAAACAAAAGCCAAAGGGAAATACAGCATTCTATATGGAAAAGAATTAATTGATATTTCAGGGATGGAGCAACTTGTGGATGACAGCCAGACAAACTGCATTGCTTTAATGGTTGACTATTTTAAAAATAAAGTGCTGGATGAAAAACTCACGCTTTCGCAAGTGGCTGACAGGATCTATGAAAAAATTGAAAAGGAAGGGCTTGACTCGATTTCTTCATACACAGGGCATCCAGGAAATTTGGCATTGCCTAGAAAGCAGGAATTTTGTGGGGCGGTGAATAGATATAGGAAGTTGAAAATAAAATAATCTTTTTATAAATGATAAAGGGAAGAATTTATTTGAATGGATTGCAAAGCAACGTTTGAAAAGGTAAAAATTTTAGATTACTAGAGATATTAAAATGAAATAGTAAAAGACTTGTTTGGAGTAGTAAACTTTGAGTTTAGTCTTTTTTGTTTTTTCTATAATTTTTATATTTTATTTTTGGTATATTGTAGTAAATCTATTAGGAGATGTTGGAAATTATGGGTAAAGATAGTATGGATAGAATGATGGATATTTATGAAATGATGAAAAATGTTAGAAGAATTTCGTTTCAGGCGAAGAGTTTGGAAGGGTCTTCAACAGGCTGGAATTATGTTGGTAAAGGGAATGTTGTGGTTAGAGAAGGCGACGACAGGTTGTATTTTATTGAAGAAATTATTCTTGATAATGATATTAGGTATAATGATAGAAAATTATGGGAATTTAAAGAAGATTGTATTGGATTTTATAGGTTTCGAAATGGGGATTATGAGAAGATATTTGAATTTCTATTTTGTAATGGGGAATTTATGATGAAAAAAGAGTATTTGTGCAGTCCTGATTTATATTATGGAGAAATGAAGATTTTGGATAATAGAATTTGTCTGCTGATAAAAGTAAAGGGAGAAAAGAAGAATGAAGTTTTGGAATACACATACTTAACATAAAAATTTAATATAAATTCAGAATTTTTGGAAAGTGTTGAAACAGAGTGTATTTAGTATACTTGATACTAACATTTAAATAACTAATTTATTAAAAATATTTTTAACAAGAAATTAAAATATAGTTTTTGGTTATTGAACTAATTACAGGGTTAAAATCTAGAATTTAGATTAGAGCATGTCTGAAAACTCTCAAAATAATGAATTTTTAACAAATTTTTCTAAAATCAAAAATAATAAATATTGATTTTATGGTACTTTGTACAAATTCTAAAATCAAAAAAATATTAAAAATAATATAGATTTTAAGTTTTCAGACACAGCCTATTTTTAAATATTATACTTATTTGAAAATTATATGGATTTATAGTTAGTTCACTTGAAAATTGGAGTAAAAAGATCTTGAAATATTGAAATAAAGTAGCTTAATTCTGAAAAATAACCGCTATCTTTTACAACAACGGTTATCTAAAAATTCTAATTTTCTTCTTTCAAATTATATTTCTTTACATAATCTTCCATCATTTTCACTGCTATTGGCCTGTTAGATCTTCTGGCAAATTCAATTACTGTTAATCCCCATTTATCCTTTACTAAAAGAGGAAGTCCTGGTTGAGAAAATATTAGCTGATATAGTGGTAACATTTCCATTTCAGGAGCACCAATATTAAATAATTCCTTGAAAGAAACCATTTTCTCTTTCTTATATATTGTTGTTATATCCGCGCCTTTTTCCAATAATGTTTTACATAATATTGTTGTTTTTACTATATCTGTCCAACCATATGAGAATAACGGGAAAAATAAACTTATCCCATCTTCTGTTACTGCTTTAACATCAGCTCCTTTATTTATTAAAAAATTAGTAATTTCATAACGTGCAATGCTATTAGTATTTGCCAATGCATCAAATAAGATGCTATCTCCTGATGCATCTCCAATTTTTTCATCTCCTTTTTTGAATATTTCTATAACATCCTTTAATGTTCCAAATCTTACTGCTGCCCATATTGTTTTATATTTTGACATTTTGATATCCCCATCCTATTATTTTATAGGTATTTTCATTTGTTGTTTTTGAATTATATTTTGTATATTATTTATATAATCTGGCTTATATTCTAATAATGGTACTGTTTTGTATTCTTTTCTACATCTTGCTTTAAACCTCCATTTATAAGCAACTTTCACTTTTTCTGTTCAGATTATTAAATATTTCTATAACTATATTTTAACAGACAGATTTCTTTTTAGCCATAACAAAAACCTCCAAATATTATACAGTTATTTTACCATATATTATTTAGAGGTTTACACAAAAATTTTTACACACCCATTCTAATATATACTTTTATAACAATGATTATTAAGTACTTTAATTTTCTTCTTTCAAGTTATATTTTTTTACATAGTCTTCCATCATGTGTACTGCTATTGGTCTATTAAACCTTCTCGCAAATTCAATTACTGTTAATCCCCATTTATCCTTTACTAAAAGAGGAAGTCCTGGTTGAGAAAATATCAGTTGGTATAACGGTAACATTTCTATTTCAGGAGTGCCGATATTAAATAATCCTTTGAATGAAACCGTTTTCTCTTTCTTATAAATTGTTGTTATATCTGCCCCTTTTTCCAATAATGTTTTACACAATATTGTCATTTTTATTATATCTCGTCGTCCGTAATAAAATAATGGAAAGAACAAACTCATCCCATCTTCTGTTACTACTTTAACATCAGCTCCTTTATTTATTAAAAAATTAGTAATTTCATAACGTGCAATGCTATTAGTATTTGCCAATGCATCAAATAAGATGCTATCTCCTGATGCATCTCCAATTTTTTCATCTCCTTTTTTGAATATTTCTATAACATCTTTTAATGTTCCAAATCTTACTGCTTCCCAAATTGTTGTATATTCTGACATTTTTATCTCCTTTTTTAATTTTAATGCTTCATTTTTGTTTTTAAAAATATTTAAAATTTAAAGTTGTTTTTATTTTTATTCTAGTATTCTTAATAATTGCCTTTCAGCACTTCTACTAGCACACATCTATTTTCTATATTCTTTTCAGGATACTTGTCTATATTTTTTAATATATTTTTCTTTTCTTTTTCTGGTACTGAAATATATTTTATTTTTGCTTCCTTATCAATTCCAAATGCTATTCCAAATAACTTTCTTTTTGTATAGAACCATTTTTTTCCAACTATTTCATAAGCATAATCTCTAGCTTCTCTTAATGAAGCAAAAAATTCATCTTGATTAGCAATTTCTCGCATTTTTCCATTTTCATCATCTATATAAAATTTTATTTTCCTTTCTTTAAAAATCTTATAATTTTTTTCGTAGTATTCTTTTCTGTTTGCCATATAGCGATTATTTGGACAATTGGATACATTTATTCTTGCCTTGTTTAAACGATTTCTATAAAATAGACCAATAGCAACTATAAAAGTAAATAACAATGATAATTTGAAAAACTTATTCATAGTTGATCTCCTTTCTTTACTTTATTCGTATTTTCAAATTATATTTTCTATATTATTTATATAATCTAGTTTAGATTTTAATACAGGAAAATTTTTAGTAAAATTACTCTTTTTTAGAAGTTCTTTTTATAAAAGAATTTAGATAGCGGTTATTTTTTTTTCTGCTATAAATCATTATTCGAGAATAATTTCTTTTTTTCTTTATGTTAGAAAATCTGTCTATCTTGTTTAATATTATGTAGCGTTTAATTAATTTTAGAATGTTAAATAACTCTGTTAGTATTGGGAGCAGGAGTATTATAAAAATTAGCAAGTATGATTTTGAAAAATAGGATACGAGGACGTTTATTATGTCGTAGCCTTTTTTTAGATTTTTGTCAAAAAATAGACTAAAGATAAAATCTCTTATTAGTAGCGTTTGAATCAAGGCTATTGGAAACATTAGCAGTTTTATTGTTCTGAGGATTGAAAAAACAGATTTTTTTATTGTTAGAGTATTTTTTTCATTTAGCATTAATTTGGATACTATTTTTTCTTTTTCTTCAAATGGAAAATTGTAGTATTCGTATTCTATCAAAATAAAAATTATTAAAAATGTAAACAAAAAATTATTTATAATTTTTTTGATATTTAAACTAGTTCCCATCACACCAAAATCACTAATTTTTTTACTTTCATCCCGTAATTCAAAATTATTGTTTAATATTAAAGTTTCACCAGTTTCCAGCTTAATTATTTTTCCATATACTTCTCCTTCGATGATTTTTTTATTTTTTAGTTTTATTTTTACGGTATCCCAGTTGAAATAAATTATCTTTCCTTTTAGCCATATTGTTTCATTTTTTTCATTTATAAAAGATAAATTTACATTGTTATTGTCGTCAATTACTGTATCTGTGATATTTATATTTCCCTTTTGAGAGTTTTCGTAAGTAAGAATTTTTAAATTTTTATCTACTTTCCATTTTGTTTTTCCATCTTTGTTTACAATTTCGAGAGTGCTGTTTTTTAACTCGTCTATTGAATTTATTTCTGCGTTTTTTATTAGAATGGATTTTTTATTTAATATTTCAAGTTCGTTTTTGTAAGAATTAAGGAAGTAGCCTACTCCAAAGAAAATTAAAGCCATTGGAAGAATTTTTTTAATACTATAGTCGTAAAAATAAGCAGTAAAAATTTTCTTTTTAATAATAAAAGTTATAAGCATTGACAAAAACGATAGTATTATTATAATAACAGCTGAAGCATATATAAAGTAGTTGTATCCTTTTAGATTTAACGCAAGATTTAAAAATGAAATATAAAATAGGACTATTAGCAGAAACCTTAAAACATATCTATTTACATTTATAATTTGTATTTTGCCATTTTTTATATTTTGAATTTTTTCCAATTGCTTATTTATTTTAGTTTTATTTGTATTTTTTAATTTTAGCTGATTATTTAGCAAGGTTGATTTTTTATTTAGTTCATTTAATAATTTTGGTTCATTTTCCAGTTCTTTTTTTCTTTTTTGTATAAAAAATTTTTTGAAAAATTCGATAATTTCTATTTTACTTTTAAATAGTTCTTTCATAAGTTACCTCTCCTGCTATTAAATTTTGTTTTGTTATTATAGCATATATTGTACTACTTTTTCTATATATTCATTATAGAATAAGGAATAGTTATTATAGCTTAAAATATATATCTTTTTGAAATAGAGGTTGCTTTTTATTAAAAATGGAAATATAATAATATTGAAAATAAGAGAAAAATACGGATAATTAGATAGATGGAGGGATATTGTATGGCAAACTTGAAATTTCCAGATAATTTTTGGTGGGGATCGGCTACTTCTGGACCGCAGAGTGAAGGAAGATTTAATAAAAAGAATAGAAATATATTTGATTACTGGTTTGATACGGATAAGAAGGCGTTTTTTGGTGGTGTAGGGCCTGATGTGGCTTCAAATTTTTATAACAGCTTTAGGGAAGATATAAAATTGTATAAGGAAATAGGGCTTAATTCACTAAGAACATCGATTCAATGGACACGGCTCATAAAGAATTTTGAAACTGGGGAAGTTGATGAGGATGGAGTGAGATTTTATACAGAGGTTATAGAGGAATTTGAGAAAAATGGGATTACTCTTGTAATGAACTTGTTCCATTTTGATATGCCAATAGAATTGCAGGAAAAATATGGTGGCTGGGAATCAAAGCATGTGGTTGAATTGTTTGTAAAATATGCCAGAAAAGCATTTGAGCTGTTTGGGGATAAGGTGAAATACTGGACGACTTTTAATGAGCCGATAGTGCCTGTGGAAGCACAGTACATGTATCAATTCCATTATCCGCTTATTGTAGATGTGAAAAAAGCTATGCAGGTTTTATATAATACAGCACTCGCTTCAGCAAAGGCAATTGAAGAATTTAGAAAAACAGAGCTGCTGAAAAAAGATGGGGAAATAGGAATAATTTTGAATTTAACGCCATCGTATCCAAGGAGTGAAAATGAAGAGGACATAAAAGCTGCCAAAATATCAGATGCTTTTTTTAACAATTCATTTCTTGATCCTGCGATTTATGGTAAATTTCCTGAATTATTGATAGAAATACTGGAAAAGGACGGAGCCTTGTGGGAAAGTACAGAAGAGGAACTAAAAATTATTGCAGAAAATACAGTTGACTTTTTAGGAGTGAATTATTATCAGCCAAGAAGAATAAAGGCTCGAGAAACAGAATTTGATATTTCTAAAAATGGCTGGTTGCCTGATAAATATTTTGAAAATTATGATATGCCGGGGAAAAGAATGAATATTTACAGAGGATGGGAAATTTATCCACAGGCAATTTATGATATTGCTAAAAATATTCAGGATAACTATAAAAATATAAAATGGTTTATTTCAGAAAATGGAATGGGAGTTGAAGGAGAAGAAAAATTTAAAAATGAAGAGGGGATAATTGAAGATGATTACAGAATAGATTTTTTTAGGGAACATCTGACACATCTTCATAGAGCAATAGAAGAAGGCTCAAACTGTTTTGGCTATCACACTTGGACACCGATAGACTGCTGGTCTTGGACAAATGCCTACAAGAATAGATACGGATTTATCTCGGTAGATTTGCCAACACAAATAAAAACGATAAAAAAATCAGGATACTGGATAAAGAAAGTTTCTGAAACTAACGAAATTGATGGTTGGGATATTAAAAAAAATTAATAAATATTTAGATACTTATGGTAAAATTACTTTAAAAATATACTTAAAAATTGAGGTTATTTTGCTGAAATTTTAGGTTTATATAATTTTTCCAGCTTGACTCTAAGCGGATTTGTGCATAAGATAAATTCTTTTAGAAAAATTTGAAAAAAAAATAAAAATATATTGAAAAAATGCTCTTCAAATGATATAATTTTATAATGCGAATAATTGTGAAAAAAGTATTAAATTAGATAGGAATCTGGAGAAATTTTATGAATAAAGCTGAAGTGTTTCAAAGCTTCTTTAATAAGCAAAAAATATCAGATTTTGAGATAAATAATATTTCGATTAATTCGAAAGAAATTGATAAAAATGATGTTTTTATTGCCATTAGAGGTGGGAACAATTTTGTTAATGAAGCGTTGGAAAAAGGTGCTTTTGCTGTTTACGACAGTAAAACTTTAAAAATAGATGAAAAATATCCTAATCGTGCATTTTTTGTAAATGACAGTATTGAATTTTTACAAAATTTTGCTAGGGAATGGCGAAAAAATTTAGATATAAAAGTAATTGGAATTACAGGAAGTAATGGGAAAACCACTGTAAAGGACATGATTTACCATTTGCTTTCACAAAAATATAAAGGAAAAAAGACTGAAGGGAATTACAATAATCATATTGGATTGCCCTTCACTTTGTTGCGTGCTGAAGAAGATGACAAATTTATTATTTTGGAAATGGGAATGAGCGGCTTTGGGGAAATTGATCTGCTGGGACAGATTGCACTGCCTGATATTAATGTTATTACCAACATTGGTGAATCACATCTGGAATTTCTGAAAACGAAGGAAAATGTATTTTTGGCAAAAAAGGAGATTATTCCTTATATTAAAAATACACTTGTAATCAATGGAGATGATGAATATTTAAAAAATGTAAAAGCTGAAAATATTGAAGTTGTAAAGGCTTTGAATCTAGGAAATAATGAGTTTAGGGAGAAGACGTCTGATTTTTATTATGGGGACGTTCATTTTAACGAAAATGGAACTGATTTTTTTCTGAAATATTTTGGAAAAATTTGCCAAAGTACAGTTGAGAGAAATTATAAGACGAATGTTCTAGGAGAACATAATGTATTAAACTTAGTTATGGCAATCGCTGTGGCTAAACAATTCGGAATGGAAGATAAAATAATCAGTGAAGCTGTGAAAAATATTGGCTTGACTGGAATGCGGTTTCAAATAATTGAAAACGGCGATACAACATATATTAACGATGCCTATAATGCAAGTCCAATGTCTATGGAGAAATCACTTGAAACATTTTCCCAAATATATAACGACAGACTGAAAATAATGGTTCTAGGAGATATGCTGGAACTAGGAGAAAATGAACTGGAACTTCATAGTAATCTTTTTAATACAATAAAAAATACAAAATTTGACAAACTTTATTTATTTGGAGAAAGGATGAGAAGCCTATTCGAAAAAATAAAGGAAAATGTGGACAATGAAAATTTAAAAAACAAGGAATTTGGACATTTTGATGAAAAAGAAGAAATAAAAGAAAAAATAAGACAGATTTCTGAACAAAAGGCAGTGCTGTTAAAAGCATCACGAGGAATGAGATTAGAAGAAATCATAGAAAAATAAATATTATAAACAAAGAAAGGAGAAGAGTTTTTTATTACTGTATAATTTGTTTAAATATGGATTGTTGGGTAAAAAAACTCTATAATAAAGAATGTTATATTTACTGCAAGAGTTATTTATCAATAACTGGAGAGTTTTACGTATTTTTAAATCAATAATGTTAAGAGCGTCTGTGGCGTTTATGATTGCGTTTCTGTTTATGTTAATTTTAGGAAAACCGTTTATTGCTTGGCTTAAAAAGAAAAAATATGGAGATACAGCAAGAGAAGAAGGGCCTAAATCACATTTTGACAAGTCTGGAACGCCTACAATGGGAGGACTTCTAATAATTGGTGCAATTTTATTTGCAACTGCTATCGCTGGTAATTTTACAAATAAATTCGTTGTGTTTTTGTTTGTAATTACAATTTTATTTACAACAATTGGATTTTATGATGACTATTTAAAATTGACAAAGCACAAAAAAGGGCTTTCTGGGAAGAAAAAAATATTAGGACAACTAATAATCACAGCATTAACATTTGGATTCGTATATAAATTCGGACTTGTAAGTAAAACTATCGATTTTTCAATAATAAATCCGTTAATTAAAAATTCATATTTATATATAACTCCAATCTTGTTCTTTATTTTTGTGGCATTTGTAATAATCGGTTCTTCAAATGCGGTAAATTTGACAGATGGACTGGATGGGCTTGTGAGCGGACCTACAATTGTAGTAAGTATTACGCTTTTAATTATTACTTATTTAACTGGAAATGTAAAATATGCAAAATACCTAAATCTTTATTACGTTCCGCAGGCAGCTGAAATGATAGTTTATTTAGCCTCAGTAATCGGAGCTTTAATCGGTTTCTTATGGTATAATTTCTATCCAGCACAAGTGTTTATGGGAGATACAGGTTCTTTAACATTGGGTGGAATTTTAGGAATTATTGTTATTTTTATAAAGCAAGAGCTGTTATTGCCGATTGCTGGATTTATATTTATTATGGAAGCCTTGTCAGTTATGATTCAAGTCTGGCACTTTAAAACTTTTGGAAAACGGGTGTTCAAAATGGCACCAATACATCACCACTTTGAACTGCTAGGATTGCCTGAAACAAAAGTTACAATAAGATTTTGGATTGTTTCAATAATGACATGTCTATTAACATTTGTAATTTTGAAATTAAGATAAATAAAGCGGGGGATTTTTCCCCTGCAAACTAATTTGAATTTTATCTTTGAGTATTTAACTAAGTAATTTTTTTACAAAAGTAAATTATTGTTAATAAATATTATTTTTTATTTCAATGCAAAGGAGAACAGAATATTACAAAGCAAAATTTCGTTGGAAGAAAAATAGCTGTTTGAGCTTTTGAATTAAACTTTGAATTAAATAAAATTATTTATATTGAAATAGCCTGTATTTAAAAGCGAGTTCTATTTTTCTTTTATAAGAAAGTTTTGCGTTAAGCGGGGATGTAAGGGCATGGCGTTTGATGCCCTTACGTTAAAAAAATTAAAATATATAAATAATAAAAAAGTTATTAATAAACATTTGTAAAATAGAAAAACTGTTTAGTTAAATACTTAGGAGTAATTAACATTTATGAAATTGTATAAATTAAAGAGAGGAAAAAATCACATGGATAAAAAGGGAATTGTATTTGGTGCTGGGTTAAGTGGGCTTGGTGCTAAGGAATTGCTAGAAAAAAATGGATATGAAGTGTATTTGATAGATGATAAGGCTGCAACACCATCGGCAGAGGGAATAAGGCTTTTGAATGAGGAAAAAGTTGAATTTATAGTAAAAAGTCCTGGGATTCCATGGAAGGCAGAACTTTTGAAAGTTGCCAAGGAAAAAGGTGTTAAGATTATTTCAGAAATTGATTTGGCTTATAAATATGTGGATAAAAATATAAAAATTATTTCGTTTACTGGGACAAACGGAAAAACTACTACATCTACTAAAATGGCAGAATTACTTAATTTTGCTGGGTTTCGTGCAAAACTTGCCGGAAATGCAGGTTTTTCATTTGCAAAACTGGTGGCTGATGAAGAAGAGCTTGATTATATTGTACTGGAGCTTAGCAGCTACCAATTGGAAAATAATCCGCAAATTCATTCAAATATCGCTGGAATAATCAATTTAACTCCAGATCATTTGACACGATATGATTCGGTAGAAGATTATTATATTACAAAGTTTGCGATTTTTGATAAGCAGACAGATGATGACTTTGCATTGATTAATCTGGATGATGAAGTTTTTGCAGAACTGTATGAAAGAAATGAGATAAAGGAGAAAATAAAGGCTCAAAAAGTATATTTGAGTAAAGAAACAAAAGGGACAGTTTTTGTTTATGAAAATAATATTCGTATAATGAAGGATTTGAGTAAACGGGTTGATGAAATTCAGAATTTTGGTGAAAAAATTGATGAAATTTCAGAAATTTTGTTAAAAACTGAAGAATTGTCATTAAAAGGTAGACATAATTTGGAAAATATGTTATTTTTGATAAGTTCAGCAAAAATATTAAATGTAAAAAATGAAAAATTAGCTGAATTTTTAAAATCAACGAACGCTCTTGAACATAGGCTTGAAAACTTTTTTGTGAAAGAAAATACAACGTTTATTAATGATTCTAAGGGAACAAATGTAGAATCGACATTAAAGGCGATTGATTCTTTTAATAATTCGATTATTATGATTCTCGGTGGAGATGATAAGAAAATTGATAATATGCCTTTGATTGAAAGAATTAAGGAGAAAGTTGATTTTGTTTATCTAATTGGGGATAATGCTCAGATTTTGATTGACGATATGGAAAAGATTGGATATAAAAATTATAAAAATTTGGAAACAGTTGAAAATGTACTAAATTACTTGAAGCAAAATGTAGATTTCTCACAAAATCAGACAGTACTGTTTTCACCTGCAACATCGAGTTTTTGTCAATTTAAGAGTTTTGAACATAGAGGAAAAGTTTTTAAGGAATTGACACAAAAAATTATAGGAAAATAATTTTTATTTTTTTAGAAAAAATGTAATTTAGGAGAAAAAATTGAATAGTAAAAAAATATTGGGAACAAGTTTTATAATAATAATTTTAATTCTTTCAGCACTTAGCCTTATAACGATGGCAAGTCTGAGTTTCCCTAAGTCTCAGAGTGAATATGGGAACAGCTATCATTATCTGGCTTTTCAGGCAGGATGGCTAGTTGCAGGTGGCGTAGGATTTGTATTTACAGCGAATTATAACTATAGAAACTACAAAAAATATACAAAATATTACTATGCTATAGGTATATTTTTTCTAATGCTGGTGCTTATAGTGGGTAAAAATACGAAGGGAGCGACACGTTGGATTTCCATAGGACCAATATCCATACAGCCTTCAGAATTTGTAAAAATAATATTAATTATCATGCTCTCTACAATTATTTATATACTAAAAAGTAAAGATGCGAAAAAAAATAAAGGTGAAAAAGTAATAAACTGGATAAAGAAAATCCCGTGGGTATCAAGTTTTATAATCATGGTGCCAGTCTTTATATATGCTGGTCTTGTCATACTAGAAAAATCTTTTAGCAGCACAGCTCAAATCATAATAATTGGAATGACATATCTTTTTATTTCAGAAATAAAGTATTCTGTAATATTGGTATATACATCCTTAATAGGTATAGGGGGCTGGCTTTCAATAACAAAGGTTGGATATAGGGCAAGCAGGCTAGCGGCCTACAGTTCAAAGGATAGTATTGTTTATCAGACACATCATTCTTTAATTGCAATAGCAAATGGAAAGCTAAGTGGAAGATTTTATGGAAATGGGCTTCAGAAATATAATTTTCTGCCAGAAATACATACTGACTATATTTTTTCAGGATTTGCTGAAGAAAACGGATTTATAGGAGTAGTGTTCCTTATGGGGCTATACCTGGCTATGCTTGTTATAATGGCAGTTACCTTGAAAAAAATAAAGGATGCCTATGCAAAATATCTTTTAGTGGGGATTTTTGTAATGTTTGCTACTCAGATAATTGGAAATATAGCAGTTGTAAGTGGAGCAATTCCTTCTACAGGAATTCCGCTTCCAATAATGAGCTATGGTGGAAGTTCCATAATTACAGCAATGACAGCACTTGGAATAGCATATAACATAATAAGGGCATTGTACAAGCAGGAAATGGGAGATAGTCTGGATGAGCTGAATGAAGTTGACTATTTGATGTAGTTTTGCAAAGCTTTAAAAATAAATTGAAAAATGAGAGGAATAATAAACAATGGAAAAAGTAGTATTTACTACAGGAGGAACAGGCGGACATATCTATCCAGCCTTGTCAATCGCAAAAAAAGTTAGAGAAAAAGGTATAGATACATTATTTATTGGAACAAAACATAGAATGGAAAAAGATATTGTTCCAAATGAAAATTTTAGATTTATAGGACTTGATGTGTTGCCATTAAGAAGTGTTAAATCAGTAATTAAAATGATAACGGCAACAATAAGTGCAATAAAATTGTTAAAAAAAGAAAAACCTACAAAAATTATAGCATTTGGAAATTATATAACAATACCAGTGCTAATAGCGGCTAATGTGTTACGAATACCGTATTATTTGCAAGAGCAGAATCATACCATGGGGCAGGCTAACAAATGGTTTTATAAAGGTGCAAAGAAGGTATTTATTGCTTTTGAAAATACGCTTGAAAGTATTAAGGAAAAATATAAAAGTAAATTTGTTGTGACTGGAAATCCGTTAAGAGAAGAGTTTTATGGGAAAAATAAGCGGGAAGAAAGGCAAAAACTTGGAATAAAAGATGATGAAAGAGTTATTCTTGTTATAGGTGGAAGTCTTGGAGCTAAGAATATAAATGAAGCTATTGTGAAAAAATGGAAAACAATAACAGAAGATGGAAGAATACGATTGTTCTGGGCAACTGGAAAAGATAATTATGAAGCATCGACTTATAGAATAAGAGATTTTGGAACAGCAGTAGTTGAGCCATATTTTGAAAATGTTCCAGAGCTCATGGCAGCTTCTGATATTGTAATCTGCCGTGCTGGAGCTTCTACAATTTCTGAACTTATTCAGCTTGAAAAACCGTCAGTATTGATTCCATACGATTTTGTTGGACAAAAAGAAAATGCAGATGTACTGGAGTATGTAAATGGTGCAAAAATATTTACAAATGAAACTGTAGAAAAAGCAATAGACGAAACATTATCAATAGTGCGTCAGGCCTCAATGCTGGAATTTATGAGTGAAAATGTAAAAACATTGAAAAAAGGTAATTCAGCAGAAATAATAGTAAATGAAATGGGAATTAAATAAATTAAGGAAAAGAAAATTTGGAGGAAATTATGCTAACAAAAGTGAATAATGTATACTTTAGCGGAATAAACGGAATTGGAATGAGTGGACTTGCAAAAATTTTGGCAGCAGATGGATTTAATGTGGCAGGTTCAGATTTGGAAAGAAAGTCTGTAACACAAGATATGGAAGATATGGGAATAAAAGTTTATATCGGACAAATAGAAGAAAATGTGAAAGATAAAGGAATAGATTTGTTTGTATATTCAACAGCGATTAAGGAAACAAACCCTGAATATAAATATATTGTAGATAATAATATAAAAAAAGTCAAAAGGGGAGAATTGCTTGCTGAAATAATGAATAGATTTGATGGAATTGCTGTGGCAGGAACTCATGGAAAAACTACCACAAGCTCAATGATGAGTGTGGCACTTTTAGAAAAGGAGCCATTTATAGTAGTTGGGGGAATTATTCCAGAAATAAGCAGTAACAGCCAGATTGGTAATTCAGAATATTTTATTGCCGAAGCTGATGAAAGTGACAATTCATTTTTGTACATAAAACCCAAATATTCTGTTGTAACAAATATCGAAGCTGATCACTTGGATCATCACGGAACTTTTGAAAATATAAAGAAATCATTTGAACAGTTTATTGATAGTACAGAAAAAATAGCCATACTTTGTAAAGATACAGTTGAAAAAGTCGGTCTTAATATAAAAAATAAAAATGTAGTGTGGTATAGCATAAAAGATGAAACAGCTGATATTTATGCTAAAAATATAAGAGTAGAAGATGGAATAACAAGTTTTGAAGTTATAAAAAAAGGTGAGGATTTAGGAACATTTAGTTTGAGTATTCCTGGAGATCATAATGTTGCAAATTCACTTCCAGTGATTTACTTTGCTCACGAGTTCAAATGTAATATGAAAAAAGTAAAAGAGAGAATCTTTAAATTTAAAGGTGCAAATAGAAGATACCAAGTTATTTATGACAATAATTTGAGAATAATTGATGATTATGCACATCATCCAACAGAAGTAAAAGTAACAATTAATGCGGCACATAATACTGAAAAAGGCAAAGTAACTGTAATTTTTCAGCCTCACCGATACAGCCGTACAAAGTTTTTCTTTGATGATTTTGTAAATTCATTAAAAGATACTGACGACTTGATTCTGCTTCCAATTTATGCGGCAAGCGAAGACAATACTTACGGCGTAAGTTCAGAATTGCTCGCAGAAAAAATTGGAGGAAATGTCAGAGTGCAAACTCAGGAAGAAATAGAAAGCCTTATAAAAAATGATAGAAATAACGGAAATACATATGTGTTTATGGGAGCTGGAAGCGTTTCGAGAGTGGCTCATGAGATTGCAAATGATTTGAAAAAGATGGAAATTGATAGTTAGTATAGAATAAAGTATGTTTTTTCAAGCAAAATTTCGTTAGAAAAAATAGTTGTTTGAGCTTTTGAAATATATTTTAAATTGAATTTATTTACTT
Source organism: Leptotrichia sp. HSP-342 (assembly GCF_041199995.1). Taxonomy (NCBI): domain Bacteria; kingdom Fusobacteriati; phylum Fusobacteriota; class Fusobacteriia; order Fusobacteriales; family Leptotrichiaceae; genus Leptotrichia; species Leptotrichia mesophila. The sequence continues at coordinate 115,857 of NZ_CP165646.1, forward strand.
GTTATTAAAATAACTCTTATTCAAAAGCGAGTTCTATTTTTCTTTTATAAAAAAGTTTTGCGTCAAGCGTGGATGAAGGGAAATGGCGTTTGATTTCCCTACTTAAAATAAATCTGAAATAGAGAAAATCAAAAATATTTATTAATTAAGAAAATATTTAATATAATAATGCTTATATAAAGATTCGTAGAAAGTGAGAATGAAATAAGAATGGAAATAATAAAAAATGCCAAGATGAAGGAATATTCAAATATGAAAGTTGGCGGAACTGCAAAAGAGCTTATTTTCATAGATGATAAAAATGAATTAAAGGAAGTTTTACAAACTAGAAATAATATTTTTCTTTTAGGAAATGGAACAAACACTCTTATTAATGATGGAAATTTAGATATAAACTTTTTATCATTAAAAAGATTAAAAAAAATAGTAATTGAAGAAAAAAAAGGTGACTATGATTTGGTAAGAGTGGAAGCTGGATTGGACTTGGATGATTTGATAGATTTTATGGAAAAAAATGATTATTCAGGGCTAGAAAATATTACTGGCATTCCAGGATCTGTTGGTGGACTTGTGAATATGAATGGCGGTGCTTATGGAACAGAGATTTTTGACTGCATTGAAGAAGTGGAAGTTTGTAAAAATGATGGAGAAATTGTAAAAATTAAGACAACAGACTTGAACTTTAAATATAGAACCACTGAAATAAAAGAAAATAAATGGATTGTAATTTCTGCTCTTTTCAAATTTGGGTTTGGGTTTGACAAAGCTGCTTCAGAGGATAAAAGAGAACAAAGAAAAGTGAAACATCCATTAGATTTACCAAATTTAGGAAGTACATTTAAAAATCCAGAAGGTACATTTGCGGCAAAATTAATTTCAGATGCTGGTTTAAAGGGATATAGAGTTGGAGATGTAGAAATTTCGCCAAAACATCCAAATTTTGTTACAAACTTGGGAAATGCAACATTTAATGATATAATTTCAGTTATTGAACACGTAAAGGAAGTAGTTTTTGAAAAATTTGGAGTAAAATTAGAAACAGAAATTATAATTTTAAAAAATTAATAATAATTTATTTAAAAAATGTATAGATAAAGAATTTTAGAATAATATCTATAATTTTTAAGTTTAGTTTTAAAATAATTTCGCAATTAAATTTAAATAAATTTATTTAATATATTGAATAAAATTGAAAAAAAGTGTATAATAATAGAAAAAATGGAGTTTGAATATGAAAAAGTCGATTAATGTATTGATTTTACTATTTTTATTGGCAGGAATGATGTTTTTTGGTAAAAGATTTATTGACACAGATTACTTCAAAGTTCAGGAAGTCCTAGTAAATAGTGATTCTAAGCTATTAAAACAGGATATAATAGTACAACTTGAACAGATGAAAGGTAAAAATATCGTATATTTAAATACCAATGAGATTGAAAGTCTTATAAAAAAAGATGTAAGAGTAAAAAAGATATCAGTAAAAAAACTTTTTCCAAGCAAAATTGAAGTTACATTGGAAGAGAAGCAGCCTTATGTATATGTAAAAAAAGGAAATGAAACTCTTCTTGCAGATAAGGATTTAGTCATTTATGGAGATATCTTGGAAGACCCTTCAAAAAATATTCCTGTAATAGAATATACAAATGATGAAAGTTTAAATGCAATAAAAACAATACTTTCTAAAATAAAAAATAAAGATTTTTATGCTATGATTTCTGAAATAAGACAATCTGAAAAAAATTATGAAATACTTTTAATTAATAATGTAAAAATTATAACAGATACACAAGTAACAGATAAAAAATATGAAGATGCATATAAATTATACGAAAGAATAAAAAAAGAAAGACCAGTAACTTCTATGGATTTAAGATTCATAGATATTGTTGTAAAACAATAATTGTAGTAAATAAGAGAAAGGAGAGGCTACTTTAATAAATTTTATAATACCAGCGTTTGTAAGTAGCAAAGGGAAAATGGATAACTTTAGTAATGTGGCAAAACTTAAGGTAGTAGGAGTAGGTGGAGCCGGTGGAAATGCAATAAATGACATGATTGAAAGCAATATAACAACTGTTGATTTTATAGCAATAAATACGGATCAGCAGGATTTAGATAGATCAAAGGCGGCAACAAAGGTACTTTTAGGAAGAGGAATGGGAGCAGGAGCAGATCCTGAAAAAGGTAGGATTGCCGCAAAGGAGTCTGAAGAAAAAATAAAAGAAGTGCTGGAAGGAACAGACATGCTATTTATAACTGCTGGAATGGGAGGTGGAACAGGAACTGGAGCTTCTCCGATTATTGCAGAAGTAGCAAAGGCAATGGGAATTCTAACTGTAGCTATTGTAACAAAGCCATTTAGTTTTGAAGGGCCGCTAAAGAAAAATAATGCTGCAATGGGAATTGATAATTTAAAGGAAAATGTAGATACATTAATAGCAATCCCAAACGATAAACTTTTTGAGATACCAGGGATGAATATTTCGTTGATGAATGCCTTTAAAGAAGCAAATGGAGTTCTGAAAATGGGAATAAAAGGAATATCAGATTTAATAATAAAGCAAGGAACTGTAAATCTTGATTTTGCAGATGTAAAATCTATTATGCAAAACTCAGGTATTGCAATGTTAGGATTTGGAGAGGCAAATGGAGATGAAAAAGCTAAGAGTGCTACTGCTCAAGCATTAAACAGTCCATTACTTGAAAAATCAATCGAGGGTGCGAGAAAGATACTAATAAATATTACAGCAGGACCAGATATAGGGTTGCAGGAAATACAGGAAGTTGCTGAGACTGTTTCTAAACAAGCTGGACAAGCTAAGGCAAATTTATTATGGGGATTTATTATGGAACCCGAGTTAGAAGGTACAATAAGTGTATCATTGGTAGCAACAGATTTTGAAGAAGAATTTTTAACAAATATTAATAATTCAGATACTATTAGATTTGCGCCATCTGAAGAAGATAAGTTAGAAACAGAAAATCAAGATGAAGAAAATGATAATGAGAGTATTCATCTAAATGAAGATGAAAATTATGAAGAAAATAAAGAAGATGCAGAGGATTTTGTATTACCTCCATTCTTTGAAGAATAAAGATATTTATTAATAAATAAAAAGAAAAGCCTAATAATAAGGTTATTACAAACTAAATACAATATAAAACTACTGAATAAAATTTAGATAGTTTTATTTTTGTGTATAGAAGTATTCAAATACTAAATAATAATTTTTGAAAATAACTTGATTTTATTAGGCTTTTTTGATATAATAAAAAGACCTGCTCTATTTACAGAAGTAGGGCTAAAAAGCCATAGGAAAGGAGAAAGAAAATGAGAAATTACGAAATTATGTTTATTTTGTCTACACAATTAACAGATGAAGAAAAACAAGCTGGAGTTGAATTTGTAGAAAAAACATTGACAGCTGCTGGAGCAACTGAAGTTAAAACAGAAATTTGGGGAGATAGAAAATTAGCTTACCCAATTAAGAAAAAAGAAAATGGATACTATGTTTTAACAACATTCCAAGCAGATGGAACTAAATTTACTGAAATTGAATCAAAATTAAACATTAACGAATCAATTTTAAAATACATGATTGTTAAAAATGACTAATTTAAAATAGCGTTATTATAAGAGGGTTAAACTTATAAAAATTTGAGGTTTTGTTATTTTAAATGTTAAAAATATTAAAATAGGGGGAAAATTTATGAACGTAGTAATACTGATGGGAAGAATGGTAAGAGATCCTGAGTTAAAATATACTTCAGGAGGGAAAGCATTTGCCAATTTTACATTAGCTGTACAAAAAACAAAAGATGAAGCAGAATTTATTGATTGTACTGTTTGGGAAAAAACAGCAGAAACTATTGCAGAATATTTTAGAAAAGGAAATAAAATTCTTGTTCAAGGAAGATTAAACGTAAGCAGTTACGAGCAAAACGGTGAAAAAAGAAGAATGACAAGAGTTGTTGTAAATAGTTTTGAATTTATTGAAAATTCAGGTAATGGTGGAGGATACCAACAACAGCAGACTTTTAACAATAATAACAGCAATAGCAAACCAGTACAAAATAATTCATTTGAAAATGATAACGATGATATGGATGACGATGAAGAGTTTCCGTTTTAATAATAACTAAGTAAATTTTGTAAATTAAAATATTTTGAATATTTTTGAAAAATAAAATTTACTATAAAAGTTTTTAGGAGGTGTAAATTAATGAGAGCTAAACCAGTTACAGAATTTAAAAGAAGAAAAAGAAGACCAAAAGTTAAATTTAAAGTAGAAGATATTAATTATAAAAATGTTGAACTATTGAAAAACTTTATGAATGATAAAGGTAAAATCTCTCCAGCGAGAGTAACAGGATTAGAAGCTAAAGTTCAAAGAAAAATTGCTAAAGCAATTAAAAGAGCTAGACAAATCGCTTTGATGCCTTATACAAAAATTGAAAAATAATAGTAATTTTATTTTTTGATAAATTTAGACTATTTAAAATAAGTTTTAACTTGTTATAGATAGTCTTTTTTTGTGAAAAAATATGGAAAAATTAAGATTTATATTGTATAATGTATCAAATGTATTTAAAAAGACATTTTTTTATATAATAAAAATTAGGCGGTAGTAAAAATGTTGAATAAAAAATTGGGGTTATTTTTAATTTTTTTATTTATTTTTATAATAGGTTGTAGTAAAAAGGAGAGCAAAGAAAAAGAAGATAAACACAATAATGTACAAAATAAAACCACAAAAGAAAATGTTTTTTCGAATAATTCAATAGAGAAAATAATTGAAACTTTTACAAAAAAATCGAAAGAGAATAAGATAAGTATAGGAAATTTTGAAAAACTGGTATATGAGAACAAAAATTATTATTATGCCAAGATACATTCTAGAGGAGATGCTATTTATGCACTTGATTATAGTGGGATAAGTGCAACAAGTATATTTCTGAAGGTTAACAAGGTGGATGGAGCTAACTTGGGAATAATTGAAAATATGGTGGTTAATCTTATACAGGTATCTGATGAAAAAATTAATGACACTGAAGCTAGAGCAATTTATACAAAAATTTTGGCAAGCATGAGGGAAAAGGAGCTATCAAGTTTATTAGCATATACAAATGGAATAATATATGGAATAAGAATAGACTCAATTACAGGTGAATTCATATTTTTTGCTAGAGAATCAGAAAATGAAAATGCAGTTACAAGTATTCAAAATCTGAAATTTAATAATAAAAATGAAGGAACTTCTGAAAAAATAGTAAATCTAAAAGAAAAAAAATAAATATTTATTAATCTAAATGAACTTAGATTGTAAATAAAAAATTATTATTTCGTTCAAACTTTTAATGTTATTTGATTTTATTGATATGAAAAAGATTTAGATACGAAAAAATAGAATAAATTATAATATAGAATTTAGGAGGTAAAATGAATTTAGAAGCATTATTTGGACTTTTACAGGGACAGGATCTAGGAAAATTGACAGAACAGATAGGAGGAGACAGTACGCAAGTAAAAGATGGAGTATCAGCGGCTTTACCTGCAATATTGGCAGCAGTTAACAAAAATGCAAATAACAGCGAAAAAGCAGAAGGGTTGAATAACGCATTAAATCAGCACGATGGTTCAATATTAAATAACCTTGGGAGTTATTTACAAAATCCTGATTTAAAGGATGGAGAAGGAATTTTAGGACATTTGTTTGGAAATAATACACAAAATGTGGCAAATGCTGTTTCACAGTCAAGCGGACTAGATAACCAAGGAAGCATGAAAATCTTACAAACGTTGGCTCCGCTTGTATTAGGTGCATTAGGACAGCAAAAAAAGGAAAATAATCTAGATGCAGAAGGAATTGGTAACTTAACTTCAAACCTTGCAGCAAACTTTACAGGCGAAGGTGGTATTATGAGCATGGTTACAAATATGCTGGATGCAAATAAAGATGGAAACGTAATGGATGATGTAATGGGATTAGTTGGAAAATTTTTTGGCGGCAAAAAATAGAAAGTGTAAAAAATTAAGTATGAAATTAGGCAAAGGGACTATTTTATTTTTAAAGGTATCTCACAAAAGCCTAATTTTTTTTTTAGATAAATTTTTAATTATTAAGGATGGTAAATAATGAAATTTTTGATGATTGGAATTGGTGGAGGAATTGGAGCGATTCTTCGGTATTTAATTAGTATTGTGCCTTTAAAAGTGAGTTTTCCCGTGCAGACTTTTGTTACGAATATTTTGGGAGCAATTTTGATTGGGGTTGTTGTTGAGATGCTGGCTGGGAAGCAGGTTTCACAGAATTGGAGTTTATTCTGGAGAGTGGGAATTTGTGGAGGATTTACGACATTTTCTACATTTTCGCTGGAAACATATAACTTGATTGAGAAAGGGAATACTTGGATTGCATTGGGATATGCGATTTTGAGTGTTGTGCTGTCAGTTGCAGGAGTTTTTATTGGAAGGGGAGTTGTTAGAGCGGCATAAAAAGTGTAATGTAAAAAAATTTTAATATTTTTATTAAATTTTGGTATAAAAACTTGGATATTTAGTGAAGGAGTTATTATGGATAAGGAACATTCAATAGAAAATACGAAAAGATATGCGATACTGGAGGTTATGTTCTTTAATGGATATATAGTAGGAATGCAGAGTTTTGTGCTTTTGAGCTTGGCGATTTATTTTAATATGAGTTCTTTTTTTATATCAATTGTATCATCATTGCCAACAGCAGGATATTTGTTGCAGATATTTACTAAGCGGGTAAATCTTCTGCTTGGGAGCAGGAAAAGGACGATGGTAATAGCGGCGACTGTTTCAAGGCTGGTTATTTGTGTTATGCCTTTTGCTGTTTTTTTTGATATAAGAAGGCAGGAAGTCTATTTTGCGGTAATGTTTATTTATGCTCTTGTTTCACCTTTTTCAAATAATGTTTGGACAGCTGTTATGACGAAGATTGTTGATAAAAGAGAAAGAGGGAAATATTTTGGGAAACGTAATTTGTTTTCATCGTTGTCTACTGTGGTTTATACTTTGTTTTATGGGTATGTTTTGTCAATGCCAGACAGGAAAAATGCAATGCTTATCTTGACAACGGCAATGTCACTTTCAGCAATAGGTTCAGCAATATTTATGTGTCTTCATTATGTGCCTGATTCAGAAAGCGATATGAAAAAAGTGAGCATAAAGACAGCATTTAAAAATAAAAATTTTGTTGTTTATCTAAAATTTGCTTCTGTGTGGCTGTTTACATGGGAATTTCTAAAGCCAATGACAGAATATTACAGAATAAAAGTGCTTGGTGTAAATACAATGTTCATTTCTCAAATGGGAGTTCTAACAGCGATATTGTCAAGCATACTTTATCTAGTTTATGGAAAATTGTCTGATAAATACGGAAATAAGACAATGCTTAGAATGGGAATATTTTTTACAACATATTATGTACTTACATATTTTTCAATGACTCAGGACAATAAAATGTCAATGCTTTTTGCAGCCGCAGTAATTGACGCAATAGGATTTACAGCAATAACACTAAGTCTATTAAATTTGATGATGGAAGTTTCAGGCGAGCCTGCTGATGCTTATGTGGGAGCTTATGCGATGGTTTCAGGGCTTTCAGCAATATTGGCTGGATTATTTGGTGGAATACTGGGAAAATTTATAAATAACGGAGTAATTTATATTTTTGGGGAACAATTTTACACAATAAGGTTTGCCTTTGTTATAGGATTTATTTTGAGATTATTTTCATTGCTGGAATTAACGAGAGTTTATTCATTTGAAAAAACATTTGTGTATCCTGGCGGAAGCAGCCGAATAAAAAGCATGTTTTCAAAAATAATGTTTTCAGGCTCAAGATATGTTATCCATTCTAATAAAGGAAAAAATGAGGATTCTGATGAGAAGGAGAATGATGTAAGCGGAGAAGAGAATATCAATGGTAAATTTAATGAAAGTAAGGAAGAACTGTAATTGATTTGTAGCCAGCTATAAGAGTAAAAAGTTGCAGAAATTGAGTAGCATAGCAAGGAGTCAAGACCCCTTGTCAAAGAGTGTAGAAAAACAAGAAAATTAAATATTAAAAAATATTGTGTTTATCGGGATTTTCAGACTTTTACAAATGAGTAAAAGTTTTGTAGAATAGGAGAATTTTATGAAAAAGATTTTAGAAAAAATTGGGAAAGATGAGTTGCTGGAGTATTCACGTTTAGGAGATAGATTTTCTGTTGGGAATTATATTGGAAATAGTAGTAAATTTCATATTTTCACATCAATTAACCCATACGGAAAGTACGAAGGATACAAATTTTTAAAAGATGAAGAATTAAAGAAATTAGGAAGAAAAAAATGGTATTTAGAATTAATGAAGGAAAATATAAAAGAGAGACTTTTCAAAGAGGGAAAAACTGTTATTTTAAGAAAAGATAATTTTTTTAAACATTTATTTGAATATTTTGTAAAAAATAAAATAAGATTACAAATTTCTTATGATAGAGATTGGAATAATAATGGCTATTTAATTAAAAATTCAGATGAGTTTTTTTGGTTTCATTTTTGTGATGAAGAAGATGAAAACGAAGAAGAAATTATAAGAAAATACGGAGTAAAAATTATAAGAGCAGGAAAAAACGTTATAAAAGATATTATTGTAGAAGATAGCAAAATTAAAAAAAATAAATTGATAAAAGTTTATGATTTGGACGATGTTTTAGGTGATATTATTTTTCAAGATGATAATCATATTTTAATTTATGAGAAAGATTTGTTTTTTGGCGATTGTAAATTTACAATATTACAAATGTCGGATATTGAAGAAATTAATGATAGAATGAATTTAATAGAAACAAAAGATATAAATTTAGAAGAAATTTTTCCAAATATTGTAAAAATGAAAATAGAAGAAGTTTTGAAAAAGTGCTTTGAAAATAAAATATTAGTGCATTTTGAGTATGAGAAATCATATTCTGAAAAATTTGGGATAATTGAAAGATTTGATAACAAGAAAATAATTTTAAAAGAAATAGACAAAATGTCTGGAATTTTTGTTGCTAAATCTGAGATAATAATTGAGGATATTTCGTTTTTATTTGTGAGAAATTGTAAAGTTTTAGGAATTTGAAATTTTAAAAAAAGGCTTTGTTCTTTATTGAATGGAGTCTTTTTTGATTTTTGTTGTATTTTATATGATTTCAAAAATTTTACAAACATTGTAAACAAATATCAAAAATGATATAATTTAAAAATAAATTTAAATAAAAATAATTTGATAAATAACGGAGAAAAGGAAAGGAAATTTAATGAGTTTAGTTCAGTTTAACAAGGTATATAAACAATTTGCGGGGGAATATATTTTGAGAGATGTTAATTTTACGATTGAAGAGAGAGATAAGATTGGGCTTGTGGGGGTAAATGGGGCTGGGAAGTCTACAATTATTAGAATGCTTTTGGGGGAAGAGCGGATTGATGGAAATGAGAATAATCTTAATGAGTTTGGGGAAATTGTGAAAAGTGGGGCTACAAAAATTGGGTATTTGTCGCAGAATACAGAGTTTTTGGATGAAAAAAATACGATTTACGAGGAAATGATGACTATTTTTGAGGAAGAGAGAAAAATTTGGGACGAGATTCAGAAGGTTAATATGCTTATGGGAACAGCGAACGAAGATGAAATGGAAAAGCTGATTAACAAGTCTGCTGAACTTTCTTCTATTTACGAGGCAAAAAATGGCTATGAGATTGAATACAAGATTAAACAGGTGCTTACAGGGCTTGAGCTTACTGGGGAATATGAGAATTTGCTATTGCAGGATTTGAGCGGTGGAGAAAGAACACGTGTTTCACTTGCAAAACTGCTTTTGTCTGAACCTGACTTGCTGATTTTAGACGAGCCGACAAACCATCTGGACTTGATTTCGATTGAGTGGCTTGAGGATTATTTGAAAAAGTATAATAAGGCGTTTTTGCTTGTTTCTCACGATAGAATATTTTTGGATAATGTTTGTACAAAAATTTTTGAATTAGAAAATAAAAAATTACATAAGTATGATGGCAACTTTTCATCATTTATTCTTCAAAAGGAGATGATTTTGAAGGGAGAAATCAAGCGGTATGAGAAGGAGCAGGAAAAAATTAAGAAAATGGAGGAATACATTGACAGATTTCGAGCTGGAATAAAGGCAAGACAGGCGAAAGGACGGCAAAAAATACTGGATAGAATCGAGAGAATGGAAGATCCTGTATTTAATCCGCAAAGAATGAGGCTAAAATTTGAAGCAGCTAAAATGAGTGGAGAAAATGTGTTGAAAGTTAGAAACTTGTCTAAAAGCTTTGATGGGAAAAAAGTTTTGAATAATATAAATTTTGAGCTTTTCCGTGGAGAAAGAGTTGGAATTATTGGAAAAAATGGGATTGGGAAATCTACGCTTTTAAAAATACTTTTGGATAAATTGCCGAAGGATACAGGGGAAATTGAGTTTGGAACAAGGCTAAAAATCGGATATTATGATCAGAATCATCATGAATTTTCGCAAGAAAATACGATTTTACAGGAAATAAACAATTCACTTGACTTGACGGAAGAATACTTGCGAACACTCGCAGGTGGATTTTTGTTTTCAGGTGACGATGTGCAGAAAAAAATCAGTATGCTAAGTGGTGGAGAAAGAGTCCGTGTGGCATTTTTGAAACTTTACATGGAAAAAGCCAACTTTCTGATTTTAGACGAACCGACAAACCATCTGGATGTTTATTCCATCGAAGTGCTGGAGGACGCCTTGGAGGATTTTGACGGAACAATGCTAGTTGTTTCCCACAACAGACACTTTTTAGACACAGTCTGCAACACAATTTACTGCCTTGATGAAAACGGACTTACAAAATTCAAAGGAAATTACGAAGACTACAAAGAAAGCCTAAAAACAGCAAAATCAGCTTCTCAAGGAACAGACCTTGAAACAAAGGAAGAGAAAAAGCTTTCATATCAGGAGCAGAAGGAACAGTCAAGAAAAATCGCAAAATTGAAACGTGATATTGAGAAACTGGAAAAGAAAATGGAAAAAATCACAGAAATGAGAGAAAACTTGAACGCAGAATACGAAAAGGCTGGAAAAGAAAACAATATGGAAAAACTGATGGAAGTGCAGGAAAAGCTCGACAGGCTGGAAGAAGAAGAGATGGAAAAGATGGAAGAGTGGGATGTGAAGAGTGGGGAGTTGGAGAGTTTGGAGTAGAGAAGGGAGAAAAAATGTTAGAACAAGATGTTAGATTTTTAGCTGAAGAATTAGAAAAAGGAAAGTTAGTAGTTTTTGTTGGTGCAGGAGTTTCTAAAAATAGTGGATTGCCAGATTGGAAAGAATTAATAAAAGATTATGCAGAATATAGAGGAATAAAAGAATTTACATCAAAACAATTTTTAACTATACCAGAAGAAGTTTTTGAAAGATATGGTAGTTTAAAATATTATGAAATTGCAGAAAAAAGATTTTCTGGGAAATATGTTCCTAATTCTGTTCACAGAATATTAAAAAAAATGAAATTGACTTATATAATTACAACCAATTATGATACATTAATTGAAGATCAAATAGAAAATTTACAAATTGTAAGTAAAGATGAAGATTTACCATACACTAATTCTAACAGAATGCTTATAAAAATGCATGGTGATTTTAAAAATAAAAATATAGTTTTGAAAAAAAGTGATTATGATAATTACGAGAAAAATTTTCCACTAATTTCAACTCTTATAAAAGGATTATTTACAACAAATACAGTATTATTTATAGGTTATTCATACAATGATACAAATGTACAGCAAATTATGAATTGGATAAAAGACATTTTGAAAGAGGAAACTAGGAAAGCATTTCTTGTTGAATTTACAGAAGAAGATGAAAAAGAGGAACAAAATGATGGACATATAAATAGAATTTTTTTAAAATTGTTGAATAATAATGACGATGAGAGATTATATGATAATGAAGAAGAAAAGTTCAATAATAAATATGAAAAAACTTTAACAAAATTTCTATCAAATATATATAATAAAAAAATAAATGTAATAGGGGAAGAAAGTTTTGAAATCTATAAAAATTTAAATTATTTAACGGAGCACAATTGGAAAAAACTTAGTAAATATTCTGAAATTTATATAGATAAAGACTGGAAAAAAATTTTAAATATAAGGTTAGAGTTTAAAGATATAGAAAAATATGAAGAGATACTTTTTAAATCAAGGATAAAAAAAGTTATTCGAAATATAAATAGAAATGAGAAGGAAATACTTATTCCTTTTTCAGAAAAAGAAATTACTCCTGAGAGAAAAAAGCAAAAAGAAAATCTGGAAGAATTAATAGGAATAGAAGAAATATTTTTAGAAACAATTTATGATTATGATTACCAAAATTTTCAAAATTTAGTAGAAGAATACATAAAAAGTAATAATATTAATAAATATGTAATTGTATATGGATATTTATTTTTTAAAAAAATATATGAAGCAAAAAAAATAATAGAAAGTATGATAAAAGAAAAAGAAGATTTAAATGATGAAAATGAAAAAATAATTTGGGATAATTTTATATTAACCATTATAAATACAAGAATTGATTATGACATTAGAAAAAATAAAGAAACGCTTGAAGATAAGTATTTTGGATATTTTAAATCCGAAAATGAACTTTTTAATGAAATATTTAAATATTCAACTTTAGAAGCTATAAATAAGGAAATGAACAGATTATTTGATGAGGTAAGAATAGAAAAAAGAGCTTCATATGTGGGGACACCTCCATTAGACCAAGCTATAATTTTGTCAAGAGATTTATTTTATTTTTGTTCTTTAAATGGAATATTTGGAAATTCATTTTCTCTTTATTCAGAATTTATGAAAAAATATATTGAAATTTTACTTGTATCATATACTAATAAGAATGTTGAGCTTAAAAATCAGATGTTTGAAAACAGAAATCTTTTAGAAGAATTTGAATATTTTGATTTTTTTATGATGTTGGAATTAAGTTACAGTGATTTGAAAAAGTTATTTAATGAATATACGATAAAGGATTTAAAATGCAAAGAAGAAATTTCGGATAGGTTAATTGTACTACTTAAAAATATATTTGATTGGATAGAAGAAAATGATAAAGAATTCATGGAAAAAAAGGATGCTTTGGAAAATGTTATATTAATAATTTCAAAATTGGATTTAACAAAAAACCAATTTAAAAATCTATTTAATGTAATACTAAATTATAAAAACAACAGTATCTTTTTTGAAGATAATCCTATTTTAGGGATAGTAAATAACTTTAGAATAATAACTTATAAAAATTTTAAAAATTTGAATAAAGAGTTTTTTGATAAGGTGTTGGAAAAGATTTTTTCAATTGACAGGAATAGAATAGATGAAAATTTATTAGATTATATCACATACTATTTTAATAAAAAAGAAATGCCAAAAATTTTAAAAAATGATAGAATAGAAAACTTTATTAATAAAAATAATTTAAAAATAAAATGTTATTTTTTAAGAATAATAGATGAAACATATTTTGAAGAATTAAAGAATGAAATACTAAAAGAAATAAAAAATACTTTAAATATAGAAGTTTATAGTTTTTTATTAAATCAAAAATTTATAGATTTCATTCCAGAAACAGAAGATAAAATACTGGAAGAATTAGATGAAATATTCCAGAAAAAAGATAGTAATAAAGATTTAAATGTAGATAATTTAGTAAATTTGATATCTAAGCAGGAAAATATTTTAGATTTTTTATTAGTATCAGGTTTAAATGATAGATTGCCAATTTCTTTTATAGAAAAATTAAGTAATTATAAAAATGAGGAATTTTTTAAATCGTTGAAACAATATAAATTAGAGATATTGTGGAAATATATACTGAATCAAGAAAATTTTGATTTTTCTGAATTTACAGAAAATGAATTAGAAAAATTTTCAAAAACAGGAATAAAAAATCTTTTGAAAAAAAATGATAAAAAACTTATAAAAGTAATTAGAGAGTATGTTTTTTCCAAAATAAAGAATAATGATAATATCTCAATGAATAATGTTATAGAAGCCTATTTTGAGTGGGAGAGTGAAAAAGTTGAAACTTCAAAGTAAAAATTCCGTGATGAATTTAGGGGATACAAGTTTTAGAAGGAAAAATTTGTTAGATGACTATAAAGTAATGTTGTAAGGAATTACGGAACAATTGGAAGAATGGAATATAAATAACAGTTTACAAATGACTTTTTATCAAAAGTGGGTTATATATAAATGAGATTTTCTATAGTGATTACTATTCTTTAAAATTGACAATATAGAACTCAGTAAACATAGTATTTTGTGTAATGTATTATAAAGAATAAAAAATATAGTAGAAATTCAATTTTTATAGCAGAACAAGTAATTTTATGAAAGCAGGAAAAGCAAATGGCAAATAATAAATACAGCTGGGAAAACGAAAGTGACAAAATTTTAAAAAGGTTAGTTTTACAAGATGATGAAGAATTTTTGAGTAAAAAAAGGGCAAAAGAGTTATTTGATAATGGGATATTGAAAAAAATTCAAGTGGGAACTTTTGAAGGATTGAAGGAAATACATCGGTATTGGTTTCAGGAATGTTATGGAACTGCAGGAAAAATACGAAAACATGATATTCGGAAAGGCGATACTGTGTTTTGTCGTGCGATGTATCTTGAAGATAATTTAAAGACCGTTTCTAAAATGCCTGAAAATACTTTTGAGGAAATAATTGAGAAATATGTTGAGATGAATATAATGCATCCGTTTTATGAGGGAAATGGAAGAACGACTAGGATTTGGCTAGATCGGATGTTGATAAAAAGGCTTGGAATGTGTGTAAATTGGCAAAGTATCAGTAGAAATAATTATTTATCAGCAATGAAAAGAAGTGTAGTTAATGATTTGGAATTGAAATTTCTTTTGAAGGAGAATTTGACGGAAGATGTGGAAAGCAGAGATTATTCATGAATGGGATTAATCAGTCTTATGAATATGAAAATATGAAGAAATATGATGTGAAGGAACTGGAAGTTTCAAATGAATTAGGAAAATTAGCGAATAAAAAAGGAGATTAAAATGGAAAAATTAGTAAGAAGAGGTGGCGGTGGACATTTTCACGGTGGAGGACATAGCCATTCTCATGGAAGTGGAAGCCATCATTATAGTGGTGGGCATCACAGTGGAGAACATAGTGGCGGAGAGCATTCGAGCGGTCATTCAGATGGAGAAGGAAATGGAAAATCTAAAAAATCAAGTGACGACGAACAAGAAAATTCATCATCTTTTTGGAGAAGTCACGGATCTCATTCAGGAAGTTCAAATCAGAGAAGTTGTGAAAGTATTGTTGACGCTAAGGAAAGACAGGATTGTATTGATAGCAATAATAACGCTGGTAATCTTGAGGTATTTTTTATTTTTTGTGCTGTCATAGTTTTTGTTTTTTTGAAAATAAAAGATTTTGGAAGAAAATAATAAAAAATAATGAGCGTTATATTGGACATATTTACATTGAATGATAAAAATAGATTCTGAATTGATAATGTTTAAGATAATGGATAAAATCGTAAATATAACAGCGAGTACAGGAGAAAAGAGAAATAATAAGTTGAGATGGCAGGAGTAGAAGATAAAATATGGAAATATTAATATCGGTATTAATCGTAGTTATTGGAATTGTAATTTTGATAATAATGAATTTTAGAAATCGTAAAAAAATGGATGAATTTGATGACTTTTCGAGAGAAATGCAGGAAAGGGAAAAAAGAAAAAGAAAAGTTCGTGAAATTGAAAAATATGAAGCTGAAGAAAGAGCGAGTTTTAGCGAAAGTGCTTATGATGAAAATAGAATTTCTTCGGAAAGTGTGCCTAAACAAAATGGAGAAAAAGCGAATATAGATAAATTTGGCGTGAAGATAGTTTCGTTGGATGATATTGTTACAGAAGATTATGGGAAAGATTTTATAGAATATGACAAAAAGGAAAGCGAGGAATATCAAGAAAATATTAGAACAGCGAATATATTTATAATGTCAGGATTTTTTGGAGAAGCAAGGGATAGAATAGTTGAATCCTTGAAATTCAGCCAAAGAGCAAATTACGAGCTTGGAAAGTATTACTATTATTGCGAGAAAGATAACCAAAGCGCTGTAAACGCATTAAATTTGGCATACAATTCAGGAATAAAGGAGGCTATGTATTACATAGGGATAATTGAAGAAGAATCGGGAAATTATGAAATTGCAAAAGGCTGGTATGTGGCAGGTGCGGAAAATGGCGAGATTAATTCAATAATTAGGCTAGGAAAAATTGCTGAAGAAGAGAAGGATTATGAAGAAGCAGAAAGTATTTATCTAAAAATTGCTGATACAAAAAATGCTGAATTAATATACAATCTTGTAAGAATTTACTTTAAGCAGAATAAAAGAGAAAAAATACTAAAATGGCAGGAAAAATTGTTAAATGAAAAGCAAATTATGGGATTGAATTCTGAAATAATAAAGAATATTGAATTTATGCTCGGAAATGAAAAAGACAGAAAATACGTGGAACTGATTAATCAGGGAAATGAACTTTTTGAAAAGAGAGATAAGGGAAATGCTCAAAAACTGTTTCTTGAAGCGACACAATATAATGAAAGAGGATATTTGTCGCTTGCAAAATCATATTATGTTGCAGGCGATGGAGAAAAAGCCAAAGATATGTATCAAAAGGCTTATTCTTTAGGAGTGGAAGAGGCAGCTTATGAACTGGGGAAATATTTTGATATAGTTGAAGAAAATGAGAAAGAAGCTGAAAAATGGTATAAAATTGGGCAGGAAATGGGAGATGTAAAATCTATTTATAAACTTAGGATACTTTATGAATGCAGTAAGGAATTTGGAAAAAGTGAAGAGGAAGCATACAAACTATATGAAAAAGCCGCTAATATGAAATATGCCCCTGCAATTAGTGATATGATATATTACAATAATAGACATGAAAATGGGAACAAATCAAAGGAATGGGCATTTAAAGTATTAAATGAAACAGGATTGATTGAACTTGGGAGAGAAGCAATAAGAGATGCACAGGATTTTCTGGAAGAAATGGGGGAATATACGGGTGATAAAATTTCAGAAAAAAATTATGAAATTGAATACGATAACGATTTGATATATTTTATAGAAAAAAATTCTAAAGGCAGAAATATAAAGGAAGAAACTTATGAAAGAAAAAAATCAAATTTCTGGATGATATTTGGAATTATAATTTTTATACTGCGGCTGATTATAAAATGTTCGGAGTATTAATTATGAAAAATAAATTTTTATACAAAAAAAGCTAGTAAATCCTAACTTTTCATCAAATTATTTTTCTTATTAAAAACTTTCTCCCCCAAAAATCCTGCAAACAATCCAATAAGCAATCCAGCCAAAACATCACTTGGAAAATGTACAGTTAAGTATAGCCTTGAAAAGGCAATAATAATGCTCGTTATCAGTACAGCTGGAAAATATTTTTTTAAATGTTTGTAAAAAACATATACCATTGTAAAAGATGCAGAGGTATGTCCTGAAGGAAATGAAAAATCCTTTGGGGCTTTGATTAAAAGAATAATGTCAGATATTTCTGTAAAGGGTCTTGCTCTATGTGTAAGGTTTTTCAAAATGACATTTACAATAATTGCATTTATAATCAATGAAATTATGGCTAAATATCCGATTTTTCGATATTTTTTGCTAGAGAGCAGAAATAATGTTATTGCAATCCATACTAATCCGTGATTTCCTAAGTTGGTAAAAAATATTAGTATGTTGCTTAGGAGTTTGGAATTTAAGCTGTGTTGAAAATTGTAAAATTGTTTAATAATAAAAATATCAATATTTTGTATAAAGTTTAACATTTTTTCTCCTAAATAATTTATTTTACAGATATTATATATTAAAAAGCTTGAAAAATAAAGTAGGAATTATACTCAATCCGCTTAAAAACGGAAATAAATATATAAAAGTAATTAATTTTTATAAATACAGTCTGACTTTCTACTTTTGTTTTATACTAAAATTACTATATTTTTTTAATAAGAAAGAAGGTATTGAAATGAAAAAAATAAATTTAATAATTTGGCTAATAAATTTTGGAATTGTGATTATTTCAAACGCTGCAACAAATAGCAAAAAAGGCTGTTATATTCCGAAGGGTGAACTGACTTGCGTAACAGATATAACAACTGAAACTGGAAAGAAAAAATTAAATGAGATGAAAAAACAAAAATCAGAACTTTTTGAAAAATCGCAAGAAAGTTTGAAAAATGGGAGATTTGGAAATAAAACTGTAGGATTTATTGATTTTCCGAGAGGATGGAAAATGTTTGTAGACGCAGATTCGGGTAAAACAACTATGCAAATAACAAGAGATGGATTTGATATTTACACTCTTGATATAATTTATTTAAATAATAAAAATAATAATTTGATAGATTTAGTAGATGAAGTGGCAAAAAACCAATATAATGGACTTTTGAATGCTGGGCATACAAGAGATAATCTTGAAATGAGAAGTATTATAATAAATGGGTATAAAGGTAAACAGGTAAAAGTTAAAAGAATTTCTGGAAAGAGCTGGATAAGTAACTATATTGAATATAATGGAAAGATTTATTTAATAAGTGTTGAAGGCTCGCCTCAAAATGTAAATGAAATGCAAAAAAACGTTGAAAGAAGCTGGAATCCCTTGAAATAATAGAGAATATAAAAAAACAGTCAAGCGAAGAATTCTGAATAAAATCTTGTTTGACTGTATTTTTTTGTTTATTTAATTATTTATTTTGCAATGTGTAAATGTCCAGCGTGATGAGATTTTCCATGCAAATGATGTTTATAGTTAAATAATAATGCTGTACAGATGATTGTAACTATGCTTGCAATTAAAATACCATAAAATTCAATAGTGTGAACAGGCACATTCTTGAAAAATCTTACAAATCCTTCTGGAGCGATTATTATGTAAGTTGTAACAACCATTGTCATAAACATTGAAGGAATTAATGCGAATAAGAAAGGTTTTTCTTTCTTAACAAGCCATACTGTTGCAGTCCATAATGAAACTGCCGCCAAAGTTTGATTTGCCCATGCGAAGTATCTCCAGATAATGTTAAAATCAATAGTTGTTAAATAAATACCGACAACAAATAAAGGAATTGCGATTAAAAATCTATTTTTTATTGGAGCTTGTTTAATTTTGAAAATATCAGCAATAATTAATCTTGAACCTCTGAAGGCAGTATCTCCTGACGTAATTGGGCAGGCAACAACACCAAGCACAGCCAGAAATGCTCCAAATACACCAAGTAATTGAACGGATGCCTTATTTACAACAACTGCAGGAGTTCCAGCAGCAGCAAGTTCTTTAATTCCACCAAATACTGTCATTGCAGCAGCAGCCCAAACTAATGCAACGACACCTTCTGCAATCATGGCACCATAAAATACTTTTCTTCCTTCAGTTTCGTTTTTTATACAACGTGCAACCATTGGAGACTGAGTAGCATGGAAACCGCTTACAGCACCGCAGGCAATTGAGATAAATAAGTAAGGGAACATTGATACTCCTTTAGGATGCGGATTTCCTTTAAAAATTTCAGTAATTTCAGGAATTGCAAAAGCACCTGTAAATTGTCCATAAATTAACATTCCTCCAATACCAATCGCCATAAATAGCAACGCAAAACCAAAAATTGGATAAATTTTGGCAATGATTTTATCAAGCGGAAGAATTGTAGCCAAGATATAATAAGCAATGATAACGATTGTAAAAGTCATGGCACTCACACCTGGAATCAGATTGTGAAGGATATCAGCAGGTGATTTTATAAACACTACTCCAACTAAAAGAAGTAAAACAATTGAGAAAACTCTCATAATCTGCTGCATTACGACACCTAAATTTTGTCCCACAAGTTCACCAATACTGCTCCCCTTATCCCTAAGTGAAAGCATACCAATCAAGAAATCATGGACAGCCCCTCCAAATATGCATCCAAAGACAATCCACAAAAATGCGGCTGGACCCCATAAAGCCCCTGCAATAGCTCCAAATATAGGACCTGTTCCGGCAATATTCAGAAATTGAATCAAAAATGCTTTTGGAGTGCTAACTTCCACATAGTCCACACCATCGTAATATTCGATTGAAGGTGGCATTCTGTCAGGTTCTATTCCGAAAACTTTTTCTACAAATTTACTGTAAAATGCATAACCTAAAATAAGTGCGACAATCGCTAAAATGAAAGAAATCATAATAAAAACCTCCTATAATTTTAAATATTCATTTATTTATCATATAAAAATTTTTAAAATTATTCTACTAATATAATAGCCTGATTTTGCAAAAAAACAAGTATATTTTTAAAAAAATTAACATAAATTTAAAAAAAGTTGTTGTCAATTTTATTGTTATGTGGTAGACTAAAATAATGGAGAACTTTAAAAGTAAAATTAAAAAGGAGAGTTAGAGGTTAGACATAAATATACTGATATTTTAGATTTTAAATTTTAGGAGGAAAAATAATGAAAAAAGGAATGAAAAAAATATTGTGTTTGGCAATAACAGGATTGATGATGGCATTTCCATTGAATGCAGCTGAAAAAGGCAATGAGTTAATCTGTATTGATCCAGGGCATCAACTTAAGGGAAACTCAGGACTTGAAGAAATTGGGCCTGGTTCGACTAAGAAAAAGCCCAAAGTATCATCTGGAACAAGAGGAGTGGCAACTAAAAAATATGAATACCAGCTTACACTTGAAGTTGGGCTAAAATTAAGAGATGCATTACAAAATAAAGGGTATAAAGTGTTCATGGTACGAGAGACACATGATGTGAACATTAGCAATAAAGAACGTGCAATCAAGACAAATAACGCAGGATGCTCATTATACATAAGACTTCATGCTGACGGAATTAATAATTCCTCAACACAAGGGGCTTCGGTACTAACATCTTCATCAAAAAATCCGTACACAAAAAGTGTTCAAAAATCAAGTGACAAATTCTCACGTGACATATTATCAGAATATGTAAAGGCAACAGGGGCTAAAAATCGTGGAGTTTCATACAGAGATGACTTGACAGGAACAAACTGGTCAAAAGTTACAAATACCTTGATTGAATTTGGATTTATGTCAAATCCAGAAGAAGACAGAAAAATGTCAACGCCAGAATATCAGGAAAAGATGGTAATGGGAATGGTAAATGGTATTGAAAAATATTTAAGAGAAAAATAATTTAAAATTTTAAATAAAGTGCTTTGAAGAAATTTGGATAGGTGCTTTATTTTTTTTAATTGAAAAGGATAAATTTATATTGTATAATAGAACAAAAATAAAAAATTAAAGGAGGGACTTCAGATGTTAATTGAGGAAATATTGAAAGGGGAAAGCGAAAAGATTGAATTTAAGGAAAATGCTAAAACTAATACCTATATAAAAACAGTTGTAGCATTTGCAAATGGAAATGGTGGAAAAATAGTTTTTGGAGTAAAAGATAATAAAGAAATTGTTGGAGTTGAAAATGAGTTTGAAGTTATGGATGGAATAATTAACGCGATATCAGATAACTGTTATCCAATGATTGTGCCAGATATAAGTTTGCATACACTTAAAAATAAGATAGTTATTCTTGTGGAAATTGAAGGAGGTAAGAAAAAACCCTATTATTTGAAGTCAAAAGGCATGCAGAAAGGAACTTATATTAGAAGTGGCGCTACAACTAGAATTATCGAAGAAGATTATGTTTTGAAGGAATTAGTTTTAGAAGGGGAAAATAAATATTTTGATCAGCAAGTTTGCCATGGAGAAAGTGTTAGCGATGAAGAAATTGAAAAGTTTTGTGAATGGCTGGAGAAATTGGCAAGGAAAAATTCTGAAAATGATACAGAAATAAGAAAAATTACTAGAAATACTTTGTTAAGCTGGAAAGTTCTAGAAGAAAAAAATGGCAGAATTTTTCCGACAAATGCCTATATTTTATTATCTGGTAAGGAAAATTGGGAAGTTTCACGAAAGATACAATGTGGTGTGTTTAAAGGAGAAACTAGAAGCATATTTGTTGATAAAAAGGAATTTGAAGGCTCAATTATTATGCAACTGGAAAAAGCGTATCAATATGTGCTTGAAAAAATAAATTTGGGTTCAGATATTATTGGAATTTACAGAGTTGATAAATATGAAATCCCGCCTAAATCAATAAGAGAGGTAATTGCAAATGCTGTAATTCATCGAAGCTATCTTGAGCCAAACGATATTCAAGTTGCACTTTATGATAACAGGTTAGAAATTACTTCACCAGGAATGCTGCTTTCAGGGGTAAATGTAAAAAGAATGAAAGAGGGGTATTCCAAACTTCGTAACCGTGCAATCGCCTCAGTTTTTGCTTATGTAAATATTATTGAGAAATGGGGAAGCGGTATTCCTAGAATTATGAATGAAATAAGGGAATATGGATTGCAAGAGCCTGAATTTATCATTTTTGAAAATGATTTTAGAGTTAATATTTACAGAAAAAACTATAATACTACCCAAAGTACCCAAGGTAGTACCCAAAATAGAATCAACACTACCCAAGATATTTCCAAAAAAGAAAAATTAGATGTAAAAAATCTTACAGAAACAGATAAAACTATAATAAACACAATAATAAATAATCCTGAAATGTCTCAAAAACAGATAGCTGATAATCTAAACTGGACAGTAAATAAAGTAAAATATTACATGAAAAAATTTAAACAAAAGAATATTTTAAAGTATGAAGGAACAAGCCAGAATGGAAAATGGGAAATTCAGGAAGAAAATTTAAAATATTTTTTAAAATAAAAACTTCTTTGAAAAATTATTGAATAAAAAATCTTTTATAGCCCTTGACAAAAGGGCTTTTATAGTATAAAATAATTAGGTTAGAACTCATAACTAAATTTTAAAAAATATATTATTTATAAAATAATATGTTTTGAAGTGAATTTTAGAGTAAATCGACATACTTAAAATAAGTATGCAGTTATGTTTGATAAAGTGATTTGCAAGAAAAGCAAAAAAAATTAAAAACTTTGTCAAATGCAGCTTTATCAAATGTAGATTGAAGAAATGAGCTTTATAAAAAGTTTTAGTTTTGAAATATAACACGAGAATAAATATATAAATCAAAGAAATTTGAGAGGAGGAAAACAGATGCCTACTATTAATCAATTAGTAAGATTTGGTAGAAGTACAACTGAGAAAAAGAAAAAATCACCTGCATTGAAAGGTAATCCACAAAAAAGAGGGGTTTGTGTAAGAGTATATACAACTACACCTAAAAAACCTAACTCAGCCTTAAGAAAGGTAGCAAGGGTTAAATTAGTAAATGGAATCGAAGTTACTGCTTATATTCCAGGAATCGGACACAACTTACAAGAACATAGTATCGTTCTTTTAAGAGGAGGAAGAACAAAAGATTTGCCAGGGGTTAGATATAAAATAATCAGAGGAGCATTGGATACAGCAGGAGTTGTAAACAGAAAACAAGGTAGATCAAGATACGGAGCTAAAAAAGGGTAATTAAATTTTAAAAAAGTAAGGAGGACAATTAAGTGTCAAGAAGAAGAAGAGCGGAAAGAAGAGATGTATTACCAGATTCTCAATTTAACGATAAAGTAGTAACTAAATTCATTAATGGATTAATGAAAGATGGGAAAAAATCATTAGCTGAAAATATTTTTTATACAGCATTGCAACAAATAACTGAAGAAACTCAAGAAGAAGGAATTGAAGTTTTCAGAAGAGCAATGGAAAATGTAAGACCTCAATTAGAAGTAAGATCTAGAAGAATCGGAGGAGCAACTTACCAAGTACCAGTTGAAGTAAGAAAAGAAAGACAGCAAACATTAGCAATTAGATGGTTAGTTAGATATACAAGAGAAAGAAAAGAATATGGAATGGTTGCTAAACTTAAAAAAGAATTAATTGCAGCTGCCAACAATGAAGGTGGATCAATTAAGAAAAAAGAAGATACATATAAAATGGCTGAAGCAAACAGAGCGTTCGCACATTACAAATGGTAGTCTTATTTGTTTGAAGAAAATTATTAAATATTCAAAAATGGTTATATTTTTACAAAATTCATTTTTTCAGAACTGGATTTATAAAAATATTGTTTCAAATTTCAAATATACTTCTTAAATAAGAAGTAGCTTACAAAAATAAGGAGGAAAATTTAAATGGCAAGAAAAGTTGCTTTGAAAGATACTAGAAACATTGGTATCATGGCACATATAGACGCCGGAAAAACAACTACTACTGAAAGAATTTTGTTTTATACAGGTGTAAACCATAAAATCGGAGAAGTTCATGAAGGAGCTGCTACGATGGATTATATGGAACAAGAACAAGAAAGAGGAATCACAATTACATCAGCTGCAACAACAGCATTCTGGAATGGACATAGAATTAACATAATAGATACACCAGGCCACGTTGACTTTACAGTTGAGGTAGAAAGATCATTAAGAGTATTGGATGGAGCAGTTGCGGTGTTCTCAGCAGTTGACGGAGTGCAACCTCAATCAGAAACAGTTTGGAGACAAGCTGACAAATATAACGTACCAAGAATGGCTTTCTTTAACAAAATGGATAGAGTCGGAGCAGACTTTAACATGTGTGTAAACGACATCAAAGAAAAATTAGGTGGAAATGGTGTACCAATCCAATTACCAATTGGTGCAGAAGATAATTTTGAAGGAATTATCGACTTGGTAACAATGAAAGAATACCTATTTAAAGATGAAACTATGGGAGCAGATTATGAAGTTGTTGATATTAGGGCAGAATTGTTAGATGATGCTCAAGCAGCAAGAGAACACATGATTGAATCTGTAGTTGAAACTGATGATGAATTGATGGAAAAATACTTTGGAGGAGAAGAAATCTCTGAAGAAGAAATCAAAAAAGCATTAAGAGCTGCAACAATTGAAGGAACTGTTGTACCTGTATTGTGTGGAACAGCGTTCAAAAACAAAGGGATTCAACCATTACTTGATGCAGTAGTTGCCTACATGCCATCACCATTAGACATTAACGGTGGAAAAATTAAAGGAACTGATCCTAAAACTGAAGAACCTATTGAAAGAGAAATGGGAGACGATGCTCCATTCTCAGCATTGGTGTCTAAAATCATTACAGATCCATTTGTTGGAAGATTATCATTCTTTAGAGTTTATTCAGGAGTACTAGAAAAAGGATCTTATGTATTAAACTCAACAAAAGGTAAAAAAGAAAGAATGGGAAGATTGCTTCAAATGCACGCTAACAAAAGAGAAGAACTTGATGTAGTTTACTCTGGAGATATAGCTGCGGCAGTTGGATTAAAAGATACTACAACAGGAGATACATTGTGTGCTGAAAATGCTCCAATTATCCTTGAAAAAATGGAATTCCCTGATACAGTTATCCAAATTGCGGTAGAGCCAAAAACTAAAGCCGATCAGGAAAAAATGGGAACAGCTCTTTCAAAACTTGCAGAAGAAGATCCAACATTTAAAGTATCAACTAACCAAGAAACTGGACAAACACTTATTGCAGGAATGGGAGAGTTGCACTTGGAAATCATCGTAGATAGAATGAAACGTGAATTCAAAGTGGAAGCAAATGTTGGTAAACCACAAGTTGCTTATAGAGAAACAATTAATGGAGCAACAGATGTTGAAGAAAAATATGCGAAACAATCTGGAGGACGTGGACAATATGGACATGTTAAAATGAAAGTTGAAGCTAACCATGGAAAAGGTTATGAATTTGTTAATGAAATTACTGGAGGAGCAATTCCAAGAGAATATATTCCAGCAGTAGATAAAGGAATCCAAGAAGCATTAGAAGCAGGGGTTGTTGCAGGATACCCTGTTCAAGATATAAAAGTTACATTGTATGATGGATCTTACCATGAAGTCGATTCATCAGAAATGGCATTTAAAATAGCAGGTTCAATGGCAGTTAAAAAAGGACTTAGAGCCGCTAATCCAGTATTATTGGAACCAATCTTCAAAGTAGAAGTTACTACTCCAGAAGAATACATGGGAGACGTAATTGGAGATTTGAACTCAAGACGTGGACAAGTTTCAGGAATGACTGACAGAAATAATGCAAAAATTATTAATGCAGAAGTACCTTTATCACAAATGTTCGGTTATGCAACTGACTTGAGATCGAAAACACAAGGAAGAGCGTCTTACTCAATGGAATTTGAAAAATATGTAGAAGTTCCAAAAAACATTGCTCAACAAGTAATTGATGAAAGACAAGGAAAATAATAAAAATTTAAAATAACAATAAAAATCTTAAAAAAATTTAAAAACTAAAGAAATAATGGAGGAAAAATTAAAATGGCAAAAGCTAAATTCGAGAGAAGCAAACCACACGTAAACGTAGGAACAATAGGTCACGTTGACCATGGGAAAACAACAACAACAGCAGCAATTTCAAAAGTATTGGCTGAAAAAGGGCTAGCTGAAAAAGTTGACTTTGAAAACATTGACCAAGCGCCTGAAGAAAGAGAAAGAGGGATTACAATCAACACAGCTCACATTGAGTATGAAACAGAAAAAAGACACTATGCTCACGTTGACTGTCCAGGGCATGCGGATTACGTAAAAAACATGATTACAGGAGCGGCTCAAATGGATGGTGCTATCCTAGTAGTATCAGCAGCTGACGGTCCTATGCCTCAAACAAGAGAGCATATCCTTCTTGCAAGACAGGTTGGAGTACCTTACATCGTAGTTTACTTGAACAAAGTTGACATGGTAGATGACGAAGAATTATTAGAGTTAGTAGAAATGGAAGTAAGAGAATTACTTACAGAATATGGATTCCCTGGAGACGATGTACCAGTAATCAAAGGGTCTTCATTAGGAGCATTAAATGGGGAAGCTCAATGGGTAGAAAGAATTATGGAATTAATGGATGCAGTTGACGAATATATCCCAACACCAGAAAGACCAGTAGACCAAGCATTCCTAATGCCAATTGAAGATGTGTTCACAATTACAGGAAGAGGAACAGTTGTAACAGGAAGAGTGGAAAGAGGAGTAATCAACATTGGTGAAGAAGTAGAAATCGTAGGAATCAAACCAACAACAAAAACTACTGTAACAGGAGTAGAAATGTTCAGAAAATTATTGGATTCAGGACAAGCTGGAGACAACATTGGAGCATTGTTAAGAGGAACTAAGAAAGAAGAAGTGGAAAGAGGACAAGTACTTGCTAAACCAGGAACAATCAATCCACATACAGGATTTAAGTCGGAAGTATACGTATTGACAAAAGATGAAGGAGGAAGACATACACCATTCTTCACAGGATACAAACCACAATTTTACTTCAGAACGACTGACATTACAGGAGAAGTAAACTTACCAGAAGGAGTAGAAATGGTAATGCCTGGAGACAACATTGAAATGACAGTTGAACTAATTCACCCAATCGCAATGGAAGAAGGATTAAGATTTGCGATAAGAGAAGGTGGAAGAACAGTAGCTTCAGGAGTAGTAGCAACTATTACTAAATAGTTTTTTGTAAGAAACTCTCTTAATGATAAAAAATAAAAATAATTATTGCAGATAATGAAAATATTTGTTATAATGATTAGAAATGTAAAGAAAAATAGTCCAAAATATTAAATTAAAAAGAGAGATTAGGTTTTTATAGTCTAATTTCTCTAGTTATTAAAATAAGCAGGACAAAAAAACAGGAGGAAAAACTTTGGATAAAATAAGAATATATTTACAATCTTATGATCACAAACTGTTAGATCAATCTGCTAAAAAAATTGCAGAAGTAGCTAAGAAAAATGGTTCAGAATTAGCAGGGCCACTTCCATTACCTACAAAAACTAAAAAATATACAGTTTTAAGATCAGTTCACGTAAATAAAGATTCAAGAGAACAATTTGAAATGAGAATTCACAGAAGATTTGTAGAAATCAAAAATTCAAATCAACAAATCGTAAATGCATTAGCATCATTAAACTTACCATCAGGTGTGGGAGTTGAAATTAAGCAATCGTAAGGCTTAGTACAAGTTGGCTATTTTAAGAAAATTGTCAACCAATATATTAAGGAGGAAAAATAAAAAATGATATTAGGTAAAAAAATCGGAATGACTCAAATTTTCGAAGACGAAAAATTAATTCCAGTTACAGTAATTGAAGCAGGGACTAACTTCATTACACAAATTAAAACTGAAGAAAAAGAAGGATATAATGCGATCACATTAGCTTATGGAGATAAAAAAGAAAAAAACACTACTAAACCACTATTAGGTGTATTTAAAAAAGCAGGAGTTACTTCAAAAAGATTTCTTAAAGAATTTAAAGTAGCTAATCCAGCTGACTTTACATTGGGACAAGAAATTAAAGTAGATGTATTAGAAGGTATCGAATTCGTTGATATTTCTGGGACTTCAAAAGGTAAAGGAACTGCAGGAGTTATGAAAAGACATAACTTTGGTGGAAACAGAGCTTCACACGGGGTTTCAAGAAACCACAGACTTGGAGGTTCTAACGCAGGAGGAGCTGCATCAAATAGTAATGTACCAAAAGGTAAAAAAATGGCTGGAAGATTGGGAGCTGAAAAAGTAACAGTTCAAAACTTACAAGTTATAAAATTTGATGTAGAAAACAATCTTTTATTAGTAAAAGGTGCTGTTCCAGGGCCAAAAAATGGTTACTTAGTTATCAAAAAATCGGTAAAGAAATATTAATAGGAAAGAGAGGAGGATAACATGCCAGTTTTAAATATATATAAATTAGACGGTTCACAAGCAGGAACTATTGAAGTAAATAACGACATATTTGGAATTGAACCAAATAAACACGTAATGCACGAAGTTTTAGTAGCAGAATTAGCTGAAGCAAGACAAGGATCTGCCTCAACAAAAACAAGAGCAGAAGTAAGAGGTGGAGGAAGAAAACCTTTTAGACAAAAAGGAACAGGAAGAGCAAGACAAGGATCTACAAGAGCACCACACATGGTAGGTGGAGGAGTAGTTCACGGACCAAAACCAAGAAATTATGCTAAAAAAGTAAATAAAAAAGTTAGAAAATTAGCTTTAAAATCAGCTTTAGCAACAAAAATTAATGAAGGAAATGTAATTGTGCTAGATGATTTTGCATTAGAAACACCAAAAACAAAAACATTTATTAATTTTGCAAAAGCATTAAATTTTGATGGTGTAAAACAATTATATGTAACAAGTGATGACGCTGATAATATAGATAGAGATTATTTCTTATATTTATCAACAAGAAATATTGAAAAAGTTGCAGCAATAAATACAAGAGATTTAAGCATCTACTGGTTAATCAAACAAGATAAAGTAATTTTAACTAAAGAAGCTCTTGCAACTATCGAGGAGGTGCTAGCATAATGCATATTACTGATATTATCAAAAAACCTGTAATTAATACAGAAAAAGCAAGAAATTTATTGGAAAACAATGAATATGTTTTCATAGTAGATAGAAGAGCAAACAAACTTCAAATTAAAGATGCAGTTGAAAAATTATTCAATGTAAAAGTTGAAGGTGTAAATACTTTGAATATTAAACCAAAAAATAAAAGATTCAGAATGTCAATGTATAAAACAGCCGCTATAAAAAAAGCAGTTGTTAAATTGAAAGATGGAGAATCTATTACAGCTTATGAAGGATAATAAAATTATAGTACTTAATAATTTCAAAAAATCTCTTTAATATAAAGAGTAATTATATTTTTTGTGGAAATTATTCGATAAAAATGCTATAATAGATA
The DNA here is from genome assembly GCF_041199995.1 of Leptotrichia sp. HSP-342. Taxonomy (NCBI): domain Bacteria; kingdom Fusobacteriati; phylum Fusobacteriota; class Fusobacteriia; order Fusobacteriales; family Leptotrichiaceae; genus Leptotrichia; species Leptotrichia mesophila. Next base: position 145,712 of record NZ_CP165646.1, read on the forward strand.
AGTTATGTAAATTTGTAGAAATTATTCAGTTTTTTGAATGATTTAAGAAAATAAAAATGAGAAATAGGAAGAGAGGGAACATAAGTTATGCCAATAAAAAAATTAAAACCGATGACTAGTGGGACACGGCATATGTCGATATTAGTTAACAAGGAATTAGATAAGGTAAGACCTGAGAAATCTTTAGTTGAACCATTAAATTCATCTTACGGAATTGATAACTATGGACATAGAACAGGTAGAAATAGACATAAAGGACACAAAAGATTATACAGAGTAATTGACTGGAAAAGAAATAAAATTGGAGTGCCTGCAAAAGTTGCAACTCTTGAATATGATCCAAACAGAACTGCAAACATCGCATTGTTACACTATGTTGATGGAGAAAAAAGATATATTTTAGCTCCAAATGGACTTAAAAAAGGTGACATCGTATTAGCAGGAGAAGGTGCAGATATCAAACCTGGAAATGCACTAAAATTAAAAGACTTACCAGTAGGGACTGTTATTCATAATGTAGAACTTATGCCTGGTAAAGGTGGACAGTTAGCAAGATCAGCAGGAACAGCTGCAAGACTTGTTGCAAAAGAAGGAACTTACTGCCACGTAGAATTACCATCTGGAGAATTAAGACTTATTCATAAAGAATGTATGGCAACAGTTGGAACAGTAGGAAACTCTGAACATTCATTAGTATCATTAGGAAAAGCTGGAAGAAATAGACACTTAGGAAGAAAACCTCACGTTAGAGGATCTGTAATGAACCCTGTAGATCACCCACACGGAGGAGGAGAAGGAAGATCTCCAATAGGTAGAAAATCACCAGTTACACCTTGGGGTAAACCTACACTTGGTAAGAAAACTAGAGGTAAAAAACTTAGTGATAAATTTATTGTTAGAGGAAGAAAAAAATAATTGCTTAAAAGTTGAATTGATATCCCAAAATATATTAATGATATTTTTAAATAAAGAACGTAGAAATGGACTGTGCCAGTCAAATAAACACATAAAATATTTGAATGGAAATCTGGCTGAATATAAAAATATTGCTTAATACATTGAATTAAATATTAAAATGAGATGTATTGAGTAACATTTCTCAATTTAAAAAATGAAATAAGGAGGAAAGAATGTCTCGTTCATTAAAAAAAGGACCTTTTGTTGATGCATATTTATTAGAAAAAATAGAAGCATTAGGAGGTAAAAAACAAGTTATTAAAACATGGTCTAGAAGATCAACTATATTCCCTCAATTTATTGGACATACTTTTGCAGTATATAATGGTAAAAAACATATTCCTGTATATGTGACTGAGGAAATGGTTGGACATAAGTTAGGTGAATTTGCACCAACTAGAACTTTCTATGGACATGGAAAAGATGCTAAAAAAGGTAAAAAATAGAGATTAATATTTATAAATTAACGAAAGGAGAGGACTTTGAATGGCAGTAGTAGCTAAATTGAAATATCAAAGATTAAGCCCTCAAAAAGCAAGATTAGTTGCTGATATTGTAAGAGGGAAAAATGCATTGCAAGCATTGAACATTTTAAAATTTACAAATAAAAAAGCAGCATTATATATAGAAAAAACATTAAGATCAGCAATTGCAAATGCTGAACATAATAATAATATGGATCCTGATAAACTGTTTGTATCAAAAATATTAATTGATAAAGGACCTGTATTAAAAAGAATCAGCCCAAGAGCAATGGGAAGAGCTGATATTATTAGAAAACCGACAGCTCATATCACAGTAGAAGTTGATGAAAGAGAAGATTAATTCAGAAAAATAAGGAGGTAAGTCTGTGGGACAAAAAGTAGATCCTAGGGGGATAAGATTAGGAATCACAAGAACTTGGGATTCAAAATGGTTCGCTGAGGGAAAAGAATACGTAAACAACTTTCACGAAGATTTGAAAATAAAAAAATATATTAAGAAAAACTATTACCATGCAGGGATTTCTTCTATTCAAATAGAAAGAACATCACCTACAGAAGTAGCAGTTATTATAGAAACTGGAAAAGCTGGAATTTTAATTGGAAGAAAAGGTCAAGAAATTGAAGCTTTAAAAGTAAAATTAGAAAAATTAACTGGTAAAAGAGTACAAATTAAAGTACAAGAAATCAAAAATCCTAATAAAGATGCTCAATTAGTAGCAGAAAGTATTGCAACAGCAATTGAAAAAAGGGTTGCTTATAAAAGAGCAGTTCAACAAGCTATTCAAAGAGCAGAAAAAGCTGGGATTAAAGGAATTAAAGTTATGGTATCGGGAAGATTGAATGGTGCCGAAATTGCAAGAAGTGAATGGACACTTTCAGGAAGAGTACCACTACATACTTTAAGAGCAGATGTTGATTATGCAACAGCTACTGCACACACTACATACGGTGCTTTAGGATTAAAAGTATGGATATTTAATGGTGAAGTTCTTTCTACTACAAAGGAAGGAGAAAACGAATAATATGTTAATACCTAAAAGAACGAAATATAGAAAACAGTTCAGAGGAAAAATGGGTGGTGTAGCAACTAAAGGAAACAAAGTTGATTTTGGTGAATTTGGGCTTGCCGCTAGAGAATTTGGTTGGATTACTTCAAGACAAATAGAAGCTTGTAGGGTAACAATTAATAGAACATTTAAAAGAGAAGGTAAAATTTGGATTAGAATATTCCCTGATAAACCTTATACAAAAAGACCTGAAGGAACAAGAATGGGTAAAGGTAAAGGTAATGCAGAAGGTTGGGTAGCAGTAGTTAAAAAGAATAAAATAATGTTTGAAGTTGGTGGAGTATCAGAAGAGAAAGCCAAAGAAGCATTAAGAAAAGCTGGACATAAACTACCTATAAAAGTTAAATTTGTAAGAAAAGAAGAAGTAGGTGGTGATAAGTAATGACAATTAACGAAATTAGAGAATTATCATTGGAAGAATTGGAAGTTAAAGTAAATGAATTGAAACAAGAATTGTTTAATTTAAAATTTCAAAAAACTCTTGGACAATTACAAAACACTGCTAAAATACGAGATGTTAAAAGAACAATAGCAAGATTAAAAACTGTTGTAACTGAAAAAACTGGTAAATAGGAGGATCAAGAGTGGAAAATATAAGAAAAGAAAGAAAAGTAAGAGAAGGAATCGTTGTTTCTAACAAAATGGATAAAACTGTAGTTGTTCTTGAAGAAACAATGAAATTACACAAACTTTATAAAAAGAGAGTAAAAACTTCTAAAAAATATAAAGCACATGATGAAAACAATGATTGTGGAATCGGAGATAAAGTGCAAATTATGGAAACTAGACCATTAAGTAAAGATAAAAGATGGAGAGTCGTTACAATCTTAGAAAGAGCTAAATAATTTAATCTTATTAAGAAAATTGCTTGATGTTTTATTTTCAATATTAAAACGGAAGAAGATAGTGTGAGTTAACATTTGAGAGGAGGAAATTTTAAATGGTTCAACAACAAACGATACTTAATGTTGCTGATAACACTGGAGCTAAAAAAATCATGGTTATTAGAGTATTAGGTGGATCAAGAAGAAGATTCGGTAAAATAGGAGACATCGTAGTAGCAAGTGTAAAAGAGGCTATACCAAACGGAAACGTAAAAAAAGGTGATGTAGTAAAAGCTGTAATCGTTAGAACTAGAAAAGAATTAAAAAGAGCAGACGGTTCATATATAAAATTTGATGATAATGCGGCTGTTATATTAAATACAGCATTAGAAGTAAGAGGAACAAGAATTTTTGGACCTGTAGCAAGAGAATTAAGAGCGAAAAACTTTATGAAAATAGTTTCTCTAGCACCAGAAGTATTATAGGAAGGAGAGTTAAACGTGGCTAAACCAAATTTAAAATCAGTACCTAAAAGATTACATGTTAAAACTGGAGATACAGTTATTGTAATTAGCGGTAGATCAAAAGATTTGTTACGTAATGAAAATAGTAAACAAACTGGAGATAAAGGAAAAATTGGAAAGGTATTAAAAGTATTCCCTAAGACTGGGAAAATAATTGTTGAAGGTGTAAATATCAAAAAAAGACATATTAAACCTAATGCAATGAACCCACAAGGCGAAGTTGTAGAAAGAGAAATGCCAATCTTCTCATCTAAAGTAATGCTTTGGGATGAAGGAGCAGGGAAACCTACAAGAGTAAGAAAAGAAATAAGAGACGGTAAAAAAGTAAGAATATCAGTAGTATCTGGTAACGAAATATAATATTTTAGAGAGGAGGATGTCATAAATGGCTGAAAAATATATTCCAAGATTACAGAAATTATACAAAGATGAAATTGTTTCATCACTAATGAAAGAATTAAACTTATCTAACGTTATGCAAGTACCTAAACTTGATAAAATCGTAGTTAATATGGGGATTGGAGAAGCAGTAAGCAATTCTAAATTAATCGATACAGCAATTGCTGAACTATCACAAATTACAGGGCAACAGCCTGTACCAAGAGCAGCTAGAAAATCAGAAGCTGGATTTAAATTAAGAGAAGGACAAAAAATTGGAGCAAAAGTTACATTAAGAAAAGAAAAAATGTATGAATTCCTAGACAGATTAATTAGTATCACATTACCAAGGGTAAGAGATTTTGAAGGTGTTTCACCTAAAGGTTTTGATGGAAGAGGAAACTACACATTAGGTCTAAGAGAACAAATCGTATTCCCTGAAATCGAAATTGATAAAGTAGATAAAATCTTCGGATTAGGAATTACAATTGTATCTACAGCACAAAATGATGAGCAAGGAAGAGCTTTATTAAAAGCATTCGGAATGCCGTTTGCAAAATAGTATTATTTTGAAGGAGGTGTAATTTAATCAATGGCTAAAAAAGCAATGGTTGAAAGAAACTTAAAAAGACAAAAAACAGTTGATAAATATGCAGCTAAAAGAGCTGAGTTAAAAGAAAGAGCTAAAAAAGGTGATAGAGAAGCAGTTTTAGAATTATCTAAATTACCAAGAAATGCTTCGCCTACAAGAGTTAGAAATAGATGTCAAATTAACGGAAGACCAAGAGGATATATGAGAGAATTTGGTATTTCAAGAGTTATGTTCAGACAATTAGCAGGAGAGGGAGTTATCCCAGGAGTAAAAAAATCAAGTTGGTAATTTTGAGAGGAGGAAGAATTAATGTATTTAACAGATCCTATTGCTGATATGCTTACTAGAATCAGAAACGGAAACATGGCTAAACATGCACAAGTTGCAGTACCATTTTCAAGAATTAAAGAAAGTATAGCAAATATATTAAAAAATGAAGGATATATAAACGGTTACGAAATTAAAGAAGAAGGAGCTATAAAAAATATAGTTGTTTCTTTAAAAACTGTAGATGGAGAAGCTGTAATTAAAGGATTGAAAAGAATTTCAAAACCTGGAAGAAGAGTTTACACATCTGTAGAAAATTTACCTAAAGTATTAGGTGGATTAGGAATTGCCATTGTCTCAACGCCACAAGGTGTTATTACAGACAAGGAATGCAGAAAGCATAACGTTGGTGGAGAAGTTCTTTGCTACGTGTGGTAATTTACGCATTTTATAAATTAGGAGGATAAACAATGTCAAGAATAGGTAAGAAACCTATAACTATACCTGCTGGTGTTGAAATTAAGCAGGATGGGAACACTTTTACTGTAAAAGGGCCAAAAGGGCAATTAGTAAGAGAATTAAGCAGTGAAATTAAAGTAAATATTGATGGTAACGAAATTACATTTGAAAGACCAAATGATTTACCAAATATCAGAGCTCTTCATGGAACTACAAGAGCAAACTTAAACAATATGATTGTTGGAGTAAGTGAAGGATTTACTAGAGGATTAGAATTAGTCGGAGTAGGTTACAGAGTACAAGCTAGCGGAAAAGGATTAACTTTATCTTTAGGATATTCACATCCAGTTGAAATTGAAGCAGTAGAAGGAATCACTTTTAAAGTTGAAGGAAATACTAAAATTTCTGTTGAAGGAATTGATAAACAATTAGTTGGACAAGTTGCTGCAAACATCAGAGCTAAACGTCCACCTGAACCATATAAAGGAAAAGGTGTTAAATACGCTGATGAAGTAATCAGAAGAAAAGAAGGTAAGAAAGGATAGGAGGTAGATTTTAATGGTAAAAAAACTTGATAGAAATAAATTAAGACAAAAAAAACATAGAAGTATTAGAAGAAAAATCGTTGGAACTGCTGAAAGACCTAGACTTGCTGTGTATAGAAGTTTACAAAATATCTTTGTTCAAGTAATTGATGATACTACAGGAAATACTTTAGTTTCTGCATCAACTATTGAAAAAGGTGCAAAAATTGAAAAAGGTTCAAATATTGAAGCAGCTAAACAAATAGGAGAAAGAATTGCTAAAAAAGCATTAGATAAAGGGATTACTACTGTTGTATTTGACAGAGGAGGATACGTGTACACAGGAAGAGTTAAAGCTGTGGCAGATGCTGCAAGAGAAGCAGGATTAAAATTCTAAAGATAAGGAGGATTTATTTTGGCTAGAGATAGAGATAACAGAGAAAGAGAAAGTGAATATAAAGAAAGACTTTTAAGAATAAGCAGAGTTTCTAAAACTGTTAAAGGAGGAAGAAGAATTTCATTCTCAGTATTAGCAGCTGTTGGAGACGAAAAAGGAAAAGTAGGTATCGGTTTAGGAAAAGCTAACGGTGTACCTGATGCAATCAGAAAAGCCATCGCAAATGCTAAGAAAAACTTAGTAAATGTTTCATTAAAAGGTGGAACATTACCGCATGAGCAAATTGGTAAATATAATGCAACATCTGTATTATTGAAACCAGCTTCAAAAGGGACAGGAGTTATCGCTGGTTCAGCAACTAGGGAATTATTAGAGTTAGCAGGTGTAAAAGACGTACTTACAAAAATTAGAGGTTCAAAAACTAAAGATAACGTTGCAAGAGCAACTTTAGAAGGATTAAAACAATTGCGTTCTCTTGAAGATGTAGCAAGACTTAGAGGAAAATCAGTTGAAGAAATTTTAGGATAATAAGGTTAGGAGGTAAAATTAATGTCTAAAGTAAAAGTAACGCTTGTAAAAGGAATTAATGGAAGAAAACCTAATCATGTTGCGACTGTAAAATCACTTGGATTAAGAAAAATCAGTCAAAGTGCAGTTCATAATAAAACTGCTGATATTGAAGGAAAAATTAAATTAGTTTCTTATTTACTTAAAGTAGAGGAGGTTTAGAATAGATGAATCTTAATGAATTAAGACCTGCTGCTGGATCGAAAAGAGAAAGAAGAAGAGTAGGAAGAGGACACGGAACTGGTTGGGGAAAAACTGCTGGTAAAGGTCACAATGGACAAAAACAAAGATCAGGTTCTTATGTATCACCTATATTTGAAGGTGGACAAATGCCTATTATTAGAAGAATCCCTAAAAGAGGATTTTCTAATTCACCATTTAAAAAAGATATAATAGCAATTACATTGGCTGATATCGTAGAAAAATTTAACGATGGAGATGTAGTTAGCTTACAAACATTAGTTGAAAATGGAATAATTAAAAACCCTAAATTTATAACAAAATATTCTGATGAAGCTTTGAGAAATGTAAAAGGTAGAAGAGCAGTAAAAGAATATTTAAATGCAAATATTGAATCTTATGTTAAAGAAAAAGATTTTACAAGTGTTTTAAAAATTATAGGGAATACAGAAGTTAACAAAAAATTAACTGTAAAAACACATAAAATTTCTAAGACAGCTAAAGAATTAATTGAAAAAGCTGGAGGAAGTGTAGAATTAGTAGAAATAAAATCATATTCAGCTAAAGCAGGAAATAATAAAAAAGAAGATGGGAATAAGTAAGATTTAATATCTTGCTTTTTCTTCATATACTAAAGGAGTGATAGAATTGACTCTAGCTGAAGCATTATCAAGTAGGGTAAAAGCTATTTTTAATATACCTGAACTAGAAAAAAGAGTAACATTTACATTATTAATGATAATAGTTGCAAGAGTTGGAATCCATATAGCAGTTCCGGGAATTAATACAGATGCTTTTAAAAATTTCCAGCAGGGAAATGCAATTGCTCAATTTTTAAATTTATTTTCGGGTGGAGCTGTTGAAAGAGCTTCAATTTTTGCATTGGGAATTGTCCCATACATTAATGCTTCCATTGTTTTTCAATTATTAGGAGTAATTTTTCCTAAAATAGATGAAATGCAGAAGGAAGGCGGAAAAGAACGTGATAAAATTACACAGTGGTCAAGATATGTGACAATTGTGCTGGCAATAATCCAATCTTTTGGAATTGCAATATTAATGCAAAATCAAAATCTAGTGTTGGAACCAGGTCCTAAATTCATATTAAGCACAGTAGTTTTAATTACAGGAGGGACTTCATTCCTTATGTGGATTTCTGAAAGAATCTCGATAAGAGGTATTGGAAATGGGACTTCAATGCTTATATTTTTAAATATTGTTGCAGGATTGCCAACAGTAATTAGTCAAATGGTTTCTGGCTTACCTAGCGGAATGGGAAAAGTTCTGTTAGGATTGTCAATAGTTGCATTTGTGGTATTCATTGCATTAATGGTAGTTGTACAACTTGCTGAAAGAAGAATTCCTATTCAGTATGCAGGAAAAGGAAGTCTCGGATTTGGTGGAGGACAAAGTACAGTTGGTAAAAGAACATATTTACCATTAAAGATAAATATGTCTGGAGTAATGCCAATAATCTTTGCGTCAGTATTGATGGCAGCACCGCCATTCTTGATTTCAACAATGAAAACTGGGAATCTGAAAAACTTTTTGACAGCTCAGTTTGAGCCTAAAGGTATTTTTTATTTATTGTTATTTGCAATATTAATTACAGTATTTTCATTTTTCTATACGCTTACAATTGCTTTTGATCCAGATAAAGTAGCAGATGATTTGAAGCAAAGTGGAGGAACAATTCCAACAGTAAGAGCTGGGAAGGAAACTGCTGACTATTTAGAAAAAGTTGCAACAAGAGTAACTTTTGGAAGTGCGATATTCTTATCATTATTAGGTATTATGCCAAATATTTGGTTTGGATATATTTTGAATCTTCCGGTAATGCTTGGAGGAACAAGTTTACTAATCTTAGTTGGGACAGCAGTAGAATTATTATTACAAATAGATTCTTACCTAGCAGTTAAACAAATGAAAGGTTTTATAAATAAAAAAAATCGTTAAGAATAGTATATAAAATATTTTTAAAGTACACTTAGTTGTGTACTTTTTTTCTTTTTATAAAGATTATTATATTTATAGTTCCTATACTAAACCCCGTTTAAAAACGAGAATAAATTTTTATAATAAGACTGTTCAGTAGCTAATTCATAATCATACGACTTTTTTTTATTTTTGTAGGATTGCTCATTGCCGCAAAACCTTATCTTGCAGTAAAAGTTTTTCCTAATAATTAAAATTGTGGCAAGATTGCTACGCAATAATATATGGACTGACTAAAAACTCACTATACTCAAATAGTTTTGCCAGCACAGAAAAATGCTCCGACGAATTAGTTTACTAGACTTTGTTTAAAAGATGAAAATTAGATCTTAAATTATTTGAAAATATTAGGTTGATATCCTTTATAAGAAAATTTTGCGTAAAGCGAGGTTATAAGAGCATGACGTTTGATGCTCTTACGTTAAAAAAATATATTAATAAAATAAGAAGAAGCATTTATTAATTATATAAAATAAAATTATAAAAGTCTTTAAGATGAATACTTAAGAATTAAATTTGATTTTTTTAACAAAGTTATCAAATTAATAATTATAGATTTTTCTATGTTTTTTTAACGGGATTTAGTCTTAAATTTTAATTTTTTAAATATTTTTTTCTCAAAAAATATGAAATAAATTCTAATATAATTGCTACACTAAATATTAAATATATAAATACCCCAATTTCTCTTATATCAAAGTACATAGTTCCAGCCATAAACATATCATAACCAATTCCCCCAGCTCCAGCTGCAGCTCCTACTAATACAGCATTTGTAAAGTTTATCTCAAAACGGATGAATGTCCAAGATAGAATAGAAGTTACAGTGCTTGGTAAAATTCCTTGAAAAATAATTTTCCAGAATGATGCTCCCGTTGCTTTTAGAGCTTCTATAATGCCATTATCTATTTCTTCGATACTTTCAGAATAGGCTTTTACAAGGTAGGCAACACTATGGAAAGTCATACCAATAATAGCTGCCTCAACACCAATATTTGCAACGACTGAAAATACCATAACCCATAATATTGTTGGAATTGCACGAATAAATGTAATTCCTATTTTAACAGCTTTTGATATATACGAGCTTGATAAATTTTTAGCTGCAAAAAACGAAAAAAACAATGCAATAAATGAGCCGATTATTGTAGTAAGTACAGCAAGGGCGATTGTTACAGCAAGGCTAAGAAATACCTGGCTATATGTGTATCTGTCAGATAATCTTGGGGAAAAGAACATTGTTTTTAAGTCTTTAAAAAAATGTACAGTTGCTTTAGCAATATTCACATTATCAAAATCCATTGTAATTAATGTATAAATTGTAATAATTGACAAAACAGATAAAGTTGTGTATAAATAGAATCTTGATTTTGTAAATTTTCTAATTTTTATTTTTTTCAAAGGATATTCACCTTCTTTCTGTTTTATATTTACATCAGTTCATTTCTAAGTTTGTTTGAGAGCATTTCTATTCCGATTACAATAACGGTAACAACTAGAATTACAAGTCCTGCGGCATCGTAACGAAAACTTTTATAATACAGGCTGAATGTAAATCCAATTCCAGTTCCTGTTAAAATACCAACTAAAGTTGATTCACGAACTCCAGTTTCAATAAAGAAAAGAAGCCATGATACAAGTTGTGAAGAGACACTTGGAATAACTCCGCAAAATATTATTTGAAAGTATGAAGCTCCTACTGATTTTAGGGCTTCAATTACGTCGCCTGCAACATCATCAATTGTTTCAGAAAAGGCACGTGTAAGATACCCAAACGTAATTAGAAATAATGCGAGAAAGCCTGTAAATTGGCTCTGTTTGAATGAAAATACCAGTATTAATGCCCATGCTACGATTGGAATATTTCTAAAAAAAGAAGCAATTACTTTTGTTATAACTTTGGTAAAAATATTTATTCCAGTCAAATTTGAGCCAATTATTGCAAGAAAAAGGGCAAAAATTGATGAAATCATTGTGGAAGTTATAGCAAGCAGGACAGTCTTTAATGCTGAATCTAAAATTTCAGGAAAATACTGCAGAGCATTTTGTGTAGGAATAAATTTTTGTAAAAGCCAAAAGATTCCAGCTGGAATTGAGGAAAATGCCATTCCATTCTGAAAGCCTGAAATAACCGATGAAATCCCGTAAAGTATTACAATTATTGATAACAGTATAATTTTTGAATAAAATCGCTGTTTAAAAATATCTTTTTTTGTTAAATTCATAAAATCTCCTTATTTTATCAAATTTATTCTTGATCCTTGTAAATAAATTCAACCATTTTTTCTGTAAGTTTTTCTGCCTTATCGTCAAAAATTTTTTCTCCTTTGTTAAGTGCAATTATTCTATCTGAGTATTTTTTTGCAATGTCGACTTGATGAAGATTTACAATACACGTAATTTTTAGTTCTGTAACAATTTTTTTTAGATAATCCATTATGTTTTCAGCAGTTTTTGGATCAAGTGAGGCGATTGGCTCGTCACAAAGAAGCAATTTTGGCTTTTGCATGATTGCCCTTGCAATACCGACACGCTGCTTTTGTCCGCCTGAAAGTTCACTGCATTTTTGATAAGCGTATTTAGTCATATTTACTCTTTCTAGAAAGCTAAAAGCTTCTTTTTTTTCTTCCTCTGAATAAATACCCAATATTCCAGCAATTATTGATTTATATCCAAGCCGTCCATGAAGCACGTTTTCAATAACAGTGAGCCTTTCCACAAGATTGTAACTTTGAAAAATCATTCCAATTTCTCGTCTTACAAGTTCGATTTGTGTTTTTTTCAAGCTCTCAATATTTTTATCTTCAAATAAAATTGAGCCTTGTGAAATATCAATCATTTTGTTGATGCTTCTAAGTAATGTTGATTTTCCAGAGCCTGATGGACCAATAACCGATATAAATTCTCCTTTTTCTACATCGAATGAAATATTTTTCAAGGCATTTGTTCCGTTATTATATTTTTTTGAAACATTTTTTATACTTAATAACATAAAAAATTCCTTTCTAGATGATTTTACTATACAAATAATATTTTAAAAAATAAGGCATATCAATCTTGGTATGCCTAAAAACTTTTATTTATTTCCAATATTAATTTTGCTAGTGTTCTGATTGTTATTTTGTTTTTCTGTATTATTATTTGTGTTACTGTTATTGTTATTGACAGAGCTTGGATTATTTAAAATATTGATAGTAGAATTATTATTTTGACTATTATTTTCAGCAGTTTCATTGGCTGTCTGTTCAAATGTGATAATTGTTCCCAGTGATAGCAAGTCTCTTTGAAGTTTATCAAGTTTATTTTTTTGGACATATACATTATCAATTAATGTTTCGATATTTTTGTTATCTTCTTCATATTTAGACATAATTTGCTGATAATTATTATTTCTTAGGTTTTCAATTTTTTGAGTCAGCAATGTTTTTTCCTCGTCAGTTAATACAGTATGATTTAAATTTTTGAAATTGCTGTTTTCTAAAATAAGTTCTGAGGCAAGTTTTACAATTCTTCCTTCAAGTAAATCATTTTTTGAATATTCAATAAGAGAACTTATTTTATTGATTGCAAATAAAGTTTTGGAAGTAAAATTATCTTTGTTATAAGTAATTTCATAACCATTATTAAGCCCTTTTATCAATGCTTTTGAATTATTTTCCAATAAAACTTCCCCATTTATCTGCGAGTTGTTTCCATTAAGCCCTTTAACCACAATTTTGCCATCATTAATATTTATATCCGAAATTCTTATGTTCAAATCCTTTATCTCTTTTATGAGGGAAGTAGCTTTTAAAGCTGTATTTAATGAAGTTTCTAAATTTTTTCCTTTGTCTAGGAATATATATAGATTCATATTTTGAACATTATTGTTAGAATTATTGTTAAAATCATTCAATGAAATCTCTTTTTCAAGCTTAGTCAAATTATCAGAAACATTTGCAAGTGCAATATCCCTTTCAAGCTCAATTTCAGAAATGTTTTTTTCAATGTTTTCTTTTTCAGAATTGATAGATTTTATTAATGGCTTAATTTCGTTATTTAATTCTACAATTTTTTGAGCCTTGCTCTTCAAGTCTGTAAGCCCTACATAGTCTTTTTTCAGAACGTTAATTTTTTCAATATTCTCTTTCCATTTGCTGTTAATAAGGTTGTTTGTATTATTTGACAATGTTGTAACCTTATCAGTTGTTTCCTTGATAAAATCTGCAGTTGTCTTGTCAGATTTCTCTTGAGAAGCAAGAGAATTTATTTTTTCAGTAAAAGTATCAATCTGAGAATTTTTTTCTTTATATATGCTTTCAAGATTTACATCATCCAATTTCAAATTAGACAATGTTAATTTTGGTACAAGATTAAATAGTCCGCTTTGCACAATGCCAACTGTAGCTCGACCTTTTCCAAGACTTTTTCCGTTGACTACAAAATTATCGAAAGTCATTTCGCTGTTTCTTACAGAAAATTTTACATTTTCAAATTCCGAATTTTTTGATTTTGTCATATATGTGACAATATTGCTGGAAAACATCACGCCAAAAAGCATCATAACCAAAGCTATTAATATAAGACTTAATAAATATTTCAAAATTTTCACAAAAAACCTCCTTTTGAGATATGATAAAACTTTTTAATATCAAGCTTCTGTAAGATTAAATAATTAACTTGAAGCTTAGATTTAAAGAAGTTTTACTATAGTTTTTACATCAAATAAGCTGTCAAAAATAGATGTTATAAATTTATATCTATTTAAAACAGCTCCTTTCTAAATTTTTTAAAGTTTTAGATTATTTAATATTTTTTAATGCTTCATCCATATTTGATAATTTAAATTCATCAGAAATTGATTTTAGGTAAGTTTGTTGTTCAAGTTGCCTTTTCTGATTTCTTAATTGAGTTTTGATACCTTCTTTAACGCTTTCAAAAGGTATCAGTCCTTTAGGATTTCTTTCAAGAACTTTCACGATATACAAACTTTTTCCATCATTTACAACTTTGTTAACAACTTGTCCTGCCTTAACATCCTTGATAGCTTCACTTACTGAACCAAATCGGCTTGCTAATTGACTTAGAAGAATTGATTGTGTCTGTCCGTTTTGTTCAGTTCCAGGATTGTATTGATTTACGTAGGCAGTAAAATTATTAGGATTTGCAACAGCTTCCTTTAATGCCTGCTCAGCTTTTGCTGTATCAGTAGGCTGGAATACTATAACTTGCAGTCGCACTGAATCTTCAGGCTGTGTAAAACTAGCTTGGTTGGCGTCGTAGGCAGCTTTAGCATCAGCATCTGTAATTTTGGCTCTTTCGTTGATTTCGCTTAATGTTGCAAGGCTTGCTAGTAATTGTTCCTGTAAAATTTCTTGGCTTTGTGTATATTTCTTGTCTTTATCAAGTTTTTTTTCTTTTGCTTTTAAGGCAAGAGCTCTGTTTAGAGCGATATTTTTAATAATAGAATGTTTCATTTGTGTAATTTGCTCAGGAGTAAGTTCTTTTTCAGAAATTCCACTAGAAAATAGACTTTTTTCCAATTCGTTATTAACTTCCTTTTCATAAACTTTTATTTTTTTGTCTGACGATTCGAATAGTACTTTACCTCCGTTACTATTTCCACAAGATAACGCAAGTGTGCATAATGCTGTCAAGATAATTATTTTAAATTTATTTTTCATTTTTTCTTTTCCTCCAAAATGGTTTTATGTTTTTAAGATTATGTCTTTAGTATATCACAACATTACAAACATTTCAAACTTTATTAAAAAAACAACAAATGAAAATATATCAAAAAAAATTTATTCATTTTTCAGTTTTTTGTAAATTAAATCAAGGCATTTGTGTTTATATTCAGTCTTTGGATGAACGTAAAGATTTAGAGTAGTATTCATGTTGGCGTGTCCTAAAATTTCAGAAATGGTCTTGCAGTCAATTCCAAGTTCAACGGCCTGCGTTGCAAAAGTATGACGAAGACTGTGAAATTTGAGTTTTGGGAGATTTAGAAAGTGAAGAAGTTTTTGATAGTAATATCGGTAGCAATGAGGCTTTAAATAATTCGTGCTATTTGTAATAAAGTAGTTATTTTTATTTTGCTGAAACGGTTTTATTAAATTTATAAAATCAATATTAAGAGGAATTATGCGGTTGGAAGTTTTTGTTTTTGGAGTACTAATAATTGTTTTGGAGTAGGATTTGTTTTTTTCTTTTATATAAATTTTCTGTAAAGTTCTGCAAATAGTTAGAGTACTTTTTTCTAAATTTATATCCTGCCATTGTAGTCCACATATTTCTCCAAGTCGCAGTCCTGTCTGTAGGCAAAGTAAAATTCCTAAATTTTTTGAATTCTGATTATTTATCAAATATTTAAAAAGTATCTTTTGTTCTTCAACAGAAAAAGTTTTTAAATGTGATTTTGAAAAGGAAGAGGGGAATTTGCATTGAAAATTCTGAAAAGATATCAATTTATTTTGAGTTGCAGTTTTTAAAGTATTCTTTATAAGTACAGTCATATCCTTGACAGTCTTTAGTGCAAGCCCTTTTTCCAAATTTTTCTTTGAAGTGCTTAATTTTAAGATAATAAAATTTTGTAAATCTTCATTTGTAATATTATTGATTTTCTTTTTTCCAAGCACAGGCTTTAAGTGATTCTCGATAATATTAGTATAAGTTGCATAAGTCGATTCCTTTATAAAAAATCTTTCTTTTTCCATCCAAATATCTAGCTATTCTTCATATTTCAAGTTTTTGTTTAAATGTTTTTTTGTAGCCATATTTTCCTCCTAAATTTAGTTTTTTATATTTTACTAAATTATTGGAAAAATGTTTAGTAAATTTAATTAAGTTTATTACTTAGTCCATTCCTATTTTTTCACTAAGTATTATACCATAAAATAATATATTTTTGTTATCTTTTTCATACTATACAAATGAAATTAATAGTCTTTTCTACTAAATCTTATTTTTTATTGTTAATAAATATTCTTCCTATAATTTTTATATTTTTTCTTTTTTATAAAGTAAAGGGGATCAATCGCCATCCCCTTTACAATCCCCGCTTGTCTAAGCATTTTTTGAAAACAAAATTGAAACTCGCTACGTTAAACTTCGCTCAAACAGTCAATTTTATTTCCAAAAAATCACGACGTTCCTAATTTAACTATGAAAAATAATTTAATAAAAACAAATATTAAGCAAAATTGTAAAAGTGTAGTAATTCAATATCCTTACATAAAGAATTAAGTAATAAACTTAGTTAGAAAAAGGGGAAAAATTAATCGAGGTTGTAAAAACTAAAATGTAGAGGATATTGAGAGAATGGGAAATTCAGCAAAAAAATTTATTGAGAAGATAAATGAAGTTTTATCGGAAAAAGAAAATGCTGTGGTGAATATCATTAATGATAAATTAACCATATCAGTTTTTACGGCATTGGAAAAAAATTTAAAAAATGTGAAGGAAATAAATTTTATTATAAGAGATACAAAATTTATTCCTAAAAATGATGAAATATCAAGAGAATTTGAGATAACACCTAATGATATTTTATACAATTCTTATGATATAAAGGAAAAAAATAAGTTAAAGCACTTTGCCAAGGCAAAGGCTATGTATGATTTTATAAAAAACAACGTAAATGTCAGAAAAGTAAAGCCATATCAGAAAGTAAACGGGAATATTCTTATAATTGATGATGATTTTATGATTCAGGGAACATCATCACTTGAAATATACGAAAAAAGGACAAATCGCTATGATTTTGATACAACAATAAAAGGAGAAGCAGAAAAATCCCAGATACTTGGCATGTCGAAAATATATGATGAAATTTGGAATAATGATGATGTAACACAGGATTATAAACAGGAATTATTAGAAAGCCTTGAATTTGTTTATAAAAATTATAATCCTAAATTTTTGTATTACTTCACGTTAAATGAACTTTTTGGAGATAAGCTGGACAGTGGAGTTGAGAGATTTGAAAAAGATAGTGATAAATTTAAAAAGACTGAAATTTGGAATTCGCTTTTTGATTTTCAGAAGGACTGTGTTGTTTCAGCTATACAGAAATTACAAAAATATGGAGGATGTATAATTGCTGATTCAGTAGGATTGGGAAAAACATTTGAAGCACTTGCTGTGATTAAATATTTTGAAATAAGAAATGATAATGTATTAGTTTTTACACCAGCAAAATTATATGATAACTGGCGTTCTTTTACTGGAAGTTATAAAGATAGCTTTTTGGATGAAATGTTTAATTATAAAATTATGTTTCATACGGATTTATCGAGAACTAAGGGAGAATCAAAATCAGGATATGAATTGAGCAGATTTGACTGGTCAAAATTTGATTTGGTAGTTATTGATGAGTCACATAATTTCAGAAATAGGATTGCAAAATATGATGAAAATGATGAGTTAATAATGAACAGATACTTTAAATTGCTTCATAATGTAATAAAAAACGGAAAAAATACAAAAGTACTACTGTTATCAGCGACACCAGTAAATAATAGTCTTGTGGACTTGAAAAATCAGATTTCCATTATAACAGGGGATGATGACAGTGCTTTTAACGAAGAGGGAATTTCAAGTGTGGGATATCTACTGAAAAAGGCGACGCAAGTTATAAATGACTGGGAAAAAGAAGGAAACCAGAAAAAAGACGAGTTACTGGATAACTTGCCATCAGATTTTTATAAACTGCTGGAAATGATGACAATATCAAGAAGCAGAAAACATATTACAAATTATTATGGAACAAAGAATATAGGAAAATTCCCACAAAAAAACAAGCCGATAACTTATTATCCTGAAATTGACAGTGAGGGCAAACTGTTAGACTTTAAAGGTACCAATTCTCTTCTGGAAGAATTGAATTTATCAGTATATACACCAACTAAATTTATAAAAAGCAACAAATTGGCCTACTACATCAACAAATACAAGTTATCAGGAAATCGTGGGGGAAAACTGGACTTTGAAACACAATCAAAAGGACTTATTTATCTGCATAGAGTGAACTTATTTAAAAGGCTGGAAAGTTCAGTTTATTCATTCTCTGAAACATTGAAAAGGCTGATTGAAAATATTGACAGGACAATAGATAACTTACAGAGAGGACAGCAGATTGAAGAAGAGCTTGATGTGGAAAATGAAGATGAAATCTATATTGAAAGAAGTAAATATGAAATAAAGGTAGAAGATTTGAGAATAAATGTCTATCTTGAAGAGTTGTATAATGATAGAGATATTGTAAAAAAAATATATGATGAAACATTGATTTTATTGAAAGAAGATAGAGATAACAAGATTCATGAACTGGAAAAGATTGTGGAAAATAAGGTTGAAAAACTTGGTAATGAGAACTATGAGGACTTCATCAAGGCGATCGTGAGTTTTGAAAAAGGAATCAATGATACGGATGCACTCGATAAGTTATGGAAAGCGACACCAAAGGGCAGCTCCACGAGGACTTTGATTATGTAATTAATGAGCTGAGAGAAAATGGAGAAATCAAAGATGTTTCCTTTGTAAGTGAATAGAAGGATAATCTCGGCAACATTGTGGGAAATGTCATTGGTGAAATGGAAGTTTTAGATAGGGAAACAAAGGACGGGAAGCCTTTTACGGTGGTCAACTTTGCACTGCTTTCCAAAGATAAGGATGGCAACAGCGTGATTACAAACTGGGAAATAAGGCGGAGATTCCGATGGAGTTCATAGGAGATTGTAAGAGTAAAAGCGATAAATATTGAATAATAGCAGTATTTATAATCACAAAGGGCTAAGACCCTTTATCAGGGAGTAGAGAAAAACAAGAAAATTACTCATAAAAAAACTGTATTTGCTGAATTTTTTAGACTTTTACAAATGGCTAATGGAGTTCAGAAAAGAAGATTTTGTAAAACTCTTTGGTGAAGTCAGAACCTCTATTGACAATAAGGGAAAGGATTACAGCAATATCAGAATTCTCTCCTCGAAGATCTTTAAATCAAAAGAACAGATGAAGGAATAACAAGAAAGAAAGTGATAACTCTTGGAAAGGAGATAAATACCTTAAAAAACACAATAGAAGAAAGGAAAAAGGATCTGTACTATTCTGACTCTTTTGAACAATCTGCTCAGATAAGAGAAGATATTGAAAATATGCAGAAGAAACTTTCTATTTTAGAACAGAAGCTGAACAAGGAAGCAATTAAAAGCATAGAAAAAGGTTTGGTCAAAAATGATAAAGAAAAGGCGGAAGATTCTGTGCTTGGTGCCTATTAAGGAGTTCAAAGCTGAAAATAAAGCAAAGTCAAGTGAGGCAAATTGGAAAAACAGAATGAAACATAAGAAAATCTCGGTGTGAACTTCGGACTGCACCGAAGTATTTTTTTGCGAAAATAAAATGAATAGTGTTGAATAATGTTGAAAAGTGTAGTATAATGATATAAGTAAAATTGAGGAGAAGATAAAATTATGAAAAATGAACTTTTAACAACAAAACAAGCTGCGACTCATATCGGTGTGAGTATAAGCACTTTATATAGAATGATTGATAAAGGAATGTTAGTCCCCAATAAAACTCCAGGAGGTCAAAGACGCTTTTCAATTGAAATGCTGGATACTTTTTTAGAGAGTAGTAAGAAAATTGTAGCTCCGCAAAAGCCGTTTGATTATAAAAAAAATAAAGATTTGGAGTGTCTTGATGTTATGGAAGAAAAAGTCAAGTATAATGATGAAGAAAAACCGAAAGTTGATAAACGAAATGTTTTAAATGATTTAACCGGAACGGAATGGCTTCCTTCAACAAAAAGTTATTTTTACCAAAAAGGCTTGGGGTCAAAACATCCTCATGCACAAATTGAAAGAGAGCATCCTGCCCCTTTTTCTTTTCAAGATATTGAAAGTCTTATTTTGTTTTTTACAAAGAAAGGTATGAGTGTACTTGATCCATTCGGAGGCGTTGGATCTACTGCTAAAGCTTGTGCTTTGAATGAAAGAGTATGTACAAGCATAGAATTACAAGAAAAGTGGAATTCGCTATCAAAAAAAAGATTGGAAATTGAAGTAGGAGAAAGGACATCTTTAAAGCACACTTTTGTAAATGGAGATTCAAGAATTGAACTAAAAAAAATGCTAGATTCTTCATTTGACTTCATAGTAACAAGTCCTCCATACTGGTCTATATTAAACAAGAAAGCAGATCATAAAGTAAAAAAAGAAAGATTAGCAAATAATTTAGCTACTAATTATTCAGAAGATAAGGATGATTTAGCTAATATCGATGATTATAATGATTTTTTGGAAGAATTGGTTGAGAATGTTTTTCTAGAGTGTGGAAGGGT
Source organism: Leptotrichia sp. HSP-342 (assembly GCF_041199995.1). Lineage (NCBI taxonomy): Bacteria > Fusobacteriati > Fusobacteriota > Fusobacteriia > Fusobacteriales > Leptotrichiaceae > Leptotrichia > Leptotrichia mesophila. Next base: position 166,245 of record NZ_CP165646.1, read on the forward strand.
GTTGAAAGTAAAAAAATATATGTGTCTAGTGGTTTCTGACTTTAGAAATAAATCTGAATTTATTAGTTTTCATAGTGATTTAATACAAAGACTTAACAATAGAAAACTTTCAGATGGAGGAATTTTAAAACTACAAGGAGTGAAAATTTTAATACAAAATCACAAAAGCTTACTCCCTTATGGGTATCCGTTTGCTTATGTCGAGAATATACACCATCAATATGTTCTTATTTTCAGAAAAAATTAGGTAAGAGGTAAAAAATGACTGAGTTTAATACAACATATATTGGAAATAGTGATGAAATCATGAAAAATATGATTGAAGAAGGGGTAAAGTTTGATTTGATTCTAACAGATCCTCCATATAACTTAAATAAGGATTTTGGTAATAATTCCGACTCTTTGTCATTGGAAGATTTTTTAGAAGTGAATAAAAAAAGAATTAATCTGTGTCATTCGCTATTGAAAGAAAATGGAAGTTTAGTATGGTTTGGAATCCATAAGTATATAGGCTTTATTCAAGTAATAATGTATGAAGAAGGATTATTCTATCGATCGATGAATATTTGGCGTTATGAAAATGGTTTTTCTAGAAGCAAGAAAGTTCCTGCAACACAGTATGAACCATTTCTGTGGTTTTCTAATAATAATAGTAAATGGACATATAATGCTGATGATGTGAGAGTTCCATATAAAAGTAAAGAGCGACTTAAAAATCCGGTTTTTTATAAAGATAAGAACGGTAATAAGAAAGAATGGCAACCTAATCCTAAAGGAGCTTTAAGGGGAGATATATGGGAGTTTCCCACTTTAGCTGGAAAGGTATTTCAAAAAGAAAGAACTATCCACCCTACTCAGAAACCAGAAAGTTTAATTACTGAAATAATTAAGGCGTATTGCCCTAAAAATTCTGAAGGATTATTTGAAGGATTAATTCTTGATCCATTTCATGGCTCTGGAACTTTAGGGGTATGCTGTGAGAAATTGAATAGACAGGGGCATAGAATTAAATGGATAGGCATTGAGATACAAAAAGAGTGGGTTGATATAGGAAATGAGAGATTACAGGGATTACAAAATCAAGGTCATTGATAAAATGTGACCTTGATCGTCTTGATATCATTTTATTGGCTGAAAATATCCTGCATATTTTTGAGGGTCTATATGATTTTCTTTTAAGATTTTTTCTGATGCAACCATGCGTGTGTTATCAGAATATAAAAAATAATCATCATTTTCAAAATCTAAATCAGTATTGGTCCAGTAATGCAAAGCTAATGACAGTACCGAAATGGTTTTTATTTTAATTGATAATATTCTGTTTATATCATCTATAACATTCCAATAATCAGTTCTTTTGTTCGGTAAATCCCAACAGATTACAACAGGGATTATTTTCTTGTTACCATCTTTTCTTGATTTTATAACTGCATAGTCATCTAGTAGATTTCTAGGAGCATCTAGTATTTCTGTAGAGGGAATCTCTATTTCGGCGACACAACTATAAGTTGAAAAGAGGATTAAGGCATCAAATCTCTCGCTGTTATCCCCTTTTCTTGGGAAATATATTTGTCCACCTAATTTATCAAGCAACAATCCGATGAGCTTTGATTCTGCATTAGGAGTTAGTTTGATTTGAGAGTAAGAATTAATTAGATGCATCAATCTCTCTTCTAATGTTTTGTTTGATTCTAGAATTATTTCTAGAATGTTATCTCTCTCTATTTCGGGAATCTTATTGGATTTATAGATTTTCATATTCAAAATGAATTACTCCTTTCTTATTTTTGAACTCAGAGATATCAAAATGTTTGTTGCTTTTTGAACAATAAAAAGCGGCTGAAATAAGTTCTTCCATATCCATAATAGCAATATTAATTCCGTATGTCTGATGTATTTCATCTATCAACTTGTAAGCATCGGATCTAGTGTTTGGGATATTAAAGCCTATTGCAAAACTACTTGTATCGTATTCAGTTTTGAAGGGCTTTCTAGCCAATAATAATACTTTGTTTTCAAGAGCTTGTCTTATAGCTTTTATAGATAACATCTTTTCTTCTGTTGGTGATTTTACTTCCACAGGTATAGAACAACACTCATCCGGAATTATAACATCATATCTCAAGTTGTTATTTCCAGCTGGTGGAGCAAATGCTTTTCTGTTGAAGATTATTCCAAGCAGATTTGCCACGAGTGGGTAAAAATCTTTTTGCTTCATAATTTCAATTTCGTCTAAAAAGAGTTTAATTGCAGACTGATTATTTGGCTTCGTAGACATTTTGTTTAATAAAAACCTTTTTGTTTTATCATGGTGACTATCAGTTTCTTTGATAAAATAAGTGTTTTTTAGTGTTGTATATAATTGAATTTCTTGGTAATGCTCATTGCTAATGTTAGATTCAATATGGGAGTTTTGCGATTGCATCAAAGTTTCTGGGAAAATTTTCAATAGTTCACTACTTGAAAAATATTGAAAGGGAGAAAACAATATTCTCTCTTTATTAAACTTTGAAACTAGCGTATCCTTAAACATTTGATACTTTAGAAGATCAGTTTTTACATCAAAATTAGCTGCTTCTAACATATTTAAAAAAGCAAAACGAGAAACTAGTTCTTGATCTAAATTCAAGGTTTGAAATTGACCGCCATATATATCTATGGATCTTTTAATAAGATTTATCACTTCTGTTCCTTTTTTTGTAAGAAGAAGAAAAGGGGCTTTTTTTCCATAAACGGACAAATTCTTTTTATCAAACCATCCAGTATAAACTAAAGCAGATATTACAAACCTTGTTAGATTTCTTACTGAAGTGGTTTGCATCTTGTTTTCATCGCTAATTTTTTGAATTTCTTGATTTAATGAGGCGATACTAGCTGTTTTTCGGAGCTCTTTAATCTTGTTAATTTTAGAGTCGAATTCATGTTTGTCTAAGGCGTTTTTTAAATTCATTGGACCAATAATTATTTCATCTCGATGGATTTTGTTATCTAAACTTTCAGCGAATAACAGCATACTTACAAAAGGTTTATTTGTATCATCAAATTTTACATTTAAAATTTGGTTTGGATAGATCACACCTAAAAGGCATTGCTCAAACAATTCTTTTGATGCTTTACCTGATAGTGCGATGTGCATTCCTAAGTAAGTGAAACTGAATTTTAAAGCTGCATTATCAGCTGAGAAAATCCATCCTAAAAACCTGTATAATTCTGTGTAGCTTTTGGCTTGCATTTTCATTGATTTTCTTGAGTCGTCAGAAATGCTATAAGAACGTTTCAGAGCTTCGTTTCCGGTATAACCTGAAGAACTAGCTAGATTTTCCCTAGCAAAATATTCGGCTATGTTATCTAAATCAAAGAAATCTACATTTGAGAATTCTGAAAATAATCCTTTAAAAACTTTTATCACTATGTCCATGTCAGAAACAGGATTTCTGAACTTTATCATTTGTAATCTCCTTCCGTTGTAATAAGTTTTGAAATGGTGGTGTTAAAATAACAAAATTATTAGACTAATTATTATAACATATTTTAAAGAAAAAAGCAGCTATTAGGGCTGACAAAAAAAGGTAAGTGCAGTATCATATAAGGTTATCGTTATGTAGACATTTATATCATTTCAAAACAACTAATTTTTATTCTATAGGAAACAATAGAAAAGTATGGTAAAATATAAAATAAATCCAATAAAGAGGAGTTTTATACTATGATTATGAAATTTGATTATGATGGTCTGTGGAAGCTTCTGATAGATAAAAAAATCGAAGAAGAAGGATTTGACGGTTAAGTTGGGAATATTTTCAACTGCTGCTATTTCTAAAATTACGAAAGGTAAGTTAGTTTTACTGACTGTATTAGGAAAAATCGAGACTGAATTAGGATCAGACATCGGAGAAATAGTATGTTTAGATAATGAAAGTTAAAACAATTTGGATAGGTTTTTATTGATGTTACACTAGCTGATTACATTTAATATTTATATTTAGAATTATTAGATTTACCAAATGGGGATGAAGTAATTTGGAAAAGCATTATATGGGACTGCCAGATGATATGGCAGAGAGCATTTCAAAAAATCATTTCAGAATTGAATTATTTTGAGAAATTAGTAAGATGATTGAATGTCATAAAGAGAATACAGTACAAAAAGATGATTTTAAATTATTATAACAAATGTATGTGTTGTGTAATTTTTGTAAAGATAATGATTAACAAAATCAAGATTACAAAATACACTTACAATTAAGGAAGGTGATTAATATGACACAAAAAATGATTGATTCTAATATTGATAAAAATACAGAAAAAGAAGTAGAAGAATTATTTTATTCTGAAAATAACATGAAATATTTAGAAAAAATTATTACAGATATTGAATCAGGAAAAGCAAAATTAATAGAACATGATTTGATAGAAGAATAAAGAAAATTCTTTTATTGCTTTAATTTTCAGATTATAAATTAAAAATCAAAAATCCAATTGACACTCTAAAATAGATATGGTATCATAAAAATGAAAATAAAGTTAAAAAAGGGGAGAGTGGTAATTATGGCTACAGAAAGTATATTACTTGATGCTTTGAGAATTCCAGCAAGATATGCAGATGAAGTACTGGAAGCAATGGAAAGTAAAAAGAAAGTTAAAAAACTTGATGTTGATTTTGAAATTGTAGATGACCCAGAAGAAATTTTGAGGATAGCAAAGAATTTTGGATATAAAGAAAAAGAGTGAAACTATATCGTTGCAGAAATTAAGAGAAAAATTGAAAGACGATGACTTTATAAGAGAAAAAATTTTAAAGACTTTTAAAAGTAGAGATAGAAATAGTATTGAGGATTTTCTACATAATAAAGCTATAGATTTTGAGAAAAAATCACTTTCTGCAACACATATTATTTACAATAAAGAGGGAACGGAAATATTGGGGTATTTTACATTTGCAAATAAGAGTTTAATTATTGAAAAAGAAAATTTTCTTAGTCTTAGTAAAACACAGCAGAAAAGATTTTCACAGAGTGGAAGAAGATTGAAAGACGGAAGTTATGTTGTAAACAGTTTTTTGCTGGCACAAATAGGGAAAAATTATAATATTTCTGATAAAAATATGATAACAGGTAATGAAATAATGTCATTGGCACATGAATTATTATTAATTGTGAAAAAAATTATAAATACAAAATATTTATGGCTGGAATGTGAAGATAACAGTTCGCTGATAAGATTTTATTCAAATTATGGATTTAACCTGATAAAAAAATTCAGTTCAGAAAATAAATTAAGAACAATGATACTAAGGTTAGATAATTTTTGAAAATAAAGATTTTAATAGTCTCTTTTATCAAAAAAAGATAATTGAGGCTTTTTTATTTTCAAAAAAGAAGGAGGAGAAAATGTCAAATAAAATAATATTTCAGTTTGATGATAATTTGGAATATCAGAAAAAGGCGGTAAATTCTGTTGTAGAGTTATTTAGAGGATTGCCAAAATCGTTGGATAGTATTTATGCTGAAAGAATAAGAAGAAGTTTTACAGAAAAAGATCCTGTGAGAAATATTGATATTGTTAGAGGGAATAAACTTTTTCAGAATTTGAAAAAAGTTCAGTTAAAAAATGGATTGTTTACCGATGAAAAGGCTTACAGCAAGCACGAGCGAGATTTTACAGTCGAGATGGAAACGGGGACTGGGAAAACTTATGTTTATTTACGTACGATATTAGAGTTGCACAAGGAGTATGGGTTTAAGAAATTTATGATTGTAGTTCCGTCTGTAGCGATACGTAAAGGAGTGGAAAAATCTATTGAACAATTAAGGGAGCATTTTAAAAGGCTATACAATGTGGATTTATCAAAATACAGTTTTATTTATGACAGTAACAATTTAGGGAAAGTAAATAATTTTGTGGAAGAAAATAATTTGAGTATCTGTGTTATGAATATTCAGGCGTTTAATAAAGATACTAATAAAATTCGTAAGGATGATGAACATGCTAAAAATTTATGGAGAGATATAAAATTTGTAAGACCGATTGTATTAATTGATGAGCCACAGAAAATAGAAGGAACAGCAAATAAAAAATCACAATCATTGAAGGCAATAGACGAACTGGAGTCGTTATTTACACTTCGTTATTCGGCTACACATAAAAATCTGTATAATCAAGTTTATAAATTAGATTCTTATGAGGCTTATAAAAAAGACTTGGTAAAAAAAATTCGAGTGAAAACCATAAATAGTGTGATTTCTAAAGATTTTCCATATATCAGGTATACTTATTTTACAAAAGATTACAGAGCAAGGATAGAAATGTTTTCTCAAGAGCAAGGGCAAAGTATCAGATTTAGAAGTTTTGATGTGGAAAATGGATTTTCGTTGTATGAACTTTCTGGAGGATTGCCTCAGTATAAGGATATGTTTATTGCGGAACAGCCACATAAAGAGAAGACATTGAAAATTGCTTCGGTTAATGGAGATATTGAACTGAAATTAGGGGAAAGTAATAAAAAATTGGAAGATAAGGAGATTATCCGTATTCAGATAAATCTTGCGATAGACAATCACTTTAAAAAGCAGTTTGAAATTTTGGAAGAAGGTAAGAGAATAAAGAGTTTGACACTGTTTTTTATTGATGAGGTTAAGAAAGTTAGGGATAGTGGGGCTTCTGATGGGAGAGGAGTCTATTTGAAAATATTTGATGAGGAATATTTAAAAATTGTGCAAAAGTATAGGGAAAAAATTGAGAAATATAAAAATTATTTTCCACATTATGAAGATGTGAATTTAGTCAGAGAAGGATATTTTGCGTTGGATAAAAAGAAAAAGGAAGTTGAGGTGGAATATAAGAAAGAAAACGAAGTGAAGGCAAAATCACAAGAAGATATTGACAGAGGGATTGAATTAATATTAGAGAAAAAAGATGAATTGATTTCTTTTAACGAGTCACTTGCCTTTATTTTTTCCCATTCAGCACTTAGGGAAGGTTGGGATAACCCAAATGTATTTACATTGTGTACACTAAAAAATGGAAATAGCGACATAGCCAAAAAGCAGGAAATAGGGCGAGGACTTAGACTTCCTGTAGATGTCGCTGGAAATAGAAGTTTAGATAAAAATGTAAACGAACTTACCGTGATTGCAAATGACAGCTATGAAAACTTTTCAAGAATGCTTCAGGAAGATTTTAACAAAAATATAAATAAAAATGAAGTTACCTCAGATCTTTTACTTGTAACTCTTGAAAAATCAGGAATTCCTAAAATTAAGATTACTTCGGAACTGGTAGATGAATTTAAGAAAGAATTGATTGAAAAAAGAGTGATGGATTCTAACAATGTGCTTTTGAAAAATGGGGAAGAGGATATAAAAGAAATACATTTTTCAAATGAAACTTTACAGGAACATTCTATACAGATTGCTGAAAATTTTGTAAAATATATGGTAGAAAAAGGTTCAAATCGTATCGAAATTGCAAATGGAGATAATGAACCGATTGTTAATAAACGAAGAAGTTTTATTTCTGAAAAAGATTTTGAAAATCTTTTTGAAGAATTAGGGACAAATCTTAGTAAAAAAGCGATTTATAAGTGTAAAATCGACAAGGAAAAATATATAGAAAGTAGCATAGAAAAAATAAATAACTATATAAGCAATTTTGATTTGAAACAAATTGTGGAACTTATTGATTCAAAGGGAAATTATGATGATACAGGGAAAATTAATCTTGAAAAAGGTATTGAGGACAAAATTGAATTATCCGAAATTGAAGCAACACCAAAAAGTGATTTTGAAATAGCAAATTACATAATGTATCACACAATGTTGCCAAGATTAGCAATATTAAAAATAATAAGTGGACTTGAAAAGGAGAAAAGAAAAGCCTTAAATATTCAAGATGTGCTGGAAAATGTAACTGAAATATTGCTTGAAAACTTAAATGAAATGAAAGCTGAAAAAGTTTTTGAATATGAAGTGATAGATGGATATGTGACTGATACAGAGAAAATTTTTCAAGTGGATAATAAAATAAACGAAGAAGATTTTGAAAATAAAAGAAGGTTATTTCAAGCTAAAAAAGGTAGTAGAAGTCTAAATGATTATTATAAACTTGATAGTGATGGAGAAAAGGAATTTGCAGAAAAGCTGGAAAATGATAAAAATGTATTGCTATTTACAAAACTCAAAAAAGGTGGCTTTGTAATAGATACTCCATACGGAAACTATTCTCCTGACTGGGCAATCATCTACAAAAATTCTTCAGAAAATAATGAAAACAATGTAGGAATCTATTTTATTGTTGAAACGAAAGCAGATAAAAAAGAAAAGGATTTGACAACTGTGGAAAAAAACAAAATAAAATGTGGAAAACTGCATTTTGAAGCGATTTCAAAGGAGGTAAAATTTAACTGGGTAAATAATTATGATGATTTTAAAAGGAAATTTGAAATTATATAAGGAGCAATGATATAAAATGAAAAAATTTTTAAATCAAAATTCCAAGATTAAGTCAATACTAATTTGCCTATTTTTAGTAATACTTATAGTTATTTCAGAAATTTTTTCATTTTTTAGTTATCAAAATGATAAAAAAAAATATGAAATGGAAGAAATTAAATGGAAAAAAATAGAAGCAGAAAAAGAAGAGCGTGAAAAAAAGGAAGAGGCAGAAAAACTAAAAAAAGAAATGGAAGATGATTTTGCATTTTTTGAGAGATATTTTAAAGAGTTTAAAAAAACAGCAGAAAAAATTAATAATCCTAAAAATCCGTCTGAAATTCGGGCAACAATGTATTTTGTTCTAGATTCAAAATATTCATTTGCAAAAATTGCAATGTATTCAGATAAATTTATTTATATAAAAGCAGATAGAATTATGAAATATACTCTCTCTAACGGGGAAAAATTGTATGTTTTTGAGAATGCTGTAGTAAAAAGTAAGAAAACCCATAAAACAATTAATAAAAGTTCTGATGTTTATATTCTGGACGGAAATCTTTTTTGTATGATAGATTATAATGGCTCTATTGTTGACAGTATGACAACTAGATATACGGATCCAGAATCTTTGAAAGTAATCTTGAATGAGAATAAACTAGAAATTCCCAAAAAAGAAGCTTGGTGGATGGAGATGGATAAGTATCTCTATTTACGTCGTAGTAAGGAAGAGAAAGAAGAAAAAAAATATAGAAAAAATACTTCAAGTTCCAGCCCTTATAATTACTCGCCAAATCCTTTAACACAAAAAGAACTGGAAAAAATGGAAAGAGAAGAAAATCGACGTGACAGAATGGACTCAGATGAATGGGAATATGAAGACAGGGAAGAAAGAGAATACTGGGAAAGTGAAGAATATTGGGGAGAAGAGGGAATAGAAAAGGAAGTTTATTAAAAAAGGTCAATTAATTTATATAATTTTAGTAATAAATAAAAAATAATATGAAAGGAGGCATTAAAAATGGTCAACTTTGAAAAAGTGAGAGCCAATATAACTTTAAAATATGATAATGAAAATCTGTATGATTATATTTATTCTAAATTTCATTCTATAGTATGGAATGACGTAGAAAAAATTTTGAATGAAAGGGAAGAAAAGTTTAAAAATTCTATAAGTAAAGATGTGATTTTAGATGATGAATTTTGTTATGTTTTCGGTTTCATATTAGGGGAAAAAGAATTTTTGACTGAAGATATGAAAACTCTTTTTTTTGAAAACTTTAATTTATTCGAAGTATACTTATTAAGATACTTGTATAATAAGTTTGTAAAAGGTTTTGAATAAACTATTTTAAATTATAGGTATATTCAAATTGTCTCAATATCAAATTAATAAAGTTATAATATTGAGGTTTGAGTAGCATAATTAAAATTTTTAAGTTTGGTTTATTATAATTTGAGTAAGTTAAAAATGAAATACTTTAAAATTTAGAAATGAATTGGAAAGGAAAAAAATGTTAATAAAAATAGTATTTGGTATAGTAGTAATAGTATTACTTACACTTTTCTTACAAGGAGTTGTACAAGGATTTATAATAGCAATAGAAATAGGTGGTCCAATAGGCTTAATCGTGTATACACTAATGTTAGTCGCATTAGTAATATTTTGTAAGTATTTGGTAAAAAGGGAGGAACAAAAAGAGAAAAGAGAACAAGAGATTAAAGATAATACAAAACTGACTAAACAAACAATAAATTTTGAAAAAATAAAAGCAAATTTAATTTTAAATAATTATAATGGTAATTTATACAATAATTTATATAATTATATTTATTGGGAATTTAGTCGTATTATTAAATATAGAACAGATATAAGGCGAAAAATAGAAGATTATTATGAAAATACAGATACCGAACTTTATTGGTGGGAAGGTATACATCCAGATGTTGGAAAAATATTCGGTTATATTTTAGAACAAGAAGAATTTTTAACTGAAGAAAATAAAAAACTATTTTTTGAAAATTATCCTCTATTCTCAAAAAATTTAAGTAAATATATATATGAAAAATTTGTAAAAGATTTTGTTGAAGAAATAGAATTGGATTATTCAGAAAGGGAAGACTATTGGAGAGAAGAAGAGTGGAGAAAACGAGGAATAGAATGATGAATTTAAAATTATATTTCAGCAGCAAAAGTGTTTAAATAAATAATAGGATTACAACAAGTCATTTAACCGTAGTTAATCTGTATAATTTGAGATTATTTATTTTCATTGTCTTGAAAAAATGTTGTGAGATAATACATATGTGATAAGAATATACAAAAAAAGGAAGGTTTCTGATATAATATAACCTACCAAAACTACATTAACCCCTTTTTTTTTATATGAATAGTATAACAGAAATATATCGTGTTCGTCAACGAGTAGTTGAGTATACAGAAAAAAACGGTGTATTGTCAAGTCAAGTGCAACAGAAAGTAAAAATAATATAAAGTTAAAGTTTTTTTAAGGGCAGAGATTCTTTTTGCTCTTTAATTTTTATGCTGTAGTGTTATCAAAATGATACTCTTCTGCTGAACGATAGTTCAGTATTTTTCTGCATCTCTCATTTAAAATTTTTTGTATTTCTGATATTTCCTTCTCTTTTCCATTCATGTTCTTCCCTTTGGGAAGAAACTCCCTTATCAGTCCGTTTGTGTTTTCGTTTGTTCCACGCTAGTATGAGGAATATGGATGTGCAAAGAACACTTTCATGTTTCTGCTTTCCATCTCTGTCAGCCTGCTGAATTCCGAGCCGTTGTCCGAAGTTATCGACTTGAAATTCTTTTTTCTGACCTTTCTGAATAGCTTTTGCAGAGCCTTGTTGACATTCTGGGCATTCAGCTTGGCTAAAAAGAGGATACATGTGTATCTGCTTTTCCTATCAACCAATGTAATTATGCAAGCCTCATTCTTTCCATTCTTGCCTTTTACGGCATCAATTTCAAAGTGTCCTTTTTCTTCACGGCTGTTAATATGTTCAGGTCTCTGCTTAATTCTTGCGCCCAGTATGCTTTTATTCTTTTTAGTATTGCATTGTCCATCAGTTTTTTTTCTAGGCTTAAGCTTGATCATTCTTGGAAGCATGTATGGCTTTATTCCTTCAATTTGGCCTCTGTGAATCATTTTATATACAGTTTTGGTTGAAGGGGCAACTTTATCAGGATTGTCTCTTTTGTAGATATTGCAGAAAGTATCAATGCTGTGAACTCTTTTCTCTCTTTTAAGTATTTCTTGTTTCAGCTCAACAAAGAATAGAGAGTCATACTGCTTACGGTAGATACACTTCTGTCTTCTTTTTTTGTATAGGATGTGAGCAGTATCAGCAATATAGATACCTTTAAGGTGTAGGATGAATCCAACTGTATTATAGAGTTTCTTTTGAGTTTTCTTGAAATAGTGGAGGGGCTTTTTCCAAGCATCTTTGTTATGAAGCGGATAGACTTGCCTTCATTTTTGTAAGTATGTGAGAGATATTAGAATATCATTTTTACTATGTTTTTTTAATATGTTTTAGGTGCTGCACTTGATTATACAATACACCTACGAATAAAAATATGAAAAAATTCAAAAAAAGTAGTTGACAAAAGGGAGTGATTGTGGTAATATATATCTTGTCGATACGAAAAAGGTATCACAGGACAATAGAAAATAAGAATAGAAGAAGCAATAATGTGTAATAGATAAAATAAAAGTCAAGAGTATATATTTTAGTAGAGTAAGATATGAACTTGTCAAAACTAAGGTGAAATAAAATATATTTATGATATATTGAATGAAGAGTTTGATCCTGGCTCAGGATGAACGCTGACAGAATGCTTAACACATGCAAGTCTTTGGCGAAGCTGTGCTTGCACAGACTAGCCAAGGCGGACGGGTGAGTAACGCGTAAGGAACTTACCCTGCAGACAGGGATAACAGATGGAAACGACTGATAAGACCTGGTATTGTCAGGCTGACGCATGTCAAGCCTGATGAAAGGAGACGCTGCAGGAGAGCCTTGCGTCCTATTAGCTAGTTGGTGGGGTAATGGCCTACCAAGGCGATGATAGGTAGCCGGCCTGAGAGGGTGAACGGCCACAAGGGGACTGAGATACGGCCCTTACTCCTACGGGAGGCAGCAGTGGGGAATATTGGACAATGGGGGCAACCCTGATCCAGCAATTCTGTGTGCACGAAGAAGGTTTTCGGATTGTAAAGTGCTTTCAGCAGGGAAGAAGAAAGTGACGGTACCTGCAGAAGAAGCGACGGCTAAATACGTGCCAGCAGCCGCGGTAATACGTATGTCGCAAGCGTTATCCGGAATTATTGGGCATAAAGGGCATCTAGGCGGCCCTGTAAGTCTAGGGTGAAAACCTGCGGCTCAACCGCAGGCTTGCCCCGGAAACTACAGGGCTAGAGTACCGGAGAGGTGGACGGAACTGCACGAGTAGAGGTGAAATTCGTAGATATGTGCAGGAATGCCGATGATGAAGATAGTTCACTGGACGGCAACTGACGCTGAAGTGCGAAAGCTAGGGGAGCAAACAGGATTAGATACCCTGGTAGTCCTAGCTGTAAACGATGATTACTGGGTGTGGGCATGAAGAGTGTCCGTGCCGAAGCAAATGCGATAAGTAATCCGCCTGGGGAGTACGGCCGCAAGGCTGAAACTCAAAGGAATTGACGGGGACCCGCACAAGCGGTGGAGCATGTGGTTTAATTCGACGCAACGCGAGGAACCTTACCAGATCTTGACATCCTGCGAATGCCCGTGAGAGCGGGCAGTGCCTTTGGGAACGCAGAGACAGGTGGTGCATGGCTGTCGACAGCTCGTGTCGTGAGATGTTGGGTTAAGTCCCGCAACGAGCGCAACCCCTATCGTTAGTTACCATCATTAAGTTGGGGACTCTAGCGAGACTGCCTGCGAAGAGCAGGAGGAAGGTGGGGATGACGTCAAGTCATCATGCCCCTTATGATCTGGGCTACACACGTGCTACAATGGCCGGTACAGAGAGCAGCCAGGCGGCAACGCTGAGCGAATCTTGAAAGCCGGTCCAAGTTCGGATTGAAGCCTGCAACTCGGCTTCATGAAGCTGGAATCGCTAGTAATCGCAGATCAGCAATGCTGCGGTGAATACGTTCTCGGGTCTTGTACACACCGCCCGTCACACCACGAGAGTTGTCTGCACCTGAAGCTGCTGGTCCAACCGTAAGGAGGAAGGCATCTAAGGTGTGGATAGTGATTGGGGTGAAGTCGTAACAAGGTATCCGTACCGGAAGGTGCGGATGGATCACCTCCTTTCTAAGGAGAAATAAACACAGCTTCTTCTTATATCTTATGGGCGTGTAGCTCAGGTGGTTAGAGCACTGTGCTGATAACGCAGGGGTCGCTGGTTCGAGTCCAGCCATGCCCACCATATTATGTCTTGGGGATATAGCTCAGTTGGGAGAGCGCTGCCCTTGCAAGGCAGAGGTCAGCGGTTCGAACCCGCTTATCTCCACCAACTCTTATATAGGACAATGAGAAATGAATAGTAGGTAAAAGATTACAATAAAACTAGAGTAAAAGTTATTCTGGAGAAAAAGCTAATAAGGGCACACGGAGGATGCCTAGGCAACAGTAGCCGATGAAGGACGTGATAAGCTGCGATAAGCCAGGAGGAGATGCACATAATTATTGATCCCTGGATTTCCGAATGGGTAAACCTACATATCTGAAGGATATGTGTGAAAACGGTAAGTCCGCGAACTGAAACATCTAAGTAGCGGGAGGAAAAGAAAGTAAAAACGATTCCCTAAGTAGCGGCGAGCGAACAGGGAGGAGCCTAAACCGTGTCAGTGCCAAGCGGACAGCGTTGCTGGCACGGGGTTGAGGGACTTCCATTAACGGATTGTCATAATGTTTAAGCTGCATGTGTGTAAGTGGAACCAGCTGGGAAGCTGGACCAAAGAAGGTGATAGTCCTGTAGAACATAAAACATATGCTGTGACCGGAAGCACCCGAGTAGCGTCAGGCACGAGGAATCTGGCGTGAATCAGCGTGGACCATATCACGCAAGGCTAAATACTACTGTTGACCGATAGTGAAGAGTACCGTGAGGGAAAGGTGAAAAGAACCCTGAGCAAGGGAGTGAAATAGAATTTGAAACCGTGTGCTTACAAACGGTAGGAGCACTTTATGTGTGACTGCGTGGATTTTGGTTAATCATCCTGCGAGTTATGATTAGTGGCAAGGTTAATAAAGTGGAGCCGAAGGGAAACCGAGTCTTAATAGGGCATTAAGTCGCTAGTCATAGACGCGAAACCTAGTGATCTAGGCCTGTCCAGGCTGAAGCTGAGGTAAGACTCAGTGGAGGGCCGAACTCACCGCCGTTGAAAAGTTGGGAGATGAGATAGGTCTAGGGGTGAAAAGCCAATCGAACTAGGAGATAGCTCGTTCTCTCCGAAATGCATTTAGGTGCAGCCTTGATATTAAGATATGCGGGGGTAGAGCTCTGTATGGTCTAGGGGGCGTATTGCTTACCGAAATCAAGCAAACTGCGAATACCGCATATTAATAGTCAGGAGTGAGTCCGTGGATGACAAGGTCCTCGGACGAGAGGGGAACAGCCCAGACCGCCAGCTAAGGTCCCTAATTATGTCTAAGTGGGAAAGGAGGTGGATATTCACAGACAACCAGGAGGTTGGCTTAGAAGCAGCCATGCCTTGAAAGAGTGCGTAACAGCTCACTGGTCGAGAGTATCTGCGCCGAAGATGTAACGGGGCTAAGACATAAACCGAAGCTGCGGAGGCGTTTTTACGCCTGGTAGGAGAGCGTTCTGTAGGCCGTTGAAGAGACGCCGTAAGGCAGTCTTGGAGGTATCAGAAGTGAGAATGCAGGAATGAGTAGCGAGAAGGCGGGCGAGAATCCCGCCGGCCGGAAGTCCAAGGTTTCCAGGGGAAGGTTTGTCCGCCCTGGGGGAGTCGGGACCTAAGCATAAGCAAAAATGTGATGGCGAATGGAAAACAGGTTAATATTCCTGTACCGCTGTTATCGCCTGAGAGACGGAGTGACGCAGGAAGGTATGCGGGAAGGCTGACGGAATAGCCTTTCTAAGGGCGTAGCATGGGCATGCAGGAAAATCCGCATGCCTAAATGTGAGACCTGATGGGTAAGTGCATCTGCATAAGCTGCAGATCCTACACTGCCGAGAAAAACTTCTATCGATGAGAAGCAGCGCCCGTACTGTAAACCGACACAGGTGGACAGAGTGAGAAACTTAAGGCCGACAGGATAACTCTAGCTAAGGAACTCTGCAAAATGGCCCCGTAACTTTGGGAGAAGGGGTGCCTGATATACCTGATGGGAGAAACACCCTGAGGGGAAACAGGCCGCAGTGAAGAGTCCCAAGCAACTGTTTACCAAAAACACAGGTCTATGCTAAGCTGAAAGGCGACGTATATGGGCTGACACCTGCCCAGTGCCGGAAGGTTAAGAGGAGGGTTGAGAGACTCAAATTGAAGCCCCGGTGAACGGCGGCCGTAACTATAACGGTCCTAAGGTAGCGAAATTCCTTGTCGGGTAAGTTCCGACCTGCACGAATGGTGAAATGATTTGGGAGCTGTCTTGGCTGGAGACCTGGTGAAGTTGTAATGCCGGTGAAGATACCGGCTACCTGCAGTAGGACGGAAAGACCCCGTGGAGCTTTACTGTAGTTTGGCATTGGGTTCTGGCTGCATGTGTATAGGATAGTTGGGAGACTATGAAGCCAAGGCGTCAGTCTTGGCAGAGTCGCTGTTGGAATACCAACCATATGCCGTCGGAATTCTAATCTGGAAACGGAGACAGTGCTAGATGGGCAGTTTGACTGGGGCGGTCGCCTCCCAAAGAGTAACGGAGGCGTTCAAAGGTTCCCTCAGGCTGGATGGAAATCAGCCTAAGAGTGTAAACGCATAAGGGAGCTTGACTGCAAGACTGACGGGTCGAGCAGGCACGAAAGTGGGAGTTAGTGATCCGGCGGTTCCGAATGGAAGGACCGTCGCTCAACGGATAAAAGCTACCCCGGGGATAACAGGCTGATACTTCCCAAGAGTCCATATCGACGGAAGTGTTTGGCACCTCGATGTCGGCTCGTCTCATCCTGGGGCTGGAGAAGGTCCCAAGGGTTGGGCTGTTCGCCCATTAAAGAGGCACGCGAGCTGGGTTCAGAACGTCGTGAGACAGTTCGGTCCCTATCCACTGCAGGCGCTTGAGTACTGAAAAGATCTGACCTTAGTACGAGAGGACCGGGTTGGACAGACCTCTGATGTATCAGTTGTCACGCCAGTGGCACGGCTGAGTAGTCACGTCTGGAACGGATAACCGCTGAAAGCATCTAAGCGGGAAGCCGGCTTTGAGATGAGTACTCGCAGTATCCATGGAGAACACATGGTCGATAGGCCAGAGGTGTAAGCGTAGTAATGCGTTTAGCTGACTGGTACTAATATTACATATGCTTTTTAGGTAGTCTTTTACTTCTACTATTTATTTCTCATTGTCTTAGTTCATACAATTTAATCTTACATAGTTTGGTGATCATAGCGGCAGGGATACACCCGGTCACATTTCGAACCCGGCAGTTAAGTCTGCCTGCGCCTACGATACTTGGATTCGTCCCGGGAAAATAGGAAGTTGCCAAACTTTTTTCTTTGCGTCTCCGTAGCTCAGCTGGTTAGAGCATCTGACTGTTAATCAGAGGGTCGTTGGTTCAAGTCCAACCGGGGACGCCATTTTTTTGTTCAAAAAGGAATTCAGTTTGATTTATATCTCTTATCTGCTCTTCCCTTCAAATATATATCTTTATCCTTCTGATAAATTTCTTTCTGAATGACAGTTCCAGTGTCGATATTGCTAATTTCCTTAAAATATGCTGCATTTTTGTTCAATGTCTATTTTCTTAATGAAAAATCTTCTGTCTTTTTCTTAAATTTTATCTATCCATACAATGTTCTGGAATTTATGTTGAATTGAAATGATGTTTTTGTTTTTCCATAACCTTTTTCATATATCGTAATACTATTATATTTTTAGGTCATTTTATATTGGCTTCACTATTACTGCTCTTACAAATTCCTCTACTCCTCCTGTTATATTGATTATCTAGTATCTTCTCTGTTTCTGTTTTTTCCGTCTACTTCCGTGGTTAAAATTGATACACCTATCTCCCCTACTTCTTTCAATTCCTTATTTCTTTTGTATAGTAATATTCCCTTGTTTTCTCTCTTCCGGCTATATTTTCTTTCGTTCTTTATTTTTTTCTGTATCCTTTGTAATTATAGCTTCTTTTTTTGAAGTATTCTGATTACCTTTTACTTGAAGAGAGAAATGCCCATCTTCTACTCTATCTTTCTTATGATTTCTTTTTGAGTTCCTATTGTAGCTATGCATTCTTTTATTGAGATTTTATCAAGCAGGCGTAATATCGCTTCTATCTCATTTTCTTTTCCTTCAGTTGCTACTTGTGAATAGCATATCCCATCTTCTTTTGAATATGTAGATGCTATATCTAATGAACTATTGTTTTTATTTTTCATCCTGTTTGATAAATTCCCGTTAATGTTCAATATCCTTCTTATTTTTTTATCTTTCCCAGAAATTTTTAGTTCCATCCATTTTGTCAAAAAAACTTCTATAATTTCAAGCCTATTGTAGCATGACTCTTTGAATAGTCATGTGAAGGAACTCCAAGTATCTTTTTAATGCTTTAAGATACAATTTCTCAAATTCTTTAATTTTCAATATTTGTAAGTATAGCAAAAATAATAATTACAACAATGTCACTTAACTTGTATTTTATTTTTGAAGTTTATCGCTTGTTCTATATTTGAGTAAAATTCTTTTAGATTTTGACTATCTTCTGACATTTTTATCAGTTTCTTTCATCAGTAATATTATATCTCTTTTTTCAGATTTTTTTCATGTGTTTGTCGTGATTTATAGCAAAACTTATATAAAAACGTCCTAGAAATATGGTATAATAATATTACAGCATACAAAAAAATTACAGAAAAAGAATTTTAAATTTTTATTTTGAGAATGGAAAGACAAAAACGTTATTTCAATTCAATATAAGTTCCAGCATATTGTATGGCTGGATAAAGTTCAAGAAGGATACAGGAGACCTTTCATAAAAGAAACGGTTATTTCTGTTTTGTTTGATAAAATAGTTCAGTTTTAAATAGGTTTTATTATATATACAATTTTATATAACTTTTGAATGTTTTTATGTTATTTTATATTTGGATAGGGGTATTTCATGAATTTTGATTACATACTAGTTAGAAAATGTTACTTTTATTTTTTATACGATTTATTATTGTGTTATCAAGTGTAAATATAGATAGAGAATTTATGTCTAATTTCTAACTGTTATAGATTGATTTATAATGGTTTAAAGAATTTTTATTAATACTAATGGATTTATAAAAAATGAAATGGTAAAATTAAGATAAGAGAAGTACGATATGTAAAAATTTAGTTGTTTGATTATGGGAAAAATAGTATAATTTTTTTAATAAAAAATGTGGATAGAGGTTAGATTATGTATGATTTTACAGCTTGTATTGTTACTTATAATACGAAGCAGGAAGAGTTAAAGAAGATTATATGTTGTTTTCAGAAGATAGAACTTAGATTTAAACTGTGGATTTCAGATAATTCTGAAAAGGATGAATTAAGAAAGTTTGTAGAAGAATTTTTAGATGATAGAATTGAGTATATTTTTAATAATTCAAATGGTGGATTTGGAGCAGGGCATAATGTTGTGATTAAGAGACTGGGTTCAGAAGACACAAAATCAGAGTTTCATTTGATGGTAAATGCTGATGTTTTTTTTGAGGAAAATACTATTGAGAAAATTGTAGAATATATGAGGGAGAATAAAAATATTGGGCAGATTGGGCCAAAAATATATGGAACTGATGGAAAAGTGACAAAATCTTGTAGATTGTTGCCATCGCCTGTGAATTTGATATTTAGAAGATTTTTACCATTAAAATCGGTTGTTAAGAAATTGGATTATGATTATGAAATGAAATGGTATGATTATAAGGAAATAATCGATGTTCCGATTTTGTCGGGGTGTTTTATTTTTGTACGAACAGATGTTTTGAAGGAAATTGGTGGGTTTGATAAGAGATATTTTATGTATATGGAAGATTATGATTTGTGTAGGCGGGTTGGAAAGAAGTATAGGACTGTTTTTTATCCAGAGGCGGAGATAATTCATGAGCATGGTAAGGCATCTTATAAGTCACGGAAAATGATGCTCCTGCATGTGAATTCAGCTATAAAATATTTTAATAAGTGGGGATGGTTTTTTGATAAGGAGAGAAAAGAGAAAAATAGAGAATGTATGAAAAAATATAAAAAATAAATTATTATAGAAATTATTTTTGTATTTATATGAAATAAAATAGAATATATTTGGAAATAATCAAAATCAAATATTTTAAAGTTTATAAAATTGACCTAATTCGATAATACTGTTTAA
This sequence comes from Leptotrichia sp. HSP-342, assembly GCF_041199995.1. NCBI lineage: Bacteria > Fusobacteriati > Fusobacteriota > Fusobacteriia > Fusobacteriales > Leptotrichiaceae > Leptotrichia > Leptotrichia mesophila. The sequence continues at coordinate 186,207 of NZ_CP165646.1, forward strand.
AGAATAATATTAGGGGATAATAATACTGGTAATAAAAATGATAAATAATATTAAAGAAATAAAAAAATATCAGAGAATTTTTGGTATTAAAAAATTCCTTTGATAAAATGATGGAACTTTTGAATAAAGCATACAGGGTTGAACATTTAAGATATGGATATCTGCAAAAGTTGCCTGTGTCTAACAGGCTTGTAATTATGATTTTGTATTATCGTGGCTATAGGATTATGAAAAATAAGAAGTTTCTCTGCTTCAAAAAGAGAACTTATAAAGAGTATCTTTATCGTGTCATTTATAAAAACGTGAAAACATAGTTTTCAGTGAACCAAAATGTTTAGGAAAATCTCTACAGGGCGTACTACTGCAGGCAATCCGAAGGACAGCATTGGAAATATTTGCCTGGATGTCCTGTTTTAGTTTTAGGAAATGTATGTTTTTTATTCCATTAATTCTTTGAGATTTCATATTTTCTTTGCGTGCTTCTTCTATGCTTTTTCTTTATATTGTAGTAGATATGACAGCAATGTTTCAACTGATTATGAGTATTTTATTTGACAATCATTAAAAATATTACTGATTTTAGAGTTTTAAGACATGTTTTAGAAAAGATTTTTTTAGGAATTTTAGTATTTATTATCAGTTAATGTTTAGTCGAGGAGAGATATGTATAAAAAATAAGGTTATTTTAATGAAATTATCTATTTTTAAGAAAAGTTTTCTAATTGATTTTCCTTTTAAATTAGTATAAAATATTTAGGTATATAACTTTGCATAAGAATTATTTAATGGAAGATTTGAGTATAATTTAAAAAGGAGAATATGACATATGAAAAAAATGTTTTTGGGAGCAATTCTGCTGATAATAATAGGAAATACTGTGTTTGCAGCAGGAGAAGAAAATATTGGAGTAAAAAATGAAGGTAGGATGGAAGTTAGAGAAAAGGAAATGCAAGATATTAGTAGAAAGACTGAAAACATCGAAATTGTAAAAGAGGAAGGAAGAAAGAAATCTAAAAAAAATAAAATAAATTCTTTTATTTCAAAAATTAAGGGTAAAGAATGGAAATTAGTGTGGTATGATGAATTTAACGGAAGTCAGTTAGATACAAAAAAATGGGATTATTGGGATTATGGAAACCCATGGAATCCCGGAAATTATCTAGATGAAAATGGAAACTTAGTTAATCAGTATGGGTTTGATGCAAAGCACTATTATCTTAAGGACAATGTAAAAATTGAAAATGGGAATATGGTTATTAAATTGAAAAAGGAGACTAATAAAAAGGTTAATGTAAATGGAACAGAGAGACGAATTCTTTACAGTTCAGGGGCAGTACATACGAGAAATACTTACAATATTCAATATGGAAAAATTGAAATGAGGGCGGCTATGCCAGAAGGTGTAGGAACTTGGCCTGCGTTTTGGATGTGGCCTGCGGGATATTCTCAAGCGTCAGGAGGACCAGCTATTGGGGAAATAGATATAGTGGAAACGTATGGAAACGATATGAGACGTGCGACTGGAACGCTTCACGTACTGAAGAGCGATAACACATATGAAACGTTTGATGGAGATGATTATAAGCTAAGTAAATGGCCTAGAGAAAAATTGACTAACTTTAATACTTATGCAGTAGAATGGGATGACAAAGAAATAAAATGGTTATTTAATAATAAAGTATATAAAAAATTCTCTTACAAGGAACTTGAAAGGAAAGGGCTACAGAATCCATTTAATCAGCCTTACTTTATAATAATAAATGTTGCGTTAAGTAAAATTACTGGTGAAGATGGGGATGTGGATTTTCCGACAGAAATGAAAGTTGATTATGTAAGGGTTTATCAGAAAAAATAAAAATCAATAAAAAATGTTGTAGGAGAGTGACTGACATGAAAAAATTAGTTAGGATTTTGGTAGTGGTTTTATTTGGATTAAGTGTTGTTGGGTGCAGTGCACGTGATATAGCACTTTGGAAAGAAGTTAAGGCGGAGAGAGCTAAATATTGTGATCCAACTCCTTGGGGATATAGTTGTATAAGAAAACAACGAGTGTATTATTAAGTAGAGTAAATAGAAGTGATTTAGGCAGGAAGGCTTTTGAAAAGAAGTTTTTTCTGTCTTTTTTGTAAAAAAAAAGCTATCTCAACAAGAAATAGCTAATTTTAGAGTGTTTTTTTTATTGTTCAAAATAATTTTTGTTTTCATCAAATTTCTGCTGAACTTTGTCTTTTTCAGAAATTGTTAGTTCATCGAGATTTATTCCAAATTCTTCAAATTTCCAGTCGATATTTAAAGTTTTGTCGCTCCATAAAAGTCCGCTGTCGTATTCTGGAGCATATAAATCTGTACATCTGTAAACAAATTCTGTTTCATCTTCAAGTGTTAGAAATCCATGTGCAAAGCCTTCTGGAACGTAGAATATTAATTTGTTTTCAGCAGATAATTTTACTGCGTACCATTTTCCAAAAGTTTCGCTTCCTTTTCTTAAATCAACTGCCACATCGTAGACACTTCCTTTTATTACTCGTACTAATTTTCCTTGAGTGTGTTTTGTCTGGAAGTGAAGTCCACGTAAAACCCCTTTTTTGGATTTTGAGTGATTGTCTTGGACGAAGTTCATGGTAAGTCCTAATTCCTCAAAGGATTTTTGGTTGTAAGTTTCCATAAAAAATCCTCTTTCATCTCCAAAAACTTTTGGCTCGATTATTACTAAATCTTTTATTGGGGTTTCTTTTATTGTAAAATTGTTCATTAATTTGCTCCTTTTTTTATATAAATTTGATTATTTATTTCCGTACATTTCTTCGTAATATTTTTGATAATCTCCTGAGACTACTTCGTTTACCCATTCCTGATGTTCCAAGTACCATTTTACAGTTTTTCTGATACCTGTTTCAAAATCTGTTTCTGGATACCATCCTAAATCCCTTGCAATTTTAGAAGGGTCAATAGCATATCTCATATCGTGTCCAAGTCTATCTTGAACATAAGTAATCAAATCATAATTTATATTTTGCAAGTCAGTTTTTAGAACTTTTTTATATTCGTCATTATTTTCAATTTCTTCTTTTAAAATGTCGATAACCAGTTTTACAATATTAATATTTTGTTCTTCGTTAAAACCACCAATATTGTAAATTTCGTAAATATTGGCATTTCTTAAAACTAAGTCGATTCCTTTACAGTGATCTTCTACGTAAAGCCAATCCCTTACATTGTCCCCTTTTCCGTAAACTGGCAACTTTTTACCTTCCAGTACGTTTTTAATCATAAGTGGGATTAATTTTTCTGGGAAATGGTAAGGTCCGTAGTTGTTTGAACATCTTGTAATATTTATTGGCATTTTGTAAGTTTCACCGTAGGCAATTACGATGTGGTCGGCACTCGCTTTGGAAGCTGAATATGGGCTTCTTGGGTCAAGTGAAGTTTTTTCTGTGAAGAAATTTTTTCCGTAAGTTTTTAAATTCGTTCTATTTTTTACAACTTTTTTCACTTCTTCATCATCAATTACCAAGTCAATCGCTGTGTCATAATCTTTTGAAAGACTTCCGTAAACTTCGTCTGTGGAAACTTGTAAATATTTTACACCTTCTCTGTAAACTGGATATCCATTTTCATCTTTTGAAACAGTCCATGCTTTTTTAGCATTTTCCAAAAGATTTTGCGTACCAAGAATGTTTGTTTCTAAAAATATCTGCGGATTTTCAATAGAACGATCAACGTGTGATTCAGCTGCAAAGTTTACAACAAAGTCAATTTCATTTTCAGAAAAAATTCTCGCAATTTCCTTTTGGTCACGAATATCAACTTTTTCAAATTTTACTCTTTTATCTTTAATTTCTTCAGCAATTGTACCTAAATTTCCAGCATAAGTTAGCACGTCTACGACAATTACCTTAATTTCATCATTTTTATATTTATTTAAAATATATTTTAAATAATTGGCACCGATAAAGCCTGCGGCACCTGTCACTAAATATGTTTTCATATTTCCTCCTAATTAATTTATTTATTTACATATAGTTTTCTATATTAATAACATCAGTTAAATTATACAATTTTTTTTAGTTTTTTCCAAACAAAATTATTAAGTTTGAAAATATGCTTGACATAATTGAAAAAGGTTATATAATAGTAATAGATTTGTTTTAATAGAAATTTAAATTTTTAAAATTATTAAGGGAAGTGAATTGAATGCGTGTAATTATTTTGAAAAATGCTGATGAAGTTGCAAAATGGAGTGCATATCAGATAGCTAAGAAAATATTAAAATTTAATCCTACAAAAGAAAAGCCTTTTGTATTAGGACTTCCTACGGGTTCTACACCGCTTGCAACTTATAAGGAATTGATAAATTTATACAATGAAAAAATATTATCATTTGAAAATATTGTAACTTTTAATATGGATGAATATGTGGGATTGAAACCAGAAGATCCACAAAGTTATCATTATTTTATGAACGAAAACTTTTTTAAATATATTGATATAAAAAAAGAAAATATAAATATTCTGAATGGATGTGCCGAGGATTTGGAAAAAGAATGTGAAGATTATGAGAACAAAATAAAGGCAGCAGGTGGAATACAGTTATTTCTAGGTGGAGTTGGAGAAGACGGACATATTGCATTTAATGAGCCAGGTTCATCGCTTTCATCACACACACGTGACAAGGATCTGACTTATGATACAATCTTGGCAAATTCTAGATTTTTTGACAATGATATTGAAAAAGTACCAAAATGGGCATTAACAATAGGTGTAGGAACACTTATGGATTCAAAGGAAGTTATGATTCTTGCAAATGGTTACAAAAAGGCTCGTGCAGTTTATCATGGCGTAGAAGGCGGAGTAAATCATCTTTGGACAATTTCTGCTTTGCAGCTGCATAGAAGGGCTGTATTAGTAATTGATGAAATGGCAGCTTCGGATATAAAAGTTAAAACGTACAGATATTTTAAGGAAATTGAGGCAAAAAATTTGAATTTGGAAGAATATAAAAAATATTTAATAGAATTAGCAAAATAGAGAGGAATTATTGAAATGATTATAAAGAATGCAAAGATATTTGATGGAGAAAAGTTTATTGAGGAAGACACCGTTGTTTTGGAAGGAAAATTTATAAAGAAAGTAACAAATTTTTCATTGATTGATGAAAAAGAATTAGAAAATCAGGAATTGGTCGATGCCAAAGGGATGGTTTTGTCGCCAGGATTTATTGACTTGCAGATTAATGGATGTGGAGGAGTGCTGTTTAATGATGATATTTCACGAAAGACACTTGAGATAATGAATGAAACTAATAAGAGATACGGATGTACTTCGTTTTTGCCAACACTTATAACTTCTCCAGATGAGAAAATAGAAAAAGCTCTAAATCTTATGAATGAAATAAAAGATAAGGAAGAAATTGGAGTTTTGGGGCTTCACATAGAAGGACCTTATATAAGTGTTGAGAAAAAAGGAATTCATCGTCCTGAATATATAAGGGTTTTATCTGATGAAATGGTAGAAAAAATAGCGAATGCAGGATCTGAAGCTACAAAAATAATAACAATTGCACCTGAAAAGGCTAAAGTCGAACATCTTGAAATATTAAAAAAAGCAGGGATTAATATCGCTGTGGGGCATACGAATGCAACGTATAAAGAATGTATGGAAAAGAAAGACTATTTTAATTGTGCTACGCATTTGTATAATGCCATGAGAGCATTGGATTCAAGAGAGCCAGGAGTTGTAGGATTTTTATTCAATAATGACACTACAAACTGTGGGATAATAGTTGATGGGCTTCACATGGATTTTGCTTCTGTGGAAATTGCTAAGAAAATATTGAAAGATCGGCTTTATCTTGTGACAGATGCTGTTAGTCCTGCTGGAACTGATAATATGACAGAATTTATGTTTGAAGGAAATAGAGTTTTGTATAAGGATGGTAAATGTGTTTCGCCAGAAGGGACGCTAGGTGGATCGGCTTTAGTTATGATTGATGGAGTAAAAAATCTTGTAGAGAAAGTTCATGTTTCTCTAGAAGAAGCACTTAGAATGGCTACTTCTTATCCAGCAGAGGCTGTAGCTGTGGATGAAAAATATGGATTTATAAAGGAAGGGTATGTTGCAGATTTGACATATTTTGATGACAAGTTTAATATAAAGGGAACAATTAGTAAAGGAAAATTGACAAATTATTAATTGAAATTTTTAATGATTCAATATTGAAATGAATTTTGGAGATGTTGTTATTTTTTTCGTTTTATGATAAACTGTTTGTATAAAGTTTGATATGCATTTTTTGGGGGGAAAATGATAGAGGATAATAGAGAGATGATATTTGGAAATAAATTGACTGAAGAGCAGGAAAAAGGGCATAGAGAACGGCTTAGGAAGAGATTCCTTTCAACAGGAGTGAAGGGATTTCTGGATTATGAACTTCTGGAGCTGCTGCTCACGTATACTGTTATTAGAAAGAATTGTAGGGGAATTGCTAAGAATTTGCTAAAAAAATATGGAGATTTGTATACGCTTCTGAAACAGTCTGAGGAGGAACTAAGAAAAAATAAGTATGTGACTGAAAGAATGATAGTGTTTCTGAAACTTCTGTTTGAGATAATCGAAAATGGACTTTACAAAAAAGTACATAATAAAAAAATTACCTTATCCAGTAATGTAAAACTTATGAATTATTTAGAATATTCGTTACTGAAAAGAGATGTTGAGGTGTTTAAAGTACTCTTTTTAAATACTCAGAATGAACTTCTGAAGGAAGAGGAGCTGTTTCGTGGAACAATTGACAGAAGTACAGTCTACATACGTGAACTGATAAAAAAAATTTTTGAATACAATGCGAAATCAGTAATTCTAGTGCATAATCATCCAGCAGGTTCACTAAGACCATCAGATTCCGATATCAGATTGACAAAAAAAATAAAAGAGGTTTTTGAAAGTCTTGAAATAAGGCTTCTGGATCATCTTATAATAAGTGAGAAGGGATATTTTAGTTTTTTAGAAGGTGGAATATTGTGAAGATAATAAATATTAAGTTCAGAAAGACAAAAAAAGTTTATCCGTTTATGATAAACGATACTGAAAATTATAAAAAAGGGGATTATGTGCTTGTTGACACTATCCGTGGAGAGCAGATTGGAATAGTTTTAGGAATTGCTTTGAATAAGGAAAATAGCGAACAAGATGACTTAAAAATTAGGGAAGTTAAAAGAAAGCTTTCAAGCAGAGAGGTTCAAAAATTGATGGAACTGGATAAAAAAGCGGATGATGCTTATTTTAAGTGTAAAAAAATAGTAAAGGAACTGCTTCCTGAAATGAATCTTGTTATCGGGGAATATACGTTTGATGAAAGCAAGCTTATATTTTATTTTACGGCTAACAACAGACTCGATTTTAGAGAACTCGTAAAGGAAGTAAACAGAACTTTTAAAAAAAGGGTAGAATTTTATCAGATTAAGACAAATGATGAGGGAAGAATACTTTCTGCCTTTGGAAAATATGGAAGAGAAATTTACTGGTAGAATATATTGTTATGAAAAAAATTTTTTTTGGGAAAAAAAGTAGTTGAAAAATAGAAAAAGATATGCTATACTTATTAAGTAATATAAGTGTGGTCGCATAGCTCAGTTGGGAGAGCACCTGCCTTACAAGCAGGGGGTCACTGGTTCGAGCCCAGTTGTGACCACCATTTATTTGGAGGTGTAGCTCAGTTGGTTAGAGTGCTTGCCTGTCACGCAAGATGTCGCGAGTTCGAGTCTCGTCACTTCCGCCATTTGCCCAGATAGCTCAGTCGGTAGAGCAAGGGACTGAAAATCCCTGTGTCCGTGGTTCGATTCCGCGTCTGGGCACCATTAGAATAGCTAAAAATGTGATATATAGTGCAAGTCAGTGTTTATGCTGAAATGCACTTTTTTCTTTTATTTATGGTACTTTGCAGTTGGAGTGTACCCAAAATCTTGGACAAATAATTTGAAAACTAGTTTCCTATTTGTTAAAATATAGTTAAGGAGAGGAATTTGATTATGAACAAGAGAAGTAAAAGGTATACAAAGGAATTTAAAATGTTAATTTTAGAATTGCTGGAAGATGGAAGAACAAAAAAATCATTAGAAAATGAATATGGGGTAGCAACGGCAACAATCAGAAAATGGGAAAAAGAATTTAAAGGAATCATAGATAAAAAATACAATGCTAACGAAGCTTTAAATGAAATCATGGACTTAAAAAGGAAACTGCAACAAGAAATGGAAAAAATAAAAAATTAGAAAAAGATCTGGAACAAAAGGAATTAGATATTGACATATTAAAAAAGGCATCAGCCATATTGATGAAAAAATAAGGACTGTTGACAAGTACGCATTAGTAAAGACTTTATTCAATGAGTTTAATGTTTCAAAATCAAGAATAATTAATTTAATAGGCATTAAAAAAAGCAGCTATTACTACTGGGTTAAAGAGGTCAAGACACAGAGGGATATAGAAAATGAAATTTTGTATGATATAATAAAATCAATATGGCAAGACAGCAGAAAAACTTACGGAGCAGTAAGAATTCATAAAAAACTAAGAAAGTTAGGATTAGAAGTAAACATAAAACGAGTTAGAAGGTTGATGAAGGAAAACCAGATAAAGTCAATAATTCATAAAAAATTTAGAAATTATAACAAATCAGAAGATATAAAAGAAGCAGCAAGAAATATTTTAAAAAGAAATTTTGATACAGAAAAATTAAATGAAAAATGGGTAAGTGATATAACATATATTTGGACAAGAAAGGACGGGTGGTGTTATTTATCAAGTATAATGGATTTGCACAGCAGAAGAATAATATCACATAAGGTTGGAAAATTTATGGATATAAAATTAGTTATCGACACCTTAAAAATGGCGATATATAAAAGAGGGGATATAACTGATCTGATAATACATACAGATAGAGGAAGCCAGTATATGAGTAAAGAATATCGTAAATTTTGTGCAAAAAAAGGCATAAGCATATCTTACAGTAGAAAAGGAAATCCTTATGATAATGCGTGTATAGAATCATTCCATGTAACATTGAAAAAAGAATATGTACATAATGAAAACTTTGAAAGTCTAGAAAGTTTAAGAAGTAGAATGTACGAGTATATAGAAATATGGTATAATAACAGCAGAATACACAGTAAAATAGGATTTACAAGTCCGAATGAATAAGAAGAAAGCATAAAGAAAGGAAACAAAGAAATTGCTTAAAAATAGTCTAAATTTTGGGGGACACTCCAGTATAAGTTTCACTATAATATTAAATTCAGAAGAATTACCTTCATTAAAAAATTTTCCACAACCAGTTAGAAAACAAAAAAATAGTAATAATAAAAATCCCCCTCTTATACTTTTCACAAAATCCCCCACCTTTTACTTTATTTATTAATATAAGCCTTCCTATTTTTCAAAACATTAAAATTTCAAAAAATATGTCTAAATTTATTATAACAAAAAAGACTGAAGTATGTCAGTCTAATTTTATTAAATTAAATTAAATTTTTACTTTTTGTTACACTTGACAAAGAGCCTTTTTTAAACTTCTATTTAGCTTTATTAACATTTCTTAAATATAAAATCCCGCCATAAGGAACTAATTTCAGTTCTTTTATTCCTGGTTTTTCAAGAATAATATGAGTAATTTCACCGTAGCCCATTTTTGCTGCAGGATTTTCTTTCTCATATATATTTTCAGCTTTGATTAGAGCATCCGTTCTGATGTTAATATCTTTTGTTTCAGAGGCAATTTTTATAAGTTTATCATATTCAGAATTAGAATAAGAACCGTAATTATAAGGACTGTCTGATACAAATCTTTCAAGGTAAAGTATCGGGTCATTAAATCCTAACAAAATTTCATTTTCAATAATATCAAAATCTTTTTTTCTTGATTTTAAAATTAAATCCTTATAAGACATTCTTGTAACTTCGACATCTATTCCAAGATGTTTTTTTAAATTTTCTGAGAACCCGTCAATGGAATTTTCTTTAATAGCAATATTTAAAACAGGCATTTTACTTATTCCTAATTCTTTTAATCCCTCATCTAATAATTCTTTTATATTTTTGTAATGATAACTCCTACTTTCAGCTTTTCCATTTTTTGCAGCTAAAACAGAGAAATTTTTGCCATTAATACTGATGTATCCTGGAACAAATCCGTATTCTCTCCTTGTTTCTCCTGCCATTACAGCATCTATAGCCTTTCTGACTTTAGGATTACTTAATGTTTTTACTTTAGTATTGAAAACATAATAATAAGAAGAACCTGCAGATAGTCTCTGTGTTTCTTTCATATCATTTTTCAGTTTGGCTCTTGAAAAGAACTGGGAATATACAACAGTTGCGTCTATTCCTTTGCTTTCAGCAATTCTTTTATAGTCATTTCCATCCCACAAACCACCATAAATATTGATTTTATTCATTTTTATACTGTTACCGTTCCAGTAATTTTTATTTTTTTCCAATAATAATTTTCTTTTTCCTATACTTTTTATGATATAAGGTCCTGAATATAAAATATTTTCAGGTATTTTTCCGTATTTTTCTCCTAATTTCCCAAAAAATTCCTGATTTAAAGGTGAAAATTCTACTTTTGTCATTAACATATCAAAATATCCTATCGGCTTGGTTAGTTCCAGTTCAATAGTTTCATTATTATCCAATATTTTTATCCCTACATTTTCAGCTTTTACCTTTCCTTCATAAAATTCTCTGCCGTTCTTTATAAGAAAAAGGATATCCGTATTCGGAGATATTATCTCAGGATTCAGCATTCTCAACAATGCAGTTTTAAAATCTTCAGCTTTTATAGGAGTTCCGTCAGAATATTTCAATCCTTTTCTCAGATGAAAAGTCCACTTGGTTTTATCCTTGCCTGTTTCCCATTTTTCTGCCAGTCCGGGAACTATTTTCCCATTTTCATCAATTCTGACAAGTCCTTCAAATAAAAGGTCAAAAATATCGGCAGCTTCATAATTTCTGATATTTTCAGGGTGTTTATCATTAAGCAGCTGAGCATCGTAAGATTCAGGAAGAAACAGATGTACTAAATTAAAAGTATCAGGAGTACTTTCAGCAACATTATATTCAAATTTAGCCCCACTAATTGTGTCTACAATTGTATTAAATATATTTTTTTCTGTCTTATTTTCAGAATATGTTCCTGTTTTACTTTCAGAACATGATAAATTGAATACTCCTAATAATAATATAAAAATTGTATACATTTTTTTCATTTTATTCACCCTCTCTATTTTTTTTAGAAAAAATCAGCAAAATTCCTAAAAATATTATTACAAATAAATTTACACAGAAATACATATTAAATATCTCAATGTATAAATTTTTATACCTCAATATAAATTTTAAGAAATGAATAAAAAGCTTAAACTCATGCCCCACTTTAAAAGAGTAATTTTTATACAAGTTAGAAAGTTCCATTATAAAATTGATTCCTAATAATCCTATTATTGAAACAATAGCAGTATAAATTATTCCTATTATTCTGTGTTCATACAATTTCTTTTCGTATGTTTTTACTGAAAATAAAAAGACTACTGAAAAAAATGCAGTTGCTGATGTTGCTATTACTCCTGAAGGAATTCCGGAAAATAAAAACAGCATTGTTTTCTGAATGAAAGTAAAGTTGAGTTTCATCTGTTTAAGAACTTCAGATGTTCCAATAATCGAATTTATAATAATTAAAACTCCTATGAAAATTATTACATAATACTTTATTTTATGAGATAATTCCATACTATTTTCATTAAAATAGTCTTTTATCATTTTTATAAAAATAATAGCTGATACAATTATTACAATAAGAGAAAATAATGTAAATATTGCAGCTAGCATTGTTATTTTTTCTTTTACATCTGTACCCCTAAATTTCATTATAAAAGAAAGATAATATTGCATATATATCATTCTCTTAAATAATACAAGAAAAACTGCTAAAACGACTATACCTGTTATTTTCATCAATCCTTGAAATACACTGCTGATATTCTCTTTTTCAAAATCTTCAAATTTTTCATTTAAATCATTTATTTTCATATATTCTCTTACCTCCGGAAATGCATATTTTTTTATTTATTTTCTATTCTTATGTAATATTAGCAGTAAAAGATTAAAATAAAATGAGATTTTTGATTTTTAAACTTAGCAAGGATCCTTTTCTCTTAAAATAGAAAACCTGTCTTTTCTATTTTGTATAGTAAAACCTATTTAAAACTGAACTAATTTATTAAATAAAACAGAAGTAACTGCTTCTTCTAGTGTATTATATGGGCTATGTCCTTTAATTTTTTCTTCATATTAGCCCATAATTTTTCTATTGGATTTAAATCCGGCGAATATGGCGGAAGAAATAATAGACAATGCCCCGTTTCCTTAATTATCTTTTCTAACATATTCTTTCTATGAAATCTGGCATTATCCATCTGTTTTGGTAGATATATAAGTCTTGTTCTTTTCAAGTATTTACTTATAGAAAAATTTAGTTTATTATTTAAAAATTCAATTATAATTTTTTTATTATTTACTGACTTTTGTTCTTATGTTATATGATTTATAACAACAAAAAGGAATTTTTTATATCTTGACAAATAGAATAATACTTTGTACAATTGTAATATAAATATTACGATTGGAGGGATAAAAATGCCAACATTATCATTGAGAATGGAAAAGGAAGACTTGGAGTTCTTAAAAGAATATTCAAGTATGAATAATCTTAATATGTCATCTTTTGTCCGTAACTTAATCTTAGATAAAATATACGATGAAATAACTGAAGAAGATGAAAAAAGAATATTGAAAAGATGGGAAAAATCAAAATCTGAAAAAACTTCTGATGCTGAAGATGTATTCAAAAGGCTAGGATTATAATGAAAAAAAATTTTATGAAGTTAGGTTCACTGAATCTGCAGAAAAAGATTTAAAAAAATTAAGCAAATCAAACAAGACCATCGCTAAACTTATAAAAAAATGGATTTCAGAAAACTTAATAGATACACAAAATCCAAAACAAAGAGGAAAGGCACTAACAGGAAATTTAAAAGGATTATGGAGATACAGAGTAGGTTCCTATAGAATTGTAGCTGAAATAAAAAATGATATTTTGTTAATATTAATTATAGAAATTTCAGATAGAAAAGAAACTTATAAAGATAAAAGGAGAAAAACATATAAAGATGGAAAAATAAAATAAATATACAGAGCCACTGATTAACTTCCCCAAAAAGTTGGACAAATTTAATTTAACTTACTAACAAGAATTGATTTTTATACAGAAATCGATTTTTTTATTTATAAGGAAATTAAATTCATATTTTTTAGGTATTTACTGATATATTTGATAATTTTAAAAGAGGCGTCAGCCTCTTTTCCTCTTCTTTTGTCAAAATAACTATATAAATGTCTACGACAAAATATCCAACCTAGTTGGATTAATAAAATATTAATAGTATTTTTTGAGGGGCGGATATCTGTAATGATAAAATTCCCATACAATCATTTTAACCTTGCTGACTTTTTTTCTTATAAATCATATCTAAAAATAGAAAATGTATATTATATTTGGAATTTACGTTAAATAAAACTAATTTCCTGTTTAATTGTTCACAGTTTTGGGAACACTCTAATTTTTAAAATTCTTATTTATCTAAAATAGATAAATATAAATCTAGTCTCCGATTTAAATATCTAGCAAACATATCTGACATTCCTGATATATTGTGCTTTACATGATATTCATCAAAAGCTTCATAATATCTCAGTCGATCAGTAAACTTGATATCTATAGGTGGATATCCCTCCTTCATAAGTTCTAAATTTATTAACAATCTTCCAGTCCTTCCATTTCCATCAATAAAAGGATGAATACTTTCAAATTCTATATGAAAACGGGCAAGTTTAGTTACAATGTCTTCCTTGCTGTTTTTATACCGTTGCAATAATTCTTCCATTTTCGGAATAATTAGATATGGTTGTACGGGTTCATGAGCTGCTCACATAATTCTAACAGGAACTCTACAGTATATTCCTCTTTCTTATCAGCCAATATCAAATAATGAATATCCTTAATTACTTTTTCGGATATTTCAACATTTTCACTAACAAGTTTTCTTACTACTCAAAAGCTTCCTTGTGTCCAATTACTTCCAAATGCTCCTTTAATGATTTTTGGTTAATGGTAAGCCCTTTAAGAATCATGTCTGTTTCACGTAAAGTTAAAGTGTTCCCTTCAATTGCATTTGAATTATAGGTATATTCTGTTAAAAATTCTTCATTTAATCTTTCCAGTTCCCCTTCTGTTAAAGGTCTCCTTGCTTTAAGATTGCTTAATTTTTCTTCTAATATTGGAATGAGCGTTCCTGTAATTTTATATCTTCCATCAGTTGGTTTTATTGCATCATATGGTATTTTCCAAGTGCTTCCTTCTTGATATGCACCAGGTATTTTCCCTTCAGAGCATAAAACTCTTACTCTTCTATCAGATATTCCCCATTTTTCAGAAACTTGTTTAACTGTAATATATATAAAATCCCTCCAATCTTTTCATAGTATACTATTTTATCGGAATAATATCAATACTATTGGAATGAAATATATTGATTGTCGGAACAGTACTTTTTTTGAAAAATTTGAAACAAAAGTTAAAATTATTTCTGATGGTATAAAAGAAAGATCAATTCAGGAAGAATTAGCAGAAGATATTATTTCCATAATTCATTTATTTAGTGAAAAACTTTACGGATTGAGATCTGCTTTTATTTTGATTATGTGCAGCAGTTCTCTCCCTAACCGTATTTTCCAGCTCAATATCCAGATTAATCTTAAAATCATTCCACCAGCCAGTCGTTTGCTTTAAAATTTTGGAGTGTACCCAAATCTTGGACAAATAATTTTTGGTACACTAAAATAGTATTCAAAATGGGACTTTTTCATAATCTATGCTTCCCAAAGAAAAAATATACATTGTTTAGTTTAATTTCAGATAATCCTTGTTGTAAAAAATAGAGCTTTTTTATTAGGAAAATAAATTTATTTTCAACATAGGAGTAAAATTATGAAAAGAAATTTTAAAAAAGTAACTGAAATTTTACTGGCAACTTACTGACAACTTTTATATTTCAAATACCCATTTTTAGCGAAATAATTATGCGTGGGCACCATTAAAACAATTAAATTTAAAATATATAGTGCAAATCGGCATTTACGCTGGCTTGCACTTTTTTCTTTTTTTTATGATAACTCACCCCAATTATGATGTAGTAATTTATCACGGCAATAATAAATAATTGATATTTTATGATTGTTATTAGCAATAACTAAAGAAAGGGAAAAATAATACAGGAAAAAAGTTTTATAAAGTTACTAAAAAATTATTTAGTATTTCACAACAGAAAAGCAATAGGGTATAGTGAAGAAGAAATTAAGAAAATAGAGAAACTGTATGATATTGAAGTGAAAGGCGATTTTAAGGAGTTTTTGAGAATTGTGGGGAGGAATAGTAGTGGAATTTTGGGATATGGGTACTTAGTTTTTTATAATCCTTTTTTTACGCCAAGAAAAAATTTAATATTTCAGGAATTTGATAGAAATGCATTTTGTAAAATAGGAATGAAAAATATTTTAGAAAGCAAAATTTTTGTATTTTCAGTAGAGGATGAAACAATAGAATACTTTATCAAAACATCAGATGATGATTTTAAGGTTTATAAATACTATGGAAGTTATGATAAAATAGAAGAAGTAAGCATGAACTTTGATGAATATATGAAATTGCTTATATATATAAAAGAGCCAAATAATGATAATTTTATAGGAGATTTACTACCTAAAGAAATAAAAAATTTGAATAAAAATATTACACCACAAAAAATAGACAATTATTTATCGGAAGATAAGAAAAATGATAATAATTTTATATATTTACTAAAAAAATATTTAGAAAAAAATGGTAAACAATCAACAGGATATAATGATGAGGAAATTAAAGAAATTGAGAAATTTTATGAAATAAGAATAAAAGATGATTTAAAGGATTTTTTTAGAATAGCGGGAAGAAGTGATGGTGGGTTATTAAATAAAAATGATTTAATTTTCTATAAAAATTTAACAGTGAGAGAGCATGTAATTTTTCAATGGAATTTTGACGAGAAATGTATTATTGATAATGAATTGTATGAAGAAATAAAGGAGTATTTTTTAGTATTTTTGATAAATAAAAGTCTTTATTATTTAATTTCAATTGAAAAAGATGTGGAAAAATTATATGTGTATTCTTATAATATGGAAACACAGGAATTAACACATACAGGAAAAACATCCAATGAATTTATGGTTGATTTGGTGCGTAAGACTAATCCTAATCTTGAAGATGAGAAAGAGGAAATAGGGGAAATGATTGATATTAAGATTGATGATGAGGATGTTGCTGGAGAATTGCAATAGATGCTCGGTATCAGTGCCTAAATTCATAATAGATAATTTTAATTTTGATATAACTGTTTTTAAAGGGAGTATCTAAAAAAGTTTTTAATATAAATTTAAGTAAAAATATTGAAAGGAATGTTTAGAAAAATGAATAAAAAAATTTTTAGAAAAAGATTTATAGATTTACTAAAAAATTATTTAGTATTTCACGACAGAAAGGCGATAGGATATAGTGAAGAGGAAATTAAGAAAATAGAGAAATTGTATGATATTGAAGCGAAAGGGGATTTTAGGGAGTTTTTGAGAATTGCAGGGAGAAGTAGTGATGGATTATTAACTTCGACATTAACTTTTTATTATTCCCATACGACTGTTGGAGATAAAATAAGAGAGCAAAATTATGGCAGGAAAAAACTTAAAAACTTAAAATTTAATAATTTCGATAAATCAAAAATATTTTTATTGGCAGTTGAGCCAGATTCTCAATATTATTATATAGACACAGTAAATTTAAATGTATATCTTTATGATGACAACTTAGATGACGAAATAATAGAAGATACAGGGCAAGACTTTGACTCATATATGCTATCTTCAATATATTATTTTAATCCTAAAATGGTTCCACTTTCAATAATTTGCAGTGGAGAACTATTACCTAAAAATATAATAAATAAAGATAAAAATGTTACATCATATAAGATAGACAATTATTTATCAGATGACAAGAAAAATAACAATAGTTTTATATATTTATTGAAAAAATATTTGGAAAAAAATAATAGGCAGGCAATGGGTTATAATGATGAAGAAATCGAAGAAATTGAGAAATTTTATGAAATAACTATAAAAGATGATTTAAAAGACTTTTTTAGGATGGCAGGAAGAAGTGACGGCGGATTATTAGGCAAGATTGGTTTGCTTTTTTACAAAAATTGGGAAGTTAGGAAACAATGCATTTTTCAAGATGATTTTAATGGAGAATGCTTAGTAAAAAATAAATACTATACTGAAGCTAACTGCTATCCATTTATATTTTTTGTAGAGGATAGTTTGTACTATTTTGTGACAACACGAGAGAATAGTGAATTTTTAGAGAGCTATACTAAAAAAGATAGAGTTCATTGTTATTATATAAAAACACGGGAATTAACACATACAGGAAAAACATTCAATGAATTTATGGTTGATTTAGTGCGTAAGACTAATCCTAGTCTTGAAGATGAGAAAGAGAAAATAGGGGAAATGATTGATATTAAGATTGATGATGAGGATGTTGCTGGAGAATTGGAAGAGATGAAAATTATTGGAAGTCAGGAAGAAAAAATATTAGAACAGGAAGACGCAGAAAAATTTGTGCTGACTGAAGATGAAAAATCATAATTAATACAGGAGGAGCTTGCTAAAAAAGAAGCTGATAAAAAATTTGATGAGACATGGAGCTGGCTAAGCTAAAGAGAAAAAGTATTTGGGGGAAAGAGAGTTCTATTTTTTCCTTATAGGAAAGATTTGCGTAAAGTGGTGCAGTTTCGCCATTATCTCTAAGCAGTAGCCAGTGATACATGTTTTTAAATGAGGTTTAGTATAAAATTGACAAAATACTATTTCAAGGCATAATAAATAATGAGATTAAGCAAATATTAAAATTAATTATTAAAATTTTTTATAGGGAGATGGTATTATGTCAAAAATAAGAAAAATTGTAGTATTTTTGATATTTATTTTCTGTAGCTTGATGATATTCTCCAGTGAAAGTTTGCAGCTGGAAAAGGTTGTGATTTTTAGTAGGCATGGGCTGCGTTCACCATTAACATCGCCGGGGAGCAGATTGTTGAAGGTAACTCCATATGAATGCGAAAACTGGGATGTTCCTGCAAGCTATTTGACAAAAAAAAGGCGCTATTCTGGAAACTTATTTTGGACAGTATATAAATGACTGGTTAATACAAAATGAAGTTATAAAAAAAGGAGAGTGCTTAAGTCCTGATAATGTTCAAATTTATACAAATAGCCTGCAAAGAACGATTGCAACTGGGGAATCACTTACAACAGGGATGTTTCCGGGATGTGATATTAAAATAGAGCATAAAATGGAAATAGGGAAAATGGATCCTGTATTTAATCCGATAATTACAACTGATAATGTGAAATTTAAGGAAGAAGCATTAAAAGGAACGAATTTAAAGAAGCAGAATCAGGAATTGAAAGATTCGTACTCTTTATTGAGTAATGTAATTAACTATATAAAATCTGAAGAATGCCTGAAGGAAGGAAAATGTAAATTTTTTAATGAAGAAGGAACGTTAAAAATTGAAAAGGATAAGGAGCCAGGAGTAGACGGACCGATAAAATTGGGGACACAGATTGGAGATGCTTTGTTATTGCAATATTATGAAGGATATCCACTAGATAAAATTGCTGGAAATAATATAAATACGAGGGAAAAATGGCAAAAAATAACAGATATAAAAAATGGATATGAAGATTTACTATTTGCAACAGATAAAGTAGCTAAGAATGTGGCTGAACCATTGATAAAATACATTTATAATGATATATATTCTTCAAATCACAAAGTAACGGTATTAGTGGGACATGATTCTAATATAGTTGCTATGTTGGCTGCGTTAGGTTTTAAAGATTATAAGCTGGAAGAGCAGGTTGAAAAAACTCCAATTGGTGGAAAAGTATTCTTTGAAATTTGGAAAGATAAAAAAACAGGAGAAAGAAAAGTAAAAGTTGAGTACATATATCAGACATTGAGTCAAATAAGGGAAACACAAAAATTGACAAGAGAAAATCCACCAAAACATACAGTTTTAGAAATGAAAAATTGTAAAATTAACAGAGGAGGATATTGTCCGTATTCTAAATTTATGACAGAATTAAAAAAATTTAATTAAAAGTTAGAAATTATAAAGAAAGAGTTATTTCGATATAGGATAGCTCTTTTTATATTTGATAAAAATAGAAATTTTAGGTAAAAGCAAGTAAAATCCTAAGTTAATTAGAAGAATTAGATAAGATATTTAAAATGCTTGAAAATAGGGGAAAAAAATAAAAAAAGTTAAGAATTGGATAAATATAGTTAGAATTTATAAGTTTTATTTTAAGCAATATTGCCATAAAAAAAATGACAAAATTGAAAAAATATAGTATAATGTATGATATTATAATAAAACCGCTTTAAAACAGGTGGTATTTTACATAGCTAATTTAATCTTTAGTTAAATTTGACTACATTTGAAAATCAATACTAACCCCCATTTAAAAAATAGAAGCAAAATTCGATAATAATTAAGTCGATAGCCTTGTTAAAAAAATTAAATTTAATTCTTAAAGTATCTGTATAAAAGATTTTCATTTAGATTTTGAAAAATTTCTTATTGTAAAAGAGGGCATGGTGTCTGATGTCCTTACATTATAAAAAATTGAATAAAAATTATTACTAATCATAATGCCTGTAAATAAAATTATAAGAGTTTTCAAGGTGGATACTTAATGATAAAATTTAATTAAAGGGTATTCTAATAGTTACATAGGTTGTATAACAGTATAATCTTATAAAAAATGACTTTGATTGTATGAATTTTTTAATTTCTGCTTTTTAAATGGGAAGTAGTGTAACATTTTAGTAGATAGGAATTTTTTAGAAAGGATAGCAAAATGAATAAAAGAAAAATCGAAGGTGTAATATGGTTTGCTGCTGGACTTGTATTAACAATACTTCTGACAAATAAATCAAGCATGTTGAGTGACAATGTTGGGGAAAATGTTTTTTCACTTATACTGGGTGGAATTATGCTCTTTTTTGGAAAAATGACATGGTTTATAGCGATTGTCGCCATGCTATACGGAATAGTTCTGTTTTTTTACGAGAAAATAAGGGTTGATATAACGCAGGGGAAAGTTGTTGCACTTATCGGAGTATTTCTGAGTCTATCCATGTTTCTAGTAAAAAGTTCAGTTGGTGAGAATCCTTTGCCGAATGTATTTACTGAAGCGGGAAGAAAACTTCTGGAAATAGGGTTTAACCGTGAAAGCGGAGGAGTTCCAGGAGCCCTGCTGTCGATGCCGTTTTATAAGATTTTGCATCTGAAATGGATGACTATTGGATTGGTTGTTGTGCTGGCATTATCTGTCTGCCTTTTGTTAAAGGACTATATAGAGCTTGGTTATGAACTTCTAAGAGAAGTTGTAAGATACTATAAGAGCGACGACTATAAGGAAAAAAAGAGAAAGCTGAAAGCAAAAAAATATGCAGAAAACTTGAAAAAGACAGATTACAAACGTTATCAGAGGGAAATGCTCAAGGCAAAAATTATTCAGTCGAGAAGTGAAAAGCTGAGTTTTGAAATTGCTAAAAAGCCAAAGGATAACTTTTTGCAGAAAACGGAAGTCTATTCCAAAGAGGAATTAGCTGAAAAAGAAAAGGAATGGATTGAAATTTTCGAAGAAAAGGAAAAACAGAAAATTTTGGAAAATTCTAAAAAATCTGAGAATAAAGAAAAAGATAATAAGGAAAAACAGCAAGCTAAAACTGAGAATGTTACAGATTTGTCAGATAATTTAAAAAATAATGAAAATGATGAAAAAAATTTAGATAAAAAAGAACAAGAAGTATCTGAAATTGAAAATAATGGGAAGATAAAAGAGTCATCTGAAACAGAAGAAAATCAGGAAGAAGAGGAAAAAGAACCAAAACTTGAAATTGTAACGCCTTTAAGAAGAGAGTCGGTAGTTAATTCGGCTCAAATGGATCCCAATTTTCAGCAGTTTCCGAAACTCGAAGCATTTGAAAACAGTGGAGCTGTGAAAAAGGTACTAGAAGAAGAACTGAGAGAAGCAAATGCAATGCTTGATAGTAGTCAGGGATATGATGATATTGTGAAAAAGTCTATTGCTGAAATATTTAAGTCTAAGCCGATGGATTATAAAAAGAAGGAAAAGATTGAAAAGAGTATAAGAGAAAATGTAAGACATCTAGAAAACGTTTTAAAAGAATTCGGAGTGGAAGCAAAAGTTGTTAACTATGAATATGGACCAACAATTACTAGATATGAGATTGTTATTCCAAAGGGTATAAAAGTAAGTAAAGTTACAGGACTTTCAGATGATATAGCAATGAATCTTGCAGCGGAAAGTATTCGTATAGAAGCACCAATTCCTGGAAAAAATACTATTGGAATTGAAACACCAAATAAAATTAAAGAATCAGTACATTTTTCAAATATTATAAAAAATAAAGAGCTTGATAATGGGGAGTTAAAAGTGATTCTGGGAAAAGATATAGTTGGAAGAGATAAGCTAATAGATATTGTAAAAATGCCACATTTGCTAATAGCAGGACAGACAGGTTCAGGAAAGTCTGTAGCAGTAAATACATTAATTTCCACATTAATTTCCAAGAAGTCTGAAAAGGAAGTAAAATTTATAATGATAGATCCAAAGATGGTAGAGCTTATGCCATATAATGATATTCCACATTTGCTAGTTCCAGTAATAATAGATCCACAGCAGGCGGCAATTGCACTAAAATGGGCTGTAAATGAAATGGAAAACAGATACAAGAAGCTTATGGAAAATGGTGTAAGAAACATAAAAAAATACAATGATCTTAGTTATGTGGAAAAAATGCCATATATTGTCATAATTATTGATGAGCTAGCTGATCTTATGATGGTTGCGGCTGGAAGTGTTGAGGAGTCGATTGCAAGAATCGCACAGAAGGCAAGAGCTGTAGGAATTCATCTAGTTGTAGCGACGCAACGTCCATCTACAGATGTAATAACTGGAATGATAAAAGCAAATTTGCCAAGTAGAATTTCCTTTGCGTTGAGATCTCAAATTGACTCAAGAACTATATTGGATACAGCTGGTGCTGAAAAACTGTTAGGACAGGGAGATATGCTTCTTCTTGCCAATGGATCTTCAAAGCTGGAAAGAATTCAAGGAGCATATATTTCGGATGATGAAGTTAAGAACTTGACTGACACATTAAAGTCTGCTAGAAAAGTAAAATACAGGAATGAAATTCTGGAAGAGTCACAGGAAGAAATGATAGACGTCGATCCTTTTTTTGAAAATGCAATAAATATTATAAGACAGGAGAACAAGGTATCAATTTCATTGTTACAACGTAAATTAAAGGTAGGATTTAACAGGGCTTCAAGGATTTATGAACAGCTTAAGGAACATGGTGTAATAAGCTTTGATGACCAGATATTAGTTGATAATATTGATGAAATAAATTAAATTTATAATAATAATTTGTATATTATTTAAATTCACAGTTAAAGTTACTTGAGTATATTTAAAAAAAATGGTAAAATACATACAAGAATGAAAAATATAATAATTATTTCATAATAACTAAGTTTAAATTATACAGTAAAAATGTTTAAAACTAGAATTAAGATTTATAATATTTAATTTATCTAATTTTAAAAAGTTTGAGCAATTGCTGTAATCAAAAGCAAAAAATAAAATAAAGGAGATAGAATAGATGAAATTTTTGGATATTTTTAAAACAAATATAGCACCAAGAGGTACACGTGATATAGCTATTGACTTAGGAACGGCAAATACTGTCGTGTATGTTAAAGGAGAAGGGATTCTGGTAGATGAGCCAACTTATGTTGCAATTAACAAGAAAACTGAGGAATTAGAGCATATTGGTGAAAAAGCTAAAGAGATAATCGGAAGAACTGCTAAACATACAAGAATTATACGTCCGTTAAAAAATGGAGTAATCTCAAACTATGAAGTTACAGAAAGAATGCTTGAAGAATTTTTACATAGAATAAAAAAAGATAGATTTCAAAGTTCGAGAGTTATAATCTGTGTTCCAAGTGGAGTTACACAAGTTGAAAGAAGAGCTGTAATAGAGGTTGTGAAGGATGCTGGAGCAAAAGAGGTTTACTTAATTGAAGAGCCAATAGCGGCTGCAATTGGTGTTGGAATTGACTTGTTTGAGCCAAAAGGGCATTTGATAGTTGATATAGGTGGAGGAACTACCGAAATTGCATTTATTGTATCTGGTGGAGCGGCATTATCAAGATCAGTAAAAATTGCTGGAGATCACTTAAATGAAGATATTATGGAATTTGTAAAAGAAGAATACAATCTGTTGATTGGTGAAAAAACGGCTGAGGAATTAAAAATAAATACAATAAGCCATGCTGATCCAGATGCTGAATATGAAATAAAAGGACGTGAACTAGGGGTTGGATTGCCAAAAAGCTTGAAAGTAAAGGCTTCAGATATTGACAAGGCGATTAGAAAACATATTGATGCTATTATTGATGAAATAAGGCTTACGATAGAGGAAATAGAACCTGAGATAGCGGCAGATGTTTATGAAACAGGAATTTATCTGTCTGGTGGAGGAGCAGGAATAAGAATTTTGAAAAAGAGAATAGAAGAAGAATTGTCATTAGATGTGACAGTTGGTGAAGAAGCAATTCACGCAGTTGTGTTAGGAATTGCAGAAGTTCTTACAGACTTTAATAAATATAAGAATATTATTATTTCACCAACATACGAATATTAATTTAATAATATAAAATTTAGGGGAATTTTCTGAAGTTATAGTTAAAGGAGAATTCCCCTATTAATGCAATGGAAATAAATTTAAGATAAATGGTAGAATATGGAAAATTTTGAAAATAAAAAAAATGAAGAAATGGAAGAGATTAAAGAAAATAATAGAATCAATAACATTGAAGAAAAAATTGAAACAATAATCTTTTTATCGAAGGAAATGATAAGCATAAAGGAGCTAGCACAGTTTTATGGAATGGAATATTTTGAAATAGAGGAAATATTGCTTAATTTAAAGGAAAAACGAAAAGATACAGGAATAAATGTAAAAATTGAAAATGGAATCGTATGTCTTGTATCAAATCCACTTTTTGGCTCTGATGTAAAACGATTTTTTAATCCAGAAATGAAATTAAAGAAATTATCTCGTTCAGCAATGGAAACATTAGCAATCATCGCATATAAAGGGCCTATAACTAAAGCAGAAATAGAGCAAATCAGAAGTGTTGGTGTGGATAAGACTATGTCAAATCTATTGGAAAGAAAACTAATTTATATTTCTGGACGGAAAAAAACGGCTGGAACACCGAATTTGTACGAAGTAACAGATGATTTTTATAATTATCTGAATATTCGTGGGAAGCAAGAATTACCAGGAAGTGAGCAGTTTCAAAAAATTGAGATGCTTTACAAAGAAGATGAGAAGGCAGAAAATGAAGACTCAAAAGAGGGAGAAAAATTAAATTCAGAAGAAAATTCGGAACTAAAAGCAAAAGAAGAAATTGAAAAAATAAAAGAGTAGAAAATAAAGAGGTAAATAAAATGAGATTAAATAAATTTATAGCTGAAACGGGATTTTGTTCACGTAGGAAGGCTGATGAACTGATAAATGAAGGAAGAGTTACCGTAAATAAGCATGAGGCGATTATTGGAATGGATGTGAAGCCTGAAGATGTGGTTAGAATTGATGGAGAAAGAGTAAAACTTAATACAAGATATGAATATTATATTTTGAACAAGCCAAAAAGAGTGATTTGCTCAAATGAAGACAAGTTTGGGCGTAGACTTGCAGTAGACTTTATAAAATCACGTGCCAGACTTTTTACTTATGGAAGATTAGATTTTATGACAGAAGGGTTAATTATAATCAGTAATGATGGCGAAGTTTACAATCACGTAATGCATCCACGAAAAAAATTGTATAAAAGCTACATTGCAAAAGTTAGCCGTGAAATTGAAGACAAGGATATTGAGGCACTGCAGCATGGAGTTGTAATTGACGGGAAAAGAACTGCACCAGCAAAAGTTAAGAAAATTGACAAAAAGGAACTTAGAATTGCAATTTTTGAAGGAAGAAACAGACAGATAAGAAAAATGCTGGAAACATTGGGATATAATGTTAATTCATTAAAACGTATTAAAGTGGGAGAACTTACGCTTGGTAATTTACAAGTGGGAGAATATCGTACTTTGAATGAAGATGAAATTAAATATCTGAAAAGTTTATAAATTTTCTGGCAGGAGGAAAAAATTGGGAAATAATAAAAAATCAATCTTTTTAATAGATTTTGATATAACAATCAGTAAAAAAGATTCGACAGATGTTTTGCTTGAAACACATCAGCCTGAATTTAAACAGGAACTGCGAAAAAAATACAGAGCTGGAGAATATTCTATAAGGGAGTTTATAAAATATGGACTAGGCTCTCTAAATATCACAAAAGAGCAGTATATCCAGACGTTACAGGAAAATGTGACAATTGATGAAACTTTTATAGATTTTGTAAAAAGTGGAGAAGAATTTAAAATCGTTAGTGCGGGTGCAAGGCTAAACGTACAGGGAACACTTTCAAAATATGGTATAAACTTGCCAGATAGCGAAGTTATATCAAATGATTTAAAATTTAGTGGAACTGATAAAAACCAAATTACTGTGGAAAATCCATTTTTGGACAAGGAAGGCTATTACGGCGTTGACAAGAAAGAAGCTGTAGAAAATTATAAAAAAAAGGGCTACAAAACTTATTTTGTAGGCGATGGCCCGTCTGATTACAAAGCATTGGAAGTGGCTGATTTTGCTTTTGTGAGAAAAGGGACTAGGGCGGTTAAGTTTTGTGAAGAAAATGGAATTGAGTTTTTTAAGTTTGGGGATTTTGACGAGATTTTGGAGTGGGTAGAAAATAATAAGAAAGTTTAATTTAAGAAAAAAGTGCTTTTAAAATGAAAAAATTTAAAATAATAATAGAAGAACATGTTTAAGAAGAATTTGAAGTTGAAGCAGAAAATATGGAAAAAGCGTTTAATATTGCAAAAAAATAAGGATAAATTCGGAATGGAGGAAAAAATTAAATGTTAAGCAAAGAAGATGTTTTAAAAATAGCAGCACTTTCTAAATTGGAATTTTCAGAAAGTGAAATTGAGAAATTTAGGGTGGATTTGAATAAGATATTTGAGCATATGGAAGAGTTGAATGGGGTTGATACAACTGATGTGGAGCCGCTTTTTAATGTGCTGGACTTAAAAGATAAATTGAGGGAAGACAGGGCTAGGGATGCTGGAATTAAGAAGGAAATTTTAGAAAATTCGCCTAATAAGGATGAAGAATTTATAATTGTGCCAAAAGTTGTTGGAGAAAATGCGGATAATTAGATTCTTTTAAGGAGAGAAAAATGTTGGGAAATGTAGATTTATTTGCAGATAAAATAAAATGCGATTATGAAAAAATTAATGAAGATAGTGGAATAACAGAAGTTGTAGAAAGATACTTTCAGCTATTGGAAGAAGGTAAAGAACAAGGTTTTATCCCTGTTTTTGTTGAGGTAAAAGATTATTTCAATGAAGAATTTCCTGAATTCGAGGAATATAAAAGAATAAAAGATGAAATTTTAGAAAATTATAAAAAAGTAGACTGTACTCAGTGGTTTAAAGAAAGAAAACAGGAGTATATAGAAAATGAGTATCTGGATGAGGAATATGAATTTTCTGATGACAACGATTACTTAGATTATTTTAAAAATTTCAATGAAGATAAAACTTTATATCTAAATTCAATATTTGACATAGAAACTGGAAAAATAAGAGAAAATGTAGGATTATTTAAAGTTCCGGCAGATAAAGTTTATGAAATTCCAGGATGGTTTTTATTTGGTGGTTTTAATGAATGCCCTTTGCCAGAAGAAATCATAGCTATTAGTAAATATTGGTATGAAAAATATGATGCACGAATTGTTGCGATAACTGATTCTGAAATGGAATTTTATTTGGAGAAATTTCCAAAAAAACAAAAAGAGGCTGAAGAATTGGCAATAGAGCAGTTTTTAGTTAGTGAGGATTTAGTTTTTCAAATTTATGATGAACTGGAGGAACTTTCAAAAGAGTTATACAAAGCTAAAAATTGGTATTTTTGGTGGGATTAGAAAAGAAGAAAGGTGAAAAAAATGAATTTATACAAAAAAACGGCTAGCGAACTGGCTGAAATGATAAAGAATAAAGAGATTACTTCAGAAGAAGTTACAAGAAATTTTTTAGATAGAATAAAAGCAGTTGAAGATAAGGTTGGGGCTTTTTCTAATATTTTTGAGGAGAAGGCATTGGAACAGGCTCGAAAAATTGATGGGGAAAACAATGAAGAAGGAAGAAAAAATTATGAAAATACAGGACTTTTTGGAGTGCCTGTGGCGTTGAAGGATAATATTGTTTCAAAGGGAGATTTGACAACGGCGGCTTCACAAATTTTGAAAAATTATGTGGGAGTTTATGATGCTACTGTTGTGAAAAAGTTAAAGGAAGCTGGAGCAGTACTGGTTGGAAAGGCTAATATGGATGAGTTTGCGATGGGATCTTCAAATGAAAATTCGTCAATAAAGTCAGCATCTAACCCTTGGGATTTGGAAAGAGTGCCAGGAGGAAGCAGTGGGGGATCGGCAGCTGCGGTTGCGGCTAGTGAAATACCTGTTGCTTTGGGAACAGATACTGGTGGAAGTATTAGACAGCCTGCGAGCTTGACTGGAACTGTGGGGATAAAGCCAACTTACGGAAGAGTTTCGAGATATGGGCTTATGGCATTCGGTTCTTCGCTGGATCAGATTGGGGCTTTAGCAAAAAGTTCGCAAGATTTGGCAAGAGTTATGCAGATAATTTCAGGATACGATGAAAATGATCCGACAACTGCGGATGTGGAAGTGCCAGATTATTTATCTTTGCTTGAAAATGATATAACAGGATTAAAAATTGGGCTTCCAAAAGAATATTTTTCAGATGAACTGGATAAATCAATAAAGGAAGTTGTGGATAAAACTGTGGAAACATTGAAAAAACTTGGAGCGGAAGTGAAGGAAGTATCGTTGCCTTACACAAAATATGCAATTTCCACTTATTATATAATTTCATCGGCTGAGGCCGCTTCAAACTTGTCAAGATATGACGGAGTGAGATATGGGGTTAGAAAAAGTGATGAAAATATTGAGGAAATGTATGTAAAATCACGAACAGAAGGTTTTGGAGATGAAGTTAAGCGTAGAATTATGATTGGAAACTATGTGTTAAGTTCTGGATTTTATGATGCTTATTATAAAAAGGCCTCGCAAGTTAGAAGATTAATAAGAGATGATTTTTCACGAGTTCTTTCAGAAGTTGACTTGATTTTGACACCAGTTTCTCCGACAACAGCATTTAAAAAAGGTGAAAAAAATACAGATCCTGTCCAAATGTATTTAGCTGATATCTACACAGTTTCAGTAAATATGGCAGGATTGCCTGCAATATCAGTGCCAGGTGGCTTTGTAAATGGACTTCCTGTGGGAATACAGCTGATTGGAAATTATTTTAGGGAAGATTTGCTGTTTAATGTGGCAAATAAATTTGAGAAAGAACGTGGAGAGATAGAATATCCTGAGTTGTAAAATTAAAAAGGATGTATATAATAATTATGAATAACTGCTATTTATGTAAACAAGTTTTTTCTAAAGAGAATGAATCAGTAGAACATATAATTCCTATTAAAAAATATAGTTGAAGTTAGAGAAACAAAAAAAACAAATAATAACTATCATAGTTTATTTCTATTAAAAAATCCTATAACGACAAGAATAACTTGTTATGTTTTATATTTTAGCAAGTATTTTAATAATTATTTCAAAGTTGAATTATCAAAAAATTATATAGAAAAAAATTTTGATTTTGACTTTTATTTGTATAATTTAATAAAAAATACAGAAGAAAAAGAAATTTCAAAAAAGATTCAATATGAAATAGAAACAATGTTAAATAAAGAATTAGAAAATAAAGAAAATGATTCAAGAGAACTAAATGAAGTGGGAGAAACCATTGAAGAGTTAATGATAAATATGATTATTACTAATATACTATGAAAGGAAAAATAAAAAAAATGAGTATGGAATATGAAACAGTCATCGGACTAGAAGTGCATTGTCAATTGAAAACGAATACGAAAGTATGGTGTTCTTGTGATGCGGATTATGATAATAAAGAGCCTAATACTGCGGTATGTCCTATTTGTACAGGGCAGCCTGGGGCTTTGCCGAAGTTGAATGAAAAGGTGCTGGATTATGCGATAAAGGCGGCACTTGCACTTGGGTGTGAGATAAACAGGGAGAGCTATTTTGATAGAAAAAATTATTTTTATCCTGATTCGCCAAAAAATTATCAAATTACACAGTTTTTTAAGCCTTATGCTGAAAATGGAGTTTTGAAAATTACGACGAATAGCGGGAAGGAAGCAAGTATCGGGATTGAAAGAATACAGATTGAGGAAGATACGGCGAAAAGTATTCATACGGCTTCTGAAACTTTGCTAAATTATAACAGGGCCTCCGTACCGTTAATCGAGATTATTTCAAAGCCTGAGATAAAAAATGCTGAGGAAGCGTATGCTTATTTGAATACATTGAAGGATAGGCTGAAATATACAAAAGTCAGTGATGTAAGTATGGAACTTGGATCACTTAGATGCGATGCTAATGTTTCTGTTAGAAAAAAAGGTGAAACAAAACTTGGGACTAGAACGGAAACTAAGAACTTGAACTCGTTTAAGGCGGTTGTAAAGGCGATTGAGTATGAAACAAACAGACAAATTGAAGTGCTTGAAAATGGCGGGCGTGTAGTTCAGGAAACAAGACTTTGGGATGAGGAAAATGCGGTTACAAAGCCGATGAGAAGCAAAGAGGAAGCGATGGATTACAGATATTTTCCAGAGCCTGACTTGCCAGCGATTATCATTACTGAATCAAGACTTTCAAATGTAAAGGATGAAATGCCTGAATTTGCAGATGAGAAGGCAAAAAGATTTATTAATGAGTATAAATTGAATGAAATGGAAGCGGCTACTCTTTCATCAGAGCAGGAACTGGCTGAGTATTATGAGGAAGTTGTAAAAGTTTCGGATGATGCAAGACTTGCGGCAAACTGGGTATTGACAGAAATTTTACGTGTGCTAAAAGAAAAAAATATTTCTATTGAGGAGTTTTCTGTTGAGCCTGAAAATATTGGAAAATTAATTAAATTGATAAAAGCTAATACGATTAGTTCAAAAATAGCAAAAGATGTGTTTGAAATCTTGCTTTCAGAAAATAAAGATCCTGAAATTATCGTAAAGGAAAAAGGGCTTGTGCAAATTACAGACAACAGCGAAATTGAAAAGATTGTAGAGCAGGTGCTGGCTGAAAATCCTCAATCAGTGGAAGATTATAAGGCTGGAAAGAGTAACGCATTAAAATATCTTGTGGGACAGTCCATGAAGCTTTCTAAAGGTAAGGCCAATCCACAAATGATTAATGAAATGATTTTAGCAAGACTTGAAGGTTAATATTGGTTAAATTAGGAGAAAAATGAAAAAAGGTAATAAAAAAAGTAGTATTATTGACAGAG
This sequence comes from Leptotrichia sp. HSP-342, assembly GCF_041199995.1. Lineage (NCBI taxonomy): Bacteria > Fusobacteriati > Fusobacteriota > Fusobacteriia > Fusobacteriales > Leptotrichiaceae > Leptotrichia > Leptotrichia mesophila. Next base: position 217,107 of record NZ_CP165646.1, read on the forward strand.
CAAAGTCAAATGTAGAAAAAAATAGAAAAGAGCAGAAAGTTGAAAAATTTTTCCAAAAGCTGAAAAAATATATAAATACATTTAATGGACGATTTATATTGTTATTTCTTTTTACAATTACAGGATTTGTAATGCTGCTAGGAAGAGTTTATCATCTTCAGACAAAAGGCGGAAAGAAATACAGGGCAGATGCTGAAAAGAAATATTCTTCTGAATACTATGTAAAGCCTAAAAGAGGGAAAATATCAACGAGCGATGGACAAGTTCTGGCGTATGACAATGAGCAGTTTATAGTCATATTGGATCCGACATTGATTGATGAGGAAAATATTGGTACGGTCCTGGATATGCTGAAAAGGTATATAGATCCGTTTGAAACTGATAAGTACAGGGCAGATTATGCTGAAAAGAAAAGACAGTCTAAACAATATCTAAAAATAGACAGCAAGATTTCCTACCAGACAAGAATGGCGATTGAAGCAGAAATTGATAATGACAGGAAAGAAGCCAGAAAAAATAAGGGAAAATATAAGAGAAAATTTAAGGGTGTAACATTTGAAACTGCATTTACAAGAAACTACGTACAAAACGACGCTTTTCAGGAAACGCTTGGGTATGTGAATAATGAAAACAGAGGTGTTTATGGAATTGAAAAGTATTATGACAAGGAGCTTTCAGGAGAAAGAGGAGTAGTAAAAGGCCTTAGAATACCAGAGGCATTTTTACGTCTTGTAAAGATAAATAATAAGGAAAATTCACGGAAAGTTAAAGATGGGAATAATATTGTGCTTACGATTGACAGCTTTATTCAATATGCGTTGGATGAGGAGCTGAGAACGACTTTTGAAAAGTATAATGCAGACTCTTCAATGGGAATTGTTATGGAAGTGGAAACGGGAAAGATAGTTGCAATGTCATCTTATCCAAAGGCAACAGAGAAAGCAAATATAAAAAACAGGACAATTACAGACTTCTTTGAACCAGGATCAATATTTAAGCCAGTAACAGTTGCGACGGGACTGGAGACCAAAGTGATTAATCCAAGTGCAAGAATCTATTCTCCGGGATCTATTCAGGTGCAGGATAGAATAATAAAAGATCATGACGGTAAGGCAATGGGAAATCTAAGCCTTATGGATGCGATTGCATATTCTTCAAATGTTGCGATGGTAAAAATTGGACTAATGGTAAATAGGGATATTTTTCATCATTATCTTACAGATATTGGGCTTGGAGCAAAAACTGGAGTAGATACTTATTTCGAGTCTACCAAAAAGCTATTGAAATTACGTGAACTTACAGAAGTTAAGCAGGCAAACATATCTTTTGGGCAAGGAATATCAATGACACAAATTCAAATACTTATGGCACTTAATACAGTTATAAATAATGGAAAACTTATAAAACCATATATAGTTGATAGAATTGAAGATAGTAATGGGAAAATAGTTGAACAAAACAAGCCTATTGTAATAAAAAAAGTATTTAGTGACGAAGTTTCAAGACTAAATAGAAAGTATATGGAGGCTGTCGTAAATTATGGAACTGGAAATGATGCATATATTCCAGGTTATAGAATTGGAGGAAAAACAGGAACGGCTCAGAAATCGGGAATTGGAGGATATGAGAAAGGAAAATATTTCAGTTCGTTTTTTGCGTTCTTTCCAGTAGAAAATCCTAAGTATGCTCTGATTATTACGATTAATGAGGCAAAAGGAAAATATTATGGATCAGAGGTTGCATTACCATCAGTAAGAAATATTCTTACAAAATTAATTGAATATAAGCGAATAGGACCTGATGGTCAATCTAAAAAAGAGGAAACAAGAAAAAAGGCAGAATTCGTACAGAAGGAAAAGAAAAAAGATTTAACTAAGATAAAGAAGGATTTTGAAAAAAATATTATGCCTGATTTGACAGGAGTTAGTCTAAGGGAATTTTTATCGATTTATCCACAAGGGAAATTTTCACCGTATGAAATTACTGGAAGTGGAGTAGTAGTATCACAATTTCCTGAAAAAGGTACTAAACTTGATAAACAGACGAAGATACAGATAATGCTGGAGTAAAAGTATTTTTTATAAAAATTAATTGAGGAAGCAATGTTAAGGGGTAAAAATGTATTATTATGAAATTTATGTGGAAAATAATCAGGGAATATACACGTATAAATCGGAAGAGAAGTATAAAATTGGGCAATGGTGCATTGTCAATTTTATAAATAAGGATAAAATGGGGCTTATTATAGCAATCGTTAATGAAAATCAGATTCAGTTTGATATTTCAAAAGTGAAAAAAATTAAGGATGCTGCCCCAGTTTTGTCCATTCCATCCGATATTATGCAGCTTATAAGGTGGATAAAAAATTATTATATAAGTGATTATTATAGCGTAATAAAGGCAGTTTATCCAGGAGCATTGAAGTTAAATTATTCTAAAAAAGCCATTTTTCAAAGGGAATTTTCTGAAAATAATGAAATTTTGAAAGTGGAAAAAATTGAGGAAATAAAAAAATTTAACGAATATATGAAAAAACGTCAGGAAGTTACCATCGCAACTTTGAAAAAGAATTTTTCCAGTAAAATTGTGGAACAGGCAATAAATGAAAAGGTTATTTCCATTGAAAAGAAAGTTATTTTAAATTCTAAAATTTCAAAAAGAGAAAAGGGAAAAAGTGAAATTGTAGAAAAGGAAATTATTTTGAATGATGAGCAGCAAAAGGCTGTGGATACGATAAAAAATAGTGAAAATCAGATTTTTCTGTTAAAGGGGATAACTGGCTCAGGGAAGACGGAAATTTATATTAACTTGATAAAGGAAGCCTTGAAACAAGGGTTTGGCAGTATTTTCCTAGTGCCTGAAATTTCACTTACAGTTCAGATGATACAAAGGCTTGAGGAGGAATTTCACAATGAAGTGGCTATTCTTCACAGTAAACTTACAGACAAGGAAAAGCGGGAAGAATGGACTTTTATACGAAATGGCGAAAAGAAAATTGTGATTGGAGCAAGATCGGCGGTTTTTGCACCTGTTCAGAACTTGAAATATATTATTGTGGATGAGGAGCATGAAAATACCTATAAGCAGGAGAATAATCCACGGTATCACGTAAAAAATGTGGCGATAAAAAGGGCATTTTTGCAAAACGAAAATTTGAAAAAAGATGAAAAACTTGAAAAAAATAATGAATTAGAGAAAAATGTTAATTTGGAAGAAGTTGAAATTGTAAAAAGTGAAAAGATAAAAGTTATTTTAGGTTCAGCAACTCCATCTTTTGAAACTTATTATCAGGCACAGCAGGGCGATATTGAATTAATTGAGCTGACAAAACGGTATAAGAATGCTAAACTTCCAAAATTTGAAATTGTGGATTTGAATGAAACAACAGAAAATTTTTCAGAAGAATTGCTAAATAGAATTTCTCAGACTTTACAAAAAAATGAGCAGGTTATCTTAATTTTGAACAGGAAGGCATTTTCAAATTTGCTAAAATGCAAGGATTGTGGAGATATTCCAACTTGTCCGAACTGTAGTATTTCCTTAAACTATTACAAATATGATAATAGTCTCAAATGCCATTACTGTGGATATGAAAAACGCTTTGATAATATGTGCGATGAATGTGGCGGACATAAAATGAGACAAATTGGGGCTGGAACGGAAAAAATTGAAGAGGAATTAGCGACGGCATTTCCATCGGCAAGAATCGTGAGAGTAGACTCTGAAAGCATAAAGACAAAGCAGAATTATGAAAAAGCCTACAACGATTTTAAAAATAACAAATATGACATAATGCTTGGAACACAGATTATCGCAAAGGGACTGCATTTTTCAAATGTAACATTAGTCGGAGTAATTAATGCTGATATAATTCTAAATTTTCCAGATTTTCGAGCCTCAGAAAAGACTTTTCAGTTATTGACACAGGCTTCAGGGCGTGCAGGACGTGGAGAAAAGGATGGGGAAGTGATTATTCAGACTTTTAATGGCGAAAATGACGTAATAAAAAAAACAATTGAAAGTGATTATGAGGGATATTACAAAAATGAGATGATTATGCGAAAAATGTTAAATTATCCGCCTTTTGGACGAATTATAATTTTGGTAATTTCGGCAACTGAAGAAAATTTGGTAATGGAAAAAGCTAAAATTTTACGTGAAGAGATTATAAGAAATGTAAATGAATCTATGAATTTAACTCAAAATGATTTTATCTCAGATGCTTTCAAATCTCCGATTTACAAAATAAATGGAAGATACCGATACCAGATATTTTTTAAATTTGAAAGAGAAAATATCTTGAAAATTAAAAAAATTATAAAAAAATGTGTAGGCAAATTTCGGGAAAGGGAAAAGAAAGTTAGGGTAACAATTGATGTGGATCCTGTAAATATGATGTGATTTTTTTTTAAACATAGATTGTATAATATATTGCGACAAACTAAAAAAATATAAAAACTCATGATAATTTCGTGTTAAAATGTTAGTAACGACAAAAACATTAACGAAAGGAAATATATCATGAGCCATAAATATTTTACCATAAATGAAAGAAATAAACTAGAGGTCCTGCTAAAAGAAAATTACAGAATTTCTAAAATTGCTGAAATTCTTAACAGGCACAGGGCTACCATTTACCGTGAAATCAAAAGAATTAATGGCGAATACTCTTCTGAGAATGCTCAGGCAGATGCCAGTACAAAAGCTGCTAATAAAGGAAGAAGCTCAAAAATTACTCCTGAATTGAAAAACCTGATAGAGGACAGGCTCTACAAAACCTGGTCCCCTGAACAAATTGCTGGCAGGGAACTAAAGGGGAGACTGTCATTTAAAACTATCTATAACTGGCTGTACAGTAATTTTCTGGATGTTTCCCTGAATGTCTTGAGAAGAAAGGGGAGGAGAGCGAAAACTAAGGAGACAAGAGGAAAATTCAATATTGGGAAGTCAATTGGCGACAGACCGGAAGAAGTCAGGAAAAAGAAGTTTTTGGGCATTGGGAGCTGGACTCGGTAGTTTCAGCAAGAGGAGAAAGCAAAGCCTGCTTTGCGACATTTGTGGAATTGAAGACAAGATTTTATGTGGCAATAAAGATGAAAGATAGAGGTAAAAGTTCAATGCTGGAAGCAATAAAACGGCTGACAGCCGGTATTCCAAAAGGAGCATTCAAGACTTTCACATCAGACAGGGGCAAGGAATTTTCGTGCTGGGAAGAGGTGGAGAAGATGGGAATAGATTTCTATTTTGCAGACCCTTACTGCTCATGGCAGAGAGGCTGCAATGAAAACAGCAACGGTCTTCTAAGAGAATTTTACCCAAAGAAGACCGACATATCAAAAATAGACACAGAAGACTTGATAAGAACCTTAATGCTGATAAATTCGAGACCAAGAAAATGTTTAAACTATGCAACGCCATTTGAAAAATTTTTACACGAAATTAGTTTTTAAAAAAAATTTGGTAAAATGTCGCAATTAATATTGCAATTTATGTAAACTTAATATATTTTGAAGTGGGATTTTTTGAATTCGGCTTCTTTTTTATGTAATAATTTTACAAACACCTTGAAAAATAATGATTTGGCTGTTATAATTATAGCAATAATATTTTTATTCTTGAAAGGGATAATATGGATAGAGATGAATTAGTGATTCCTAGGCACATTGCCATTATTATGGATGGAAACGGACGTTGGGCTAAGGAGCGTGGAAAGATTCGGCTGGAAGGGCATAGGGCTGGGGCTAGCAGTCTTGAGAGGATTTTAAAGTATGCTGGGAACATTGGTGTGGAATATTTGACTGTGTATGCATTTTCGACTGAAAACTGGAAGAGGCCTGAAAAGGAAGTAAATGGGCTTATGGACTTGTTTGCAAAGTATTTAGATAAAGAGAAGAAAAATTTAAAAAAACAAGGTGTAAAATTGCTTGTTACAGGAGCAAAGGAAAATATTTCACAAAAATTGCTAAAGAAGATTGAGGAAACTGAAAATTATTTGATGGATTGTGAGAATATTGTTTTTAATATAGCATTTAATTATGGCGGACGTAGAGAGATTGTTGATGCTGTGAACAAAGTTTTACAAACTAAACTTTTGGATAAATCAAGTGAAATAATAAAAGAGCAGTTTAATAATGAAAATAATGGATTAAATGTTACAGAGAAAGTAGTAAATGAGTTTGTAGATAAAAAGAAAAGTTCGGAAAATATAAAAATTACAGAAGAAGAATTTTCTAAATTTATGTACCGTCCAGAAATTCCAGATCCAGAACTTGTAATCAGAACAAGCGGAGAATTTAGAATAAGTAATTTTTTGCTTTGGGAAATTGCCTATTCAGAGTTTTACATAACAGATGTTTACTGGCCTGATTTTAACGAAGAGGAATTAGATAAAGCAATTTTATCCTTTAATAAAAGGGATAGAAGATACGGAGGACTGAATGTTAAGTAGATTATTTATTATTTTGTTATTTGTACCTTTCCTTTTATGGATATTTTTAAAGGGAAATGTGATGTTTCTAATATTTACACTTGTAATAACTGGAATGTCCCTGTTTGAATTTTATAAAATGCTAAAGGATAAGGGCTTTGAGGTGGCAAGCAGAATTGGAATGGGACTTGGTCTATTTTTACCAGTTGCAATATATTTTCAGGAAAATTCAAAAAATATTTTTTCATATTTCAGATTTGCTCTTTTTAAGCAGATTAACTTTGATATGGGTGGATTTATTGTATTTGCAATAATTCTTCTGTCTTTAAGGCAGGTTTTAAAGGTGAAAATTCAAAATGCAATGGCAGAAATTTCCTATACGTTGTTTGGAATAATCTATGTTTCATATTTATTTTCACATATTTTACTGATAAAATATGAATTTGCAAATGGAAATATTCTGGTTGTAATGACATTTATGTTAATCTGGGCATGTGATATTTCTGCTTACCTTGTTGGAATGGCAATTGGTGGAAAAATATTTAAGCATAGGCTTGCACCAAAAATCAGTCCGAAAAAATCAATTGAAGGTGCGATAGCAGGAATTTTGGGAGTATTTTTAGTAATTTTATTTTTTGACAAAATATATTTATTTATAGCAAATTTTGTATGTGGAATCTCCTTTTTGTCTTCAAACTGTTCAGTAAATTATGATTATGTGGCGATTAGTGGAGGAAAAGCCTTTATTTTAGCACTTGCAATAGGAATTTTTGCAGAATTAGGAGATTTAGTGGAATCTAAGATAAAAAGAGAACTTGAAGTAAAGGATTCTGGGAATTTGCTTTTGGGACATGGTGGATTTTTAGATAGATTTGACAGTGCGTTGTTCGTATTGCCAATCGTATATTATTTTATGAAGTATGTGGCATATTTATAAAAGTTAAGCGTAACTTTAAAACCGTTACAGAAATTTTTATTTCCAAAAAATCACGACAATTTTTAGTTTAATTACAATACCTTTGCGTTAAAAAACTAATATAATAAAAATAATTAAAGAAATAGATACTAATCAAAATTAGAATATTTAAGAGTAAAGTTATAAAATTAAGTTATTGAATGGATAAAAAATAAAACAGAAAAAGGAGAAAAAATAAGAATGAGCATAGATAGAAATAATGAAATAGAAGTAAAAAATGAAGTAGAAAGACAATTTAATATTTTGAGCCGTGGGTGCGATGAAATAATTAATGAGAATGAATTTAAGAAAAAGTTGGAAAAATCAATTTCAACTAATACTCCGCTAAGGGTTAAATTGGGGATAGATCCGACAGGTTCGGAGCTGCATTTGGGACATGCTGTACCTTTGAGAAAATTGAAGCAGTTTCAGGATTTGGGGCATGAAGTGCTGTTTTTGATTGGGACTTTTACTGGGAGAATTGGGGATCCAACTGGAAAATCTGAAACTAGAAAGATGTTGTCAGAGGAGCAAGTAAACGAAAATATAAAAACATATTTAGATCAAGTAAAATTGATATTGGACTTGGATAAAATAAAAGTTGTTTATAATGCTGACTGGCTTGAAAAATTATCACTTTCAGATGCGTTGAATTTATTGTCACAGTTTACTGTATCGCAAATGATTTCGAGAGAAGATTTTTCAAAAAGATTGTCTGAAAACAAACCAGTTTCATTGATTGAATTTATGTATCCGATTTTACAAGGATATGATTCAGTTGAACTGAAGGCTGATGTGGAATTGGGAGCAACAGAACAAAAATTTAATTTGCTAAGAGGGAGAGATTTACAGAAAAACTTTGGACAGGAGCAGCAAGTCTGTATGATAATGCCAATTCTGGTAGGTCTTGATGGAGTGGAAAAAATGTCTAAATCACTTGGAAACTACATTGGTGTAAAGGACACTCCTAACGATATGTTTGGTAAAGTTATGTCAATTTCAGATGAATTAATGGAAAATTACTATACAATGATAACAGACGTTCCTTTTGAAAAAATTGAAGAAATCAAGGCTCAAATTGCAGATGGAAGTTTACATCCAATGGAAGCCAAAAAGCAATTAGGAGCTGAAGTTGTAAAAATTTACTACGGTGAAGAAGCAGCTAAGGAAGCAAGAGACTGGTTTGAAAGCGTATTTAGTAAAAGAAATCTTGACGTAGATTTGCCAGAAGTGGAAGTTCCTTATGGAGAAATTAATGTAATTGACTTGCTTGTAAAAGAAGCAAAACTACTTGGAGGAACAAGTGAAGCAAGAAGGTTAATTTCACAAGGTGGATTCAAAATAAATGACGAGCCAATAAAAGATATTAAGGCAAATGTAAATGTCGAAAGCGGAATGATTATTAGGGCTGGGAAAAAGAAAATTGTGAAAGTGAAATAGTAAATTTTAACAAATAAAAAAATCTCTATATTAGGAATTATTTTTTCTTATGTAGAGTTTTTTTTTAATAAATATTAATACTAAATTCCATTTAGAAATAGAAATAAATTTTTATAATAAGGTTGTTTAATAGCAAATTCGTAATTATTCAATTAAATTATTTTTTAGATATTTTGATTAATAAATATTTTTTCATATTACTATGTTTTTTCTTTTTTATTTTCGTAGGATTGCTCATTGCCGCAAAACCTTATCTTGCAGTAAAGGTTTATCCTGATAATTAAAATTGTGGCAAGATTGCTACGCAATAACCTATGGCTAGTCTACGACATTTTACTGCACTGACAAAAAACTCGCTATGCTCAAACAGTTTTGCCAGCACAGAAAAATGCTCCGACGGATTATTTATGCTAGACTATGTTTGAAAAATGAAAAAAATATATGTAAACTTATTTAAAATTAAACTACTAAAATTATACAAATTTTGTATTTTTAAAAATTTGTAGTATAATCTAACAATAGCAAGTTTCAAAAAGGAGATAAAAATGGAAATATACGGTATTGGGACAGACATTATTGAAATATCCCGAATTGAAAAAGCGATTAACCAGACAAGCCTTTTTAAAAGAAAAGTTTATACAGAAAAAGAAATTGAGCATATTGAAAAAAAGAAACATCCATATGCTAGTTATGCAGGGAGATTTGCTGCGAAAGAAGCAGTTTCCAAGGCATTTGGAACTGGGGTGCATGGGTTTTCGCTAAGTGATATTGAGATTTTGAATGATGAGATGGGGAAACCTTATGTAACGCTTTATAATGCGATAAAGGAGAAGGCACAGGGGCTTACAATACAGATTAGTATTTCACATAGCAGAGAATATGCGGTTAGTACGGTAATTATTTATAAAAAATAAAAAAGAAAGGTGTGAAAAAAGATGGTTTGGAGAAAAGATTTTAATATTGGGATAGAGAAAAGTAGATTTTTTGCGTTGATGATTATGCTTTTTGGTATATTTTGTATAAGTCAGATTAGTTATTCTGCTGGAAATAGTCAGTCAAAGAAAGTAAAAATTGAGTACTTTGGTAGAAAAGACTGTAAAAATTGTGCAAATTTGGAGAAATTTTTGAAGGAATTATCTACTAAAAGGGATGATTTTGAATATGTGGAGCATAAAATTGATGAAAGCAAGGAAGAAAAAGTGTTTTTTGATGAAACTACATCGAAGTTAAAACTTGTCAAGGGAACTCCGATTATTTACATTGACGGACATATTATTCAAGGGTTTAATACAGCTGACACGACTGGGAAAGAAATTGAAAATTTGATAAATTCTGGGAAAACAAAGGACAAGATTTTGACTTTGAAGGAATATGTGGAAAGTGGACAGACGGGAAATGTGAGCAGCAATGGTGCAGTCTGTACAGGCGATACAGTATGTGAGGTGCCAGGACTTACGAAAGGTGCTGAGAATCAGGTATTTGTAAATATTCCGATTATTAATAAGACTGTTGACTTGACAAATTATTCGCTACTTACAATCTCAATAATTTTGGGAACAATTGATGGATTTAATCCTTGTGCAATGTGGGTTCTGGTATTATTTTTGACAGCTTTGATTGCCGTTGGAAATAAGGTGAAAATGTTCCGTGTGGCAGGGCTGTTTATCTTGGCTGAAGCTGTAATGTATTTTTTCATTTTAAATGCTTGGATTTATGCTTGGGATTTTGTGGGACTTGACAAATGGGTAACCCCGCTTGTTGGAATCGTTGGAATTATTGGTGGGATTTTCTTTATTAGAAATTACTTGAAAAAAGGAGATACGCTGGAATGTGAAGTAACAGACTTTGAGCAGAGGGCAAAAATTTCTAAAAAGATAAAGGATATTGCCAACAAGCCATTTACATTACTGACAGCACTTGCAATTATTGGCTTAGCACTTTCAGTAAATGTAATAGAATTTGCCTGTTCAGTTGGAATTCCTCAAACATACACAAAAATCCTACAAATAAATGAAGTTCCATTTTGGACTAGACAATTTTACACATTTATTTACATAATTGGCTATATGATAGATGATATAATAGTTTTTGGATTTGCCTTAATGAGTGTAAATAAATTGCAATTAACCACAAAATATTCTAAATGGGTAAATCTGTTTGGTGGAATTCTTATGATAATTTTGGGACTCATAATGCTAATTAAGCCAAGTTTGCTTATAATGTAAACTGGAACTAGAAAAATGAACAATTTAGTTTAAAAAATGAGAAAAATTTGTTATAATGTAAAAAGGTAAATTAATAAAATAAAAAAACAAACTTTATAAAATAATAGGAGATATGAAAATGAAAAAAAATAATAGCAAAAAAATATTATTTATAGCTGGAATGATGATGTTATCAGCAGTTGCATATGGAAAAGATGTATTTGCAAATTATGGGACAAATTTTGGGAAGGTTAGATTATCGAAGCTTAGCTCATCAAATATGGAAGATGTAAAAAGAATAGATTCTAGCACTTATGAATTGACAGGAAGCGGAGAATATAGAATTATGGAAGAAGGCGGAAGAAGACTTGTTGTTAATTTAAGCAATGGAATACTGAATGGGAAATATGATGAATTTTATGCAAACGGAAATAGATTTACGATAGGAAATTATAAAAATGGAAAAAAAGAAGGAGAATGGACAGTTTATACTGAAAATGGAAAAGTCTGGAAAAAATATCAATATAAAGATGATCAGTTAAATGGACGTTATTCTTCATATTACGGAAAAACAGGGTCTCAGGAAACAGTTGGGAACTATGAGAATGGAAAAATGACAGGAACTTGGACTGAGTATTATGAAAATGGCTCGAAAAAATCACAAGGAAATTATTCAAATGGACAGAAAAATGGATTATTTACTGAATGGAACACTAATGGAGGTAAAAAATCTGAAATTAATTATGTAAATGATGAAATAAATGGGAAAATGAATGTATACTACGAAAGCGGAAGACCTTTATATGAAGCAAATATGAATGGGGAAACTGGAACTGTAAGAGGATATCATACAGATGGAAGCCTTGGATTTGAGGGAAGCGTTAAAGGTAGAGGAAGAACAGGAACTTGGACTTACTATGATAAATCAGGGAATCCTAGAAAAATGAATTATTAGGCTTGTTGTAGTTTTAATTATTAAACCCTATTTAAATAACGAATTTATTACAAACTTTTCTAAGTAAAGGATATAAACCTAATATTTTCAAGTAATTTAAGATATAACTTTCATTTTTTAAAAAGAATCTAATATAAATTAATCTGTCGGAGCATTTTTCTGTGCTGGCAAAACTGTTTGAGCATAGCGAGTTTTTTGTCAGTATGGAAAAATGTCGTAGACTAGCCATAGGTTATTGCGTAGCAATCTTGCCAAATATTTTGATTGTCAGGATAAACCTTTACTGCAAGATAAGGATTTGCGGCAATGAGCAATCCTACGAAAATAAAAAAGAAAAAAGTTGAATGATTATAAATTATCTATTGAACAACCCTATTATAAAAATTTATTTTCATTTTTAAATGGGATTTAGTATTAATAAAAGTCTGAAAGTCCTTATTTTAACGAAATTTTATAAACAAGTGTATAGGTCTTATAAAAATAGAGCAATAATAAACATCAAAAAGTCAAAAACTTTAATTTAGGAACAGAGAAAAAAATATAAAGAGAGGGTGAAAAATGTCATATTCAGCAAATGTAAAAAGAGAAATCTTTAATTTAGAAAACACAGATAAAGATACTATTTATGCAGAGCTTTTTGGAATTTTTATTGCAAAGAATGTAATTACAGAACACGGAATTTATTTCAGCACAGAAAATGTCTCGCTTGCTAAAAGAATTTATTCAAATTTACGGGCAGTAACAAATATCCCAATTCAACTAAAATACGTTATTAGTAAGCGTCTTGGAACACACAAAATGTATGAAGTGATACTTTTTCCCGCTCAGCACAATCAGCAGGAATACAAATCATTTTTAAAAAAAATCTATTTTCACAAAAATTTTTCAGTTGTGGAGAATGAAAAACAATTAGCTGGGATAATCAGAGGTTTTTTCCTTAGCTGTGGATATATAAAGTCTCCAGAAAAGGCTTATGCAATGGACTTTTTTGTGGATACTGAAGATTCTGCCACTTATTTGTATTACTTGTTTAAACAGATGGGAAAAAAAGTTTTTCAGACAGAGAAAAAAAATAAGAGCCTTGTTTATTTAAGAAATTCAGAAGACATTTTGGATATAATTTTTTTAATTGGGGGAATAAATTCGTTTTTTGAATTTGAAGAAGTTACGATAAATAAGGAAATTCGAAATAAAATTAATAGAAATATGAATTGGGAAATCGCAAATGAAACAAAAAAATTATCGGCTTCTGAAAAGCAGATTAACATGATAAAGGTAATTGATGAAAAAATGGGTCTTTCAGAATTGACAGACGTATTAAGCGAAACAGCAAGAATTCGACTGGAAAATCAGGAAATGTCCCTACAGGAACTAGCAGACTTAATGGAAATTTCCAAATCTGGAATAAAAAATAGATTTAGACGGCTGGAAACAATTTATAAAGGACTGTTAGAAAACTAATTAAGAAAGTTAAGCTGAGGAAGAATTAATGAAATTATTGTCGATTATATATGGATTTATTGTCTTTTTACGAAACAAACTTTATGATTTGAATATTTTTAAAGAAAAAAAGGTTGATGGAGTGGAAATAGTTTGCATTGGAAATATTGTGGCAGGAGGGACTGGGAAAACACCAGCTGTGCAGTATTTTGTGCAAAAATATTTAGAAAAAAATAAAAAAGTTGGAATTCTGAGTCGAGGCTACAAGGGAAAACGGGAAACTGATTTACTGCTTGTACGAGATGAAAAAAAGATTTATGCTACTTCAAAGGAATCAGGGGATGAAGCCTATTTGCATGCCTTAAATTTTCAAATTCCTGTCGTAGTCTGTAAAAATCGTTATGAAGGTGCAACTTTTTTAAAAGAAAAATGTGGTGTGGAAATAATTATTATGGATGATGGTTTCCAACATAGAAAATTGAAAAAAAATAAAAATATAATTCTAATTGATGCAACAAATCCTTTTGGAATGGACGATTATTTGCCAAAGGGACGATTACGGGAGTCACTAGATGCTTTGAAGCGGGCTGATGAAATTATTATTACAAAAAGTAACTATGTTTCGGTAGAAGAAATTGCGAAAATTAAGGAAAGACTGGCAAAATATCAAAAATCGATTTCTGTTGCTACTTTTGAAGAAAGTTATTTTTACAAATTAAATTTTGAAAATGGTAAAAAGTTTGGTAAAATAAATAATGGAAACAAAATGGAAAATAAAAAATTTCCATTAGAAATTATTAAGAATAAAAATGTGCTAATTTTTTCTTCAATAGCAAATCCAGCTGTATTTTATCAGACAATAAAAAAACTAAATCCAAGTAATATTGATGAAATAAAATTTACAGATCATCACGTTTACACAAACGAAGAAATTTTGGAAATAAAAGAAAAAACCAAAAACTATGATTATGTTTTAACAACGGAAAAAGATATTGTGAAAATTGATGAAAATATAGAAAACTTAATAATTTTGAAAATGGAATTTAAAATTGTTGAAAAATAAATTAAATCTAAGGTTTTGGTGAAATCAAAATTTTAAAAATAAAAGTTATAAAATCAAATATAAAAAATATTGTAATTATTAAAAAAATTAGGATTTTTACAAAGATTAGAAAATGAAGCAGAAGGGAGGAATTAAATTTTGACTGAAAATAAAAAGCTGGAAAATGAAAATGTATTTTCAAATACAGAAAATTTTTCACAATTTATTCTAAAATATAAAAATAATTTTGAAAAACGAAAATATTTTCAGCTTGACAAAAATTTTAAGATAACATCTAAAGAACCATCATTTATACTAGAATTGGGATATATTTATTTTAGTGAAAACAAAAAAAATGAAAATATAAAGCAAATCATAAGGGAACAATTTTTGGAAACATTTAAGGAAAAAGACAAAAAGATTGAACGGTTAAGCAAAGTTGAACTTCCCAAATTAATAGACGGATTTCGAAGAAGTATTTTTAATAAAGAATCAATTTATGCTGTAAAATTAGGAAATGAATTGCTGTATCGGGATAAAGATAAATTTTTTGAAATTTTATACAATTATTCATTAATTTCAATAGATACAAATAAACTTGTAAAGACTTTTTTTACAAAAAAAATGATAGAAATAATTGAAGCTGAAAACAGTTCAAAATTTAACGAAATTCGTGATAAAATAGACGAAATAATAAAAAATATTATAAATTATTTCACAAAATCTGATTCAGCTTTCTTAAATTTTGAAAATGTGGAAAACTTAAACTATTTTGTGGAAAATCAAGCTGATGAACTTTACAAAAAAATTTATGTGGAAAATTACAATAAAATTGTGGAAAAATATAATATTCAAAATGTGAAAAAAATAGAATTTAGTAAAAATTATGATTTTGAAAATTTAAGCGAAAGTAAAAAAGTATTGTATGAATATCTTGAAAATATTTAATTTTTATTTTAACTTATTTTAGTTAATAATTGTTTTTTCTCTTTTTTTATGTTATTTATTTTAACGTAAGAGTATCAGACGCCATACTCTTTTTCGCAATAAAAGTTATTTTAACATATTTAACTAATTACTATTTGAAACTGATGGCGAAACGTTCTACGAACTACCCCGCTTACGCAAAACTTTTTTATAAAGAAAAAATAAAACTCGATTTTGAATAAAGATTATTTTAAATATACAAAATCTCACTTTCACAATATAAAGGTTAAAATAATTCAAATAATAGCAGTTATTGTGAAAGAAACACATTCGTGTTTAGTTATTTTTTCTTTAACAAAATTTTGCTTGTTTTTTGTTTTAGTTAAATTAACTGTTATAATCAAAAAAAGAAAAAATAGTTATTAAATAATAATTTTTTTAGATTAAAACACTTTAATAATTCAATAAATTTAGATAATAAATATATACAGGAAAGGAAATAAAAAATTATGCTAGAGATGAGATATATAAGGGAAAATGCTGATAAAGTCAGAGAATATTTAAAAAATAGAAATAGTGACTTTGATTTAGATTCATTGCTGAAATTTGATGAAGACAGAAGAAATTTGCTTCAGAAAGTGGAAATGTTAAAGAAAGAAAGAAATGAATCAAGTGCATTGATAGGAAAATATAAACAGGAAGGAAAAGATCCTGCTGAACTACTTGCGAGAATGCAGACTGTCAGTGCAAAAATTAAGGAACTTGACCAAAAGGTGGCAGAAATTGATGAGAAACAGTTGGAACTTGCTTATACGATTCCAAACAAATTAAGCGATACAACTCCAGTTGGAAAAGATGAAGATGATAATGTAGAAGTTAGAAAATGGGGAACTCCAAGAGAGTTTGACTTTGAAATAAAATCACATGATGAACTAGGAGTAGAACTAGGGATTTTGGACTTTGAAAGAGGGGCAAAACTTGGCGGTTCAAGATTTACAGTTTATAAAAATGCAGCTGCAAGATTGGAAAGAGCATTGATTTCGTTTATGATTGATGTTCATACTAGAGAAAATGGGTTTGAGGAAATTTTTACGCCACAATTAGTTAGACGGGAAATGATGGTGGGAACAGGACAGCTTCCAAAATTTGCTGACGATGCCTATAAAATTGAAGGCGATGAAATGTACTTGATTCCAACGGCAGAAGTTACACTTACAAATTTACATAACAGCGAAATTCTGGATGAAGAGGAATTGCCTAAATATTACTGTGGATATACAGCTTGCTTCAGAAAGGAAGCTGGTTCTGGAGGGCGTGATTTGAAGGGTCTTATAAGACAGCATCAGTTTAATAAAGTGGAAATGGTAAAAATTGTAAAACCTGAAACTTCTTACGATGAACTTGAAAAAATGGTAAACTGTGCGGAGAAAATATTGCAAAAATTGGAATTGCCATATAGGGTACTGGCACTTTGCAGTGGAGATTTAGGATTTAGTGCGGCAAAAACTTATGATTTGGAAGTTTGGGTTCCAAGTCAAGGAAAATACAGAGAAATTTCTTCTTGCTCAAATACAGAAGACTTTCAAGCTAGACGTGCAATGATCAAATACAGGGAAAAGGAAACTGGAAAAAGCCATTTTGTGCATACTCTGAATGGATCAGGACTTGCTGTGGGGAGAACATTGCTTGCCATTATGGAAAATTATCAGCAAGATGATGGAACTATAAAAGTTCCAGAAGTACTAGTGCCTTATATGGGCGGAATGACAGTTATAAAGTAACAAAAACACTATAACCGTATAACTATCATATTAATCTGATTTTTTCCTAAACTGTCAAAAACTGCTCTAAAATTAAGTACAATAATAAAAATAGGTTATTTGAGAATTTTAAAAATAATTTTGTTATTAAATAACTGAACGGAGAGAATATGGAAAAATTTATAAAATTTTTGGTAATTATGATAATTGGTGGAGGTATAGTGGGGTTTTTAGAACTTAGTGGTTATTTATATCATAATGATATTTTGGCGGAATTAGCTGGATATAAAGTTCATGGGCTGGATATTTCACATCATCAGGAAAAAGTGAATTGGACTCTTGTTGATAAAAAATATAAATTTATCATTTTAAAAGCGACAGAAGGACAGAATTTTCTTGATACGGATTTTTTATATAATTGGAATAACGCCAGGTTAAATGGATTTGTAGTTGGAGCATATCATTTTTTTGTAATGACTAGCAGTGGAGAAGCACAAGCGGATTTTTATATAAGTAAAGTGCCTGATTCTGAGAAAACATTACCTCCAATTATTGATCTTGAAATTTCTACGAAAAAATATAAAAAACCAGATGTAATTGAGCATTTGAGAGTTATGGTTGAAAAACTTGAAAAACATTATAAAAAAAGAGTAATTTTCTATGTGAATTATAACACTTATAATGCATACATAAAAGGTGAATTTCCTGAAAATAAAATTTGGATTACAGATTATAAATATTTTCCTAAAATAGACGAAGAGAATAGGTGGATAATTTGGCAAGTTTCAAGACGTGGCAGAATTGAAGGAATTCCAGGATTTACAGATAAAAATGTACTTAGAAAAGGAATGACAGTGGAAGAACTCATAAATCAAAGTAAAATAAATTAAGTAAAGTAGATTAAAAAAATATCTTATTTTTAACATTATTTTTTGTTTTCTATTGATTTTTATACGAAAATTTGATAACATATAATTAAAGAAGTTAATCTAATTAATAAATATTAGGAGGCGTAAAATGAAATATCATTTTAAAGATTTAGGATTAAGCAACACTAAAGAAATGTTTGCTAAAGCAAACAAAGAAGGTTACGCAGTACCTGCTTTTAACTTTAACAACATGGAACAATTACAAGGAATTATCGAAGCGTGCGTTGAAGAAGGATCACCAGTAATTCTTCAAGTATCAACAGGTGCAAGAAAATATATTGGTAAAGAAATGTTACCTTGGCTTGCAAAAGCTGCAACAGCTTATGTAGAAGCATCAGGATCAGACATTCCAGTAGCATTGCACTTGGATCATGGTCCAAATTTTGCTGAAGCAAAAGACTGTATCGAATATGGATTCTCTTCAGTAATGTACGACGGATCTCACCACCCTTACGATGAAAACGTTGCAGAAGCAAAACAAGTTGCTGATTTCGCTCATCAACACGATGTTACAGTTGAAGCTGAATTAGGAGTTTTAGCTGGAATCGAAGACGATGTAGTAGCAGCAGAACATGTTTATACTCAACCTGATGAAGTTGAAGACTTCGTAACAAAAACAGGAGTTGATTCATTAGCAATCGCAATTGGAACTTCTCACGGAGCTCACAAATTCAAACCAGGAGACGATCCTAAATTAAGATTGGATATCTTGGAAGAAATTGAAAAAAGAATACCTGGATTCCCAATCGTATTACATGGTTCATCAGCAGTACCTCACCAATTTGTTGAAATGATTAACCAATATGGTGGAAAAATTGCAGATGCAATTGGTATCCCTGATTCAGAATTAAGAAAAGCGGCTAAATCAGCAGTAGCTAAAATTAACGTAGATACTGATGGAAGATTGGCTTTCACAGCAGGAATCAGAGAAGTATTCGCTAAAAACCCAGGAGAATTTGATCCTAGAAAATATGTAGGACCTGCAAAAGACTACATGAAAGAATATTACAAAGATAAAATCAGAAATGTATTCGGATCAAATGGAGCTTACAAAGCTGGAGCTGCAAGATAATAACAAATAAAAAATGAAAATTAATTTGGACTATCTCAAGTTTATTCTCAAACTTGGGATATTCCTTTTAAGTTTTACATAAATAAAATTTGTTTAAAAGAGGTGAAAATTTTTTTTTTCCTCTTTTTTTGTGGGAAAAACAACATAATTATTTAAAAATATAAATAGAAAAATAGTTATTGTTTAAAAATGAGAATAAATTTTATAATAGGGTTGTTCAATAGCTAATTCCTAATCATTCAACTTTTTTATTTTCGTAGGATTGCTCATTGCCGCAAATCCTACAACCTATGGCTAGTCTACGACATTTTTCTGCACTGGCAAAAAACTCGCTATGCTCAAACAGTTTTGCCAGCACAGAAAAATGCTCCGACGGATTAGTTTATACTAATCTCTATTTAAAAAATGAAAATTATATCTTAAATTACTTGAAAATATTAGGTTTATATCTTTTATTAGAAAAGTTTATAATAGATTTATTATTTAAATGTGGATTAGTATTAATCAGAATAACTAAAATATAAAAAAAAATTAATAGAATAGTTTAAAAAATAATAGACTACTAAATTAAGTGATATTTTATAAAATTGCCAAAATATTTAAAACTGAATAAATAAGAATAGAAATAGGAGGAAAAATGGATAGACAAAATAACACGACAAAATATATTTTTGTCACAGGTGGAGTTGTTTCATCGCTTGGAAAAGGAATTGTGGCTTCTTCTTTAGGAAGATTGCTAAAAGAGAGAGGATATAAGGTTACAATTCAGAAATTTGATCCATATATAAATGTGGATCCGGGAACTATGAGTCCTTATCAGCATGGGGAAGTTTTTGTTACAGAAGATGGAGCAGAAACTGACTTGGATTTGGGGCATTATGAAAGATTTATTAATGAGAATCTGACAAAGTATAATAATTTGACGACTGGAAAAATTATGTCAAAAATTATTGCAAAAGAGCGTCGTGGGGAATTTTTAGGAGGGACTGTACAAACTGTGCCTCATATGACAGATGAAATTAAGTACAATGTTATAAAAGCTGCTGAGGAGAATAATTCTGATATTGTAATTACTGAGATTGGTGGGACAATTGGGGATATTGAAAGTGACCCGTTTATTGAAGCAATTCGTCAACTGAAAAGAGAAGTTGGAAGAGAAAATATTGCCTACATTCATGTAACATTATTGCCTTATTTAAAAGCAGCAGGAGAATTGAAGACAAAACCTACACAACATAGTGTAAAAATGCTTCAAGGGCTTGGAATCTCGCCAGATGTGATTGTAGTGAGAAGTGAACATCCTGTTGATGAAAATATTAAGAAAAAAATCTCGATTTTCTGTGATATTGATGAAGAGGCGGTTATTGAATCACTTGATGCTAAAAGTCTTTATGAAATACCATTAACTATGGAAAAATTAGGACTTGCTGATGTAATTTGTAAACATTTTAAAATAAAAAATGAAAAACCGTTATTGACTGAATGGACTAAAATGGTAGAAAAATTCAAAAATCCTAAAAAGATTGTAAAAGTAGCAGTTGTTGGAAAATATATTGAATTAAAAGATGCTTATATCAGTATTCATGAGTCAATCGAGCATGCTGGGTTTAATCTTAATACAAAAGTTGAAATTGATTATTTTAAGGCTGGAGAATTTGATGTGAAAAAACTGGCTGATTATGATGGAATTTTAGTGCCGGGAGGATTTGGTGACAGAGGAGTAGACGGAAAAGTTGAAGCGATAAAATTTGCAAGAGAAAATAACATTCCATTCTTTGGAATTTGTCTTGGAATGCAAATGGCTTGTGTCGAATTTGCAAGAAATGTACTTGGCTATAAAGATGCAACTTCGACAGAATTTGAAAAAGACACTCCATATCCAATTATAAGTCTTATGGAAGAACAAAAAGGATTAAAAGATATGGGAGGGACAATGCGTCTTGGAGCATATCCATGTGTGTTAAAAGACGACAGCTTGGCTGCAAGTGTTTATGGAAGAACTGAAATAACTGAAAGACATAGACATAGATACGAATTTAATAATGCTTATAGAGAAGAATTTGAAAAAAATGGAATGGATATTGTAGGATTATCTCCAGATGGAAATTATGTGGAAGTAATAGAAATAAAAAACCATCCATATTTTATAGCATCACAATACCATCCAGAATTTAAAAGCCGTCCAAATCGTCCACATCCATTGTTTAAAGGCTGGATAAAAGCGGCATTAAAAAAACGAAGTGAAAAATAATAATAATTAATTGAAAAATAAATTAAGCAGGAAAATTTGTATTAATTAGGAGTTTTTCTGCTTTTTTTATAAATTTTAAAATAATTCGATATAAAACTGCTTTAAAACTGAATTCAAAAGTTATGACTATTTTAATCAAACCTTAAATTTGTATAATTTTTAGTAGTTTAATTTTAAAAAGATTTGAGTATAAAATTAAGAAAAAACAATTATTATATTATCTTCCGTTTAAAAATGAGAATAAATTTTTTATAATAGGGTTGTTCAATAGCTAATTCATAAGCTGATTCCTAATCATTTAAATTTTTAATTTTTTCTTTTCGTAGGATTGCTCATTGCCGCAAATCCTTATCTTGCAATAAAGATTTATCCTAAGAATCAAAATGTATGGCAAGATTGCTACGCAACACCTATGGCTAGACTACGACTTTTATTTACCCAACTTCGAAACTCCTCCTTTCAGTCGTCAAACAGTCGCAGTTGAACAAATAAAAGCTCCGTCGGTTTATTAAATTATATTTTAATTATTTTGAAATACTAGGTTTTTATCCTTTATTGGAGAAGTTTGTAATAAATTCGTTATTTAAATAGGATTTATAGTAAAATTGCTTTAAAAATAAACTCAAAAGTTATGACTATTTTAATCAAACCCTAAATCTATATAATTTTTAGCAGTTTAATTTTAAATAGGTTTGAGTATAGTATAAGAAAAAACAATTATTAAACAAAACAATTCAAAATATAAATTCACAGAATAGTTAGTATGAAAATAAATAACAAATAAAAAAAGACGATCTTAAAAATAAGAAAGTCTTTTTTTCTAGTTCAATAAAACATATTTTCTATAACAAATCTATAAAAAACAATATTTTTATTTCACTTAATTACTACAATTTATTAGTCTCTGATAGTTGCTAATAATTCTCCTAAAACTTCAACTGCTTGATCAGCATCAGGTCCTTCAGCATGAACTGTAACTTCTGAACCATTTTTGATCCCAATTGATAATAGTTTTAATAAAGATTTTCCGTTTACTTTTTTTCCTTCATTTTCAACTTCTACTGTACTTTCAAATTCTTTTGCTTTAGCAACAAATACTCCACCTGGTCTTGTATGTAATCCTGTAGGATTTGTCATAGTAACTGTTTTACTTGCCATTTATTTATCCTCCTTAATTATATCTCTATCTTAATTTTACAACAGTTTTCGGTATTTGTCAATAAGTGTGAAAACATTTTTTCTGTTAGTCAGTCAAACAATATTTTTTATTTTTAAAAAATTTACTGAACTTCGATTAATAGAGAGTGAAAGTTTGTATAAATAACATTTCCTGGTTTACTATTTTTTATTTTTTTTACAAATTTTCTTTCACAGTAATCAACAGTAACTTTGTCGCCTTTTTTCGCTTTAGAATACTCACAGGCAAGGTTTGCAGCATGCAAAAGAACATCGTTTGGAAGTTCTTGATTATTTCGTAAAATAAGGACATGACTTCCAGGAATATCCTTTATGTGCAACCAAATGTCATTCGGTTGTCCTTTGGAAAAGGAAATTTCCTCGTTTTCCTTATTGTTTCTTCCAATAAAAATTTGAAAGCCTTTGTAGTCAAACGACAATAACTCACGTTTTTTCGGTTTGTTCAATTTAATTTTATTTTTTGATTTATTTCCATTATTTGTTAAATTCAGTTCATTTTCAATTTCTTCAATTCCAATAAAATCATTTTCTTTTTCGATAAACATTATTATTTCTTCAAAATATTTTATTTCATTTTGAATATCTAAAAATCTAGAATTTAAGGCGGAAATAGTTCGTTTTCCCTTATTATATTTATTATAATAAAAATTCAGATTATCGTTTGGAGATAAGAGCGGATCCAAATTTATTGTAATTTCCTGATTGTTATAAAAGTCAAAAACTGTAACTTTTTTCATTCCATATTTTATTTGGTGCATATTTGCTGCCAAAATATCCCCGATATTTTTATAATTTTCAAAATTTTCATTTTTTTTCAAGTCAACTTTTATATTTTTTTCAATTTTTTTGAATTTTTTTATTTGAGAATCAACATATTTTAGCAAGTTTTTCTTTTTTTCGCTAATAACATTGGAAGTAATAGTTGTTTTAAAATAAGCATTTAAACCATCATTTACGGTTTCAAAATATTTTCTTCCATTTTTTAAATTTGTATTTTCCTTTTGGCTAAATTCAGAAAATTCGTTGTAAGTTAGCACTTTTTGAATTTTTCTACGATTTATGATTTCATACATTACTGGCTTATAGCCAGATAAATATTTTTTGAAAGTATCATAATTTTGTGAACACTCTAGTGCAAAAGCACGTCCGACACCTTCAATTTTTTCCATAAAAGATTCTGTTTCAAATGGAAAATTTTCAGCTTCTAGATATATAGGTGAAATCTTTTTTTCCTCAAATGGCAATGTATATTTCGCGCCAGTCATAATAACACGGTTCCCAACATCAATTGAAGTAAAATAAAGAGCAGACAAAATTTTGTCCTTGCTAGTCAGAAAAATATTGCTCGCTTTTCCCATAATCTCAATAATTAACGTATATTTTTCCACATCTCCAAACTGATTTAACTTCTCGAAGTCAAAATAAACAATCCTGTCAAAACCTTCTTGACGGATATTTATCAAAATTGAATTTTGCAGATATTTTTTTAATGACAATAAAAATTTTGACTGAAAATTAGTATTTGGATCTTTTTCATCTTTTAAATAAAAAATTGTTGAATTGTCTTTTACTTGAAAAATTAAGTTATTTTTTCCAAAAAAGAGTGAAAATGAAACTCTGTCATATTGGAAAATCTTTGTCAGTTTATATCGTAATATTTTTTCTTTTATTTCTTTTATCAAAAATGAAATCCCAATTCCATCTAAATAAAGCATATTTCACTCCCTTTCTACAACTTTTAAAGCGTATTTTTTCTAACCATGATATTTTCTGCATCTTCAATATTTAAAACTTTTTCATCCCCATCAACAATTAAAGTTATTAAATATTTATCAATATTTAAAATTTTTATAAGTGATTTTATCATAACGCCTTTTTCGTTTAGATATTTTCTAATTGCAGTACTTCCTTTGATAGAAGAGACTTGCACTAAATCATTTTTTTCAAAATTTAAGATTGATTCGGGTTGAATGTCTTTTTTGACTTTATCTAGGTTTTTTACGATTCTTTCAAAAACTTCGATAAATGTGTCCAGTTTTTTTTGTGGAATATCATCTGTAATTTTTTCTAGAATGTTTGAGTGAAAATCTCCGTGATAGTTTAATGCAACTTTTCCTTTTGAAGTTAGTTTTACAAAAACTTTACGCCTGTCGGTATCTGATCGGGAACGTTCCAAAAATTGCTTATCAGTCAGCTTATTTACTGCAACTGAGGCAGTTCCCATTGTAATGCCCAATTTATCAGATAATTCATTCATTGTAATTTCATTTTCTCCAATAGCTTCAATAATGTGAAGTTCAGATGTAGTCAAACATTTAATTACCTGATTTAAATTTATTTCTTCAATTTTGTAATATGTTTTATAAAATTTGTCTAATAGATTTTCTATTTTTTCATACATTTTATCTGTTCCTTTCTTCTTTTATTTACAATTTTTTATTTTATCTGTTTTTTCATATTTTTTACATTTAATCTTTTTTTATATCTAATAGATAGATAAATAATTTTAGAATTTGAATAAAGCAGACATAATTTTTGAGTTCAATTTTAAGATACTTTTACATTATTTCAGGGAATCAATTTTTTCTTTATAATTTCCGCTAAAAATATAGGAACCTGCAACTAGCACATTTGCCCCAGCTTCTTTTACCAGCTTAGCAGTTTTGTCATTTATTCCACCATCCACTTCAATATCAATGTTTTTATTAATTTTTCGCAAATCTTTTATTTTCTGTATCATTTCAGGAATGAATTTTTGCCCGCCAAAACCGGGATTCACAGTCATAATTAGAACCATATCAATGTTATCCAGGTCATATTTTATAACATCCAGCGGAGTAGATGGATTTAATGCGACACCTACTTTTTTTCCAAAAGATTTTATTAACTGTATTGTTCTGTTCAAGTGCTTTGTAGCTTCGGCATGGATTGTGATTATGTCTGAAAAATCAGCAAAATCTTTTATTAAATAATCTGGTTCGTTTACCATCAGATGTACATCAAACACAAGGTTGCTATGTTTTCGTAAAGATGAAATGACAGGAGCTCCAAAGCTGATATTTGGAACAAAATTTCCATCCATAACATCTAAATGCAGGTATTCTGCTCCAAGTTTTTCCACTTCTGTGATTTCTTCCCTCAGTTTACTAAAGTCTGCAGCAAGTAGCGAAGGTGCTATTATAATTTTTTTATCCATAAAAAATCAACTCTTTTCTTTAATTAAATGTCAGGTTTTAGGTATATTTTAAAAATCGTATATTTTCAAGCGAGTATAAATAAAAATCATACCGTTCTTTTGAGATATTGCCATTTTCTATATTTTCCTTAATTGCACAATTTGGCTCATTTACGTGAATACAGTCTCGAAATTTACAGTCAGGAATAAATTCGAGAAACTCTGGAAATAATTTTTCCAGTTCTTTTTTTTCTTCCAGCTTAGGAAAATCAAGTGTTGAAAATCCTGGCGTGTCTATTATGTATGAATGTGGAGCTGGCATAAAAAATCGACTTTCTATCGTAGTATGTCGTCCTTTTTTAGTTTTCTCGCTAATATCGTTTGTAGTTAGTATTTCTTCTCCAATTAAAGTGTTAATAAGCGTGGATTTTCCAGCTCCCGACGGTCCTGAAATTACAACAGATTTTTCATTTATATATTGTTGTAATTCGTTAATTCCAGTATTTGTTTCAGTTGAAATTGGGAAAATAGAAATTATATCTTTAAAAATTTGTTTAAATTTATTAAAGAATTCCTCCAGTTCTTCTTTTGAAACTAAGTCAATTTTAGATAATATGAGTACAACTGGAATATTTTGAGAATTTGCATTTAAGAGCATTTTCTGAAAATTTGTAAAATCAAAATTTGGACTTTTTATTGCAAATAAAATACCGATAAAATCAATATTTGCAATTAGTGGACGATATAAAAAGTTTTCTCTTTTTTCAATTTTTTCAATAACTTTTTCCTTTTCGTCAAATTCTACGCAGTCTCCAATAACACAATTCATTTTATCATTTTTCACTTTTAATGTTCCACGTAATTTACATTCATAAATATTTTCTTCATTCAAATTTTTGGAATTTTCATCCAAAACATAGTAAAATCCTTTTATTTTTCTAATAACTTTTCCTTTAATAAAAATATTTGGGAGAAATTTTAAAATAAAAATTCAAAATAACTCCCATCTCCTTTCTAAATTTTTGCTGTTTTAGCTATTCGTCACCGTCATCGTCACTAGAATCACTATTATTTCCTCCGCCTTGTGTATTGTTACGTGGTGAAGATTGAGTGTTTCCATTATTTTTTTGTTCAGTACCTTGCTGATCTATTTTGTTAATTGTATTATCAATAATTCTTTCAATTTCCTGATTATCTATTTCTTCTTGAGATTTATTAATAATTTCCTCTGTCGATCTTTCACGTTTTTTCGGAGCTGCTCCAGTATTTAATACAATTGATACCTTCTGTCCTCTCTGAATCTTAGTTCCAGCTGCAGGATTTGTAGAAATAATCGTATTTACAGGCAATGTTGGGTCACTTGTACGTGAAATATTTCCAATATCAAGTCCAATTTGTTTTAACAATTCTCTTGCATCATTTAAGTCAAGTCCTATTATATTTGGCATAACTGATGGATCTACCATTTGCTGTGAAGAAACTAGTATTGAAATTTTTTGGTTAATTTCAAGTTTTGTACCTGGTTTTGGATAAACTCCCAAAATCGTATTATATTTCTGATTAGACGGGTAATAATCAATCGTTTCAATCTGAATATTTTGCCCTTTTAATCGAGATCTTGCTTCAAGTAGTTCCAGTCCAATAATATTAGGTACTTTTACATCTTCTCCGTTATTTACCCAGATTCTTATAACTCTGTTTACTTTAACTTCTTTACCCGGACGTGGATCTTGGTTATAAACCGTATCCAATGGTACTTTTTCTGTTTTAGAATTAATAACTTTGACTTTTAACCCGGCTTTTTTCAAATATTTTACAGCATCCTTTTTATTAAGGTTCATAACATCAGGAATAACTGTAAGTCTAGTGTTAAAAAAATGACGTTCAAAAACATCCTTACCAAATCTTATTAATGCCACTAAACAAAGCAGTACAATAATAGTTCTAAAAAATTTTCCATAATTAAATTTATATTTTGTGGCCATTTTTCACCTCGTTATTTTTATTGTTAATTCTTTACTCTATATAATATCATAAATATTGAAAAAATGATATAAATTTATTTTTTTAGATTGTAATTCGTCTTTTATATTTTTTAAGAAATCTTACCTAGAAGAAATTGATTTATGTGACATATTACAAAGCGTAGTTTATACAAATATGGAATTTAATCTAATACAAGATAACGAAGAATTAAATGATGTTAAAAAGGTGACAGGCAAAATAGAGATGAAATTCTATAACAATTAATTTGGTAGTTTTGTAAATCTAATTTTTAAGTATCCATACAAGATTTTCATGATAGGGTTGTTTAATAGCTAATTCGTAATTATTAAATTAAATTATTTTTTATATATTTTAATTAATAAATATTTTTTCATATTATTATGTTTTTTCTTTTTCTTTTCGTAGGATTGCTCATTGCCGCAAATCCTACAACCTATGGCTAGTCTACGACATTTTTCTGCACTGACAAAAAACTCGCTATGCTCAAACAGTTTTGCCAGCACAGAAAAATGCTCCGACAAATTAATTCATACTAGAATCTATTTAAAAGGTGAAAATTATATCTTAAAATTACTTGAAAAAATTAGGTTTATATACTTTATTAATTAGAAAAGTTTGTAATAAATTTGTTATTTAAATGGGAAATAGTATCAGACAGAATAGAAAAGAATATTTACTCAAAAAAAGACAGGAGTACATTCCCCTGTATAGGAAACCCCTGCCTCTCTGTATATATTTCATAGCTTTTAAACCATTTTCATCCATCTTATCTTTTCCATGTCACATGTATCTAATAGACTCTGTTTCCGTATCTATCCTTGCAGTAATAATATCCACTAGAATCCTTAAAACATCTTCTACCTTCTTCTCTTCTTTCCTGTTCCGCTTCTTTCCATAGGGCAATATCACGTGCACTGCATCCTATAATTGCCACAGTAAGTATAATCATAAGTAAAATTTTCTTAAACATTTCATATCATCTCCTTCTGTTTTAAATATCTATGTCAAATATTTATTCTGTTTTATGTATTAACTATTTGTGTTCTTTTTATATTTTTATTATACAATATTTTAAGTTGGAATACAAATTGCTTTTTCTATTTCTGAGGAAAATTCAATAAAAAATAAAATTATATCTAAATTACAATGTAATTTAAAATATTTTGATAAAAAACGAATTGCAATTTTTTTAAAACATAGTAGATATTTTATTTGAGATTTGTACTTTAATACTAAACTCCATTTAAATAACGAATTTATTACAAACTTTTCCAACAAAGGATAAAAACCTAATATTTCAAAATAATTAAAATATAATTTTTTTGTTTTAATAAACCGACGGAGCTTTTATTTGCCCAACTACGACTGTTTGACGACTGAAAGGAGGAGTTTCGGAGTTGGGCAAATAAAAGTCGGAGTCTAGCCATAGGTTGTAGGATTTGCGGCAATGAGCAATCCTACGAAAAGAAAAAGAAAAAAACTAATATTAAATAAAATAATCTAATACTAAATCTCATTATAAAATAGAAACGGTATTAAGGACAAAAATTTTTAATTCTTTTGATTAATTTTATTTTGAAATAAAAATAAAAACCCTCATTTAATTTTAATATATGTATGTTATACTTATACAAAATATAAGAATTTTTAAAAAATAATAAATAAAAATTATGGAGGGAAATATGAAAAAGATAGCAATTGCACTTTTTTCACTTATGAGTATTCTTTCGTTTAGTGCGAATGAGAATATTGTGAGAAAGATAAGTGTTACTGGGAATGCAGAAAGGGAAGTTATGCCTGATTTGGCAAAGATTAACTTTAAGATTGAGGAAAAGGGGAGTAACTTGAGTCAGACGACTAATGAGGTTAATAAAAAAATTGAGAAGTTTAAAAGTGAATTGAGAGCTAGGAAAATATCGCTTGAAAATTTGGAAACAAAGGCATTTTATAACAGGAAAGGGAGCGAATATCAGAATGATGAGGATATTCTGGATGTGAAAACTGTTCCAAATAAGACTGTCAAAAAGACTGATAAAAAGCCAACTTCTTATGATGTAAATATGTCAATGCTGGTAAAAAATACTGATTTTAACAAGATTTCAGCATTGATTGACTTGGAAGACGGGGATAATTTGCAAAGCATTCAGAAAAATTTTGATGAAAATACATTTGCATTTAACATAAATGAAAACGGAACAACGGTTGATCAAGCCTTAAATAAAGTGTTTAACAAACTTAATACTTCAAGAAGAAAACTGATTTCGGCTGGAATCCCTGAAAGTGATATTATTTTAAGTGATTATACGATAAAAGAAAATTATACAACAGATAACAAAAATTCAAGAAAAGATGTCTACTATGTTACAAACGAGTTTGTGCTTACGACAAAAAATATAAAGGAGCTTAATACAATAATTTCAATTGCTGATAATAATGGAATAAATATAAATGGCTCAATTAACTTTGACTTGTCAGACAAAGACAGAATTGAGTCAGAAATGTATAAAGATGCATATAATCAGACAAAACAGAAGGCAGAAAGCATTTTGCGTTCTAGTAAAATGAAATTGGGAACACCGATTATCGTGAGTGAAGATGTGGAATTTCAGCAAAAGATGATTGACAGGATTGATCAAGACTGGGAAGTGAAGTATGAAGCGGCAGCGGCACCGATTGCGATGGAAGAATATTCAAATAGTGCTGATATGCGAAAATCGAGAACAGCAGGGAGAGTCGGAGTTGATTACACTCCAAAACCACTAAAATTAACACAAAATATTTCAGTTATGTATGAAATGAAATAAGAAAATAATTTGAAATTGAGAAAGAAAGGATTTTTAAAATGAAAAGAATAATAGCGTTACTTATGACAATTTTTTCAGTATTATCATTTGCAGATGGTGAAGTTGCTGGAAAAAGAATACAGGTTAGAGGGGTTTCAAAGAAGGAAATTGCACCAAATTCGGCAAAAATTGATCTTACGATTCAGACTGAGAATGAAAGTTTGGATAAGGCGAGTGCGGAAAATGCACAAATTCTGGAAAGATACAAAAGATTGCTTGCTCAAACTGGCACAAAATATAACAAGATTAATTCAACAGAGTATTCCACTTATGAAACATATAACTGGGACACAGTTGTTGAAAATAAAGGAAAAAAGGAATATCAGACAAAACTTTCAGTAGAAGTTGACAAAATCTCACTTGACACATTAAAAAACTTTATGAATGTACTTGCAAATGAAAAAGTTTATTCTCTAAACAGAAGCAAAAACGGCACATATATTTTCACTATCGAATCTCAAAATGCAACAAGCAAGCAGGCTTACCAAAATGCAATGTCAAAATTTAACGACATTCAGCAAAAATTAAATAGAGTTGGAATTTCAGCAAGCACAGTAAAAATCGCAGGATACGACAACAAAGAAGTGAGCCTTGAAAAAAACACAAACAACAAAAAAAATATTCAAGTTGTTTCACACCAAATAGAAGTTGAAACAAGAGATTTGAAAAATCTAGGAAATATCATAAATGTAGCAAGTGCATTGGGAATCGGGGCAACTGGACAAATTAAATACGACATTGACAATAAACAGCAATTAGAAAATGAACTTTACGAAAATGCTTATAAAGAAGCCTTGAAAAAAGCACAAGTTATTCTTGGAAAAACAGATTTAAACTTAAAAAATCCTGTAACAATAACGGATAAATCAAACGAAGTTATCCAGCCTTACTACGATTACAACTATAATTACTATAACAAAGCAAATTACGCAACAAATGTAGTGCAATTAAGAAAAAGTGATAGAGAACTAATTGACGAGTCTACAAGAAGAAATATCGTAATTTCTCCAAAAAAATTAAATATTTCAAAAACTGTCTACATTGAATTTGAAATGGACTAGTAAGTTTAAAAGTTAATCTGGCAATAAGTAAATTCTTTATAATTGAGGATTACTGCATCTTGAATATAAGATTGGAGGTGCAGTTTTTTATTTATTTAAGAGAAAAAATTATTCTTGATGTTTGATAATATCTGATTTTTACTAATTTTTCATCTATCTCTATTTGTACATAAACATTTCCTAAAATAGTTTTATAATAAAAATACTTGAAAATCAAAATAAATAGTGTTAAAATATACTAATATTATTTTAAAGTTAAACTTAAAAATTATAATAATTCTATTCTAAAGTTTGATTTTGAATAGTTTTAAATAAATAATTAAAAATTGAGAGGTGTGCTGTATGACAAAAAATAAGATCAGGCTTTTTAGTCTTACACAGATATTTGCAGTAATATTTTGGCTTATTGTGTGGTTTGTGACTTCAAGGATAATTAATCAGGAACTTATACTTTCTTCTCCTTTGGAAGTTTTACGAAAAATTGAGGAATATATAAAAGAAGCGGATTTTTGGAAAACTGTGCTCTATTCCTTTACGAAAATATCGTCAGGATTTTTACTGGCTATACTGCTTGGAACTGTGCTTGCTGTGTTGTCATATCGATATGAAATAGTAAAAATTCTGTTAAATCCTTTAATAACTGTTATAAAGTCAGTTACGGTAGCATCTCTGATTATACTTTTTCTTGTCTGGTTCCAGCCCGAAAGACTGTCTATTATAATTTCAATATTTATGGCGTTTCCCATAATATATACAAATGTCTTGAAAGGACTGCAGGAAGTGGATAAAAATTTATTGGAAATGGCTAAAATATTTCGCATTACAATTTTAAAAAAGATTGTGTATATTTATGTTTCGCAAGTTATGCCTTACTTTGAATCGGCTGGAACATCTGCTCTGGGACTTGCATGGAAAGCTGGAATTGCGGCTGAAGTTATTGGGCTGCCGAAAGGTTCGATTGGAGAAAGCCTTTATGAATCAAAGATTTATCTGAATACTGAAAATTTGTTTTCGTGGACAATCGTTATAATAATTTTGGGATATATTAGCGAAAAAATATTTTTGTACATTATCAGGTACTGTATAGCAAAAATAATGGGAGATACCTATGAATATTAATATAAATAATCTTACTAAGAAATATGGAAAAAAGAAAATTTTTAAAAATTTTTCTTTGGAAATAGAAGTAGGAAAAGTAACGGCTCTTATGGGGAAATCAGGATTTGGAAAGACGACTCTTATTAGAATACTGATGGGGCTGGAAAAGTACGACGAAGGTAAAATCACAGGACTTGAAAACCAAAAAATTAGCACCGTTTTTCAGGAGGATAGATTATGTGAAAATCTATCAGCGATTACAAACATTTCGATAGTTTGTGGAAAAGAAACTTCTATCAGGGAAATATCTGCCGAACTTGAAAAAATAGGATTAAAAGAAAGCCAAAACAAACCTGTAAAAACTCTTAGCGGAGGAATGAAAAGACGTGTGGCAATTATAAGATGCATAATGGCAAAATCTGATATTATAATATTTGACGAGCCGCTTAAGGGGCTGGATGAGACAACCAAAAAAAATGTCATTAGATATCTAAAGGAAAAAATCAGAGGAAAGACTGTTATTATAGTCACTCACGATATAGAAGAGGCGAGACAGCTTGACAGTACGATTGTAAATTTGGAAAAATTTAATTAGTTTGTTAAAAGGATTGTGCGTTATCCTAAAATAACATAAAATTTATATTTAGAGGTGGTAGAAATGAAAAAACGACTTTTAGTGATTTTAATTTCAATTTTAATGTTGATTATTCTTATTGGATGTGGAAACAAAAAGGAGAATGAAGTCAAAGAAAAGGCTGAACAGGGGAAAATCAAGGTAAAAGCCTTAAAAGGGCCTCCAGCTGTAAGCATGGTAAAATTATTTGCAGACAATGAAGCAGGAAAAACTTCAAACAAATATGAAACTTCTATTATAAATTCAGTAGATGAAGTTGTTGCAATAGTTGCAAAAAAAGATTATGACATAATCACTATACCATCAAACCTGGCTTCTGTTATGTACAACAAAACTAATGGAGATGTAAAAATTGCCTCCATACTGGCATTAGGCATTAATTATATAGTCGGAAACAATGATACTGTAAAATCTATTCAAGATTTGAAGGGAAAAACAATATATACCTTTGGAAAAGGAGCAACTTCTGAAATTGTCTTAAATTATGTACTAAAAGGAAATGGACTAGAGCCAGGAAAAGATGTGAAAATAGAATTTAAGTCTGAAGCTACAGAAGTTGCTGCAGTTTTAGCAAGTGAGAAAGATGCTATCGCAATGCTGCCTGAACCTTTCCTGTCATCAGCGCAAGTTAAAAATCCCAAATTAAAGGTACTTATTTCTATGGGCGATGAATGGGACAAAGTAAAAGGAACTCTGCCAAAATCCCAAATTTCAGGAGTAGTTATTGTAAGAAAAGAATTTGCAGAAAAAAATCCTGAAGCAGTAAAAAACTTCTTAAAAGAATATCAGGAATCAATACAATTTCTAAGTGCCAATCCTAATGAAGCTGCAAAACTGACTGGAAAATATGGAATCGTTCCTGAACCTGTCGCAAAAAGAGCCATCCCAAGAGCGAATATCACATTTATTGCAGGAAACGAAATGAAGGAAAAAATGACAGAATACTTAAAAATACTATATAAAGCTAATCCAAAATCTGTTGGAGGTAAATTGCCAAAAGACGATTTTTATATCATAAATTAATTTTTTTGGTTGCTTTTACAAGGCAGTCTTTTTTCAATAAAAAATTTTAGAAATAAAACTTTTTATAAATTTAATTCTAAAACATCAAAATTATTAAAATGTTTCTCTTGATATATGATTTGTAATAATTAATGATTTTATATTTTTTAATCTTATTTTTAGAATAATATTAATATATTATTGTAATTTAAGCAAATTTATAGCTTTTTTCTAAAATAGTATTGACTTTTAAAAAAAATAAGGTATAATTAATGTTATTGTTAAAAAATTGTAAAGGAGATGAAAATGGCAAAAAGTTATGAAGAGATAGCTAAAGAAGTGATAGAAGCTATTGGAGGAAAAGAAAATATAAGTTCATTTGCACATTGTGCAACAAGACTTAGAATTATGGTAGTTGACAAGGATAAAATTGACAAGGACAAGGTAGATAATATTGAAAAAGTAAAAGGAACAATGTTTAATTCAGGACAGTTTCAAATAATCTTTGGAACAGGGACTGTAAATAAAGTTTATGAAGCTGTTCAAGGACTTGGAGGAGTAAGTGAATCTTCAGTATCCGATATGAAAAAAGAAGCAGCTAAACAAGGTAATGTTATTCAAAGAATTTCAAGAACATTTGGAGATATTTTTGTTCCAATTATACCAGTATTGGTAGCAACAGGATTATTAATGGGACTTCGTAATGTAATAACTAACCCAGATTTTTTAAAATTATTTGGAGCAACACCAAAAGGAATAAACGAAAATTTCTTGTTATATACTAGAATATTGACGGATACAGCATTTGTTATTTTACCAGTATTAGTTGCATGGTCTTCATTTAAAGTCTTTGGTGGCTCGCCAGTATTAGGAATTGTTTTAGGAGCAATGTTAATTAGTGGTGAATTACCGAATGCTTACGTAGTAGCTGCTGGTGGAGCAAAACCATTAACATTCTTTGGTTTTTTACCAGTAGTTGGATATCAAGGTTCAGTATTGCCTGCATTATTTGTAGGTTTGATTGGTGCAAAATTAGAACAAAGATTAAGAAAAATTGTACCAGATGTACTAGATTTATTAGTAACGCCGTTTTTAGTATTTGTAGTAATGAGTGTGTTGGGACTATTTGTAATTGGTCCAGTATTCCATTCAGTAGAAACTATTATATTGGGTGTAACTAGATGGATTTTAGGATTACCATTTGGAATAGCGGGAATTGTTATTGGTGGAGTTCATCAAATAATAGTTGTAACAGGAGTTCACCACATATTTAATTTCTTAGAATCACAACTTTTAAATACTCCAGATCCAATTACTGGAGAAAAATTAAATGCTTTTAATCCATTAATTACAGCAGCAATGTCAGGACAATTAGGAGCAACTTTAGCAGTAGGATTAAAAACAAAGGATCTTAAATTAAAAGCATTAGCATTCCCTTCAGCTTTATCAGCAGCATTGGGAATTACTGAGCCAGCAATTTACGGAGTAAATCTAGTAAAAGGTAAAGGTAAACCTTTTGTTATGGGGCTTATTGGTGGAGCAATAGGAGGTTTCTTTGCTTCAGTATTTAAACTTAAAGCAACAGGAATGGCTGTAACAATTGTACCAGGAATGTTATTATTCTTAAATAGCTTGCCACTTTATATTTTAATGGTAGCAATTTCAATTGGAGCAGGATTTGCATTAACATATACAATGGTAAAACTTGATAAATAACAAAATTTTAGCGGGAGTCTTTAACTCCTGCTTTTTTTGAAAAATACCAAAAATAAGGAGAGTGGCTGTTTATGAAAAAAGATCTAGTAATAATTTTATTTATTATGCTAATTGCTGGAGTAATTGGAAATGGGGCGACACGTGGTAATAGAAAGAGAGTTAGCAGGAAAAAAATTCGAAATGTGAAAGTGAGTGAAAAAACTGTGGATTTATCCAATTATGACGGGATAAAGAAAATTAACATTTTTGTACAAGGTTTTGAGAGCGGGCCTGCTGTGAGCAAAGTTATTTTTGAAATGGCTGATTATAGAATTACGAATCTTGATAAAAATGATTGGAAAATAAAAACAAATGGATTTGAGCGAAAAGTAATGAATGTGTATGTTTCGGATAAGAAAGGAGAGAAAGCCTTTGATACTGGGATTGTTACACTTGAATTAGAAAATAAGTTTAGTCCAGATACATTGAAGTACGAAGGAACACCGTTTGAATACAATACAGAGAAATTTTTTAATGAATGGGTAAAAGGATATGTTGTGGAAATCAATGGGAAAATTACAGTTAATGGAAAAGATTATTTGGTCAGTAAAAAAGAGGATGTAATTAATAATAGAGTTTCGACTGATACAGAATTGTTTAATTATAGAAGTTCATTTAGTGGAGATTATAAAAACCCAATTACTAAAAAAATAGAAAATCTAAAACTGGAAATGGCGGCTTATGAGCCTGAAAATTTTAAATTGGGAGCAAAAAAGCCTTTAATCATTTGGCTTCACGGACAAGGGGAAGGTGGAACAGATCCTGATATTGATATTCTGGGTACAGAAACTTCGGCATTTGCGAAAGAGGAAATTCAGAAATATTTTACTGCAGGAGGAACTGATACAAAAGGAGCATTTGTTCTGGCTGTACAGTCGCCAACTTACTGGATGGATGAAGGCGATGGGACTAATGGAAATGGAAGTGGAAATTCGAGATACACTCAAATTTTGATCGATACAATCAAGGAATATGTAAAGCATAATCCGTATGTCGATGCAGGCAGAATTTACCTTGCTGGAGATTCAAATGGTGGATACATGACTGTAAATATGATAATCACTTATCCAGACTATTTTGCAGCGGCAGTACCGATTTGCGAGGCGTATGCTTATCACGAATATGTGAGAAATAGCGATGGAACTTATAAAACAAACAATATTAAAGTTTTGGCAGGCGTAAAAAACAGTGCAGTCTCAAGATTTGTAGAAACTAAAAAACTATGGGTAACGAATGAAAAAATTCAAAAGATGAAAAAAACGCCAGTGTGGTTTATTGCCGCAGCAGATGATGCGATTGTTACACCGAAAAAATTCTCACTTCCAACGTATAGAGATTTATTAAAGGCTGGAGCGGATAATGCATGGTATTCGTATTATGAAAATGTAATTGGGACAGATGTGCCAGATTCAAGATTTCCTGGACATTTTTCGTGGATATATTTTTTGAATAATCAAGTGGAAGGTGTGCAGAACAGGGATAAAATAAAAAATTCCAAAGATACCGAAACTTTCGGATTTGAGCCAAGTAATGCTGGAAAAGGTGGGAATGAAAAGGCTAAAGTTAATGGGAAAACATTTGGAAATATATTTGAATGGATGAATTTTCAGAAAAAAAGTAATAGAAAATAAAATTTTTTGAAGTATTTATTTTGTACGATAAAATATATAATTGTAAAACCTCAAAATGTTAAAAATAACACTTGTTGTGCAAAAAATACTTGCAATTTTGTGTAAAATTGTAGTATGATGTAACAGTAGAGAAGATTTTTAATGGATAAAAATCGAGATAGACTAGAGAAAAGTGAGGTAGAAACGATGGCAAAAGAAACATTAAATCCGTTTGAGATTGCTCAAAAACAAATCAAATCAGCTTGTGATAAATTGAATGCAGATCCAGCTGTTTATGAAATTCTAAAAAATCCTATGAGAGTGTTAGAAGTATCGTTCCCAGTAAAACTAGACGACGGAACAGTTAAAACATTTGTAGGATACAGATCTCAACATAACAATGCGGTAGGGCCTTTCAAAGGTGGACTTAGATTCCATCCAGATGTAACAAAAGATGAAGTAAAAGCGCTGTCTACTTGGATGACATTCAAATGTTCAGTAGCAGGAATCCCTTACGGTGGGGGAAAAGGTGGAATGGCAATTAACCCTAAAGAATATTCTAAAGCTGAGTTAGAAAGAATTTCTAAAGGTTTTGCAAAAGCAATTTCACCAATCATTGGAGAAAAAGTTGACATACCAGCTCCAGACGTTAACACAAATGGACAAATCATGTCATGGATGGTTGACGCTTATGAAGAAGTTGCAGGAAAATCAACAAAAGGTGTATTCACAGGAAAACCTTTAGAATTTGGAGGATCTCTTGCAAGAACAGAAGCTACAGGATACGGAGTTCATTTAACAGCTAAAAAAGCATTAGAAAAATTAAACATTGATGTTAAAGGAGCAACATACGCTGTACAAGGATTTGGAAATGTTGGGTTCTATACAGCTTACTACGCACACAAAGATGGTGCAAAAATTGTAGCATTCTCAAATACAGATGTTGCAATTTACAATGAGAATGGAATTGACATGGAAGCTGTAATTAAAGACTTTGAAGAAAATGGACGTATTACAGCAAACAAAGGTTACGGAAAAGATATTACAAATGCTGAATTGTTAGAATTGGAAGTTGATGTTTTAGCACCATGTGCTTTAGAAAATCAAATTACTTCTGAAAACGCTGACAGAATTAAAGCAAAAGTAATAACAGAAGGAGCAAATGGACCAACTACTCCAGAAGCTGATGAAATCTTATTCAAAAAAGGAATTATAGTTATTCCTGACATTCTAGCAAATTCAGGTGGAGTTGTAGTTTCATACTTTGAATGGGTACAAAATTTACAAAGTTACTACTGGCCATTTGAAGAAGTTCAACAAAAAGAAGATGCATTATTGTCAACAGCATTTGAAGATGTATGGAACTTAGCGAATGAATACAAAGTAGATTTAAGAAATGCTGCTTATATGAAGAGTATCGAAAGAATTTCAAAAGCAATGAAATTAAGAGGATGGTATTAATTTTTTAAATTCTTGATTTAAGTTAAATACAAAAATAAAGAACCTATTTCTATTTTATTTGATTATAGAGTAGGTTCTTTTTTTTAATTAAGGTGTTAGATAATTTAAATTCTATGATTGATAATCTAAATTAATAATTATTTTTCTTGTAATTTTTTTAAATCTTCATCAAATAGTGCAGGTGTAAATTCAGTTATTAGAGTTTCTATCAAATTATTCTTGTAATACGGATCTTCTTTTAATATTTCCTCAAGTTCTGATTTTGTTACATTATATGCTAAAATAAGTCCGCCAGTTGGTGGATTTTGTCTCCCTCCAGCCATAAATTTTCCAGCATCAATATTTTTTTGAATAAAATTAAAATGTTCCTGTCTAAATTTTCCTACTTCTTCAAGCGATTTTGTATAAGTTGTAGATATAACAAAAATTGGTTTCATAGTTTATTTTCCTTTCTTAAATTATTTTTTTCACGCTATTATAATTATATTTTACAGTATATTTCAAAATAATCAATAAAAATATTTAATTTGTTAATAAAACTATAGTAAAAATGGCTTCCAAAATTATATTTTAGGAACAAAATTTTTTATATACAAAGTAATGTGAAATTGAATTTTATTTATGATTATGGTATACTAAATTGAATTTTGGATATGCCAATAAAAAGAGGAGGCAAATTATGTTTTTAGAGAGAACGGAGCGACTGGCATTAGTTGACTTTGACAATAAACATATTAATTATATTGATTTGATAAATAATATAAAGTATTTTTCTGAATATGTAGTTGAACTGGAAAAAGAAAAATTTGGGCTGATTGTTATGGAAAATCGTCCAGAATGGATTTACAGCTTTTTTGCAGTATGGGATAAAAAATCAGCTGGAATAGCCCTTGATGCTAATAGTAATTCAGATGAAATTTTATATGTACTGGAAGATTCACACCCAAATGTAATTTTTTGTTCAAATGAAACAGAAGGAACTATTTTTGAAGCAGTTGAAAAATATAGTTCAAAAAATACTGTAAAAGTAATAAATGTGGATAAAATTACAGTTGAACAGGAAAAAATGAATGTTATAAAAAATATGCAGTTTGAGCTTGAAAATCCAACTGGAGATGAAACAGCGGCTATGCTTTATACTTCAGGGACAACTGGAAGTCCAAAAGGTGTAATGCTGTCTTTTAATAATTTAAATACTGAAATGGAAGGACTTTATGAAAAGGGAATATTTGATCATAGAGATCAGATCTTAGCAATATTGCCGTTTCACCATGTTCTGCCATTGACAGCAACTGTACTTTTGATGTTAAAATATCAAACTTCAATTGTATTTGTAGAAAAAATTGCAAGCAAGGAAATATTTGATGCGCTTGAAAAAAATAGAGTAACTGCAATAATAGGTGTTCCGAGAGTATTCAAGCTATTTTATGATGGAATAAAGCAGCAAATTGATGCAAAATTTATTACACGATTTATTTACAAAATGATGAGCAATGTTAAATCATTGAAGATAAAAAGAAAAGTCTTTGCAAAAGTCCATAAAAAATTCGGTGGACATCTTGACTTCATTGTTGTCGGTGGAGCAAAAATGGATCCTGAAATTTCAAAGTTTTATGAAACATTGGGATTTTATGCCCTTGAAGGTTATGGACTTACAGAGACCTCACCAGTTATTGCTGTAAATTCAAAAAAAGAAAGAAAAATTGGAACAGTTGGAAAAAAATTATGCAATGTGGATGTAAAAATTGTAGATGAAGAATTGTGGGTTAAAGGACCAATTGTTATGAAAGGTTACTATAACAAACCTGATAAGACGGCAGAAGTTATTACTGAAGACGGATGGTTCAAGACAGGAGATTTAGCAACAATTGACGAAGAAGGATATGTTACAATTCGTGGAAGAAAAAATACAATGATTGTCCTTTCAAATGGTAAGAATATTGACCCTGAAACGCTTGAAAATAGAGTAATTGCACAAAGTAATGGATTAATCAAGGAAATTGGTATTTTTAATTACAAGAACAAGTTAGCTGCAATAATTGTTCCAGATTTATTAGAGCTTAGAAAACGTGGAATTACAAATACAAAAGCCTACATCAAAAATATTGTAGAGGACTATAATTTAAAGGCACATAACTATGAGAAAGTACTTGATTACAAACTGTTTGAAGAAGAACTGCCAAAAACACGTGTTGGAAAGACACGTAGATTTATGTTGCCAGATTTATACGAAAAAAATGAAATCGTAAAAAAAGAAAAAACACCTGAACCTACAGACGAAGCATATAAGATTTTAAAAGAATATGTCAAGAAAAATAAAGGGATTGAACCACAGCCCGAAGAAAATTTGGAACTTGAAATCGGAATGGATTCACTTGACATTGTAGAATTTTTTGCATTTATAGAAAATAGTTTTGGAATTCAGCTAGATGAAGAAAAATTTGCTGAAATGCCAAATCTGAAACTATTATCAGAGTACATTAATCAAAAAGCAACAAAATTTGAAGATAGTGATGTAGACTGGAAACAGATTATAAATGAAACAAAACCTATACAAGATGATAAAAACCGATGGGTAACAAAACTGTTGAAAGTATTTCAGCCAATAGTTGACTTATATTTCAGAGTAAAAAAAGTTGACAGAAAAAAATTAACAGACAATCCACAAATCTTTGTATCAAACCATCAAAGTTTTATAGATCCATTGATTTTAGGATCACTTTTTCCAAATAAAATTGTTTTTAATACATTGTTTTTAGCAATTGACTGGTATTTTAAAAAAGGTGTAATGAAACTTCTTGTTTCAAATGGAAATGTCGTTTTAATTGATATTAATAAAAATATTAGAAAAAGTGTAGAAGAAATAGTTGGATATCTAAAAAGTGGTAAAAGCATCGTAATTTTCCCAGAAGGAGCAAGGACAAAAGATGGAAAAGTTGCTCAATTTAAAAAAGTATTTGCTATAATTGCAAAGGAACTAAATGTGGATGTTCAATGTCTTGGAATAAAAGGAGCATTTGAAGCATATTCAAGATACATGAAGTTCCCAAAACCAAAAAAAATCGAAGTAGCAGTGCTGGAAAAATTCTCGCCAGAAGGAAGCTATGATGAAATTACACAAAAAGCAGAAAAAATTATAAGAGAGTATGTTGAGAACTAATAAAAGTTAGTACAAGAGAATGTCTTGCAAGATAGAAGAATCCAATTGTAAATTTTATATATCTGCTGTTTTATAAAATCAGTAAAAATAATATTTTTTAATTTTTATAAAATATATGATATTTAGTCAGTAAAATTATTTCTAGGTGTGAGACATTCTTTTATTGCAAAAACAAGAGAAAGAACGGCAAGCCTTAGTTTTTGTTATATATTTTAGCGTTGTATTTGAGTATGCGGTAAACCCAAATGAGAAAATAAGAAAAATTTTAAAAAAGGTGTTGACAATAAAAATTAATTATGATATACTAATTGAGTACTTGTGAGTTGAAAAAACAACAAACATCTATAAATGCCTTGGTGGCGAAATCGGTAGACGCACAGGACTTAAAATCCTGTGGGAATTTATCCCGTGCCGGTTCAAGTCCGGCCCGAGGCACCATAATCATATTATGCGGGAGTAGCTCAGTTGGTAGAGCGTCAGCCTTCCAAGCTGAATGTCGCGAGTTCGACCCTCGT
Organism: Leptotrichia sp. HSP-342; assembly: GCF_041199995.1. Classification (NCBI taxonomy): domain Bacteria; kingdom Fusobacteriati; phylum Fusobacteriota; class Fusobacteriia; order Fusobacteriales; family Leptotrichiaceae; genus Leptotrichia; species Leptotrichia mesophila. Next base: position 260,027 of record NZ_CP165646.1, read on the forward strand.
CTCCCGCTCCAAAATATGAGCCATTAGCTCAGTCGGTAGAGCACTTGACTTTTAATCAAGGTGTCACTGGTTCGATCCCAGTATGGCTCACCATTTAAATTTAACCATATGTGCCTGTAGCTCAGTTGGATAGAGCAACGGCCTTCTAAGCCGTGGGCCAGGAGTTCGAATCTCTTCAGGCACGCCATATGGATCCATAGCTCAGCTGGTTAGAGCACTCGGCTCATAACCGAGCGGTCGCTGGTTCAAGTCCAGCTGGATCCACCATTGAAAAGCTTGTGCGGCCTTCGTCTAGTGGTTAGGACCTCGGGTTTTCATCCCGGTAACAGGGGTTCGATCCCCCTAGGCCGTACCATTTATTTTTTTTAGAACCATGATTTAAAATTATGGTATTTTTTTTAGAAAATTTATAACATTCAATTATCTAATTAAAGTTGTGGGTGGATGTCCGAACGGCTAAGGGACCGGTCTTGAAAACCGGCGAAATCGCAAGATGTCTGGGTTCGAATCCCAGTTCACCCGCCATTATGCCCAGATAGCTCAGTCGGTAGAGCAAGGGACTGAAAATCCCTGTGTCCGTGGTTCGATTCCGCGTCTGGGCACCATTAGAATAGCTAGAAATGTGATATATAGTGCAAGTCAGTGTTTATGCTGAATTGCACTTTTTTCTTTTATTTATGGTACTTTGCGGTTTTATCCTGTCTTAATCTGTTTCTATTTATTTCAATACATTAAAAATTTATTGGCAACTTACTGGCAACTTATTGGCAACTATTCTAATAGACTAATTTATTTATGACATCTCTTAATTCTTTAATAGTCCAATGAGTATATACGCCGTCTGTAATGTCTTTTTCCCTATGTCCAACAATTTTTTTTATTTTTGAAGCTGATTCATTTTTTAAACGTCGCATTTTAGTTATAAATGTGTGCCTAATTGAATGTAAATTACCCGAAGTATTGTATAAGGAAAATTCCTTGCTCTTTGCCAGTATGTTCTCTAGTCACAGATGGTACTTTTTGCAATATCGTATTCAAAGTCAATATTTTTGATAATTCTATAGTCACCGTAATATGAAAGCATAATTACAAGTCTGCTAAAGACGGACAGTTTCGGCGGGTATCTGCCTCTTAAAATATACTTCATTTAGAAGTTTTAACATTTTATCAAAGGTCTTTTTTTATACTAAAAATTTTCTGATAGAGTTTTTTTATTCTTTCAACATTATTTACTATTTTTATTATCAGTTATTATACCTTGATATTATTCTTTAAGGTTATCGAACAGTTTTATTATAGAAATATTGGAAAAATACAAGATATTAAATGAAGATATAGAAATAGATGGGATTAAATGAAATGTAAAAAAAATAAAATACAGATAATATTATCAGTAACTACAACAAGTTGTGAAAAACCTGAATCCAAAAAAAACTATACAGTAGTATTAAATAAAGAAGAATGCAAAAAAAGAGTTACTGAAATAATTAATAATAAAAATTTTTTTCTAAAGTTGAAAAGAAAAGAGTAAAATATTCTCAAGATGGATTAGTAAATCAAGCAGAATTCTATAGTTTGTTTCAAGATAAATCTATTGAAAAGGATTAAAAAATTATACTTTAGAGTATAAAAAATTTGCACATGGATATAAAGAATAAATAAATTTTTTGTAACAATTAAGAATGTCTAAAAGGTATATTTTATGTATAAAATAGGCATAAACAAAGGGTTCTGTCAAAGGTAAAACTAAAGATAGATACACTAACTTATAAGTTGTATGGGGTATAATACTGTTGACAGTTGGGGAGGATGTATAATCTTCAATTGTTAAATATAGCAATTTGATTTAGAAATTTTAGAAACAAGATTGTAAAGGAGATTTTTTAGAAAAGAAAGGTGATTAATTATGAAAAAGACATTAATTGGTTTATTTTTAATTTTAGGAGCAGCTTCTTTTGCAGATGCTGGGAAAATTGAAGCTAAAGGAGCTTTAGATTTAGGTGGAAAATACCACTATGGAGATAATTTTAAGAGTCAAAAAAGTAAAAATAGTTCAGGAGAGGTAGGAGTTGAATATAGAAACGAAGTAGCTCCTGGATTAGAAGTAGGTGGAGGGACAGCATTCCAATTCCATAAAGATTTAAAAGATAAAGTTAATGGACAAAATGAAAAAAACTTTAACTCTATTCCAGTTTATGGAACTGCAAAATATAAATTTGATACACAAACTGCTGTAAAACCTTACGTTAAAGGTGATTTAGGATATTCATTCAATAGTGGAGACCATGACTATGGAAGATTAGGAAAATTCAAAGCTAAAAACGGATTATACTATGGAGTTGGTGGAGGAGTAAACTACAATAACTTCAATGTAGAGCTTATGTATAAAGAAAACCAAGGAGAATACGAATATGAAGGACGATTAGGTTCAAGATCTAAATATGATGCTAATTATAAAAGAGTATCTCTTGGTGTAGGTTATGACTTTAACTTGTCACAATAATCTATAATAAGAGAAGTTATACATTAAAAATCTAAAAATTTAAAAAATTGAATATTTGCAATCGAAGAAACTATCACGTTTATGTGATAGTTTTTTTTAAATATTTAGTAAAATAAGTTATTTTAAAACCAAATAAAATTAATATTTTTATGAATAAACCATATTTTGTTTAAAATAAGGAATATTGATTATTTACTAATTAGTATGTAACTTAAAATTTATAAAGAATTTGATATTTAAATGGAAAATAGTACAAATACTGAATTTATTTAAATTTTTACAGTATGATTCAAAAGGGAACTAGATATATAATAAATTTTTAAAAATAATTTCATTTCTTTATCCTTTTGTGATATAATATTAGACATAAGCAAGTGAAAGTTTGTTTTAGATTAATAGTAATAGTATTTTATTTGATATTTATTATATGTTTTTCTAACAATGCTTTGACGATGCAAAGAATTTAAGAGAGAAAGGATGATGAGAGTATGAAAAAAATATTTCTGATGATGTTATTAGTCACGGCATTTATCGTTGGCTGTGGGAAAAAATCGGCTGATGGAAATGTTATAAAAATAGGAGTTATTGCACCGCTTACTGGAAATTATGCACAATACGGAACTGCAGTAAAAGAAGGTGTTGAACTTAAAGTAGATGCTATTAATAATGCAGGTGGAATTAATGGTAAAAAAATTGAGCTTGTCATTGCAGATAGCAAAGGAGACGTTCAGGAATCAGTGAATGCATTTAAAAAAATGGTTTCACAGGATAAAGTGAGTGTTGTAATTGGAGAAGTTGTATCGGCTACATCACAAGCTATTTCAGGACTTGCACAGCAAGCAAAAGTACCTTTGATTTCAGCAACTGCTACAAGTCTTGATGTTACAAAAGGAAAAGATTTTGTATTTAGAACTACATTTACAGATCCTTATCAAGGAACTGCTACTGCAAAATATGCAAAAGCTAAAGGTGTAAAATCAATTGCAATTTTAACAAATTCTTCAAATGATTATTCTGTAGGAATTGCGAACGCATTTAAAGAACAAGCTAAAAAAGACGGAATAACTATTACTGAAGAAAAATATACAAATGATGATAAAGATTTTAAAGCGATTTTAACAAAAGTAAAAGGACAAAATCCGCAAGCTATCTTCATACCTGATTATTACAATACAATTGGGTTAATTATTTCTCAAGCAAAAGATTTGGGAATAACAGCTCAATATTTTGGTGGAGATGGATGGGACGGAATTCAGACTAACTTTGGAGCAGTTGCAGAAGGAGCAATTTTTGCAAGCCAATTTTCTCCAGAAGATAAAGCTGAAAATGTTCAGAAATTTATGAAAGAGTACCAAGCTAAGTTTCATAAAGAACCAATAATGTTTGCTGCACTTGGATATGACACAGTGGAAATTGTGGAAGCTGCATTGAAATCAGCAAAAGATTTGACAGGGCCATCTATAAGAGAAGCTATGAATGGAGTTAGTGGAATTGATCTTATAACTGGAAAATTAAAATTTGATGCAGATAGAAATCCTGAAAAAGCAGTTACATTTATTGAAGTAAAAGGTGGAAAACTTACATTAAAAGAAAAATTTTAATTTAAAAAAATAAATTAATTATAAAAATATAGCAGAGGAGAACAACAATGAAAAAAATATTATTTTTAGTTTCATTATTGGCATTATTTGTACTAAGCTGTGGAGCAAAAGCATCTAAGGACAAGAATGTTATAAAAGTTGGTGTTATAGGAGCATTAACTGGAAACGTGGCACAATATGGAACAAGTACAATAAATGGATTTAAATTGAAAGTAAAAGAAATAAACGCTGCTGGCGGAATTAATGGTAAAAAAATTGAAATTGTAGAAGCAGATAGTAAAGGTGATGTACAGGAAGCAATTAATGCATTTAAAAAAATGGTTTCACAAGACAAAATTGACATATTTGTAGGAGAAGTTACATCTGGACCATCTCTTGCAATTGCACCGCTTGCACAACAAGCTAAAATTCCTATGATTACAGCAACTGGAACTGCATTTGATATAACAAAAGGAAAAGATTATGTATTTAGAACTACATTTACAGATCCTTATCAAGGTGTTGTTGTTGCAAAATATGCAAAATCAAAAGGGCGTAAAAATGTTACAGTTTTAACAAATACAGGAAGTGATTATTCTGTTGGGCTTGCAAACGCATTTAAGGAACAAGCTAAAAAAGAAGGAATTCAAGTAAAAGAAGAACAATATACTGCTGATGACAAAGACTTTAGAGCATTACTTACAAAAGTAAAAGGATATAATCCTGAAGTAATTTTTGTACCTGATTACTACAATACAATTGGATTAATCTTGACACAAGCAAAAGAACTTGGAATAAACGCTCAATTTATGGGTGGAGATGGATGGGACGGAATTCAGACTAACTTTGGAAAAGTTGCTAATGGAGCAGTTTTCGCAAGTCAGTTTGCACCAGATGATCCTGATCAAAATGTACAAAAATTCATCGCTGCATACAAAAATGAATATAAAATAGATCCAATTATTTTCGCTGCTTTAGGATATGATACAGGAACTATTTTAGAAACAGCATTAAAAAATGTTTCTGACTTGTCTTCAAAAGATGCGATAAGAGAAGCAATCAAAAAATTTGACGGTACTTTAGTTACTGGTTCATTAAAATTTGATGCAGAAAGAAATCCTGAGAAAAAAGTTACATTTATTGAAGTGAAAGACGGAAAACTTACATTGAAGGAAAAATTCTAGAAATAATATAGAAAATAATAATTATTATAAAGTTCGGTTGTTAGGAGAAGTTTTCTTTCTTCTAACACTCTGGAACTTTTTTTATCTAAAAAGAAGAAATTAATTTGGGTAAATATACGTAAGCAGCTTTAAGATTATACTAATTTTTTGAATACAAACAAGGAGTATAGTTTTAAGGTTGCCTAAGTATATGAGTAGAAAATAAACGTATGAGTAAAAAGTATGAGGAGTTTTTAAATATGTTAAAGAGCTTTATTGAACAGACTATTAACGGACTGCAGACTGGAAGTATTTATGCCCTTATTGCGTTGGGATATACAATGGTTTATGGTATCGTTAAACTTATAAATTTTGCACATGGAGATATACTTATGGTGGGAGCTTATGCTACGCTTATCGCTGTGTCAAATGGAATGCCATTAATACTGGCTATTGTTTTGTCAATTATTTTATGTGCTATTATGGGAGTTGTAATTGATTTTTTTGCATATCGTCCAATTAGAAATGCGCCTAAAATTTCGGCACTTATTACAGCAATTGGAATGAGTTTTTTGCTAGAAAGTTTGGCACTTATAATATTTGGAGCAAATCCAAAAGTTATTGATCAGAAATATATACCAGCATTTTTATCAAACAACAACAAGATTAATTTAGGATTTTTAAGCATCAGCATGCTTACAATATTTGTAATTGTAGTTACTTCAGTTTGTATGATTGCCTTAAATTTATTTATTAAAAATACAAAATTAGGAAAAGCAACGAGAGCAGTTTCACAGGATACAGGAGCTGCACAGCTTATGGGAATTAATGTAAATAAGACTATTGCCATAACATTCGCAATTGGATCAGGGCTTGGTGCGTTGGGTGGAGCATTGTATGCGATTGTTTATCCGCAAATTGAGCCATATATGGGAATGCTGCCAGGATTGAAGGCATTTATTGCAGCTGTATTTGGAGGAATAGGAAGTATTCCAGGGGCGATGGTTGGTGGATATGTCTTAGGGCTTATTGAAGCATATGTAAAAGGTTCATCGCTTACAACTTGGGCAAATCCTATTGTATTTGGTGTACTGATATTAATACTAATTTTTAGGCCAAATGGACTATTTGGAAAGAATATGAAGGAAAAAGTATAATTTGAAAGGAGGAAAATGGGAAATATGGAAAAAACTAATAAAGATGTAAAAGCAAAAAATATAGATAGTACAGAAAAAAAGCATAAAGAAATAAAAGAATATAAATGGAAAAATTTGAACTATTTTAACAAATTAAAAGTAAAAAATTATGTTGTTACATTTATTTCAATAATTGCACTTTATATCGTCCTAAGTTTTACTTTTGATCCAAATGATGCTTTCAGTTATACAAAAGGAATATATATAAACATATTAATTTTTGTTTTATTTGCAGTAAGCTTAAACATAACAGTTGGGCTTATGGGACAGCTTAATTTGGGGCAAGCTGGATTTATTGCAATTGGTGGATATTCAGCGGCATTTATTTCAAAAATACTTGTAAATTATAACTTACCGACATTTTTACAGTTAATACTGGTATCATTGTTTGGAGGACTGGTTGCGGCTGTATTTGGATTTTTTGTTGGTGGAAGTACGCTAAGGTTAAGAGGGGATTATCTTGCGATTATTACTTTAGCATTTGGAGAAATTGTAAAATATATTATTCAAAATCTGGACTTTTTAGGTGGAGCAACTGGACTTAACAATATTCCAACAATTCTAGATTTTTCAAATACATATTTCATTGTAGTTATCTCGATTATTATAATCGCAATGGCAATGACTTCTCGAAAAGGGAAAGAGATTCTGTCAATTAGAGAAGATGAAATTGCGGCAGAAAATATAGGAATTGGACTAAATCGTGTAAAACTTTATGGATTTGCTTTTTCAGCGTTTTTTGCTGGAGTTGGAGGATCGTTATTTGCTCATAATATTGGAATTTTGACACCAGATAAATTTGGATTTTTATTCTCGATAGAAATTCTTGTTATGGTAGTGCTAGGCGGACTTGGAAGTATTACGGGAGCGATTATCGCTGCAACGATTTTGACACTTCTAAATGAAAGATTGAGAGATGTTTCGCAGTTTAGATACTTAGTTTATGCAATTATATTGATTTCATTAATGATTTTCCGTCCAAAAGGAATTTTTGGTACGAAGGAATTTACATTTGCAGGAACAAAGAGAAGAATTAATAAACTTAGAAATTATAGAAATAACAAGAATTAAAAAAGTGAAAGTTAGAATTAAATATTTTTGATAAATATAAAAATGAAGTAAAATAGGAGATAAAATATGTCATTATTAAAAACGACAGATTTGGGAATATCTTTTGGTGGGCTAAGAGCTGTTGATGAGGTAAATATTGAGATTAAAGAAGGGGAACTGGTTGGATTGATTGGTCCAAACGGAGCTGGGAAAACGACAATATTTAACTTGCTGACAGGCGTTTACAAGCCTACTGATGGGGATATTTCTATAAATCAGATTAGTATAAATAAAAAAACTACTCCACAGATAGTTGCTTTGGGAGTTGCCAGAACATTTCAAAATATAAGGCTGTTTAAGGAATTAACAGTGCTTGACAATGTAAAGCTGGCACTTAACAGCAGTATGAAATATAATACTTTTGAAGCGATTTTCAGGCTTCCTAGATTTTGGAAGGAAGAAAAGGAAATAACAGATAAGGCGCTTGATTTACTGGATATTTTTGATATGGCTGAAATGGCAAATATTACAGCAGGAAACTTGTCTTATGGACAGCAAAGAAAACTGGAGATAGCAAGAGCTTTGGCAACAAATCCAAAATTATTGCTACTGGATGAGCCTGCAGCAGGAATGAATCCAAACGAAACAAAAGAGCTGATGAACACTATCAGCTTTATAAGAAATAAATTTAAAATTGCAATCCTGCTAATCGAGCATGATATGGACTTGGTAATGGGAATTTGTGAAAGACTTTATGTGCTAAATTTTGGGAGAATTATTGCTTCAGGTCTTCCTGATGAGATTCAAAATAATAAGGAAGTTATTGCAGCTTATTTAGGAGAATAAAATTTAAGACGAAAATTAATAAATTAGCAAAAAGGAGGAAAAGTGAATATTTTAAATGTAAATGATTTAAATGTATATTATGGCGGAATTCACGCTATAAAAAACATTTCATTTCAGATAAAAAAAGGTGAAATCGTTTCTCTAATTGGTGCAAATGGTGCTGGAAAAACCTCCACACTTCACGCTATTTCAGGGCTTGTACCAATAAAATCAGGAGAAATTTCGCTAAGCGGAGAAAATGTAACTAACATTGATGCTTACAAGCTTGTCAGCCGTGGAATGGCACATGTTCCAGAAGGACGTAGAATCTTTACAGAATTAACTGTACTGGAAAATTTGGAAATAGGAGCATTTACAAGAAATGATACAGATCAAATAAAAAAAGATATGGAGCATATGTTCTCACTGTTTCCACGACTTGCTGAACGTAAAAAACAGCTGGCAGGAACAATGAGTGGGGGAGAACAGCAAATGCTAGCAATGGCAAGAGCCTTAATGTCAAATCCTTCACTACTATTGCTAGATGAGCCGTCAATGGGACTAGCACCATTATTAGTGCAGGAAATTTTTAACATAATTGTAAGAATTAATAAAGAAGAAAACGTAACTGTACTGTTAGTAGAACAAAATGCCAATATGGCACTATCGATTGCAGACAGAGGCTACGTTCTGGAAACTGGAAAAATAATTCTGGAAGGAACAGGAAAGGAACTGCTTACAAATCCAGAGATTAAAAAGGCTTATCTTGGAGGGTAAAAATAGAAAATTAGAATATTTGTTTTGGAAAACTGTCTTGAAAAGTTTTTTGACTTTTTGGGATGGTTTTTTTGTTTTGGAGAAATTTTGAGAGAAGAAAAAAACTGGGAGGAATCCCAGTTGAAAAGATTACTATTTTTTATAAATTTTTTATTTTTCTAATTTAATAAATTGTATCCTTGCGAACTCATTGTAGCCTGTACTTCTCCTGTATTATTATATGTTTCTGAAGAAAAAGAGTTGGATTTTATTTCTTCATAAGAAATAATGTTATTTTTTTTATCTAAAACTATTTTTCCAATTTCTACAGGTTCGAAAGATTCTGTATTGCCAAAAAATCCAGTAAATACTTTTTGGATGAAATATTTAACTGATAAATTACCATTTTCATCCTGTTTATAATAAATTCCACCTAAGTTAAGATTGGAAGAAGAATCTTGATCCTTTTGCAATTCAATTTTTCGCTGTGCTACTTTTGTAATATAATTTTTAAGGTCTTTTATTTCATTGACATTTTTGGCATATTCAAGAAGTCCATTGACTTTTATTTTAAATTTGCTATTTTTAGGACGGATTTTTAATCTATTGGCTATTTCTTTGTTATAAGAAACATTAACGTCTATTGTATCTCCATTTTGTATTCCTTCAGTTTTAGAAAAAGTAAATGAAATTTCTGCATCTTTTGCAAATTCTTCTTCTTTTGTCATTTTTTCTGTATTTCCATGCATAGTTTCTAACGGGAAATTAGGATTTTGATAGTTTTGGATAGTTGCACTTCCAGAGGCTCCATCAATTCTAACTGTATAATATTTATTAAAATCAAAATTTTTCAAAAAAATAAAATTTGTACAGATATAATATAAAGCAAGAACTCCTATTACAGCAATTCCAATTACTTTATATTTTTTCTTTTTTTCAGGATTCATTGCATTTATTTTTTGGACACCATTATTCCATTCTGATTTTATATCTTCAATTTCTATATTTTTTCCTCTAAAAATAACAAAATAATTAGTTATCGCTGAACCTAATGAAACTAATAAAGTTGTTATTATCGCAAATTGTGTAAATCCTATATTAGGTGTTGCTCCTGTCGCTGCTCCCCACATACCTGATAATGAGCCAAATGCTTTTATAAGACTATTGACTGAATACATTTCAAGAAGTCCTAGTATTCCAAATCCACCAATAAAATAATAGTTTAAATTTTTTAATTTTTCTATTTTATTTTCTTTTTTCGCTTTTAAATAAATTAATACAGAAATTACAATTACCGTTATTATTATTAAATTTAATAAACTTTGCAACATTTTTGCTGTTGAAATAAATCCAATTCCTTCTCCTAACGTATTCATTCCACTATTTAAAAGATTGTCGAAAGAACTGGAACTGCTAGCTTCTGAAGTCAATTTTTTTACATTAGAATATAAACTTAAAGCCTTTATTCCAGCATAAAGAAGTATTGCCGATGAAATTGTACTTAACCAAAATATTATTTTTAAGAAAAGTTTATTATTTTCGTTATCTTTTTGTAAAATATTATCTAAAAATTCTGATTGTGAAGGGTTATTAGAATTATTATTTTCTGAAATTATATTATTATTGCTGTTGTTTCCTATATTATTTTTTGAAAAAACAATAGGATAATTTTTTAATAATGTAAGTGTAGAAAACACAAGACATCCAATTAGAGTAATTAAACCCGTAATTACAGATAATTTAAAAAGAAATTCAGGTATCAATCCTGCAATAGACAATATAAGTATTACTAGAACTACCATTCCTGCTATTGCTAATCTAAAAGGATTTGCATAATTAGGTATTTTCATTTTTTCAGCGTTATTTGAATTTAATGCTTTGGAACGAATACTAAATATTACAATTATATTTATTAAACTTGCAATTCCAAAAATTATAAAAAGAATAAATAATAAATGCATTGAATTATAGCTGTCAACAGCCCCTCCAATCATTCCACCAAATCCATTCATAAATTGTCCTAATATACCAATTATTTTTATGAAAATAAATCCCAATGTTACAAATATTATAGCACTTAACCAAAATAACAATTTTATTTCTCCAAGTTCTATTAAGTTATTGATATTTTGGTTATTTACATTATTTTCTATATTTTTGTTATTATTCATATTTCCTCCTAATTTTTATTTATTAAGCTATTACTATTAGACTGAAAATTAATTGAATTATATAGCTTAAATTTTTTGAATATGAAATAATTTATAATAAATATTAATTTTCATATCGTCTGAATATATCAATAAATCTCTTTTCTTCTTCGTTTAATAAAGTATCTTGATTAGTTTGTGTTCCACGATACCAGCTTTTTTGAGAAAAGTAATTTGAATATTCAGGTTTTGTAAATATATATCCTTTTTTGGCAAATAATGTATTTCTTATATATGCCAATTGTCGTTTTGAAAAAGTTTTTAATATATCTGGATTGTTTTTGTGCATAACTTCATCATAAACTCTATCTAATAATGCTAAATCATCTTCATTCTGATTAGTTTGCGTTGGAGTTGGATTTGATATATTTTCTCCATTTGGTTGTGCTGATGATTGTTCTGGAGTTGCACTTTCACCAGAAGAACTTAATATTCTTCTAAATAAAGTTAATCCATTTTCAAGTACTGTATTTATATCGTTTAATTTTCTTATTTCAGACAATGTTTCACTTTTCTGATTTTTAGAATCCAATTTATATTTTATTTCAGAAATCGCTCCATCTCGAGTAAAATTATAATAAGTTTTATAAACACCACCATTTTCCTCGAATACAGCACCTACGTATTTTTCATCACCATTTTTATTTTCTTCCACATTTAAATCTTTTATGAATTTCCCATTTTTCTGAATACTTCCTATCATAGATTGTAAATCCATTGAATAAGAATTTTTATCGTATTTTGTAGTAATTTGCACAATTTTTCGATTACTGATAGAATTAGGATCATCAGAATAAATGACTTCCGTTATTATATTATTTTCAGTTTGAGTAAGTTTAACAAGTTTTCCTTGCTCATAAACTTGTACTTTTTTTGTACCACTTAATTTATAATTTATTTCAGTTTCTCCTTCCAGTTTTCCATTACTTACAAAAAAATACCCGCTTTTGTGAGGTAAATTAAAAGTAACTTTCCCTGTAAAAATGTTTCCTTGATAATAAATAAATTCATTTTCAATCTTAAAGTCTGTTAAGTTAAGTGCAACAGTAGGTCCTTGTGGATTTTGAAGCTTCATATAGGCAGCTGTTTGATTTGAAGTATTATTTCTATTTTTTGTGTTACCATTTTCTTTATTTGAACAAGATGCCATAAATGCCAAGATAAGAATTGCTATTGATAACTTTTTCATATTTTTTTATATTTCCTTTCTTTAAAATTTTTTATTGAAAAACAATTTAATTATTGTTATGGAATAACCAGTCTAAATATAATTTTGTATTTTTTTCTGTAGTTGAATCAAGTCTTTTTGCATTTTTAGACTTTAACAGAGCATTTAATTCACTTTCTGAAAGGACTTGATAACGATCTCTCTCATATTTTTTTCCATTTTTTATTTCAGTTCCAGGAAACATTCCCATATATGAAATAAGAGTTATACCGTAAGAATTAGTTGTTGGTATCTTTTTATTTTTTTGAGATTTATAAACCAAATTAGGATAGCCTTCTTTATCATAATTTCCTGTTATTTCAATAGGCGTATATGAAATTTTGTATTTTTTTCCTACTTTCAAAATATTAATAAAAAAATTTTGTTTTTCCCACACACCATCATCTCCTTCCGGAGTTTCTTGATAGAACCAGTCTTTCTGATTAGAAATATAAATTTGTGTTTCAGGTGAGAAAAAACTATTTCTTTCCTGCTCCGTTATTTCTGCAAAAGCAAAAGTTCCTAAAATAAGCATTAACATTAAAATAAGTTTTTTCATGATTTAGTTCTCCTTTATTTTCTAATTTTTTAAATAACTTTGTCCTAGTATTAAGTTTTTTTGTTATTTAATTAATAATTTTATATTATAAAGTACAAGGAATTAGGTTATTTTCTTTTTATATTATACTTAAAACTCTTTATTTTATAACTCTTCCTTGAATTATAAAATTTTTTATATTATATCACATAAAATATTAATATTGCTTATTATTTTGTTATAAATATAAAATTATAGTTAAACAAAAATGATTAAATAGGATAAAATAAGGGTTTGAAATAATTGCTTATAAAGATGAATTTTTATTAAAATCCTTGAAATCAAAGATATTTATAAAGATACAGTATAGAAAGAAACTGGGATTTCTCCCAGCTTATTATTTAATTTTTCAGGTTATTTATTATGTTAAATTCAAAACTTTTAATATGTCCACTTAACATCGCCTTGTAATATATGGGCTACATTAGAATATGGATAAATTAAGTAGCCTTTTAAATCTTGAATATTTTCTTTTGAAATAAGTTTTGTAATTTCATTATATGTCTTGACTGTTTCTTTTTCAAACTGATCTGGCTTCATATTTTCTAGTTCTTTTAGCGTTTGGTTATATTCTTCTAGATGGTCTACAGTTGCATATATTGATTTATATGTAAGCAATAATTTATAGTTTTTTAGTACCAAAAGAGGATATATTGCTTTATCATTTATTAGCAAGTTTTTTTTTCTGGATTCTTCAATGAAAAAAATAATAACAGAATAAATACCAACCATTATCATCAGTTCATTCATTGCTTTTCCAAAAAACATACTCAGAATGAATGCCCTTATGACAAAAATAGCAATAAAGACATATTTTACTAAATAACATAGTTTTATGTAACTGTATTCGTTAGATTTCATATTAATCTTCTTTATTATTGATCTTTTAGTTTTTGGATGTTTTAGATAAATAGTATTCTAGATTGGCATCTAAGTATTCTTTTGCGGCATTTATACGCAGTGGTATCCTTTCCAGGGTTTTTGTCTGGATAGAATTCCTTTGCTTTTGCTCTGTGTGTCTTTTTTATAGTTTGAAGAGTCAGTTCGCCACTTGGATTTTCAGATTTTCTTCAAATTTTTTGCTATAAATTTATCCTTATTTTATTTCATCAGTAAACGGAAGTTTTTTATAGTTTATATTTTCAAATTCAAAATAATTTTTTACAGTTTTATTATTGTATCCAGTATTCTCAAACTCAAAATCAGCTCTTTTGGAGACTCCCCATCCTCTTAAGTCTAGTTCCCGATTTTTATAAAATTCTAGTTTTGCACCTTGATTAATGTATGTTTTATGAGATGATTTCAACTTTTTGTTAAAAAATTTAGATGCATCCAAATTGTAGCCTCTTACCCAATTATACGCCAAAGCAACGTCTTTGTATTCTGTTCCGTTAATATTGCAAGTATCGTAAAATCTAAAATAATCTCCTGTACCATTTCCAAAATCTCCACCTATACTAGAAAATCCAGTACAGTAGCTCCCTTTTTTCACAGTAATTTGTTGTCCGAATGCAAAACTTCCAATTAACAGTCCTGCTAATAGTAATTTTTTCATTATTTTCACTCCCTTTTTTATCTAAAATTTTTCATTTCTTTTTTTAATTCTTTCCTTAATTTCTTCTGCTTCATAATCTGTAATAATTCGTTCATGTGGCTGAACATTTCCACTATATCGTTGTCTTTCGTAAGTATGGATATCGATATCATCGTGTACTTCTCTAACTCTGTTTACTGCGGCATTTCCAATAAAGTTCCCAATTCCCAGCACTTTAAATACTAAATAGCCTGCTATAAATAGAGCAATTAATGGTATTGCAAATAATACAAGTATTCCTATTCCGATTAGTTTTAAAATTAGTAAGATGTATTGCTTTGTAGTAGTATTTTCTTCTCTAGCAATATTATCTTTGGAAGTTAGATATTTTTTGTTCAATACAGCAAAAGTAATTGCTCCAGTTATAAATTGTACAGCTGTTGCAATTCTAGAAATCGTAATTTCAGTTGGATGACTATAATTAAACAGGCTAAGAATGTAAAATATACCTTTTAGTATAAGGAATAAAGCAGCTCCTGCAATTGTTCCTGCCACAGATCCTAATAACCAGTATGATACAAGATATGTAATCCATACTTTTCCTTTTGTTACTCCTTCGAGAGGCTTACGTCTTATAGATAGGACTATAATGAGAATATTCAGTATAACAGAAGCCAAAAATATGAGTTTCAATGTTAATGATGAAGAATCGTTAAAAATTTGAATAATTTATGACATTGACTTTTCTTCCTTTCTTTAAATATTCTGTTTTATCTTATTTCGCATACTGATCTCTCATACTTGGAGGAATTTTGTCAGGATTTTTTCTAAAATATTCCTCTCGAACTTTTTTATAATTGGTAGGTGCAGGGCGGTTGGGATAGTTTGCTAAATCGTGAAAGCTAAATCTTTCCATATTCATTGCATCTTTCTTTTTTCCGCTTTTTTTAGATGTTGATGTGGTTCTTGCTTTTTTAATTCTTCTGTTCTTTTTAGAAGTTTTGTTTGCTGAAAAAGTAAATAGAGATGTTGCCAGCATAAATAATAATATAGTCTTTTTCATAAATTTTTCCTTCTTTCCTTTTTTATAAATTTATTTTTTTATTAATAACTATTTTCAAGAAAACTGGGATTTCTCCCAGTTTCTGTTGTTCCAAAATAATCAGACAATCTAAAATTCTGATAAATTTTTACAAATTAATTAAACTTTTTCCCATTAATATAAATCTCAGCTTCAGGATTTGTTGAATCAAACCAAGGAATATAGCCATTTTCAGCTTTACCGTTTTTCATTGCCAAAGTAGTTACTGTTAATTGATTGTCCCAAATATACATTGCTAAATTATGATCCAAATATAAATCATCATTAATTTCCTTTTCTTTACCTGATTTATCTCTTGAAAAACATCCTGAAATAGGTACTTTACCTATTATTTTGTATACTGGAAATTTAACATATCCATAATATGATTCCTTTCCTACCCATTCTAAAAATCCTCCTGGTTTTAGTCTGCATTCTATGTAATTTACTTTAGTTGCTGTTCCTTTTAAATCTTTATGTCTATATATAGACGTTCTTTCATCTGAATATATACTGTCTTCTGCTCTAAAGTCATTTTTATCAAAAGGATTTACGATTTCTTTATTTCCTCGATTGTCTGTTCTTATATACCCCCTAGTTCCGCCAGTTTTCCCAGAACTGTTTGATGAAGATGATGAACTGTCTGTTCCAGTTACTGCATTTTTCAGTTTTTTCCAGAAGTCTGCCTTTGCTGGAATTGTGAATGTTAGGCATAGCATTGCAATTAAAAATAGTTTTTTCATGTTTTTCTCCTTATTTTTTGAAATTTAATTTATTGAGTCAATTTAGTTATATTATACCTTAAAACCCTTAGTTTTTTTTTTTTGCTTAGAAAATATTCTTAGGCAGATTAATATTTAATAAAAAAGGTTATTAAGTGGACTTTTATCCTTATTTACTGTATAATATCAATATGTTGTAAGAATCAATAAAGAAGAAAACGTAACTGTACTGTTAGTAGAACAAAATGCCAATATGGCACTATCAATTGCAGACAGAGGCGACGTTCTGAAAACTGGAAAAATAATTTTGGAAGGAACAGGGAAGGAATTGCTTACAAACCCTGAAATTAAGAAGGCTTATCTTGGAGGATAAAATTAAGAAATTAGAATATTTGTTTTTGAAAACTGTCTTGAAAAGTTTTTTGGCTTTTTGGGATGGTTTTTTTGTTTTGGGGAAGTTTTTTTTAAAGATAGAGTGTATAGTAAAATACAATAAATTTAAAACAAAAAAATATAAAATCATGTAAAAAAATGATAAAAAAATGTATTTTTATCAAATTTTTATTGAAAAAATTAAAAAATATAGTATAATATAGTTAATAAAATATATTTTAGTAAAGGAGATTAGTTTTGAAATTAAAATCTATAAAATTAGAGAATTTTAAAAATATAAAAAATTCAAAAATTGAATTTAAAAGCAATAATTTATCAGCAATTTACGGACCTAATGGAAGTGGAAAAACGGCTGTAATAGAGGCAATTGAAGTTGTAAGAGAATATTTTTTGATTGATAAACCTGATTTTATGGAAAAGGAATTGGATGAAAAGTTAAAAAATTTTATAAAAATAGGAGAAACTACTACTTCTATTGAGTTTGAAATAGAAGGTGAAACAAAAAAATATAAGATCATTTTAATTTTTTCAAAAGACAAGTTTAATAATATTTTGCCTATGGAAGAAAAAATTTTATATAAAAATGTAGATAAAAAAAGAGAAACTTATAAAAAATTAATTTCTTTTAAAAGTTATGAAGTACAGCAAATTAAGTTAAAAAAATCTGAAAGTATCAATATAATAGAAAAAATATTGAAACAGCAGGAAACAAGTAAATTAAGTATAAATTTAGAAAATGTAAATTTAAATAGTTACTTAGGGATTATTTTTAGTCAAATTATTGAGAATCAGAAAAGTGAAAATAAAATAAAACTGAATGATGAACTTGAAAATGTATTGACAAATTTTTTAGAAATTGAAAACTATTTAACTAAAATTTTTGTTATAACCTTAGAAAATCAAGCAATGACAAATTTGAAAATTTTCTTAAATATGAATATCCACTTGGAAAATTCACAAGGAACAATTCCAATTACACTTAACCAAAATAATAACTTTTATTCTGAAAATATAGCAGAAGCAATTATAAATACTATAAAACAAATAAACGGAATTTTTAAAGCAATTATACCTGATTCTGAATTAGTATGCGAAGTAGAGGGAGAAAGAATAACTGAAAAAGAAAAGGAAAAAGGAATAAACTTATATGTAATAAAAAAAGGAGATAAAATTTCTATAAAAAATGAATCTGTAGGAATACAAAAGATAGTTTCAATATTATCAGCCTTGATTTACTGTATTCAAGACGAAAATGCGCTTGTAGTAATAGATGAATTAGATGCCCATATTTTTGAATATTTGCTCGCAGTAATCTTGGAACAAATCTCAAAAATAGCAAAAGGACAACTAATTTTTACCGCCCATAATCTTTCTCCAATGGAAAGATTAAAAGGAGAAAATATAATAGTTACTTCTCTTGATGAAGATGAAATAAATTACAGCTATTTTAAAAGAATTTCTAAAACAACAAACTTAAGACAAAAGTACATAAGATCACAAGCAATATGGAGTGAAGATAATATAAATCCATTAAATATAAGTGAAACAGAAATAGCATTGTATATGAGGAAGTTGGTGAAATAAATGAAGGGGAGTGTTATATTAATAATAGTTGAGGGAATTAGTGACGAAGAAAATGGATAAACAGAACTATAAATAAATTGAAAAAAAGAGTTACACCAATTGTGATACATGGTGATATGTTGACAAGATATAAAAAATATTCCAAAGAATTTGAAATTACATCTTCAAATGTAACAAAAGAATTACAAAAAGTTGTAAATAGTTTTTTAAAAAAGCCATCAAATGTTATAAAATGGGCAGATATTATAAAAGTTTATTATGTAACTGATACAGATAATTGTTTCAAAATAGAAAAAGAAAATTTAATAAATAAAAGGAAATGTCTAAATAAATTGTTTAAATTGAAGAAAATTGGAAAATCTAAAGATTCGAGACAACAACCATTTGAAGTAATTTTTTTTGGAAATAATTTAGAACATGTTTTATATGGTATAGAAAATAAATTATCTGATAAGGAAAAAACAAAATTATCTACAGAATTTGCAATAGATGTGTCAAATGGAAAAAAAGATTTTAAAAGCTCATTTTCACAAAGTGAAATAAAAACCTGGAACATTTATGAAGAAAGTTATAAAGAAATTCAAAATTATAAGGGCAGAGCAACAAATATTACTGCGTTGATAGAAGAAATAGAAAATGAATTTAAACTTTTATAGGTTAGACTTTTATTTTAATTTCTTGTATAATATCAATATAAAGCAGTAATTTTTTGGCATTTTATGAGGATGAAAATCACACAGTGATAAGACTGGCAACAAGCTGGTCAACTACGAAAAAAGATTTGAATGAATTAGTAAAATTATTATAAATAAAGAAAGTGAGAGGATTTTATGAATTATAAATTGATTGCGACTGATATGGATGGAACATTGCTTGATGAGGAGCATGGGATAACAAAGGAAAATGTTGAGGCGATTATTAAAGTTCAGAGAGAAAAAGGTGTTAAATTTGTACTTGCGAGTGGAAGACCAAGTTATGCGATGCTTGAATATGCAAAAGAGCTTGAAATGGATAAATACGAAGGATATGTGCTGGCATTTAACGGTGGCGAATTAATTGATATGAAGACAAACGAAGTGATTTTTCACGAAGGGCTTGAAAAAAAGGATATTGAAAATGTTTATAAAGTTTCAAAGGAAATAAATGTTCCGATGATTTTATACGTTGGAGATACAATTTATGGAACTGAAGCGACAGATGGAGTAATGTATGAAGCCGATCAATGCAAGATGAAATTTCAAAAATTCGATACACTTGAAGACTTGGAGAAAAAAGGAATTGATAAAACTACAAAATGTATGATTATTGGAAAGCCTGAAGAAGTATTGATTGCTCAGGAACACATGAATAAAGTTCACGGAAACGATTATTTTATCGCCATCTCAAAACCAATCTTCCTAGAAATTGCCAACAAAAATGTGGATAAAGGAAAAACATTGAAAAAATTGGGAGAAATTGAAAATATAAAGCCTGAAGAAATGATTGCGGTTGGTGATAGTGCGAACGATAAGCCGTTGCTGGAGTACGTGGGAATGCCTGTGGCTGTAGAAAATGCAATTCCTGAAATTAAGGAAATAGCTAAATTTATTTCAACATCAAATGTGGAGCATGGATTGAAAACTACAATTGAGGAATTTTTTGAATTTTAAAACTATAAAATTTGTACAGGAATTATCGAGAAAAAAGTCGAAAAATCATATACATCTTTTCTTTTAATTTTGAAGTTTATGGTGAAAGGGATATGTATAGTCCTGACTATGAAATGGAACTTTTGGTTCTGATTGTCCTTAACAGTTTCTATTTTTTAACAGGATTTAATATTAGATTATTTTGTTTAATAATAGTTTTACTATTTTGATTATCAGGAGAAACCTTTACTGTAAGATAAGGATTTGCGGCAATGAGCAATCCTACGAAAATAAAAAGAAAAAACATAATAATATGAAAAATATTTATTAATCAAAATATCTAAAAAATAATTTAATTGAATGATTATAAATTAGTTATTAAATATCCCCATTATAAAAATATATTCCTATTTTTAAACGGGGATTTAGTATTATTATTAATTTTATTCAATTAGTTCTAAAAATTTTGTAAAATATCAAAAAAGTTAAAAATCACACTTTTCACATTTACATTGCTTCTAATGCTGTTTTTCAAATTTATCAGTTTTTTCAATTTGTCTGCTTCCACAGAATGTTTTACGTTTATAATAATTTTTGAAAGGAAATTTATCAGAAATTCCTTTTCCTTTTTTAGTTCACTTTCGATTTCGTTTATAAAAAAATATACATTTTCGATATCCCAGAAACGTATTCGCTGTGATAACAATTCAATACTTTTATTATATTTTATCGTCAAATATAGATTATTTTTTATAGCCAGTTCTCCAGTTGTGTAATTTTTCATTTCAAAAATAATTTGTAAAATATCTTCCACTGTATTAATTTTAAATTGAATATCCTCAAGTGAGAGATTTTGCCTTTTAAATTCTAAAATATCGTTTTCATTTCCATCAAAGAAATAGTAGATTTCCTTGCTGACTCTCAGTTCATCGTTATTCATTCCAGATAGATGAAATTTGATTGTACGGGATTTTATTGTAGAAATGATGTTTAATGTTCTTGATAGAAGTATGAAATATACGTTTTGTGGCGGCTCTTCCAAAATTTTTAAAAGTGCGTTTGAAGATTCTTTTCGCAAATTTTCGATTCCGCACAGGATAAATATTTTTTTGGGTGAATTGAATGAAGATTCTATTGATGAATAGATGATTTCTCGCACTTCATCAATTTTTATATTTTCATTGTTTTTATTTATTATTTCAATGTCAGGATGCTGGAAATTGTCAATAAGCCGTTTTATTTTCTCTTTTTCAGAGTCATTCTGCACATCCTTTGTCATAATCATTTTTGAAAACATTAGTGCATAAGAAAGCAAGTCAACTCTCTTATCGCCGTAAAAGAGGTAACTTGCACTTATTTTATCTTGATTTATTTCATTTTTAAATTTTTCAGTTATTTCCTGTAATTTCATTTTTTCTCATTTTCTCTTTTTTAGATTAACAACAGATATTATTAATTTTCTTTCATTTGAAGAGTTCTTAATAATTTTTTGTTGTCAAATGCGGCTCCTCCACCTAAAACTACTGAATCTAATGGATTTGGAGATAAGAACACTTTAATTCCAACTTCTTTTTCCATCATATCAATAAAGTTTTTGATTAATGAACCTCCACCAGTCATTACAATTCCATTATCCAAAATGTCTGCCGCCAGTTCAGGAGGACATTTTTCAAGAACTTCTTTTGTAGAGTTTACAATTTGGAATAAAGAATCTTCAATTGCTTCATAAATTTCGTTTGCATTAATTTCCACAGTGTTAGGAATACCAGATTCCAAATCTCTACCTTTTATCTCCATAACTTCAGGTGATTGAACTTTTATTGCTGTAGCCATTTCTTTTTTTATTTTTTCAGCAGTTCTATCTCCGATTAGCAAGTTATATTTTCTTTTTACGTATCTTACAATATCTTCATCAAATCTATTTCCAGCAATTCTGATTGATTTGCTTGCGATAATCTCATCAAGTGAAAGAATTGCAATATCAGTAGAACCTCCACCTATATCGATTACCATACTTCCTTCAGGTTGTGAAATATTTACACCTGAACCGATAATAGCAGCTCTTCCTTCTTCAATAATGTATGTTTTTTTAGCACCTTTTACTGCATCAAATAAGGCTTTTCTTTCCACACTTGTAACTTCAATTGGTACGCAGATCATTACTTCGGGTTTGAATAATGAATTTCCATAAATTTTATGAATGAAGTATGTAATCATTTCCTTTGTTGAGTCAATATCTGCAATAACTCCGTCTTGTAAAGGCTTGATAGCTTGGATACTTTCAGGAGTTTTTCCTAACATTTCTCTAGCTTCTCTTCCAACTGCAATTAATTTTCCAGTTTTTCTATCTCTTGCAACTACAGATGGTTCATTTAACACTATTTTTTTTCTTTGCTTATCATAAATTAATATGTTCGCAGTTCCCAAATCTATTGAGATACTTTTATTTACTCTAAATATTTTTACAAAATCAAATGCTCCCATTTTTCCTCCTATTAAAATTAACTTTCTTAATTATATCATATTTTTCGATAAAAATTTATTATTTTTTGCAAATTTTTTAAATTTTTTGTTATAAATTAAAAATCTTTTGCATTTAACCACTTCAAAATTTCATCATAAATTTCATGTTTATTTGTTTCATTGAGCGATTCATGCCGTCCGTTTTTATTTTCAAGAATATTTATTCTTCTTTTTTTCTTTCTTAATATATTAAAAATTTTACTGATATATGGAATGTCAATTACTTTGTCATTAGTTCCATAAACAGCCAATATTTTTGCATGTTCATCTAATTTTTTATAATTTTTGTTAATAAATGACATTGTAGAAAAAATTCCAGAAAAAAACTTTGGTGTAACAGGATAGCCGCAAAGTTCGTCATCTTCATATTTTTTATTTTCAGCCTCATCTCTTGTTAACCAGTCAAATTTAGTTGTATTTGGCTCAAATGCTGAATTCCATTTTTCAAAAATTTTGTTAAATGCAGAAACTTTTCTGAAAATAATTCTTTCCAAAAGAGTAGCAAGTTTTCCACCGATGACTTCTAATTGGCTTTTTAAAGGGAAAGCTGACAAAATAAAGTATTTGTATTTATTTTTTATTCCCCATTGTATTCCAATAAGAGCTCCCATACTATGTCCGAGAATAGTTGTATTGCTTGGAGTCGCTCCAACTTTACTCAGAATTTTTGTGAAAAAGTTGTCAATATCTTTAAAGGCAGATTTTATACCACCTTTTCCAAAATCTCCAATTTCACCGTCCTTCAGCTCGCCATGGCCACGAATTTCCATAACAAACACATTATATCCATTAGAAGCCAAAAATTCTGCAAATTCAGCATATCTGTCAATAGGCTCTATCATTCCATGAAATATAACAACATTATTTTTATATTTTTCTCTTTTTGATTCAAAAAATAAATAAGGAATTTTTTTATTATCAAAACTTTCAAAATATTGTTTTTCCATTATTTTCCTTTCTGAAAAAATATTATCAAATACTCAATCTTTCAATAATTTTAAACAAGTACTTATAATCATTATAATATAATATTATTTTTTTTGCAATTACAAATTTTTTTCTTACAGATAAGCAGAAAGTGAAAACATCTTTAGGTGTCAATAAGTAAAAACCCACAGATTACTATATCTGTGGGCAAACGGAGATTGGAGGCTAAAATTATTATTTGCTAAAATAGAAATAGAAAATTATGGCTATAATAACAACAAAGATGAAATCTCCGCTTATCACAATCTCACCTTCATCCTGTGTCAACTGGACGGTGAAGCTCAAAGTACTATAACATAAAAAAAAATACTCTAATCAATTATGAGTAGAGCATTTTTTCCACCTTTTTGTTAATACAGAATATTTTTCTCCATTTTTTATATATGTTTATTATATTACATACTATTTTATCAGTCAATCAAATTTCTATTACTTTTTCAGAAAATGGAAAATATGAAAAATATATGAAAAAAACTATATTAATTATGAAAAATATATGCTAAAATATAAAATATAGAAAAACAAAAATAAGGAGGAATTTTTAATGAATTATAAAAATTTAGTAAATGGAGAATGGAAAGACTCTAAAAATACAATAACTATTTATTCGCCAATAAATGGGGAAGAACTTGGAACTGTACCAGCTATGTCAAGAGAAGAAGTTGATTATGCTATGGAATCTGCTAGAAAGGCTCTACCTGCTTGGAGAGCATTGTCAGCTGTAGAAAGAGCGGCTTATTTGAATAAGGCTGCAGATATTCTTGAAAGAGATAAAGATAAAATTGGGGAAAACTTGGCAAAAGAAGTGGCAAAAGGAATTAAGGCTGCTATTTCAGAAGTAGTAAGAACGGCGGATTTGATTAGATATGCTGCAGAAGAAGGACTTAGAATCACAGGTGAATTTGTAAATGGTGGTGGATTTGAAGCTGGAAGCAAGAGAAAATATGGAGCAGTAAAAAGAGAGCCAGTTGGGGTTGTACTTGCAATCGCACCATTTAACTATCCAGTAAACTTATCAGCGTCTAAAATTGCACCAGCATTAATTGGAGGAAATGTAGTAATTTTTAAACCGCCTACACAAGGTTCAATTAGCGGATTGTTATTAACTCAAGTATTTGCAGAAGCTGGAATTCCAGCGGGAGTATTTAACTCTGTAACTGGAAAAGGTTCTGAAATAGGAGATTATCTGATTGAACATAAAGAAGTTAATTTTATAAACTTTACAGGAAGTACACCGATTGGGGAAAAAATTGGAAAACTTGCAGGAATGCGACCAATTATGCTTGAATTAGGTGGAAAAGACGCTGGAATCGTATTGGAAGACGCTGATTTAGAAAAAGCTGCAAAAGATATCGTAGCAGGAGCATTCAGCTATTCTGGACAAAGATGTACTGCTATCAAAAGAGTGCTTGTAATGGACTCTGTCGCTGATAAATTGGCTAGCTTGATAAAAGCAGAAGTTGAAAAACTAACTGTGGGAGATCCTTTTGACAATGCTGACATTACAACAGTAATTGATACTCCATCAGCAGACTTTATCGAAGGATTGATAAAAGATGCACAAGAAAAAGGTGCAAAAGCATTGACAACAGTAAAAAGAGAAAAAAACTTAATATGGCCAGTAGTTTTTGACAATGTAACAACTGATATGAGAATTGCTTGGGAAGAGCCATTTGGACCAGTATTGCCAATTATCAGAATAAAATCTATAGATGAAGCAGTAGAAATTGCAAACAAATCAGAATATGGACTTCAATCAGCAGTATTCACAAAAAATTTCCCATTGGCATTTGAAATTGCTGAAAAACTAGAAGTAGGAACAGTTCACATAAATAACAAGACTCAAAGAGGGCCTGACAGCTTCCCATTCTTAGGAATCAAAGGTTCAGGAGCAGGAGTTCAAGGAATAAAATATAGCATAGAAAGCATGACAAGAGTTAAATCTATTGTATTTGATATATAGGAATTTGAGAGATGTTTTCTTTTGGGAGAACATCTTTTTTGAATTTTTATTTTTAATCTTAAATAAAAAGCTATTTTACGGAGGTTTCCTATGAAAAAAATAACGATGTACACAGTATTAGCTTTGTCGGCACTGTCATCTGCAAGTTGTTCATATTTTAAAGTTGACAAAAACGCAGGGGAAAAATCAGGAAATATATGTACTTATTCAGCAAAGGGAGAATTTATAGGTTGTAAGCCTATAAAATAGCAAAATTTTGTTAGCCGAAAAAATATATAGGAGGAAATGTTATGAAAAAAGCATTATTATTTTTATTTGCTGCATCTGTAGTATTTGCAGCAGGACCAAAGGTTCCTTATACTCATGAGGGATTTTATTCAACAGATAAAGTTCAAAAGGCTGTTCATTTTGTATCTGTTGATGATATTAAGAAGAGTCTAGAGGGAAAAGGACCAATTAATGTAAGTTTTGACATTGATGACACATTGCTTCATTCAAGCGGATACTTTATCTATGGGCAACATTATTTCCAAATTCCAGGAGATAAAAGAGGAGCTGTAAGTTACCTTTACAACCAAAAATTCTGGGATTATGTAGCTGAAAATGGAGATGAACATTCAATTCCAAAACAATCTGCAAAAGACTTGATAAAAATGCACTTGGAAAGAGGGGATAACGTATTTTTCATCACAGGAAGAACAAAACATTCAAAAGACAAAAACTATACTTCTACAAAACTTTCCAAAACATTGCAAAGATACTTTGAACTGCCAAAAGAAGTTTATGTAGAATACACAGCTGACACACCAACAAGTGGCTACAAATATGACAAATCATTCTACATCAAAAAACACAACGTTTCAATCCACTACGGTGACAGTGACGATGATATCCTAGCCGCAAGAGAATTAGGAATAAGAGGAATAAGAGTTCAAAGAGCTTACAACTCTACAAATCCACAAAAAATGAACGGTGGCTATGGAGAAGAAGTTCTAATAAACTCTGCGTGGTAAAAATAAAAAAAGTTTATAACAAACATTTGAGGGTGTTTCATAAGTCAAAAATAATTTTATTAACATGCAATATTATATATTTTTAAAAATAGATCTATTCGACAACCTTGTATAAAGAACAATACTAGTGATGAAAATGATAAATGATAAATGATGTTGAAAGAATAAAAAAACTTAAGGAAGAAAACTATCAGGAAATTTTTGGTATTAAAAAGAATACTTTTGATAAAATACTGAAACTTTTGAATGAAGCATATAGAATTGAACACTTAAGAGGCGGACATCCGTCAAAACTGTCTGTTCTTGACGGGTTTATAATTATGATTTCGTATTAAGAACTATCGAAAATATTGCCTTTGAATATGGCGTTACAAAAAGTACCATCTGTAAGTGTGTTAAATAAACTGAGAACATACTGATAAAAAGCGGGGAGTTTTCTTTGTCTAAAAAGAGGGAGCTTGCCAGGGACACTGAGATAGAGGTTGTACTGGTTGACGCTACAGAATGCGAGATTGAGCACCCTAAAAAAATAGCGGAAATATTACTCAAGAAAAAAGAAAAAGCACATGATAAAAGCTCAGATAGTGGCAGACAAAAAAGATCTAGGGATACTTAATGTCTCATTTTCACATGGAAGCGTTCATGACTTTAAGCTGTTCTGTAAAAGCCGCGTGCAATTTTTAAAAGATGTCCTTTTAATTGTCGACAAAGGATACATAGGCATAAATAAGATACACAGTAACAGCTTGATACTTAAAAAATCGACAAAAAGGAACAAATTAACTAAAGAGGATAGAAAATACAATTCAACTATTTCAAAAC
Source organism: Leptotrichia sp. HSP-342 (assembly GCF_041199995.1). NCBI lineage: Bacteria > Fusobacteriati > Fusobacteriota > Fusobacteriia > Fusobacteriales > Leptotrichiaceae > Leptotrichia > Leptotrichia mesophila. The sequence continues at coordinate 287,365 of NZ_CP165646.1, forward strand.
AGAGAATCTACATGGAGCATGTGAACAGGCATATCAAGAAATTCAGGATAGTGTCTAAACGTTACAGAAAAAAGAGAAGAAAATTTTCCATGAGATAGATTCTCGTTGATTTGTGCAATTTATAATTTTGAACTATAGGTTTCAATCAGGTCTACTAAACTCCATCTAATTAACAGAATGAGTCTATTGATGAAGAGTTATGCTTTTTAGCAGTTCATCTGTAAAATGGAATTATAGTATCACAAACTCGTCAACTACAGCATTTAGTGTCTTGAATATCCTGTTGTTAGATCTGCTTTTTTTAGTTCAGATTTGTGGTGTAAATATGCTATTATAATGTTTCTAAGCATCTTTAAATCTTTTGATTTATGTTATGTCTAATTGGTTCAATATTATACCTCTTTTATTTCATTTGTGCTTAGTAATTCACCTTTTCCTTCTCTTTCCTTGAACCGTTTCAGAAACTCCTCTTCCTCTTCAAATGTCATATTTTTATGATTTTCACTCTTTGGTCTGTTCACAAACTCCTTGTATTCTTTGCTCTGAAAAATATGATTATCCATTTGCTCACAACTTTATGATGAACATCTAAAATTTTAGCTATTTCCTTGTTCTTTTTGTCCATATCTCTTATATTTTCATTTTTGTTTTTTATTATTTTTCTAATTATTCTTATTTCGTATGTTTTTATCATTTTCAGTACTCTATTTATTATATCTCATTATTTTCAGTTAGTTTAATGGGTTTTAGTATTATTATTTTTTCCATAATATATGGTATCTCAAATTAGAATTTTATCTTAAATTTTTATAAAAAAAGACTGTCTCATAATTATGAAACAGCCTTGTCTTTGTTAATAATAAAAAGTTTAAGATTATTAGTTATTTTGTCTGTAATAATCCCATTCATCAATTTGTGTACCATTTCTAAATTTACATACACCTTTTTCGTTACCATTACTGTCTTTAACAGTAATAGACTTTCCACCTTTATCTACACAGAATTTTGCAGCAGGATTTGGTGTTCCTATAACTTGTTTTTCGAAGTCTCTAGTAGTGTTATTTTGTCTGTAGTATTCCCATTCTTCTACGGCTGTTCCGTCTTTTAGCTTGCAGACTCCATATTCACCTTTTTTACCTTTAACATTGATAGATTGTCCACCTTGTTTTTGGCAAAATTCTGAAGCAGGATTTGGTGTACTTACTACAGGCGGTGTAGAATTATTGTTATTGTGATTTCTATTTTTTCTCACAGTTCTTGCCATACCAATAACAGATAACATAACCATTATTACAGTTATAACAATTTTTAAATTTTTCATTTCTAATTCTCCTTTTTATTTTAGTATATCAATTGTTTATATCATAAAAAAATTTGTTACTTTTATGATTATTATTATTTTTTACTTAAAAAGTATTTGTTAAATTACTCCCACTCAATTGTTCCTGGTGGCTTAGAAGAAATATCATACACAATTCTGTTAATCCCGTTCACTTTGTTTATAATCTTATTTGACACTTCTTCTAGGAATTCGTAAGGCAGTTTTGACCATGTAGCAGTCATGAAGTCGATGGTATTTACTGAACGAATAGCTGCTACGTATTCATAAGTTCTTTGATCGCCCATAACTCCGACAGTTTTTACAGGTAGTAATGTTACGAATGCCTGATCTACTTTGTCGTAAAGTCCTTGTGCCATTAGTTCTGTGATGAAGATGTCGTCAGCTTCTTGAAGGATTTTTACTTTGTCAGGAGTTACTTCTCCGATAACTCTGATTCCAAGTCCTGGGCCTGGGAATGGGTGTCTTTTTATAATTGTGTCAGGTAGTCCAAGTTCATGTCCTACTTTTCGTACTTCGTCTTTAAATAGCTCTTTTAAAGGTTCAAGTAATTCAAATTGCAAGTCTTCTGGCAATCCTCCTACGTTATGGTGAGATTTTATTGTATGGGAAGGGCCTTTTATAGACTGAGATTCAATTACATCTGGGTAAATTGTTCCTTGTGCTAGGAATTTCGCTCCTTCTTGTCCTTTAAGTTTTCTAATTTCTTCGTTAAATACTTCGATAAATTCGTTTCCAATGATTTTTCTCTTGGCTTCAGGCTCGTCTACGCCTTTTAATTTATTTAAAAATCTGTCTTTTGCATCAACGAAAACAATGTTTAAGTCAAAGTGTTTTTTGTAATATTCAAGAACTTTTTTTCCTTCATCTTTTCTTAGAAGACCAGTATCTACAAACATACAAGTAAGCTGGTGCCCGATTGCATTGTTAATCAGAACTGCGGCAACTGATGAATCTACTCCACCAGAAAGGGCAAGCAGTACGTGTTCATCTCCGACAGTTTCCTTGATGGATTTTGTTTTTTCAGTAATAAAACTTGAAATTTTCCAGTTTTTTTCGCATTTACAGATGTTAAATACAAAATTTTCCAAAATTTGTGTTCCACATTCAGAATGGACTACTTCTGGATGGAATTGAAGTGCATAAATTCCATTGTTGTTTGTAATTGCGGCGATTGATGAATCTGTTTTTGCGATAATTTCAAATCCTGTTGGCAATTCTGTGATGTGATCGTTGTGGCTCATCCAGATGTTAGAAGATTTTTTTACTCCTGTAAACAAAGGATTATCATTATTTTCTACTTCTAATACAGCTTTTCCGAACTCTCTTGAATCTGCCTTTTCAACTTTTCCACCGTTTAAGTGTGTGATTAGTTGCATTCCATAGCAAATACCCAAAATAGGAAGATTTAAGTTAAATACTTCAGGATTTACAGTTGGAGCACCTTTTTCGTAAACTGAAGCAGGACCTCCTGAAAAGATGATACCTTTTACCTTTTCTTCTCCATTTTTTATTTTTTCAATATCAATTAAAGGTACAATTTCACAATAAACTTCCATTTCCCTAATTCTTCTGGCAATTAATTGGCTGTATTGTGAACCAAAATCGATGATAATAATTTTTTCTTTCACTTTTCACCTCTATTTATTAAAATTTTTTTATAAAACATAATTTTATGTAAATATTTTAGCATTATTTTTAAGTTTTTTCTATATATTTTTATAAAATTTAATTTTTAATTTTTTAGTTAAATTATTTTTAGAATGTGTCTAAAATTTTAGACAAATATTTTTGAGATTTAATTTTTTTTCTTTTATTTGCTTATCTTAAAAGATTATAAAAAATACAAGAAGCTAGCAATTTTAGGCTTCTTGTATAGAGAAAACTTATATATAAAAATTATCTAAAAGATAAATGTTTATATTCTTTGTTCAGTTCTTGAAATAATATCATTTTGTGTAGTTCTGTCAAGTGTAACAAATTGAGCGCAGTATCCAGCAACTCTTACTATTATATCTCTATGTTTTTCAGGTTCAACTTGCGCTTGCTTTAATGTTTTTCCTGAAATAATGTTAAATTGAATATGCCATCCTTTTGAACTTATAAATGATTTTATTACATTTACAAATTTTTCAAACTGTTCTGGAGTATTTACTAATTCTGGCGGATATTTTTGATTCAATAACTGTCCACCTGTAATCATTAGAGTTGGCAATTTGTTTACAGAATTTAGTACTGCTGTTGGACCATTTGTGTCAGTTCCTTGAGTTGGTGAACCACCTTCAGCTGCTGGTGTGTAGGCATATCTTCCGTCTGGAGTTGCACCGCTCACCGTTCCCATTGGTACATTTGATGAGATTCCAGATGTAGAAACTCCGTAACCACAATTAATAGGGCCTCTTCCATATCTTGTATTATGATATTTTTGAATTTCGTCAATATATGTCCAGTAAATATTTGTAGCAAATACATCCACTTCATCAATATCATTTCCATATTTAGGTACTTCTAACAATATTTTTCTGATTCGTTGTCCATTTTCTCCAGCATAATTTGTCTGAAGGGCATTGTAAACTTCTTCTTTTGTTAATATTTTATTATCAAAAACAATAGTTTTTAGAGCGTATAGTGAATTTGCAGCATTTGCAATTCCCACTTGAAGACCTGAAATGATGTCATAAACAGCTCCACCTTCTTTTGCGGAAAGTCCTCTGCCAATACAGTCATCAATAAGGCTTGATAATAAAATATCAGGGAATTCTTCCAAATGTGTATCAGACAATGCGTCAAGTGCTACTGATAATTTTGTATAGTGTTTCATGTATTTTTTCCATGCTTCCCACAAATCATCGTAAGTTTCATAGTCAGTAAGTTTTCCAGCTTTTAGTAATTGAAGTCCAGTTCTAGCATCATAGCCATCGGTCAACACAAGTTCAGTTGCTTTTACAAAGTTTAAGAAAGTCATACCAGTACATCTATATCCCCATTTTCCAGGAACAGCCACTTCTACACATCCAACCATTGAATAATTGTAGGCATCTTCAATTTTTACGCCTTTATTTAACAATGCAGGAACTATTATTTCATCTGTATGCATTGCAGGCATTCCATAACCTGTTGCGGCTACTTCGGCACATTTTCTAATAAATTTTTCTGGAGAATTTATGTGAAATCTTGCTGACAGGTTTGGCTGTGTAAGCTTATTTTCTCCAACACTTTCCAGTATTAAATAGCTTAATTCATTTGTAGAATCTTTTCCAGCTGGAGTCGATCCTCCTATTGTAACATTTTGATAAGTTGGATAACCTGCACCATAACCAGAATGCGAAGTTGAACGGACTTTTATTACAGAGTAAAGTTTTACCCATAGACATTGCAGCATTTCTTTTGCAAATTCTCTGTCTAAATCACCTTCCAGTACCTCTTTTTTGTAAAGTGGATATAAATATTGATCCACTCTTCCAAGAGAAGCTGAATGTCCATTGCTTTCAATCTGAATTACTAGATGGATAAACCAGATTGCTTGTACTCCTTCCCAAAATGTCTGAGCAGGATTTTCTGGTACGTTTAGACAATTTTTGTGAATTTGAAGTAATTCTTCTTTTCTTTGGGAATCAGTTTCCTTTTCAGCAAGTCCCTTTGCCAAATTTGCAAATCTATGAGCAAAATCAATAGTTGCCTGTGCTACAATTTGTACAGCCTTTAAGAAGTCGATTTTATTGTATCCGCCATAAACTGTAATGTCTACTTTTTCCATAGAAGCCTTAGCTTCTTCAATTACACCTTTTAGCCCTTTTGTCAAAACCTTTTTAAAATCAGGAACAATGTGTCCGTCACCAGAGGTCATATTTCCTTCTCCGTGAATAATTTTTGCGATTCCAGCTTCTTTTATTTCCTGAGGCATTTGAGCGTGAGCTTTATCCTTTAATGTTTTTCCACGCCACCATTCGCATATTTCAAGTAATTCTGGAATTTCTTCTTCGGGTATTCTGAATTTATCTCCGTCTCTATGGTCAAAGTTACCTTTTGTCTTGATTTCATCAATAATCCAATCTACTGCATATTCTGGGAAAAGGGGAGCAGTTCTCTCGTCTACAGACTGATTTCCTACGACAAGTTCCCCATCTTTTATATAAATTGTCATATTTTCTAAAATTTCCTTAACTGCGTAAGCACGGACAATATATTTTGATTTTCCTTCATGTTCCTTGTATGCTTTTGTCAAAAGTCTTCCTCTTTCGACACTGACACCAGGAAATTTTGATAAAGCCGATTCTCTTAATTTTTTTACTCTTTCGCTTTTCAAAACAAATTCTTTCATTGTTTTTCCTCCATTTTTTTATTATTTTTATCTTTAATTTTCGTTATCCATATAATTTTGCTTTCAATCCGTAACTGTTCATTATGCCTACAGCGTTATCTAGTTCCGCTTGTGTATGTTTTTCCAATGTTTTCATAGGATATTCACGACCTAGTTTTCTATATTTTTCTAATCCCATTGTGTGATAGGGGAGAATGTTTACTTCTAGAAGATTCAATTTTTTTAGGAATTCTGCTGTTTGACGAATATTCTTCTCGTCATCATTAATTCCTTTTATAAACGGAAATCGCATAATGATTTTTTTGTGCCATTTTGAAAGTTTTGTAAGATTTTCTAAAATAATTTCATTTGAGACAGAAGTGTATTCCTTATGTTTTTGGCTATTTAAGTACTTTATATCAAATAATACAGTATCTGTTAGTTTTGCTAAATTTTCAAGATCCTTGTAATTCCCATATCCTGTCGTTTCTATGGCCGTATTAACATATTCTTCTTTTAACTTTTCAAAAAGTTCTATTGCAAAACCTGAATTTACAAGTATTTCTCCGCCACTCAATGTAACACCGCCACCAGAATTTCTATAAAAGTTTTCATCTTTCATAACGATTTCAAATACTTCTTCCAGTGTCATGTCTTTTGCAACTTGTTTTAGTGAATTTGCGGCAGGACAGCCAGAACATGGATTTTTGTTTCCTTTGTAAAGAGAGCCATCATAATCCCAAAATTCATTTTCCAATTTTTGCGTTTCAGGATTGGAACACCACAGACATCTAAGTGGACATCCTTTAAAATACACGACTGTTCTAATTCCTGGTCCATCAAATGTAGCTCCTCTTTCAATATCTGTAACTAATGCTCTCATAGATTATCTACCTCTTTTTCTTTTTAAAAAATCTGTAGTTTCAAATTGTTTCTTTATATTTCGATTTTATCCTATTTTTGAAAATTTGTCAATAGTTTTATTTAATTTTATAAAAAATTATAAAAAACCTGCAATATAAATATAATTGCAGGGGAAAATGTTTTTTCGTTTTGGGGTGTTATCTTCTGCTTAGGATGTAGTAAATAACCACAAGTTGAACTAATATAAAAACTATATCCCGTTTCATTGGACATCACCCCAAATCATAATATGAATTAGGTAACGAACCTAAAAATGTTATAAAAAATTTAATACAAAAAAACTAGCCCAAATTGAGCTAGCTCTTGTCGTTGTTTTTTCATATTATGATTGTTTTCTTGTATAACAATTATACTATAAAAAAAATAATTATTCAATCAAAAAATTTTCAAAAAAATTAAAAAAATAGATTGACATTTCTTAAATTATATATTAAAATTGTATCGAAATAAAACGAAACCAATTAAAATATTAAACTATTTGATATAAAAAACAAAAGAAAGGATGACAGAAATGCAATATTTTATTGATACGGCAAATTTAGAAAATATAAAAAAAATCAGTGATATTTTTCCAATAGCAGGTGTAACTACAAATCCTACTATTATTGCAAAGGAAAAAAGAGATTTTAAGGATATTATAAATGATATTTTTGATATTATTGGAAGAGATAAAATTGTGCATGTACAGGCTGTGGGAAGTACAGCTGAAATAATGATAAAAGAAGTGAAGCTTCTGCATGATACTTTTGGAGAAAATCTTTATACAAAAATCCCTGTAACGCCTGAAGGTATAAAAGCTATAAAAAATTTGGCAAAAGATGGATATAAAATTACTGCAACAGGTATTTTGTCACCTCAGCAGATAATTATGGCAGCTGAAGCAGGAGCAGAATACATGGCTCCATATATCAATCGTTCTGATAACATTGGCGAAAATGGAATTGAAATTGTAAAAGATGCATATAAAATCCTTGAAATGACTAAAAAAACTGATGAGGAAAAACTGGCACGGTACAAAAGAATTTTTGAGCCAAAAATATTAGGAGCTTCATTTAAGAATGTAAGACAAGTTCATGAAGCAATTCTAGCTGGATCAAAATCTGTAACAGTAGCTCCAGACGTTTTTGAAAAATTAATTTATCATCCTTACACAGACTGGAGCATGGATACATTTAATTCAGACTGGGAAAAAGTTTATGGCCAAAAAACATTGCTTGATTTATTATAATTTTTGAAATTTAAAAATAGAGTTTTTCTCAATTTAAAATTAAAAGTTTTACGTGCTTGCAATTATTTTTTAGATATGTTATAATCAAAATGATAAAAATAAATTATTAAAAAACAAAAAATCAAAATAAATGGAGGAAAAATTAAAATGGCAAAAGCTAAATTCGAGAGAAGCAAACCACACGTAAACGTAGGAACAATAGGTCACGTTGACCATGGGAAAACAACAACAACAGCAGCAATTTCAAAAGTATTGGCTGAAAAAGGGCTAGCTGAAAAAGTTGACTTTGAAAACATTGACCAAGCGCCTGAAGAAAGAGAAAGAGGAATTACAATCAACACAGCTCACATTGAGTATGAAACAGAAAAAAGACACTATGCTCACGTTGACTGTCCAGGGCATGCGGATTACGTAAAAAACATGATTACAGGAGCAGCTCAAATGGATGGTGCTATCTTAGTAGTATCAGCAGCTGACGGTCCTATGCCTCAAACAAGAGAGCATATCCTTCTTGCAAGACAGGTTGGAGTACCTTATATCGTAGTTTACTTGAACAAAGTTGACATGGTAGACGACGAAGAATTATTAGAACTAGTAGAAATGGAAGTAAGAGAATTACTTACAGAATATGGATTCCCTGGAGATGACGTTCCAGTAATCAAAGGATCTTCATTAGGAGCATTAAATGGAGAAGCTCAATGGGTAGAAAGAATTATGGAATTAATGGATGCAGTTGATGAATATATCCCAACACCAGAAAGACCAGTAGACCAAGCATTCCTAATGCCAATTGAAGATGTGTTCACAATTACAGGAAGAGGAACAGTTGTAACAGGAAGAGTGGAAAGAGGAGTAATCAATGTTGGTGAAGAAGTAGAAATCGTAGGAATCAAGCCAACAACAAAAACTACTGTAACAGGAGTAGAAATGTTCAGAAAATTATTGGATTCAGGACAAGCTGGAGACAACATTGGAGCATTGTTAAGAGGAACTAAGAAAGAAGAAGTTGAAAGAGGACAAGTACTTGCTAAACCAGGAACAATCAATCCACATACAGGATTCAAGTCGGAAGTATACGTATTGACAAAAGATGAAGGAGGAAGACATACACCATTCTTCACAGGATACAAACCACAATTTTACTTCAGAACGACTGACATTACAGGAGAAGTAAACTTACCAGAAGGTGTAGAAATGGTAATGCCTGGAGACAACATTGAAATGACAGTTGAACTAATTCACCCAATCGCAATGGAAGAAGGATTAAGATTTGCGATAAGAGAAGGTGGAAGAACAGTAGCTTCAGGAGTAGTAGCAACTATTACTAAATAGTTTTCTATAAGGAACTTTCTTAAATAATTAGTAAATATCTTTTAATTATTTGATGTTATTTTTAATAAATAAAGTTATTTATAATCAAAACATAATAAAAATAGCACTTAATTAAATTAATAAAAAAATTTTTATTAATTTATTCGTAGTGCTATTGTTTTTTTAAAAATATGAGGTATACTTAATATAGGAATTATTAAGTGTTGGATTACACTATGTAACAAAAAAATATTAAAATGTCTTATACATCTTACATTCAGAAATAAATAGCTCAATAATAGTACTTGTATCTGAGTTTTAAGACAGTTTACTCAGATAAACAGAGTATATTTTGTAAAAAACTTTTTAATAAAACATCTTTTTTTTAAAAAAACTTTACAAATCCATATTATTGTGCTAAAATTAGCTGTGAATTGTTAAGATGTATATTTGTTAAAATTATTTTTAGGAGGAAAAACAATGAAAAAATTATTAGGATTATTAGCATTAGCAGTAGTATCTAATTTCGCTTTAGCGGATAAAAGTCAAGATACTTTAAAAGAATTTCATTTCTCTAGCGAATATAGAGGATCATACACAGATAAGAAAAATAATACTGGAAATGGATTAGGAATCGCTGGATTTAGAAAAGACAATCAAGAAAAAATCAGATGGAGAAATGCTTTTGGTGGAGATTTGCAACTAGTAGATGAAGGAAACTTAGGATTAAGATTTGACTTTCAAAATGACCAAGACAGAGTGAGAAATGATTTTGATTATGTAACTAGAACTAATGACAAAGGAACTTATGATAAATCTCAAACTTGGGAAAATAATATTGCATTATACAAAGATGTAACATTAGGTAATTGGACTTCTACTTGGGATCTAGGATGGAAATATAAATCTACAAGTGGAAAAGGTGCTTATGGAGGACATAGAGGAACATCAAATGAATTTTATGTAGGACCATCGTTTGGACTTAACTTATTAGGATTTAACTTTAAAGGTAAATCTCAATTAGTTTACTTTGACCAAGCCGGAGGAAAATCTGCAGATAATGCATGGAGTGGTTCTGCTTTCAGAAAAGAAAAAGTATCTGGATGGGGAGCAAACTTTGATTTAGAAACTGGTGGTAAATTACTTGATAATGCCGCTGGAAACTTTAAATACTATGTAAACTTAAATAATCATCTAAGAGATGCTAAAGGTAAATTAAAAGAAACTGGAAAAGATGCAAAATCTACTGTATATTTAGATTATGTAGTTGGAGCAAACTACAATACACCTTCATTAGCAGGAGTTTACGGATTGGTTAATCTTGAAAATGAATGGGAAAGACAAACAGCTAGACATGGATTCCAAAACAATTTCTCAGTATGGACTGGATTAGGATACAAAAAAGGGATTGACCTTCCAGTAGGAAAATTAACTATAAATCCAGAAGTTAAATATAGAGTTGTTAATAAAGAAACTGTTAAAGGTGTATATAACGATGGACGTTACTACAATAGTAACAGAGAACAATATACAAGAGAATATAATGAATTAAGAGCTGGAGTAAAAGTTGGTTTAGAAGTTAAATAGTTACTTAATTATTCAGAATGATTCATAGAAAGAGAGATGAGATATTTTTTCATCTCTTTTTTGTTAAAAAATTTGAAAAATTGAAAAAATAAGTTGACAAAAATTCAAAAATATATTATACTAATCAAGTAACATTAAATTTATATGCCCGAGTGGTGAAATTGGTAGACGCAACGGACTCAAAATCCGTCGATTTTATATCGTGCCGGTTCGACTCCGGCCTCGGGCACCAATAATATAATAAATTTTTTCATAATAAATTGCACTCTATACTCCTAGAGTGTTTTTTATTTATAAATTAATTTATTTCATTACATTTTATTTAAATCTTTTCAAAATATATCTCAATTCCTCTAATCCTTAATTTCTTGTTTTTTTCTTTCTAGTGTAGTATAATAATGTCAATAGATGTTGATTCATAGTTATGTTCAAAATTAGAGTAAAAATATGTAAAAGTAAAGGATTGGCTGTAGAGAAGGCTAATCTTTATTCTTGATTTAAGCTGGAATTACTATATTTGAAAATTGTTGTAAATTAGGGGAAGTGGTATTATGAATATAGAAGTAATTAAGAAGAATGTAAAAAAATATTTGGATGAAAAAAGATACGATCATGTGGAAAGAGTTGCTAAATGTGCTGTAGAACTTGCAAAAATTTATAATGTAGATGTGGAAAAAGTTGCAGCTTCAGCTTGGCTTCATGATGTGGCAAAATTTTTTGACTTGTCAGTTATGATTGACTTGACGAAGGGGAAATATCCTGAAGTAGAGGATAAGATGTCGAAGTCTACAGCTGTGCTTCATGGATTTGCAGGAGCTGAGTTTGTACGGCAAAATTATGACTTGTTTGGAATTGATGATGAAGAAATTTTGGATGGAATAAAATATCATACGATTGGTAAAGAAAATATGAGTACTCTTGCTAAGATTGTTTATCTTTCAGATGCGATTGAGGAAGGGAGAAGCTGGGAAGGTGTAGAAACAGCTAGAGAACTTGCAAAAACTGATTTAGATAAAGCAATAAAATTTGAAATTGAGGAAAAATTGAAATATTTACTTTCGAAGGATTCAATTATTCATCCCAATATTATAAAATTTAGAAATTCAATAATAGCAAATCAACTCTAAAATTAAAAAAATCAAATTTAATCTAAAAAATAAAAATTGATTTAAAATATATCTGAAATTTTATTATTTTCTCAATATATAGGTATATTTTGTTAGAATTTTATAATTTAGACTAATACTAAATTTCATTAAAAAATACAAATTATATTAATTATAAGAAGTTTCAATACTTGACTTGTTAGAATAATGTAGTTCAAAATTTATGAAGTATCTGATTTAAATGAAGAATAGTATAATTTGATGTATTGAATAAGACAGAGGTAAAATATGGGAAATAAACAAAAGAAAGAAAAACATAAAAATATTGAAAATAACGATAAAAATTTTCATAAAGGAAAAAAATTTAGTGGAAAAAATTACAATATAAAAAAAGAAAATGAAAAAACTCGGAAAATGGAACTCAAAGAAGAGCGTGAATTAAAATATTTGCGACAAGTACTAGCAGAGTATGAGTTTACTTTTCAGGAAATATTGCAGTTGCTGGAATGGAGCCAGAAAAAACGGAAAATGTATAAGCAACTTTTAAATGCATGGGAAGAAAGTGGCGATATTTATTTGAAAAGGAATGGAAGATATACCTTGCCTGAGAAGGAAGGGTTTGTGAAAGGGGAAATTTCTATTTCTAACGGAAATTTCGGATTTCTTGATATTAATGGAGAGGCTAGCGTCTTTATTCCTGGAGCTTATTTGAATACAGCTATGAATGGAGATACTGTTCTAGTACGTATTTTGAAGGAAAGTTCAGATGGAAAGAAACGTGAAGGGGAAGTTTACAAAGTTGTTAAAAGAAATCGGGATGTTATTGTCGGCGTTTTTGAGCATAATTTAAGTTTTGGATTTGTGCGTCCAAGAAATTCTCCAAAAGATATTTATATTCCGAAAAAATTGATAAAAGGTGCAAAAACTGGAGATTTGGTGGCTGTAAAGGTAGATTTCTGGGGAGATGAGGAAAGAAAGCCTGAAGGAGAGATTGTAAGCGTTCTGGGAAGTCCTAAGGATACAGAGGCACTAATTTCATCATTGCTTTTAAATGAGGGGATTGAGGAGAAATTTCCAAATGAAGTCTTGAGGGAACTAGACAAAATTGATGAAGATATTTCAGAAGAACTGAAAGATCGAAAAGATTTGCGGCACCTTGATATTATTACAATTGACGGCTCTGATGCGAAAGATTTGGATGATGCAGTTTATGTGGAAAAAACAGAAGATGGGTATAAACTTTTTGTAAGCATTGCCGATGTTTCTTACTATGTACGGGAAAATAGCGAGATTGATACAGAAGCATTGAAGCGTGGAAACTCAATTTATCTTGTAGACAGGGTAATTCCTATGTTGTCAAGAAAATTGTCAAATAATTTATGTTCGCTTAATCCAAATGAGGATAAACTGACTTTTACTGTACAAATGGATTTGGATAAAAAAGGTAAAGTTGTAAGAAATGATTTTTATAAATCGGTTATAAAATCGAAATACAGAATGACTTATGAAAATGTAAATACAATTTTGGAAAAAAATGAAGAATCTGAAGAATACAAAGGTCTTTATGATAAATATAGAAAAATTGGTGAAATGCTAAAAAATATGCTGGAATTATCTAAAATCATCAGAAACAACAAAAAGAGACGTGGGAGCATTGATTTTGAATTACCTGAGATAAAGGTAGTCTTAGATGAAAATAAGGCTGTAAAGGACATTGTATTGCGTTCTAGAGGGGAAGCTGAAAGAATTATTGAAGACTTTATGGTTATTGCAAATGAAACTGTGGCGGAAAAACTTTTCTGGGAAGAAATTCCAGCAATTTACAGAGTCCACGAAGATCCTGACAAGGCGAAAGTTCAAGCGTTAAATGAAACACTGATAAAATTTGGATATTCCCTAAAAGGATTGGAAGAAATACATCCTGGCAAATTCCAGAACATAATAGAAAGAACGACAGGACTGCCAGAAGGGTATTTGATTCACAAACTGATTTTACGGGCAATGCAGCGTGCAAGATATGCCAACAAAAATCTGGGACATTTTGGTCTTGCTTCTAAATATTATCTGCATTTTACATCACCGATACGTCGTTATTCTGACTTAATTGTTCATAGAATGCTTGGACGTTCGATTGAAGAATTTATGAACGAAAAAGAAAAGGCTAAATATGGAGCTAATTTTGAAGCAATTGCCTCAAGTATTTCGAGAACTGAAAGAATAGCGGATAAACTGGAAGAAGACAGTGTAAAAATCAAGTTGATTGAGTATATGCAAGATAAAATTGGGCAAGTTTATATTGCTAGACTTAGCGGGATGAATAAAAATAAGATATTTATGGAACTGGAAAATCACATAGAAGTGGTTTACAATGTTACAACAGCACGTGATAATTTTATTTATGATGAGGAAAACTATAAAATCATAGATAAAAGAAATAATAAGTCCTACACTATGGGAAGCACAATGAAAGTAAGTGTTGTAAGTGCAAGTTATACAAAAATGGAAATTGAGGTCATACCTTATGTGGAAGAAAGAGCAAAAATCGAGGAGACTGAAAAGGAATAAAGAATATTGGAAGGAGGGAAAATGCCAGTATTAGCTAGAAATAAAAAGGCTTTTCACGATTATTTCATAGAAGACAAGCTGGAAGCAGGTATTGAACTTGTAGGAACGGAAGTAAAATCAGTAAAAGCTGGAAAAGTCAGCATAAAAGAAAGTTTTATAAGAATTATACGGGATGAAGTTTTTGTGATGAATATGCATATTACGCCTTATGAATTTGGGAATATTAATAATGTTGCAGAATCTCGTGTAAGAAAATTGCTTTTGAATAGACGTGAAATAAAAAAATGGAGTGAAAAAATCAAAGAACAAGGCTACACTATTGTTCCAATTTCAGTTTATACAAAGCAAAGGCTTGTAAAAATGGAAATAGGGCTGGCAAAAGGTAAAAAGATGCATGATAAGAGGGAATCATTGAAAAGAAAAGACATTGACAGGGATATGAAGAAAATTCAAAAGAATTTTGGAAGATAAATTTTTATAAAAGTATTATCTACCAGATTTGTTTAGTAATCTTGTATTTAATGAAAAATAAAGAGGTGTTTGTAATTTGAAAAAATATTTAAGAAATACGTAATAGATATTCATAGATTGTATAATATATTGCGACAAACTAAAAAAATATAAAAACTCATGATACATTATGGCATATGAAAAAGATTATAGGAAAAGAATTTTAAATTTTTATTATGAAACTGGAAAAACAAAAACATTATTTCATTTCAACATAAGTTCCAGCACATTGTACGGATGGATAAAACTTAAGAAGGAAACAGGAGATCTTTCATCAAGAACACGGAAAAGAAAATTTAAGGTGCTTGATTCTGAAAAACTTGATGAATATATGAAAAATCCAGAGAATGCAGATAAATACATCCGTGAAATAGTAAAAGATTTTGGCTGTGGAAAGGAGACAGTGAGAGTAGCACTAAAAAAATCAGGATACACAAGAAAAAAAACAGACAAAATATAGGGAGCAGGATGAGAAAGAAGTAAATAGATATTAGACCT
This sequence comes from Leptotrichia sp. HSP-342, assembly GCF_041199995.1. Lineage (NCBI taxonomy): Bacteria > Fusobacteriati > Fusobacteriota > Fusobacteriia > Fusobacteriales > Leptotrichiaceae > Leptotrichia > Leptotrichia mesophila. Next base: position 302,733 of record NZ_CP165646.1, read on the forward strand.
ACACGACAAACGCATGAAAAAAATCTAAAAAAAAGGTATAATATTACTGAGATATTTTATGAAAGAAGATGGTAAAAATGTCGGAAAATAACCAAAATCTAAAAGAATTATTAATATATATTACTCAAATAGAGGACAAGCGACAGGCTTCAAAAATAAAACACAAGTTAAGTGACATTGTTGTGATTACTCTTTTTGCTATGCTTGCGAATGTTGAATATCGGGAAGAGATTGAGGAATTTGAGAAACTGTATCTTAAAACATTAAAAAGATACTTGGAGCTGCCAAACGGAGTTCCTTCGCATGATACTATTCAAAGAGTCATGGCTACAATAGAGCCTGAAGTTACAGAAGTTCTTTTGACAAAATGGATGGAGCTAAAAATTTCCGGGGAAGATAAAAAAATAAGGAAAATATTGAATATTGATGGGAAATTTTTAAACGGAATGAAGAATAAAAACAACAGCCCGTTAAACATAGTATCTGCGTATTCCAAAGAAGATGGAATCTGCTATTCACAAGTGGCGCTTGAAGGAAAAGGGAATGAGATAGAAGTGATATTACGTCTGCTTGATAAAATCTCAGTAAAGGAATGTACAGCAGGAAAACAGAAAAGCAAAGGGGTCAACTGGAAACTAGGGAATATTACTATACAGAAGAAACAGAATGGCTTATTAAAAGAAATAAGGAATGGAAGGAAGTAAAAGGGATAGGTGCATCAATTTTAACAACAGAAGAAAATGGAAAAAAGCAGGAACAGAAAAGGTATTACATAACGAATATAGCAGGGGGAGTGGAAGAATTTGTAAGAGAAGAGGACATTGGGCAATAGAAAGTTATCATTGGATACTGGATGTGACATTCAGAGAAGATGCAAATAAAACATTAAACAAAAATGCGGCAAGGAACTTAAATATTCTAAGGAAATTAGCAATCTCAATACTGGAAGAACTGCCGTTCAGAAAGAAATTTAGCAGAAGGATAAAGAGATAATATAAGAAGATACTTAAAATTATTTTTTGATATATAGAAATGCTGTTGTTAAAAAAATGGATATGATGTAAAGAAATAGTTTAAAATATTCATGCGTTTGTCGTGTTAGACCTATTCGACAACTTGTATAAAGACCAATATCGGGGTATAATAATACTGGTGATGAAAATGATAAATAATGTTGAAAGAATAAAAAAACTTAAAGAAGAAAACTATCAAAAACTTTTTGGTATTAAAAAAATACCTTTGATAAAATGCTGAAACTTTTGAACGAGGCATACAGAATTGAACATTTAAGAGGCGGACATCCGCCAAAACTTTCTGTTCTTGACAGACTTGTAATTATGCTTTCATACTATCGTGACTATAGAACTATGGAAAATATTGCCTTTGAATATGGTGTTGCAAAAAGTACTATCTATGAGTGCGTTAAATGGGTTGAAAACATCTTGATAAAAAGTGAGGAATTTTCTTTGCCCAAAAAAAGGGAACTTGTCAGGGACACTGAGATAGAAGCCGTAATGGTTGATGCTACGGAATGTGAAATTGAGCGTCCTAAAAAAAACAGCGAAAATATTACTCGGAAAAAAAGAAAAAGCACACGATAAAGGCTCAGATAATAGCAGACGAAAAGGATTTAAGGATACTCAACGTCTCGTTTTCACATGGGAGCGTTCATGACTTCAGGCTATTCTGTAGAAGTCGTGTGTATTTTTCAAAAGATGTACTTTTATACATAGGCATAGATAAGATACACGGCAACAGCTTGGTACCTAAAAAATCGACAAAAAAGCATAAATTAACTAAAGAGGACAAGAAATACAATTCAATTATTTACATAGAGCATGTGAACAGTCATATCAAGAAATTCAGGATAGTGTCTACACGTTATAGAAACAAGAGAAGAAAATTTGCCCTGAGATTTTCGTTAATTTGTGCAATTTATAATTTTGAACTATAGGTTATCGAACAGGTCTATTTAAAAAAATTATCAGAAGCAGGTTCAGGCAGAGAAATAATCTATATTGATGAAATAGACTTTGACGAATATTACTACCGTGAATACGGCTGGAGTAAAAGGGGAATATATGTTGAAGGGAAGAAAAGAGGATTAAGATATTCAAGAATAAACCTGGTTGCTGGAAAAATAGGGAATGCACTGATAGGAAGTATGGTATACAGGGAAACAATGGAAAGTGAATTTTTTTAAGAATGGTTCAGGGAAATACTTTTAAGAGATATTGAAAAATTAGGGAAGAGAGTTCTAATAGTGATGGATAATGCCAGATTTCATAGAAGGAATATATTAGAAAAGATAATAAAGGGACGGGACATTGTCTATTATTTCTTCCGCCGTATTCGCCGGATTTAACTCCAATAGAAAAATTATGGGCTAATATGAAGAAAAAATTAAAAGGCATAGCCCATAATTTTAATACACTAGAAGAAGCAGTTACTTCTGTTTTATTTAATAAATTAGTTCAGTTTTAAACAGGTTTTACTATAATATAAAATTAAAGTATTTTTTAAAGGGCAGAGATTTTTCTGCTCTTTAATTTTTTATGCTGTAGTGTTATCAAAATGATACTCTTCTGCTGAACGATAGTTCAGTATTTTTCTACATCTCTCATTCAAAATTTTTTGTATTTCTGGTATTTTTTTCTCTTTTCCATTCTTGCCTTTTACGGTATTAATTTCAGAGTATCCTTTTTCTTCACGGCTGTTAATATGTTCAGGTCTCTGCTTAATTCTTGCGCCCAGTATGCTTTTATTCTTTTTAGTATTGCATTGTCCATCAGTTTTTTTTCTAGGCTTAAGCTTGATCATTCTTGGAAGCATGTATGGCTTTATTCCTTCAATTTGGCCTCTGTGAATCATTTTATATACAGTTTTGGTTGAAGGGGCAACTTTATCAGGATTGTCTCTTTTGTAGATATTGCAGAAAGTATCAATGCTGTGAACTCTTTTCTCTCTTTTAAGTATTTCTTGTTTCAGCTCAACAAAGAATAGAGAGTCATACTGCTTACGGTAGATACACTTCTGTCTTTTTTTGTATAGGATGTGAGCAGTATCAGCAATATAGATACCTTTAAGGTGTAGGATGAATCCAACTGTATTATAGAGTTTCTTTTGAGTTTTCTTGAAATAGTGGAGGGGCTTTTTCCAAGCATCTTTGTTATGAAGCGGATAGACTTGCCTTCATTTTTGTAAGTATGTGAGAGATATTAGAATATCATTTTTACTATGTTTTTTTAATATGTTTTAGGTGCTGCACTTGATTATACAATACACCTACGAATAAAAATATGAAAAAATTCAAAAAAAGTAGTTGACAAAAGGGAGTGATTGTGGTAATATATATCTTGTCGATACGAAAAAGGTATCACAGGACAATAGAAAATAAGAATAGAAGAAGCAATAATGTGTAATAGATAAAATAAAAGTCAAGAGTATATATTTTAGTAGAGTAAGATATGAACTTGTCAAAACTAAGGTGAAATAAAATATATTTATGATATATTGAATGAAGAGTTTGATCCTGGCTCAGGATGAACGCTGACAGAATGCTTAACACATGCAAGTCTTTGGCGAAGCTGTGCTTGCACAGACTAGCCAAGGCGGACGGGTGAGTAACGCGTAAGGAACTTACCCTGCAGACAGGGATAACAGATGGAAACGACTGATAAGACCTGGTATTGTCAGGCTGACGCATGTCAAGCCTGATGAAAGGAGACGCTGCAGGAGAGCCTTGCGTCCTATTAGCTAGTTGGTGGGGTAATGGCCTACCAAGGCGATGATAGGTAGCCGGCCTGAGAGGGTGAACGGCCACAAGGGGACTGAGATACGGCCCTTACTCCTACGGGAGGCAGCAGTGGGGAATATTGGACAATGGGGGCAACCCTGATCCAGCAATTCTGTGTGCACGAAGAAGGTTTTCGGATTGTAAAGTGCTTTCAGCAGGGAAGAAGAAAGTGACGGTACCTGCAGAAGAAGCGACGGCTAAATACGTGCCAGCAGCCGCGGTAATACGTATGTCGCAAGCGTTATCCGGAATTATTGGGCATAAAGGGCATCTAGGCGGCCCTGTAAGTCTAGGGTGAAAACCTGCGGCTCAACCGCAGGCTTGCCCCGGAAACTACAGGGCTAGAGTACCGGAGAGGTGGACGGAACTGCACGAGTAGAGGTGAAATTCGTAGATATGTGCAGGAATGCCGATGATGAAGATAGTTCACTGGACGGCAACTGACGCTGAAGTGCGAAAGCTAGGGGAGCAAACAGGATTAGATACCCTGGTAGTCCTAGCTGTAAACGATGATTACTGGGTGTGGGCATGAAGAGTGTCCGTGCCGAAGCAAATGCGATAAGTAATCCGCCTGGGGAGTACGGCCGCAAGGCTGAAACTCAAAGGAATTGACGGGGACCCGCACAAGCGGTGGAGCATGTGGTTTAATTCGACGCAACGCGAGGAACCTTACCAGATCTTGACATCCTGCGAATGCCCGTGAGAGCGGGCAGTGCCTTTGGGAACGCAGAGACAGGTGGTGCATGGCTGTCGACAGCTCGTGTCGTGAGATGTTGGGTTAAGTCCCGCAACGAGCGCAACCCCTATCGTTAGTTACCATCATTAAGTTGGGGACTCTAGCGAGACTGCCTGCGAAGAGCAGGAGGAAGGTGGGGATGACGTCAAGTCATCATGCCCCTTATGATCTGGGCTACACACGTGCTACAATGGCCGGTACAGAGAGCAGCCAGGCGGCAACGCTGAGCGAATCTTGAAAGCCGGTCCAAGTTCGGATTGAAGCCTGCAACTCGGCTTCATGAAGCTGGAATCGCTAGTAATCGCAGATCAGCAATGCTGCGGTGAATACGTTCTCGGGTCTTGTACACACCGCCCGTCACACCACGAGAGTTGTCTGCACCTGAAGCTGCTGGTCCAACCGTAAGGAGGAAGGCATCTAAGGTGTGGATAGTGATTGGGGTGAAGTCGTAACAAGGTATCCGTACCGGAAGGTGCGGATGGATCACCTCCTTTCTAAGGAGAAATAAACACAGCTTCTTCTTATATCTTATGGGCGTGTAGCTCAGGTGGTTAGAGCACTGTGCTGATAACGCAGGGGTCGCTGGTTCGAGTCCAGCCATGCCCACCATATTATGTCTTGGGGATATAGCTCAGTTGGGAGAGCGCTGCCCTTGCAAGGCAGAGGTCAGCGGTTCGAACCCGCTTATCTCCACCAACTCTTATATAGGACAATGAGAAATGAATAGTAGGTAAAAGATTACAATAAAACTAGAGTAAAAGTTATTCTGGAGAAAAAGCTAATAAGGGCACACGGAGGATGCCTAGGCAACAGTAGCCGATGAAGGACGTGATAAGCTGCGATAAGCCAGGAGGAGATGCACATAATTATTGATCCCTGGATTTCCGAATGGGTAAACCTACATATCTGAAGGATATGTGTGAAAACGGTAAGTCCGCGAACTGAAACATCTAAGTAGCGGGAGGAAAAGAAAGTAAAAACGATTCCCTAAGTAGCGGCGAGCGAACAGGGAGGAGCCTAAACCGTGTCAGTGCCAAGCGGACAGCGTTGCTGGCACGGGGTTGAGGGACTTCCATTAACGGATTGTCATAATGTTTAAGCTGCATGTGTGTAAGTGGAACCAGCTGGGAAGCTGGACCAAAGAAGGTGATAGTCCTGTAGAACATAAAACATATGCTGTGACTGGAAGCACCCGAGTAGCGTCAGGCACGAGGAATCTGGCGTGAATCAGCGTGGACCATATCACGCAAGGCTAAATACTACTGTTGACCGATAGTGAAGAGTACCGTGAGGGAAAGGTGAAAAGAACCCTGAGCAAGGGAGTGAAATAGAATTTGAAACCGTGTGCTTACAAACGGTAGGAGCACTTTATGTGTGACTGCGTGGATTTTGGTTAATCATCCTGCGAGTTATGATTAGTGGCAAGGTTAATAAAGTGGAGCCGAAGGGAAACCGAGTCTTAATAGGGCATTAAGTCGCTAGTCATAGACGCGAAACCTAGTGATCTAGGCCTGTCCAGGCTGAAGCTGAGGTAAGACTCAGTGGAGGGCCGAACTCACCGCCGTTGAAAAGTTGGGAGATGAGATAGGTCTAGGGGTGAAAAGCCAATCGAACTAGGAGATAGCTCGTTCTCTCCGAAATGCATTTAGGTGCAGCCTTGATATTAAGATATGCGGGGGTAGAGCTCTGTATGGTCTAGGGGGCGTATTGCTTACCGAAATCAAGCAAACTGCGAATACCGCATATTAATAGTCAGGAGTGAGTCCGTGGATGACAAGGTCCTCGGACGAGAGGGGAACAGCCCAGACCGCCAGCTAAGGTCCCTAATTATGTCTAAGTGGGAAAGGAGGTGGATATTCACAGACAACCAGGAGGTTGGCTTAGAAGCAGCCATGCCTTGAAAGAGTGCGTAACAGCTCACTGGTCGAGAGTATCTGCGCCGAAGATGTAACGGGGCTAAGACATAAACCGAAGCTGCGGAGGCGTTTTTACGCCTGGTAGGAGAGCGTTCTGTAGGCCGTTGAAGAGACGCCGTAAGGCAGTCTTGGAGGTATCAGAAGTGAGAATGCAGGAATGAGTAGCGAGAAGGCGGGCGAGAATCCCGCCGGCCGGAAGTCCAAGGTTTCCAGGGGAAGGTTTGTCCGCCCTGGGGGAGTCGGGACCTAAGCATAAGCAAAAATGTGATGGCGAATGGAAAACAGGTTAATATTCCTGTACCGCTGTTATCGCCTGAGAGACGGAGTGACGCAGGAAGGTATGCGGGAAGGCTGACGGAATAGCCTTTCTAAGGGCGTAGCATGGGCATGCAGGAAAATCCGCATGCCTAAATGTGAGACCTGATGGGTAAGTGCATCTGCATAAGCTGCAGATCCTACACTGCCGAGAAAAACTTCTATCGATGAGAAGCAGCGCCCGTACTGTAAACCGACACAGGTGGACAGAGTGAGAAACTTAAGGCCGACAGGATAACTCTAGCTAAGGAACTCTGCAAAATGGCCCCGTAACTTTGGGAGAAGGGGTGCCTGATATACCTGATGGGAGAAACACCCTGAGGGGAAACAGGCCGCAGTGAAGAGTCCCAAGCAACTGTTTACCAAAAACACAGGTCTATGCTAAGCTGAAAGGCGACGTATATGGGCTGACACCTGCCCAGTGCCGGAAGGTTAAGAGGAGGGTTGAGAGACTCAAATTGAAGCCCCGGTGAACGGCGGCCGTAACTATAACGGTCCTAAGGTAGCGAAATTCCTTGTCGGGTAAGTTCCGACCTGCACGAATGGTGAAATGATTTGGGAGCTGTCTTGGCTGGAGACCTGGTGAAGTTGTAATGCCGGTGAAGATACCGGCTACCTGCAGTAGGACGGAAAGACCCCGTGGAGCTTTACTGTAGTTTGGCATTGGGTTCTGGCTGCATGTGTATAGGATAGTTGGGAGACTATGAAGCCAAGGCGTCAGTCTTGGCAGAGTCGCTGTTGGAATACCAACCATATGCCGTCGGAATTCTAATCTGGAAACGGAGACAGTGCTAGATGGGCAGTTTGACTGGGGCGGTCGCCTCCCAAAGAGTAACGGAGGCGTTCAAAGGTTCCCTCAGGCTGGATGGAAATCAGCCTAAGAGTGTAAACGCATAAGGGAGCTTGACTGCAAGACTGACGGGTCGAGCAGGCACGAAAGTGGGAGTTAGTGATCCGGCGGTTCCGAATGGAAGGACCGTCGCTCAACGGATAAAAGCTACCCCGGGGATAACAGGCTGATACTTCCCAAGAGTCCATATCGACGGAAGTGTTTGGCACCTCGATGTCGGCTCGTCTCATCCTGGGGCTGGAGAAGGTCCCAAGGGTTGGGCTGTTCGCCCATTAAAGAGGCACGCGAGCTGGGTTCAGAACGTCGTGAGACAGTTCGGTCCCTATCCACTGCAGGCGCTTGAGTACTGAAAAGATCTGACCTTAGTACGAGAGGACCGGGTTGGACAGACCTCTGATGTATCAGTTGTCACGCCAGTGGCACGGCTGAGTAGTCACGTCTGGAACGGATAACCGCTGAAAGCATCTAAGCGGGAAGCCGGCTTTGAGATGAGTACTCGCAGTATCCATGGAGAACACATGGTCGATAGGCCAGAGGTGTAAGCGTAGTAATGCGTTTAGCTGACTGGTACTAATATTACATATGCTTTTTAGGTAGTCTTTTACTTCTACTATTTATTTCTCATTGTCTTAGTTCATACAATTTAATCTTACATAGTTTGGTGATCATAGCGGCAGGGATACACCCGGTCACATTTCGAACCCGGCAGTTAAGTCTGCCTGCGCCTACGATACTTGGATTCGTCCCGGGAAAATAGGAAGTTGCCAAACTTTTTTTCTTTGCGTCTCCGTAGCTCAGCTGGTTAGAGCATCTGACTGTTAATCAGAGGGTCGTTGGTTCAAGTCCAACCGGGGACGCCATTTTTTTGTTCAAAAAGGAATTCAGTTTGATTTATGGCTGTTTACTTTTATATCGCTATATTTTATTTATAACTACAACAAACGTATATTTTAAACTATTTCTATATATCAAAAAATAATTTTAAATTTTTGTTTCGAAAATGGAAAAGAAAATTTAAAATGCTTAATCCTGAAAAACTCGATCAATATATGAAAAATCTAAAAAATAAAGATAATATATCCGTGAAATAGTAAAGGATTTTTACTGTGTAAAAGAGACGGTGAGGGTAGCACCGAAAAAATTAGGATACACAAGAAAAAAAGACAAAATACAGTGAATAGGACGATACGAAAGTAAACGAATATTTAAAAGTTATCAGAAGCAGATTTAAGTAGAGAAATAAGCTATATTGATGAAACGACTTTAACGAATATTACTGCCGTGAATATGGCTGGAATAAAAGAAGAGTATTTATCAAAGAAAAACGGATTAAGATATTCAAGAATAAGGTTGATGGAAATTAATAGGGAGTATGATAGACAGGAGAAAAAGTGGAAAGTAAATTTTTTGAAGAATGGTTCAGAGAAATATTTTTAAGGGATATTAAAAAATGAAAGAAAAGAGTGCTAATAGTGATGGATAATACCAGATTTTTTAGAAAAAGAATATTAGAAAAGGTAATTTAAGAAAACGGGGCATTGCCATTATTCTTTCCGTTATATTCACCGAATTTAAATCCAATAGAAAAAGTATGAGCCAGCGTCCTCAAGAAGAACATAGGTCGTAATTTTAATATGCTTGAGAAAGCAGTTATTTCTGTTGTGTTTGATAAAATAGCCTAGTTTTAAATAGGTTTCACTATACATGAGTACAGTAGGCTTGAATAGCGCAACAATAAAAAATATACAGTAGAACGGGGAAACATGGTACAGCAATGGACAAGTTAAGTGTAAAGGAAAATATGAAGACACTTTTAAAGGTAGTGAGTAATATGGACAATTTCTTTAAGAGGTAGTAATGAGTGAAATATAGCACTAGCTTAAACAAAGGTCAAGTATCGTCTTTAGGTTGAATAAGAGACTCAATGGCTTATAGCTGTAGAGTAAGCCATTCTTTTGAAAAATGGCCTTGATTCAACTGTATTGAATAATTCATTGTACGTATTATTTCATAATTGTTGTAAAAGAGGTATTAGACTCTTTGATATTTTATAAAATATTATTTATAGTCATTCAAAGTTAATAAATTTTGCAACAAATTTTGTTCCTTTGTTCAATTCACTTTCAACATCAATACTTGCATTATGCTGCTCAATAATTTTTGCAACTAATGAAAGTCCTAATCCAAAACCTTTATTCACTTTTTTGTTTCGTGAGTCATTTACTTGGTAAAATCTATCCCAAATAAGTTTTTTATCTTCATCAGGTATTCCAATTCCATTATCTTCAATCTCCATAATGCAGTTTTCATTTTCTGAATACAGCTTTACACTTATTTCATCCTTTGTAAATTTCATTGCATTATTAAGTAAATTGTCAAGCAATCTTTCAATCATTACTTTATCTGCGTTTATAAATATATTTTGTTCAATATTTTTTGAAACTTTTATATTTTTCTCGTTTAAAAGATTTTTATAATCTTCTAATATTTTTTTCATTGTTTCTGAAAAATTTATTTTTTGGAATTCAATAACAGTCTGCTTTTCTATTTTGGAAAGTTCCATTATTTGATTTATCAGTTCTGACATTCTTTTTGCCTGACGCTGAATCACAGAAAAGGAGTCCTTTGCTTCTTCCACAGTGTCTGCATATTCCAGCGAATACTGGCTTTCTGTAAGTATAACGCTCACAGGTGTCCGAAGTTCGTGCGAAACATCTGAACTGAACTGTTTTTCACGTATATAGGAATTTTCAAGCGAATTTAGCATTTGATTAAAGGTATCTGCCATCCTGTGTATTTCATCTTTTCCTTCATCAATTTTGATTCTTTTGGAAAAATCACCGTTTTTTTGAATTTCTGAAGCTGTATCTGATATTTTGGCTACAGGATTTAGAGCTTTTTTTACAATTCTGTATCCACCATAAACTATTATTAGCAATAATAGTGGACTTAAAATTAAAATTATAATAAGCAGTTTGCTTACTTCATCAGACAGCTGATTTACTGGAACAATTCCTCTAACCCATTCTCCTTCAGAATTATCTATTTTTTTATCGAAATAATAATATTTTTCTCCATTTTTTTCATAAGTTCTAACAGTGTTTTCTTTATATTTTAATGTCAAATCAAATCCTCGTGGCGACATTCCGCCCATTTCTATTCCTTCGCTATTGTACTTAACAAAGTAAATCCCGTCATCAAATTCATCAAACTCATTAGGATCTGAAATCATTTCAACAGTCATTTCAATCACAGCCTCCATCAATTCTCGATGGTTCAAGTCTCCTGTCATCTTATTTGCAACGGTAAATGATACTGTTAGCATAATCGAAATTAAGATTACTACAAAAACAGTATACCAAAGAGTTACCTTCACAGTAATTGGAAAGTCCCCCCAAATTTTATTTAATTTATTTTTCAAAACTCAATTATTCCTTTCTCTTCCAAAAATTCCTAATAATTAATTTATTTGAACTAATCCTCTTTTATAACATATCCAAGTCCTCTTTTTGTATAAATTATCTGTTTTCCATCTTCTATGTCTATTTTTTTCCTAATATTTTTTATCAAAACGTCAATTATATTAGAATCTCCTTCATAATCAAAGTCCCACACATGCTCCTTAATCTGTTCTCTGCTTAAAATCCGATTTTTGCTTTGCATAAGGTATTCTAGAACTTCATATTCCTTTCCTGTTAATTCTATCTGCTTTCCAGCTCTTGTTACTGATTTTTCTGAAGTATCCAAAATCAAATCTCCTATCACAAGCTTATTTGAACTATTTCCATATTTTCTTCTCACAACTGCCCTAATTCTTGCCATAAGTTCATTAAAGTCAAATGGTTTTACAATATAGTCATCAGCCCCCAAGTCAAGCCCTTTTACCTTATCATCTGCACTATCCCTTGCAGTAAGCATAAGAACCGAAGTGTGATTTCCCTTATCCCTAAGTTTTTTTATAACTTCAAATCCATCTACTTTTGGCATCATAATATCCAGAATTACTAAATCGTATTCACTATATTCCAGATAGTCAAGCGCTTCTTCCCCATCTAGCACGCTATCTACACTATATCCATTTTTTTTTAGATACCTTGTTACAACATTATTCAAATCTACTTCATCTTCTGCCAGCAAAATTTTCATATTTAATTCTCTCCTGTATTATTTTTAGCAAATGCTAAAATCCTAAGTTTCTATTATTCTAATATATACTCAAACCTATTTAAAATTAAACTACTAAAAATTATATAAATTTAGGGTTTGAGTAAAATAGTCATAACTTTTGAGTTTGGTTTTAAAGCAGTTTTACTATAAAAACTATAGCAATTTTACTATAATATATCACAAATTCCAAAAAATAAAAAGAGAGCAAACTGAAAACAGTAAATTTTCAATCAACCCTCTGCAAGAATATTTTTTAATTTATTTTATTAATCTCTTTCTGCTTTCCATTTTACAATGGCTCCAGTTACTGCGTCAATATCAAATTCGTATTCCCATCCATTGTGGTAGATTTCTCCTTCATAGACCATTCTTCCATTTTCTCTATCCAAATGGATTTCTTTTACGTGAGAACTGTTTGCTCCTGGCACTTTTTTCAATGCAATGTTCATTGCCCTGTTTACTCCAATGTAACTGTTTGAAGAAACGTTTCTGTTATATTTATGTTTGCTTTTTGCGTTTGCAGTCACTGATACTCCTAATACCATGATTCCTAATAATGCGATACTTAAAATTTTCTTTTTCATAATTTTTCTCCTTCTTTTTCATTTAATTTTGTTTTTTGATTTAAAAATTTTTGCAAGATTTTTTATTTATATTGTATTTTAATAATTTTTATTATAATGCTTTACTTCAGTTCCAATAATTTCTCCTGTTGAAGCGTCTATATCAAACTCGTATTTTGAATTATTGTAAAAAATTTCAATTTCATAAACTGCTCTTCCATGATCATGATCTAATTCTATTTTTCCAAAATGGCTTTGATTCGCTCCTGGCACTTGTGCAAGTGCAATTGATTTTGCTTTTTCCATTGTTATAGCTTGCGAATTGTTCACATTGTTATTAATGTAGCCAGAATTATTTGAAATTTCATCTACTTTCCATTTTACAATATCACCAGTTACAGCATCAATATCAAATTCATATTCCTGTCCGTTATAATAAATTTCCCCTTCATAAACCATTCTTCCATTTTCTCTGTCTAAATTGATTTTTTTCACGTGAGAATTGCTTGCTCCTGGCACTTTTTTCAATGCAATGTTCATCGCCCTGTTTACTCCAATGTAGTTATTTGAAGAAACATTTCTGTTGTATTTATTTCTGCTCTTTGCGTTTACAGCTACTGATACTCCTAATACCAGGATTCCTAATAATGTAATACTTAAAATTTTCTTTTTCATCTTTCTTTCTCCTTTAATATTCACTTATTTTTTACTTTTCTCTCTTATCTTGAATACATTATAAAACAGTTTTATGAATATAAAATGAATGGAAAAAAATTTTTGCAAAAAAAAGGAACAGTCCTAATTTTAATTAGAAATATTCCTTTTATTTATATTATCCACTATTACGAAGTCCTGTTGCAAGTCCATTTATTGAAATGTGAATGGCTTTTCTCAGTTCTTCTGAATCGTCTCCAGCTCTTGAACGTTTTATTAATTCAATCTGTAAATAATTCATCGAGTCAAAATATGGCAGACGATTTCGTAGACTGCTCACTAACTCTGGATTATCTGCCAGTAAAACATCATTTCCTGTAATTTTTTTCAAGATATCAATTGTTAAACCCCACTCTTTTTCTATTTCTTTAAAGATTTTTTGTGCTGTTTCCTGATCACTTGCTAATTTTACATATTCTGCGAAAATTGATAAATCTGTTTTTGATAGAACCATGTCAACATTTGAAATTGTTGAACGGAAGAATGGCCATTCCTTATACATTTTCTGTAAAATTTCCAATTTTTTATCATCATTGCCAATCCACTTTGTAAACGCTGTTCCTACACCGTACCATCCCGGAAGCATTATTCTTGCTTGCGACCATGAGAATACCCATGGGATTGCTCTTAGGCTGTCTAGTGATTGTGTTTTTTTACGTGAAGACGGTCTTGAACCAATATTTAACCCTGCAATAAAGTTTATTGGCGTAACTTCAAAGAAAAAGTCTGAAAATCCGTCTGTATTGTAAACTAAGTCACGGTAGGCATAATAACTTAAGTCTGAAACATTTTCTATTATTTTTTCATATTCTTCCCAGTCTGCATCTTCTTCTGTCAATGCACTTGATTCAAGAGCTGCTGAAATCAATGCTTCCAGATTTTTTAATCCTAAATCAGGATTTCCGTATTTTGCACCGATTACTTCTCCCTGTTCTGTAAGTCTGATTGTTCCGTCTGTACTTCCTTCAGGCTGTGCTAAAATAGCTTCATAACTTGGGCCGCCGCCACGTCCTACTGTTCCTCCACGTCCATGAAAGAATGAGATTTCAACATCAAATTCCCGTCCGATTGCAGTCAGCTCTTTTTGCGCCTTGTATAAAGACCAGCTTGAACTTAGGTATCCACCATCTTTATTACTGTCTGAATATCCTAGCATAACTTCCTGTTTTCGTCCTTTTTTATCCATCCATTTTTTTACTAATGGCAAATTAAACCATTTTCTCAAAATATCAGGAGCCGCAATTAAATCTTCCACTGTTTCAAAAAGCGGAACAATCTGTAAATCACAAAATTCATTTCCTTCATTTCCTTTTGCAAGATTGGCTTCTTTTAGTAAAATAGCTATCTCTAGCATATCTGAAACGCTTGTTGCATGAGAAATCAGATTTTTTTCAATAATTTTACTTCCAAAACGTTCTCTCAAAGATTTCGCCTTTCTGTAAATTGCAAGTTCTGAGGCTAGTGTTTCGCTTTGTGGAATTGTCGGATCGCTTAAAATTCTAGGGTCATGTTCCAATTCCCGCAGTAAAATCTCACATCTTGCGTCTTCTGACAGGCTCAAGTAATCTCCTAGAATGTTTGCATTTTTCAGAAGTTCTGCAACACATACTTCGTGAACGCTGGAATCCTGCCTTAAATCAATTGTCGCAAGGTGGAATCCAAATATTTTTGTGGCACTGATTAGATTGTTTAATTTTCCTTGTGTTAAAAATTCACTGTTGTTCTTTTTAAGAGATTCTGCCACGATTATCAAATCGTTTGTAAATTCATTAGCTGACTTGTAGGGAAGGTCAATTCCATTTTTTCTTTTTGGCGGTAATAAGTCACGGTTGTAATCACACAATTTGTAGGCTGTTGCAAGCAGTCTATCTGTTATTGTTGTCAATGCACGACGATATGGCTCGTGTGTACGATGTGGCGAAACTTCTCCAGAAGCATCAGCCAGTTTTTGCAGTTCCTCAGTTACATTTGTCATTGAAATAGACATTGATAAATCTCTATAAATTTCTCGAACTACATCCAGATAATGCTGGAATAATTTTATAGCCTGCTCTTGCGCCGACTGCTCCAGTGTATTTACTGTAACATAAGGATTTCCGTCTCTATCTCCACCAATCCACATTCCCATAGTAAGTGGAAGCAGAGCTTGGGATTTTACTTCAGAATTTCCTAATGTTTTTGAAATTTCCTGAAATTTATTCATAAGTCTTGGAATTTCATTAAAAAATGTAATGTTGTAATAACTTAGAGCATTACTTATTTCATCTGTTACACGTAATTTGCTAGCTCTCAACATTGCAGTTTGCCACCAAATTTGAATACCACGGCTTAAATCATTAAGCCATTCATTTTCATCAATTTGATGAGATTTTACATTTTCATATTTATCCAGAATATCAGTTAATTTTTTTGTCAAATCCAAAATACTTTTTCTTTGAACTTGTGTTGGATGTGCTGTTAAGACCGGAACAATTGAGACCTTTTCCATAGCCTTCAATATTTTATCTTGACTGATTCCCTTTTTCTTTAAATTTTTTAGTGATTTTTCAAGAGATCCGATCTGCGGCTTGTTGGAAATCTTTGCATATCGCTGTTCATGAGTCTGATATACATCTTCAGCAATATTCGCAAGTGCCGAAAAAATCGAAAAACCTCTTATCACACGTAAAATTTCCACATCAGTAAGTTCCGAACAAAAAGACGATAAATTTTTTCTAGCCTCCTGTTTTTGTGTTTTATAATATTTACTAGAAGCTTCTTTCAATTTTTCAGTAACCTCATAAATATGTAAACCCGCATATCTAAAAATCGTTTCACCTAGAAGAGTTGCAAAAAGCTCGTTATGAATGAGCAAATCCTCCTGATGCTTATCAAGTTTTACTGACGGTAAAGGAGTTATCGGTAAATTTTTTAAATCCATTTATTTCACACTCTCTTTCTTTTTTAACATTTATATATTTATCATTTATTCTACAATTTTTTAAATATTTTATCTGTTAAATTATACCATAAAAAAGCCTTAGATTAAATAGCGATTTCAAATTATTACAAAATGTGATATAATTTTAACAAAATAAGACAAAGCAAGGGGGAACAATCGCCATCCCCCTTGCATCCCCGGATTGTCTAAGTATTTTTTTGAAATATTCCCAAATTTTATTTGGGAAAGTAGTCTAAACATTTATTATTTGAATAAACCTGGATTACTACGAAATTGAAACTCGCTTTTTAACAAAGGTTATTATAATTCCTTAAACCAATTATAATCTAAAAATTTTGAAAAAGCTCAGACAGTCAATTTCATTTCAAAAAAATCACGACGTTTTTAGTTTAATTATAATAATTAATTTGATTAAAATAAATGTGGAAAAATTAAAAAAATTGTTATAAATTTCCGAGATTTTAATTTTTCAGTAAAAGACAACTTGTTTGAGCTTTTCTACTACATTTGAATTGATAATAACTTTATGGAGTGAAAATAACTTTTATTAAAAGCGAGTTTTGTCTTTTTCTGTAAAATTGAAATTCGGGAAGCGGGGATGCAAGGGCATGGCGTCTGATGCCCTTGCGTTAAAATAAAAAATGAGTAAAATAGAAAATATTTATTAATAAAAATAATCTTAAAATTAGACAGATATTTGAAATTAGAAAGAATGTTGAGAGGAAGAAAATGGAAAAAAATTATGATGTATTAGAATTTTATAAAATAATTAACGAACTTATTGATTTATCAAGATTGGAAAAGACGAAAGAAAAGTTTCTGGATATTGATATTATAAAGGAAAAGTCAGCTTTGGATAAGGAACTTATGCTTATGATGGAGATGATTGACTTTTATAAGTATGATGATGGATTGGAACTTGCAGGGCTTGCGGATATTACTAAGATGATGAATTCCATTGATATTATTGGGTCTTATTTGAGTGCTGAGGATTTGGCAGTTCTGAAGAAGAATTTGACGATTTTTAGAATTTCTAAAAGCAGAGCTAAAAATGTTAGGGATAAATATAGAACGATTTGGAATCTGTTTAGTGATGTTGAGGAAGTTAAGGATATTGAGAACTTTATTTCAGAAGCAATTAATGATGAAGGAGTATTGAAGGATGAGGCTTCGATTGGACTTCGTGATGTGAGAAGGCAGAAACAGAATATTAATGCAAATATAAAAGAGAAATTTGACGAGCTGATTTCCAATAAAAGTACACAAAATGCTATTCAGGAAAGAATAATAACTCAAAGAAATGATAGATACGTAATTGCTGTAAAGACAGATTTTAAAGGGCTTATTAAAGGAATAGAACATGATAGGTCTGCAACAGGAAGCACAGTTTACATCGAGCCTTTAAATATTGTTTCATTAAATAATAAATTACGTGAATACGAGGCTCGTGAGCGTGAGGAAATTAGAAAAATACTGCTTAGAATTACAGAACTTGTAAAAACGAAAAAGGAAGAAATTCTGGAAATTAAGGAAATTTTGGAAAGACTGGACTTTATTGATGCGAAAACGACTTATTCAGTTAATAAAAAATGTATTGTTCCAAAAATTATTAATAAAGAATATTTGAAACTGGTTGAAGCGAGACATCCACTAATTGATGAAAATACAGTTGTGCCGATTAATTTTGAACTTGGGAATCCTGAAAATATAATGCTTATTACAGGACCTAATACTGGAGGGAAGACAGTAACATTGAAAGTGGCTGGTCTTCTTACAATTATGGCTTTATCTGGTATCCCGATTCCTGCAAATGAAAAAACTGAAATTGGATATTTTCACAATGTACTGGCTGACATTGGGGACGAACAAAGTCTTGAGCAAAACTTATCCTCATTTTCAGGGCATGTTAGCAAAATAAAAGATATAATTGAAAATGCAAACAGTAAATCGCTTGTATTAATGGACGAATTAGGAAGTGGAACTGATCCAATGGAAGGAGCTGCTTTTGCAATGGCAATCATTGATTACTTGAATAAAAAACACGTAACTTCAATAATTACAACCCATTACAGCGAAGTAAAAGCCTATGCCTTTAATACAACAGGAATTAAAAGTGCCTCAATGGAATTTGACGTGGAAACATTATCTCCAACGTACAAACTGCTGGAAGGAATACCGGGAGAAAGTAACGCTCTTATAATTGCAAGAAAATACGGAATTAGTGAAGAAGTGATTGAAAATGCAAAAAGCTACATAAGTGAAGATAATCAGCGTGTTGAAGAAATGCTAAAATCAATAAAGGAAAAAAATGACGAGCTGGAAACAATGCAGGCAAAATTAGAAGCAACAAGAACTGAACTTGACAAGCAAAAGAGCATTTATGAGCAAAATATGATAAAACTTGAAAATGAAAAAAATGAAATTATAAAACGTGCCTATCAGGAAGCCGACAATTACTTGAAAAACATGCAGGCAAAAGCCAAAAATTTAATTGATAAAATAAATAGCGAAGAATCTAAAAAAGAAGATGCGAAAAATGCTCAAAGAAGCTTGAATATGCTACGTGAATCATTTATTACGGATAAAAAGAAAAATGTAAAGGAAAAGAAAGTTGTTACTCAAAATGTAGATTTTTCCGTTGGGGAAGAAGTGCTTGTAAAAACAATGAATCAAAACGGAAAGATTTTGAAAATAATGCCAAACAACCGTATTCAAGTGCAAACTGGAATATTAAAGCTAGTTGTATCAACTGACGATATTGTAAAAATCCAAAAGAAAAAAACAAACAAATTTAAAAACTTTGCCTCACTAAAACGAACTTCCCAAGTTCGAGGAGAAATCGACTTACGTGGAATGAATGCCGACGAAGCAATCGCAGAACTAGAAACATACATGGACAGAGCAATGCTAACAGGCTACCACGAAATCTACATAATTCACGGAAAAGGAACAATGGTACTAAGAAAAAAAATCCACGAATACCTAAGAACTTCAAAATATGTAACAGAATTTAAAGATGCCAATCAAAATGAAGGTGGAATTGGGTGTACGGTGGCTACTTTGAAGTAGGAAATTTATGTTAAGAGAGATTTTATAAATTAAAAGTTTTCAAGAGCAGGGAGAATAAAAAAATGAAACTTTACAACACAATGACCAATAAAATTGAAGAATTTAAGACAATAGAAGAAAATAAGGTAAAAATGTATGTTTGCGGGCCTACTGTCTATAATTACATACATTTGGGGAATGCACGTCCAATTGTAGTTTTTGATACGTTGGCACGGTATTTTGAGCATAAGGGGATGGAAGTTGAGTTTGTGCAGAATTTTACGGATGTGGATGATAAGATTATAAATAAGTCTATGGAAGAAGGGACTTCTGCTAGCGAGGTTTCGGAAAAATATATAAAATATTTTTTTGAGGATATTAGCAAGCTGAATATTCTTGAAAGTGTGAAAAGACCTAAAGTTACTGAAAATATGGCGGAAATTATTAAGATTATTCAAAAATTAATTGATAATGGGTTTGCTTACGAGAAAGATGGGGATGTTTATTTTGAGGTAAAAAAATATAAGGATTATGGAAAATTATCAAATCAGAAAATTGAGGAGCTGGAACTTGGGGCTAGGATTGATGTGTCGGAAATTAAGAAAAATCCAGTAGACTTTGCACTTTGGAAAAAAAAGAAAGATGGAGAGCCGTTTTGGCAATCGCCTTGGGGACAAGGACGTCCTGGATGGCATATAGAATGTAGTGCGATGGCAAAAAAATATCTTGGAGATACATTTGATATTCACGGTGGCGGACAAGATTTAGTTTTTCCGCATCACGAAAATGAGATTGCCCAAAGTAAGTGTGCTTATCACGGAAACTTTGCAAATTATTGGCTTCACAACGGATTTATTCAGATAAATGGCGACAAAATGTCAAAATCGCTAGGAAATTTCTTTTTGCTTCGTGAAATACTTGAAAAATTTTCTGGAAATGTAGTAAGACTTTTTATTCTTAGCACTCATTACAGAAAGCCGATTAACTTTTCATTCGAGAATATGGAAGATACGAAAAAAGCGTTGCAAAATATTATAAAATCAATGAATAAATTTGAAAATATTGTTGAAAAATATAAGAATGAAAAAATAGAAAATGTTAAAAATTCAGAGTTTTCTCAAAAAATTGATGAATTTGATAAAAAATTTGAAGAAGCGATGGACGAGGATATGAATACACCGCAGGCACTAGCGACTATTTTTGATCAGATTAGGGAAACAAATAAACTTATTTCCAGAAATGAAAGTGAGTTTTCCAGAATTTATTATGAAATTAAAAAATCTTATGATTCTTTGAAGGCAAAATTAGAAAATGTATTTGGAATAGCGATTGAAATAGAAAATGCTGTGAAGGAGGAAGATGGAGAAAATATGGAATTGACAAAAAAATTAATTGAATTACTGATAAAATTACGAAGTGAGGCAAGAAGTGAGAAAAATTTCAAATTATCCGATGAAATTCGGAATGAATTGAAGGCACTTGGGGTAGAAATTAAGGATAATAAGGATGGAAGTACGGATTATAATTTATTGTAATTTTTGATTTAAGAAGAGGGAAAAATGAAAAATATTTTAGTAGGAGTTACAGGGGGAATTGCGGCATATAAATCGGCTGGAATTGTATCGCTTTTGAAAAAGAAAGGATATAATGTGAAAGTTGTGATGACTGAAAATGCTACAAAAATCGTTGGACCTTTGACTCTTGAAACTTTATCAAGAAATAGGATTTATGTGGATATGTGGGACAGCAATCCGCATTATGAAGTGGAGCATATTTCACTTGCGGATTGGGCAGATATGGTTTTGATTGCACCTGCGACTTATAATATAATTGGAAAGGTGGCAAACGGGATTGCAGACGATATGCTTACGACAATCCTTTCCGCTGTTTCGGTAAGAAAGCCAGTATTTTTTGCTTTAGCAATGAATGTGAATATGTATGAAAATCCGATTTTAAAAGAAAATATTGATAAGCTGAAATCCTTTGGATATAGGTTTATTGATGCAGAAGAAGGACTGCTTGCCTGCAATTATAGTGCGAAGGGAAGAATGAGCGAGCCAGAAAATATTGTCGATGAAATAGAAAGATACAGTATTTTTTCAAAATTTGAGAATTTTGATACAACCTTGAAAGGTAAAAAAATTCTTATAACAAGCGGGCGAACAAAGGAAAATATTGATCCAGTCAGATATTTGTCAAATAATTCAAGCGGAAAAATGGGATATTCAATTGCTCAGGCGGCGGCTGATATGGGAGCAGACGTAACTTTAATTAGCGGGTCTACGGACTTGAAAATTCCAAATGGGCTTAAAAATTTTATTTCTGTGGAATCAGCACTTGAAATGTATGAAAAAGTGGATGAATATTTTAAAAATACTGATATTTTCATAGCTTGTGCGGCAGTTGCTGATTACAGACCAAAGGAATACAAAAAGGAAAAAATAAAGAAATCTGATTCAGATTTGGTTATGGAATTGGTTAGAAATCCTGATATTTTATTAGAGATGAGCAAAAAGAAGGAAAAACAGCTATTAGTTGGATTTGCCGCAGAAACTAATGATATAAGGGAAAATGCCTTGAAAAAGCTGGGAAAGAAAAATTTAGATATTATAGTGGCAAATAATGCATCTGTAATGGGCAGCGATGAAAATGTGATTGAGATTATTAGAAAAGATAGGACTTCGGTGGAAATTAGTCAGAAAAGTAAGATGGAGCTGGCTTATGATATTTTGAGTGAAGTTGTTTGTGAGTTGGAAAAGAGATAAAGTTTTTTGAAATTATGAATGTGTTGATTTTTATAAGTTTATTGATTTTGTAAAAGGGAGAATAAATTATGAAATCTGAAAAACAAAAGATAAAAAAAGTGTACATGTTGTATCATAGAGATGAAAAGGATGACGATAAATTAATAGGATTTTTTTCAACAAAGGAAAAGGCATTGGAAATTGTTGATAAATGGAAAGAAATGAAAGGTTTTAGGGATTTTCCTGAAGGATTTAAAATTAGAACCATGATAATTGGGAAAAATTACTACACAAAAGGGTTTAAATCTAAAAGCCTTAAATAATTAGGAGAAACTATGGAAATATGGATTTTATCACATGGATATGATTATGGAGATGTCTATGATAAGTATAAGTGGAATGAGGAAGCAAGGTTTTTAGGTGCCTATTATACAAAGGAAGAAGGATTGAAGGCACTGGAAAAATATAAAAAAATCAAAGGATTTTGTTCACATTTGGATGGGTTCTGGCTAGAAAAGCATCATTTGGATAAATATGCTGGATGGGAAGGTGGTTATGTTACTTATTATAAAGAAGATGAGGTAAAAATTGATAATTCAAAAAATCAAAAATTATATGTACTTTCTCATTTTTATTATACTGGTAAAGATAAAATAAAAGAAAAACATCGAATTTTATCAGTATGTTTGTCAAAATTAGAAGCTAGGAAGAAAATAAAGGAATATCAGAAAATAGAAGGATTTTCTTCACATATTTCTAATTTTTACATTGAAGAATATATTTTGGATGAAAAAAAAAATAAATAAAAGAAGGAGAGGCTATACAAATTTAGCAAATTAATGTTATGGATAATGAAAAGAAAAATGTAAATAGAGTTTTGAATGAAAAAAAAGAAAATTTAGAAAAGAGAAATTCAAAATCTAGAAAAAAAACAGGAATAATTTTGGGAATAACGGCTTTATTGATTTTAGGAATTATAATTTTGGGGATGATATTTGGTAGAAAAAATATTAATTTTAAAAATCTTGTAACTGAAGATGAAGATGATAAAATTTTTAGAATTAATCCAGTAAAAGATCCACAGGTTACATATTACAATTTTCGTGGAGAAGTTTATCCTGACTGGGCTAAATTTGGGCTGACTCGAAGTAATGGGGCAAGAGGACATCAAGGAATTGATATTTTTGCATTGCCGGGAACAGATGTTTATGCGGTTCTGGATGGAAAAATTGTGGATATGTATGTGGATAAAACAGGGTATGGATTAAATTTTTATTTGGAAGTTAATCCAAAGGAGCTTGAGAAAATAAAAAGAAAAAATTACAAACCTAAAGAAAGTGCAAGAGAATGGGCATACAGCCCAAATTATGACCCTAATACAATGCAAGTAAAATACATTAGATATTGCCATTTAAGTGAAGTGAATGTAAAAATCGGAGATACAGTGAAGGCTGGGCAAGTAATAGCTAAATCAGGTACAACTGGAAATGCAAGTGGAACACATGCTCCTCATCTGCATTTTGAGATAGCCTTTGAAATGAGAGGAAAAGGACTTATAAACAGAGTTGATCCAGAAATGTACTTTAAAATAAAAAATGGAGACAAAATGACAAAACAAGAGATAAATGTCCAGACTGAAGCAGCTAAAACAGAATGGTTTGAAACAAAAGGCTATGATACTGGATTTAGAGATAAAAGTATATTTTTAGATAAAAAAATGAATCCAGATGGAAGCAAAGTGAAAGAAAATTTAAATAAAATTAATAATTTAAAAAGTAGAAAAATTAGGAAAAAATAATTTTTTTAATTAGCAATGATGACACTTAGGAGGAAATTTTTATGGGATTATTTGATTTATTTAAGAAAGAGAATGAAAAAGAAAATGATGCTGAAGCAGTTTCTGAAGAAATAAATACAGATGGCTGGGATGCTATTACAGAAACTTTTAATAAACTTTATCCGGATCAGAAAAATCCATTACATTATGCGGCAATGATAAAATGGAGATTTGGTGGAAATGATCCTTTGGATGGTATTAGTATTTATGATGGAGGGGATTATTGGCACTTTGTTACTTATGGATTGTCTGAACTGCATGAAAAAGTAAGTGAAAATACAGAATACAGCGGTTATGGAATGGAGTTTACATTAAAATTAAAAAAAGATAATTATATTGATGAGGAAGCTGAATTAAAAGGAATTTGTGGAATTTTACAAACAATTGCAAGAGCGACGTTTTCTAGTGGAGAAATATTTAGACCGTATGAATATTTATACACTGGGCAGACGGAAGGAATGGATGTAAATAAAAAGTCAAATATTACAGGGTTTATTACTATTTCTGATGAAAAAGCTGGAATAATTGATACAGTTAATGGAAAAGTGGAATTTATACAATTTATCGGAGTAACTGATAATGAACTGAAAGCAATTCAAAATAAAGAGACAACTGTTAAAGAATTATATGAAAAATTAAACAGCGATGTAACAAACTATAATAGAAAATCAGTATTTTAAATAAAAAAGAGAGTATAAAGGGTAAATCCCTAAATATTCTCTTTTCTTCATTCACAAGTTTTATTTTTCTCTCATCTTTTCAGATAAATCAATTTTCTCTCTATTTATAATTTTGGTTACTAAGCATTAACAACAAGATTTATTAATTCTTCAATAGTTTTTGCACCAACTGATTTTTGCTCTCCATTTATAAATACAACTGGTACCGCCTGAATATCTTTTTCTTTTGCTTCTTCAAAAAATACTGCACTATCTACCATTGTTGTTGTAATGTTTTTGTTATTTGATGAAATTAAGTTTAAGGCTTGAACTACATCTGGACAATGTGTACAAGATAATGAAATAAATGTTTCGATATTTACAGGCTTATTAACTGATTCAACTTTTGAAAGCTGCTCTCCTTCCAGTTTTTTTCCAAGTCCTGCAAGTCCCAAAACTGCTAGAATAAAGCTGTTAAATTCATGTCCTCCAGGAATACCTGAAAAATTAATCCCAGTATTTTCCCCATCTTTTAAAATTGTAAAAGATGTTGGACGAGTAAGGTTTGCTTTTTCTAAGTCAGCCTTATCATTGTCAAATGATTTTTTTACATAGTTCACTTTTCCAGAAATTGAATCAACTTCTTGTAAGAAGCTATCTAATTCAGCTGATTTTTCGCTATCATTCAAAAATGAGACTAATTCAATGTTTCCATTAATTTTATCAAAATAACCTTTTAACTGTTCTACAATATTACTATCTAATAAAGCCATTTTACCTCCTTCTAATTTATTAAGTTTAAAATTATTAAATTTTACCTACTAAATCTAATCCTGGTTTTAAAGTAGCTTCTCCTTCTTTCCATTTTGCTGGACAAACTAATCCTGGGTTATCGGCTACGAATTTTGCAGCTTTTGCTCTTCTTACTAATTCTGATGCGTCTCTTCCGATTCCTTCATCATTTACTTCGTAAGCAACAATTTTTCCTTCAGGATTTACGATGAATGTTCCTCTGAATGCAAGTCCGCTTTCTTCGTTTAATACTTCAAATTCTCTTGAAATAGCTTTTGTAGGATCTCCAATCATTGCATATTTAACTTTTCCGATTGCTTCTGAGTGATCGTGCCATGCTTTGTGAGTAAAGTGAGTATCAGTACTTACTGAATAAACATTAAATCCTAATTTTTCCAATTCTTCTCTATGGTCTTCTAAATCTTCTAATTCAGTTGGACACACAAATGTAAAATCAGCTGGATAAAATACGAAAATATTCCATTTTCCTAACATATCCTTTTCAAAGTTTACTTCTTTAAATTCTTCGTTTTGATAAGCTTGAGCTGTAAAATTTTCAATTTTTTTTCCTATTAAAGACATAATTTCCTCCTAATTTAATAATATTATTGTTTTTAATTTGAAATCATTACAAATATTTCTTGGTTACATTATACCATAAAAAATTATTTTGTCAAATAAAATTTAATATTTGTATTTCAAAGAAATTATGATAAAATTTTATAAGAATAAAAATAAAAAGAGAGGATAAATATGTATAAAGTATTAATTGCAGACGATAATAAACAAATTGTTTCGATACTGTCAGAATACTGTAAAAAAAATAATTTTACTGTAAGTACTGTATTTGATGGGGAAGTAGCGTTAAAGGAAATTGAAGAAAATGAGTTTGATATAGTACTTTTGGATGTAATGATGCCTAAAAAGGATGGTTTTGATGTATGCAGAGAGGTGCGTACTTTTTCAAATGTTCCGATTATAATGATTACAGCACGTGGGGAAGATTATGAGAAAATAATGGGACTGGAAATAGGAGCAGATGATTATATAGTAAAGCCTTTCTCGCCAGGAGAAATAATTGCAAGAATAAATGCAATTTTACGTAGAATAACACCTAAAAATGATGAAAGTACAAAAATTTTTACATTTGATAATCTTGAGATTGATTTGAATAATTTTACGGTAAAGATAAACGATGAAATAATTTCGTTGACTAAGAAGGAAATAGAGATTTTATGGACTTTGGCAACAAATCAGAATAAAGTTTTTACAAGAGAAAATTTGCTGGATTTAATATGGGGATTTGATTATTTTGGAGAAAGCCGTACTGTCGATACGCATATAAAAAGGCTTCGTGCAAAACTTGACAATTATAAGCATGAGAAATGGAATATTAAGACAATTTGGGGAGTTGGCTATAAATTTGATATTTTGGAAAAATAACTTTGTTAATGAATATTAAAAATTAAATCATTGGATAAAAAATACGAAGTTCAAAAAAATAAAAAGGAGTGAAGTTTTTAAAAATGGGTAAAAGAATAAAAAAGATTTTTTTTAACGGAGAGGAGTATCCGCCAGAGACATTTAGATTAGGAATGATGCTGTGCATGGTTGGGGGATTTATGGATGCATATACTTTTGTTACGCGTGGAAAGGTGCTTGCTAATGCACAGACAGGAAATGTTGTTTATCTAGCTATAAATTTACAAAGGGGAGATTTTGGAAAAGCCTTTAATTATTTTATGCCGATTCTGGTTTTCACATTTGGAATATTATTTACTGAATTTATTAGAGTGAAATTTGAAAAACATAGAATTTTTAGATGGCAGCAAATTGTTATATTTTACCAAGTTATAATAATGTTTTTTATTTCATTCATTCCAAGCGGAAATTGGAATATTGTTGTAAATATGATTATGTCGTTCATTGCCGCAATTCAATATCAAGGATTTAGAAAAATTAGGGGACTGGCAGGAGCGACAACAATGTGTACTGGGAATTTACGAAGTGGAATGGAGAATTTATTTAAATATATAAATACAGAAAACAAGTCGTATTTACAGAATTTCTGGATATATTTGGGATTAGATGGATTTTTCTTTATCGGAGCAATGCTTTGTGTAGTTTTAGTAAAAATATACGGTATAGGAGCGTTGCTTGCTTGCTGTATTCTACTAGTTGCGGTGTTTATTATAATGTTTAAGGAAACTATTTAGGAAATAGGAGGTATTTAAAATTGAATAATTACAAGCCACCTTTTCAAATAACTGAAAAAATGACAGTATTAATAGGTGAAATAAGTGAAGAAATAGGGAGAATGTCTATTTTTCAGGAAAAAATTTCAAATCCGCATTTAAGGAGAGAAAATAGAATAAAAACAATTCATTCTTCGCTTGCTATTGAACATAATTCTCTCTCGCTGGAACAAGTTACAGCTATATTGAATGGAAAAAAAGTTTTAGGAAATCCTAATGAAATAAAAGAAGTAAAGAATGCTTATGAAGCGTATGAATTATTAACTAAGTTAAATCCATTTTCAGTAAAGGATTTATTGAATGCTCACAGATTGATGATGAATGGGCTGGTTAAGGAAAATGGTAAATTTCGTTCTCAAGGGGTTGGTATTTTTGCTGGAAGAAAAGTTGTACATATTGCTCTGCCAGCAGATTTAGTGCCTAAGCATATAAGCAGTTTAATTTCATGGTACAAGACTTCTTCTGTACATCCATTGATTAAAAGTGCTGTTTTTCATTATGAATTTGAATTTATCCATCCATTTTCAGATGGAAATGGTCGTATTGGAAGAATGTGGCATACTTTACTGCTTGGAAAATGGAAAAAAATATTTTTTTGGCTTCCAATAGAGGAATTGATAAAAAAAGAACAGAAAGAATATTATGATACTCTTGCAATAGCTGATAAAGAAGGTGAGAGTACAATATTTGTAGAGTTTATGCTCAAAATTATAAACGATAGTTTAAAAGAAATTAAAACTTCTGAAAAAATAACCGACCAAGATAACGACCAAGTAACCGATCAAGATAGCGACCAGGATAAAAATCCAGTTGAAAAATTACTTAGTGTACTTGGAGATAATGTTTTATCAGCAACAGAAATTATGGAAAGATTAAATTTAGTACATAAACCTACTTTCAGAAAAAATTATTTAAATCCTGCCTTAAAGGCAAAATTGATTGAAAGGACAATTCCTGACAAACCTAATAGTAAAAATCAGAAATACAGGAAATTGAAAAAAAGTTAAATAAAAGAAGCCGTTTAATATAATTCATAAAATTATATAAACAGCTTTTTAAAATTTAGTTTTTAATTGTAAATTCCAATTTTTCAGGTTTTATTCGTTAATTGAACCATGTCCAGAGCTTTGAAGACTGCAGCTTTTATCTTTTCCATTTTCAGTATAGATAGCATCGTTACCTTTCATGTGAATTGAGATGTTTCCATTTGAATATCTTTCTCCACTACCAGATGCTGCTGAACTTAAAGTATGGATTCCTCCATAACCATCAGCTACTTTTACTTTATCTGTTGAAACATTTTCAACTGTTATGTCTTGATAACCATCGCAGCTGTATTTTCTTAGCAAATTGCTGCTAGAACTTTGGTTGTAGCTTCCTGAGTTGTCACTTGCTGTCATAGAGCAGCTTTCATCGCTTCCATTTTTTGTGAAGACTGCATCGTTTCCTTTTATGTGAATAGAAACTCCTCCACCTGTGTATTCTTCTCCACTACCAGATCTTGTTAATTTCAGATTGTAAACTTTTCCGTTTCCATCTGTCAATCTTACTCTGTCTGTAGAAAGATTTTGTACTGTTACATCTCTGCTACTGCAGCTAAATTTTCTTGTTACATTTGATGCTTTTTTTGAAGATTTTGCTCTCACTGCTGAAAAACCAATAGAACTAAGAGCTAAAACTCCAACTAAAGCTGTTAAAATCATTTTTTTTGTCGATTTCATAACACTCACTCTCTTTTCTCCAATTTATTTTTTATTATATGCTCAAACTCCTAAAAATGAAACATATAAATTCTGTTTGAGAATAGCCCAAACTGTATCCATTTTAAAGTAATCTGGCTATAACAATTACATTTTTGAAATCTTTGAATCCCTTCTCAAATTTCAATATGAGTATATCATACTTTTTTTAAATTTTCAATTATTTAATGAAAAAAATTTTCCTATATTTTTAATTATAAATTAACTTAAAAAATATGAATTTTTATTTTTTATTGTCAACAAATCCTTTGTTTATAACAAAAATAATATATATTATATTAATTAGTAAAATTTTTTTAAAAATTAGCCAAAAAATTAAAGGAAAAAAAAAGAAATATCATGTATAATTCAAAAATGGAGCATGCGTTATCCTGAATTAACGTAAATTTTTGATGAAGGACATTTTTATGAAAACAAATACAATTTTTACATTGATTAAAGAGTATTTTTTAATTGGACTTGGAACTTTTATTCTGGCATTCGGATTACATTTTTTCTTTTTCCAGAATAAAATAGCAAGTGGTGGAGTAACAGGGCTGGCATTGGTTGTCAACAGTATTTTTCACATTTCAACTGGATTATTTGTTGCGGTTAGCAATTTTATTCTGTTTACACTTGCATTTATTGTAATTAGTGGTCAATTTGGTATAAAAAGCATTTATGCTACAGTAATTTTATCTGTTTTTCTTTCATATTTTGAAAAATTTTACCCAAACTATGCTCTTACTCACGACTTAATTTTAGCAACAATTTTTGGAAGCGCATTATGTGCTTTAGGAATAACAATTATTTATTTTTATGAAGCTTCTACTGGCGGTACTTCAATCATTGCGAGAATCCTTACAAAATATTGCCATATCAGTTACGGAATGTCTAGCTTCATCGTAGACGCAATTGTTACTCTTTTAGCGATTTTTGCCTTTGGAATTGAGCTGGGACTTGTGGGACTTTTAAGTGTCTACGTAACAGGATTTATCATTGATAAGTTTATTGAAGGATTTAATTCACGTAAGCAGATTATGATTATCACTTCAAACAAAGACATCGTTTTAAATTACATTTTAAAGGATTTTGACAGAGGTTGTACTGTACTTAAAGCCGTTGGAGGCTATTCTGGAGCTGAAAAGGACATTTTACTCACAATTATCGAAAGAAGACAGTTTATTCAGTTAAGAAAATTCCTAAAAACCCACGATCCAACTTCCTTTGTAACAGTAACTGACACAACAAAAGTTTTTGGAGAAGGTTTTGATCAATTACATTAATTTTTAAATTTTTACATTTCACAAAAAAGAGAAAGCCAATTACAATAATAATTTATTACAAAACGGTTTTCTCTAACATCTATTTACTTTTTTAATAACTCTTTTTAATTTGCACTATTTGATATCCTTACAATAAATACTTCCATTTGCTCTTTCATAATTTGTTCTACCATGTTTAACACTTCTCCGATGTACTTCTTTCCACTCATTACAATCAAAAAATTACAACTAATAGCACTCATTCCCAAGACTATCATAAGTATTATTTTTACTATTCTTATTTCCATTTTCAACAACTCCCTTTTAAATTTTTATTTCCTGTTTGTTAAAGTGTACTTTTAGAATTAATAACAATCTATTTTTTCTTTTATACTTCTAAACTTTTTGATCAATAAATATTTTTTCTTATTTTAATTTAATATCAGTTCTTTTAACACAGAAGTGTTGGATGCTATACCTTTTATTTTTCAATAACACTTATACTGAATTATCATTTAACACTAATGGCGAAAGTTCTCGCACGACTCCTATTTAACGTAAAACCTTCTTATTTGACTACTTGAAGATAAATTCAAAATAAATGTTGATAATAACTTACATTTTTTGATATAATATGAGAAGATAAATTTTTAATTGCTAAAATTGCATGTAATGAAAGGATAAATTTAGAATGATTAGTGTTTTAAAGGGAATGAAAGATAGATATTCTGATGATGTAAAAAAATACGACCTAATTGTTGATACAGCAAAAAGTGTATTTGAAAAATATGGATTTGAACGAATTATAACGCCTATTCTGGAAGAAACTGAACTTTTTAGACGTGGTGTTGGAGATGAAACAGATGTTGTTTCAAAGGAAATGTACGAATTTGTAGATAAAGGTAACAGAAATGTTACAATGCGTCCAGAAGGTACTGCTGGAGTAGTACGTGCCTATTTGGAAGCAGGTTTTCACAAGTCTTCCCCAATTGTAAAATGGTTCTACAACGGTCCAATGTATCGTTACGAAGCCCCTCAGAAAGGAAGATTTAGAGAATTTCATCAAATGGGTATCGAAATGTTCGGAGTCCGTTCTGCTTACCTTGATGCTGAAATTATCCGAATGGGATGTGAATTTCTTGAAAAACTTGGAATTACTGGACTGACTGTCGAAATAAACAGTCTTGGGAATATTGATTCAAGAAAAAAATACATCGATGATTTAAAATCATTTATGGAAAAAAGACTGGATAAACTTAGTGACGATTCAAAACGAAGATATAAAACTAACCCTTTAAGAGCATTGGATTCAAAGGATAAAGGTGACCAAGAACAATTTATCAACGCCCCAAAATTATACGACTATCTTGACGAAGAAAGCAAAAATTATTTTGAAGATACAAAGAAATATCTTGAATTAATGAATATTAATTATGTGGTAAATGACAAGCTGGTACGTGGACTTGACTATTACTCAGATACAGTCTTTGAAATAAAATCTGACAAATTAGGCTCGCAGGCAACTGTGCTGGCTGGAGGGCGTTACGACAGACTTCTTGAAATACTTGGAAATGCAAAAGTGCCAGGAATAGGCTTTGCCGCTGGAATGGAAAGAATTGCAATGCTTATGGATGAAAATTTGATTGCAAAAAAAGAAAACAAAATTTACGTTATTTATTTTGATGAAACAAAAGAATATTTTGTAAAAATAGTAGAAGAACTACGAAAAAATGGAATAAAAGTCAACTTTGACTACAATCCAAAAAGTTTTGGAGCCCAAATGAAAAAGGCAAACCGTGAAAATGCAGACTATGTATTGATTTTAGGTGAAGATGAACAAAAAGAAAATGTAGTTACAATAAAGAAATTTAGTACTGGAGAACAGGAAAAATACAGTTTTGAGCAAGTTTTGAAACATTTTGAAAGAAAGAGTCTTGAAAAATAGGGGAGGGTATGGGAAATTTAATAAATTTTTTAGCTATTATTTTGGGTAGTTTGATAGGATTTTTCGTAGGCCATAAATTTAAAAATGAAATGAAAGATCTTATAATGGAGTGTGCCGGACTATTTATAATAGTTGCTGGTTTGAAAAGCACGATAAATTCAAATCGAGATATTATTGTTTTAATTTATCTGATTATCGGTTCGATAATTGGACAAATCATAGATATTGATTTAAAATTAAAAAATTTGGGATTATTTTTGGAAAAAAAACTTAATTTTGCTATCAAAAATCCAGAAACTAATGATTCTGAAAAAAGTTTTGCAAAAGGCTTTTCAACTGCTACAATTTTATTTTGTACAGGAGCAATGGCAATTGTAGGAGCAATAAACAGTGGACTTACAGGTGACGATACAACGTTAAAGATAAAAGCAATTTTAGATGGAGTAATTTCCATCGTTATAACATCTCTATATGGAATAGGCGTTATGTTTTCAGCTGTTTCAGTTTTTATTTACCAAGGATTTTTCTATCTTTTTGCTAATTATCTAAAACCATATTTAACTGAAAAAACAATTTCAGATATAAATTTTCTTGGTGGAATAATGGTTATGGCAATCGGAGTAAATTTATTATTAAAAAAAGAAATAAAAATTGCAAATATGTTGCCGGCATTATTTATACCGATTATTTTAGAGATTTTTATATAAATAAATTAAAAGAAATTTGAATATAAGGAAAGGAAATAAAATGTACAGAAATTATAAATTAAATGAATTAAGAATGGAAAACATCGGAGAAGAAGTTATTTTATCTGGATGGGTTTCAAAAGTTAGAGATTTGGGGCATTTCACATTCATTGATTTGCGAGATAGATATGGAATTACTCAAATTTTAGTAAATGAAGAAGTTTCAGGAAAAGAACTTTTTGAAGAAGCTAGAAAATTAAAAAATGAGTGGGTTATAAAAGTTACTGGAAAAGTAGCTGAAAGAAGCAGCAAAAATAAAAATATTCCTACTGGAGATATTGAAGTTGAAGCAAAAAATATTGAAATTCTAAGCCGTTCTAAACAATTACCATTTGAAATTGACGAAACAGGAAATCTTAATGAAAATATGCGTCTAACTTACAGATACCTCGATATAAGACGTCCAAAAATGTTAAATAATATTATAAAAAGAAACGATATGCTATTTTCGATTAGAAAATTTATGAATGAAAATGGATTTTTGGACATTGACACCCCTATTCTAGCGAAAGCCACTCCCGAAGGAGCAAGAGATTTTATAGTTCCAAGCCGAATAAACAAAGGGGACTTTTACGCCTTGCCACAATCTCCACAGCTATTTAAACAAATACTTATGGTATCAGGGGTTGATAAATATTACCAGCTTGCAAAATGTTTTAGAGATGAGGATTTAAGATCCGACAGACAGCCTGAATTTACTCAATTGGACTTGGAAATGTCGTTTATTGAGCAAGAAGATATTTTAAATGTGACAGAAACACTTGCAAAACAAGTATTTAAAGATGTTACAGGCATTGAAATTACTGAAAATTTTGAAAGAATGAGTTATGATGATGCAATGAATTTTTATGGTTCAGATAAGCCTGATTTAAGATTTGACATGAAATTGATTGATTTATCCAAAGAAACACAAAATTGTGGATTTGGAGTATTTGAAAATGCAATAAAAGATGGTGGAAATGTAAAAGCTATCGTTGCTCCAAATGCTGAAAAATTTTCAAGAAAATACATCAAAGATTTAGAAGACTTTGTAAAAACATATTTCAAAGCAAAAGGACTGGCTTATATCAAAATCAATGAAAATGGTGATATTAATTCTCCAATTGCCAAATTTTTTACTGAAGAAAAGTTAACTGAAATTACTCAAAAATTAGGAATTAAAAATAACGAAATTGCTTTAATATTAGCTGATAAATATAAAATTGTTCACGATGGGCTGGGAGCATTAAGACTAAAACTTGGAGAAGAACTGGAATTAATCGATAAAGATTCTTTCAAGTTCCTATGGGTAATTGACTTCCCAATGTTTGAATGGAGCGAAGAAGAAAATAGATATAAGGCTCAACATCATCCGTTTACTTCAATAAAGCAAAAAGACAGAAAATATCTTGATTCAAATGAGCTTGATAAGATTAAAACAGATTCCTACGATATGGTTCTAAATGGTTATGAAATCGGTGGAGGAAGTATCAGAATTCATGAAGAAGAACTACAAGAAAAAGTATTTGAAAAATTAGGGCTTAGTAAAGAAGAACAGCAAGATAAATTTGGATTCTTTCTGGAAGTACTAAAATACGGTGTACCACCACACGGAGGTCTTGCCTTTGGAATCGACAGATGGCTTATGGCAATGCTAAAAGAAAATTCTATAAAAGAAGTAATCCCATTCCCTAAAACAAATAAAGGACAGGATTTGATGACTGGAGCTCCTGCTGAAATTGAAGAAAATATACTTGCAGAAGATTTGAGATTGAAATTATTAGAAATTGAAAAGGAAAATTAATAATTTTAAAAAGAGTTGGGATAATTAAAATGAAGAAATTAAAATATTTAATATTCTTTTTATTAAGTATTTTGTGTTTAAATTTATGTATTACAACGAGATACATTATGAGTAATTTTACAAATAATAGTACAAAAAATCTAGATAAATAATACAAAAATTCAATAAATATTGTATTTTATATAATACTAACTCTCTTTTTAAAATATTTATGGCTCATGATATATTTCCTTTCGTTAATGTTTTTGTGGTTACTAACATTTTAACACGAAATTATCATGAGTTTTTATATTTTTTTAGTTTGTCGCAATATATTATACAATCTATGTCATAATAAAAATTTAAAATTCTTTTTCTATAATCTTTTTCATATGCCATGATATTATTATATCATATTTTTAGGTCGTTTTTATGCAGGTTTTACTATAATTATAAAAAATACAGATAAATAATACTACTTAAATGAGAAAAGTATGAGTCAGAATTGAATAATCTTGTAGATAAAAAGTTGTAACTAAAATTAAATGTTACAACTCTTTCTATTTTTATTTAAATTATTTCAAAAAGATTATACTAGAAATTAAATCTAAGTCCTGTGGTAAAAACATTATTATTCCCTTTACCTTTTCCACTGTCAACAGAACTGTCATAGTTTACATACCATCCAAATCTAGAATTTACTTCTGTCAATGCTCCAACTCCAGTCCATGTTTTGTTCTTAGAAAGTCCGATACCTTTTACCTTAAACGTTGCTCCAGGCAGTCCAGTATATCTTGCGTCAAAGCTCAAGTCCTGCTCATTGAAAGATCTCTGATGTGTTATGTATCCCTGGAATGTAGTAGTCTTGCTTCCACCGTTCCAGCTTACAGCCTTTCCAACTCTAAGACCAACTAGTGCTGCTGTCTGATTGTAGTTCTTTTTATCAGCAGTCAGTCCAAACTGGCTCTTCTCTTCAGAGAATGAACCTCTTACAACTGTATCGTGAGTCAATCCCGCAAACGGTGTTACAACAAAGTCACCGTTATCATTTTTAATGTCATATCCTGTTTCTAGATATCCAGAATAAACTTTATCATTATGATTAATTTTTGCTCTAGTAAAGTCATTATTGCTTAAAATAATATCTCTTTCAACATCACTGTCAACAAATCCGATACCAAAACGACCTTGCAGATAAAAAGGAACATTTTTGTTTCCTAATCTTCCGTATAATGAAACTCCAAAGTTATTAGCATCAGATTTTCCACCATATCTATTGAATTTAACATTAGCCTTTGAATAAGATAATGCAGTACCTAATATTAAGTTTTCGCCAAACTGCTTGTCAACTCCAACTTGTCCACCAGTAACTTTACTATTTCCTTTACCATATCCATCCTGTTTTAATGTACCATTAGCACCAAATCCAGAAACCCATAATCCAAAGTTGTCTCCAACATTATCCAAAGTTCCTAACATGACAAGTCTGTTTGATAAATCCTTATTTACAGTTTGTGAATGCTGGAACGTAAGAGCCTGTGCAGAAGCATAGATTTGTCCAGACAGACTATCAAGTACAGCAGCTCTATTAGAACGATTTAGAGATTGAAGTTTTGCAGCTTTTTTTTCAAATTGAGCAATATTTTCAGCAGTACCATTTTCAATATTCTGATCTAATTCTTGGAAAGCAGTTTCCAAGTTCTTGGCAGTATTTTTTTGCATTTCATCAGATTCTGCTATTTTTTCTACATAGTCTAGTACATTTTTTCTGCTTATCTTTGTAGAAACAGAATTTTCATTTTGGTTGATTTTAGCGTTTAGCATTTCATCAGTATCAATGGTTTCAAAGTTTCCTTCAATTCTATTGTCTGATGTGATTATCTCTTGATTTGTTCCATTTGCGGTAATATATTTTCTTTCACCATTTTCTTCAGGCTTTATTTCAAGTTTTGAATTATTTAAGCTAACTCTTCCTGTTACATGAAGATTTGAGTTCAACTCTGCTACAACTCTTGAATTTTCAAGTGATTCATAATTTCCATTAACTTGTGTTGATCCTCTGTTTTCAAGAGTTCCGTCATTTGTTATATTGTTATTTATTCTGGCGTTATTTGTGGAAAGTATAGCACGTCTACGGACATTCAGTGACGATACATAAGTACCATTTACTCTTAATCTTCCTGCATTTACATTTGTATCACCAAGGAAAGTTGAGTTTCCCGATAATATAAGTTCTCCTGCTCCATTTTTTTCCAGTCCAGCATTTCCTGAAATATCATTTGAGAAAGTATATACTCCACTTGGAATATTTACAATTACACTTGGTCCAAGTGCAAGCTGAGTGTCAAATAAGGAAGGTCCTTTTAATGCCTTATCAATGTTTAAAAGTCCCCATCCATAAACAGAATCGACTCCTCTCTCTCCAATATCTGTAGCAGTTGACAATATAGTTTGTCTTATAAGATTTGCATCCATCCATGGATACTTTTCTTTGATTAGAGCGGCAGTTCCTGTTACGATTGGTGCCGCAAATGAAGATCCTCCACCTACGAAGCTTCTTCCTCTTATTGTAAATGTGTGATCACTTATAGCTGTTACAGACCACATTTTTGCAACTCCTGCAGGAGATAATGGTGTAAGATTGCTCCAATCAGTATCTCCCATTCTTGATTCTTCCCTTGAAGTTAGTCCTACTACATTTATCCATCCTTTTTGTAAATCTGTTTCAAAATATGGGAGTCCCCCTTCAAGAGTAGGTTGGGTATCCGATGAATCATTTCCAGCGGCCCAAACAAATAATGCTCCATTATTGACTTCATTTCTATAGAATTGGAGCATCGCACTTCCTATCTGATGTCCATAATAATGAGTTGAGGTTCTTGATGAGTTAAAATCTGTTACCATTGCATCAATTCCGAATGACTGGTTATAAATGGTAACCCCTCTATTTTTTAATTCCTGATACATTTCTAGTGTTGGCTCAGGTCTTGTTCCATCTGAAGAATGGTTTCCAGCATCAATTGCAAATACAGAGACTCCTTTTGCAATTCCTTCAGTTCTTCCTGCTGCTAATGCAGCTACAGTTATTCCATGATCATCATTTTCTGTAGATGAGGCAGTAAATCCCGGAACTGTAAATTTTGTCAATCTAGATCCAAACTTCTCAGTAAGATCTGATGCAAATGCTGAATTTTCGAATCCCACATCAATAATTCCTACTTTTACTCCTGTTCCTGTAATTGTTGTATTTGAATTATTATGTGGGTTACTACGATTATAACTAAGTTCTGTATTATTCCAAGCTATTGTCGGTGTTACAGTTGCAGTTGCAGTTGGTCTGTTTGTTCCAGAAGAAGGCGAATTAGTTGTGGTTCCAATACCACCGCCTCCACCGCCTCCACAGCTTATAACGAGAATAGCCATTCCCATAAGGATTGATCTTTTTTTAAAGTTATATTTTTTTAAAATTCCTTTTATTCCATTGTTAATCTGATTAAGATTTTTGGACATAGTGCTTTCTCCTTTTCAATATTTTTATTCTTGAATTTTGCATATGTTTAAGTTCACTATTATTAAAAAATTGACTTTTTGATGTAAAATTAAAAAAAATAAAATTTTTTTAATTATAAAACTCAATTTTAAAAGTATAAATTTAGCAAATATAAATACTGCAATTTAGATTTTCAAATTATCTTAATTTATAATTATAATAAATTTCCAATAATATTCTATCATATTTTTTAGAAAATCTCACTATAAACTAAAAATTTTATTTAAAAATTTCGCCAGCTTCCTTGTACCATAAAACTAAGTCCAGCTCATCTATTTTTATTTTTGAAAAATTAGAATATTCTCGCATTTTTTCCTCAATTTCATAGTATTTTTTTTCAGTTATTGTTTTAGGAATTTCGCTAATTACATTAAGTGCTTTGAGATTTCTTAGAATATGTCTATCCAAAATGGCAATATTTTCTCCAAACCCAAGATTTCTGAGCACATGATTTGCCTCTTTTAATCCCATTCCTTTAATATTTTTCAAAATCCATTTTCTTTTTTCAAAAGTATCGCCAATTTCTGATAATATTTTTTTTGGCTGCAATTTTCCATCTTTTGTCATTAATTCCCGTAATTCCA
The DNA here is from genome assembly GCF_041199995.1 of Leptotrichia sp. HSP-342. Taxonomy (NCBI): domain Bacteria; kingdom Fusobacteriati; phylum Fusobacteriota; class Fusobacteriia; order Fusobacteriales; family Leptotrichiaceae; genus Leptotrichia; species Leptotrichia mesophila. Next base: position 341,657 of record NZ_CP165646.1, read on the forward strand.
CCAAGTATCGTGATTTATTATTCTTAAATCTGACAATATTTAGAAATTCTACTATTTCTTCAGGCTTTCCGTTGTAAAGCAGTCCATTTTCCACCAAAGTTGTAATGGCTTGCCAAGCATTTTTTGCTTTTGACTGAGGTGTCAGAATACAAAATGCCATTTCCGCAAATACTTCTTTTTCTGTACCTTTCCAAGCCTTTTTATAGCCTTCTATAGCTTTTCCGATACCTTTTTTTATTTCTTTATAAATTTTAAGAATTTCTTCGTGTTTTTCCTTATCAATTCTTTTGCTAATTTCATTGTTTTCTATATTCTTTTTTTGTTTTTTTTCAGACATAATTAAAATTCCTCGTTTTATTATTTTTTATTTTATTTCAGAAAAAAATTTCCGATTTCATCAATAGTTTCTTCTGATTCCTTGAGAGGTGCCAAAATCCAGTCGTGGCACAAATTTTCCCCAATTTTTATTTCTACACTTGTTCCGATTGCAACTTCCATCAAATCACTTAATTTTAAGCAATCAGGATATAAAATTTCATTTGTTCCGAAAATTAGAAAAATTTCTCCAAGATTATCCATATTTCCATAAATTGGTGAAATCATAGGATTTTTCACATCCAGTTCTCCTGCAAACTGTTTTCCTGTTATAACAAGCCCATTCAGTGGCAAGAGAGGATCTTTTTCTGCAAATTCAGGTATTTCTTCATTTGTCATTGAAACATCTACCCAAGGTGACATTAATGCAGTTTTCTTTGGAAATGGCAAATCTTTCTTATTTTTCAATATTTGTAAAAATGCAAGTGCCAAGCCACCGCCAGAAGAATCACCAAATAAGTAAAATTCATCATCATTATATTTATTAGTTATATGTCTGTAGGCATCCATTAATACTTTATGAGCTTTTTCAACAGTATTTTCTGGAGCAAGTGGATAGTCAATGAATGTAACTTTTAAATGAAATTTCTTTACTAATTTTTCAATAATATTTTTGTGAGCTCTGACAGCACGCATTACATAAGCTCCGCCGTGTAGAAAAACAACATGTCTGTTATAGCTTTCTTCTGAAAAAACTGTCAAAACTTGATATTCATCAATAAATTGTTCGTTAGTAATAAGCGACTTGTCAAAATTTTTTTTATTCAAAAAATCTGTATCTCTTCTCGGATTTAAAAAATCTTTTTCCTTATATTTTTTCATATTCACCAATTTTGCGATTGGCACTGCAATATCTGATAGTAAACTCATTTTTTAATTTTATTTTTTAAGAAAAATAATAAAACTCCTTTCTTATTTTTTAGATTTATGTTATTTTTATTTAGAACATATTTTAAAGTTAAAATTAATCTAAATAATTAAAAGTTAATATTTTAAAATTTATTCGAATAAGATTAATATAAGTTAGATTATTTAAGCAGCAGATTTTTTTGAATATAATACATTATATTTTATTTAATAAATTTTATTTTATCTTCAATTTCTGCATAACGCTCTTTTCCAATAATCTTTTCTAAATCGACATTCGATCTTATGTTATTTTTTTCAATTTCAGGAAGTAATTTTTTTATTTCCTTATTTGTAAATCCTATTTTTTTTAATTCTTTTTCATTTAACGTGTTAATATTGTATTTTGTAATTTCACGTCCATAATTTTTGGTTGAATCCTGAATTTTTTCATTATCCACAAACAAAAATTTTTGTGTGATTTCCAAGCCAGACTTTCCAAATCCTGAAATGTTTTTTACTTCATTAACATCTTTAATAATACCAACTTCGTCTCTATATTTTACAAATTTTTCAGCCTTATTTTTATTAATTCCCAATTTTAGCAAATCCTTGTATTCAACATTATTAATGTCAAATTTCACATTACTTTTTGTCAAATCAGCATCTTTTTTAGCTTTTTCCTTTTTATAATTTTTTTCCTTACTAATTTCAATTTCAGGAATATTTTTGTCCTCAATTAAAAGTCTTAAAAAATTTCCCGCAATTAACAGTATTACAAAAATAATGACATATTTTATTTTCATAAATAATCCCCCTTTTGATTACATTATACTTAAATATTTCCCCAAAATCTGCCACTTAAATAAAATAACTTATATTTTATGACAAATTATACCATATTGATTTGTTATTTGATAGATAAAAAAATTAAAATTTGGATTTTGTTATTTTGTAGTCATTAAAGAAAATTTTTATCTATTTAATTAAGTTATTTTCTAAATTTTTTATATATTCTTTCTTTTTTATTTTCGCAGGATTGCTCATTGCCGCAAATCCTGCACCTATGGCTAGACTCCGACTTTTATTTGTCCAACTCCGAAACTCCTCCTTCCAGTCGTCAAACAATCGTAGTTGAACAAATAAAAGCTCCGTCGGTTTATTAAAACTAAAAAATTATATTTTGATTATTTAAAAATACCAGTTTTTTATTCATCATTAGAAAAATTTATAGTAAATCCGTTATTTAAATAGAGTTTAGTATAACTAATACTTGGAATTTATTTTAGTATAATTACAAAAAATAATCTTATATTAAAATAAATTTCAAGCAAAATTTCGTTAGAAGAAAAATAGCTGTTTGAGCTTTTGGAACAAATTTTAAATTAGATAAGATTGTTTGAATTAAAATTATTTATATTCAAAAGCGAGTTCTATTTTTCTTATATAAGAAAGTTTTGCGTAAAGCGGGGTTGTAAGGGCATGGCGTCTGATGCCCTTACGTCAAAAAAGATTTAGAATTATAAATAAAAAATAATAATTAGTTAAAATACTCTAAAAAATAAGTGGTTAAGAAAATAACTTTATTGAGGGAGAAAAAAGAAAATAAAATAATTTTCTCATTTTTTTTTAACTAAGAATGTGATATTATAATATAAAAATAAATAGTAAAATCAAAAATTATGATAAGAGGTGTTTATCAATGGGAAAAATTATAGAAAAATTTAAGAAGTTATTTGGATATTTTAAGGGAGGGGTTGAGAGGTTTAGAGTGACGGTTGTCTTTACGTTAATAGTTTTTGGATTAGTTGTTTTTGCTACAGAACTTGAGAATCTTAATTATGAAAAGCTTTCTGTTGTTTCTTCGAGCTTGATAGAGATAAATAAATGCTTTGTGCTTGGTATTTTTTTAACTGGGATGTTTGAAGTTATTAGGGAACAATATTTTGAAGAAAGAAAAAAATGGATAATTAGAACTATTTATACAGTTTTAACTGTTATTATTGGATTTGGAGCTTATGTTCTCTGTTTTATTGTTTATAATTTTGAAATCGGATTTTGGATGTTATTGCCTATTTCAATATTAATTTTTCTTTTAGTACCTATTTTAAAAAATGAAAATAAGGAAAAATATTTGCAGTCTGTGTTTGTAAATTTTGTTGTATCATTAATTTTTGCAACTGTACTTTATATTGGAATTTCATTAATTTTAGCGACAATTACTGCATTGTTTGGGTTTGAGATGTTTTATGGCTTTGTTTTAAGATTTTATATGTATTCGTGGGTATTCATATTTGATGTTTTGGGAATATCGCTTTTCTTATCATTGTTGAAAAAGCCTAGTGATAATTTGGAAAGTTATGATTTTCCGTATATTTTAAAAATGCTTATAAAATTTGTAATTACTCCGCTAATTATTATTTATACTGGGATTTTATATGTTTATCTTGCAACTGTAGTTATATCTATGAAATTACCAAAGGGGCTAATTTCGCATCTTGTCCTTTGGTACACAGCGTTTAGCCTTATTGTTATCATTTTGATAACTCCGCTTGCTAAAAATGACAAATTCTTAGGTAATTTTAAAAAATATTTTCCATATTTTTCTATACCTTTAATTTTTGCTTCACTGTTTGCAATTTTTCAAAGAATTTACCAGTATGGAATTACAGAGAACCGATATTATGTGCTTCTTCTTATATTCTGGCTATTTTTCTGCATGATTTTATACATAATAAAATCAAAAGTGACAGGAGTTTTTATAAGTTTGATTATTTGTTTAATAATTGCTGTTTATACTCCATTTAGTGCAGAAAAAGTGAGTATTTACAGTCAAAGTCAAAGATTGAAGAGAATGCTTGTAAAATATGGAGCTTTAAAAGATGGAAAAGTTTCCAAAATTACACAAAACTTGAGTAATAAGCAAGGAAATGAACTTTATACAGCGATTGACTATATATCTGCTAGACAAGGCTCATCGGTTAAAAATCTTGGATTAAAAAATTCTGCTGGAAAAATCTATCAAACTTCTCATGATTTGGAAAAGGATTTGGGAATTAAAGATTCTTGGAGAGAGTATTATTCCTATGGTATTGAAGATGATGATGACAGAGAAAGTTATGATGAAAGAAAAGTAATTACATATAACTTAAAGACAAATGAAAATACTTCAGCTATTTTGGAAACAAATGGCTATGATAATGTCATTCATTACCGAAAAGATTGGGGAGAACCATCTACTCAGACAAATGAATCTGATAAATACAAAGTTGTCATTCTAAATAAAATAATAACAATAAGTGCTAAAAATGGTACAGAACTTGCGAAATTTAATTATGAAGACATAATAAAGCAAGTCTCAGCAAAATTAAAAACTTTGAAATTCGAAAATCTAGGAAGTCAAGATGAAGAATACAAAGTTCCTCAAAAAGACTTTGAATACATCGGAACAGCAGGAAATATAAATTACAAAATTTCATTACAAAGTATTTATGAAGAAATAAAGGATGGGAAAATGACGGATATGAATTATGAATTTGATTTCATGTTTTCTGAGAAAAAATAATTACTAAAGAATGAGAAATAAAAAATCTGAATCTTTCTTAAAATAAAGACGGAGTTGATTTAAAAGTTATAAGTTTGATTTCAGTTTTTTGTGAAAGGAGAAAAATGACAATAAGAAAAAAATATATATTAATAAATTTTTCTGTTACGATATTTGTATTACTAATTATATTCGTTTTGTGGTTACGAATGCAACACTCAATTTTTAATTATATATTGATTATTTCGTTAATCTTGGTGTTTGAATTTCTGAAAATAGATAAAAGAATGTATATGTACTTTTATCAAAAATATATGAATATATTAAATGAAGAACTTGATCCTGAAAAATTTATAGAAATTACGCAAAATGAATACGACAGAAATAAAAATAAGCGATATAGAAATTATATGAAACTGAATCTTTGTGCGGGATATTCTTCATTGGGAAAAGTAAAGGAAGCGTATCAAAATTTAAAGGATATAGATTTATCCAAAAAATCATTATTCAGGGAACAGGATAAAATCCTGTATTACTATAACGAAGCGCTGTTATTGCATGGACTCGAAAGAAAAGAAGAGGCAATAGTGATTTACAAAGAAAAAGTTTTAAAAATGATGGAGAAATTTAAAACTAAAAAAGGAATTGATGAAACAAATGCTATGATTGAATTTTTAAATGGAATTTTATTTTATGAAAATGATAGCACAAAAATGATAGAAATTTTATCAGAAACATTAAAAAAGCTAAGTGTTAAACGTCAGGTTTTGGTAATTAAGCATTTATTGGCAAACTATAAGTCAAAAGCAAGAGAGATAGAAGAAGCAAGAAAATTATACGAAGAAGTTATTGAAAACGGGAATAAGTTATACATTGTAGAAGAGGCAAAAGAAAAGTTAAAAAATTTGATAGAAACAAACTGATGAAAAGGCAGGGTAAAATTGTAATGGATAAGAAAATTAGCAAATATGAGATTGCAAATTGTATCAATGTATTAGGAAATTTTTGTGGAAAGAGAGATATTGATGAATTAACAGCTTTTGAACTGATAAAAAAATATGAGGTTGAAAAAGCGAATATCATGGTACTTTTTGGCGGTTCTATTTTGGCAAATGCTATGAAAAATTATGCTTTGAAAATGATATATTTGGAATGTGGGACATTGACAGATATATAACTTTGCTAATGGGTGAAATTCCGAAGCTCACGGATGATGAAAATGGATATGGGCCTAATGGAACAAGCTATATAGCTCACATTGATATTCTGGAAGATATTAAAAATGCTTTTTTGAGTTTAAAGCAAATTTATGGTGATAAAGTTAGAAAGGCTAATCCTTTGTATGCTTCTAAATAAAAAAATCAGCCTTAATATAAAGACTGATAATTAATTATTATTTATTATTTAACTGTAAATATTTTTCTCCTTTTTCAGAAAGTTTATAAACTGTACCATCAACATAAATATATTTTTCCTTTTTAGCTTTTTCAATAACTTTATTCAAGAAGACTTTATTCCAACGTAAGTGATTATCAATAGTGTCAATTCCGCATTCATCTTTTTCCTGTTTTGTGTTAGTATGATTGGATAGATGAATTAGAAGTATTCTTACAGAAAAAGTCATTTTTTGGCTTTTTTTACGTCTTATTGTGAAAATTAGCCCTTTTTTAGGCGAGAAAATCAAGGTTATTAGAAAAATGATACCTATCATTACTGCAATGCTTCCAGCGATTGAAATATCAAAGAATCGTGCAAAATGGAATCCTATAATACTTGCAATTGCTCCTAGAAGAATACTTAACCCAATCATTACTTTTAGCTTGTCAGTCAATAAATATGCTGTAATTGGAGGTCCTATCATAAATGCAACTACCAGTATTGAACCTACTGCCTCAAATGAGGATACTGCTGTCATTGACACAAGCGACATCAGCATATAGTGAATTAATATCGGCTTCATTCCAAGCGTTATTGCAAGAGCCTTATCAAATACCGAAATTTTTAATTCCTTGAAAAAAATAATAACAAAAGATAAATTTATTAAAAATATTACAAAAGTCGTAACCAATCCTTTAGCAACACTAAAACCAAATATTTCTACCCTATTAAATGGAGCAAATGCCAGTTCTCCCAACAATACCGAATCAACATCCAAATGCACATTTCCAGCATATTTTGAAATTAAAATTACAGCGATACTGAATAACAGCGGAAAAACTACCCCAATTGCTGAATCCTCCTTAACAAGTCTTGTCGAATTAAGAAGTTCCACAAGGTAAACTGTTAAAACGCCAACTATTCCCGCACCAACAATTAACAAAGGGGAGTTCAAATCATGAACTGCAAAAAATGCCACTACAATTCCAAGTAAGATAGTGTGCGTAATCGCATCTGAAACCATTGCCATACTTTTTAAAACCAGAAATGTTCCTAAAATAGAGCAGGCACTTGCCACCATTATTGCGATAAGCTGTATTTCCAGCGAAAAACCCATAATTTATTTCCCCCTTTCCAAGTTATTTATTTTTAAATTATTTAATTCAGTTTTTTTACTTTCAAGTTTTTCTCTAAATTCTTTTTTTCTTTTCTGATTTCTTATAATTTTAAATACAATCCCTCTTTTGTTTGAGAAAAGAATGCTAATAACTACGATTATACTTATAATTATAACGATAACAGGTCCAGTTGGCAAATTACTTTCACTTATACTTATCAAAGTTCCAAGCAGACCTGATATTCCTCCAAAAAATGCTGCCAAAATTACCATAATTGAAAGTTTGTCTGTCCATTGCCGTGCTGCAACTGCTGGAGAAATAAGCATTGCACTTATTAATATTACTCCTGCCGCCTGAATACCTATTATTACAGTAGTTACAATCAATATGGAAATTAATATTTCGATTTTCTTGCTTGGAAATCCTAATGTTTTAGCAAAATCAGAGTCAAATGAAACAATTTTAAATTCCTTCCAGAAAAGAATAATTATAATTAGAAGAACAATCCCTGTAATGAGAATAATATTTACATCTCTTTTAATAAATGTCGATGCTTGCCCAAAAATAAATTTATTTAATCCCGATTTATTTGCACCTGGCAATTTATTCAGATAAGAAAGCAAAACTAACCCTAATCCAAAAAATACCGATAAAATCAATGCCAAAGCACTATCAAATTTTATTTTTGTATAATTTTGAATCAGTTGAATCAAACCAATACATACAATTCCTGTTATTAAAGCACCTAGTAGCAAAACTTCTGTATTTTTCACGTTTGTAAATAAAAAGGCCAAACAAACTCCAGGAAGTGAAGCATGGGAAACTGCATCTCCCAATAAACTTTGCTTTCGTAAAACGGCAAAACATCCAAGTATTCCAGAAACTATTCCAAGTAACGAACATCCAAGTGCAACTGTTCTAAAGGTATGGTCAGTTATAAGAAGATTTAACATATTCATTTATTAACCCTCCTTTACACTATTTTGAACTGTTTTTTTACTTTTATATGTTTTTTCAATGTTTTCTGGAGTAAAAATTTCTTCTACAGGTCCGGAAGCTACAACAGAAACATTTATAAATGTTACATAGTCAAAATAATCCTTTACTGTCTGTAAATCGTGGTGAACAACAATCACTGTCTTTTTTTCATCACGTAATTTTTTTAAAATATTTATAATAGATTTTTCGGTTTTGCTATCAACTCCTTGAAATGGTTCATCCATAAAGTATATTTCTGCATCCTGTACCAATGCCCGTGCTAGAAATACCCTTTGCTGCTGTCCACCAGATAACTGGCTTATCTGTCTATCTGAAAACTCATCCATTTCGACTTTATGAATAGCTTCCTTAGTCTTTTCCTTATCAATTTTTCTAACTTTCTTTAACCATCCAACTTTCCCATAACGCCCCATTTCTACAACATCAAACACAGTAGTAGGAAAATCCCAGTCAACACTACCTCTTTGAGGCACATACGCTATTTTATCACGCACTTTGCTGTATTTTTCGTTATAAAACCTAACCTCTCCAGTAATAGGCTTTATCAAATCAAGCATAGCCTTAATCAATGTAGATTTTCCCGCTCCATTTGGGCCAACAATAGCCATAAGAATTCCTTTTTTTATTCCCAGTTCAATATCCCATAAAACAGGTTTATCCTCGTAGGCTATTGTCAAATCTTCAACTTTTATAATAATATCATCAGAAACATTTTGATTCATTTTTTCTCCTAAATTCTATTTATATTAATTTTTTTAACGCAGAGGTATCAGACGCCATACCTCTGCACTCCCGCTTACGCAAAACTTTCTTATAAAGAAAAAAGAAAACTCGCTTTTGAATATAGGTTATTTTTATATCAAATAAATTAATTTTATTTAAAATATTTTTCAAAAGCTCAAACAGTTCTTTTTTCTTTAACGAAATTTTGCTTAATATTTATTTTTATTAAATTAATTATTGTAATTAAATCAAAAATATCTTGATTTTTGAAAATAAAAATTATGGTCTGAGAAAAGCGAGTTTAATTTTTATTTTAAAGCATTTACGATGGTATCGGCGTTTGCTTTAACTGTTTTAATATAAGTTTCAGAGTTGTGTGCTTCGTCTCCTAATGAGTCTGAATACAATTCTCCACCTATTTTAACTTCTTTTCCTCTAGCTTTTACAGCTTCCTGCAGAGCTTCTATACTTTTTTTCGGAACAGAAGATTCTACAAATATTGCTTTTATATTTCTTTGAACAATGAAATTAGCTAAGTCGCTTATGTTTTTTGTACCAGTTTCAGAATCTGTAGAAACCCCTTGTATTGCTTTTACTTCTAGTCCAAATTGTTCTCCAAAGTAGTTAAATGCATCGTGAGCTGTTACAAGGACTCTGCTTTTTTCAGGAATTTCCTTGATTCTTGTTTTTACATAAGTTGTAAGTTCATTTAGTTCAGCTTTATATTTTTTTAGGTTTTCTTTGTAGTAGTCGCTATTTTTAGGGTCAAATTTACTTAATTCAGCTTCTACAGCTTCAGCTTCCTTTTCCCATAATTCTGTATTGAACCATACATGCGGGTCAGGAGTATTTTGGTCAACTAGATGAATTTTACTTTTATCCAGTTTGTCCCCAACATTTAATATATTTTTATTTTGAGAAGTTAATTTTTCAAAAATTTCTGTCATTTTACCTTCCAGATGTAATCCACCATACACTATAATATCTGCATTTCCAAGTTTTTCAATATCTCCTGCACTAGCACTGTATAAATGTGGATCTACTCCTTCTCCCATGAGACCAGTAACTTCGACTTTATCTCCACCGATTGTTCTTACAAGGTCAGAAAGCATTGTCGTTGTTGTTGTAACTTTTATTTTTTTTCTTGATGAAGCGCCATCTTTTCCACAGGATACAAGTAGCATCATTACCACACATATTGCAATTAATAAATTTAATTTTTTAAGAATATTGTTTTTACTCATAGTCAATCTCCTCCAAGTCTTTATTTTTTTTATAAACTTCAATCATTGCTGCTGCATTAAAAGCCACTATTTTTTTATTATTTTCTTCGCTTTTCAAATATATTGGACCATCAAAAGGGTCTTTTTTTTCGACTATATACTGTTCTTTTAAATTTATGTTCAAATCCCGCAGATAGTCATATAAGTCGATATTATCCTCTACACTTAATATAACAATTTCATCATCTTCTTCAACCTCCGACAATCTTATGACATTTGCTTCATCAAAATTTTCCAGGTCATAAAAAATTGGACTTCCATGCGGACATTCTTTCGGATAAAATAAAAATTTTTCCAATTTTTGTAGAAGTCTATTGCTTGTTACATGTTCGAGAATTTCAGCCTCTTTATGAACTTCTTCCTTATCGTATCCCAGTTTTTCAAATAGAAAAACTTCCCAAACTCTATGTTTACGAATAATATCTAATGCAAAATTATTTCCTTTTTCAGTAAGCTTCACTTTCTTTTTTTCAATGATTAAATAGCCTTCATTTACTAGCTTTTTTATCATTTCGCTAACTGATGCTGGAGATATATTTAAATATTCTGCAAGGTTTTTGTTGGAGTATTCTTTTTTCTTTTTCAAAGTGTATATCCCTTTTAAATAATCTTCAATACTTTTACTCATTTCAACTCCTTTCTTTATATTTAGTTTAACCTAATGATAAAATTAGGTAAACCTAATGATATTATATTACCACCATATAATTAAATTGTCAATACCAATTAATAAAACTTTTAAAGAATTAGTAAGATTGATTTAAAAATCATAATTGTTTTACTCAAAAAATTTTTAAAATTTGGTAAATAAAAAAGTACACTTTGTAATACAGATTTAACTGATGTTAAAGTGCACTTAATGAAAGATAGAGAAGACATAGCTGACCAAGCAAATAGAATTACTCAGTTTCATATATAACTTCCTAAATCAATTTCAAATTTAATTTTTTCTCCATTTTTATTGTACAACATTTTTTTAGAATTATAGCGTGATTTTAGTTACATAAAAAAAATCCCCATCTAGATTTTTCATAAAAATGGGAATTTATAATATTTAAAATTTTATTATTTATCATTTTTAGGAACGAATTTCCATAATGTTGGAACTAAAGAGGCAACTACCAACATTTTTAGAGTATCTCCTATTAAGAAAGGATAAACCCCTAATTTAAATACGTCTTTGTTAGGTACAAATAACGATAATTGCAATACTCCTAATGTATAAATAATTACATTGGCAATTATTAATGCTAAAATTGTTTTTGCATAAGATTTTGTAAATCCTTTATCAGCCAAATACCCTAGAAATATTGCAGCAACAATATATCCAAAAATATATCCGCCACTTGGTGAAAATAGTACGCCTGTCTTAAAGTTAGCAAAAACAGGGATTCCAGCTGTACCAGCCACTACATATGAAAGAATAGTTGCTGTTGCTAATTTTCTACCGTATAACAGTCCCATTAATGTAACTGCAAATGATCCAAGAGTAATTGGTACAGGCTTTAATGGAATTAAGATTTGTGCCAGTATAGATAAAAATACAGTTCCACCAAATACTAAAAGAACATTTTTTAAAATTTCTTTTTCTTTTGTTTCGATTTTAATGATATTGTTAATTAAAGCATTTTGTTTCATAAGTAAAACCTCCATTTTTTATTTATATATAGTATTATAACACTTGTAATATAAAAAGTCAATGAAAGCTTTTTTTTATTTTTTGAAATAAATAAATTTTAAATTGAAGAGAGAATAAATAATCTATGTAATATATGATTAAGGAAAATAAATAAATTTTTTTTATCTAAAACGAGAGGGATGAAAAGGAAAAATTTATAAAAAAAGCTAGTTTATGGAATTATATATTTTTTTTATGAAACTTGAAAAACACAAAATATTGTGTTATCATTGTATTACAAAAACTATATATAGTGTTTTATCTTTTAAATAAGAGTTATTACAATTCATGGGGAAGGTTAATTGGAATTTAGAAAAATAAGAAAAAAATTTTAAAATTGAATCTAAAAAATTAAATTCAGAAAATTTAAGTTTTTAAATAAATTTTGAAAAATATCACAATTAATATTGCAATCTATGTGAAAAAATCAAACCTTTTGTTCAATTCTAAAATATTTTACTTTAATTTTGTTAGAAAAAATAGGGAGGAATGGAAATGCAAGCACAATTAACAGAGAATTTAAAAAATATAATAGCAGGAATAGTGAATGTCGAATCTAATGATACGAATAATGAAAATGCCAATATGTCAGCAATGACACCAGCTGGACAAATGATGAAATTTGCAAGTGAAGTTTCTAAAATTTACGCTTTGGAAAATTTGATTTCACCACGATTCAAAGACGCTCATGAAAAAGGCCTTATCCATATTCATGATTTAGACTTTTATTCCAGCAAGACCACAACTTGCCTGCAGTATGACCTTGAAGATATGTTTGAAAAAGGATTTTATACAAAACATGGATACATTCGTGAAGCACAGAGCATTTCTACTTATGCTACGCTTGCAACCATTATTTTTCAGACAAATCAGAATGAGCAGCATGGCGGACAGGCTATTCCAGCATTTGATTTTTATATGGCAAAAGGAGTATTAAAATCATTTAGAAAGCACTTAAAAAAAAGAATTTTAAGTTTTATAAAAATAAAAAATGAAATTGAAATTACAAAGGAGCAGAAAGAAAATACGTATAATTTTCTAAAAGCAAATGTTTCTTCAATAAACTGCTCTGAAAATGAAATAAAATTAATGGAAAATTTTTTTGAAATAAAAAAAGATGATTTAATTAAACTTTTGACAGAAGCTTATGAAGACACTGAAAATGAAACTTATCAAGCAATGGAAGGATTTTTGCACAATCTGAACACGATGCACTCACGTGGTGGAAATCAAGTTGTTTTTTCTTCAATAAATTATGGAACAGATACTTCAGAAGAAGGAAGAATGGTTATCCGTGAACTTCTAAAAGCGACATCAAACGGACTTGGTAAACATGAAACACCAATTTTCCCAATACAAATTTTTAAAGTGAAAGAAGGTCTTAATTATTCTGAAAATGACTACAATCTAGCTAGAAGCGATTTTGATGGAATTTTAGAAACTGTGAAAAAACAAAAAATTTCTTATGAAAATAATTCAGAAAATAAAAAAAATATTTTTGAAACACCAAATTTTGATTTACTACTGCTATCCTGCGAAACTTCAAGCAGAAGACTATTTCCAAATTTTGTTTTTTTAGATTCAGAATTTAATAAACACGAAAAATGGAAAATGGATGATCCGAAAAAATATAAATACGAAATTGCTACAATGGGCTGCCGTACACGAGTATTTGAGAATATTAATGGGGAAAAAGGCAGTCTTGGACGTGGAAATCTATCATTTACAAGCATTAATTTCCCTAGAATTGCAATATTGACAAGAAAAAAAGTAGAAAAAGAAATTTTAGAAATGGAAAAAGCTGGTAAATTTTTAAATGAAAAAGAAAAAAATAATAAAAAAATCAAACTTCTAACAGAAGAATTTCAGAAAAAAGTCCTAGAAACAACATATCTAGCTGGAGAACAGCTTTATGAGCGTTACAATTTCCAAAAAACTGCTCTTGCAAAGCAATTTCCATTTATGAGAAGCAATAATTTGTGGAAAGGGCTTGGAGTAAAGGATGGAAATGAAGAAGTAGGAGAAGCCATAAATTCAGGTTCACTTTCGATAGGATTTGTTGGTGGAGCAAACGCAATGTACGCCTTATTTGATGTAGAACACGGAACAAGCGAAGTTGCCTATAAAGTGCTTTATGACACAATTGAGAAAATGGGCGTAATCGCAGATGAATTTAGAGATAAATACCATTTAAACTATTCGATTCTGGCAACTCCAGCTGAAAGTCTGGCAGGAAGATTTTTGCGTATCGATAGAAATGAGTTTGGAATAATTAAAAATGTTACAGACAGAGATTATTACGTAAATTCATTCCATATTGACGTAAAAAAAGAAATCAGTCTTTTTGACAAAATTAGAAAAGAAGCACCGTTTCATAAACTAACAAGAGGAGGGCATATCACTTATGTTGAACTGGATGGAGAAGCTCGTAAGAATATAGGTGTTATGCTAAAAATTGTAAAAGTAATGAAAGATACAGGAATTGGCTATGGTTCAATAAATCACCCTGTTGACAGATGTAGAGATTGTGGAACAGAAGCGATAATTTATGATAAATGTCCAATTTGCGGAAGTCACAATATTTCTAGAATTAGAAGAATAACAGGTTACTTGACAGGAGACTTGGACAGCTGGAACAGTGCAAAACAGGCTGAAGAACAGGATAGGGTAAAACACGGCGTAAAATAAGGCAATAAGTGAGGTAATTTAAAGTGAACGAAGAACAAGAAATAAAAGAAAAAAATTCAGAAAATTTAAAAAATGATTTTACATTAAGGCTTTTAATGACTTACAAGGAAACCATTGTTGATGGTATCGGTCTTCGTTATTCACTTTATTTTGCAGGTTGCTCACACGCCTGTCCTGGCTGCCACAACGAATATTCATGGAACCCCAATCATGGAAATGTACTCACATATGAAAAATTAGAAGAAATTGCTAAGGAAATAAATGAGAATACCTTGCTTGATGGAATCACAATAAGTGGTGGCGATCCTCTTTTTAATCCCACAGATATGTTAAAGGTACTAAAATTTCTAAAGGTAAAGACAGGGAAAAATATATGGCTTTACACGGGCTATACAATCGAACAGTTACGTGAGGATGAATTACGAAAAAAATGCCTTAAATATGTAGATGTACTAGTTGATGGACGATTTGTAAAAGAACTTTATGATCCAAATATAAAATTTAGGGGGAGTAGTAATCAGAGGATTATTAAAAAAGAAGATTTTTTTATAAAATGAAAAATATTTATGGAATAAAAAAGCGGCTATTAAAAATTCCAATCCAAGACACTTGAAAATTAAAGAAAAATATGATATTATTATATGAAATATTGAAAATAATTATAGTTTATAGTTATAAATAGAAAGGAGCATAAATATCATGAAGAAAGATTTACATCCATCATACGGATTCGTAGTGTTTGAAGATACAAGTAACGGAGAAAAATTCTTAGGAAAATCCACAAAAACTTCTAAAGAAACAACAACTTTCGAAGGACAAGAATATCCAGTAATAAAAGTTGCAACAAGTTCAACTTCTCACCCATTCTACACTGGAAAATCTAAATTTGTTGATGAAACTGGAAGAGTTGATAAATTTAAGAAAAAATACAACTTATAATTTAAAAATATTAGAAACAGGGAGCAGTTCATTCTCTGTTTTTTATTTTTTCAATTTTATTTTGAAGAAAAAAGGAGAAAAACTTTCGTAGCTATCTCCTTATTAAAATTATTTATTAAACAATGTCTTAATTTCAGATTTTTTCTGTTCCAGCCGATCTTCCAGCTCATTCATCCACACCAGCGGATCTTTAGGATTTACAAGCCTTTTTATATTATCTCGATTTTTTTCTTCATCAAACCAGATAAGTTTTGTAATTGCTCCCGCTCCAATTCCAATAATTGTCTTATTTTCCTCAATCATTTCTATATTGTAAATCGACTCGCCTCCATTTAGTGAATATCCTAGATTTTCTCCCCATTGAAAGCTATTTTTCTGGCGATACATATAATATGGAAAAAGGCCCTTATTTTGAGTTACATTTTCAATTTTCTTATAAATTTTTTCATAATCCAGTATGTCTTCATGAGCATAATTTTCTTTGTTAAGACGGCTGGCATTTTTTATTGCCAAATTGTGAATTGTCAGATTTTCCATATCGTATTTGGAAATTTCGTCCATTGTGTACAAAATATCTTCTGTAGTTTCACGTGGCAAGCCTAAAATCAAGTCCATATTTATTTCTAATCCAAGATTTTTAGCAAGTTTATAGACATTATCAAACTGTTCCCTGTCGTGATAACGATTTACAAGTTTTAAAGTTTTTTCATTAAAAGACTGCGGATTTATACTAATTTTATTTATTCCATAGCTTTTGATAATAGCTAATTTTTCCTGATCCAGCGTATCAATCCTTCCAGCTTCAAATGTAAATTCCTTTAAATAATCTAAATTATAGTTTTCTTTTACTGTTTTTAGTAATTTGTCAATTTCTTCTGCTGTCAAGATTGAAGGTGTTCCTCCACCGATATAAATTGTGTTGATTTTTAAATCAAGTTCCTGCGTTAATTGTCCGATTTCACGGATTTCGTGGTAAATTGACTCTATGTATTCATCATATCGCTCTGCATATTTTCCACGTAGCAGATAGGCTGGGAATGAACAATATGAACATTTTGTAGGACAAAAGGCGATTCCGATATAAATTCCAATTGTTTCTTTGTCCAGATATGGCTCTTGACGTTTTACAATGTCTAGCAGAAGATTTCTTTTTTCATTGCTTACAAGATATATTTTTTCCAATATTTCGTTAATTTCATTATAAGATAACCCCATCTTTAAAAAACGCCCTACAATCTTTGTAGGACGTACTCCTATTAAAATACCCCATTTATATTCATTTTTTTTATCAAAAAGTCTCATCAAGGAACTTTTTGCCATAACTTCTGCCTGATCAAAATATTCTTCATTGACTTTCTTATGTGAAAATGTTACTTCTTTTAAAATTTTCCCATTTTTATTATCAATTAATACTGTATTTACAGTAATTATTTCTGTGTTATCACTTTCTGAATCTTTTAGTTTTCCACAATCATTGTCAAAGTTTTCCACATCTTGATTTTTTCTAAAATTAACACTAATTTCCACATCATTTTCACTATTTTCCGAAAGAACATCATAATGCTCAGGTAAAAGCACACGTATAAATTCCTCAAGTTTATTCTGATTAATCTCAATATTCGCTCTTATCATCTATTTTATAGCTCCCATAAAGTATAATAACAGCACAACTATCCCAAGAACAATCCGATAATATCCAAATATCTTGAAATCATGCTTTTTAATGTAATTCATAAATACTTTTATCACAGCATACGCAAATACAAACGACAGCACAAAACCTAATGCAATTAAAAACCATTCATATCCGCTTAAAGCTGTACCAAGTTTCACTAGTTTTAAAAGTGTCGCCCCAAGCATTGTCGGAATTGCCAGAAAAAATGAAAATTCCGTTGCTAAAACTCTATTTAATCCAAGCAAAACTCCACCAATAATTGTAGCAGCCGATCTCGAAGTTCCAGGAATCATCGCAAGACATTGAAACAGCCCTACTCCAATTGCAGTTTTTACTGACATCTGAGTAATTGAAGCAATTCCGCCTTCCTTTTTCTCTCTTGACTCAAGCCAAATAAGTATAACTCCATAAATAACAAGCATTATTGCCACAACTACCGAATTAAACAGTACTTTGTCAATAATATCATCAAAAAGAAGTCCTAGCACAACTGCAGGAAGCACTGCAATTACTATTTTTATCCACATTTGAATAATATCTGCTCTTTGACTCTTGCTAAGCCCTTTTGCAAATGGAAAAATTCTTTTCCAATAATACACAACTACGGATAAAATGGCCCCTAACTGTATAATTATCTTGAATGCGTTGGCAAACTCCTCATTTTGTGAAAGCTGCAAAAACTGATCTACAATAATCATATGCCCTGTACTGCTGACAGGTATAAATTCTGTAAGCCCTTCCACAAGGCTTAAAATAAATACTTTAATAATATCTGCAAACATAATATTTTCCTTTCTTTTTATTAAACCTATTTTTTAAATTATCATTTATTATATCACATATTTTTTACTTTATTAATAGTCATAAAATTTTCTTGTTTATTTATTTTAAATATGATATTCTAAAATCATAACTACTTAAAGAGGAAAGACAAATGAAAAAAAATAAAATTCTTTATACAATAAATTACGATAAAATCGTAAATTTCAAAGAAAGGGTTACTCGATTTACAGTCAGATTTGAATTTAAAAGCAACTGTAAAAATGAAGATTATTCTGGGGAAGAATTTGCACATTTGCATGATACGGGCAGACTGACGGAATTATTGATTGATGGGGCTGAATTGCTTATAAAAAAGGCTAATAATGAGAATCGAAAAACTAGATGGGATGTAATCGCAGTAAAGGTTCATGGAGAAATTATACTTATTAATACAGCTTTTCATCGCTACATTACAGAATCTATATTTAACAATGCACAAATTTCCCCATTTGGAAAGCCTTTGTATATAAAGCCTGAAATTAAGCATAATAATAGTAAACTCGATTTTTACCTGGAAACTGAAAAAGATAAAATTTATGTTGAGGTAAAAGGCTGTACTTTGGTAAATGGAAAAACTGCTCAATTTCCTGGCTCTCCTTCCGCGCGTGCCTTAAAACATCTGAAGGAACTGATAGAACTTAAAAAAGAGGGATTTAGAACAGCTGTTTTTATTTTAATTTTTAGAAAATCAGAAATTTTTGCACCTGAACATATTATTGACAGGGACTTTTCAGAAACTTTTTATGAAGCGATAAAAAATGGAGTGAAAATTTATCCAATGCTTTTGGAATATAAAGAAGATGGAAAGGTGTATTTTGTGAAAAATATAGAGATAGCTGAAAAGATGTTTTAGAGATATTCTTGATACTAATAAATTAAATAGTAACAGGAGTTAAGAAAAGTTATTTTGGATTTAAGTATGCATGGAATGATATAAATTTAAATCCAAGATTTAAGGTAATTTTTTAGAAATAGAATTTTAAGTTTTGTAAATAAAGATATTTTTAGAAGGGAGAGAACAGAAAACGTTTTCTCCCTTTATTTTATAGTAAAACCCATTCAAAACAGAACTATCTTATCAAATAAAACAGAAGTAACTGCTTCCTCAAGCATATTAAAATTATGAGCTATGTTTTTTAATTTCTTCTTAAGCTTTATCTATCCATACAATGTGTTGGAACTTATGTTGAATTGAAATAACATTTTTATTTTTCAGTTTTCATAATAAAAATTTAAAATTCTTTTTCTATAAAATCTTTTTTATATGCCGTAATATTATTATACCGTATTTTTAGGTCGTTTTTGTATGAGTTTTACTATATTTTCACATTGAAACACTTCTTAAAGACATTTTCTTCAAAAAAATCGATATTACTTTAGTTAAAAAAATCTAGTTTTACCTATAAAAATCATAATAAGTCAAGACATTTTATATTATATACAATTTTTGATTTAATTTTAAATTAATTTTCTATAATTGTTAGAAACTCAGTATTTATGGGATATTTTTGTTAATTCAGAAAATCAGAAATGTAATCTAAAAAAATAAACTCATAATTGTTATTATGAAAACGCTTGTAATAATCACTATTACAGGGCAAATAATAATTATGGGGTGAAAATGGGTAGTGAAAATTGATTTTAATGAAAGTGATTTATTACGTGAAATATTGAATTTTAAAATTATTGACAGAAGATATATTGAAGAGAAATATAGCTTTAAAAACTTGGACTACACGCTTGATAACTTAAATAATTTTTTGCTAGAGAATGATAACAGCATAATACATAAGGATAAAAATCACTTCTTCTATTTTGGAAAATATAATGAAGACATATTTAAGATAGAAGATAGAGAAATAAATACAAAAATGACATTCAGAAGAGAACTTATAACACTAATTTTACTCTTTGGAAATGAAAAACTGAATATTTACAAGTTCAACAAAAACATAAGAAGAATTCAAGAAAACAACAGGAATATACAAAATGATCTAAGACAGGTGCTGAAGATATTTGGGATAAATTATTCTGAATATGAAAAATCAAGAAGTATAGAAAGATTGTTTGAAGAAAGAGGATACGATTTTAAAAGGTTAAAGGAAAACTATTTAAAAGAAATACTTTCCAGAAGAATTGAAAAGAATCATTTAGGAAAAAGTACATATCAGGAAAATCTTTATTTTAAAATTATTGAAGAAATATTAGAAGTAAAAAATATAAGATATATAAAAAAGATAATTTTTTCATACATTGAAAAATTTACAGGTATAGTTTCAGTAAATGAAAAATATGTAATGCTCACTTATTTTCTTTTGAACATACAGAATAGAGAAATAAAAAGTAGATACAATGTAAAGAGAAGTATTGAAAATGAAGAATTTTTCATAATGATGGATAAAATTTTTAAAAAGGAGAAAATAAAAGAAAATTCCAAATTTGTAACAATGTTTTATAAAAAACTGCACAAAAATAGAAAAAATGTGGATGACCTGATAAATACAATAAATGCTCAACTATTGCTTGAAAAGAATACAAAACCTACAGGATTAGAAAAACTCAAGTTGGAAAAATTTAAACAGGAAGGCAGAGTAAAAGTTTACGATATTGCTGAAACATCTGTAAATTTTGAAGATGAAAATCTTTTTGGAAAACAGATTGTAAAAAGATATGTTCATGTGGATAAAGTTCCAAAAATTCCAACATTGATACTATTTGACTTGGAAGAGAATGAAATTATGAAGGTATTTGGAAAAATCAGAAAAATATTTAATTTTGTGAAAATAGTGAAAGTGGAGCATCTAAAGAATTTTAAAAAGTTTCTTCCAAAAGGAAGCAGACGCTATGAACAAATTTTACTGATTTCTAGTTCAAAATTTATAAATGTAATAAAAAATTTTTCAGATACTCCAATATATCATTTTGAAGTGGAAAAAGAAAGAGGAGCCTTGAAGAGCAGAGCAAATTTTTTAGTACAGATGATATACATGAGGACAGCAATGATAAAGTATCTGGAATTTAAGCAGGAACGTAAAATTTTTTCTAAAAAAATAAGAAAATAAGCATAAATTATAAATAATATTAGAAAATTATAATTTTCAAGATTGCTTTTAAAGCAATTTTTTTTAATAGAAATTTTCATAAAAAAATTTTAAAAAAATATTTGCTTTTAAAAATTTTTTGGGGTATAATTACCGTAGAGTGAAGATAATATTATAATAATTACAAAATTATGGTAAATATAATATAAATTGAAAGGATGTGTTTTTAAATAATGGACGCATGGAGAGGATTTAAAGAAGGAAATTGGAAAGACAACATCGATGTTACAGAATTTATCAGATTAAATTATACTGAGTATTTAGGAGATGACAGCTTTTTAGAAGGGCCAACAGAAGCTACTACTGAATTGTGGAAAAGCCTTTCAGAAAAATTCAAGGTAGAAAGAGAAAAAGGTATTTATGACGCTGAAACTAAAATACCTTCACAAATTGACGCTTATGGAGCAGGGTATATTAATAAAGATTTGGAAAAGATAGTAGGATTACAAACTGATGCACCTTTAAAAAGAGCGATTTTTCCAAATGGTGGATTGAGAATGGTAAAAAACAGTTTGGAAGCATTTGGATATGAACTAGATCCTCAAACTGAAGAAATTTTTACTAAATATAGAAAAACTCATAATGATGGAGTTTTCTCAGCATATACTGATCAAATCAGAAAAGCAAGAAAAACAGGAATTATAACTGGACTTCCAGATGCTTACGGACGTGGAAGAATTATTGGAGATTATAGAAGAGTTGCACTTTACGGAGTAGACAGATTAATTGCTGACAGACAAAATCAATTGAAAAATATGGATCCAGCTGAAATGACAGAAGATGTAATAAGACTTAGAGAAGAAGTTTTTGAACAAATTAAAGCATTGCATGCTTTAAAGAGAATGGCTGAATCTTATGGCTTTGACATTTCTGGACCAGCTACTAACGGTAAAGAAGCAGTACAATGGCTATATTTTGCATACTTAGCCGCTACAAAAGATCAAAATGGAGCTGCAATGAGTATTGGAAGAACTTCTACATTCTTAGACATTTTCTTGGAAAGAGATTTGCAAGAAGGTACTTTGACTGAAAAAGAAGCTCAGGAAATAATGGATCACTTTGTTATGAAATTAAGAATAATCAGATTCTTAAGAACACCAGAATATGATGCATTATTCTCAGGAGATCCAGTTTGGGTAACTGAATCAATCGGTGGTATTGGAGAAGATGGAAGATCATTAGTTACTAAAAACTCATTCAGAATTTTACATACATTGTACAACATGGGAACTTCGCCTGAACCAAACCTAACAGTTCTATGGAGCGAACAATTACCTGAAACTTGGAAAAAATTCTGTGCAAAAGTATCAATTGATACATCATCAGTACAATATGAAAATGATGACATTATGAGACCACAATTTGGTAATGACTATGGAATTGCATGTTGTGTATCTCCAATGACTATCGGACACCAAATGCAATTCTTTGGAGCAAGAGTAAACTTGCCAAAAGCATTATTATATGCAATTAATGGTGGAAAAGATGAAAAATTAAAAATACAAGTAACTCCAGAAGGGCAATTTGAGCCAATTAAGAGCGAATATCTTGAATTTGATGAAGTATGGGAAAAACTGGATAAAGTATTAGACTGGTTAGCTTCAACTTATGTTAAATCATTAAACATTATTCACTATATGCATGATAAATATTCTTATGAAGCATTAGAAATGGCATTGCATGATGTTCATATTAGAAGAACAGAAGCATTTGGAATTGCAGGATTATCAATTATTGCAGATTCATTGGCAGCTATTAAATACGGTAAAGTAAAAGTTGTAAGAGATGAAGAAGGGGATGCAGTTGACTATATCAATGAAAAAGACTATGTTCCATTTGGAAATAATGACGATGCTACAGATCAGTTTGCAGTAGACATTACAAGAAGATTTATGAATAAATTAAGAACTCATAAAATGTATAGAGATGCCACTCCTACACAATCTGTATTGACAATTACTTCAAATGTTGTATATGGTAAGAAAACAGGAAATACTCCTGATGGAAGAAGAGCTGGAGCACCATTTGGGCCAGGAGCAAATCCTATGCATGGAAGAGATACAAGAGGAGCTGTTGCTTCACTTGCCTCAGTAGCTAAAATTCCGTTTGAAGATGCAAACGATGGAATTTCTTACACATTTGCAATTACACCAGAAACATTAGGTAAAAATTCAAATGAAAAACAAACTAACCTAGTTGGATTAATGGATGGATACTTCAATCAAACAGGACATCACTTGAATGTAAACGTATTCGGAAGAGAATTGTTAGAAGATGCAATGGAACATCCTGAAAATTATCCTCAATTAACAATCAGAGTTTCTGGATATGCAGTAAACTTTGTTAAATTGACTAAAGAACAACAATTAGATGTAATTAACAGAACAATATCAAATAAAATGTAATTTAAAATTGATAAAAAGTCTGAAAATTAACCGATAATTTTCAACTAATATGAGAAATGTCGCATAGTTTCATAAAATATGAGTTATGCGGCATTCTTTTCTATTATATGATAATTTAAACTAAACTCTGTTTAATACCAAAACCCATTTAAATAACGAATTTATTATACATTTTTCTAATAAAGGATATAAATTTAGTATTTTCAAATAATTTTAGATATAATTTTCGTTTTTTAAATAGAATCTGGCTCGAAAATCTGTCGGAGCATTTTTCTGTGCTGGCAAAACTGTTTGAGCATAGCGAGTTTTTTGTCAGTGCAGAAAAATGTCGTAGACTAGCCATAGGTTATAGGATTTGCGGCAATGAGCAATCCTACGAACATAAGAAAAAAGTTGAATAGTTATGAATTAGCTATTGGAGAACCCTGTTATAAAAATTTATTCTCATTTTTAAACGAGGTTTAGTATAAAATAAAGTTTAAGTTATCGAATAATTTATTGAATAAAAAAGAAAGAGAGAAAACTAATATGAAAGTAAAAGGGTACATACATTCATTCGAATCATTTGGGACTAAGGATGGGCCTGGAATTAGATTTGTGCTGTTCTTGCAAGGATGCCCTCTTAGATGTCTGTACTGTCATAATGTGGATACTTGGGAAATTAAGGACAATAAGATGATTATGACGGCTCAGGAAGTTATGAATGAAATTTTAAAAGTAAAGGGATTTATAAAAACTGGTGGGGTTACTGTATCTGGCGGTGAGCCTTTGATGCAGCCTGAATTTTTGATGGAGCTGTTTAAGCTTTGTCGTGAAAATGGGATTCAAACGGCACTTGATACATCCGGGTATATTTTCTCTGATAAGGCAAAACAGGTGCTTGAGCTTGTTGATATGGTTCTGCTTGATATTAAGCACATAAATCCTGAAAAATATAAAATATTGACTTCAGTGGAGCTTGATAATACATTAAAATTTGCAAAATATTTGAATGAGATTAATAAGCCGACTTGGTTAAGATATGTGTTAGTTCCTGGATATTCTGATGATGAAAATGATTTGCATGAGTGGGCAAAGTTTACTTCCCAGTTAAAAAATGTGGAAAGAGTGGATGTTTTGCCATTTCACCAAATGGGGCAGTATAAGTGGGAAAAAGTTGGGAAAGAATATAAATTAAAGGATACGCCAACACCAACGAGAGAATTAGTTGAAAAAGCTGAAGAAATTTTTAGATCTTATGGGTTGAAATTATTGGATAAATAAAATAAAGGGAATTAGTTCTAGTTTTTGGTTAAAATTTAGAAATGACTCCCTTTTGATTTATTTCAATTATATTTTCATGCGACTCTTTTATTAGGCAACTTACATTAAATTTTATTTAAAAAAGGAGTTTGAGCATATTTCAATTAGCTAATTAAACTTTGTGAATAAATTATCTCTTTTATCTGTCCTAAGTTATTTGCCTTGCCAATTCCTATACTAATTGCTTTAGTTTTGAAGGGGGTAAAATTGTAATTTAAGATAAATGAATTTATTTTGGATGAATTTTCCTGAGTGAGCAAGGTTATATGCGGATCAAAGTTCATAAATACATCTGGAGAGCCATATAAATTGAACAATTTTTCTTTTTCAGGAAAGTACCTTACCCACTCAGGAGTTTCTATGTCTTTCTTACGGTACTTAGTTAGGTTGACTGTAATTTCATCTGCAAGCTGCTGAATATTTTGATTATTTTTGGCATAAACTGCAAGCGTTTTTCTTTCTGTTTTTTCTAACTTGTAAAATTCCATATCAAAAGATTTTGTCTGGTTTGCAATTTTTTCGACAGTTTCCTTGATTTTATATAGAGAATTTTTTTCATATTTTGTAAGATATAATGTCACATGTATAACATATCCTTGTGTATAAAGGTTTTCAATTTGATTTTCCTCTAATTTCTTTGAAATATTTTTAATATTTTTAGTTGCACTATTATCCATAATTATGAAAACGTTATAATTTTCATTTGTACTGGAATCGGAACTAAAAAAATTAAATAAAATCGCTCCTCCAATAATAATGAAGAATATTTCTGCATCACTAAAACTTTGATCTGAAGCAGAAACGTTAGAATTGTCATTAGAAGTACTGTAATCTGCATTGGAAAAAATATTAAAACAAAATAGTATAAAAGCTAAAAAAAATATTTTTTTTATCATAATAAAGCCTCCTAGAATTTCTATTTTAGATTACTTTTATTTATTATCATTATACCTTAAAAAAATCTAAAAACAATGTTTAATAAATATTTTAGTTAGCTTTGATTATTTTTTATATAATCTGTTCAATTCTATAATTTAATTCGCCAAAATCAATAATTTTAGCTTGTCTGTGTATCTCTCTGCCTTCATAAAATAGAATAACTACTGGGACTGAAAATAGACTTAATTGCCCAACAGCTTCAGGAATTTCAGATGCTTTGATATAATAAGCGGGGAAATTTTGTTCATTAACAATTTTCTCAACTTTTGGCATATCAACCTGACAAACGCTGCAATTATTCATTGAAACGTATAATAAAAAATATTCTTCTTCTTTTATTTTATTAAGTATTTGTTCATAATTTTCAAGTTTTTTCATAGAATTTTTTCCTTTTTTATTTTTTAAATTTTACCGAATAAATTATATTTTTTGCTTGCCCCAAATCGTCAACTTGAGCGATTCCTATACCAATGACTTTAGATTTGAAAGGTTTAAAATCATATTTTGAAGTAAATGCATCTATTTTTGCTGAATCCTCTGGAGTAAGTAAAGTTATGTGCGGATCAAAACTTGTAAATACGTTTGGAGAGCCGTACAAATTAAAGGATTTTACTTTTTCAGGAATAGATTTTGCCCAGTCGGGAACTTTTGCGTCCTTTGCACGATATTTGTTTAAGCTAACTGTTATTTCGTCTGCAAGCTGTTGTATAGCTTCATTGTTTTGAGCATCAAGCATAAACCAGTTTCCGCCAGTTTTTCTTAATCTGTAAAACTCTATATCAAAAGACTTTGTCTGATTTGCAATCTTATTGACAGTATCTTTTATTGTTTTTAGTGCTTCAGGATTATATTCTGTAAGATAAAGTGTCAGATGAACTGCATATCCTTTGGAATAAAGGCTTTCGATTCCTGCATCTTTAAGCCCTTTTGAAATGTTCTCCACATTTTTAGTTGCATTGTTATCCATAATTACAAAAACATTATAATTTACATTGGAAAAAACGTTGATACAAAACATTAAAAAAATCGAAAAAAATAATTTTTTCATAATAAAACCTCCTAAATTTTTTGTTTCAAATTACTTTTACTACAATTATACCTTAAAATATTTTAAAAACAAGATTTAAACAATATTTTAGTCTAAATTTGACTGATTTCAATACGTTTATTTTATTTTTTTGTAAGTTTATATAAAAATTCATAAAGAAGATTATTCATTTCATCGTAGCTATTGCTACGTATAGTTTGAGGAGATTGAACAAAAGGTAAAGTTTGGCTATCCTGCTCAAGAGTTTTATCTGAATCTATTAACAATTCAGTTAGAGCTTTTGTAAATTCGAGATGACATTGAAAGCCATAATGTTTTTCACTATATTTTATAATCTGTCGTGGACACCCTTTACTTGCTGCCAAGACTTTTGCAGTATCTGTTAATCCTGGCATATCGCTATGCCAATGCCCTACAGTAGCTTGTTTTTCAAAATGTTTTATGTTGTCATCTTCCAGTCCATCTTTTGTTAGTTCAATTGGAAAATTTCCTATTTCACGGAAAGGGCTTTTTTCTGTTTTGCCACCAAATGCTTCTCCTAGCAATTGAGCACCAAGACATACTCCGACTACAAATTTATCTGCCTTTACAGCTTTTCTGATTAATTCAATTTCAGCTTTTGCATCAAAATATGGAAATTCGTTGTTATCTCCAATAGGACTCTGCGGTCCGCCCATCACAATTAAAAAATCAAATGAATCTGCATTTTCAGGTAACTTTTCATATTGATATACTTTTGTTGTGGAAATATCGTGTCCAGAAAGTGCTGCCCAAGCAAGATAAGCTCCTGGCGCTTCAAATGCTTCGTGTAATATAAAGTGTATTTTCATTGGTGTTCTCCTTTAGTTTTTGAGTTTATTATATAATTTTCCATAAGATATTTCAATAGAGTAATTTTAAAGTGTAAATTTAAAGAAATTTTATAATAAAATTGAAAAAACTTATAAAAATCATCTTGATATATGGTATAATACTTGTAATGTGAGAAAAGTTTTTAGGAGAGAAAATTGTTAAAAATAGGAATTGTAGCTGAATATAATCCATTTCACAACGGACATTTGTATCAAATCAGGAAAATTAAAGAGATATTTGGTGAAGATGTCTTGATTGTGGTAGTGATAAGTGGAGATTTTGTTCAACGGGGAGAAATTTCGTTTTTGGATAAGTGGGAGAAAACACAGGTTAGCTTAGGATGCGGAGTTGATTTGGTTGTGGAGTTGCCACTTTATTATTCGATTCAGAATGCTGAGATTTTTTCAAGAATGGCAACAAAAATTTTGGATTATTTGGGAATAGATATTCAGGTTTTTGGAGCGGAAGAGGAAAATATTGAGATTTTGCAAAAGGTGCTTGAACTGCAGAAAAGGCAGGATTATAAGGACAAGCTTATGGAATATATGAAAAAAGGCAACAGTTACAGCACTTCTCAAAGACTGGCATTAAAGGAATATAATTTAGATGGAATTGTGAAGTCAAATAATATTTTGGCTCTGGAATATATGCGTGAGATAGAAAATAGCAATCTTAAAATAAAACCGTATATTATAAAAAGAGAAATTTCAGAATATAATGAAGAGAACGTTTCTGAGGATAGGGAAGAGTTTGCTAGTGCTTCGTTTTTGAGAAATGAGCTGGAAAAGATTTTGGATAAATTTTCTGAAGAAAAATTTGATTTTGAAAAAATAAAAAATTCTATTATTGAAAAAAAATGTAGTTTTTTAAAAAATAGAGGAGTAGAAAATTCAAAAGAAATTGAAAAAAAAAATTATAATTTTGAGAAAAAGCAAAATATTAGGGAAAAAATAGATTTAGAAAGTTTGAAAAATGTAAAAACAGAAGAAAGAATCTTTTGGAAACTAGAAGAGATTCAGAAATTTTTACCAGAAAAATCATTTGACATTATTTTTAAAAATTTGGAATGGAAGATAAATAACAGATTTAGTGGAGATAAAATAAAGGAAGAAATCTTTAAAATTGTGAAATATAAGATTTTGACAGAAAAAAAAGAAAAAATAATGGAAATATATGATATAACTGAAGAAATTTATGCTAGAATATACGGAACAATGTTGAATTCGCAAAAATATATAGAATTTTTGAAAAATACAAAATCTAGAAATTTATCGAATAAACGTGTAGAACGGATTATTTTGAATATTTTACTAAATATAAAAGCTGATATGATGGATTTTGAAATAAATTATGTAAGAATTTTAGGTTTTAATAAAAAGGGTCAGGAATATTTGAAAAAGATTCGTGAAAATAATAAAATTGAAAACTTTGATACGGAAAATGATTTTCAGAAAAAAGATGTCTTTGTAAATTGGAAGGATATTGAAAAATTTAGAAATTTTGATAAAAATAATCAAAATTTAGAAAATTTTGAGATTCAAGAAAACTTTTTGGAAAAAATACAAGTTGAAAAGAATGGATTTCTGATAAAGGAATTAATTTTAGGCAAAAAAGAGAAGTTAAATCCGATTGTTTGTTTAGATTGAATTGTTTTAACAAATAAAATATAAAAAATTATAAAAGTGAATAACCATAATTTTTGTATAACGAAGATTTAATACAGTTTGTTAGAAAGAAAACTGAAATTAAAAAAATTGTATTAATGAATTTTATAAATAAATAAAAAGAATAGGAGAGGATTATAGGAATGGGATTGTTAATAACAATTAATGTGCTGTTTATGATATTTTTCTTTGTGATAGCATATATGTCGATACGGTATTTTATTAATCAGATTGAAAAATATCCGAGAGTTACATTTGAAGAGGTGTATAACAGTAAAAAATTGAGACAGAAGTATAATATTGAGGATAATAAGGCAAATCCTTATGATTATGGGTATAATTTTAAGGAAATTGAGTATAAGTCAGGGAAAATACAGCTTTATGGATGGCTTATTGAGAATAAGGAAGCTACAAAAACGATGATTATTTCGCATGGTCGTGGTGTAAATAGGCTCGCTTCGTTACAATATTTGGAAATGTTTAAAAATATTGGACTTGACAAGGAGTATAATTTTTTTATTCCAGATTTGAGAAACTCTGGAAAGTCTGATGTGGCTAAAACTAAGATGGGGTACTGCTTTGGACAGGATATTTTTCATACAATGGAAATGCTGAATGAAAGATTTGGAAAGAACAATTTTACACTTTACGGGTTTTCACAAGGAGGAATGGGTTCTGCGATTGCTTCTAAAATGTACGTGAAGGCACTTAGAAAAAAAGGGATTGTGATTGATAAGCTGATTTTGGACAGTTCGATTTCGAATATAAGAAAGAGAATTAAGGAAGATGCAAAAAAACGTCGTGTTCCAAAATTTATTGTAAGTGTTATTGTAAGAATTTTTAATTTAAGAGTTGGAAGCCATCTTGATAAGCTTAGATTATCGTATTTGCTAAAAAGAATACCTACTTTGATAATTCAGTCTAAAAATGACAAGGCTACAACTTATGGAATGCTTATGGAAGAATATAACGAACTTGCACAGAATGAAAATATCAAGCTAAAAGTTTTTGAAAAAGGTTCACACACAAGAATTTATGCTGATCCTGAATGTAAAGATGAATATGTTGAGGCAGTAAAAGAGTTTTTAACAAATTAAAGTTATAAAAAAAATGTTTCTAAATAATTAAAATGTATTTTATAAATCGACGGAGCTTTTATTTGTTCAACTACGATTGTCTGACGACTGGAAGGAGGAGTTTCGGAGTTGGATAAATAAAATTCGAAGTCTAGTCATAGGTATTGCGTAGCAATCTTGCAACAATTTTAATTATCAGGATAAACTTTTACTGCAAGATAAGGATTTGCGGTAATGAGCAATCCTGCGAAAAATAAACAAAATAATTTAATATTGGAAATTAGAAATTATGTTAAATATAAGAAGTTCTAATTTAGCATATAATTCAAAATTTATTAAATAATTGATATTTAAATGGAGAATAATATAAACAATATAAAAAACAGAAAGGTAGAAAATTTAATGAGTTCAAGATTAACGAAAAAAAGTTACATAATTTACGGGCTTGGGGTTTCATATTTTATGATTGACCAGATTTATAATCAATGGCTGTCGTATTACTATTTACCGCCCGAAACGGAGAAAAATTTAGTTCCGCTGTTAAAGCCGCAATATTTAGTTCTAGCGTTTATTTTTGCGAGGATTATTGATGCAATATCAGATCCTGTTGTAGGATTTTTATCTGATAATTCAAAATCACGGTTTGGAAAAAGATCAATATTTATGCTAGTTGGAGGATTACCGCTTGGGATTCTTACGGTTATGTATTTTTATCCAATTAAAAGTTCGCAGATGACAACACTTATTTATTTATCGGTCGTTGGAGGACTGTATTTTACGGCATATACTTTAGTCGCAGCACCGTATAACGCTCTAATTCCAGATTTGGCTTCAAATAAGGAAGAAAGGCTTAACCTTTCTACAATGCAGTCAACTTTTAGGCTCATATTTACTGGGGTTGCGATGGTTCTGCCGGGTATTTTGATTTCAAAATTGGGGGTAGTAAATGGAGTGCTGAATACAGAAGTTGGAATACGTAAAACAGTAATTTTGATTACAATATTGTCAGTTTTAGGGATTTATGCGTGTATATTTTTCCTAAAGGAAAAGCAGCTTACACAAAATCGTCCTAAGACTGAATCGCTTGGGTTTATGAAATCAATTTCACATTTGAAGGATAAGGAAATTATTTTGTATTTTTTAGGATACTTCTTTTTCTTTTGCGGATTTAACATACTTCGTGGAGATTTGACATATTATTTGAGCGCTGTAATGCAAAAGGATATTAAATATTTGACTGTGATATCAGTTGTGCTATTTGGAATGGCGGGGCTATTTTTTCCAATTACAAACAAGTTTGGGAAAAAGTATTCGTATAAGAAAATATTGATTGTGGATATGCTGCTTTTAATAATCGGTACTTTTGGTCTATTGTTTATTAATAAAAATAATTCAATTTTTGCATATTTACTTTTTGTAATTTGTGGAACAGGATTAAGTGGTGCAGCGTTTATTTTCCCACAGGCAATGCTTAGTGAAATTTCTGCAAAACTGTCAGAAACTAAAAAAGTAAGTTTGGAAGGCTTTATGTTTGGAATACAGGGAATGTTTCTAAAATTGGCATTTCTAGTGCAGCAAGTTGTTCAGTCAACTTTACTTGTTGTTGGAAATCAGAATGTTCAGAATGGCGTGAAAGGTGCAACTGAAGTTGGAGTTAAAGTGACACTTGTCGTAGCATTAGCGCTGTTTGGCGTTTCGCTGTTTTTCTATAATCTGAAAAAAGAGGATTAATTTTAGTTAATTATTGATATTTATAAATAAAAAATGGAGGTTTTTATGAAAATTGAAGATTTGCAAAAAAAGGCAAAAACATTGAGAAAAGATATTATTGAAATGATTTACAGGGCAAAATCAGGACATCCAGGAGGTTCACTTTCGATTGCTGATATTTTAGCTGTGCTTTACTGGAAAGAAATGAACATTGACCCAAAAAATCCAAAAATGGAAAACAGGGATAGATTGGTTCTTAGTAAAGGGCATGCTGCTCCTGCACTGTATGCGGCTTTGATAGAAAAAGGATTTTTAGGGGATGAAGGGAAAAATCTTATTCCAACACTTAGAAAATGGCATTCTCCGCTTCAAGGGCATCCTGACATGAAAAAACTGGCTGGAGTTGAAATGTCAACAGGTTCTTTGGGACAAGGACTGTCTGCAGCAAACGGAATGGCTTTGAGTGCAAAAATTTACAATAATGATTATAGAGTTTACGCAATTCTAGGAGATGGAGAATTGCAGGAAGGTCAAGTTTGGGAAGCGGCTATGACAGCAGCACATTACAAGCTTGACAATTTAGTTGCGATAGTTGACTATAATAACTTGCAAATTGATGGAAAAGTTTCGGATGTAATGGATGTCGCTCCAGTTGGGGAAAAGTTCAAGGCTTTCAAATGGAATGTAATCGAGATTGACGGACACAATTATGAAGAAATCATAAATGCTCTTGACACAGCAAGAACAGTAAAAGGACAGCCAACAGTAATAGTTGCAAACACTGTAAAAGGAAAAGGTGTTTCATTCATGGAAAATAACGCTGGATTCCACGGGGCTGCTCCAAATGATGAAGAATACAAGAAGGCAATGGAAGAATTGAGCTAAGATTGAAATTACTAGGCTTGCTCGGAAACTATACGTATTTAAGATTTGATAAAATAAAGGTTCTGAAGCAAGGGATCTTGACCCCTTGTGTAAATAAAAGAACTCATGTTATCGAGCAGGTCTACTGTGTAAACAGGAATTATAAACTTTTAGAAAAGACCAAATATCAATATAAAAATAGGAGAATATGAGAATGGAAAAAAAATCAACTAGAGTGGCTTATGGAGAAGCGTTAGTCAAATTGGGAAAAGTAAATAAAGATGTGGTAGTGCTGGAAGCAGACTTGTCAAAATCAACAATGACTGCGTATTTTAAAAAAGAGTTTCCAGAAAGACATATAAATGTGGGGATTGCAGAGGCTGATATGATTGGAACGGCGGCAGGAATCGCAACGACTGGGAAAATACCGTTTGCCTCAACTTTTGCACATTTTGCCGCGGGACGTGCTTTTGATCAGATTAGAAACTCGGTGGCATATCCACAATTGAATGTTAAAATTTGTCCAACTCACGCAGGGGTTTCGTTGGGAGAAGATGGAGGTTCACACCAGTCAGTTGAGGATGTGGCTTTAATGCGTGCAATTCCAGGAATGGTAGTGCTATCGCCAGCAGATGCAGTAGAAACGGAAAAAATGGTCTTTGCGGCGGCTGAATACAAGGGGCCTGTGTACGTAAGGATTGGAAGACTGAATATTCCAGTATTATTTGATGAAAATTATAAATTTGAAATAGGGAAAGCTGCAACTTTGAGGGAAGGAAACGATGTGGCAATTTTAGCGACTGGCCTTATGGTTTCAGAAGCTCTTGAGGCGGCGAAATTACTGGAAGAAAAAGAGGTAAAAACAAGAGTGATTAATGTTTCTACGATAAAACCGTTAGATACAGAAACAGTTTTGAAAGCAGCGAAAGAATGTAAATTTATTGTAACAAGTGAAGAACATTCGGTAATTGGAGGACTTGGAAGTGCAGTTTCAGAATACTTGTCAGAAGTTCATCCTGCAAAAGTTGTAAAACATGGAATACAGGATGTTTTTGGGCAAAGTGCAGATGGAGAAACTATGCTTACAAATTACGGGCTTAGAGCGAAGGATATTGCAGAAATTGTTTTGAAAAATCTATAAATCAAATTGACAAAAATAGATAAAAAATGATACTATAAATTCAGGTTTTGGAGTTAATCGCTTGAAAATTTATTTTTAAGAGGAAAGTCTGGACTTTGCAGGGCAAGGGAGGCAGCTAACGGCTGCTGGAAGAAATTCTAAGGAAAGTGCCACAGAAAAGAAACCGCCTGTCTTTTTCAGGTAAGGGTGAAAAGGTAGTGTAAGAGACTACCAGTAATTTAAGAGATTAAATTAGCTAGGTAAACCCCTCCTAAAGCAAGAGCAAGCAGAAAGTTATTAAGAGGCGGCCCGTCTTGACTTGATTGGTAGCTCGCTAAAATCCATAAGCAATTATTGATTTAGATAAATGATTAACAA
This sequence comes from Leptotrichia sp. HSP-342, assembly GCF_041199995.1. Classification (NCBI taxonomy): domain Bacteria; kingdom Fusobacteriati; phylum Fusobacteriota; class Fusobacteriia; order Fusobacteriales; family Leptotrichiaceae; genus Leptotrichia; species Leptotrichia mesophila. The sequence continues at coordinate 376,183 of NZ_CP165646.1, forward strand.
ATACAGAATCCGGCTTATACCAAGGCCTACTTAGACTCAGAAATTTTTCTGAGTTTTTCTTTTTTATAAAATATATGCTATTCTTTATTTAAATAGTAAATACTTAATAATTTTTGAATTACATAATCTATTAGCAAAGAATTAAAATTTCTTATTTTTAACATAATCTGTATTTTCTAATAAGATTTATTATTAAATTATTTTATTTAACGACAGTTTTTACTATATTTTTTACAGGACTGCTCATTGTTGCAAATCCTTATCTCACAATAAATGTATATTTTGATAATTAAAATTGTAGTAATTTACTACAAATTTAAAAAATACGAAAACTCTCATTTTACTTTAATGTTTAGATAATATCATATTTTTGAAAATAAAATATATAAAAAATAAAAGGAGATGATTACTCATGAAACAGATGAATGGGAAAAGAGCAATTTTAGAAAATGGAATTTTAAGAAAAGAAGTGAAATTTGGATTTTCAAAAGCGGCATTTTTTCTAGGATTTATATATCCTTTAATTAAAGGAGATTATATGATTGCTGGAATTGCTTTCATTATAATTGGTACGGCTGGGCTGATATTTTTCCCATTGATGTTTATTTTATCGGCTATATTTGGTCTTAAATATAATGAAATGCATGTCAAAAAACTTATTAAACAGGGATGGTATCCGTTTACAGAAGAAGATGCACAGGTTTTGAGAATGAATGGAATTTTATTTAATGATACAAATAATTCTTTTAGAAGTAATGGAGAAAGAGTGATGAAAGAAGCTGAACATTGTGAAACACAACAATCAGGAAAAACTGAAGCTATCGAATTTAAGGAAACTAAGAATAATGGTGATTTTCGTGATATGAATAACAATAGTATTGACAATGTAAATACTAACACTTCTTATAATAATCCTGAAATAAATTATAAAAACCGCACAACTCAGAAATTTGTGGCAAGATTAATCGGTGGCGGACTTGTTTCGCTTGTTTTAGGAGTTTTCACGGCAAATATTGTTTTAATTCTTTTAGGAGCTGGACTGACAGGCGGAGGAGCATTTTTAGCTGCAAAAAATAAGGATAAAATAAAATGGAAATAAGAAAATATTTTATAAAAAGAATTTTTTTTCTTTCTCTATTTTTGTCGGTATTTATGAGGTATAATAGAAGTGAATTGTTCGTAGAAAGTAATCAAAAGTGTGAAAAAATAACGAAAATAGAACAATTACAATTATTTTGTGAAAAGAATCAATGTACACTAATGGAAACGGAAGAGAGTGAAAGATAATGAGATTACTAGTTGTAGAAGATGAAAAGAAATTAAATGACCTTATTACAAAAAAGCTGGAAAAGGAATATTATGGCGTTGACAGCTGTTTTGATGGAGAAGAAGCAGTCAGATACGTGGAAGGAACTGAATATGATGCAATAATTCTAGATATTATGCTTCCAAAACTTGATGGATTTGAAGTGATTAAAAGAATAAGGGCAAAGAAAAATAAAGTTCCGATATTACTTTTAACAGCAAGAGACAATATAGATGATAAAGTTAAAGGACTAGATTACGGTGCAGATGACTATCTTGTGAAACCTTTTATCTTTGAAGAACTTATGGCTCGTATTCGTGTACTTTTAAGACGTAATTCTGGAAATGTCGACAATGTAATTACAATAGCCAATCTTAAAGTCGATCTTGATGCCAAGACAGTTTTTAGAGATGATTTATTAATAAAACTGTCAGGTAGAGAATATTCAATTTTGGAATATCTGATACGAAATAAAGGAAAAATTTTATCAAGAGAAAGAATAGAAGACCATATATGGAATTATGACTATGAAGGTGGAACTAACGTAATAGATGTATATATCAGATATTTGAGAAAAAAGATTGATGACAGCTATACTCCAAAACTTATTCACACAGTTCGTGGACTTGGTTATGTATTGAGGGTTGATAATGAGAATGAATAAATTTTCTATAAAATCTAAAATAGCTTTCTGGTACATTGGTCTTATGATAAGCCTTATAATCATATTTCTTACAACAATAATCTATATCAGTGAAAACCTTATACGGGCAAACGCTTACAAAAATTTAAAAAGTTCCGTAATTTCAGCATTCGATGAAATTGAAGTTTATGATGGTGAACTTACGATTGACAATGATTTTATTATTTTTAATAATAATGTTCATTTGTCGGTTTATGATGATGAAACAGGATTTATTTATGGGGATATTCCATTGGATTTTGAATATGATGAAACTTTTTCCGATAAAAATGATGTAAGAATTATAAAACATAAAAATAAAAAATGGTATATTTTTGACAGCAAAAAGAATTTTTCAGGCTATGGTATTATTCATATTCGTGGAATTGCTCCTGCAACAGAAGTGGAAAATATTATTGAAACAATTGTTTTAATTTCTCTGATTGTATTACCATTTTTCTTGTTATTTTCAGCAATAAGCGGATACTTTATAACAAAGAAGGCATTTAAGCCAATAGAAAAAATAAGGGAAGCAGCAGAAAAAATAAATGAGGGAAACGATTTGACACAAAGAATTAATATTGGAGAAGGAAATGATGAAATTTACACTTTAGCAAATACATTTGATACAATGTTTGACAGACTACAAAACTCCTTTGAAAGAGAAGCACAGTTTACATCTGATGTTTCACACGAATTACGTACACCAGTAGCAATTATTATTTCTGAATGTGAATATGGACTTGAAAATCTAAATTCAATAGAAAATGCAAAAAATACAATTTCTTCTGTGCTTGATGAAACTAAAAAGATGTCAAAATTAATCTCACAGCTTTTAACTTTATCAAGAATGGACAGAGGAAATCAGAAACTTAATTTTGATAAAATAAATATAAGTGAAATGACACATCTTATTGCTGACAGCCAGCAACATAGTGCAGACAGTAAAAATATAAAAATTCATTCTGAAATAGAGGACAATATTTTTATTATTGGCGATGAGACGATGATTATGAGAGTCTTTGTAAATTTAATTTCAAATGCAATAAACTATGGTCGTGAAAACGGTAATATATGGATAAAATTAACACAGGATAAAAATTTTGCAATCTGTAAAATTATTGATGATGGAATTGGTATTGAAAAAGAAAATATACCTAAAATATGGGGACGATTTTATCAGGTGGAAAGTTCCAGAACAACAGAAAATCTAGGACTTGGTTTATCAATGGTAAAATGGATTATAGAGGCACACAAAGGAGAAATTGCTATAGAAAGTGAAATTGGAAAAGGAAGCTCGTTTATATTTAGGCTGAAAAAGGAGGAAAAATGAAAAATAATTTTTTAAAAATATTACTTATTGCATTTTTTATTATAGTAACAGGATCTTTTGCAAATGGAAATTCAGCTAAAAAGGCTAAAACTGTAAGGGTTTTTAATGTCGATGTAAAAATTTCGATTGAACAGGCAAAACAACTTGCATTGAATCACTCAAAAGTGGCAAAAAATATGGCAAAAATGACTAAAATTCGTTTGGATAAAGAAAATAGAAAATTCATTTATGAAATAGAATTTTATACAGAACGGAAAAAATACAAATATAACATTGACGCAAATACAGGAAAAGTTCTGAGTTACAGCCAAAAAGACCGAGTATCGGCTTCAACGACAATAAGAGATGATGGTAAAATCATTAATACAAATGGCAATAATACAGAAATAAGAAAAACACCAAAATATATTGGAATGGAAAAAGCAAAAGAAATAGCAGTTGCACGGATTACTGGTGCGAAAAAAATCAATGTTACAAATATTCAACTGGATAATGAAAAAGGAAAAATGATTTATGAAGGAAGAATAGTATATAAAAATACAGAATACAAATTCGATATTGATGCTATAACAGGTGAAGTAATAAACTGGGAAGTAAATGAGAATTAGTAAAGTAAAATATCCTCTAAAGTTTAATAATAGACTAAAGAGGATATTTTTTTGAGATTTCATTTGTGAAAATTTCTTTTCTATTATATAATATACTCAAACCTATTTTAAATTAAACTGCTAAAATTTATAAATTTAAGGTTTGAGTAAAATAGTCATAACTTTTGAGTTTGGTTTTAAATAAGTTTTACTATACATTTGAATAACTTTTCATTCTATCTTGTATTATATGAAAGGAAATAAAATGAAAAAAATAATTATTATACTAGCACTTATATTTTCTAGTTTAAGTTTTTCTAAACAGGCTGAAAGAATTATGTGCTATATTCCTAAAGAATTAAAAACAAACAGTAAAGCAAGATTAATTTATGAAGATACAGAAAAATATAAAGATGAGGAAATACCGCCTGAAGTTGCAAATCCTGAAATCGTTAAAGCATTAAAGGAAAGAAGGCTTGTCGTATTTCAAATGAGGTGTAAATATGATGGTGATATGTACCGTTATATAACAGCTTCAGACTATGCAGTTGAATATCTTACAAAACAGACGATAAATAAAGAAGAAGGAGACTATTATTTACTGGAACTTCCGACAAATAAAGCGCTCGCTTTTCAGGATATGTTATTTATTGGAGATTTTATAGATAACTCAATCAGCACAAATGATGAACTTTTTCAAATTCTCTATCTGATAAATGTTCAGTTTCTGGAAATAAGACAGCAGGAACTGGAAGAGGAAGGGTTGAAAGTAGTTTACTAAATTTTCTCAATTTTTTCATTTTTGCAGGGATTATTCATTTTTTATATCCCTGCATCTAATCTGATTTATAGCTATTTAACAAAAAATCACAATCAAATTAATGACTGTGATTATATTTTCAAATTTTTTACATTTTCTATGTATTTAAATCCTATTTGTTTTAAGATTCTCATATCTGTTTTATATAATCTTAAATTTCTATCTTCATAAAATCTAAAAACAATATCTTCAAATCTTGTATTTTCTATGTATTTATTTTCAAAAAAGAAAGGAAGCGAGGCTTCTTTCAACTTGTAATAATTTATAAAAACCAGTTTCTCTAATGCTTTTTCCTCATTTTCGACAATCATTCCACGCTTTTTAAAAAGTTCTAACTGTTCCGTAATTTCTAGATACTCCTTACTCATAGTTGCTCCTATAATAAATAAAAGCCCTACACCAACTATAAAAAGTTTGTAGGGGGTTTGATATGTTTAATTCTATCCTATTTTTATATAATTGTCAATAAAATATTAAAAAAATCGAAATCATATTACAAATTTTATTATAAAAAAAAATAAAATGACCGACAATACGTATTTACTGTTTTCACTCGTATTCCTTGCAATATAATTTTATCTCTTTGAAAAAAAGTAAAAATTCTCATTTTATTTTAATCTATATTACATATCATAAAATTGAAAAATGACTAATTAATTAGTATTTGAATAAGGAGGAAAAATGAAAAAAATATTTTTTGGAAGCCTGTATTTTATTCATCTGCTCTGTTTTAATATTCTGGTACTATTTTTTCTGGCTGTATTAGAAGTATCAGTTTTAAGTAATTTGAAAATGATTGGAGGTATATACTCGTACAATCTTATATTAATTTTGCTTAATATATTTTTATCATATTTTTATGCAAAAGCAGGAATAGGAAAAAAGGCTTTGATAATTTTAACAATAATTGGTGTAATATTAAAAATACTAATATTTTTAATATCGTATAAATATTTAGTTTCATCAGCAGGAGATGAAGAATTTTTACCAACTTATTATGCTTATTTTGCCATAGGTTTATTGGATGTAATATTTCTTGTGGGGTTTGGTGTAAATTTATTGATAGGAAGGAGAAAACAGCATGATAAAAATTAAAAAATTGACAGGATTTATGATTTTTCTACTTTTTGGAATAATATTTATTTCCTGTGGAAAACCTTCAAAAAAAGACATAATAGACAAGGGATATATATTAGAAGTAGGTGTATCCAATGAGATTGACAGGGAATTTGCCGAAAAAATAGAGCATTCTCCCACTTATACTATTTTCAAAGCGACTGAATATAAGGACAATGATATTATGGTGCAGAATCTCAAAAATGGAACAGTTAAAGCGATCCTTTCGCCTATGCTGTCGTTAGGAAATTCTGATTACGGCTATTATCCTGTCTATGTGGATAACAAAAATTATGAAACTGTATATCTCATATACAGAAAGGATACTCCCGATTTTTTGAAAAACAGCTTTGAAAAAGGGGATAGCTTTATGTTAAATAATATGGAAAAATATTCTAAAGAAAAATATAAAGAAAGATTTTCATTTTTTAGTAATATTGAAGATTTTGAGAAAAAAATAATGGCTAATGAATGGGCTCTTGTAAATATTGCAGGGCTTGAACTTAAAAACAGTAAAATTTCAATAAAACTTGATAAAGGAAATGTTTTTATAACAGGAAAAAATGGGAAAAAATATTTGGGAAAATATTCCCTGAAAAATCACAGGATTTCTTTTGAAATAGATAATTTGAACATTCTGCTGAAAAAAGAAAGTGAACTGAGCGACAGTGATAAAGATTTTTTATATGATTTAAGCAATGCCGATGTAATAACGCTTATGGATAATGAGCAAACTCTTTATATTGGAGTTCCTGAGAGTAATCTTATATTTAAAAAAGTATCAAAAAATAAATAGAAAATAAAAAACTCTAATGTTCTTTTAATCTAAAAAATATACAGTATAATTAAATAATAGAAATCATAAAAAAATAAAATTTTTAGGAGGAATAATTATGAAAATAAATTTGAGAAAACTATTTGTTATAGCAGTTATTGGGACAGGTTTATTTATATCACAGCCTGCACAGGCATTTTATTATGATATGTCAGACAGTTTTAACTATACAAACAATGTGATAAATAGTACAAGAAATTATTTACTTGGTAGTGAAGTAATAAACCACATTAAAAAAGGAGATTATTCTTCAAAGAAAAAATCAAATTCTAAAAAAACAACTACAAAAACAACGGGAAGTTCAGCAACTTCAACTACAGCCCCAAAAACAACAAAAGCAAATATTACTTTTAAATCGGACGGAAATACAAGAGGACTTGATTATTTTGTTAATAACTATCCGTCAAAACAGAGAGGGGAAGCAAGAACATATCTGAAAAAAATTCAGGATTCTTTCCCGCAGGTAGCACGTTCAGTAGGAATACCTACAAATGACCTGTCTTCAGGACTGGCAGCTGCAATAGCAGGAGCATATATGGCATATAACAATGTAAGTCTGAATGATGATTATATGAAACCTATGCAAAATCAGTTAAAAACAGTACTTCAAGGTGTAGATGACTTTGATAAAATGAGTGACAGTGATAAAAAATATATATATGACCAAATGGTAATAATAGGAATGACTTTAACCATAAATCAGTACCAAAATCAGCAAAACCCAAATGCAAAAGTTACCGCTCAGTTAAGAAATGCAGGTAAACAGGTGCTTGAGGGACTTCTCGGAGTAAGTGCAAGTGAAGTAAGAATAACATCATCAGGGCTTTCTTTTTAAAATAAATAATTACAAAAATAGGAAGTCTTATTATAGTATATAGTGATAATAAAAAACAAAAAAAATATGAAAATATATAATTCAATTCGGGAGAAATAATTATGAAAATAAATTTGAAAAAACTATTTGTTACGGCAGTTATTGGAGTGGGAGTATTTATAGCACAGCCGGCACAGGCATTTGCAGGATATGATTTTGATTATATTGGATTTCAAATAGAACAAGATACCCTAAAAAGAACATTTGATTATTACAATCAAGTTACTGGTACCAACGATATTCTTGAAAAGAGTTCAAACTCTAAGAGTACAGGAAGTAGTAAAAGTAAATCGTCTTCATCCCAAACATCGTCTAAACCAAAACCGGCAAAAAAAGCCAAAATAACTTTTAAATCGGATGGAAGTACAAGAGGACTTGATTATCTTGTCAATAACTATCCGTCAAAACAGAGAGCGGAAGCAAAAATTTATCTAAAAAAAATGTATGATTCATTCCCTCAAGTAGCACGTTCTGTAGGAATACCTACAAATGACCTGTCTTCAGGAATGGTTGCTATATTAGCGGGAGCATATATGGCCTATAACAATGTTAGCTTAAATGACAGTTATATGAAACCTATGGCAAAACAGTTTAAGGAAGCATTGGAAAGTGTATCGGAATTTGATAAAATGAGCGATAGTGATAAAAAATATGTTTATGATCAAATGGTAATAATAGGGATGACTTTGGCAGTAAATCAGTCTCAAAATCAACAAAATCCAAATGCAAAAGTTACCGCTCAATTAAGAAGAGCGGGAAAAGAAGTACTTGAGGGAGTTCTTAAAGTAAATGCAAGCAAAGTGAGAATAACGGCATCAGGGCTTTCTTATTAAAATAAATAATTACAAAAATAAGAAATTTTATCATATATATAGTGATAATATAAAAAAATAGAAAACAAAAAATATGAAAATATATAATTCAATTTAAGAGGAGAAATTATGAAAGTTAAGCAAATAAAAAAAATATTTTTAACAATAATAGCAGCATTAAGTTTTGGAATTTCAAATCAGGCTTACGGTTTTTTTATTGATTATAATGCACAATGGATGGCTAATCAAGGACTCAAAAATGCAAGAGAACAGGAAAAAAGGAATAGAGAAAGATATGAGGAAATGTATGGAGAAGACGAATATAATAATTTAATGTCAAAAAAAACATCGTCGAATAAAAAAAATACATCTTCATCGACAAGTGCTAAGACAGCTACTTCTACAAAAAAAGCTAAAATAACATTTAAACCTGATGGAAATACAAAAGGATTAGATGATTTAGTTCTTCAATATCCTTCAAATAAAAGAGCCCAAGTGAAACCTATATTGAAAAAATTACAGGATTCATTCCCGCAAGTAGCACGTTCTGTAGGAATACCTACAAATGATTTATCAACAGGAATGGCAGCTGTTGTAGCAGGGGCATATATGGCTTATAACAATGTCAGTTTGAATGACAGTTATATGAAACCTATGGCAAATCAGTTTAAAGAAGCCATGCAAAGTGTTTCTGAATTTGATAAAATGAGTGACAGCCAAAAAAAATATATTTATGACCAAATGGTAATAATAGGGATGACTTTGACTGTAAGTCAGTACGAAAATCAGCAAAATCCAAATGCAAAAACTACGGCTCAATTAAGACAGGCTGGTAAAAAGGTGCTTGAGGGACTTCTTGGAGTAAGTGCAAGCAAAGTGAGAATAACGGCATCAGGGCTTTCTTATTAAAATAATAGAATAGGAGTGAAAATGGATAAAAAAGATATATTTTCTAAAGGGATAAATTCTTTTACACTGCATATTCTGGCAATGGCATTTATGGTGGCAGATCATCTGTGGAATATATTTTTTCCTAATCAGATATGGTTAAATATGCTTGGAAGACTTGCCTTTCCTATTTTTGCCTTTATGCTTACGGAAGGATTTTTCAGGACTAAAAACAGAAAAAAATATTTAATACGTATTTTTATTTTTGCAGCTATTTCGGAAATTCCGTTCAATCTTTTTGCAAGTCTGGCATTAAGAGGAGAAGTAATGGTATTTTATCCATATAACAATGTATTATGGACTTTCGGAATTGCCTTATGTGGAATGAATTTACTGGAAAAGACGGAAAAATCAGAAAATCTGAATAAAATAATAAAATTTTTTGCAAAAGCCGTCATAAGCATTTTAACTGTCGCAATTGCACATTTTGCAAGAAGTGATTATTTAGGATATGGAATTGCAATTATTCTGATATTTTATTTTTTCAGGGGGAAAAATTACAGGAATATAATATTTCAGGCTGTATTAATGGTGTTTCTAAACGTATTTATTATGCCTGGACTTGAATTTCCGTTTAACTTTTTTGGAAATGAAATATTTATAAAAACACAGATATTTGCGATATTTTCACTGCCGATAATATGGCTTTACAACGGAAAGCAGGGTATTCATAACAGATTTACAAAATATATGTTTTATTTCTTTTATCCATTACACCTTTTACTAATAGTGGCGATTTATGTTTCTTTTATGATATATCTGATTTCTTTGATAGGTAAGAATTATGGAAATTAAGTCAAGCCAATATTTACAAAGCAAAAGTTTAAGAAGAACTGTTAAGAAAATAAAAAACATAAAAAATTCTGTATCCATTGGGGAAGTGATAAAATTGAAAAAAATTTTAATGATAGCTATGATAGTTTTTGCTGTTTTTAGCTGTAATAAGAAACAGGAACAAAATAAAACAAAAAAAGGTAATAATATTGATACAAGCCAGAGCGATAAAAATAAAACTGAAGAAAATAAAAAGAATTCAGAAAAAGACAGCTCTGAAATAGAAAAGCAGAAAGAAGTTTCATCAGAAGAAGTTATAAAAAAAGCGGAAGAGGAATTTTTAAAGGACAGCAAAAATCTTGAGAAATACCATAATTATGTAACTGTGGCATTTTATCAAAACCGTGAATTTAAAAGAACAAAGGAAATTACAGAAATATTTTTAAAAAATGCTCCTGATTATTCCTATGGTTACAGAGTGATGGCAGATATTCTCTTTTATGAAAAAAAATATAAGGAAAGTGCTGAATATTATGAAAAAGCAATAGGTATTTTAAAACATGGTAAACAGAGTTATGCTGAATATAAGGATATTAAAATATTAAATAATGTACTTTCAGAGATAATTGAAAAAAATTTGATACAGGCTTACAGATTGTCAGGAAATAATGAAAAAGCAGTAGAAACTTTTATAATTAACCAAAAATTTCTAAAAGAAAACTATAATCCCCTTTTGTATAACATAGCTTTAGAAAATGCCAAAAAGGATAATGAAATGTTAAAATCTGCTAATAGTAAAAAATATGAGGAAAACAAGAAGAAATTATCTGATTTAAATTAACAGTAAAATAAAAAAATTACAGGAGGAACAGTTATGAAAGCAAAATTTATGAAAAAAATATTTCTTTTAAGTATTTTAGCACTGGGACTTGGAATTTCAGGACAAGCTCATGCTGATTATAGCGATATGTTTAAAAATGAAATAATGCAGGAACTTTTAAATACAACTTCATCTTCACAAGGTAAATCTTACGGAAAATCATCACTTACTTTCACACAGGACGGAAGTACCGATGGACTGGAAACATTGGTTGCAACTTATCCAAAAAGCCAGCAAAAGGAAATAAGGGCATCATTAAAACAGCTGTACGATTCTTTCCCACAGGTAGCCCATTCTGTAGGAATACCTACAAATGATTTGTCTTCGGGAGTAGCGGCTGTAATAGCAGGAGCATACATGGCATATAACAATGTCAGTCTTAATGACGATTATGTGAAACCTATGGCAAATCAGTTCAAGGCTCATCTTGAAAACAGCGGATTTTTTGACGGAATGAGCAACAGGGAGAAAAAAAGTATGTACGACCAGATGGTTATGGTTGGAATGACTTTGGCTGTGGGACAGTCCTTAAATCAGAGCAATCCTAATTCACAAACTACAGCTCAATTAAGGGAGGCAGGAAAACAAATACTTGAAGCTATTTTAAAAGTGGATGCTGATAGAGTCCGTATAACAGCCCAAGGAATATCTTATTAATACGGAGGAGTCTAAAATGAATTCAATTATTGCATTAGTATATCTTTCAGTTGCTGTTATATTAATCGTTTTTGGTGTGAAACAAATAAAAAACAGAAAAAATCTTCGCAAAATTAATCAAAAACAGGAAGATGAGGTTAAAGAGAAAATAAAACTTGGAATTTTAGCAGCTGATACAGTTTACCGTGAAAGAACAGAAACAGGAAGAGTATTTTATGAAGTGCCGGAGGATTTGAAAAAAGCAGTTGTTCTAAATCTTATTTGCTTTGCCATAATGCTAATATTAATATTTCTGGGAATAAAAATTGGAATATTGCTTTTAATAGTCTGTGCTGTAATAAGTATGATACACGGATATAAATATTATTATTTAAAAGAAAAAACAAAAAATACACTTGAAATAATAAATGAAGACTTTTATTTAAATGGAAAATTATTGGATATAAAGGGCTATAACTGGGGTACTGAATTATTTCCCCTGTTTGGCTCTCGAATAATCAGACTTAAATCCCATATTTATCTTCTTGATGGCAAAAAGGAAATCTGTTTTGTACCTGAAAGACAGTTAAAAAGATCTCAAGTAGATATAATAATAGAAGATGACAGAATTTCTAAAATTATAGATGATATTATTGATGTAATCCAGAAAAGACAGATCCCAAAAGTAAAATTCAAACTTTTTAAAATGAAAAAAATGCAGAGCATACTTCTTTTTTTACTTTTTATATCAATTGTGATACTTGTTTTTTTGTATAAAAGCAAAGCATATATGTATTTATTTTAGTAAAATAATGGTAGCATATATGGTGTATAACAATATTATCTTTGTAAAAACAGGTACTGAAAACAATTTTAAAAGTGGGTGCTGACAGAATTCATATAACATTGCAAGGAATATCTTATTAATTCAGGGAGTTTAAAATGCTATATAGTTTAGTTTTTGCATTAATATATTTTGCAGTTTTGAGTATAATAATTATTTTTGATATGAAAAATAGAAAAATCAAAAAAAATTTACGTAAGATTATTCAAAAGCATAAAGATGAAGCTAAAGAGAAAATAAAACTTGGAATTTTAGCAGCTGATACAGTTTACCGTGAAAGAACAGAAACAGGAAGAGTATTTTATGAAGTGCCTGAAAATCTGAAAAAAGCAGTTCTTCTAAATATTATCTGCTTTACCATAACAGAAATATTAATGTTTTCTGGAATAAAAATTGGAATACTGCTTTTACTTAGCTGTGCTGTAATAAGTATAACATACGGGAACAAATATTATTATCCAAAAGAAAAAACAAAAGATACGCTTGAGATAATAAATGAAGATTTTTATTTAAATGGAAAATTACTGGATATTAAAGGCTATAACTGGGGTACTGAGTTATTTCCTCTATTTGGCACTCGAATAATCAGATCTAAATCTCACATCTATCTTCTTGATGGAAAAAAGGAAATCTGTTTTGTGCCTGAGAAAAACTTAAAAGGAGGATCTTCGCAAACAGATATAATGATAGAAAATAGCAGAATCTCAGAAATTGTGGACAACATGATAGACATAATTCAGAAAAAGCAGATTCCAAAAGTAAAATTTAGGCTTTTTAAAATGAAGATAATGCAGAGTATGCTTCTTTTTATACCTTTTATGCCGATTATAACATTTGTTTTGCTATATGGAAGCAAAGCACATATACATTTATTTTAATAGGATGAGAAAATAGCTGATGGAATTTTGAATAGTTAAATACAGACAGAGGTGAAAAAATGAAAAATAAAAAAATAAATCTAGCTATGATGGCAGGAATGATTTTAATGAGTATGGGATGTGAAGCAAAGGGGAAAGCTTCCCAAAGCAGTATTTCAGGAAAATATAATGTGGAAACGCTGACTACGAAAGGACAGACTGTAAAGGTGGCAGGGCAGAAATGCTTTGAAGATTCATATTTTGAAATAAAAGGAAATATTGCCTATATAAGCCTTAACAATGTAGTTAACGGGAACTGTATAACAAAGGCAGGAACCTATGATATGCAAAGTAAGGGCAACGGGAGATATATTCTTGTAGGAAATGGCAAGGAATCAGATGAAATTATTGTAAAAAATGGAAAAGTGCAGTATAATCAGGATACAGGAATTTCAATGATTTTTGTAAAATCTCAGGGAACAGTTGCAACAGCCAAAAATACTCAAAATAAAGGACAGGCATCGAAAGAAGTTTTATCAGGAGGCAATGTACAGGCTACAAAAGTTGGAAGAGGAATATATGCGGGAGTTGATCACAGCGGATTTGATCAAGTAATTTATTTGAGAGATGATGGTACGTATACAGAAGAATTGGGCAAATCTGACTGGAAAACAAGAGTAGATGGAACATATATAATAAATGGAAATAAGCTGATTACAACAGACAAAAAAGGAGTAAAAGACGAATATGAATATACATCAGCAGATAAAAAAACTATATTAGCACCTGGAAGCTTTTATATGTTTAAGACTCAAATACCTAAAAATAAGATTCCTGATGGTGTGTATAATTTCTATGTAGGCTCTGTATCAGGAAGTGCTGGAATAGGAGTTAGTGGAGCAGGAGGAAGTGGATATATAAAATTTGAAGGAAACAGATTTACAGAATCTTCAAGTTCATTTTCTTCAATGTCAACTTCTTCTGCTACAGGAGGCTCAAGCAGTTCAAGTAAAGCTTCAGGAACATATACTATAAATAATGGTGATTTGACATTAAAATATAATAACGGTGTAGTAAAGAAACATAGTTTCTTTTATATACCACCAACTTCGAGTGGAAAGGGTGCAATGGTTATTCTTGATGGGGATATTTATTATAATGATTAAAAAATCAGCAAATATAATATTTTACAGTGCAATCAGAAAAACTTATTATTAGAAAAATCAGGAGGAATCATGAAAAGATTTATATCATTTATTTTACTGGCAATTATATTTATAACAAGCTGCGGAATTAGCCAAAGTGCTGAAGAGAATGATGATAAAAAGGCTGTAATAGCGGCTTTTGAAGATTATATCAATGCGACAAAAAATGAAGACACAAAAAAAGTTAATGAATATCATTTAATATGGTTTAATATCTGGCGTACTTCACAGGAAAGTTATAAATATCTTACTTATAAAATAAATAAAATTGAACTAACAAATCAGAAAAATGGAAGCGGAAGGGACATAAAGCTGGCTTATGTAAATGTGTCACTAAAATATCCCGATTTAAACTATACAATGTCTAAATTTTATAAAAACAAAGACTTTAATTCGTTAGTTAAAGGAAAAAGCAGGCTGACACAAATGGAAATAATAGAAAAAGAAGTGTCTTCCTTTTTAAAAAGTGAATTAAAGAAAAATGATATAAAATATATCGAAAAGGAAATGACTGTAAAATTTGAGTACTTCTATCCGCTTAAAAAATGGGAAATTCCTTATGATGAGAATATAGAGTTTATAAATATTCTTTCACTTGACAGCTATAAAATAAAAGGAATGGATAAAACCATAGGAGAAATTGTAAGAACGCCGGAAAATGATGATGATAGAAAACTTTTAATCAGTGAAAAAGAGGAAAAAATAAGAAATAAAACAGCAAAAATTGATGATTATAAACTGCTTCTGATACTTTACTCGCCGGTAAAAAATCCTGATAACATTAACTTTAAAAGAATATCGCAAAAATTAATAGAAAATTTCCCTGATTATCCGGAAGGATACCGTATTATGACAGATTTCCTTTATCATAATTATCCTGATAACTATTCAGAAATACTGAATTATGCACAAAAAGGAATTGAAGCATATAAAAATGTCGATACAAAAAAATATCCGGAATTTATTTATGAAAATAGCATAAATCATCCATTAAACGAACTGTATACAATTATGATAGATGTTTATTTGAAAAAAGGTGAAAAGGAAAAAGCACTGGATGTGTTCAATAAAAACAAAAAAATTATAAAATATTGGATGCCTCCTGCGAATTACGCACAGCTTGTAAAAAGGCTGGGTGTACAATGGTAGAATTTATAAATTTTCACAAATAACTAAAAATTACAACAACAATAATAGGAGTTGATTTATTATGAAAAAAATTATTTTTGTATTTTTAATATTAGCAAGTGCCTACAGTTTTGCAGCACAAAAAACTTTAAGAACGGTAGAAAAATGTCGTGTAACTTCAAGAGGTATGACAAAAGATGGCAAAAGATTCGCAAACTGTGTCAGCCTTCAGTCAGGAAAAACATTTAATTTTACAGGACTTGTTGACCAGACTTATTACAAATTTTCAAAAGGAACAATATTTAAAGTATATTTTTATGGAAGCGGAAATAGAAATTTAACTTTGGAAACTTTTGACTATATTGGTAATTAATTTACTAAAAATAATATTTTTTAAATATTTTAAATAAAAAAATTTAAAATATCATATAAGAAGTAAAATAACAAAACATAATTGAGAAATTTTTGAAAAAATATTATTACTGTACCTCCAATCTTGAAAATTAAATTGGAGGTATATTTTTTATTTTCTTCAAGTCTTTTCGTATCCCAATCTTTCGACATTTACGTAAACGTCTTGACAAATTAAAAAATAAAGTATATAATATCTCCGACATAGTAAAACAACTTTAAAATTGGATATAACTTATAATTAAATTGCTTAAATTACAAGTTTATTTATTATAACAATAATCCAATTTTGAAGTGGTTAAACCATTAAATTTATTATAAAAAACAAAATTTATTTGAAAGGAAATAATCAAAACAGTGAGTTATAATTTTACAGATTTTTTACAGAAAAAAAATGAAAAAAATTTAAATGAAATGACAAATCAAGAAATTTATTACAAATTACTGGAATATGTTAAAGAAAGAGCAGATGAAAAAACACCTAATAAATCTAAAAAGAAAATATACTACATTTCTGCAGAGTTCTTAATTGGAAAATTGTTGTCAAATAATTTGATTAATTTGGGGATTTATAAGGAAGTAAGGGAAGAATTGAAGGCTGCAGGAAAAAACTTGAGCCACATTGAAGAAGTAGAAACTGAACCTTCATTAGGAAACGGTGGACTTGGAAGACTTGCTTCATGCTTTGTTGATTCAATGTCAACTTTAGGAATCAATGGAGAAGGAGTCGGACTTAACTATCACTGCGGACTGTTTAAGCAGGTTTTCAAAAACAATGAGCAAAAAGCTGAGGCAAACTACTGGATAGAAGACCAAAGTTGGCTAAGAGATACAAATATTGGATATGAAGTTAAATTCAAAAACTTCAGTTTACATTCAAAATTAAAAAGAATTGATATTTTAGGATATGAAAAAGATACAAAAAATTATTTGAATTTGTTTGATATTGAAAGCATTGACTACAATTTGATAGAAAATGGAATATCATTCGATGAAGAAAATATTGAAAAAAATCTAACATTATTCCTATATCCTGACGACAGTACAAAAAAAGGAGAATTGTTACGTATTTATCAACAATATTTCATGGTATCAAATGCAGCAAGATTGATTATTGCTGAAGCAACTGAAAAAGGAAGCAATATTCACGATTTAGCAGATTATGCATTTGTTCAAATTAACGATACACACCCAAGTATGGTAATTCCTGAATTAATCCGTATTATGACGGAAGAGCATAATATTTCTTTTGAAGAAGCAACAGAAATTGTAACAAAAATGACAGGATATACAAATCACACAATTTTGGCAGAAGCATTAGAAAAATGGCCTCTAGACTACTTAGAAGAAGTTGTGCCGAACATTGTTGAAATTATAAAAAAATTGGATAAAGTTATAAAAGTTAAATATTCAGATGAAAAAGTACAAATTATCGATGAGCAAAACAGAGTTCACATGGCAAATATGGATATTCATTTCTCTTCAAGTGTAAATGGAGTTGCTTATCTGCATACTGAAATCTTGAAAAATAGTGAACTTAAAGAATTTTATGAAATTTATCCAAACAAATTTAATAATAAAACAAATGGTATTACATTCAGAAGATGGCTTGAAAGCTGTAACGAAGACTTGGCAGACTACTTGAAAGAATTAATTGGTACAGGATACTTAACAGATGCTGAAAATCTAAAAGAACTTTTAAAATATGTTGATGATAAAAATGTTTATGAAAAATTATCACAAATTAAACACGAAAATAAAATTAAATTGAAAAAATATTTACAACATACACAAGGAATCGTTATTGACGAAAACAGTATCATTGATACTCAAATTAAGAGATTCCACGAATATAAACGTCAACAAATGAACGCTTTGTATGTAATTAAAAAATATTTAGACATTAAAAATGGAAAATTACCAGAAAGAAAGATAACAGTATTATTCGGTGGAAAAGCTGCACCAGCCTACATCATTGCTCAAGACATAATCCACTTAATACTTTGTCTATCAGAAATAATAAACAACGACCCAGAAGTAAACAAATACTTAAATGTTTACCTAGTTGAAAACTATAATGTAGGATTAGCTGAAAAAATTATTCCAGCAACAGATATTTCTGAACAAATCTCGCTTGCTTCAAAAGAAGCCAGTGGAACTGGAAATATGAAATTTATGCTAAATGGAGCATTGACTCTTGGAACAATGGATGGAGCGAATGTGGAAATTCATGATCTTGTAGGCGATGAAAATATCTATATTTTTGGAAAAAATAGTGATGATATAATTAAATTATACGAAACATCAGGATATGTTTCAAAAGATTACTACAAGCAAGATGGAATAAAAGAAGTAGTTGATTTCATAACGTCAGATAAATTATTAAAAGTAGGAAATAAAGAAAGATTAGAAAGACTTCAAAATGAATTAATAAACAAAGACTGGTTTATGACATTAATCGACTTTGAAGATTACTACAACACAAAAGAAAGAATGTTTAAAGACTATGAAAACAAAGACTTGTGGTACAAAAAAGTAATAAACAACATAGCAAAAGCAGGATTCTTCTCATCAGACAGAACAATCGAACAATATGAAAATGAAATCTGGAAAACTAAATAAATTTTATAAGACGGGGATTTAATGTCCTCGTTTTAAATTTACAAAAATCTATATTACAAAGTAAACTACAATCAAAAAAAAATGAAAAAATAAATAACAAAATTGAAATTGTAATATTATAAACATTTGTTACAATAAAACAAAAAATTGTAAGGAAGTTGATATTTATGAAAAAAATATTTTTAATTGTAATACTTGCAATAATTACAGTAAGCTAGTCCAAAAGAATGGGCAGCAGCAGCATATAATAAAAGAAGAGCCGAAAGAGGTGTGTGATGCTATAAAGATGAAAGTGGATATGTTTACTGCGAAGACAAATATGGAAATCGCCATTAGTATAAAATTTTAGAGAAATGAATTGTTGTGTTTGAAGCAAAATTTTTGGAATTTTCTTTCTTTTTTTATTTCATAGGATTGCTTATTGCTGCAAATCCTTATATTGGAGTAAAAAATTATCCTAATAATTAAAATTATGGTAAGATTTTAATTTTTAAGTAAAAGACAACTTAATTTGAGTTTTTCTATTATATTTAAGTTGATAATAACCTTATGAAATTAGAATAATTTTTGTTGAAAGCAAGCTTTGTATTTTACTGTAAAATTGAAATTTGAGAGCGTGAGTACAGAGGTATAGCGTTTGATACCTCTGTGTTAAAATAAATTAAATATAGTAAATAAAATAAAAAACAATTATTACTCAAAAATAATTTTAGAATAGAAAATAGAAAAGTTTAAAAAAAGTAAAGAAAATGGTATTGACAAAAAAAGAGGAATATGATATTATAAATGAGCTAGTTTATTCTGGTAATACCAATATTTTATTGGGAGGGATAGAAAACAATGAGAGTACAAGTTATTTTAGAATGCACTGAAACTAAGTTGAGACACTATGTTACAACTAAAAATAAAAAAACTCATCCTGAAAGATTAGAGTTAAGAAAATATAATCCAGTGCTTAAAAGACATTCTCTTTATAGAGAAGTTAAATAATCTCATAAAAATAGATAGGTCAGTAGTTCAATTGGTAGAGCGTCGGTCTCCAAAACCGAAAGTTGCGGGTTCGATTCCTGCCTGGCCTGCCATTTTATTTTATGGGAATTTTTTTTTGAAAGTATCAATTTGATTAATATCATAAAGATTAATCAAGTGTTAAATGATTATACAGTCAGTGTTTAGGTTTTGTTTAAATTCCTAAATAATTCTAGGAGAAAATCATGAGTAAATTTAATTTAAAAGAAGTTTTGGGAAATTTACGTGAAGAATATAAAAAGATATATTGGCCTGATAAAATAGAAGTTTATCATGTAACTATAATTGTGATTCTTATGACAGCATTTATAGCGATATATACACTACTTTTTGATACGGCGTTTAATTTTGTGCTGGCAAAGATAAGTGATATTTTGAAAAATCTTATAGGAGGCGCGTAAAGTGACTGAAACAAAGGAAAAAAATGAAGATGAAATTGTATACGAAAAAAAATGGTATATAATTCATACGTATTCTGGCTATGAAAAAAAAGTGGCGACAGATCTTGAAAAAAGAATAGAGTCGCTTGACTTGACAGATAGAGTTTTTAGAATTTTAGTTCCTGAAGAAGAGGTGCTAGAAGAAAAGCGTGGTAAACAAGTAAAAGTTTCAAGAAAACTTTTCCCAAGTTACGTAATGATAGAAATGCTTTCTGTTAGAGAAGAAAATGAGCTAGGATTAGGATATCGTGTTGACAGTGATGCTTGGTATGTTATAAGAAATACTAATGGAGTTACTGGATTTGTAGGAGTTGGAAGTGATCCGATACCGTTGTCTGATGAAGAAGCTTCAGATTTGCTTGCTAAAGTTGGTATTGATGTCGAAGGTGAAGAAAGAATACCAAGATTTGACATTAATTTTGAAGTTGGTGAAGTTGTTAACGTTAAAAGCGGTTCTTTTGATGGACAACAAGGAGAAATTTCTGAAATTGACTACGAACATGGTAAAGTAAAGGTTATGCTTGAAGTTTTAGGACGTTTAACTCCAGTAGAAGTAGAGCATACTGAAATAGAAAAAATAGACTATTAAAAGTCAAAAATAAAATTGAAAAACAAAAGTATTATTAAAGAATAATAATTAGCGAAATTTTAATTTGAAAGAAAAAGTGGGAGATTTAGCAAATTCAATTACCACAAAGGAGGAAAAATGGCTAAAGAAGTAATCGGAAAGATTAAATTACAATTAGAAGCAGGGAAAGCAAATCCTGCACCACCAGTAGGACCTGCATTAGGACAACATGGGGTAAATATTGCAGAATTTTGTAAAGCATTTAATGCTCAAACACAAGATAAAATGGGATTTGTAATTCCAGTAGAAATAACTGTTTATGCAGATAGAAGTTTTACTTTTGTTTTAAAAACTCCACCTGCATCAGATTTATTAAAAAAAGCAGCTAAAGTTCAAAAAGGTGCTGGAAACTCTTTAAAAGAAGTTGCTGGAACTATAACAAAAGCTCAATTACAAGAAATTGCAGAAACTAAAATGCCAGACTTAAATGCTGGATCAGTTGAAGCAGCTATGAATATTATTGCAGGAACTGCGAGAAGTATGGGTATCAAAATTTCTGAATAATAAAAAGGAAATTTTAATAACAGATATAATTCTATAATTAAAAAAATAAATTAAATGATTAGTAAAACAAGTGGGAGATTTAGTAAATTCAATTACCACAGAGGAGGAAATAATAAATGGCAAAAAGAGGAAAAAGATATAATAACATTTCTCAAAAAGTAGATAAAATGAAAGTTTACACACCAGAAGAAGCATTGGAATTAGTTTTTGAAACTAAAAGTGCTAAATTTGTGGAAACAGTAGAATTAGCAATAAGATTAGGAGTAGATCCAAGACACGCTGATCAGCAAGTAAGAGGTACAGTTTCATTGCCCAATGGTACAGGTAAAACTGTAAGAATTCTAGCTATTACAAGTGGAGAAAATATTGATAAAGCATTAGCTGCAGGAGCAGATTTTGCTGGAGATGATGAATATATTAATAAAATTCAAGGTGGATGGCTAGATTTTGACTTAGTAATTGCTACGCCTGATATGATGCCTAAATTAGGTAGATTAGGAAGAATCTTAGGAACTAAAGGATTAATGCCTAATCCTAAATCAGGAACAGTTACAACAAATGTTGAACAAACAGTTCAAGAATTTAAAAAAGGAAAAGTTGCGTTTAAAGTTGATAAATTAGGATCAATTCACTTACCAATTGGGAAAGTTGACTTTACAAAAGAAGCTATCGTAGAAAACTTCAAAGTTGCTTTAGATCAAATTATTAAATTAAAACCAGCTGCTTCAAAAGGACAATATTTAAGAACAGTTGCAATCTCATTAACTATGGGACCTGGAATTAAAATTGATCCATTATTGGCTGGAGCATTTGTAGCTGAATAGTAAAAAAATAATATTACCGAGTAGATTTTTTCTATTCGGTAATTTAGAAATAATTTTTTAAAAGATACTTGCATTTTTTTAAAAGTTATTGTATAATAATACATATTGATTTGTAACACATAAATCATATAAATAATAACCAAAGACAGTAGGTAGAATGAAAGTTCTTTAAACCCTACCGAGGTAAATATTATTACAAATAGATATTAGAATAATAGATATTTTTATAGTATGATACCTCTGGGCTTATTGTTTTTGTTTCAGAGGCTTTTTATTATAAGGAGGTGAAACAAATTGCCAGCACAAGCAAAATTAGAAGCAGTAAAAAGTTTAGTTGAAAAATTAAAAGAAGCTAAAGCGGTAGTATTTGTTGATTATAAAGGAATTAGTGTTAATGAAGATACTGAACTTCGTAAAACTGCAAGAGAAGCAGGAGTAGAATATTTCGTTGCTAAAAACAGATTGTTTAAAATAGCATTGAAAGAAGCAGGATTTGATACAAATGTTGATGATTTATTAGAAGGAACTACATCGTTTGCATTAGGATATGAAGATGGAGTTGCGCCATCTAAATTAATTTTTGATTTTGGGAAAAAATTAAAAGATAAATTGTCAATTAAAGGTGGATTGCTAGAGTCTGAAAGAGTTGACGTGTCAACTGTTGAAGCATTGGCTAAATTACCATCAAGAGACGAATTACTTGGTCAAATTGCTTATGGATTGTTGTCGCCAGTTAGAATGTTGGCTGTTGCATTAACAAATGTTGCAGAACAAAAAGAAACTGGAGCATCAGCAGAGTAATTTTAAACATAAAATAATTTTAAAAATATAAAAATAAATAAAAAATTAGGAGGAAATAAAATAATGGCATTTAATAAAGAACAATTTATAGAAGATTTAAAAGCTATGTCTGTATTAGAATTAAAAGAAGTAGTTGAAGCTATTGAAGAAACATTTGGAGTATCAGCTCAACCAGTAGCAGTTGCAGGAGGTGCAGCAGCAGGAGGTGCAGCAGCTGAAGAAAAAACTGAATTTGATGTAATCTTAGTATCTGCAGGAGGAGCTAAATTAGCAGTAATTAAAGAAGTAAGAGGAATTACTGGATTAGGACTTAAAGAAGCTAAAGAATTAGTTGAAGCTGGTGGAAAAGCAATTAAAGAAGGAGTTGCTAAAGAAGAAGCTGAAGCAATAAAAGCTCAATTAGAAGGTGCAGGAGCAACTGTAGAATTAAAATAGTAAAAAGAAAATCAATAGTGAAGACACTCTTAAGGATTATAGAGAGTGTCTTTTTCCACTACAAAACTTTAAAATTGAATAATTAATTATTCTTTTTTGTATTAATTTTTATAAATAAGTCAAACAAATTCATAATTATAATACGATAAAGCTACTTCTAAAAGAATATCGAAAAGGATTACTTTTAGATAAATTCAGTTGTTTTTTAATAATCAAATCTGAAAAGTGGTTTTGGTATAATTAACTTTAAGGCTAAATATAGAGGTTTACATGTTTAAAACAGGAGTATTTTTAGTCTATTTTTTAGTTTTTTATAGTATAACGATATGAGTTTTTATAAAGGTTGCTTAGTTTAAGTGACGTGAAATAACAAATCGAAATTATGAGAACATTTTTAGATGAAGTTTGAATTTTTAAATTTAATTTTTGATTTGAATTTAAGAAGAATGTGTTCTTTTATAGGGAGGAATTTTTTAAATGAACAAACTTATTGAAAGATATAGTTTCGGAAAAATAGTAGACAGAGGGGAAATGCCACACTTTTTAGAATTTCAATTAAATTCTTATGAAGATTTTTTACAGACTAAAGTGCCACCTCAAAAAAGAGAAAATAAAGGATTTGAAGCAATCTTTAATGAAATTTTTCCAATTGAATCCAGCAATGGGTTACTAAAATTAGAATACTTATGGTATGAAATTCACGATAATGATGAACCTTTAAATGATGAATTGGAATGTAAAAAAAGAGGTAAAACATATTCTGGACAATTAAAAGTTAGATTAAAATTAACTAACAAGAGAACAGGAGAAATTCAGGAAACATTAGTTCATTTCGGAGATATACCACTTATGACTGATAAAGCGACATTTATTATAAATGGTGCTGAAAGAGTCGTTATTTCTCAATTACACAGATCACCAGGAATTACTTTTAACAAGGAATTAAATATTCAGACAGGAAAAGATGTGTTTATTGGGAAAATTATCCCTTATAAAGGAACATGGCTTGAATTTGAAACTGATAAAAATGACATCTTAAATGTAAAAATTGATAGAAGAAAGAAAGTATTATTACCAGTATTTTTAAAAGCGGTTGATTTTTTCCAAAATAATACGGAAATTATGAATCATTTCTTTGAAGAAAAAGAAGTAGAGTTGTCAGAACTTTATTCAAAATATAGAGATACTGAGCTGGAAGAAGTTTTGCGTTCAAGATTAGAAGGAAGTTTTGTAAGGGAAGATATTTTAGATGAAGAAACAGGAGAGTTTGTTGCAGAAGCAGAAGAAATTGTTGATATGCCTGTAATTCAGAAAATAATAGATGCAAAAGTGCCTGTAATTAATATTTGGGAAGTAAAGCCTGAGGATAGAATTATTGCAAATGCTTTAGTACATGACAGCACAAAAAATAATGATGAAGCCGTTATTGAAGTGTTTAGAAAATTGCGTCCAGGAGACTTAGTAACTGTAGACAGTGCCAGATCGCTTGTTAAACAGATGTTCTTTAATCCTCAAAGATACGATTTGGCAGATGTTGGAAGATACAAGGTTAACAAAAGATTAAAACTGGATGTTCCAGCTGATGTAATCGTATTGACAAAAGAGGATGTTTTGCAGACTATTGAGTATGTAAAAAATCTTGTAAGCGGAGAAGGCTTCACGGATGATATTGACAACTTGTCAAATAGACGTGTAAGAGGTGTTGGAGAGCTGCTTTCTATCCAAATAAAAGGTGGAATGCTTAAAATGTCTAAAATGGTTAGAGAAAAAATGACAATCCAAGATATTACGACATTGACTCCGCAAAGTTTATTAAATACAAAGCCGTTAAATGCCTTAATTCTTGAGTTTTTTGGAAGTGGGCAGTTGTCACAATTTATGGATCAGTCTAATCCATTGTCAGAATTGACTCATAAGAGAAGAATTTCAGCATTAGGACCAGGGGGACTTTCGAGAGATAGAGCAGGGTTTGAGGTGCGTGACGTTCATAACTCGCATTACGGAAGAATTTGTCCAATAGAAACTCCAGAGGGACCAAATATTGGACTTATTGCTTCACTTTCAACTTATGGGAAAGTTAATAAATACGGATTTATAGAAACTCCGTTTGTAAAAATAAATGATGGGAAAGCGGATTTTAATGATATTAGATATTTAGCGGCTGATGAAGAGGAAGGTCTATTTATCGCACAGGCTGATACTCCTATTGATAAAGATGGAAATTTCTTGACTGATGAAGTTGTTTGCCGTTATGGAGATGAAATTGTGCATATTGATAAATCAAAAGTTGATATTTTGGACGTGTCACCTAAACAGCTAGTATCTGTTTCAGCGGGATTAATTCCATTCTTGGAACATGATGATGCCAACCGTGCATTGATGGGTTCAAATATGCAACGTCAAGCAGTACCATTATTAAAAACGCAGGCTCCTTATGTAGGAACTGGGCTTGAAAGAAAAGTTGCTGTGGATTCAGGAGCAGTAATTACTTCAAAAGCAGCAGGAACTGTAACTTTTGTGGATGCAAGAAAAATTATTGTAACTGATAAAGAAGGAAAAGAACATTACCATAGATTATTAAACTTTGAAAAATCTAACCAATCAATGTGCTTACACCAAAAACCAATTATTGATTTGGGAGATAAAGTTAAAAAAGGTGATATTATTGCAGATGGACCATCTACTGCGGGTGGAGATTTGGCATTAGGTAAAAATATCTTGCTGGCATTTATGCCTTGGGAAGGATATAACTTTGAGGATGGAATCCTTATTTCTGAAAGACTTAGAAAAGATGACGTATTTACATCAATTCATATTGAAGAATTTGATATTGAAGCAAGAACTACAAAATTAGGAGATGAAGAAATTACAAGAGAAATTCCTAATGTTTCTGAAGAAGCTTTGAGAAATCTTGATGAAAATGGAATTGTAAGAATAGGAGCTCATGTAACTCCTGATGATATCCTTGTTGGAAAAGTAACTCCAAAAGGGGAAACTGAACCACCAGCAGAAGAAAAATTATTACGTGCAATCTTTGGGGAAAAAGCAAAAGATGTAAGAGATACTTCATTAAGACTTCCACACGGAGTAAAAGGAACTGTTGTAGACGTACTTGAATTGTCTAAGGAAAATGGAGATGATTTGAAAGCTGGAGTAAATAAACTAATCAGAATTTATATTGCGGAAAAAAGAAAAATAATGGTTGGGGATAAAATGTCTGGACGTCATGGAAACAAAGGGGTTATTTCAAGAGTATTACCAGTTGAAGATATGCCACATTTAGAAAATGGAACACCGATAGATGTTTGTCTTAACCCACTTGGGGTGCCATCACGTATGAATATCGGACAGGTTTTGGAAGTGCATTTGGGACTTGCAATTGGAGATATTGACAAATATATTGCAACACCAGTATTTGATGGAGCAAGTGAAGAAGATGTTAAAAATTACTTGGAAGAAGCTGGATACAGCAGAACTGGTAAAGTAAAACTGATTGATGGAAGAACTGGACAGCCATTTGACAACCCAGTAACAGTTGGACGTATGTATATGCTAAAACTTCACCACTTGGTAGAGGACAAAATGCATGCCAGAGCAATTGGACCATATTCACTTGTTACTCAGCAGCCACTTGGAGGAAAAGCCCAATTTGGTGGACAAAGACTTGGGGAAATGGAAGTTTGGGCATTGGAAGCCTATGGTGCGTCAAATATCCTTCAAGAAATGCTTACAGTTAAATCAGACGACATTAGCGGAAGAACAAAAACTTATGAAGCTATCGTAAAAGGACAGGCAATGCCAGAAGCAGATGCTCCAGAATCATTTAGAGTATTAATTAAGGAATTCCAGTCACTTGGATTAGATGTCGCTCTTTATGATAAAGATGGGGAACAAATTGAATTAGATAAAAATATAGATGCTTAGTAAAAAAATGGGTAAAAACAGAATTTTAAATTAAAAGTTAAAATATAAAAAAGTTTTCCCACTTTACTTTTCAAAAAAAGTGGAATTAAAGAATAGAGGAGGCTCTTAACGAATGAGTATAAGAGATTTTGACAGTATTCAAATAAAATTGGCATCGCCAGAAAAGATTTTGGAATGGTCGTATGGTGAAATTACAAAAGCCGAAACAATAAATTATAGAACTTTAAAACCTGAAATGGACGGATTATTCTGTGAGAGAATATTTGGACCATCTAAGGATTATGAATGTGCCTGTGGTAAGTACAAGAGAATGCGTTACAAAGGCATGGTATGTGAAAAATGTGGTGTTGAAGTGACAACTTCAAAAGTTAGACGTGAAAGAATGGGACATATAAAACTTGCTACTCCAATTGCACATATCTGGTATTCTAAAGGTACGCCTAACAAAATGAGCCTTTTATTGGGAATCAGTACGAAAGAATTGGAATCAGTTCTATATTTTTCAAGATATATTGTGACTGATCCAGGAGAAACTGGGCTTCAAAAAGGTGAAATTCTGACTGAACGTGAATATAAACTATATGAAAACCAGTTTAAAAATGAATTTACAGCAAAAATGGGAGCTGAGGGAGTTCTAGCCTTGCTTGAGGAAATCGACTTGTTTGAACTAGAAAAAACTTTGCAAGGAGAAATGGATACAGAACACTCTACACAAAAAAGAAGAAAAGTTATAAAAAGATTAAAAGTAGTTAGAGATTTGATAGAAGCAGGGAACAGGCCAGAATGGATGATTTTGACTGTATTACCTGTAATTCCTGCGGATTTACGTCCGATGGTTCAATTAGATGGTGGAAGATTTGCCACTTCTGACTTGAATGATTTATATAGAAGAGTAATCAACAGAAATATCAGACTTAAAAAATTAATGTCAATAAAAGCGCCTGAAATTGTAATAAAAAATGAAAAAAGAATGCTTCAGGAAGCAGTTGACGCATTAATTGACAATGGTAGACGTGGAAAACCAGTTGTTACACAAAATAACAGGGAATTAAAATCGCTTTCTGATATGCTGAAAGGGAAACAAGGACGTTTTAGACAAAATCTACTAGGAAAACGTGTGGATTATTCAGGAAGATCGGTTATCGTCGTTGGACCAAATTTAAAAATGAATCAATGTGGACTTCCTAAAAAAATGGCACTTGAGCTGTATAAACCATTTTTAATGAGAGAACTTGTAAAAAGGGAACTTGCCTCAAATATAAAAGTGGCTAAGAAAATGGTTGAGGAAGAAGATGAAAATGTATGGGAATTGATTGAAGAAATTATTAAAAATCATCCAGTTCTTTTAAATAGGGCGCCAACATTGCATAGACTTTCAATTCAAGCTTTTGAGCCAACATTAATTGAAGGGAAAGCAATAAGACTTCATCCACTTGTATGTTCTGCTTTTAACGCAGATTTTGATGGAGACCAAATGGCAGTACACTTGGTATTGTCACAAGAAGCCCAAATGGAAGCAAAATTATTAATGCTTGCAACAAATAACATTATCGCACCATCAAGTGGTAGACCGATAGCAGTTCCATCACAAGATATGGTAATGGGATGTTATTATATGACAAAGGAAAGAAAAGGTGTTAAAGGAGAAGGAAAATCTTTCTCTAACAAAAACCAGTTAATTACAGCATACCAAAATGGACAAGTTGCAGTTCACGCACTTGTAAATGTAAGAATTGATGGAAAAACAGTACAAACTACACCTGGACGTCTTATGTTTAACACAATGCTTCCAAAAGAAGTGAGAGATTATACAAAAACTTTTGGTAAAGGTGAATTAGGAAAGTTAATCGCTGAACTGTATAAAAAATTTGGATTTGAAAAAACATCTGAACTGCTTGATAAAATTAAAGAGTTTGGATTCCACTATGGAACACTTGCTGGAATTACTGTTGGAATTGAAGATTTGGAAATTCCTGAAAGTAAAAAGGCTATTTTGGAAAAAGCTGAAAATGAAGTGGCTGAAATTGAGGAACAATATAAATCTGGAGAAATTATTGATGCAGAAAGGTACAGAAGAACAGTCGCAATATGGGATGAGGCAGTTTCAAAAGTAACTAAGGAAATGATGGATAATTTGGATGAATTCAATCCAGTTTATATGATGGCGAATTCTGGAGCCAGAGGTTCGATTGCACAAATGCGTCAACTTGGTGGAATGCGTGGACTTATGGCAGATACGCAAGGGCGTATTATCGAAATGCCAATTAAAGCCAACTTTAGAGAAGGACTTAACATTCTTGAATTCTTTATGTCATCACATGGAGCGAGAAAAGGACTTGCGGATACAGCATTAAGAACAGCGGATTCAGGATACTTAACAAGAAGACTTGTTGATATTTCACACGAAGTTATTGTAAATCATGATGATTGTGGATGTGAACACGGAATTGTCGTATCAGATTTGATGGATGCTGGGGAAGTAATCGAAAAATTAAGTGAAAGAATTTATGGAAGAAACTTGGCAACAGACTTGATTCATGAAGGAAAAGTAATTGCTGAAAGAAATACCTTAATAACTGATGATTTAATTAGAAAGATTGAAGAATTAGATATTCGTGAAGTAGAAATAAGAACGCCTTTGACATGTAAACTGGAAAAAGGAGTTTGTAAAAAATGTTATGGATTAGATCTTTCTAATCATAAGGAAATTCTTAAAGGAGAAGCAGTTGGAGTTATCGCAGCTCAATCAATTGGAGAACCTGGTACACAGCTTACAATGCGTACTTTCCATACAGGAGGGGTAGCAACAGCGGCATCTGTTCAGTCAGACTATAAAGCTGATGTTTCTGGAAAAGTTAAGCTTAAGGATATCTCTGTACTTGTAAATGAGGAAGGCAAAGAAATTGTTGTTTCACAAAATGGACGTGTAATAATAGGAAAACATAGATATGAAGTACCATCAGGCTCGACTTTACACGTAAAAGATGGAGATTCAGTTAAGAAAGGACAAGTATTGGTAGAATTTGATCCTTATCAAATACCGATTATTACTTCTGTTGAAGGAAAAGTAGAATTTAGGGATATTTACGTAAGGGAAAATATTGACGTAAAATATGGAGTTACTGAAAAAGTGGCGATAAAACCTGTGGAAAGTAATGATGTAAACCCTAGAATAATAATTTATACAAAAGATGATAAGAAAGTAGAATATGCAGTTCCTTATGGGGCATATTTAATGGTAAGTGAAGGAGAAACTGTCAAAAAAGGTCAAATTATTACAAAAATCCTAAAAACTGGAGAAGGAAATAAGGATATTACAGGAGGACTTCCTCGTGTACAAGAATTATTTGAGGCAAGAAACCCTAAAGGAAAAGCTATTCTATCAGAAGTTGCAGGGCGTGTAGTTTTCTCTGACAAAAAGAAAAAAGGTATGAGATTAATCTTGATTGAAGATCCTGAAAGTGGGGAATTAATACAAGAATATACTGTTCCTGTTGGAGAGCATTTAGTTGTAACTAATGAGATGTTAATTGAAAAAGGTGCGAAAATAACTGACGGGCCTGTTTCACCACACGATATTCTGAAAATAAAAGGACTTGTAGAAGCACAGCAATTTATTCTTGAATCAGTACAGCAAGTTTATAGAGAGCAAGGAGTTGCGGTTAACGATAAACATATTGAGATAATCGTAAAACAAATGTTCCAAAAAATTAAAGTTAAAGAAGCTGGAGATTCATTATTCCTTGAAGATGAGTTAATCGATAAAAAAATTGTGGAACGTGAAAATGAAATATTAATTTCAAAAGGAAAACGTCCAGCAACTTACGAACCAGTAATTCAAGGTATTACGAAAGCAGCTGTAAATACAGAAAGTTTCATTTCTGCGGCATCGTTCCAAGAAACTACAAAAGTTCTTGCAAATGCGGCTGTTGAAGGAAAAACAGACAGACTTGAAGGATTGAAGGAAAATGTAATCATTGGTAAAAAAGTGCCAGGAGGTACAGGATTCAATGATTATAAATATTTGGATGCAGTATTAAAAAATGATATTGTAGAAGAGGAAGCTGTGGAAACTGAAGTGGAAGTAGATGGAGAAAAAGTAGAAGTTACAGAAACTTTAGGTTCCTTAAAGGACAATCCAAATGAAATTATAGAAACTGTTGAAGAAACAGCAGAAGTTGAATAATTAAGATAATTTAAACTTGATTGGTAAATATATACTTGTAGCAACTATGAATATAAAATTTTAATATTACTGTCAAAATTAGATTATTAATATAATATTGTGAATAGGGAGATTTGTGAATATAAATTTCCCTTATTCGCGTAAAAAAATAAAAGGTGGTTTCTAATGAAAGGAAAACTATTCATTATTTCAGGGCCTTCAGGCTCAGGAAAATCAACAGTTACAAAATTAGTAAAAGATCGACTAAATATTCCATTATCAATATCAGCTACAACTCGACAGCCAAGAGACGGAGAAATCGATGGTAAAGACTACTTTTTCTTAACTAAGGAAATTTTTGAACAAAAAATAAAAAATGATGAATTTTATGAATATGCAAATGTTCATGGAAATTATTATGGAACATTGAAAGAAGTAGTAGAAAGTAATTTAAATAAAGGATTAAATGTAATTTTGGAAATTGATGTGCAAGGTGCATTAATTGCGAAGGAAAAGAAAAAAGACGCTGTATTGGTATTTTTTCGTACAAAGGATATGGAAACTCTTGAAAAAAGGCTTCGTAACAGAAATACTGATACAGAAGAAGTTATTCAGACACGTTTAAAAAATGCGTTAAAAGAACTGGAATATGAAAAAAAATATGATTACACTATAATAAATAATGATATTGAAGAATCTTGCACAGCATTGATAAATATTATTAATCCACAAAATTGATATAAATTCTAAAATAATAGGAGAAAATTATAAAAAATGAAAAAAGAAAAAATAACAATAGATGAACTATTGACTAAAATACCGAATAAATATGAACTTGCAATTGTATCAGGAAAAATTGCAAAAAGAGAATTTGCTAAAGGAAAGCAAAAATCGGAAATAATGGATGAAGTTTTTAAAGATATTATGGAAGATGATGTGGAAATAATTCGTGAAACTAATGAGAGAAATTAAAAAAATTTGTTTATAAAGTATTGACTATTTAAAAAAACAAATTATACTAATAGTGTAAATATTTTTTATTGACTGTTTTTTTATGGAGGAATAAAAAATAATGATTTATAGTGAAAAAGAGATACAGAAATTAATTGATAATTTAGATATTGTTCAAGTGATTGGAGAATATGTAAATTTAAAAAAGGCAGGTTCAAATTATAAAGGCTTATCTCCTTTTAAAGATGAAAAGACTCCATCTTTTACAGTCAGCCCAGTAAAAAATATTTTTAAGGATTTTAGTACACAAATTGGCGGAAATGTAATTTCGTTTTATATGAAAATCAATGATGTTAGTTTCATTCAGGCAGTAGAAGAGTTATCTCGAAAGTATAATATTCCGCTCAAGAAAAATAGGGAATATAGGACAATCAATCAGGAAATTGAAAGAAAAAAGGCTATAAACAAGGAATATTACGAAATAATGAATGAAGCCCAGATATTTTTTAGAGAAAATATTGAAAAATATCCTGAAGCATTAGAATATATGAAGGAACGTGACTTCTCTATTGAAGAAATCAGAAAATTTGGGATAGGATTTGCCAATAGTTCAAGAGATGAATTATTTCAGCATTTATTAAAAAAAGAATTTCCAGAAGAAAAGATAATAGAATTAGGACTTGTCAAAAGAAATGAAAATGGTGAAATTTATGATAGCTTTAGGAATAGAGTGATTTTTCCAATTTACAATATAAATTCTCAGATTGTAGGATTTGGGGGACGTATAATTGAAAAAAATACTAATTTTCCTAAATATTTAAATTCGCCAGATTCACCTATTTTTAAAAAAGGAAATGAACTTTTTGGAATAAAGCATCAGGGAGAAAATATTAGGAAAAAAGGTTTTGCAATGCTTATGGAAGGATATCTTGATGTACTTACAGCCCAAAAAAATGGTTTTGAGAATGCAGTTGCAAGCCTTGGAACAGCACTTACTGAGGAACAGGCACAACTTCTAAAAAAGTATACAGATAAAATATTGATTTCGTATGATAACGATGAAGCTGGGAAAAATGCCATAATAAAAGCAGGATACATTTTAAAAAAATATGATTTTGATGTAAAGTGTCTAGTTATAGATGGAAATGAGAAGGATCCTGATGAGTTCTTGAGGAAAAATGGTAAAAAGGCATTTATAGAAGTTGTAAAAAAATCAGAAGAAATTTTTGATTTTTTAACAAAGGAAGCTTCAAAAGATTTGGATTTGAATGACATAAGTGGAGAAAGAAAATTCATTGAAAGATTAAAACCATTTTTTTCAAATGTTACAAATAATCTTAATAAAAATCTATATTTACAAAGATTATCAGCCAATTTTGGAATTAATGAATTTGTTTTAGAAGAGGAACTCAAAAATTTGCCGAATAAAACTTCTAAAATGAAAAAAAGAAGAATCTATGAAAATCAGAAAGTTCAATACAAAAAGCCAAAAAGAGATTTATATATTGAACTGGAAGAACAAACACTTATATATATATTGGAATTTTTTAAATCAGAAAAGGAAAAATGTATAGAACTTTTAAATAAAGAATTTAGCCATCCGATTTTTAATGAACTAATAGAAAAATTGAAAGCTATAGATTTTGATATAATGAAGCTTGATAAAATTGATATTAGTGAAGAAAATAGGGAGATTGTAACAAACTTGAAGTTACGGGCAGATAATGACATTAAGGATAAGGAAATTTATTTTAGGGAAATTTATTCTGGCTGGTTTGAGCGTGAAATAGATGAGGAAAGACAAAAAACTGAGGAAGAAAACGATAGAATTAAGAAAATTGAATTAAAAAAAATATTATCAAAATTAAAAAATATTAATAAAATTAGTGAAATAGAAAAATTATATAATGAATTTATATTGATAAGGAGACCGAATTATGTCTGATAAAAAACAAAATTTAAAAAATAGTCTCGCAAATTTTATAAAACAGGCACGAGAGCAAAAAGTTGTAAGTTACGAAGAAATAAATTCTGTTTTATCTATCGGATTTTCAACTGAAAAAATCGAGCAGTTAATAAAAAAACTGACTGATGATGGTGTTCAAATCGTAGATACTATAAAGGAAAAAGAGGATTTATTAAAAGTTCCTGATTCCATAGAAGCTATCGAAAAAATGGAAATATCGGATTTTGAAGATTCGCATGATGAATTTGTAGAGAGTGAAATCGACGATTCGGAAGTGGATAAACTATTACAGACAGATTTGTTAAAAATGGCAGAAAGTATGGATGTAGATGAACCAATAAAAATGTATTTGCGTGAAATTGGACAAATTCCACTACTTAGCTATGAAGAAGAAATCGAATATGCTCAACGGGTTTTAAATGGCGAGGAGGAAGCAAAACAGAAATTAATAGAGTCAAATCTAAGGCTTGTTGTCAGTATCGCAAAAAAACATACAAATCGTGGCTTGAAAATGCTGGATTTAATTCAGGAAGGAAACATGGGGCTTATGAAAGCTGTGGAAAAATTTGAATATGAAAAAGGATTCAAGTTTTCGACTTATGCAACTTGGTGGATTAGACAGGCTATAACACGTGCAATTGCAGATCAGGGAAGAACAATAAGAATACCTGTTCATATGATTGAAACAATTAATAAAATCAAAAAGGAAAGCCGTATTATTTTACAGGAAACTGGAAAAGAGCCAACAGCAGAGGAACTGGCTGAAAAGTTAGAATTACCAGTAGAAAAGGTAAAAAGTATTTTGGAAATGAATCAGGATCCAATTTCACTTGAAACTCCAGTTGGAAGTGAAGAAGATAGTGAACTGGGAGATTTCGTGGAAGATGATAAATTTGCAAATCCTTATGATGCGACAACTAGAGTTCTATTAAAAGAACAGCTTGATGAAGTATTAAAAACATTAAATGAGCGTGAGGAAATGGTGCTCAGATATAGATATGGACTAGATGACGGTTCTCAGAAAACTCTTGAAGAGGTGGGGAAAATCTTTAATGTAACAAGGGAACGTATTAGACAGATTGAGGTAAAAGCATTAAGAAAATTAAGACATCCAAGTAGAAGAAAAAAATTGGAAGATTACAGGAGCTAAAGTTGTTATTTAGCTCCTTTTAGATATTTAGGATTTTTAGATAAACTAAATAATAAATAAAATAAGGGGAAAGAAGATGTTAAAAAATGTTTTTGAAGATATAAGAAAAAAAGGAAGTTTCAGTTTTGAAAAAATTATAGAAAATCATACAATGAATGATGATGAGTTTTTTGAATTTTTGAAATTTATCCATTTGGAAAATATTCCAGAGGTTAGGACTTCAACTGATGGAAGTGATTTTATCGTATTAGAAGACGAGAATATTTTTATTGAAGAAAAGGATATGATAAAGTCTTATTTAGAAGATATAAAGAGAAAATACGAGGAACTCGAGAAAAAAAGTGAAAATGAGAAAGAAAAGGAAGAATTAATTGATAAATATTTAAAAATTGCAGTAAAAGAAAGCTTGCTTTATTCAAAATACGGATTTTCGTTTTTGGATACTGTTCAGGAAGCTACACTTGGAATTATGTCGGGTTTGAATTATTACGATGAAATTATGAAAATAACAAAAGAGCCTGAATTTTTTGTGAAAAATTTTGCTGTAAAATATATTTTGGAATTTCAGAAGGAACTGCTAAAAGATATTAAATCATCTGAATTATCATATATTTTATATTTAAAAGTAAAAGTTGATAGGAGTATGGGATTTTCAATGGATGAAATAAGTAAACAGATGAATGTTTCAAAAGAATATATTGAACAGCTTGAAAAACTATTTGACGAGGTAGAGCCTGAAGAGCTGATTGAAAATTCACAGATATTGGAAAAGGCTGATAAAATTACACAAATGTATATTCTTGAAAATATTCCTAAAAAATTAAATTATCTAGATGAGCAGATTTTAGTTATGACTTATGGACTGGATGATAAAGTGTATACAGAAAAGGAAATTGCAAAATCTTTAAATATTGCTAGTCACAATGTAAATATTTTAAAGGAAAAGGCACTTAATAAGTTATCAATTGACTTGATGAGAAATGATTTTGTAGAAAATAATGAAGAGGCAAATTATACAATAAATTAAGAAAAATAATGAAAGGAAAAGGAAATTATGAAATTATGGGAAATAATAGGAGAGCTTCACACAATCTTTAATCCTAAAATTGCTGAAAACTGGGATAATGTCGGACTTCTTGTGGGAGATAACACAAAGGAAGTCAATAAAGTGTTATTTTGTCTGGATGTAACAGAAAAAGTTGTAAAACAAGCTGTAGATAACAATGTAGATTTGATAATTTCACACCATCCAGTTATTTTTTCAGGTCTAAAGAAAATTACAAATGAAACTGTACATGGAAGAAAGTTATTAAAATTAATAGAAAATAAAATAGCAGTTTATTCAATTCATACTAATTCTGATTTTGCAATTAATGGATTAAATGACTTTATAATGGATAAATTAAATCTAGATGGGGGAGAAATAATTTTTAATGAACATGAATTTCAAGACTATAATCCAATAAAAAATAAGGTGGAACGTGTACATAGCGGACTTGCAAGAATAAAGATATTAAATGAGGAAATGAGACTGGAAGACTTGCTTGAAAGAATAAAGGATTCTCTTGGAATAAGCTATGTAAGGTATGTTGGCAATAAAGATGCATATGTACGAAAAATTGGACTTGTTACAGGTGGTGGAAGTTCATTTATGTATGAAGTGGCTGATAAAATTGATGTGTTTCTCACAGGAGACTTGAAGTACCACGAGGCTTTAGATGCTTTAGAAGAAGGGCGTATTTTAGTTGACATTGGACATTTTGAGAGTGAATACTTGTTTGTAGATATGATGGAACAGAAAATGGCGAAATTCTTTAATGGAGAAATGATTCGACATTTTGAAGACGAGGTATTTAAGTTAGGATAAAATTATTTTAAAAGTAATAATAAGAAAGTCTAAAAATATAATAAAATTAGACAAAAAAATTTTGAATATCCAGTACAAAGTGTTATAATACCTTTATAATTTCAAAAATTTGAGAATCAAAATATATTTAAAACTCTGTAAATTATAAATGCAAGATAAATAAAGCAAAATAATAACTTTTGAGTTTTAGATTTAAAATAATTACTTTAATTTTTGAAAAAAACAAGAAAAAAGGAAGGTGTTTCTATGACAACTACTCACACAAGCTGGTATCACAAGTTTAAAGCCTTTGGACCTGGAATTCTTATGGCTTCAGCGGCTATTGGAGGTTCTCATATCGTGGCATCTACACAAGCGGGTGCATTATACGGATGGCAATTGGCAATCATTGTAATTTTAGTTAATATTTTTAAATATCCATTTTTCCGTTTTGGAACTCAATATACGTTAGAGCGTAAACATTCATTGATTGAAGGATATGAAGAAAAAGGGAAAATTTACTTATGGGTATTCTTTATTATGAATATATTTTCTGCGGTTATTAATGTTGCGGCAATAGGTATTTTGACAGCAGCAATTTTGGCAAATATTCTGAAATTGACATTTTTAAGTAGCCTTACTCCTACAGCAATGGCTTCAATGATTAATTTGCTTACTACAATTGTTCTTGTAGGCTCACTTGCAATGATGGTATTTGGAGGTTATAAACTATTGGACAGCTCTTCAAAATTTATAGTTATTTCTTTGACAGTTGCAACAATCATTGCAGTAGCTATTGCATTATTTAAACAGCACCCTGTAGCTCCTAATTTTGTTGTTCCATCTCCTTGGAAACTTGCTGCATTGCCATTTATTGTTTCATTAATGGGATGGATGCCTGCGCCAATTGAAATTTCGGCAATTAATTCCATGTGGACAGTTGAAAAGCAGCAGAGTATGAAAGTTCCTCACAAGATTGCAATGCTTGACTTTAATGTAGGTTACTGGGTTACAACTATTCTAGCGTTTGTTTTCCTTGCATTGGGAGCATTAATTCAGTATGGTACAGGTACAGCAATTAAAGGAGCAAGTGCAGCCTATATTGCACAATTCATTCAGATGTACTCAAGTGTAATTGGAAGTTGGTCAGGTCTTCTTATTGCGTTTATTGCGTTTATGTGTATTTTTGGTACGACAATCACCGTAGTAGATGGTTATTCACGTGCTAATGCAGAATGTCTACGTTTAATTTGTAAACAGAAAGAAGTAAAGACTTCACATTTTAATATCTGGATGACTTTAACTGTAGTTATAGCAATGATTATTGTATTTTTCTTTGCTGGAAATGTTGCAGCAATGATGAATTTTGCAATGATATTTTCATTTGTTTCGGCTCCAGTTTATTCGTATCTTAATTTTTCACTTGTGAAGGATAACAATAAATTACCTGTCTGGCTATGGTTTTTATCAGTTGCAGGAATTGTTTATCTGGCAGGATTTACAATATTCTTCCTTGTGTATTTATCAGGAATTTTAAAATAGAGTAACATACAAGACTGTTTTAGAAATTGGAACAGTCTTTATTTTTTAATTGTTTTTGATAATTTTTATAAAATATAGTATAATAGGAATATATATTTCTTAGGATAATATCTATAATATTTAAAAAAAACTAAAAAAATAAACACAATATATTCAAAAATTTTTAAATTTAGGCAAAAAAAGCAGATAATATCAGGATTTAAATAATATAATCATAATTTTTGAATTTGGTTTTAAATGATTTTTTAGTTGAAATAGTCCGATTATTTTAGGAGGAAAGATGATTTACTTAGATAATTCAGCTAGCACAAAGCCACGTAAAGAAGTTATAGATGTGCTTATTCAGACAATGGAAGAAAATTATGCAAACGCTGATGCAATTCACAGTTTTTCCCATAATATTCTTTTAAAAATAAAAAATGCAAGAAAAATCATAGCTAACTATCTGAAGGTGGAAGCTGAAAGAATTTATTTTACAGCAGGGGGAGGAGATGGAAATAATCTTTTATTGCAGGGAATTATTAATGCAAACTCTCGTACAAAAAAGCATCTTATAACAACAAAAATTGATCATCCGTCAGTTTATGAGGTATTTAGACATTATGAAACTGCTGGTTTTGAAGTTGATTTTCTAGATGTTGATAGAGATGGATTTGTGAATTTGCAGCAACTTCAAGATGCAATTCGTGAAGATACGTTGATTGTATCTGTGGGAGCAGTAAATAGCGAAACTGGAGCAATTCAGGATTTAGAAAAAATTTCGAAAATTATTCAAGCAAAAAATAAGGATACATATTTTCATACTGATTTTGTGCAAGGTCTTGGATGTACAGATATAAAATTTGATAAATTTCCTGTAGATGCAATAACAATAAGTGGACATAAAATTCATGCACCAAAGGGAATTGGAGCCATCTATATAAATAAACGTGTCAAAATTGCAAATATAATTTACGGTTCAAATGCTGAAAATGGAATTGTAAAAAGAACAATGCCTACGGAACTTATTCTTGCATTTACAAAAGCTGTGGAAATTTTATCGAGGGAAGATAAGCTAGAAATGGAGCATTCTCAAAAAATAAAGAAATTACTTGCAGACAGGATTTGTGAAGAAATTAATGATATCAAGCTTAATTCATCGCTTAATTCTGAAAAATCAAGTCCAAAAGTTCTGAATATTTCTTTTAAGGGAACAAAAGCCGAAGTATTGACACATTTTCTGGGAATGTATCAAATTTATGTTTCCACGGGTTCAGCTTGCTCATCAAAGAAAGGAAATAGCAGAATACTTGAAGTTATGGGACTTAATCAATCGGAACTTGATGGAGCGATAAGATTTAGTTTTTCGAAAGATAATACTGAAGAACAGATTGCTGAAGTTGTCAAAAGGCTAAAGGAAAGTGTGGAAAGAATTAGAAAAATGAGATAATATTTTTTTTTAATAATATTTAGAAAGGGAAAAAATGAAAAATTATACTAATAAAAATTTATTAGACGCGATAGGTCTTTCTTATGGAGAATTGTCACTGAAAGGGAAAAACAGAGGACAATTCGAAAAAAAATTACGAAATAAAATCAATAAAGTGTTAAAGGGATTTGATTATAGGCTTTTTGACGATTTGTCAAAATTATATGTTTTAATAAATCCTCAAAATCTAGATGAAGTAACAGACAAGTTAAAAAAAGTTTTTGGAATAGTCGGGCTTAATCAGTCAGCAAAAGTTGAAAGAAATGATGAATTTATAAAGGAAAAAGTGCTAGAATTTGCAAACTATGCTTATGAAAATGGAGCTAGAACTTTTAAAATAACAGTCAATCGAAGTAATAAAGGATTTGAAAAAAAATCTATGGATTATGCACGTGAACTTGGAGGACATGTACTTGTAAACAGTCCGTTTGAAAAAGTTAAAATGAAAGATCCAGATGTTATGATAAATATAGATATTAGAAAAAACGTTTATATTTACACAGATAGAATAAAAACTTATGGAGGACTTCCTCTTGGATCGACAGGAAAGGGGCTTGTTCTTTTATCGGGTGGAATAGACAGCCCAGTTGCTTCGTTTATGATGGCAAAAAGAGGGATGCGTCTGAACTTTATTACATTCCACAGTTTCCCATTTACAAGTCAGCAGGCTCTTGAAAAAGTAAAGGAATTAACTGATATTTTATCACTTTATGTTGGAAAAACAAGACTTTATTCGTTAAATATACTAAAAATTCAGGAAGCAATAAATACTCAGACAAAAAAAGATTTAGCAACAATTTTGACAAGACGTGCTATGATGCGTCTAGCTGAAAGATTGTCAAATACTATGCA
Source organism: Leptotrichia sp. HSP-342 (assembly GCF_041199995.1). Taxonomy (NCBI): domain Bacteria; kingdom Fusobacteriati; phylum Fusobacteriota; class Fusobacteriia; order Fusobacteriales; family Leptotrichiaceae; genus Leptotrichia; species Leptotrichia mesophila. The sequence goes on from NZ_CP165646.1 coordinate 417,378, forward strand.
ATACCAAGCTTTAATTACAGGAGAAAGCCTTGGACAAGTGGCGTCTCAAACAATGGGAGGGCTTACATGTACAAATGCTTCTGTAGAAAAATTGCCAGTATTTAGGCCTCTTATCGGAATGGACAAGACAGAAATAATTGAAATTGCAAAGGAAATAGAAACTTATGAAAAATCTATTGAACCGTATGAAGATTCATGTGTAATTTTTGCACCAAAGCATCCTGTTACAAATCCAAAGCTGGAAGATGTACTGGAAGAAGAGGCAAAGATTGAAAACTATGATGAAATTATGAATGAAATTTTTGAGGAACGTGAGTATTTTAATTTTGGGTAAAAATAAATTTTAAAAAATAATAATGGAGAAATTTTATGAAAGAAAAAAAAGATTTGAAAAAACAGAAAAAAGAAACATCAGAAGGTGGATTTAAGAAAAGAATTGAGGAAATAAAAAGGATAATTTATTTAATTTATAGAAATTATCGAGATGGAGAAACACAAATACTTGCAATTTCTCTTACTTACTATTCACTTTTAGCAATTTTTCCTGTAGTTGCTCTAGTTTTAGGAATTACAAAAGGATTTGGACTAGATAAGATATTTATACAGAAATTTTTTGAATTATGGCCGGGAAATAACAGCTTTCTAAAAATAATTGTAGATATAGCGCAAAGACTTTTATTATCAACAGAAAGTAGTATATTAACAGGTGTAGGAATTGTAATTTTGATTTATTCTGCAGTAAAAGTTTTGATAATGCTGGAAAATTCATTTAATAAAATATGGAAAATTAATAAAAAAAGATCTATAACAAGAAGAGTTATTGACTATATTGCGATTATATTTTTAGGACCAATATTTTTTGTATTATTGTCGGCATTAAATTCAATTGCAGTCGAGGAAATGGTAAAACATTTTCCAAGTAATGGTGTATTACTTAATTTGTTTATCGGACTTTTCGGGCCTGCAACGTATATTATTCTGTTCAGTTATCTATTTTATATAATTCCAAATACAAATGTAAAAATAAAGCCAGCAGTTTTTGCTGGAGTTGTAACAACAGCTCTTACCTTTGGATGGAAACTGTTATTTTTACTATTACAATCTTCAATTACAAAATATAATATAATTTATGGAAGCCTTGCATTAATTCCAATTTTTCTAATTTGGGTGCAATATGTATGGGTAACAATTTTATTAGGAGCACAAATAGCATTTTCAATTCAGACTTCTGATGAGTTTTTATATAATGAAAAAATTGAAATGCCAATAAAGGTAAAAAGAGAAGCGGGAATTTTAATTTTATCATTAATAATTAAGAATTTTGTGGAGAAAAAGGAAGCATTCACATATCAGAAATTAACGGATAGACTAGGTATGGAAGTGTTTTTTGTAAAAGAAGTGTTGTCCGATCTTGAAAAAATGGGATTCATAAATGAAGTGTTTTATGACAAAAATTCAGATAGTCAATATCAGGTTGCATACAGCCCTGAATCTATAACAATTAAAGAATTTATGAAAAAATTTGACACTAAAAATATCGAACATTATAAAGATATTTTTGACAATTTAAATGAGGATGATCAAAAACTTCTTGAAAAAATAAGAGAAAAATTAGCAATGAAAAAAATTGAAAGTTCTGAGAATGAAAATGAAATTTCGAAACAAGAAGTAGAATTTTCAGAAACAGAATATTTTAAAGAAACAAAAGTTCCTGCAAATTCAAGAAAGTCAGAAGAATTAACAATAGATTTTCAAATTTCAAAGCAATCAAAACAAAAAAATGAAAATTTACAAGTAAAAGATTCTCCTAAAATAATAAGAAAAGAAAAATTAAATCGTGATCCTGAAATTCAATCATCTTCAAAAGAAACTGAAAACTCTCAAAATAAACAAAAAAAGGTTAGATATGAAGATGGAACTTGGAAATTCTTTTAATAAATAAAAATTATGCAACTAAAAAGGAGACTTAGAAATGATAGTAATAGTACTAGTAATGACAATTATAAATATTATTTCAGTAGCCGCAATAATTATTTATCTTAATAGAAAAAATAATAAAAATACGGAAAAAATGATAATAAATCAAATAAATGAAAATAATAAGGAAAATTTTGAGGAAAATAAGAAAAAATTTGATGAAATTGAAAAATCAATAAATCTTAATACAAAAAATAATTTACTTGAAGGAATAAGCAATTTAGGAAATGTACTATCTGAAAATAACGAAAAACTTCTTTTAAGATTTAATGAGCTTGGGCAGAATATAAATACCACGATGAATACCAATAATCAGCTTTTATCTAAGAATCATACTGAAAATACACAACTTTTGACCACAAGTATGAATAATAATATTCAAAAACTGTCTGTCAGATTAAATGAAAATAATACAGCATTGACGGGTGTTATGACTGAAAATAATCAGTATTTAACTAAAAATATAAATGAAAATTTTGAAAAATTAAGTCATAAAGTTGAAAGCAGACTTGATTTAATGAATACAAAGGTAGAAGAGCGCCTGTCGAAAGGGTTTGAAGAAACTACAAAAACTTTTGGAAATGTGCTGGAAAGACTAAGTAAAATTGATGAAGCACAAAAAAAGATAGAGGCATTATCAAGTAATGTTGTTTCGCTTCAGGATATTTTAACAGATAAAAAAAGCCGTGGAATTTTTGGAGAAATTCAGCTTTATCAAATATTATCTTCAGTTTTTGGAGAAAAAAACGATAAACTTTACCAAAAACAATATAAACTTTCAAATGGAACAATTGTTGATTCTATTATTTTTACTCCAGAACCCCTTGGCAACATTGCAGTTGACTCAAAATTCCCATTAGAAAATTATAGAAAAATGTATAATAATGAATTATCTCAGATTGAAAGAGAAAATGCTAGAAAAGATTTTGTAAGTGACTTGAAAAAACATATAGATGCGATTTCTTCAAAATATATAATAAAAAATGAAACGAGTGAACAAGCAATATTATTTCTTCCGGCCGAAGCAATTTTCGCTGAAATAAATGCTTATCATACAGATATAATTGAATATGCTTACAAGAAGAATGTACGAATAGCTTCACCAACAACATTAATTTCAGTATTGACAGTAATTCAGGTTACGATGACTAATTTGGAACGTGACAAATATGCAAATATAATTCAGCAGGAATTGGAAAAATTGAACGTTGAATTTACAAGATATCGTACACGTTGGGATAATTTGCAAAAGGATATTGAAAAAGTTTCCAAAGATGTAAAAGAAATAAACACAACTTCAAATAAAATAAGCAAAAGATTTGTAGAAATTTCAAATGCAAAATTTGAAGAAAAAATAGGAAATAACAATGCAGAAAGTTTTAAAATTTTAGAAATTGAAGAATAAATTAATTTGATGAATTTAACAAAAAAATTATGCTAAATTCCATAAAAAACAGTTTTATACAATTTTTACCATAAATAAAATCAAAAAAAGTATTAGTATAAAAAGGAGAAAGAATAAACAATGCAAAAAAATGGAATAATATTTGGAAAATTTTATCCATTGCATACTGGACATGTTAATTTCATTCAAATAGCCAGTGGTTACGTAGAAAATTTATATGTTGTCGTATGCACAGATGATGATAGGGACAAAAAATTATATGAAGAATCAAAAATGAAGAAAATGCCGACCGTAAAAGATAGAATCAGATTTGTAGAGAAAACTTTTAAACATCAGAAAAACATAAAAATAATACATCTTGCAGAAGATGGAATTCCTTTTTATCCAAATGGCTGGAAATTATGGAGTGAAAGGGTACAGGAAGCACTTTTAAAAAATAAAATTAAAGTGGATGTAATTTTCACAAACGAAACTCAAGATGTAGAAAATTATAAAAACAATTTTTTAACATTACCAAATTTCGAAAAAACTTTTAATAAAAATTTGAAAATTCAATTAATAGACATAAATAGAAATAATTTTCATATCAGTGCAACAGAAATAAGAAAAAATCCATATAAAAACTGGTTTTTTATTCCAAAATATGTAAGAGAGTTTTTTGTCTTAAAAGTAGCAATAATCGGTTCAGAACACTCTGGAAAAACTAATTTGGCTCATAAATTATCCAATTACTACAATACAACTTATGTAAAAGAATATAGAAAAGAGTATATAAAAGAAGAATTACAAAATCATATAGAAAATATGCAATATTCTGATTATAGCAATATTGCTTATGAACATAACAGAAGAATATTGGAATCTGTTAAAAATGCTGACAAACTAACTTTTATAGATACTGAATTTTCCTCTTTGCAGACTTTTTCAATAATTCAAAATTATCAAAAAAACCTAGTAATAGAAGATTTAATTAAACACAGTAGCTTTGATATACTAATATATATTGAAAAAGAAATAAATTCAAAAAGTGAAAAATCTGAATTTGATAATATATTACAACACTTACTAAAAAAAAATAATCAAAAATTCATAAAATTATTTTATAAAAACAATAAAAGTCTTACAGAAAATTATATAAAGAGTATTGAAATAATAAATAAATATCTCGAAATAAATTAAAAATAATTTATTAGAATAATATCATTAAAACTAAGAAACAATAAGCGCTTTCTAAGAACTAAAAAATGATTTACGAATAAAAATATGAAAAAATTTAGAAAAATTCAAAAAAAGTAGTTGACAAAAGGGAGTGATTGTGGTAATATATATCTTGTCGATACGAAAAAGGTATCACAGGACAATAGAAAATAAGAATAGAAGAAGCAATAATGTGTAATAGATAAAATAAAAGTCAAGAGTATATATTTTAGTAGAGTAAGATATGAACTTGTCAAAACTAAGGTGAAATAAAATATATTTATGATATATTGAATGAAGAGTTTGATCCTGGCTCAGGATGAACGCTGACAGAATGCTTAACACATGCAAGTCTTTGGCGAAGCTGTGCTTGCACAGACTAGCCAAGGCGGACGGGTGAGTAACGCGTAAGGAACTTACCCTGCAGACAGGGATAACAGATGGAAACGACTGATAAGACCTGGTATTGTCAGGCTGACGCATGTCAAGCCTGATGAAAGGAGACGCTGCAGGAGAGCCTTGCGTCCTATTAGCTAGTTGGTGGGGTAATGGCCTACCAAGGCGATGATAGGTAGCCGGCCTGAGAGGGTGAACGGCCACAAGGGGACTGAGATACGGCCCTTACTCCTACGGGAGGCAGCAGTGGGGAATATTGGACAATGGGGGCAACCCTGATCCAGCAATTCTGTGTGCACGAAGAAGGTTTTCGGATTGTAAAGTGCTTTCAGCAGGGAAGAAGAAAGTGACGGTACCTGCAGAAGAAGCGACGGCTAAATACGTGCCAGCAGCCGCGGTAATACGTATGTCGCAAGCGTTATCCGGAATTATTGGGCATAAAGGGCATCTAGGCGGCCCTGTAAGTCTAGGGTGAAAACCTGCGGCTCAACCGCAGGCTTGCCCCGGAAACTACAGGGCTAGAGTACCGGAGAGGTGGACGGAACTGCACGAGTAGAGGTGAAATTCGTAGATATGTGCAGGAATGCCGATGATGAAGATAGTTCACTGGACGGCAACTGACGCTGAAGTGCGAAAGCTAGGGGAGCAAACAGGATTAGATACCCTGGTAGTCCTAGCTGTAAACGATGATTACTGGGTGTGGGCATGAAGAGTGTCCGTGCCGAAGCAAATGCGATAAGTAATCCGCCTGGGGAGTACGGCCGCAAGGCTGAAACTCAAAGGAATTGACGGGGACCCGCACAAGCGGTGGAGCATGTGGTTTAATTCGACGCAACGCGAGGAACCTTACCAGATCTTGACATCCTGCGAATGCCCGTGAGAGCGGGCAGTGCCTTTGGGAACGCAGAGACAGGTGGTGCATGGCTGTCGACAGCTCGTGTCGTGAGATGTTGGGTTAAGTCCCGCAACGAGCGCAACCCCTATCGTTAGTTACCATCATTAAGTTGGGGACTCTAGCGAGACTGCCTGCGAAGAGCAGGAGGAAGGTGGGGATGACGTCAAGTCATCATGCCCCTTATGATCTGGGCTACACACGTGCTACAATGGCCGGTACAGAGAGCAGCCAGGCGGCAACGCTGAGCGAATCTTGAAAGCCGGTCCAAGTTCGGATTGAAGCCTGCAACTCGGCTTCATGAAGCTGGAATCGCTAGTAATCGCAGATCAGCAATGCTGCGGTGAATACGTTCTCGGGTCTTGTACACACCGCCCGTCACACCACGAGAGTTGTCTGCACCTGAAGCTGCTGGTCCAACCGTAAGGAGGAAGGCATCTAAGGTGTGGATAGTGATTGGGGTGAAGTCGTAACAAGGTATCCGTACCGGAAGGTGCGGATGGATCACCTCCTTTCTAAGGAGAAATAAACACAGCTTCTTCTTATATCTTCTATGTTTTATATTAGGACAATGAGAAATGAATAGTAGGTAAAAGATTACAATAAAACTAGAGTAAAAGTTATTCTGGAGAAAAAGCTAATAAGGGCACACGGAGGATGCCTAGGCAACAGTAGCCGATGAAGGACGTGATAAGCTGCGATAAGCCAGGAGGAGATGCACATAATTATTGATCCCTGGATTTCCGAATGGGTAAACCTACATATCTGAAGGATATGTGTGAAAACGGTAAGTCCGCGAACTGAAACATCTAAGTAGCGGGAGGAAAAGAAAGTAAAAACGATTCCCTAAGTAGCGGCGAGCGAACAGGGAGGAGCCTAAACCGTGTCAGTGCCAAGCGGACAGCGTTGCTGGCACGGGGTTGAGGGACTTCCATTAACGGATTGTCATAATGTTTAAGCTGCATGTGTGTAAGTGGAACCAGCTGGGAAGCTGGACCAAAGAAGGTGATAGTCCTGTAGAACATAAAACATATGCTGTGACTGGAAGCACCCGAGTAGCGTCAGGCACGAGGAATCTGGCGTGAATCAGCGTGGACCATATCACGCAAGGCTAAATACTACTGTTGACCGATAGTGAAGAGTACCGTGAGGGAAAGGTGAAAAGAACCCTGAGCAAGGGAGTGAAATAGAATTTGAAACCGTGTGCTTACAAACGGTAGGAGCACTTTATGTGTGACTGCGTGGATTTTGGTTAATCATCCTGCGAGTTATGATTAGTGGCAAGGTTAATAAAGTGGAGCCGAAGGGAAACCGAGTCTTAATAGGGCATTAAGTCGCTAGTCATAGACGCGAAACCTAGTGATCTAGGCCTGTCCAGGCTGAAGCTGAGGTAAGACTCAGTGGAGGGCCGAACTCACCGCCGTTGAAAAGTTGGGAGATGAGATAGGTCTAGGGGTGAAAAGCCAATCGAACTAGGAGATAGCTCGTTCTCTCCGAAATGCATTTAGGTGCAGCCTTGATATTAAGATATGCGGGGGTAGAGCTCTGTATGGTCTAGGGGGCGTATTGCTTACCGAAATCAAGCAAACTGCGAATACCGCATATTAATAGTCAGGAGTGAGTCCGTGGATGACAAGGTCCTCGGACGAGAGGGGAACAGCCCAGACCGCCAGCTAAGGTCCCTAATTATGTCTAAGTGGGAAAGGAGGTGGATATTCACAGACAACCAGGAGGTTGGCTTAGAAGCAGCCATGCCTTGAAAGAGTGCGTAACAGCTCACTGGTCGAGAGTATCTGCGCCGAAGATGTAACGGGGCTAAGACATAAACCGAAGCTGCGGAGGCGTTTTTACGCCTGGTAGGAGAGCGTTCTGTAGGCCGTTGAAGAGACGCCGTAAGGCAGTCTTGGAGGTATCAGAAGTGAGAATGCAGGAATGAGTAGCGAGAAGGCGGGCGAGAATCCCGCCGGCCGGAAGTCCAAGGTTTCCAGGGGAAGGTTTGTCCGCCCTGGGGGAGTCGGGACCTAAGCATAAGCAAAAATGTGATGGCGAATGGAAAACAGGTTAATATTCCTGTACCGCTGTTATCGCCTGAGAGACGGAGTGACGCAGGAAGGTATGCGGGAAGGCTGACGGAATAGCCTTTCTAAGGGCGTAGCATGGGCATGCAGGAAAATCCGCATGCCTAAATGTGAGACCTGATGGGTAAGTGCATCTGCATAAGCTGCAGATCCTACACTGCCGAGAAAAACTTCTATCGATGAGAAGCAGCGCCCGTACTGTAAACCGACACAGGTGGACAGAGTGAGAAACTTAAGGCCGACAGGATAACTCTAGCTAAGGAACTCTGCAAAATGGCCCCGTAACTTTGGGAGAAGGGGTGCCTGATATACCTGATGGGAGAAACACCCTGAGGGGAAACAGGCCGCAGTGAAGAGTCCCAAGCAACTGTTTACCAAAAACACAGGTCTATGCTAAGCTGAAAGGCGACGTATATGGGCTGACACCTGCCCAGTGCCGGAAGGTTAAGAGGAGGGTTGAGAGACTCAAATTGAAGCCCCGGTGAACGGCGGCCGTAACTATAACGGTCCTAAGGTAGCGAAATTCCTTGTCGGGTAAGTTCCGACCTGCACGAATGGTGAAATGATTTGGGAGCTGTCTTGGCTGGAGACCTGGTGAAGTTGTAATGCCGGTGAAGATACCGGCTACCTGCAGTAGGACGGAAAGACCCCGTGGAGCTTTACTGTAGTTTGGCATTGGGTTCTGGCTGCATGTGTATAGGATAGTTGGGAGACTATGAAGCCAAGGCGTCAGTCTTGGCAGAGTCGCTGTTGGAATACCAACCATATGCCGTCGGAATTCTAATCTGGAAACGGAGACAGTGCTAGATGGGCAGTTTGACTGGGGCGGTCGCCTCCCAAAGAGTAACGGAGGCGTTCAAAGGTTCCCTCAGGCTGGATGGAAATCAGCCTAAGAGTGTAAACGCATAAGGGAGCTTGACTGCAAGACTGACGGGTCGAGCAGGCACGAAAGTGGGAGTTAGTGATCCGGCGGTTCCGAATGGAAGGACCGTCGCTCAACGGATAAAAGCTACCCCGGGGATAACAGGCTGATACTTCCCAAGAGTCCATATCGACGGAAGTGTTTGGCACCTCGATGTCGGCTCGTCTCATCCTGGGGCTGGAGAAGGTCCCAAGGGTTGGGCTGTTCGCCCATTAAAGAGGCACGCGAGCTGGGTTCAGAACGTCGTGAGACAGTTCGGTCCCTATCCACTGCAGGCGCTTGAGTACTGAAAAGATCTGACCTTAGTACGAGAGGACCGGGTTGGACAGACCTCTGATGTATCAGTTGTCACGCCAGTGGCACGGCTGAGTAGTCACGTCTGGAACGGATAACCGCTGAAAGCATCTAAGCGGGAAGCCGGCTTTGAGATGAGTACTCGCAGTATCCATGGAGAACACATGGTCGATAGGCCAGAGGTGTAAGCGTAGTAATGCGTTTAGCTGACTGGTACTAATATTACATATGCTTTTTAGGTAGTCTTTTACTTCTACTATTTATTTCTCATTGTCTTAGTTCATACAATTTAATCTTACATAGTTTGGTGATCATAGCGGCAGGGATACACCCGGTCACATTTCGAACCCGGCAGTTAAGTCTGCCTGCGCCTACGATACTTGGATTCGTCCCGGGAAAATAGGAAGTTGCCAAACTTTTTTTCTTTGCGTCTCCGTAGCTCAGCTGGTTAGAGCATCTGACTGTTAATCAGAGGGTCGTTGGTTCAAGTCCAACCGGGGACGCCATTTTTTTGTTCAAAAAGGAATTCAGTTTGATTTATGGCTGTTTACTTTTATATCGCTATATTTTATTTATAACTACAACAAACGCATTAAAAAATTTGTTCCATTGAAAGTTTAATTCTTTTGAATCGCTATAAATACATATAAAATTTAAAAGGAGCGCTAGTCTCTTTTAATGATAAGATTCTATATAATCATTTTATATTGTATGATAATAGAAAAAGAAATTCATTCCGAAAATTCTGTACGTCTGCTTTCATAAAATGTTTATCTCGAAAGTATTAATTATCTTTTAAAGTCTCTTAGAGATATGCTAGAATAAAATCTATACTAGATAATTATTTATAAAAATATAAAAGTCCTAATAATTTTAATTATTCTTATAAAAATAATTATAAGAAAAAACTTAAAAAATTTAAATGAGTCGTCTTTAAGAAATTTGAAAGTGTATCTTGAATTTTTTGTGAAAAGTCAAGATATTTATTTCATCGAATAAATAAATGATGTTATAAAGAAGAAATTTTAATATGTGATTGACCTATTTTTATAATTATCTGCAGAGTTATGAAGTAAATTAGATAAAATTGATTTAAAGGATTTTATATTTCTCATTTTCAAAAGTGAAAATTCTGTATTGTCCGTTACCTATTAGTTTACGTTCATCTAAATCTTTTGCTTCTTTATTTTGAATGTAATTTAAAAATAGTTCTAGGACCGTTCCGTGTGTTACAATTAGGATATTTCCAGATTTATGTTTGTTTACAATTTTATTAATACCTTTTAAAAAACGTTCTAATCCGTCTTTCAATTCTTCAGCTTTTATATTTTTAGCATTGTAATTTTTTACTTCATAAAAATAATTATGAGCTTCTTTTGGATATTTTAGAAAGATTTCTTTAAAATTCATTCCTTGCCATTCTCCGAAATAGATTTCATTTAATTCTGATAATTTTTGTGGTTTTAATTTTTTATTAGTATCTTTTATCCTTTCAGAATTGTTGTATTGTAAAATTATTTCAGCAGTAGAAATTGTTCTGCCTAGTTCACTAGTGTAAACTGCTTCAAATTTTATATTTTTAAGCTCTATTGAAGTTTCTTTTATTTTTTCTATCCCTTCTAATGTAAGTGGTGAATTTAATTGTCCTTGAAATTTTTTTAAAACATTCCATTCAGTTTGTCCGTGTCTTACAATATATAATTTTAGATTATTATTCATAATTTTTCAATATATAAATATTATATATTCCTTTCTTTTATTTCTACAAAGTTTAGCTTTAAGAAAATATTAATTATTGTCTTAAAAAATATTTTCTCACAATAATAAGAATATCAGATTTTTTCTATATTGTAAAGTTTCTTTTTGAGATGTTTTTATATTTTATTAAAATTTATTTGATAGTCTGATTTATGGTGCTATATTTAACTTTTTGGTTAGTTTCACATCATTTCCTATTTAAGTAGCAAATGTTTAATGAATTTTGAATTACATACTATATTAATATAAAATTAAGATTTCTTATTCTTAATATAATTTCTATTTTTTTATGGCATTTAGTACAGCTAGGGACATTGTAGTTTTTAAAATTATTTTTAATGAAATAATTTAAGAAAGTTTTATTTTAAGTTATTTAAAAAATTATTCTTGAGCATTTTATAGAAAATTATAATAAGTAAATTGTAAATAATGCTTGCAAAAGTTGAAATTATTAGTATAATAATAAAGGAGTAGATTTAAATATATTTGAAGATACTAAAACTATAATGATTAGGAGTGGGAAATTAAATGATTTGGATAATTGGTGGAACTAAGGATTCCAGAAGTATTTTAGATGAAGTTTTGAAGGTTAGGGAAGATGGAATCATTGTGAGTACAGCTACCGAATATGGTGGGAAATTGCTTGAAGATGTAGCTAAAAATGAAAGAGTACATGTGATTTCAGAGAGATTAAATGTATTGCAGATTGAAGGCATGATTTTAGAAAAGAATATTGATTTGATCATCGATGCTAGTCATCCATATGCACAGAATATTAGTAATACTGTTATTTCAATGGTAAGTTATTTGAATGAAAGAGCTGTAGCAGGAGAAAAGATTAAATATGTGAGGTTTGAAAGAAAAGTAATTAACTATGGAAATAAAAATGTATTTCAATTTAATGATTTAAAAGAAATAATTAAATTTTTGGATAAAGTCGAAAATAAAAATGTACTAAGTACACTAGGCTCTAATACTTTGGCAGAAATAAAGGAAATAAGTAATAAAAATAATTTGTTTGTTAGAATATTACCGACAACGACTTCAATCCAAAGTGCAGAAGAGCTTGGATATTTACCCAAAAATATAATAGCAATGCAGGGGCCATTTTCTAAAAATATGAATATTGCAATGTTAGAAGATTTTAAGATTGATTATCTTATTACGAAGGAAAGCGGTGAAACTGGTGGAGAACTTCAAAAAGTTGAGGCATGTCAGGAATGCGGAGTAAAAATTTTAGCAATAAAACGTCCAGTACTGAATTATGGAATATTTTTTGACACTATTGAGGAGTTGATTAAATATATAGCAGAGCTGTTTTAGTATAAAAAATATCTTGAATATTTGTAGTATTTATACTATTTTCTGTTTAAAAAATGAAAATTATATTTTAATAATTAGGAAATAAATACTGGATTTTAATCCTTTAATCTAAAAATTTACAATAAATCTGTTATTTAAAAGGAATTCAGTATTGGTATAAAAATAAGATTGGTGCTATTCATTTATTTAAAAAAAATTTATAAATGTTTAGCACCAAATATTTTTAGTATAATTAATTCAAATTATTCTTTTTAATAAACTCTAGTAATGCATTACAACCTTTCACAACATCATCATAAGTTGTATCAAAATCACCGGTAAACCACGGATCTTTTATTTCTCGGTTTTCTCCTGCGTATTCTAACAACATTTTTATTTCGCCTTTATTTTTTCCATTTGTAAAAAGTTTTATATTTTCTATATTACTTTCATCCATTCCAATAATATAATCGGCATCTAAATCATCATTATTCAAAATTCTGGAATACATTCCCTCAACTCCGATTCCTTCTTTAGCAAGCCTAGTTTTAGTACCGTGATGAACTGGGTTTCCATGTTCCCAAGAACTTGTGGCTGCTGAATCAATTATGATTCTATCAGATAGACCTTCTTTTTTTACCATTTCTCGAAAGACTGCTTCTGCCATTGGAGAACGGCATATATTTCCTAGACAGACAAATAATACTTTTATCATTTTCACCTCTTTATTTAATTTTTATTTTAAATTTTTAAAAATTTCTCCTATACTTTCGTGTATAACTAAATTTGCAAAATTATCCTGCTCAGTCTTGGATTTATTTATTAAAACAAGATTTTTTCCTTGAAAATATTGCACAAGAGAAGCTGCTGGATACACGATAAGGGAAGTTCCGCCTATAATTAATGTATCGGCTCTAGATATTTCGTTTATTGCTTTTCTAAAAGTATCTGGATCAGGTACTTCTTCATATAAAGTAACATCTGGTTTTATAATTCCGCCACATTTTGAACAATGCGGGATATTTTCAGTTTCACAGATTTCTAAAAATTCTTCCATATTGTATTTTTTGTTGCAAATAATACAAGTATTGCTGTCAACAGTTCCGTGAAGCTTTAGGACATTTTTACTTCCAGCCATTTCATGTAGACAGTCGATATTTTGGGTAATTACAGTAGCTAATTTTCCATCTTGTTCTAGCCTTGCCAAATATTTATGAGCGAAATTTGGTTTTGCATTTGGATAAACAAGATGTTTTTTATAAAAATTGTAAAATTCTTCAGGATATTTTTCATACATTGTGTGGGAAACAAGTTCTTCTGGAGAAAAATTTCTATTAAGTTTTAAATTGTAGACTCCATTTGCACTTCTAAAATCAGGGATGCCAGATTCTGTAGAAACTCCCGCACCTCCAAAAAAGACGATTCTTTTACTTTCATCAATTATTTTTTGAAGTAAACTTATTTTATCCATTTTATCACCTTATTTCATTGTTTACTTTACTTTTTATTATTAAACCCACCATTAAAATAGTGGGTTAAAAAAATTATAAATATTTCAATTTTCCTCTGAAATCTTCGATAGTTTTGTATCCTTTTTTATCCATAATAGCCTTTAATTCGTTAGTTATTCTTTCAAAAGCACTAGGACCTTCCTTATGTAAAGTCGTACCGATTTGCACCATGCTCGCTCCACAAAGAATATGTTCAAAAGCATCTTGTCCTGTAAGAATTCCTCCCGTTCCAATAATTTTGATAGAAGAATTTAATCTTTTATAAAAGGCGTGAACATTAGCAAGAGCAGTTGGTTTTATATATTCTCCACCAATTCCTCCAAATCCATTTTTAGGCTTTATTACAACACTTTCATCTTCAATTACAAGCCCATTTCCAATGCTATTTATACAATTTATGAATGTCAATGGAAATTTATTGAATACTGCGGCTGCCTGGTCAAAGTGGACAATATCAAAGTAGGGAGGCAATTTTACTCCAAGCGGTTTTTTGAAATATGAAAAAATATCTGCCAGCAACTTTTCAGTAGTTTCCAGATCATAGGCAATTTGTGGTTTTCCTGGCACATTTGGACAAGACAGGTTAAGTTCTGTTATTCCCTTAAAATCACTTTCTTGAACTTTTTTTAGTAATGCGTGAGTGTCTTCTGTTGACATTCCTACAAGCGAGAAAAAGAAAGTTCTATGAGGATGTGTTTTCTGCAATTCCAGTAAATAATCTAAATAGTAATCAAATCCCAAATTTGGGAGGCCCATTGAATTTATGCTTCCTAAAGTTGTGTCGTGGTATCTAGGCTCAGGATTTCCAGGACGTGACTGTAATGTGGCAGTTTTGGTAACAAATGTTCCAGCTTGTGAATTTATCACTTGTTCCAATTCGTTTTTGTCATAACAGTAAACTCCAGCAGCATTCATAAAGCAGTTTTCAAACTCAAAATTACCTATTTTTGTTTTTGTAGTTGCCATTTTTCCTCCTAAAATTTATTATTTATTTTTATTTAAATTACAAATGCAAAGCTGATTTATAGTATTGGATAGCCAATTTCAATTGATCTGCTTCTTCGTAAAGTTTTGCAACTTCAATTACATTGTCAGAAATTTTAAGATATTCGCTGCCTTTCAAATTTTGTTCAGCAACATCAAATTTTCCAAGTTTTATACAGCATTTTCCAAAATTAAATTTAAGTTTTGCATCGTCAATTTTTTTCATATCAACTTTTGCATTTTCTCGTTTTTTACCTTCAAAAAAATGTCCATAATTTGTGTAGGCAAGATTATAGTTCTTTTCATCAGCAAAAATGTTTCCAAGCAGTGCAAAAGCTTCCAAATGATTTTCATCTGCAAGCAATGTTAAATAGTGTTTTGCAAGAGTAAGATTGTTTTTATCTGTATAAAGTTTTGAAAGAACCTCCTGTGCTCTTTTATTGTCATAGTCATCTGCTGCTGTTTTTAAATGTTTTTCAGCAGTTTCAATGTCCTGTTTTTCACCATACAATTTTCCAAGAAGATAATATGCTTCACCATTATCTTTTGCCTTGTGCAAATATTCTTCAGCCAAGTCAACTTGACCATTGTCATAGTAAATTTTTGCAAGCAACACTTGAGCTTCCTGATCTCTCTCATCAGCAATAGGTTTTAAATAATCTATTGCTAAATTTTTCTTTTTGAATAAATAATATAATTTCCCTAAGTGATATTGTGCTCTTTGATTTCCATTATTTATAGCTTGTTTATAGTAATACTCAGCTAATTCAAAATTTGATTTTCTTTTATAAACTGTTCCAAGTTTATCCTGTAGTTCAAAATCTCCACCATCAGCAATTTTTTTTAAATATTTTTCTGCTAAATTTAGTTTGTCGTATTTTAGATAAATATCAGCAAGTAAAAGAAAAGCCTTTCTATTTCCACCTTTAGCGGCTTCTTTCAAATATTTTTCGGCAAGAATGTCAGAACCGCTGTCATAGTAACTTTTCCCCATGTCATACAATCGTCCTGAATCATCATTTTCAATATTATCGAAACTTTCAAATTCGATATTTTCCATAAAAAGCAACCTCCTATTTTCAATGTTTTATTTTTTGCCTCCAAATTTGTTATTCAAAGTTTGGAGTTTAAATTTAAAATTATTACATTATTATATTATACTATATTTTTTTATATTTGTCATACTATTTCAGAAAAATAACACGACAAACGCATGAATATTTTAAACTATTTCTTTATATTTATTCATTTTTTTAACAACAACTTTTCTATAATATCAAAAAATAATTTTAAATATCTTCTTATATTATCTCTTTATCCTTCTGCTAAATTTCTTTCTGAACGGCAGTTCTTCCAGTATTGAGATTGCTAATTTCCTTAGAATATTTAAGTTTCTTGCCGCATTTTTGTTCAATGTCCTGCTTGCATCTTCTCTGAATGTCACATCCAGTATCCAATGATAACTTTCTATTGCCCAATGTCCTCTTACCGCTCTTACAAATTCTTCCACTCCCCCTGCTATATTCGTTATGTAATACCTTTTCTGTTCCTGATTTTTTCCATTTTCTTCTGTTGTTAAAATTGATGCACCTATCCCTTTTACTTCCTTCCATTCCTTATTTCTTTTAATAAGCCATTCTGTTTCTTCAGTATAGTAATATTCCCTAGTTTCCAGTCGACCCCTTTGCTTTTCTGTTTTCCTGCTGTACATTCCTTTACTGAGATTTTATCAAGCAGACGTAATATCACTTCTATCTCATTCCCTTTTCCTTCAAGCGCCACTTGTGAATAGCAGATTCCATCTTCTTTGGAATACGCAGATACTATGTTTAACGGGCTGTTGTTTTTATTCTTCATTCCGTTTAAAAATTTCCCATCAATATTCAATATTTTTCTTATTTTTTTATATTCCCCGGAAATTTTTAGCTCCATCCATTTTGTCAAAAGAACTTCTGTAACTTCAGGCTCTATTGTAGCCATGACTCTTTGAATAGTATCATGCGAAGGAACTCCGTTTGGCAGCTCCAAGTATCTTTTTAATGCTTTAAGATACAGTTTCCCAACTTCCTCAATCTCTTCCCAATATTCAACATTCGCAAGCATAGCAAAAAGAGTAATCACAACAATGTCACTTAACTTGTGTTTTATTTTTGAAGCCTGTCGCTTGTCCTCTATTTGAGTAATATATAGTAAAACCTCTTTAAAACTGAACTGATTTATTAAATAAAACAGAAGTAACTGCTTCTTCCAGTGTATTAAAATTATGGGCTATGCCTTTTAATTTTTTCTTCATATTAGCCCATAATTTTTCTATTGGATTTAAATCTGGCGAATACAGCGAATGTAGAATAATATTAGCTATACTTATAAAACAACCTCCTTAATTTTCACAATTCCTAAAAGACTGTCAATCAGCTCTTCAAAAATTACATCCCGATTTTTTTCATCTTTATAAAGAATCAGAAAGAAAAGATCTGAATAAAATTCTTTTTTTATCCCATTAATAAAATAGTTTCCACATCTTATATTTTTTCTATTTTTTACAACTAGAATTCTATCTCTATCATTTTTACGTTCTGAAAAATAAATTCCAAATTTCAAGTTTTCAAGCTGAATCTTCTCAATATTCTCATCTTTAATGTCATTTTCTTTAAATAAAAAACTTTCCTTCATCTGCTGATTTAAGCTTTCTATATTTTCCATATCTGTAAAACAGATATAATCTCTAAAAGCGTTTTTCATGATTAATTTCTCCTTTTATTATTTAATAAATTTCCAATTGATATTTATAATAAAACTAGATTTGGTAGTATTTATTCTACTATTTAAATTCTAATTTTATTAAAAAAATAAATTGATATCAGAATTTTAACATAATATCAAAATATTTTTTAGGGTTAATTTTATTATTTTTAAAATACGCTCAAAGTAGCTAAAATAGATATTTTATTTTTATATTTAACATTAAAATAAAATTAATATAATGAATATGTTTAATAGTTAAAATATAATATATTATAATATTTATAATACTTTATCTATAAAAATATTATTTATATATATTAAAATTTTAAGAACTAAAAATAATATACTTTAATAATTAAAAAATAATTAGTATTGTTGTAAAAATATATAAAAAATTATATATATAAAATGATTATTACAGCTAAGTCATTGAATTTTTTCAATTTTTAATAATAGATCCATTCGATAACCTTTCAATAAAGAACAATATCAGGGTATAATAATGTTGGTAATTAAAATGATAAATAATGTTTGAAAGAATAAAAAGATTTAAGGAAGAAAACTATCAGAAAATTGTACCATAGGCTGAGAAAAGCAGGGAGTCTTCCTTGCCTAAAAGAGGGAGCTTGTCTGGGACACTGAGATAGAGGTTGTACTGGTTAACGCTATGGAATGCGAGATTAAGCGTCCTAAACAGTGGAAATATTACTCAGGAAAAAAGAAAAAGTACACGATAAAGGCTCAAATAGTGGCAAACGAAAAAGAGCTAAGGATACTTAATGTCTCATTTTCACATGGAAGTATTCACGACTTTAAGCTGTTCTGCAAGAGCCGCGTGCATTTTTTAAAAGATGTCCTTTTAATTGTCGACAAAGGATACATAGGCATGTAAGATACACAGTAACAGCTTGATACCTAAAAAATCGATAAAAAGAAACAAATTAACTAAAGAGGATAGAAAATACAATTCAACTATTTCAAAGCGGAGAATCTACATAGAGCATGTGAACAGGCATATCAAGAAATTTAGGATAGTATCTATATGTTACAGAAACAAGGAAAGAAAATTTTCTATGAGATTCTCGTTGATTTGTGTAATTTATAATTTTGAACTATAAGTTATCGAACAGGTCTAATGATATTTATAACATAAATTGCAATATTAATTGCGACATTTTACCAAATTTTTTTAAAAACTAATTTCGTGTAAAAATTTTTCAAACGGCGTTGCATAGTTTAAACATTTTCTTGGTCTTGAATTTATCAGCATCAAGGTTCTTATCAAGTCTTCTGTATCTATTTTTGATATGTTGGTCTTCTTTGGGTAAAATTCTCTTAGAAGACCGTTGCTGTTTTCATTGCAGCCTCTCTGCCATGAGCAGTAAGGATCTGCAAAATAGAAATCTATTCCCATCTTCTCCACCTCTTCCCAGCACGAAAATTCCTTTCCTCTGTCTGATGTGAAAGTCTTGAATGCTCCTTGTGGAATACTGGCTGTCAGCTGTTTTATTGCTTCCAGCATTGAATTTTTGCTTCTATCTTTCATCTTTATTGCTACATAAAACCGTGTCTTCAATTCCACAAATGTTGCAAAGCAGGCTTTGCTTTCTCCTCTTGATGAAACTACCGAGTCTAGCTCCCAATGCCCAAAAATTTCTTTTTTCTTAACTTCTTCCGATCTATCGCCAATTGTCTTCCAATATTGAATTTTCCTCTCGTCTCCTTCCCTTTCTTCTCAAGACATTCAGGGAAACATCTAAAAAATTACTGTAAAGCCAGTTATAGATAGTTTTAAATGAAAGTCTCCCCTTTAATTCCCTGCCAGCAATTTGTTCAGGAGACCAGGTTTTGTAGAGCCTGTCCTCTATCAGATTTTTCAATTCAGCAGTAATTTTTGAGTTTCTTCCTTTATTAGCAGATTTTGTATTGGCATCTGACTAAGCATTCTCAGAAGAGTATTCGCCATTAATTCTTTTGATTTCACGATAAATGGTAGCCCTGTGCCTGTTAAGGATTTTGGCAATTTTAGAAATTTTGTAATTTTCTTTTAGCAGGACCTCTAGTTTATTTCTTTCATTTATGGTAAAATATTTATGGCTCATGATATATTTCCTTTCGTTAATGTTTTTGTGGTTACTAACATTTTAACACGAAATTATCATGAGTTTTTACATTTTTTAGTTTGTCGCAATATATATTATACAATCTATGACTTGTAGTGATAGAAATAGTTACTTCAAAATTGATAAGGAGATGATGTTTATGAGAATGAAAGAAGATTGTATGAAAAAATGGCCAGCTAAGACCGGTATATAATTTATAGAAAGGTGTGAATTCTGAATATATTATAGGACTGGATTTGTTCCCTAATGTTATAGATATAGAATTTCCTTATATTTCTATTAGTATTAGAAAGTAAAAACATGAAATCTAAAACTAAAGTTGATGTTTTACTGTTTGTTATTAAATATAATTTAAGAAAATATATTTATAAAGAAGTACAAAAATATGAAGATATAAAATTCTATAAACTAGTTGTTAACTAAGTTTAAGAGAAATAAGGTTCTCTAATTTTTTAGTATAGGAAAAATTCTAATCGAATAATCACAATAAATTAAAGATTTTTTAATTTAGATAAAAAATAGAGGCTGAACTCAAGATTTTAATCATTTTGAGACAGCCCTTTTTTATTCAATTTACGTATATCAAAATTTTTCTGATAGTTTTATTTTTTTATCATTATTTATCACGAGTATTATTGTTTCCTGATATTATTCTTTAATTCGAAACAAGTTTAGTAAAAAGAGAATTAACCAGCTATTTTAGATAAAATGAGAGACTTAATGACTTTATAGTTGCCAATGCAGACCACCTTTTGAAAGATAATTTTGATATAAAGTTTTTTATATTTATTTTAAAATTCCTATTAAATCAGTTAGTATAAATGGAATAAACACTTGTCCATCAGCAAAGTTTGTACCTTCTCCTTGATTATATATTAGAACCAATGAATCATTTTCTAAGTAGAAGTTTTGTTTTTTAGAAACAGCATCAAATTTGGCTACCTGAGGCAGTCCAAACTGTCTAAACTTATCATTAACAGCATCTGTCAATGCGTCATTAAATCCATCTACAAGGACATCCTTTAATTTTAATGGTTTTCCATCTTTTACATTAAATGAAATTCCATCATAAGATGTTATTTTTTCACCAGTTTTTGTGTCTTTTTCTTCTACTGTGAACAACACGCTTACGAACGCACTATTATCACCTTTAACTTCAGAAGTAACTGTGTAAATTTTATTTCTTGAAGATTTGTAGTCCGAAATGAATTTCTCCATGTTTTTGTTCATATTTTTAGTAATATTTCCACTTTTACCAAAAAACATTGGATATGAAACTCTTGATTTTCCTAAGACTTTCACTCTTTTTGTCGATTTTACAACACTTGGAGAAACAGGACTAAATCCTTGGAAGGTAAAAGTAGTATCTTCCGCTGCAAATGACAAATTAAATAAAATTAATGTCATAAAAAACAATGTTAATTTTCTCATTTTTATAATCACCTCAAAATTTTTATTTTTTTATTTTTAAATAATAACTAAAAAGTAGATTTTGTTACAATGATTCAAATTTTTAAGTTATCTTAATATATTATATACTAAAATTGATAAATAAGCAAACTTTTTTATTTCTTTGAATCGAATTGTCAGACTAGAAGATTAAAGATTTCTTTTTTATAAAATTTGTTTCAATTTTATAGATACCTATTTAAAAAGTCAAATAAAAATCGTTAATTCAGAATATTTTTTAGGTAAAATTATAAAATAAATTATAAATTTTGAATATCAAAATAATATTAATTATGGAAGTTTTTTTCAAAAAATGTTAAAATAATTGTATATACAAATAATATTGGTGAAATTTTTGGTTTGTGAAGAAGAGAGGAATGTTGGAATATGAAATTGAATAATTATGAAAGAATCAAGGATTATGAGGCTGAGAGAGAGAAAAAAGAGCTGGAGTTTATTATAAATTTGACAAGGGAAGCTTTAACTGATCCTGAAAAGGAGAAGGAATGGAATGCAGTTAGGACTTCATTTGCACTTTATACAGAGGGAAGAAAAAAAGGGACGTATATGATAAGACCTCGTTTTTTTGAAAGTAAAATCGACATTGAGGACTTTGAGTATTTATTAGATGTTGTGCAGAAGTATTGTGATAAAAGGCTTCATCTTACGACAAGACAAGATTTTCAGCTACATGGAATAGAAAAGGAAAATTTGCCAGACTTATTGGAGGCTATTTCGAAAAGAGGATTTTTTACGAAAGCGACTTGTGGTGATTCTACAAGAGCAGTAATTACTCCTGAAACAACTGGATTTGAAGAAGAAGTTTTTGACGTTTCACCTCATGCAAAAATTGTGACAGATTATATTTTAAATGGACGTGAATTTATGCATTTGCCGAGAAAATATAAAATTGCTTTTTCAAATAAGGAAGAAAATTCACTTTATGTAAAAATAAATGACATTGGATTTCAGGCGGTAATTCAAGATGAAAAAAAGGGATTTCGAGTATATGTTGGCGGAGGAATTGGACCAATTTCAACTAATGCTATTATTTTGAGGGAATTTATCGAGGAAGATGAGTTTTTATATTATATTCATGCAATAAGAAATGTGTTTAATGATCATGGAAATCGTAAAATTCGTGCAAGAGCAAGGCTTCGTTACATTATGCTAAATTTGGGAGAAGAAAAATTTTTAGAATTATGTAATGAATATATTTCTAACTTCTATGTTGAAAAAGGGGATAGCCTTAGAGTTTATACGAAAAAATTACTTGAGGAAAGAGAAATTTTGGATAAGGAAAAAGAATTAGAAAAGATAGAAACATTTTCTGAAGGAGAAAATACGGATGAAAATGTTAAAAATGATGAATTTGTGAAAAATAATGAAAATATCGTGGTGGGAAAGCGTAAAGGAGAATATGGGTATTATTTAAGACCTGCCAGAGGAAATATTTACAAGGAAGATGGAGAAAAATTGATTAAGTTTGTAAAAAGCCTTGATTATAAAATTGAATTGAAACTTACAAGTTTTCAAAGTATTCTGGTTCGAGGATTGAAAAAAGAAGATGTTTTAAAATTAAGAGAAATTATGGAAGAATATTATGGCGAAAACGAATTTTTTAATTCATACTCGTGTATTGGGAGTACAACTTGTAATGTTGGAATTTTAGATACTCCGCCGATACTGGACTATATTTTTAAATATTTTGAAAATGAGGAAAAGAGGGAGCTTACAAATTATTTGCCACAAATAAAGATTGCTGGATGTCCAAATTCCTGTGCGACACCGCAGATAGCAAAACTTGGATTTAGTGGAAGAAGAAAAAAAGACGGAGAATACTTTGCAATTTTTGCAAGAGGAGAATTTACAGGTAAAACTGTCAAACTGAATGAAATCGTGGGAGAAATAAAGGCAAGTAAAATTCCGTATTTTCTTGAGGACATTGCAAACATCATAAAAGAGGAAAACATTGAATTTAAAGAGTTTGTACATGAAGAAAGGTTTATTGAGCTGATAGAGAAATACAAGGAATTTGAACTTGAAGTGGTTGATTTCAATGATTTCCGTAAAGCTGATATGGAAAGGGCGTGGTAGATGAATGTATGTGGAACTAAAAAATATTAACAAAATGTATAATAGCTACAAAGCGTCAGATAATATAAATTTAGGGATTAGAAAAGGAAAGCTGGTAGCTTTGCTAGGACCAAGTGGAAGTGGAAAATCCACGATTTTACGGATGATTGCAGGACTGGAAACACCTGATACTGGGGAGATTATAATTGACGGAAAAGTTGTAAATGATGTTTCTCCAAGTAAAAGGGGAATTGGCTTTGTTTTTCAGAATTATGCGTTATTTCGGTACATGACTGTGTTTGACAATATTGCATTTGGATTAAAGATTGCAAAAGTGAAAAAGTCCATTATAAAGGAACGTGTGGAAAAACTGATGGTGCTTGTGAATATAAAAGGACTTGGGAAACGGTATCCAAACCAGCTCTCAGGAGGACAGCGGCAAAGAGTGGCATTTGCAAGGGCATTAGCTCCTCATCCTGAATTATTGCTGTTAGATGAGCCTTTTGCTGCAATTGATGCTAAAGTTAGGCAGGAACTTCGGAACTGGCTACGTGAAACAATTGATAAAGTGGGAATTACGAGCATTTTTGTAACACACGACCAGGAAGAGGCAATAGAAGTGGCGGATGAAATCATTGTAACAAATAAAGGAAGAATCGAACAAATTGGAAGTCCAAAAGAAATTTATTCCAATCCCAAAACAGCATTTGTAGCCAAATTTATGGGAAACCCAATAGAACTGGAAAATATAAACAGATTTAAAGGTTTTGAAAACTTGAAAAATGGACAAAAAGCAATAATCCGTCCAGAAAACGTAAGTATTATAAAGGCAAATGAAAAATTTAGATATTCAGCTTCAACAGAGAACGGAATTGTTAAATATACATTATTTCGTGGAAAAGAAGTAGAAATTGGTGTACAAATAAACGGCACTTTAATAAAAGGAAATCGTAAAATTGAAGAAGATGCTGTATCTATGGGAGAAGAAGTCAATATTTATATATATCGTGCCTATGCCTTTGGGGAAAATGAGGAAGTGGAAATTGTGGAAAATGAAAATACAAGAAATCAAAATGATGTCGTTATTTAAAAAAACTGAAAAAAGATTTTTTAAATATCTAAAAATGTTTTTATATAAATTTTTTCAAAGAAATTATGATTAATAGAGAATTTTTCTGTAATTTTTCTGTTTTTTCTTTTTTATAAAGCAAAGGGAAACAGTCGCCATCCCCTTTGCAAACCCGGCTTGTCTAAGCATTTTTTGGAAACAAAAATTAAACTCGCTTCGCTCAGACAATAATTTTTATTTCCAAAAAATCACGACATTTTTAATTATGAAAATTAATTTGATTAAAAAGATTTTAAAACAAAATATTGATAAATAAAAAAAGAAAAATAATACAGTTTAATAGTATTGAATGGAGTAGCTAATATCATTAAAATTAATAAAAGAGGTGATTTTATGTTAGAGAATAAGGAGGACAAAAATAATAAGGGAAGAAAAAAATTTGAAATAAAGGAATTGGAAACGGATGTATTGATTATTGGTGGGGGAACTGCTGGATGTTATGCAGCTATTACGCTTGGAAAAAATTCTGATTTATCGGTAATTGTGGCAGAGAAGGCGAATATTAAGAGGAGCGGGTGTCTTGCGGCTGGGATTAATGCAATAAATGCGTATAATGTGAAAGGACGTGTGCCACAGGATTATGTGGATTACGCGGCAAAGGATGCCAATGGAATTGTGCGGCACGATTTGTTAATTACTGCTGCGAATAGATTTAATGAGATTACCGCTGAAGTAGAAAAGTTGGGGCTTGTGATTTTGAAAGATGAGAATGGAGAGTATGTTGCACGTGGAAATAGAAATATAAAAATAAATGGAGAAAATTTTAAGCCGATACTTGCTGATGCTGTGAAAAAAACAAAAAATGTGAGAGTTCTGAATACACTTAATATTACGGATTTACTTGTGAAGGACGGGAAAGTTTATGGCGCGGTTGGATTTTCTATAAAAAAAGAAGAAGTATTTGTGATTAGGGCGAAAAAAGTGATAATTTCGACTGGAGGAGCGGCTGGACTTTATAAGCCTAATAATCCTGGATTTTCAAGGCATAAGATGTGGTATCCGCCATTTAATACTGGGGCAGGATATGCGATGGGAATTCTGGCTGGAGCAGAAATGACAACTTTTGAGATGAGATTTATTGCTTTGAGATGTAAGGATACAATTGCGCCAGTTGGAACGATTGCCCAAGGAGTTGGAGCGAAACAGGTAAATTCAAGAGGGATGGTTTATGAGGATAAATATGGGCTTACAACGAGTGAGCGTGTTTATGGGACCGTGCGTGAAAATCAACTTGGAAATGGACCTTGTTACTTGAAGACAAGTGGAATTAGTGAAGAAGAAAGTGAAAGTTTGTTAAAGGCATATTTGAATATGGCGCCAAGTCAGACATTAAAATGGATTGAAAGCGGAAAGAATCCGAGTGAGCAGGATGTTGAAATTGAAGGGACAGAGCCGTATATTGTCGGTGGGCATACTGCAAGCGGCTTTTGGGTAAATACGAATAGAGAAACTACAATTAATGGACTTTATGCAGCTGGAGATGTAGCTGGAGGTTGTCCGCAGAAATATGTTACAGGTGCACTGGCTGAAGGTGAAATTGCGGCGCTTGACATAATTTCAAAGTTAGCTGATAAAAAAAATATTAATTGTGGAAAAATTGATGAAAATGTGGAAAACTTCTTGAATGAACAAAAGAATCAAATTATTAAGCAGTATGAAAAAATAAGAAATACAGAAGCCAAAAGATTTTCAACGGAAGATATGGAAGAAGGAATGCAAAAAATTATGGATGAATATGCAGGTGGAATCTCAACAAACTATCAATTTAATGAAAAGCAGCTAAATTTGGCAAAACAGAAAATTGATCAGCTTATAGAGCTTTCTGATGAGCTTTCGGCAGAAAATATGCATGATTTAATGTTTGCTTATGAGCTGAAAGAGAGATTGATAGTGTGTAAATCGCTAATTGAGCATCTTTTTTTCAGAAAGGAAACGAGATGGCATTCGTTTAATGAAAATCTGGATTATCCTGAAACTGACGAAAACTATTTTAAATATGTGAATTCGAGGTTAGTTAACGGAGAACTGAAAGTATTTATGAGGGAAATTGTTAAGGAGGAGAAATATGAGCATAGTAATTGATCCGTATGTGTGTATAGGATGTACAAAATGTACGCTGGTATGTCCAGGGACTTTAATTGAAATGCAGAAAGTGGATGACATGAAAATTGAAAAGGCGGTTATGCAATATCCGAAAGATTGCTGGGGCTGTGTTTCCTGCGTGAAGGAATGCCCAGTTCAGGCAATTTCATTTTTCCTTGGGGCAGATATTGGCGGAAATGGAAGCACAATGACAACGAAGGAAGAAGGAGATGTTCTGAAATGGATTATTGAAAAAAGAGACGGAACTGTGGAGGAAATTGATATAAACAGGAAAGATGCGAATAAATATTGATGAAATTTAACAAAAAATAAAAAAAAGAAAGGGTGATTTATATATGAATGAATTATCTCATTTAGATGAACTGGAAGCGGAGGCGATATATATTATTCGGGAAGTTGCGGCTGAATGTGAAAATCCTGTTATGCTTTATTCAATTGGAAAGGATAGCTCAGTTATGTTACATTTGGCGATGAAGGCATTTTATCCTGAAAGACCGCCTTTTCCATTTCTACACGTAAATACTGGTTGGAAATTTAAGGAAATGATTAATTTTCGTGATAAAAGGGCGAAAGAACTTGGAATTGAAATGATTGAATATATCAATCCTGAAGGAGTTGAAAAAAATATTAATCCATTTGATCATGGCTCTTCATTTACAGATATTATGAAAACACAAGCGTTGAAACAGGCACTTAATAAATATGGATTTACTGCGGCATTTGGTGGAGGTCGTAGAGATGAGGAAAAAAGTCGTGCTAAAGAAAGAATTTTCTCATTTAGAAATGCAGCACAAGCATGGGATCCCAAAAATCAACGTCCAGAAATGTGGAAACTTTACAATACAGAGATTAGTAAAGGTGAAAGTATTAGAGTTTTCCCAATTTCCAACTGGACGGAAAAGGATATTTGGGAGTATATTCAAAGGGAGAATATACCTATTGTTTCACTTTATTCGGCGGCAGAACGTCCTGTTGTGGAAAGGGATGGAAATTTGATAATGGTTGATGATGAGAGAATGAAACTGGAAGAAGGTGAAGAGCCTGAAATTAGGATGGTTCGTTTTAGAACTTTAGGAGATTATCCGTTATCAGGGGCTGTGGACTCAAATGCTGTAACTTTGGAGGAAATAATAGATGAAACGTTAAGTTCGGTGGAATCTGAAAGAACAAGCAGGGTTATTGACAAGGACAGCGGAGCGGCAAGCATGGAAAAAAGAAAAAGAGAGGGGTATTTTTAATGGTAAGATTATTAAAATTTATAACTTGTGGAAGTGTGGATGACGGAAAATCTACATTAATTGGAAATATCCTTTACAATTCTAAACTGCTTTATGCGGATCAGGAAGAAGCGTTAATTTTAGACAGTAAAGTCGGTTCACGTGGAGGTGCAATCGATTATTCGCTACTTTTGGATGGATTGATGGCTGAAAGGGAGCAAGGAATCACAATAGATGTGGCATATCGGTATTTTACAACAAATAAACGGAGCTTTATTGTGGCTGATACGCCAGGGCATGAGGAATATACTCGAAATATGGCGGTTGGAGCTTCTTTTGCGGAAGTGGCAATTTTACTTTTGGACGTTACAAAAGGAGTGCTTGTACAAACAAGAAGACATGCGAGAATTTGCTCGATGGTTGGAATAAAACACTTTGTCTTTGCAGTAAATAAAATGGATTTAGCAAAATACAGCGAAGAAAAATTTAATAAAATTGTCGATGAAGTGAAGGAATTAGCGAAAGAACTGGAATTAGAAAATATAAAAATAATTCCCGTGAGTGCCACAGAAGGCGATAATGTTACGAAAAAATCTGAAAACATGGACTGGTATAAGGGCGAGAGCATTATAGAATATCTTGAAACAGTGGATGTGACAGAAAATAAGGAAAATTCAGACTTTTATATCCCAATCCAGCGTGTATGCCGTCCAAATCACGAATTTAGAGGATTTCAGGGGCAAATTGAAAGTGGAATCATACGAACTGGAGAAGAAATCACTGTTTTGCCAAGTAATGAAACTGCAATTGTTAAAACGATTTTGAATGGAGATAAAAATGTAGAAGAGGCATTTTCTGGACAGGCTGTTACAATTCAGCTGGACAAGGAAGTGGATGTGAGCCGTGGTTCTGTTATTACAAAAAACAAAAATCTTCCAGTTGCAAAATCGGTTGAAGCCGTATTATTGTGGATGGATGATGACAAATTAACAGCTGGAAAGGAATATTTGGCAAAACTTGGAACAAAGAAACTTTCTGCAATATTAAAGGAAATTGTATATAAAATTGATGTGAATACAGGAGAAAAAATTGAAACACAAAGTATCACAAAAAATGAAATTGCATTTTGCAAAATAGAATTTTCAGATAAAGTTATTGTTGATTTGTTCAAAAAAAATAAGGCTTTGGGAGAATTGATACTGATTGACAGGCTTTCACATCAGACTGCCGCTGCAGGAGTAGTGGAAAATATTGATACAATTGGAGAAAAACCTTATTTTGAAAAGGATGACATAAAAATTGACGGATACATTTTTGAAGAACTGTATTTCGATTTTGAAAATGCGAGAATGTCTAAAGAAGGAACAAAAGAAAAAACATACCATGTAGGCGATGAAGTGCCTCAAAAAGGAGATAGTTTTGAATATCCGCAATATTATGACATTATATCACTTGAAAGTGAGGCGGCAGTTTTAGTGCGAGACTGTAAAATTTTTGATATTGTTAAATTGGAAGATTATCATTTTACAGGACTGCCAATATTAGATACAGCAGGATTTGGATTGCAGATTAAAACTAGGGAAGATATGAAAAATTATCTTTTAGACTACAATCAAAATGTAAATAAAGTGGGAATTCACAAAAAATGGGCTAAATTTGAAACTTACAGAAGAGTAGTAAGTGGGGATAATTTTTATATGATTTAATATTAATCGGATTATTGAATAGACAGATTTTATAAAAAGGGGGAAGGAAAATTATGATAAAAAAACTAAAAATACCAATTATATTTATTTTAATCGGAATTTTACTATATTTTATTGGCATTCTACGTCAAAATAGCAAATTTGAAAAAAGTAAGAAAAAATTGGAAATTGTAAATGTTTCCTATGATCCTACCCGTGAACTGTACGAAAAGTATAACAAGCTGTTTATAGAATATTACAGGCAAAAATATGGACAGGATGTGAAAATTTCCCAATCGCATGGAGGCTCAGGCTCACAGGCACGTTCGGTAATTGAGGGGCTTGATGCGGATGTGGTAACTTTAGCACTGGAAAATGATGTGGCACTTCTTGAGAAGGTAGACTTGCTTGAAAAAGGCTGGGTAAACAAATTTCCAGGAAGCTCTTCTCCGTATACCTCTGCAATCGTTTTTCTTGTAAGAAAAGGAAATCCGAAAAATATTAAGGATTGGAACAGTTTGACAGAAAAAGGAATAAAAGTGATAACACCTGATCCGAAAAGCAGCGGTGGAGCTTGCTGGAATTTTTTGGCAGCATGGTCATACGGACATGAAAAATTTGGAAATGATGAGAATAAGATTCAAAATTTTGTGAAAAATATCTATGACAATGTGACAGTAATGGATTCGGGGGCAAGGGCAGCAACTACGACTTTTGTGGAAAATAATCAGGGAGATGTACTGATTGCGTGGGAAAATGAGGCGATTGCTACGGTTAAGGAATATCCTGATAAATATGAGATTGTCTATCCGAGTGTGAGTATTTTGGCACAGCCTACAGTAGCAGTAGTTGACAAAGTTACAAAAAGCAACGGGACTTATCAGATAAGTACAGAATACTTGAAATATCTATATTCAGAAAAAGTACAGGAAATAATCGCTGAAAGTGGCTATAGACCCTACAATCAGAAAATTCTAAAAAAATATGAAAATAAATTTGACTTAAAAATGAAACTGACAAAAATAGATGAGTTTGGCGGTTGGAAAAAAGTCTATGAGAAATTTTTTAATGAAGGTGCATTATTTGATAAAATTTATGAAAATTAGAAATATTATTATGAAGGGAGCATAAAAATAATGAGAATATTAGCTTTAAAAAGAAAAGAGCAGTCTGTAATTCCAGGATTTGGACTGACATTTGGAATATCGTTGACAATGCTGTCAATCTTGATATTAATTCCGCTGGCCTCGATATTAGTTTACTCCTTTCGCCTATCACCTTCTGAATTTTGGAAACTTATAACAGAAAAACCAGTTTTGAATGCGTTTTTTACAAGTGTCATCTGTTCATTTATCGCTGCCGCTGTAAACTGTGTTTTCGGAGTAATTTTAGCGTGGGTGCTTGTAAAATACGACTTTTTTGGAAAAAGATTTTTAGATGGAATGCTTGAATTGCCTTTTGCTTTGCCTACTGCAGTTGCAGGAATCACACTTTCAAAAATGTATTCTGATACTGGGATGGTTGGAAAATATTTTGCAAAAATTGGGATAAAAATTTCATATACTCACATTGGGATAATAATTGCCTTAATCTTTGTAGGAATTCCTTTCGTGGTAAGAGCAGTTCAGCCAATTCTGGAAAAACTGGACAATCAGTACGAAGAAGCGGCATACATCTTAGGTGCAGACGGGAAGACGACTTTTCGGAAAGTAATTTTCCCTGAAATAAGACCTGCTTTATTAACAGGATTTGGACTTGCCTTTTCAAGAGGGCTTGGAGAATATGGAAGTGTAATTTATATTTCAGGAAATAGCTTGAAAGAGCATACACAGGTTGTTTCCTACGTAATTATGCAAAAATTAAATTATGTCGACTATCCTTCAGCGACTGTAATTGCTCTAGTTATGCTAATATTTTCATTCATACTTTTATTTTTAATAAATTTAGTTCAAATGAACCAGTTCAAGCGGACAAACAATATTTAGGGAAGGGGGAGAAGTGATGGATAAAAAAAATAATATTATAAAATATGTATTGATAGCAGTAAGTATTTTATTTATCGTAATCATGCTCATACTGCCATTAGTTGCAGTTATCATAAACTCACTTCAAAAAGGCTGGGTATTCTACATAAAAAGCCTGACAGATAGGTATGTTCTTTCAGCGTTGAAAGTTACAGTAATTGCAACAATTTCAGCATTAATTATAAATACTTTTTTTGGAGTGGCAGCAGCATGGCTTCTCACAAAGTTTTCATTTTGTGGGAAACATATGTTGGCAACACTAATAGACATCCCTTTCTCGATTTCTCCAGTAATAGCAGGTCTTGCCTTCATTATGACTTTTGGAAGAATGGGATGGGCAGCACCTTATATTGAGCATCTAAATAAATTTTTTGTACTTGACATAAAAATAGTGTTTGCAATTCCAGGAGTAATTTTAGCTACTGTATTTGTAACTTTCCCTTTTATTTCAAGAGAAATCGTTCCGATTCTGAATGCACAGGGAAAAGATGAGGAAGAAGCGGCTGCATTAATGGGAGCAGACGGATTCACGATTTTCAGAAAAATAACATTACCACAAATAAAATGGGGACTTCTTTACGGAATTATCCTTTGTACAGCAAGAGCATTAGGAGAATTTGGAGCAGTAAATGCATTATCAAAAGCGAGAGGAAAAACATTCACTTTACCACTAGAAATAGACGCTTTATACCTATCAGGCTCATCAGAGTCAATAGTATCAGCATTTGCAGTATCTTCACTTTTGGTAATAATTTCAATATTTATTCTGATTATAAAAAATATTATTGAGCATAAATCTACAAAAAAAGGAATTTAAAAATGATTTTCTTAAATAATTTATTTAAATTTATTTTTAAAAATTTAAACTAATAACTATTTCTTAATTCTTAGAAAATATATTGTTGTTAATAAAAATTTTTCTGTAATTCTTATGTTTTTCTTTTTTGAATACATAAAGGGGAGTAGTCGCCATCCCCTTTACAATCCCGGCTTGTTTAAGCATTTTTAGTTTAATCATAACAGGTAATTTTATTAAAACAAAAATATTTTTTATAAATTTCTGAGATTTTAATTTTTCAGTAAAAGACAACTTGTTTGAGCTTTTCTATTTTATTTGAATAGACAACAACTTAATGAGATGAAAATAACTTTTGTTAAAAGCGAGTTTTGTCTTTTGTTGTAAAATTAAAATTCGAGAGCGGGAGTGCAGTGGTATGGCGTCTGATACCTCTGCGTTAAAAAAACTAAAATAAATAAAATTAAGAAAAAACAGTTATTAATAAAACTAATCTATAAGAATAAAAAAATTAATAAATAGAAATTAGGAGATAAAAAATAATAGAAAGAAAAGTTAAAAAGTAATTGCAAATTTGAATTAGAAAATATATAATTATATATAGCTAGAATTTTATAAATGTAAGTTAAGTAAAGAAATTATAAAATTCTTTAATTTGGAGGGAAAAATGACAAAAAATATGAAAACAATGGATGGTAACCAAGCTGCAGCTCATATAGCTTACGCATTTACGGAAGTTGCTGGAATTTATCCGATTACTCCGTCGTCAACTATGTCAGAGCTTGTAGATCAGTGGGCATCATACGGAAAGGAAAATTTATTTGGAATGCCAGTAAAGGTTGTGGAAATGCAATCAGAGGCTGGAGCTGCAGGGATTGTACACGGATCGTTACAAACTGGAGCTTTGACCACGACATTTACTGCTTCTCAAGGATTACTGCTAAAAATACCTAATATGTATAAAATAGCTGGAGAATTGCTTCCAGGTGTAATGCACGTGGCGGCAAGGGCTATTTCTGCACAAGCATTATCAATATTTGGAGATCATCAGGATATTTATTCTGCTAGAATGACAGGATGGACTATGCTTGCGACAAGTTCGGTTCAGGAAGTTATGGATTTAGCTGGAATTGCACATTTAACAGCAATTAAGTCAAGAGTGCCAGTAATGCATTTTTTTGATGGATTTAGGACTTCGCATGAGATAAATAAAATAGAGGTTATGGATTATGAGTTTCTTGAGAGCCTGCTTGATAAAAAAGCTGTTCAGGAATTTAGAGAAAGAGCATTAAATCCAGAAAATCCTGTAACAAGGGGAACAGCTCAGAATGACGATATTTATTTTCAGGCAAGAGAAGCCCAAAATAAATTTTATGAAGCTGTACCTGATATTGTAAATGACTATATGAAAAAAATTAGCGAAAAGACAGGACGGAACTATGCACCTTTTGTTTATTATGGCTCAGAAACTGCTGAAAGAGTTATTATTGCAATGGGGTCTGTAAATGAAACAATAAAGGAAGTTGTCGATTATCTGAATAAAAATGAGGAAAATGTAGGTGTACTGAATGTTCATTTATATCGTCCTTTCTCCAGCAAGTATTTTTTTGATGCAATGCCAAAAAGCGTAAAAAAAATTGCTGTGCTTGACAGGACAAAAGAGCCTGGAGCATTGGGAGAGCCATTATATATGGATGTAAAGGCACTTTACTATGGACGTGAAAATGCACCTGAAATTGTCGGTGGAAGATATGGACTGTCATCAAAGGATACAACGCCAGAACAAATTATAGCAGTGTTCAAGAATATTGCACAAAAAGAGCCTAAAAATAATTTTACAATTGGAATTATTGACGATGTAACATTTACATCTCTTGCACTTGAAGATGAAGTGTTTACAGGAAATGAAGATGTAAAAGAATGTCTGTTCTTTGGGCTTGGTTCAGATGGAACAGTTGGAGCAAATAAAAATTCGATAAAAATTATTGGAGACAAGACAGATTTGTATGCACAGGGGTATTTTGCATACGATTCAAAAAAAGCTGGAGGAGTGACAAGATCTCATTTGAGATTCAGTAAAAGTCCAATTCACTCAACTTACTTAGTTACAAGACCTAATTTTGTAGCCTGTTCGGCACCTGCATATCTTGGGAAATATGATATGATTTCTGGATTAAAAGAAGGAGGAACATTCCTGCTAAATACAATTTGGGAGAAAGAGAAATTGATACCAAGTATTCCGAATGAGATAAAAAGGGAACTGGCTAGAAAAAAAATCAAATTTTTCATTATAAATGCTACAAAATTAGCTAAAGAAATTGGATTAGGAAATAGAACAAACACTATTATGCAATCAGCATTCTTTTATCTCTCGGGAGTAATTCCTCACGAAGAAGCAAAAGAATACATGAAAGAGTATGCAGAGAAAAGTTACGGAAGAAAAGGACAAGATATTGTTCAAAAAAACTGGGATGCGATTGACAGAGGAATTGACGGCCTGGAAGAAGTTGAGGTATTGTCAGAATGGGCAAACCTTGAAGTCAATGAGCAAATTATTGAAGCTGCAAAACCTGAATTTATCAAAAAGATTGCAGATCCGATTAATCTTATGAAAGGTAATGAATTGCCAGTTTCTTCAATTATAGAAAATGGAATGGTTGACGGAAGCTTCCAGCATGGAACGGCACATTATGAAAAAAGAGGAATTGCTGATGAAGTGCCAGAATGGCAGCCAGACATGTGTATCCAATGTAATCAATGTGCTTATGTATGTCCTCACGCTGTAATACGTCCGTTTCTGCTTGATGAGGAAGAAATGAAAAAGGCACCAGAAGGAATGCCTACAATAAAAGCTCTTGGTAGAGGAATGGATGGACTTGAATATAAAATTCAGGTATCGCCTCTGGACTGTACAGGATGTAGTGCCTGTGTAGATGTTTGTCCTGCACCACGTGGAAAAGCCATTGTTATGAAATCTACTCAATCTCAAATTGAAAGAAATGAAATTGAATACACAGATTACTTATTTAATAATGTTTCATACAAAGATAAGATTTTAGGAAAAAATACTGTAAAAGGCTCACAATTTGCAAAACCTCTATTTGAATTTTCTGGAGCGTGTGCAGGCTGTGGAGAAACACCTTATATTAAATTGGTGACACAGTTATTTGGAGAACGTATGATTGTGGCAAATGCGACAGGATGTTCTTCAATTTATGGAGCTTCTGCACCATCTTCACCTTATACGACTGCTGAAAGTGGTTGTGGGCCTGCATGGGCTTCTTCACTATTTGAAGATAATGCTGAATATGGGTATGGAATGTTTCAGGCTGTAAATACAATTCGGCTTAGAATTTTAAAAAGAATGGAAGAAATAAAGGCTGATGTTTCAAGTGAATTAGCTGATTTATTTACCATTTTTGCTGAAAATTTTTATGATGGAGATAAAACTACTGAAATTCGAGATGAACTGGTAATCTTATTAGAAAAGGAAAATAATGAAAATCCGAATGAAAAAGTAAAAAAGAATACTCAAGAAATATTGGAGCTAAAACAATATTTAATAAAAAAATCAATGTGGATGTTTGGTGGAGATGGATGGGCTTACGATATCGGATTTGGAGGTCTTGATCACGTCCTGGCTTCAGGAGATGATGTAAATGTTCTTGTACTTGATACGGAAGTTTATTCAAACACAGGAGGACAATCTTCAAAATCTTCGAGAGCAGGAGCAGTTGCAAAATTCGCAGCATCGGGAAAACCAGTCAAGAAAAAAGATTTAGCTGCGATACTAATGACCTATGGAAATATCTATGTTGCTAAAGTATCGATGGGTGCAAATCAAAATCAGACACTAAAAGCAGTAAGAGAAGCAGAGGCTTATCCAGGACCATCAATAATAATTGCTTATTCACCTTGTATAGAGCATGGAATAAAAGCTGGAATGGGTAAATTCCAGACAGAAGAAAAACTTGCAACAGAAGTAGGATACTGGCCAATTTTCAGATATGATCCAAGACTCGCTGAAAAAGGGAAAAATCCACTGCAGTTAGATACACGAAATCCCGCTTGGGACAAATATGAAGATTTCTTGCTAGGAGAACGAAGATATGCAACTTTAGCCGCAGAATTTCCTGAAAAAGCCAAAGAATTGCTTGAAGCAAACTTAAAGAATGCCAAAGACAACTGGAACTACTATAAACGAATGGCAGCAATGGATTATTCAACAGAAGAATAAAATTAAATTAAAATAAAATTTATTTTTTATAAAAAGAAATTCCCCTTTATTTTAGGGGTTTTTCTTATTTTTTAGAAAAAAATTAGAATAGGTGGCATTTATTTTGATAAAAAAATGTGGTAAAATTATTAAGTATAAAAATAAAAGGGGAAAATATAAAAGAGGAGATAAAATATGAGAAATACGAAATGGGCTGCAAAAATCATTCCTAATCCACGACAGGAAAGAGAATATATTGAAAGAGACAACAAGCAGGAAAATGATGAAAAAACAAAAAAATTGAAAAAAAGTAAGACTGAAAAACAGAATTTTGAAAATACAAATTTAAGTTCGGTAATTGATAATGATATTTTGAAAATACTTTATTCACGAGGGATAACGACAGAGAAGAAAGTAAGGGAGTTTTTGAATCCAAAACTTGACAATATTCAGAATCCTTATGGACTGCAGGATATGGAAAAGACAGTTTTGGAAATTGAAAAGGCGATAAAAGAACAGAAAAATATTTGGATATATGGGGATTATGATGTGGATGGAATTACTTCGACATCTATTTTGTATATGGCGTTAAAAGAGCTTGGGGCGGAAAATGTGAACTACTACATTCCTATTCGGGATGAAGGGTATGGACTGAATAATGAGGCTTTGAAGAAAATAAAAGAATCTGGGGCAGATTTGGTAATTACTGTGGATTGTGGAATTACAGCATTTCCTGAAGTGGAGTTTGCAAATTCTATAAATTTGCCAATTATTGTTACTGATCACCATAATTTACATGGGGATAAAGTTCCAGACGCTATTACAGTTGTGAATCCAAAACGTCCTGAAAATAAATTTTCCTTTGAGTTTCTAGCGGGAGTTGGGACTATTTTTATGGTAATTCTTTGTCTTTATGAAAGAATTGGGAAAAAGGCAAAAGCATATAAATATCTCGATCTGGTGGCAATTGGTACGGTTGCCGATATTGTGCCGCTGGTGGAAGAAAACAGGATTTTGACTAAGTTTGGGTTGGAGCAGCTTAGCCGCTCTAAAAATAAGGGGCTTAGATTTTTGCTGTATAAATTGTTTAGTACGCAAAATTCAGATTTTAATGAGAAAACTGAGTATAATTCATATGATGTGGGCTTTATCATAGCACCTGTCTTTAATGCGGCTGGAAGGCTTAAAGATGCAAAAATGGTGGTAAAATTGCTAATTTCTGATAATGACAGGGAAATTGAGATAATCGTAAAGGAATTGATTAATAAGAATTTTGAGCGTAAAGAATTACAGAATGAAATTGTGGAAAAAGTGGAAAAACACATTGAAGAAAGCGATTTGAAGGAAGATTATGTGATTGTGGACTATTCGCCTGAATATCATCACGGTGTAATTGGTATAGCGGCTTCCAAAATTGTGGATAAATATTACAAGCCTGCGATTATCATTGAAGTGAAGGAAGATGAAGGAATAGCAGTTGGATCGTGCCGAAGCATTGGGAACTTTAATATTTTGGAGGCGTTGCAGTCAATGCCTGAACTTTTTGTGAAATTTGGGGGACATTCTGGAGCGGCTGGATTTACGATTGGAATAAAAAATTTGGAATTATTTAGGAAAAAAATAAATAAATTTGCAAAAACAAAACTGAAAGAAGAGGATTTTGTAAAAATAATAGAAATTGATAAGCAAATCCCAATTCAAAAGGTTTCTTACGAATTTTTCCAAATAATAGAACTGTTAAAGCCATTTGGATTTGGAAATCCAATGCCGACGTTCAGGACAAATAACGTACTTTTTGAAAATATAAAATTTATTGGAGAAAATAAAAATCATATAATGTTTGACATAAAGCAAAAGGGATTTTTTAATAAAAATGCTGTCTGGTTTAATTCTGGCGAGTATTTTAAAGAGCTGAACGAGAATTTGTTTTACGATATTGTTTATAAATTAAAGACGGAAATGTTTCAAGATAGATATTATACGAAAGTGTATGTTGAGGATGTGAAGGTGTCGCAGTTGAAGGACGATACTTTATCTTATTATCATTCGCTTTTTAACACATCTTTCCCGATGAAGTCGGTATTTTATACAAATATTGAGCTGGAAACGGAAAAGAAAATTACAATGAAAATGGAATTTGACCAGGTTTCGCTTTTTCAAGGAAGAAAGTTCATTGGACGGCTTGATTACAGCATTTCCAACTTGTTAATACTTTTAAATCAGTATTATAACTGGAATTTTATTGTGAAAATGGAGGATGTGAAGCAGGCTTCAAATAATAATATTGTAAATATACTGATAAAAAGAGATTATAATTTTAAATGTTATGATTACACGCAAATTGGTATTTTTAAGAAAATAAAAGAATTTTTGATTGGGAAAATGGAGTATAATTCACAGACTAAAGAATTGCTGGCACAGTTTTTTAAGCAAAATAAAAATTTGATTATAAAAAATATTTTTGATGAAAATGAAAAATATAAATATAAGATGTCAAATTTTGAAAACTTTTTACTAACAGTTGGAATTTATTATAAAAAAATGACTGATAAAAAAAGTCAGATTGTGATAAGTTCAGATAAAAAGCCAGCTTTTAACAATTTTATAAAATCATATTTTGATATAAATGAAGAATATTCGGAAAACAATTATCCATTTACATTATTTTATAACTACAAGGATACAGAAAAGCTCGAAAATATTATAAAAACAGATTTTTCAATGCAAAACGAAATCAATTATGAAATTGACGAAAATAGCCAAAATCTTGAAGTTAATGAAGAACCAAAACAGCTGGAATACAAGAAAATTGAAAAAATAGAGTTTAAAAATAATGAAAATGTGGAAAACTCCGAGAGTATTGTGGAAAAAGAGCAGGAAAATACTGAAAAGTTAAGTGAAGCTGGAAAACAGGAAGTGGAGAAAAGATTTTGCATAATAATAAATTCTGAAGATTTTATGGTAAAAACAGATGATTTGGACAAAAATAATATTGAAGAGATAGATACGAAAATTGAAGTGCCAGAAAATATAATGTTTTTAGAAAATTCAACGAAGAAAGAGAGAAAAAATGCAAAAAATATTTTTGTAGAATATTTACCAATTGAAGAAAAAATGAAATTGAAAAAGTTGCTTACTGATGGAGAAAAGATTTATTCTGATTATTCAGTTAATGAGATTTTGTAAAAGTAAATAATGATAAAAATATTTGAGTAGCAAAAAAATCTTGATTTGTTGTAAAAAATTATAAAAAAAATGATGTGAGATAATATCTATGTGACAAGAATATAAAAAATATAATATTAATAAGATTTTATAAACTCTTTCAAATAATGAATTAAAAAAATAGGAGAATTTATGGAAAAATTAAAAAAGGCTATTTTGGTTTACAATCCAAAATCTGGAAATGCCAATATGATTTTAAGCAATTTTGATTTAATCACGACAAAAC
This sequence comes from Leptotrichia sp. HSP-342, assembly GCF_041199995.1. Taxonomy (NCBI): domain Bacteria; kingdom Fusobacteriati; phylum Fusobacteriota; class Fusobacteriia; order Fusobacteriales; family Leptotrichiaceae; genus Leptotrichia; species Leptotrichia mesophila. The sequence goes on from NZ_CP165646.1 coordinate 457,108, forward strand.
TGCTGGGAAAAGGGATTACATTGACACTTTACAGCATAAATCAGAATTATGATTTGCTTACAGAAATTTTAAAAAATGAAAAATATGATATTTTGATTTTATCAGGTGGAGATGGAACATTAAGCCGTTGTTTAAGTGAACTTTACTCTAAAAACATTGAGTTTCCAGAAGTTGCAATATTTCCGACAGGAACATCAAATGACTTTGCAAAAGCATTGAAAATTGAAGAAAACATTGAAAAATGGATAGAGAAAATTACAGATAAGACTGCTAAAAATATTGATTTTGGGTTAATTAATGGAAAAACGGTATTCCTGTCTTCGTATGCTGGCGGACTATTTACTAAAATTTCCTACAATACAGACAAAACATTGAAAAAGACGTTTGGAAAAATTGCCTATTACATAAATGGACTTGGAGAACTTACAAATATAAAGACTTTTGACTTGGATATTGTGCTGGATGGGAATGAGAAAGTAAAGGAAAAGGCTATTTTGTACGCAATTCTGAATGGAAAAAGTGTTGGAGGATTTGAGAATGTAATCGATGAAGCCAGTATGAATGACGGATTTATGGATATTCTAATTGTAAAAAACATTGACAATCCGCTGGATATTCCAAAAATCCTAATAGACTTAATGAATAGCAATCTAACAAACAACGATTATATCCGAACTTTACAAGCCAAAAACTGTGAAATAAAAAAAGTTACAGAAGAAATTGACGTAAGCATTGATGGAGAAGAAGGGGAAAATGCGGATGTAACAATTGAGTTTATTAGTGGAAAATTAAAAGTTTTTTGTTGAAAAATTTGCAATATAAGGATTTGCAACAATAAACAATCCTAAAAAAAATAAAAAAAACATTAATAAGATTATAAATTAATTTAAAAATAATAGAAAAAATTTATACATAGATATAGAATTTTTTTTAAATATATTTTAAATAATATTTTTAAATTTTAAAATTATACTGGCTAAAAAATGAAATAGATAAGAGTCGGGAATTTTTATTAAATAGTAAAAATTAAAATATAAAATATTAGAGGACAATAAAAAAAAGTTTAAAAATTCAGTAAACTTTGTATCACGACAAACGCATGAAAAAAATCTAAAAAAAAGGTATAATATTACTGAGATATTTTATGAAAGAAGCTGGTAAAAATGTCGGAAAATAACCAAAATCTAAAAGAATTGTTAATATATATTACTCAAATAGAGGACAAGCGACAGGCTTCAAAAATAAAACACAAGTTAAGTGACATTGTTGTGATTACTCTTTTTGCTATGCTTGCGAATGTTGAATATTGGGAAGAGATTGAGGAATTTGGGAAACTGTATCTTAAAACATTAAAAAGATACTTGGAGCTGCCGCATGATACTATTCAAAGAGTCATGGCTACAATAGAGCCTGAAGTTACAGAAGTTCTTTTGACAAAATGGATGGAGCTAAAAATTTCCGGGGAATATAAAAAAATAAGAAAAATATTGAATATTGATGGGAAATTTTTAAACGGAATGAAGAATAAAAACAACAGCCCATTAGACATAGTATCTGCGTATTCTAAAGAAGATGGAATCTGTTATTCACAAGTGGCGGTTGAAGGAAAAGGGAATGAGATAGAAGTGATATTACGTCTGCTTGATAAAATCTCAGTAAAGGAATGTATAGTTACAATAGATGCGATAGGAACCCAGAAAGAAATCATAAAAAAGATAGGAAAGAAGAAGGGCTATTTCTGTCTCCAGGTAAAAGGGAACCAGAAGACTTTAAAAGAAGATATAGAAGATTACTTTGCTGACAAGGGATTCAGAAAAAAATTAAAGGAAGAAGGAATGTACAGCAGGAAAACAGAAAAGCAAAGGGGTCGACTGGAAACTAGGGAATATTACTATACTGAAGAAACAGAATGGCTTATTAAAAGAAATAAGGAATGGAAAGAAGTAAAAGGGATAGGCGCATCAATTTTAACAACAGAAGAAAATGGAAAAAAGCAGGAACAGAAAAGGTATTACATAACGAATATAGAAGGGGGAGTGGAAGAATTTGTAAGAGCGGTAAGAGGACATTGGGCAATAGAAAGTTATCATTGGATACTGGATGTGACATTCAGAGAAGATGCAAATAAGACATTAAACAAAAATGCGGCAAGAAACTTAAATATTCTAAGGAAATTAGCAATCTCGATACTGGAAGAACTGCCGTTCAGAAAGAAATTTAGCAGAAGGATAAAGAGATATATCATATCATTAGATATAAGAAGATATTTAAAATTATTTTTTGATATTATAGAAAAGTTGTTGTTAAAAAAATGAATAAATATAAAAAAATAGTTTAAAATATTCATGCGTTTGTCGTGTCCATAGGCAAAAATAATTGATAATTTGGAAAAAATGTAGTACAATTAGTTGAATGGTTATTGTTATTTGTCATAATTCAATTATACCATTTTGCCGAGATTTTATCTTTTTTTTAGACAAAAAAGAAGCTGAACTCAAAATTTTAATCTTTTTGAGACAGCCCCTTATTCATTGTGATACACACCTCTTAATCTTAATTTGTGCTCTTTTCTCAACATATTTCTATAAATTGGAACATATTCTAAAACTTGGATGATTTTTAAGTGTTTTTTTTCTATATTTATTTTGGTTTACAAAACCTATTTTGTTACGTATATTGATTATTATACTACATTTCTATGTATTTGTAAATTTTGGATTTTTTTAGTTTTTGATATAAACTTTGTTATACAAATATAAATTATAATGAGAAAGTGAAAAAAAACACTTGAGTTTTTTGATAAAATAGAGTATTATATAATTTATAAGGAATGTAACAAAATATATGCTTTATTTATAGGAGGAAAAATGGCAGTAGTTAAGGATTTAGAAAGTTTAAAGGAACTTATTCAAAGAGTTAGAAAAGCTCAGGAAGAATTTGCAACATTTGATCAGGAAAGAGTCGACAAAATTTTTAGAAAAGTGGCTCAAAAAATGAATGATGAAAGAATTACTCTGGCAAATCTGGCAGTAGCAGAAACTGGAATGGGAATCGTAGAAGATAAAGTTATAAAAAATCACTTTGCTTCTGAATACATTTACAATAAATATAAAGACGAAAAAACTTGCGGCGTGCTGGAAGATGACAGATCTTACGGAGTTAAAAAAATTGCAACTCCGATAGGGATTATCGCAGGTATTATACCAACAACAAATCCAACTTCAACAGCAATGTTCAAAACATTAATCTCATTAAAGACAAGAAACGCAATAATATTTTCGCCACACCCAAGAGCAAAGCAGGCAACAATTGAAACAGCCAAAATTGCTTTGGAAACAGCAGTAAAATACGGAGCGCCAAAAGATATAATCGGATGGATTGACGAACCAAGCGTAGAACTATCAAGAGAACTTATGGCAAGCGTTGACCTGATACTTGCTACAGGTGGACCAGGAATGGTTAAATCTGCTTATTCATCAGGAACTCCTGCGATTGGGGTTGGAGCTGGAAATACACCGGTTGTAATTGACAAATCAGCAGACATAAAAATGACTGCAAACTATATTTTAATGTCTAAAACATTTGATAATGGAGTAATCTGCGCAACAGAACAGTCTGTAATTATAGATAAAGAAATTTATGATAAAGTAAGAAATGAATTTTTAAACAGAGGGGCTTATATCCTTAACGACGAAGAACTAAATAAAGTAAGAGAAATATTATTTATAAATGGAAATCTAAACGCCGATATAGTTGGAAAAAGTGCATATATTATTGCAGGTATGGCAGGGTTTGAAATTCCAAAAAGTTCAAAAGTGTTAATTGGGGAAGTTGAGTCTACTGGAATTGAAGAACCATTTGCACACGAAAAATTATCACCTGTGCTTGCAATGTATAAATCAGAAGATTTTGAAGATGGACTTAAAAAAGCTGATGAATTAGTAAAACTTGGTGGATTGGGACATACGTCTTCATTATATATTAATTTAGCTGAAAAAGAAAAAATAGACAAATTCGGAAGATTGATGAAAACAGGACGTACATTAATCAATATGCCAGCATCACTTGGAGCAATCGGAGATGTATTCAACTTTAAATTAGAACCGTCATTAACACTTGGATGCGGTTCATGGGGAGGAAATTCTGTGTCAGAAAATGTAGGAGTAAAACACTTATTAAACGTAAAAACAATTGCAGAAAGAAGAGAAAATATGTTATGGTTTAAAGTTCCTGAAAAAATTTATTTTAAATATGGATCGCTTCCAACAGCTTTAGAAGAATTGAAAGGAAGCCACAAAAAAGCATTTATCGTAACGGATAAAGTATTGGCTGAATTAGGATACACAGAACATATTACAAAAGTGCTTGACAGCATACATATCGATTATAGAATATTCTCAGAAGTAAAAGAGGATCCAACATTAAGTTCAGCTCAGGCTGGAGCAAAAGCAATGCTTGAATATAATCCTGATGTCGTTATTGCTCTTGGTGGAGGTTCTGCAATGGATGCCGCTAAAATTATGTGGGTATTGTATGAACATCCAGAACTTCGATTTAGAGATTTGGCAATGAGATTTATGGATATTAGAAAGAGAATTGTTGAATTTCCTGAAATGGGTAAAAAAGCTAAATTTGTTGCAGTAGCAACATCGGCTGGAACTGGTTCGGAAGTAACTCCATTTTCTGTAATTACAGATGATGAAACTGGAATCAAATACCCTCTTGCAGATTACGCATTGACACCAAATGTAGCAATTAACGATCCTGAACTTATGCTTACAATGCCGAAAGGGCTTACAGTAGCTTCTGGAATTGATGTATTCACACATGCTCTTGAGTCTTATGTTTCAGTTATGGCGACAGAATACACAAAACCTTATTCAAAAGAAGCGGCTAGACTTGTATTCAAATACTTGCCAGAATCAGTAGAATTAGGTTCAAAAGCAATTAAAGCAAAAGAAAAAATGGCAAATGCTTCATGTCTTGCAGGAATGGCTTTCGCAAATGCATTCTTAGGAATAAATCACTCGCTTGCACACAAACTTGGAGGAAAATTCCACGTTCCACACGGTATTGCAAATGCTATGCTTCTTGAAGAGGTTATCCGTTTCAACGCAGCTGAGGCTCCAACAAAGATGGGATTATTCCCTCAATATAGATACCCTGATGCAATGCAAAGATACGCTGAAATGAACGATTATCTAGGATTTGGCGGAAATACTAAAGAAGAAAAAGTAGAAAATTTAATTAAAGGAATTAATGAATTAAATAGAAAAATAGGAATTCCAGCAAGCATTAAAGAATGGGGAGTGCCTGAAAAAGACTTCTTGGAAGCTGTAGATGAAATGTCGCTAGATGCTTTCGATGACCAATGTACTCCAGCTAACCCAAGATACCCGCTAATGGAAGAATTAAGAGAAATTTACTTGAAAGCTTACTACGGAAAAGAATGGGAAAATGAAAAAGAAAGAGTTGGTAAAATTTTAGGTTTTTAATCTATGTTTCCAAATCTATTTAAAATTGAACTGCTAAAAATTATCATAAATTGCAACATTTTACCAAATTTTTTTTTAAAACTAATTTCGTGTAAAAATTTTTCAAATAGTGTTGCATAGTTTAAACATTTTCTTGGTCTCGAATTTATCAACATTAAGGTTCTTATCAAGTCTTTTGTATCTATTTTTGATATGTCGGTCTTCTTTGGGGTAAAATTCCCTTAGAAGACCGTTAATAAGGATCTGCAAAATAGAAATCTATTCCCAGCATAAAAATTTCTTGCCTCTGTCTGATGTGAAAGTCTTGAATGTTCCTTTTGGAATACAGGCTGTCACCTGTTTTATTGCTTTCATCATTGAATCTTTGCTTCTATCCTTCATCTTTATTGCTATATAAAATCGTGTCTTCAATTCCACAAATGTTGCAAAGCAGGCTTTGCTTTCTACTCTTGCTGAAACTACCGAGTTTAGCACTTCTTTTTTCTTGACTTCTTCCGGTGACTTCCCTATATTGAATTTTCCTCTTGTCTCCTTAGTTTTCGCTCTCCTTCTCTTTCTTCTGAAGACATTCAGGGAAACATCCAGAAAATTACTGTACAGCCAGTTGTAGATAGTTTTAAATGATAGTTCCCCTTTACAATTTGTTCAGGTAACTAAGTCTTGCAGAGTCTGTTCTCTATCAGATTTTTCAATTCAGCAGTAATTTTTGAATTTCTTCCTTTATTAGCAGCTTTTGCATTGGCATTTTCTTGAGCATTCTAAGAAGAGTATTCTCCATTAATTCTTTTGATTTCACGGTAGATGGTGGACCTGTACCTGCTAAGGATTTGAGTAATTTTAGAAATTTTGTAATTTTCTTTTAGCAATTTCTTTCATTTATGGTAAAATATTTATGGCTCATGATATATTTCTTTTCGTTAATGTTTTTGTCGTTACTAACATTTTAACATGAAATTATCATGAGTTTTTACATTTTTTAGTTTATCGTAATATATAGTAAAACCTGTTTAAAACTGAACTAATTTATTAAATAAAACAGAAGTAACTGCTTCTTCTAGTGTATTAAAATTATGGGCTATGTCTTTTAATTTTTTCTTTATATTAGCCCATAATTTTTCTATTGGATTTAAATACGGAGAATACGTCGGAAGAAATAATAGACAATGTCCCGTCCCCTTTATTATCTTTTCTAATATATTCTTTCTATGAAATCTGGCATTATCCATCACTATTAGAACTTTCTTCCCTAATTTTTCAATATCTCTTCCTGAACCATTCTTAAAAAAATTCACTTTCCATTGTTTCCCTGTATACCATACTTCCTATCAGTGCATTCCCTATTTTTCCAGCAACCAGGTTTATTCTTAAATATCTTAATCCTCTTTTCTTCCCTTCAACATATATTCCCCTTTTACTCCAGCCGTATTCACGGTAGTAATATTCGTCAAAGTCTATTTCATCAATATAGATTATTTCTCTGCCTGAACCTGCTTCTGATAATTTTTTTAAATATCTATTTACTTTTTTCTCATCCTGCTCCCTGTATTTTGTCTGTTTTTTTTCTTGTGTATCCTGATTTTTTTAGTGCTACTCTCACTGTCTCCTTTCCACAGCCAAAATCTTTTGCTATTTCACGGATGTATTTATCTGCATTCTCTGGATTTTTCATATATTCATCAAGTTTTTCAGGATCAAGCACCTTAAATTTTCTTTTCCGTGTTCTTGATGAAAGATCTCCTGTTTCCTTCTTAAGTTTTATCCATCTGTACAATGTGCTGGAACTTATGTTGAATTGAAATAATGTTTTTGTTTTTCCATTTTCGTAATAAAAATTTAAAATTCTTTTTCTATAATCTTTTTCATATGCCATAAAGTTATTATACCATATTTTTAGGTCGATTTTGTATAAAAAAATTTTGAATTTGTAGGAAAATGTGGTATAAATATAATATATAAAAATTTTATAGAATATGGAGGAAGAATTATGAATGGATATTTTAGTCTTGTTTTACATGCACATTTGCCGTATGTAAGACATCCAGAGTATAAAGAATTTTTGGAAGAAGATTGGTTATATGAAGCAATTACAGAAACGTATGTTCCTCTACTAGAAATGTTTGAAAGCTTAACAAGGGATAATATTCCTTGGAATATAACAATCACAATGTCTGGGACACTTGTAAATATGTTAAATGATGAGTTATTAAGAGAAAGATATATTCGTCATATAGACAAATTGATAGAATTTTGTGAAAATGAAGTGGAAAGACTGAGTCCATATCCTGATATGCTAAATGTTGCAAAACACAACCTATGGTTTAATACAAGAGCGAAACAAGTATTCGAAGAAAAATACAATAGAGATTTGGTAGGAGCATTTAGAAAATTTCAAGATCAGGGGAATCTTGAAATCATTCCTGTTACAGCAACACATGGATTTTTACCAGTTATGAAGGATTATCCTGAAGCAGTAAATGCTCAAGTTTTTATGGCAAAAAAAGATTATATAAAAAACTTTGGAAGAAATCCAAAAGGAATTTGGCTAGCTGAATGTGCTTATTATCCAGGACAGGATAAATTCCTTGAAAAACATGGAATAAGATACTTTTTAGTAGATGCACATGGAATTATGCACAGTAATCCACGTCCAGTTTATGGTATTTATTCACCAGTCTACACAAAAAACTACGTAGCTGCATTTGCAAGAGATTTAGAGTCGTCTGAGCAAGTTTGGAGTTCTGAATCAGGTTATCCTGGAGATGGACTTTACCGTGAATTTCATAAAGATGCCGGTTATGAACTGGATTATGAACTTGTAAAGCCTTATTTGCATAGTGATGGAGTAAGAAGAAACATTGGAATAAAATATCATGCAATAACAGATAAAAAAGGAACTTACAAAGCTGTTTATAATCCACAGGCAGCAGCAGAAAGGGCAAAAGAACATGCCTATAACTTTGTCTTCAACCGTTCAAAACAAATAGAATACCTCGCTTCAAAAATGAAATATAGAAAACCTATTGTAGTATCACCTTATGATGCTGAATTATACGGTCATTGGTGGTATGAAGGACCAATATTCCTAGAATGGGTATTCAGAGCAATAGCAGAATCTAATTTTTCTACAATAACACCATACAAATATTTAGAATTATATCCTACAAATCAAATAGTTGACGTAAGTATGTCAAGCTGGGGAGCAAACGGTTATTATGACGTTTGGATAGATGGCTCAAATGATTACGCATACAGACATCTACATAAAGCCGCACAAAAAATGATAGAACTGGCAAACGGAAGAGAGCCATACAATGAATTGGAATACAGAGCATTAAATCAGGCCGCAAGAGAATTATTGATGGCACAGACTTCTTGCTGGGAATTTATAATGTACACAGGAACAATGGTTGGTTATGCTCACAAAAAAATAAGTGATCATGTCCATAGATTGTTCAAAATTTATGAAGATTTCAAAAATGGAAGATTAGATGAAGGATGGATAAATGAAATCGAAAGTAGAGATAATATCTTTCCTGAAATTGAATACAGAATGTATAGAAGTGACTGGTTATAATTTAAATAATAAAAATTAATATAATTTAAGGAGTGTTTTTTATAAGAGCATTCCTTTTTTATATTAATTAAATTGGTAAATATTTTTATTTGATTTTGAGGTTAAATTAGTATAAAATATATTTAAAAGAGAAAAATTATTTTTTCTAATTTTAGGTTGTTTTTATTAATAATTTTTATTTTTAAAATTTTATTTTTGAGGTTATTTTAAGCAAGGGCATCAGACGCCATGCCCTTGCATCCTCGCTTTTCGAATTTTAATTTTACAGCAAAAGACAAAACTCGCTTTTAACAAAAGTTATTTTAGCCTCATAAAGTTATTATAAATTTAAGTAAGACAGAAAAGCTCGAACAAGTTGTCTTTTACTGAAAAATTAAAATCTCGGAAATTTATAACAGATATTTTTTTGATTCAAATTTTGTTTAGTTTTTATTAAAAAACCCCCCTCAGATAAGTCAGGGATAATGCGTAGCACTTTTGCTATTATGATTATTTGAATATATACAAATAATCATTGTTGCGAAACAAAGGGAAATAGCAATCAAAATAATTTGAAAGTAATAATTTAATAAATAGAAATTAATAGTAGAAAAAATTTTTAATAGATAATAATAGAAAGAGAGAAAAAAGAATGGAGAAGATAATAGGTATAAATCCGGTAATTGAAGTATTGAAATCGGATAAAAATATTGAGAAACTGGAAATTTATAAGAAGATAAAGAAGGAAACAATCAAGGAAATATTGAATTTGGCAAGTAAAAGGAATATAAAGATTTTTTATACTGATAGACGGACTGAAAATTCACAGGGGGTTGTGGTACTTGTTTCAGAATTTGATTATTATATGGATTTTTCTGCATTTTTGGAAAAGCTTTTGAGAAAAGAAAAGTCAAGAGTAGTTGTACTAGATCAGATTCAGGATCCAAGAAACTTTGGGGCGATTATAAGAAGTGCAGAGTGCTTTGGAGTGGATGGGATTATTATTCAAGACAGAAATAGTGTGAAAGTTACGGGAACTGTTGTAAAATCATCGACAGGAGCAATTGAGCATGTGGATATTATAAAAGTTACAAATATTTCTGATACGATTGACAAATTAAAAAAATATGGATATACAGTTTACGGTGCAGAAGCTGACGGGCAAAATTATTATTATGAGGAAAATTACCCAGAAAAAGTATGTCTTGTGCTTGGAAGCGAAGGAAATGGAATGCGTAAAAAAGTAAAGGAACATTGCGACAAGATTGTAAAAATACACTTGAAGGGTCAAATAAACTCGTTGAATGTGTCTGTGGCTGGAGGGATAATATTGGCAGAAATGTCGAAAAATTAATGAAATTTGATAAATAATACGTCTTTAATTTTTGCTCCAAATCTACAAAAAAAATTCTTGAAATTAAAGTGAAAAAATGATATTATTAAATATAATAGTTTTTTTAAAATTTCTTTAAATATTGGAATTTATCATAGAAAAAGATAGTTTTTTATGTAAAATATTTAGATTTAGGAGATTTTTAAGTTAAAAAAATAAAAAGGAATTTTGGAAATTACTGTGAGTAAAAATTAAGTGTAGATAATTGAATTTAGGAGATGAATTGAGTTTATTTATTTTAAAGATAATTGGAATAATAGCAATGTTTGTGGATCATTATCATTATATTATCGGTGGAAATGTGATTTTAAATATTGTTGGGAGAATTGCTTTTCCAATATTTGCATTTACGCTAAGTGAAGGATATGTACATACTAGAAATTTAAAAAAATATTTATATAGACTTTTTATTTTTGCAATAGGTATACAAATACCATCTGTCATATTTGGTCATAAATACCCTATAAACATATTCTTTACATTGTTTTTAGGACTTCTAACAATTTATATACTTAATTTTAAGAAAAAATACATAAAAAATCAGATATTTTTATGGATAATAAAAATTATTCTGATGAGTTTTATATTATTTATTTCTCAATGGCTTGAAATGGATTATGGGGCATACGGAATTTTATTAATTGTAAATTTTAATATTTCTAGAAATAGTAAATTTTGTATATTAATGAACTTTCTTATATTAAATACTTTTAATTTATTATTTCCCGATATTTTTAAGCTAACAAAAACACAGTTTTTTTCAATAGTTTCATTAATCTTTATTTTTATGTATAATGGAAAAAAAGGAAGAAGTATGAAATATTTTTTTTATTTATTTTATCCGATACATTTTCTTATTTTAGAAGGAATAAGAAATATCAGATAGTTTTAGTGTATTCATAAAAATTTTTGGAGAGGGAAAATGACAAAAAAGGAAAGATTGAAAAAGATATTTCCAATATTAAAAGAAAAATTTGGCAATCCAAAAGCTGCATTAGAATTTGAGACTCCTTATCAGCTAATGGTAGCAGTCATCTTATCAGCTCAATGTACCGATGTACGTGTAAACATTGTTACAAAGGAGCTTTTTAAAGTTGTTAGAAAACCTGAGGACATTAGAAAAATGGATTTAGAAACACTTGAAAAATATATAAAATCAACAGGTTTTTATAAGAACAAGGCAAAAAATATAAAATTAAATGCTGAGATGATGCTTGAAAAATATAATGATATAATTCCAAAGGATTTGAAAAAACTTGTAGAATTGCCAGGTGTCGGACGAAAAACTGCAAATGTTGTTCTTGGAGAGCTTTGGAATATTCGAGAAGGAATTGTTGTTGATACTCATGTTAAGAGATTATCTAACCGTATAGGATTTGTAAAAAATGATAATCCTGAGATTATTGAACGGGAACTTATGAAATTTGTGCCCAAAAAAGATTGGTTTGTGTATTCGCATTATATGATTTTACATGGGCGGGATAAATGTATAGCAAGAAAGCCCAAATGTAATATATGTGAAATCAGGGACTACTGTAAATATAATCTAGATAATTTAAAGAAAAAAGGAATTAGTAAATAGATTTTTAGTATAAATAAATGTAGAAAGGAAAAGAATGGTTAAAAAGATAAAAAGAGTTTTGATTTTTGGAGTGTTGGCATTGTTTGCTGTTCTTATCTATGCAGAAGGAGAGCAAGATTCATCTAAAGAGGGGATTACTGTCAAGGAGGAGAAAAGTAAAAATTCTACAACAAGAGAAGATGGTTCTAGTGAAATAGAACAGGCAACGAGAAGAGGGTATTCAAAACATTTTAGACACGGTAAAAAAAGAAGAAATTCTAAGCATGAGGAATATAATGAATATACTGAAAATAATCAAAATCGATCATCAAATTGGAAGAGTAAATCTGAAAAATGGCAAAATAAAACTAGTTCATTAAAAGATAGCAATTCAGAAGAAACAAAGCACAGAAGAAAACTTGTAAAGGCAATAGAACATGAACATGAAGGAGCTTCACATTATTACGGAGAGGTTATAAAATTTATTGCCACTACAGATGGAAAAGTCTTAAAGGAAAAAATGTCAAGGCAGAAGCATCCGATAGCTTCACTTACAAAGGTTATGAATATTTTAGTGGCATTGGAACAGGTTGACAGGGGAAATGCAAAGTTAGATGATAAAATATGCTTTACACCTGAATTTGTAAATATGGGTGGAAGCTGGCTGAATGCAAAGGCTGGAGATTGCTATACATTAAAAGATTTACTTCGTGCAGAAATTATTTATTCAGCAAATAATGCTGCATATTTAGTTGCACATCATATTGGAAAAGGAAATATTGATAATTTTGTAAAATTAATGAATGATAAAGCTAAAGAACTGGGAATGAATGATACACGTTATTATACACCAGCAGGATTGCCGCCTTCGATGACAAATAAAAATATGGATATTTCAACAGCATATGATATGTATTTGCTTGGAAATAGAGCTATAAGAGATGAAAGATTACGTGCATGGATGAAGGAATCAGAGTTGGTATTGCAAAATTCAGAAGGTGAAGATGTTGTTTACAACAATAGAAATCATCTTTTAGACCAGTTTGGTATTTACGGCTTAAAAACAGGATTTCATGCACAGGCTGGTTACAACATGATAGTATCAAGTAAAATAGGGAATCTTGAAATTATCTCGGTAACATTAGGAAACAAGAGTGATAATGCCAGAACAGAAGATCAAGAGCAGGAATTTACACAGCTGGAAAAACGTATGATACCAGTTTACAAGGCAGGACAGGAAATTAATAAAAAGTTTAAGATAAAAAATGCTGAAGCAAAAGAAATAAAAGGTGTTTTATCAACAAATGTCTACCAGATTGATAATACAAATTATAAATTTGAAGTAAAAGATTTACAAGTCTCAGCTGAAAAAGAAGGAATTTCCAAAGGAGATGTAATAGGTAAACTTGAAGTTCTGTCAAATGATAACAAGGTTGTAGGAACTGTTGATATTGTGGCACAGAATGATTATAAACAGTTATCTCTATTTAGACGTATTTTGAGATTTATAACGCTTGGGCTTGCATAAAAGATAGAAATTGAGCTGTTTAGAAATGAAACGGCTCTTTTTTTATTTATCTGATATAAATATAATGTAATTTAGATGAAAATGTGGTAAAATATATTTAAGCTTATCTGAGATTTAATACTAATTCTATGAGTTTAGTATAAAACAGTATAGTTTTAAGTTTGGTTTTAAAAGAATATTATTGTAATTTTATAAAATTGTTGAAAAAAAGGAGAAAAATGGTTATGAAAATATTGGGAGTTATACCAGCAAGATATGCATCTAGCAGGTTTGAGGGGAAACCACTCAAGGATATTTGCGGGCATACTATGATTGAATGGGTTTACAAAAGAGCAAAAAATGCTGATATTGATGAGATTGTTGTGGCTACTGATGATGAGAGAATTTTTGAGGCAGTAAAAAAATTTAGCGGGAATGTGGTTATGACAGCTGAAAATCATCAGAATGGAACTTCCAGAATAATAGAAGTTATTAATAAAAATGAATACAAAAACTACGATTTTATTATAAATATTCAGGGAGATGAGCCATTAATTGACATTGAATCGATTAATATTCTGGCAAATAACTATAGAGATGAAAAATCGGAAATTGTTACATTGAAGCAGGAAATGAAAACTCAAAATGAAATTGAAAATCCGAATCACGTAAAGGTAATTACAGACTTTAATGACAATGCCATTTATTTTAGCCGTTCAGTAATTCCATACGAACGTGATAAAAATAATAGTGAAAATATAAGATATTTCAGGCATATTGGAATTTATGGATATACAGCAAAATTTTTAAATGAACTGAAAAATCTAAGAGACGGCGTTTTGGAAAAGATAGAGTCGCTTGAGCAATTGAGGTTTATTGAAAATGGATATAAAATAAAGGTTTTGGAAACTGATTCAAACGTAATAGGTGTGGATACAGAAGAAGATTTGAAGGAAGTTGTTAAATTTATAGAAAAAAAGGGAATAAAACTGGAAAGCTGAAAAATATTGTAAAAGGAGGATGTTTTAATGGAAAATGGAGTAATGATACAGTATTTTGAGTGGAAATTACCAAATGATGGAAAACATTGGCAAAGATTAAAGGAAGATGCAAGGCACCTAAGTGAAATTGGAGTAAGTGGAGTATGGATTCCACCAGCATATAAAGGAACTTCACAAGCAGATGTCGGTTATGGTGCTTATGATTTATGGGACTTGGGGGAATTTGACCAGAAAGGAACTGTCAGAACGAAATATGGTACAAAGCAGGAACTGATTGAAGCAATAGAAGAACTTCATAAATACAATATAAATGTGTATTTGGATACTGTCTTGAATCATAAGGGCGGAGCTGATGAAACAGAGAATTTTTTGGCAATAGAAGTTGATCCTGAAGACAGAACCGTGGAAATAACCGAGCCTTTTGAAATAGAAGGCTGGACAAAATTTACTTTTCCTGGAAGAAATGATAAATACTCTGCATTCAAGTGGAATTATAATCTTTTCGATGGAGTAGATTTTGATAATAAAACTGGTAAAACTGCAATTTATAAAATTGTTGGGGAAAACAAGGACTGGGATGAGGGAGTTGACTCTGAACTTGGGAATTATGATTATCTGATGAATGCCGATATTGATTTTTCACATCCTGAAGTACGTGAGGAAGTAATCCGTTGGGGAAAATGGGTTGTAAATGAATTAAAAATTGATGGATTCAGGATGGATGCGGTAAAACACATAAAAGATGAGTTTATAGCTGAATTTTTGACACAAGTAAGAGCAGCTTACGGAGAAAAATTTTATTCTGTTGGAGAATACTGGCGAAATGACTTAGAAAAATTGAAGGAATATTTGGATAATGTTGGTTATAAAACCGATTTGTTTGATGTTGGACTACACTTTAATATGTATGATGCTTCTAAAAAGAAAAAGGATTATGATTTAAGAGAAATTTTTGAACATACAATAGTGGCAACAAACCCGATGGCAGCGGTAACATTTGTGGATAATCATGATTCTCAAAAAGGAAGTGCTTTAGAATCACAAGTGGAAGACTGGTTTATTCCCCATTCATATGCTATAATATTATTATCAAAAGATGGCTATCCATGCCTGTTTTATGGCGATTACTACGGAGTGGGAGGAGAAAAAAGCCCGCATCAATGGATAATTGACAAACTTCTGGAAGTACGAAGAATACATGCTTATGGAGAACAAATAAATTATCTGGATAATCCAAATGTAATTGCAATTCAAAGAACGGGAAGAGATGAATGGACTGGATGTGTAGCCGTACTTTCAAATTCTGAAGAGGAAGAAGAAATACAAATTGAGCTTGGAAGAGAAAGAGTAGGAGAAGTTTGGCAGGAAGTTACAGGTAGTGGGTATGAAGACATTACAATAGATGAGGAAGGAAATGCCAATTTTAAAGTTGAACCTGAAAAAATTTCTGTGTGGATACGTAAAAGTTAAGATAAAAATATTGAAATTATCTATGGTTGTAAAGAAATAAATGTTAAAATAATATGAACCTTTCTAGGTTATTTTAAGAAAGAAACCAAAATTGGAGGTAAGAAAAATGAGAAAAGTTAAAATTATAGGAGTAATAATTGCATTGGTTATGAGCTTGAGTTCTTGTACTGCTGTAGCATTGGGAGCAGGAGCTGTTGCTGGAGGGTACACTTGTTTAAATACAAGTCTCTGTAATAAATTGAAAAAATAGTTTGAGTAAATTTTAAGGGCATAGAATTTTATGCCCTTATATTAAAAATTCAAAATACACAAAAATGTTAAACAGGAGAATAGGGGAAATATGAAAAATAGTAATACAAGAGAAAAAATCTTGGAAAATATACAGAGGATAGTCGTAAAAGTTGGAACTTCTACACTTACGACTGAAGATGGACATTTAGATATTGAAAAAATAAAGAAAATTGTGCTGGAACTAAGTAATTTACAAGATAAAGGATATGATGTAATACTTGTAACTTCTGGTGCAGTTGGAGCTGGAATGGGACTGCTTAATATAAGTGAAAAGCCTAAAACTTTGGCAGAAAAACAGATGCTGTCAGCAGTTGGACAAGTTTCACTTATGCAAATTTATCAAACTCTTTTTAAAGAGCATAACAAGATAATCGGGCAACTATTGTTGACAAAAGAGGAATTTTCAAATAGAAAAAGGTACTTGAATATGAGAAATGTTTGTAATGCTTTTTTGAAAAGAAAAATTATTCCAATTATAAATGAAAATGATGCAATTGTATCTAATGCTTTGAAAATCAAGGTTGGAGACAATGATACGATGTCAGCACTTGTTTCAGGATTGATTGATGCAGATTTATTAATTATTTTGTCAGATATTGATGGACTTTATAACAAAAATCCTCGAAAATATGAAGATGCGAACCTGATTAATATGGTTGGGGATATTAGTGAAGATATAAAACAGATGGCAGGAACTGAAGGCTCAAAATTTGGTACTGGTGGAATGATAACAAAAATTATTGCTGCGGAAATGGTAACAAAAATAGGTATAAATCTAGTAATTGCTAGTGGAGACGATCCAGGAAATATTACTAGGATTGTGGAAAAGGAAAATATAGGTACACTTTTTGTAAAAAAGAATAAAAAAATTAGTCTCAGGAAATACTGGCTTGCTTATGGAACGAACAAAGAAGGGGTATTAATTATTGATGATGGAGCAAAGTTAGCCCTAAAAAATGGAAAAAGCTTATTATCTGTAGGAATAAAACATATAGAAGGAATCTTTGACAAGGGGGCTGTAATTGAAATAGAAGATTTAGAAAAAAATATTATTGCAACAGGAATTTCAAATTATTCATCAGAAGAGATAGACTTGATAAAAGGGGAAAAAAGTGAAAATATAGAAGAAATCTTAGGATATAAATATGACGATGCTGTGATTCATATTGACAATGTTGTTATGAGAAAATAAGAATTATTATAAATACTTTAACATGGTTTTACAGAATGATAAGAAGAAATGAGGGAAGTATGAATTATATAGAAGAACTTGGAAAAAAAGCAAAAGCCGCTTCAAGGAAACTTTTGAAAATTGGAACAAAAACTAAAAATGACGTATTATTTGCAATAGCAGAGGAACTGATAAATAAAAAAGAAGAAATAAAGGCTGCGAATAAAATAGATATGGAAAATGGTAAGAAAAATGGAATGGCATTTTCCTTGCTGGATAGAATGGAGCTTACAGACAGCAGAATTGAAGGAATGGCTCAAAGTCTGCGTGAAATGGCTATGTTTCCAGATCCAATTGGAGAAGTTATTACAGGATGGAACCATAAAAATGGAATGAATATTGTAAAAAAAAGAGTTCCGCTTGGAGTAATCGGAATGATTTACGAATCTCGTCCAAACGTTACAGTAGATGCGGCAGGACTTGCAATAAAATCTTCAAATGCGATAATTTTACGTGGGTCAGAAGATGCCCTGAATTCAAATATTTATTTGAATAATTTATTAAATAGAGTTGCAGATGCTCACGGATTGCCAAAAAATACAGTTCAGCTTGTAGAAAAGCCAGAAAGGGAACTTGTGAAGGACTTAATCCGTGCAGACAAGTATATTGATGTAATTATCCCAAGAGGGGGAAAAGGATTAAAAAGATTTATCATAGAAAACGCAACAATTTCAATGATAGAAACAGGTGCAGGAATCTGTCACATATTTGTAGACGAAACAGCCGATATAAAGCAGGCATTACCAATTATCGAAAATGCCAAAGTACAGCGTCCAAGTGTATGTAATGCTATCGAAACAACACTTATTCACGAGAACATTGCAAAAGCAATCTTGCCAGAATTAACAGAAATGCTTTTAAAAGATGGTGTAGAGCTAAGGTACAACAAAGAAGCATTAGAAATTGTTGGAAACAGAAAAGATGTAAAATTGGCAACAGAAGAAGATTTTGGGGCTGAATATCTAGATTTAATAATGTCACTAAAATTAGTTAAAAACATAGATGAAGCAATTGAATATATAAATAATCATGGAACGCACCATTCCGACTCAATCTTGACAAAATCTATAGAAAATGCTGAAAAATTCCTAAACGAAGTAGATTCAGCGAACGTTTATTTAAATGCTTCTACAAGATTTTCCGACGGAGGAGAATTCGGTTTTGGTGGAGAAATCGGAATTTCCACGCAAAAACTTCACGCTCGTGGGCCTATGGGAATAAGAGAGCTGACTACGACGAAATATGTGATTAGAGGAGAAGGGCAGATAAGGGAATAGTAAGAAAAAGAATATAAATTTATGAAAAAGTCTGATAGAAAGAAACCTATTGGGCTTTTTTGTTTTAAATAGATACTTTTTTGTGAAAAATATTAAACATAATTAAAAAAAAACAGAATAAGGTTAATCTTAAGGTTTAATTATAGTATTCTTGATATTATATGTATAAGAATTTTGAAATTAAAATAACAAATTACTGAAAGGAGGTGAAAAAATGGCTTCGACAAGATACAGATGTGCGTATTGTGGAATGACAACGACAACAGGATGGAATCCTCCTAGTGGTAGAGGATGTCATAAGTCGCCAGATGGATATCATGATTGGTATCAAGTTTAAAAATTGAAAGAAAAAAGGGGGAAGTTAATTTTGATTAAGAAATATAAACAAATGACAATAGATGCATTAGAAAGTCTTTCTTTAACAGATAAGGAAGCATTGAATGAATTAGGAGAAAGGTTATTTTATAAAAAAGAATATCAAAAATTTTTAGAATATTTTAAAAAATCTGCTATTCTTGGTAATGATATGGCAATAAATAATCTTGGTTTTTATTATTTAGAGATAGAAAACGATTTTGAAAATGCAAAAAATATTTTTTAGATGCAATGGAAAAAGGAAACATACTAGCAATAAATAATCTTGGAGTATTGTATGATAGAAATAAAAATTATAAAAAAGCTAGAGAATATTATTTGATGGCAATAAATAAAAAATGTAGTTTTGCATATAATAATTTGGGAAATTTATATGAGGATATTTATCAAGATTATGAAAAAGCTAAAGAATTATACAGCAAGTGTTTTAAAGAAACTAAAAATACAGAAGCATTAATATGCAAGCAAAACTTTATTCAAATTATTATAGTGATGATGAGAAAGCGAAAAAATATTTGGAAAAAGCAATGAAACTTGGAAATGTTGAAGCTAGACATATATTAGAGCGTCATTTTAAATAAAAAAATCGAAAGGAATGTTTTAATTAAAATGATTAAACATGCAATAAGATTAAAAGATAGAAAAACAGGAAAACAAACAATAGTTTATATCGAAGCAATTTCTTTTAGGGAAGCCAAACAAATTGCAATGAGAGATTACGGTTTAGCATATGAGATACAATGAGATAAGTTTTTTGAATTTAAAAGATGATAAAGAACAGTAAAATTGTTTAATATCATCTTTTTTTTTAAAAAAAATTTATATTCATTAAAAAAATAAAAAAATGATATACAAATATAATAAAAAATGTTATAATTTTATCAATCCTTGAGAAAGGAGGTGTTATAGTTATGCGTACGTTATTAATAAAAATCTTAGTTATAATTTTATTACAAATAGTAATAATTTTAATACAAGAATTTTGGAAATAACTAAAAAAGAGAGCTTACTTTGGGGGTTAGCTCTCTTTTGATTTGTGTATAGTTATGCGTATTTTTATTACTTTACAATTCTATTATAACATTTTATAATAAAAAAATCAACTAAATTTAAAACAAAAATTTTTAATTTTTTGTAAATAAATTGTTAATAAAAAAGATTAAGAAATTTCTGTAATATCCTTCACTTTATAATGCCCAGCACTATTAATTACATCTGCTATTAACAAATCGTCAACTTCTTCATTTAAAATAATTTTTGCATTTTTATCAGAAAGGTTTACTTCTACACTTTCTACTTCTGGCAGTCCGTATAAAACATTTTCTACTTTTTTAGCACAGTTTTCACAGTGCATCCCTTCTATTTCAACAAGTTTTTTAATCATTTCAAAACCTCCATAAAATTTTATTTTTATTTATACACAAAATTTTAAACTAATAGTTTTGTGTTAAGTTTATTATATAAAAAAATTTATAAGAATGCAAGAAGTTTTGTATATGCAATAATTTTGAAATAAAGTTGTTTTTGAAAAAATACTTGTAAGACAAAAAATGGATATGTAACTTTAAAAAATATGGTATAATAGTAAAAGTGTTGAAAGATAGAAATAATTCTGATAATACAGCAGGGGAGTATTATGAATAATTGAAATTCAGTGATAAAATAAACGTTGGAATAAAAAAATAGAAAAATTAGGAGGAAATTGGTAATGAGCCATTATTTTTCAGAAAAGCAGGAAGTAAAGTCGGATAGAAAAATAATAAAATATGAAATAGAAAATAAAAATTTTGAGTTTGTAACAGATAATGGGGTATTTTCAAAGACAAAGATAGATTTTGGAACGGATATTATGCTGAAAGTATTTTTAAGAGAAAATTTGGATAAGAAAAGTCAAAAGTTTGATATACTGGATATTGGCTGTGGATACGGAGTTGTATCAGTTGTTATAAAGTCTTTTTTTGAAAATGCTAGAACTGTTTCATCAGATGTGAATGAGCGGGCTTTGGAGCTTACAAGGGAAAATCTTTTGAGAAATGGAGTTGTAAAAGATGAAAATGATAATTTTGAAGTAAGAAAATCATTTGCATTCGATTATGTTTCTGAAAAGTTTGATGTGATTTTATCTAATCCGCCAATTCGAGCTGGAAAGCAGACAATTTTTCAAATTTATGAACAAAGTTTTGAGCATTTAAATCAAGATGGTCAATTTTATTGTGTGATTCAGACAAAACATGGAGCAAAAAGTACACAAAAAAAATTGGAAGAAATTTTTGGAAATTGTGAAACTCTGGAAATTAATGCGGGGTATAGAATTTTTAGGAGTGTAAAAAATTAGAAAAATCCATAAAAATAACTGTAAAATAAAAAATAATTGACAAAATACGATAAATACTGTATTATGATAAGGTAAATAATCAAATGTATATTGTTTTTTTTATTTTTATAAAAATAAAATGTTAAAAAAACTGGACATTTAGTTATTTTTTTGTTATAATAGAAAGGATCCGAGGTGATTATTTATGGCAAAACAGGATGTTCTTGAGCTGGAAGGTGAAATAATCGAAGCATTACCAAATGCGATGTTTCAAGTAAGGCTTGAAAATGGACACGAAGTTTTAGGACATATCTCAGGGAAAATGAGAATGAACTATATAAAAATTTTGCCAGGAGATAAGGTTACGGTGGAAGTTTCTCCGTATGACTTGTCAAGGGGTAGAATTGTATATAGAAAAAAATAACAGTTGGAAGGAGGGTTTTTAGTGAAAGTAAAAGCTTCAGTAAAACCTATTTGTGACAAATGTAAAATTGTTAAACGTCACGGAAAAGTAAGAGTAATATGCGAAAACCCTAAACATAAACAAATACAAGGATAGTTTTAAAATATTTTTTATTTTAAAAAATAACAGATTAATAAACCTAAAAACATTTTTATTAAAATATATTGTAGATAAAAAACAAAAATACTATGGATATTTAAATAAAGATTGTAAAGGTATGTTTAGCTGTAGGGCTTATTCCTTATATTGTATATGTGAGGGCATATTGAAGAAGATTAAAAATATCAAAACGAGGAGGAAAAAAATTTGGCTAGAATAGCAGGAGTAGATATTCCAAGAAATAAAAGAGTAGAAGTTTCTTTAACTTATATTTTTGGAATTGGTAGAAGCACTTCAAACAAAATTTTAGGAGCAACTGGTATCGACAGAGATACTAAAGTAAAAGATTTGACAGAAGAACAAGTGGCAAAATTAAGAGCTGCTGTGGAAGAGTACAAAATTGAAGGAGAGTTAAGAAAAGAAATTAGACTTAACATCAAACGTCTGCTTGATATCAAGAGTTACAGAGGATTAAGACATAGAAATGGATTACCTGTAAGAGGACAAAAAACAAAAACAAATGCAAGAACTAGAAAAGGGCCAGTTAGAATGGCAATTGCTAAGAAAAAATAATAAACTATTAAGTTAAAGGAGGAAACCATAAGTGGCAAAAAGACCAGCAACTTCAAAAAAGAAAAAATTAAAAAATATTCCTAATGGAATCGCATATATACATTCTACTTTTAATAATACTGTTGTTACTATAACAGATTCAGAAGGTAAAGTAGTAATTTGGAAATCAGGAGGAACTTCAGGGTTCAAAGGAACTAAAAAAGGAACTCCGTTCGCAGCTCAAATAGCAGCTGAACAAGCAGCTCAAGTTGCAATTGAAAATGGTATGAAACAAATCGAAATCAAAATAAAAGGACCTGGATCTGGAAGAGAAGCTTCTATTAGATCAATACAGGCTACTGGATTAGAAGTAACAAGAATAGTTGATATAACTCCAGTACCTCATAATGGTGCAAGACCACCTAAAAAGAGAAGACCGTAATTTTATAAACTAAGGAGGAAAAAGATAAATGGCAAGAGATAGACAGCCTGTGTTAAAAAGATGTAGAAATCTTGGTTTAGATCCTATTGTTTTAGGGGTAAACAAAAAATCAAATAGAAATATTAGACCAAATGCAAATAGAAAATTAACTGAATATGGAACACAACAAAGAGAAAAACAAAAAGTAAAATTCGTTTACGGAGTAATGGAAAAACAATTCTATAAATTATATGAAGAAGCAACAAGAAAAGAAGGAGTAACAGGGGAACTTTTACTTCAATATCTTGAAAGAAGATTAGATAATGTAATTTACAGATTAGGATTTGGTGCTACAAGAAGACAAGCAAGACAAATCGTAAGTCATGGACATATTTTAATTAATGGAAAAAGAGTAAACATTGCATCATACAGAGTAAAACAAGGTGATGTAATTACAGTTAAAGAAGATTCTAAAGAATTAGCTTTAATTAAAGAGTCTGTTGGACAAAAAACAGTTCCAGGATGGTTATCACTTGAAGAAGGAGCTTTGACAGCTAAAGTGTTAGAAAATCCAGGAAGAGATGCAGTTGACTTTGAAGTTGACGAAGCGATGATTATCGAGTTCTACTCTAGATAATAATATTTTAATCGGAGGAGATGAATTAGCTTGTTAAATATTGAAAAAATAGCTAAAAATGTAAGATTAACTGAAGAAAAAGAAGATAATTATACAGCAAAGTACACACTAGAGCCTCTATATAGAGGATACGGAAATACTATTGGAAATGCACTTAGAAGAATATTGTTGTCATCAATTCCAGGAACTGCAATAAAAGGAATTAAAATTGAGGGTGTATTAAACGAATTTTCTACAATAGAAGGTGTAAAAGAAGCAGTTACAGATATTATTTTAAATGTTAAGGAAATAGTAGTTGAAGCTGATGAGCCTGGTGAAAAGAAAATGACACTTTCAGTAAAAGGGCCGGCTGTAATTACAGCGGCAGACATTCATGTAGAACCTGGGCTAAGAATTATAAATCCTGAACAAGTTATTATGACTGTTACAACTGATAGACAGATTGACATAGAATTTCTTGTTGATTCTGGGGAAGGCTTTGTAGTTTCTGATGAAATTAATACTGATGGATGGCCAATAGGATATTTGGCAGTTGATGCAATTTATACACCTATCAAAAGAGTAAATTATAGTGTTGAAGATACTATGGTTGGACGTGTTACAAACTATGACAAGTTAATTTTGGAAATTGCTACAGATGGAAGTATAGAAATTAAAGATGCTTTATCATATGCAGTAGAATTATTAACTTGGCATTTGGAGCCGTTTACAAATATTGGAAACAGTATGAGTAAATACAGAGATAGTGAGGATGAATTGGCAGAAGCTGATGCCGAAAATGAAAATAATATTGAAGATATGAAAATTGAAGAACTTGACTTTACAGTACGTTCTTATAATTGCTTGAAGAAAGCAGGAGTAAATACAATTTCGGACTTAACTTCAATGACATATAACGAATTATTGAAAATTAAAAATTTAGGAAAAAAATCGTTAAATGAAATTATCGATAAAATGAAAGAACTTGGTTATGATTTAGACGATAATACAAGTAGTGATGAATAATCATATAAAATTAAACTAGAATTTAGAATAAAATCTTAAACGAGGAGGGAAAATGAATCATAATAAATCATATAGAAAACTAGGTAGAAGAACTGATCATAGATTAGCTATGCTTAAAAATATGACAATTTCTTTAGTAGAACATGAGCAAATTGAAACAACAGTAACTCGTGCTAAAGAATTAAGAAAGTTTGCTGAAAAAGCAATTACTTTAGGGAAAAAATATAATAATTCAACTGATGCAGCAAGAAGAGTACATTTGAGAAGACAAGCTTTTGCATTTTTAAGAAATGAAGGAGCAGTTGCAAAAATCTTTAATGAAATTGCACCTAAATATGCTGAAAGAAATGGTGGTTATACAAGAATCATCAAAACTGCCGTTAGACGTGGAGATTCAGCTGAATTAGCAATTATTGAATTAGTATAATAATTATAATAGTTAAAAGGCATAGGTTTTATACTTATGTCCTTTTTTTATAGTAATTTTAATTAAAAAGATGTTTTATTTATTTTCTAACAAGGGTTTTAAAACACTTGTTAAATAGATTTACAATAAATTTATTATTCTAATGCGAAATATTGTAAGATTAAAAAAAATAAAATATAGTAAAATAAAAGGAGAATTCATGAAAAAAAAATTAATTATATTAAGTTTATTGGTTTCAGCTCTTTCAATGGCTGCTGATAATAAAAAAGGATTAGTAGATTCTAGTAAAAATCATAAAAATGTTGAAGTGAATAAGAATGAAGATAAAAAGCCACAAATGGGAGCACCTATGAATAAAAAAGTAATAACCGAAGATATGATAACAAATAAAGCAGAAAATGGTTATAATTTAAATTTTGATGTAAATAAGAATTATACGACGAAGACAGCTACTGTTAATGGGAAAACAGTTACTTATCGTGCTTATGAAAATATAGTTTATGTTGCAAAACCAGTTGATATTGCTTATCAGACTATAAATATCTATATTCCAGAAGAATATTTTAAAAATAAGTCAGTTGGAAAATATAATGCGAAAAGTGCGCCGATATTTTTCCCAAATACAGTTGGAGGATATATGCCTGGAGCAGCTGGAGTGCCTGGAAATGGAAGAGATGGAAAACCTGATGCTTCATTAGTCGCATTATCAAATGGATATGTCGTGGCAAGTCCTGGAGCTAGAGGTAGAACTTTGGAAAAAGATGGGAAGTATACTGGAAAGGCACCTGCTGTAATTGTAGATTTGAAGGCAGCTGTTAGATATTTACGATATAATGATACTAGAATGCCAGGAAGAGCCGATAGAATTATTTCCAATGGGACAAGTGCTGGAGGAGCAGTTTCAGCTTTGCTTGGTGCAACTGGGAATAATAAGGATTATGAACCGTATCTAAAGGAAATTGGTGCATTGAATGCAAGAGATGATATCTACGCTGTGTCAGCTTATTGTCCAATAACTAACTTGGATAATGCGAATACAGCTTACGAATGGATGTTTAATGATGTAAAGACATATAAAAAGATAGAGATTTCAATGTTAGATTACAATGTGGAAAGAAAATACACTGAGGGTACGTTGACTGATGATGAAATTTCACGTTCAAATGATTTAAAGAAAATGTTTCCTGCCTATTTAAATAGTTTAAAATTAAAAGGTAAAAATGGGAAGCTTTTAACATTGGATAAAAATGGAAATGGAAGTTTTAAGAATCAGATTAAGCAGTATTACATTGATTCTGCAAATACCGCTTTGAAAAAAGGAACTGATTTATCGGAATTTGAATTTTTGACAATAAAAAATGGGAAAGTTGTAGATTTGGATTATGATAAATATGTGGCTTATATGGGTAGACAAAAAACGCCAGGGGCATTTGACAATGTAGATTTGTCAACAGGGGAAAATAACGAGTTTGGAGACGAAACTACGAACAATAAGCATTTTACGGAATACATGTTGGAACACTCGACAGTAAATGGAACTATGGCTGATAAAAAAATCATAAAAATGATGAATCCAATGAACTACATTGCAAATTCGAAAGTAAAATACTGGAGAATAAGACATGGTGCGGTTGACAAGGATACTTCACTTGCAATACCTGCGATACTTGCCATAAAATTAGAAAATCTTGGGAAAAAGGTTGATTTTGCGTCGCCTTGGGCAACTCCGCATTCAGGAGACTATGATCTGGATGAGTTGTTTAGCTGGATGGATAAGATTGTAGAAGAAGGAAGATAGTGTGAAAGTAGGAAATAAAAAACTTAAAGAGATAAAATTTAAAAATAAAATATTTATAAAACTACTTTCGTATTTTGGATTGTCGCTTTTGTTATTTTCTATTGTAATTGGAAGTATTTTTGGATATATTTATATTCAGAATACTGTTAGTTTACATAAGAAAGATTTGGTTGAAAGAGCTTATAAGATTTCAGAAACTTTGTCTAAAATGTGGTTTGAGAATAGAGATGAAAAAAATGTAGATAAAAATTTGGATGTAGAAAGAAAAAATGATGCTCTAGAAAGAAATAAAAATAAATTTTTAAAGCCAAAAAGGGAAGTTCCTAAAATTGTAGGAAATATAAATGGAAAGGCATTTGAAAATAATATTATTGAAGATATAAGAAAAG
This sequence comes from Leptotrichia sp. HSP-342, assembly GCF_041199995.1. Classification (NCBI taxonomy): domain Bacteria; kingdom Fusobacteriati; phylum Fusobacteriota; class Fusobacteriia; order Fusobacteriales; family Leptotrichiaceae; genus Leptotrichia; species Leptotrichia mesophila. Next base: position 484,367 of record NZ_CP165646.1, read on the forward strand.
ATAAAATTGAAAAAAGTTCAGAAGAAAAAAATTCTAAAAAATTATTAGATGAAAAACATTTTCATAGGCATAGAATCGTGGATGAGAAGGACAATAATGTTAAAATTTTTAGAAGTATGCGGATGATTGAGGATATTGCGATGGGAGAAGTCTGGATAGTGGATGCAAAAACTGGAAACATTGTACAGGGAAGAAACGAAAAGGGACAACCGTTTTCATATCTGAAATTACCGCCAAATGCAGAAGCAACTATTAAAAAAGCTATTTCTGGAGAAACAACTACGACAGAAAATTTTAATGATTACTTAAATGAAAATTCAATAACAGTAGCAGTTCCAATAAAAAATGGTGAAATGATTGAAGGAGTCGTACTGCTTCATTCTCCAGTAAAATATATGTCTTCAGCATTAAAAAGTGGTATTTATACACTTGTTTTTAGTATTTTAGCTGCACTAATCCTTGCGGGTATCAGTGCTGTTTGGCTTTCTATCAGCTTTACAAAGCCACTTAATAAGATTCGTAATACAACAACAGAATTGGCAAAGGGAAATTATGAAGTAACAACACAGGTAAATCAGAATGACGAAATTGGAGAACTTGCAAAAAGTATTGATAAACTGGCACTTCAACTAGATAAGAGTTCGAAAGAAAGTGAACGTTTTGAAAAAATGAGACAAAATTTTATTGCAAATATTTCTCACGAACTGAGAACTCCAATTACAGTGATTCGTGGTTCAATAGAAGCTATTTGTGATGGAATTATAAAGGATTCCAAACAGCTAAAGGATTATAATGAACAAATTTTATCAGATAGTATTCATTTACAAAGACTGGTTAATGACTTGATAGATTTGACAAAACTTCAAAATACAGATTTTTCCATTGATAAAAGTACAATAAATTTATTTGAAATTATAAATGATGCCGTTAGAAGTATGAAGCAGATTTCAACTAAAAAAGGTGTGAAAATAAATTTTTCTGCAGAAAATGCAATTGAAGAAGACAGGTATCTTTTTGTCGGGGATTATCAGCGGATTCGGCAAATGATAATAATTGTGCTGGATAACGCAATAAAATTTTCTAATGAAAATCAGAAAGTTGAAATTTTTCTAAAAAAAGAGAATAAAAAATATGAGCTTAAAATATGTGACAGTGGAAGAGGAATTGATTCTAAAAATATTGGAGAAATTTTTAACCGTTATCATAAATCAAATACTGAGGAAAATAAAAATGGAATGGGGCTGGGACTTGCAATCGCAAAAGAAATTGCAATACGACATAATATTGAAATTATGGTAGAAAGTGAGCCATATATAAAAACGGTCTTTATTTTTTTAATTCCTATAAATGAAAATTTTAAAATAACAGAAATTTAGTGAAAAAATAAACTTTGATACTAAAAATAAATAAATCTATTGACAAAATTTAGAAAAAGATATAAAATTGTAATGGATACAAAGAAGTAAGTATAAATGTTAGTTGTCTTACTCAAACAATATATCTATTTTTATTATTTAATTGAAATTAAAATATAAATAACAAACAATATTAGGAGGAAGTATGCATATAGAAAACGTTGGTGACTATTTAAAGAAAAATGGAATAAAACCTTCAGTACAAAGAATGAAAATATTTCAATATCTACTAGATCATCATACACATCCAACAGTTGATGATATTTTTCAAAATTTATCTCCTGAAATGCCTACTTTATCAAAAACTACAGTATACAATACATTAAATATATTTGTCAGTAATAATATTATTCAAGAAATTATTATTGAAGAAAATGAAGTAAGATATGATGTAGTCACGGATAATCATGGACATTTCAAATGTAAATCTTGTGGAGAGATAGTTGATTTTGATGTAAATTTATCAAAATTTGATTTATCAAAATTGGGAAATGTAGAAATTGATGAAATACATTTTTACATAAAAGGTACTTGTGAGAAATGTTTAGAAAAACATAATTAAAAATTTAAAATATAAAAAATACAGATTGGAGAGAAAATGAAATTAAATAAAGAATTAGAAGTTTTACTAAATAATCAAATAAACATGGAATTAGCAGCAGCTTACCAATATCAAGCTATGGCTGCATACTTTGATGAAAGAGCATTAGAAGGTTTTGCAAGCTGGATGGGAAATCAAGCAAAAGAAGAAATGGAACATTCAAAAAAGTTTTATGAGTATGTATTAAAAAGAAACGGTAAAATTGAATTTTTGGGATTAGATAAACCTAAAATGGACTTTACATCAGTAAGAGAAGTATTTGAAGCTGCTCTTGCACATGAAGAAGCTGTAACAGCCTCTATTGAGAATATTCACAAACTTGCAAGAGAACTAGGAGATTATGGTGCAGAAGTATTCTTGAATGAATTTGCTGAAGAACAGGAAGAAGAAGAAGAACAAGCTCAAAAATTCCTTGATAAGATTATTTCACTTGATGTTGATAATAATAACGCTACGTTATATTTATTAGACAAGGAAATGGGAAAAAGAGACTAAATAAAGTAGTATATAATTTTGTAATTATATAATAATATTATTCAAGAAATTATTATTGAAGAAAATGAAGTAAGATATGATGTAGTCACGGATAATCATGGACATTTCAAATGTAAATCTTGTGGAGAGATAGTTGATTTTGATGTAAATTTATCAAAATTTGATTTATCAAAATTGGGAAATGTAGAAATTGATGAAATACATTTTTACATAAAAGGTACTTGTGAGAAATGTTTAGAAAAACATAATTAAAAATTTAAAATATAAAAAATACAGATTGGAGAGAAAATGAAATTAAATAAAGAATTAGAAGTTTTACTAAATAATCAAATAAACATGGAATTAGCAGCAGCTTACCAATATCAAGCTATGGCTGCATACTTTGATGAAAGAGCATTAGAAGGTTTTGCAAGCTGGATGGGAAATCAAGCAAAAGAAGAAATGGAACATTCAAAAAAGTTTTATGAGTATGTATTAAAAAGAAACGGTAAAATTGAATTTTTGGGATTAGATAAACCTAAAATGGACTTTACATCAGTAAGAGAAGTATTTGAAGCTGCTCTTGCACATGAAGAAGCTGTAACAGCCTCTATTGAGAATATTCACAAACTTGCAAGAGAACTAGGAGATTATGGTGCAGAAGTATTCTTGAATGAATTTGCTGAAGAACAGGAAGAAGAAGAAGAACAAGCTCAAAAATTCCTTGATAAGATTATTTCACTTGATGTTGATAATAATAACGCTACGCTATATTTATTAGATAAGGAAATGGGAAAAAGAGACTAAATAAAATATATAATTTTGTAATTATATAATAAATATAAAGTGGTTTTTCAAAAATGGCTAAGTATGCACGATTTAAGGAGGGCACGATAAAAGTATTTAGCTGTTTTTTTCAAAAAAACTTAAAATAAAAATTTGAGAAATAAAAAAACCTATTTACTAACTATTAAAATGAATTTTAGTAATAGGTTATTTTTTTATATAAAAGAATCTGCTATTTCCTGAAGTTGTGAATTATCAGCACCATCTAAATATGCCTTTATAATACGCTTACAAGCCAAGTATCTTTTTTCATAACTATTTGATTTTACTGTAATATATTGAATATGATATTCTTTATATAATTTCTTTAATAAATTTTGGAATTTTTCACGTCTGTCATTGTCGCCAATTGAACGAAGGCCATCATTTACCCAAGTAACATTATTTTCAAGTAAAATCGTCAGGTCAAATCTGTAATTTTGTACAAATTCGCGAACTATTGGATTGTCCCGTTTTTCATAAGTTAGGCAAAAAGCCAGGGTCGCGATATAATCTGTATCAATTAATGCAAATTTATTAGCATTTCTTGCAGCATATAAAACATTTGACTGATGTCCAAAAACGATTTTTTCGTAGTCAGAATATTGTAATGATTCTTCATCTCCACCTAATTTTTCAAAAACATATTCACGTCCATATTCCCAAGCAGAAGTTGTATTAAAAACATTTGCAAGTTTATCTATCATTACGCTTTTTCCACTACTCTCTCCTCCACAGATTGTAATAATGGGTATTAGATGTTCTCTTACTTCACGTGGCAAGTAGTTCCAATATTTACTAGGATTTTCACGTATTTGCTTGGAATTAACATTATACTCTATATAATTTTTATCAATGGATCTAGTCTCTGAGCCAAAATGTTTTAAATTGTATTCTTTGTCTTCATCACGGTTACTAATAAATATCACATCATTTTTCCAGTCTATTTCCTTATCATTTTCTCTTTTTTCAATTTCATTTTTTAAGGTTATAGCCCATTCTTTCCAGTTATCACCTTGCTGAGAAAAGTTATTTTCATCCAATAGAAATGATGAAATATTTGGCTGGTTCTTAAATGTCTGTTTTACAAAACGTAATCTGTCCTTTGGTGTGATTTCCTTCACAAAACGGGAGTTAGAAGTAAGAAGATCATCTGCATCATCAGAATATGAGATAATAACATATAATCTATCTACAATTCCACTGGCTCTTTGAATAAAGTTTACATGCCCAATGTGAAGTGGAAAAAACTTTCCAGTAATTATTCCTATTCTCTTCATTATCCTGTATTTCCTTTTCTAAATATTTTAAAATAAAAATCTATAATATAGTTTTGGTAAATTTTTATTGAGTTTAAAATTAAGAATATTTAACTTTTAGATTTACACAATTTCATAAGTTTAATAAAGCAAATATATTTAAAAAACTTCCATATTTTAAATACAGAAGTCTTTCATAATTTAATATTTGTTTCTTTTAATTTATTCTTCCATTTATTTATACTTTTCTTCTTTAATATTTTTTATTAATTTCGCAAGAATTCCGTTTAAGAAGTCTTTTGTGTCATTATATGAATATTTTTTTGCGATTTCTAAAACTTCATTAATTGCGATTTCATATCCAATATTTTTTATCGTAATTTCATAAAAGGATACTTTTAATAAAACTTTTTCAATTGTTCCTAAACGTTCATACGTCCAACCTTCTAATACATCCTTTATTCTTTCAATTAAAATATTCTCATTTGCAATTATTTCAGTAACATAACTTCGTAAAAAATTAACTTCCTCATCTTTTTTTAAGCTTTCTTCATTAATTACGTCATTTATTCTCTTTTCGATATTATTGTTAATTAGCTCATATTCAAAAAGGAGTTTAAAAATCTCTTCTCTAATTTCTCTTCGTGTCATTAATTTTCCTTTCCAGATGGAGAAGTTTTAATTTCTGTATTAGTTTGATTTTCCAAATTTGAGATTATGTTATTGTTATTTTTTTGTATATTTTCTTTTTGATTAGTTGGAGAGTCAATAATTTTTTTTTCAACAATTGTTTCTCCTAAAACTTTTTTCAATTTTACTTTACTTTTTTTCACAGTAATTCCAGTTGAATGAAAAACATATTCAGATAATTTATTTTGAATTTCTGCAAGTTTTTCGTTTAAGTTATCGACATTATAAGTATCTACAGTAGCTTCAATAACAACAGATTTTCCTTTTGGATATGATTTTACTTTTGAATTTTTAATGATTTCCTGTCCATTTAAGAAGTCTTTTGATGTTTCATTTATTGTTTTTATGGAAACTTCTATTTCTCCATTTTTATTTTTTACTTTTCTATTTTGAGAATATTTTGTAAGTTTATTAATATAAGAAAGTAAAAATACTACTAAATAAATTATTGACAATAGTCCAACTAAAATTTTAAAATTTAAACTACTTAAATCTATAAAACTATCTAATTGTCCTAAATAATCAGTCCTAAACAGAATATCTGATATACTTGAAAATACAATACCAATAAATCCAAGTATTACAGATAATCTTGCTAAAAATCCTAATATTGCAATCATTAATATATACCGACAAAATACACTGCATTTTAACTTTGTGAGTTAGATGAAGTGTATCTGTCAGTTTCTCCTTTCCTAATTGAGTGAGTATGCTCAAATATTATTAATAAAAATTTATATTTAAATTTAATAATACTTGAGTCTATTATGATTTTTATTCTTCAATTTCTGCAGTTTCTGTTACAGGAGCTTGAACAGTCTCTTTTTTGTCTTCTTTTATAATTTTTTGAATATATACGTTTACTTCCTGAACTTTTAATCCTGTCATTTCAGTAATTGCTTTTACTACTTTTGTTTGAATTTCCCCAGCTAATGCAGGTAACTTGAATCCCATTTTTGCAACGATGTATAAATCTAATGTACATTCAGTTTCTCCAACTTCTACTTCGATTCCTTTTCCACCTGAAGATACATTTTGGAAAAATTTAACAATTTCATTTTTAGAAGTTCCGCCAACAAGGCTATGTACTCCTTCAATTTCTGCCACTACTGATTCTGCAATAGTCGCTACTACTTCCTGAGATATATTTACATTTCCTAATTCATTCATTTCTAATTCCTCCTATTTTTTATTTTTTATCAAATAGTAATCAGATTATTTAATTAATAATATGATTTTTATTGATTTCAAAAATTATTATCTAGTTTTTTATTAATTATTTACCAAGTGCATCTTTAAAATGTGTCTCAATAAAGTTTGTATAGATTGTTCCTTTTTTAAAGTCTTCATTATCAAGCACTTTTAAATGAAATGGTATAGTTGTGTCGATACCTTCTATAATAAATTCGTTTAAGGCACGCTTCATTCTTGCAATAGCTTCTTCCCTATTTTTTCCTTTTACGATAAGTTTTGCTATCATTGAATCATAGTAAGGCGGAATTTCATAATTCTGGTAAGAATGAGAATCGATTCTTACTCCAATTCCACCTGACGGAATATATGTTTCTAGAACTCCTGAAGATGGAAGGAAACCATTTTCAGAGTCCTCTGCATTAATCCTGCATTCTATTACATGTCCATTAATATTTATATCTTTTTGAGAAAAACTTAATTTTTCTCCTGCGGCTACTCTTATTTGTTCTTTTATCAAATCTACACCAGTGATTTCTTCACTTACTGTATGTTCTACCTGAATTCTTGTATTCATTTCCATAAAATAGAAATTCATGCTTTTGTCAACAAGAAATTCCAATGTTCCAACACTGTCGTAACCAATTCCTTTTGCTAATTTTGCAGCAAATTTTCCCATTTTTTCACGTGTTTTCGCATCAATTCCTGCTGATGGGGATTCTTCTATTAATTTTTGGTGTCTTCTTTGGATAGAGCAGTCTCTTTCTCCAAGATGGACAACATTTCCAAATTTATCTCCAATAACTTGTATTTCAACGTGTCTTGGTTCTTCAACATATTTTTCAATATAAACATCTGGATTTCCAAAAGCCGCTTTTGCCTCATTTTGTGCAGCAACAAAATTTTCTACAAGTTCTTTTTCATTATGGGCGATTCTCATTCCTTTTCCGCCACCTCCTGCAGTTGCTTTTATCATAACAGGATAAGTTATCCATTGTGCAACTTTTTTGGCTTCTTCAACATTTGGAACAATTCCATCTGACCCTTTTGTTATTGGAACTTTGTGCTTGATAGCAGTTTCCCTTGCTGTTGCCTTGTCTCCCATCATACTAATTAGTTCAGGTTTTGGACCAATGAATACGATGTTGTTTTTATCACATATTTCAGCAAATCTTTGATTTTCTGCTAAAAATCCATATCCTGGATGAATAGCTTCACTTCCTGTAATCTGTGCTGCTGAAATAATATTCGGTATTTTTAAATACGAGTCTGCACTACTGGCAGTTCCGATACAGACAGCTTCGTCAGCAAGTTTTACGTGAAGTGAATCTTTATCGGCTTCTGAATAAACTGCAACTGTGGCAATTCCTAACTCTCTTGCTGCTCTAATTATCCTAACAGCAATTTCTCCTCTATTTGCTATTAATATTTTTTTAAACATTAATATTCCATCCTCCTAAAAGATTTCTGTTTCATAAAAATAATTTTAATTAATTTCAATTTTAAATAGCTCTTTTGCAAAGTCAACTGGTGAGCCATCTGCCACTAGCACTTCCTTTAGAATACCATTTACATTAGATTTTACATCATTATCAATTCCTATTGTATTTATTTTTGCAAGGACTTGTCCTTTTTTTACTAAAGTTCCAGGTTTTGAACTTACTAGCTTTATTCTTCCCACATTACTTGATTTGATAATTTCTTCTGCTGGTAATACAGCTGGAAGAGTTTCTTTTTCAACTTTTTCTGTTACAGGTGCTACAATATTTGCAATATTTGTAGTTTCAGAATTTGTTAATGTAAGTTTTACTTTTCCATATCTTACTTTTAGTTCTGCTATATCTTCTTTCTTTAGAACTTTCATCAATTCCTGAATATCTTTAAGTTCCATATTCCCTCCTTGTATCTTATTTTATAAATCAAACTTTTAATCGCTAAATTTATCACAAAATTATACATATAATTTTATCATATTATAAGTATTTTTTCAATTTTTTCTTTTCTTAGTTCTGTTTTTATTATACCATATTTTTTTTGAAATTTTATTATATAAAAAAATTATTTTCTGTATTGATAAATTAATATAATCTTGACTTATATTGTTTTATTTAAGGTTTATATTGAATTTGAAAAATAAAAATTGTTGCAAATAAATGAAAAAAGGTATAAAATATATCCACACTTTTGTAAAATTGAATAAATTTTGAATTTAAACTGGATTTTTGTGGGAAGGAAAAAATGAAAAAAGTAGTTATTGGGCTTACAGGTGGAATTGGAACAGGAAAAAGTACAGTTAGTCAAATTTTAAAAGAAAAAAAATTTCCAGTTATTGATTTAGACGTAATTTCTCATGAAGTTATTAAATTTCCTAAGGTTGTGGAAAAAATTGTAGAAAATTTTGGTAAAGAAGTCTTAGAATATAATAATACTGGAAATTGGATTGTTTCACGTGAAAAATTAGGAAGAGTTATTTTTGGAAATAGAGAAAAAAGACTTATTTTAAATTCTATTATGCATCCAGAGATTTTACGTATTATGCGAGAAAAGATTCTGGAGTGTAAAAAAGAAAATAAAATTATTTTTGTGGAAATTCAGCTTCTTTTTGAAGTTCAATGGGAAAAGGAATTTGATTACATTTTGCTAGTAAGTGCAGAAAAAGAAACGCAGATTAAACGTATTTTAGCTAGGGATAACCGTAGTAAAGAAGAGGCTTTGAGTATTATAAATTCACAAATGTCTTTGGATGAAAAAAAGAAAAGAAGTGACTATGTTATTGAAAATGACGGAAATAGTCAGGATTTGGAAAAAAAAGTTGATGATTTTTTGAAAAAAATAGAATTTGAAAATATACTCAAACCTATTTTAAATTAAACTGCTAAAATTATATAAATTTAAGGTTTGAGTAAAATAGTCATAGCTTTTGTGTTTGGTTTTAAATAAGTTTTACTATAAAATTTAACTTTGAAATAATTTGTAAGAGTAAGCTTTATTATAAAGTTCTCTAATAAAGGATATAAACCCAATATTTTCAAATGATTTAATATATAATTTTTATTTTTTAAATAGAATTTAGTATCATAGGTTGTAGGATTTGCGGTAATGAGCAATCCTATGAAAATAAAATAGAAAAAAATTGAATGATTATGAATTAACTGTTGAAAAACCTTATTATAAAAATTTGTTCTAATTTTTAAACGAGGTTTAGTATTAAATAAATTTATTTTAAATATATTATTCAAAAATTTGTAAAAGTATAAATAATGTAAAAATTAAGAGGTGAAAAAATGAAAAAAGTATTTATAATATTAGGAATATTTTTAGTGGTGTTTATAGGGTGGCTTTCAGTACCATTTAATATTCTTGTCATAGGAGTAGATGCGTATGCTAATCAGCCGACAGAAGGTTCTCGGAGCGATGGACTGGTTGTTATAAGAGTTGTGCCTTATCTGGCACAGGTAAAAATGATTTCAATTCCGCGTGATACATATGCAGAGATTCCTTGTGAAAATTATAAGCAGGATAAAATTACACATTCACATCATTTTGGTGGTGTGCAATGTACAATTGACGCTGTGGAAAACTTTCTTGATACAAAAATTAATTATCATGTAAGATTTAGATTTGAAGATGTTATGAACTTGACTAATTTGATTGATGGAGTCGATGTTGTTTCAAATCATACTTTTAATCAGGACTATTTTGATCAGGAAGTATTTCATTTTAATCAAGGTCAGGTTTATAATTTAAGAGGGAGAATGGCACTTGCCTATACAAGACATAGAAAAAGTGATACAGCCTTTAAGCGTGATGAACGTCAAAGACAGGTTATTCAGGGAATTGTGAAAAAATTAGTCGCACCATCTGGATGGAAATATATTCCAGAAGTTTATGGATATGCAAAAGAAAAGATGGATGTTGCAGTAAATCCAATTAAAGGATTATCAGTATTGCCAGCATTTTTACTAAACAAAAAAATTGAGCAGTATGAGATTACTGGGGATGGAAGAATGATTAATGGAATATGGTACTTTATTCCTGAAGAAACTTCATTGGAAAATGCAAAAGATGAGTTTAAAAATTAGAAAAATAGAAAATTATAGAAAAAAAGAGGTGAAGCATGGAAATAAGCAAGTCAGAATTTGTGAAATCAGCAGTTGTGGAAAAAGATTATCCAGAATTTAATAATACTGTGGAATTTTCTTTTATCGGAAGATCAAATGTCGGGAAATCTTCACTTATAAATTCACTCACAAAAAGAAAAAATCTGGCAAGAACAAGTAAAACACCAGGAAGAACTCAGTTAATCAATTATTTTTTGATAAATAATAAGATTCATTTTGTAGATTTGCCAGGATATGGGTTTGCTAAAGTGCCTGAGGCTGTGAAAAGAAATTGGGGGAAAACAATAGAAAGCTATCTTGTGTCAAATCGTGAAAAAGTAGTTTTTTTATTGCTGGATTTGCGTAGAGTTCCGTCAAATGAGGACATGGAAATGTTAAAATGGTTAGAACATTTTGAAATTGAATATTATATAATATTTACAAAAGCTGATAAATTGTCAAACAATGAAAAGTTTAAACAGCTAAAGGAAATCAGGAAAAAACTTGTATTTAAAAATGAAGATGTATTTTTTTATTCTTCATTAAAAAATACTGGAAGAAAAGAATTGCTTGATTTTATAGAAGAACGGATTAATGAGAAAAAATAAGAAATTAAAGAGATATAAAAATGTGTAATTACTCAGTTTTATTTGAATAGTCACACATTTTTTATTTTTCTAAATTATAAAAAAATCAAATTTAATTTTTAAGTATCCATCTTAAAAACTTTTGTAATTTTATACAAAATAAATTTAATTTCATAAATTTCTGATTTTATACTCGAACCCATTTAAAATTGAACTGCTAGAAATTATATAATTTAGGGTTTGAGTAAAATAGTCATAATTTTTGAGTTCTGTTTTAAACTAGTTTTACTATGCTATTTTACAAGTATTAAGACTGCTTGTTATTAAAAAATTCTTTTTTTAATAAGTTTAGTGCTATTTATTTTCGTCGATAATTTAGTGCCTCCAATAAATGTTCCTTTTTTATGTTTTCTTCACCATCTAAATCTGCTATTGTTCTGGATACCTTCAAGATTTTATCAAACATTCTGACTGACAATTTTAAATTATCAATGGCAGATTTCATAATTTCTTCACTTTCTTCATCTATTTTGCAATATTTATTTAATTGTTTCTTATTCATATCTCTGTTTAGAGTATTTGAATTAAAACGTTGTTTTTGGACTTCACGAGCTTTTATAACTCTTTTTTGAATTTCTTTGGATTTTTCTGATAGAGATTCATCAAAAATTTCATCTTTTTTTAACTGGTGCATTTCTACATATAAATCCATTCTGTCGAGAAGTGGGCCTGAAAATTTTTTCTGATAACGTTTAATTTCTTTTAGACTGTCGTTACATAGTGGGTTATCAGGGAAATATCCGCTGGGAGTAGGATTTGAAGCAGTTATTGTAATATTTTTTACTGGATAGGTTACACTTAGGTTTGCTCTTGAAATAACGATTTTTCCATCTTCCAGAGGCTGTCTTAACGTTTCCAATGTTTTTCCTTCAAACTCTCCAATTTCATCTAAAAATAATATTCCATTTAGTGCCAGCGTGATTTCTCCGACTCTGTTTGCACCGCCTACTAGAGCTACTTGTGTAGCTGAATAGTGTGGAGCTCTAAATGGACGGTTATGTATTATTGGTTCACTTTGGCTTAGCATTCCTGAAATACTGTAAATCTTTGTTGTTTCGATTATTTCTTCTTCGGTCATGTCAGGTAAAATTGTATTAAATCTTTTTGCAAGCATTGATTTACCTGAACCAGGATCGCCTATTAGAAATACATTGTGTCCACCAGCGGCTGCAATTTCTAAAGCCCTTTTTGCAAGTAGCTGCCCTTTTACATCTGAAAAATCAACAGTCTCATCTAAGTTTTTATCTTTTTCTGATTTTGAAGCATTCATCTCGACAGCTTTTTTACACAATGTTTTTATATCAATTTTTCCATCTAGAAAATCTAGTAATTCTGTAATTTCATCAACAGGAATAATTTCTACACCTGAAATTAATTTTGCTTCATTATAATTTTCCATTGGGACAACAACGCCTGTAAAATCTGTTTCTTTTGCTAAAATTGTGGCGTTTATTGCTCCATTTATTGATTTTATCTTTCCGTTTAAGGAAATTTCTCCTAAAATTAGATATTTTTTTAATATGTCTATATTTGAAATATGCCCTGTATTCGCAAGTATGCCTAAAAATATGCTTAAATCAAAATGACTGCCTTTTTTTCTGATATTTGCAGGTGACAAATTCACTAGCACGCGTCTGACAGGAAATTCAAACCCCACATTTTTAAAACAGCTCCTAATCCGCTCCTTGCTTTCAGAAATCGCCTGATCCCCCATTCCAACTATATTAAATACAGGCAGCCCTCTGGATAAATCAACCTCTACTTCTACAACATAAGTATCTACACCCATATAGCTGCAACTAAATAAACTTATTGCCATAACCCCACCTTTTTAATTTTTTGTTAATAATTAATTATAACATTTTTTATATATTTTGTAAATAAAAAAGAGAAAATCTGTAAAAAGATTTTCTCTAGATATATGTAATAGGTAATTTTAATGACTTTGTAAAGATTTTTAATTATGATTATTATTTTAAGTATGCATTTAACATCCATAAATCTTTTTCATATGTACTGATATACTCATCAACTAATGCAGATGTTCCATAGTCATTTTCCTCATCAGCCGCTTCTTTTACTTCTTTCACTAATTTTAACATTGCTTCAAATTCTTTTTTTACATCAGCTACTGCTTCTGGAATAGAAATTTCTCTATTTTCAGCTTCCTTAATAGTTGTAACTGCTAAATAGTCTTTTAATGTTCCTAGAGGACGACCTCCTATTGATAAAATTCTTTCTGCAACGTCATCAATTTGTTCATTTATTGCATCATAATATTCTTCCAATTTTTCATGAACAGAAAAGAATCCAGCACCAACAATGTTCCAGTGGTAATTTTGAACCTTTCTGTAAAGTACGTTCAAGTTAGCTAAGTAAAGATTTAATTTTTCAACTGTTTTTGACATTTTTATCACTCCTTAATTTATAATATTTATACATTTGTAATAATTACAAATTTATTATACTAAAAAATAGTTAAGTTGTCAACACATTTTTTTCAATTTTAGTATAATACTTGCAAACCTACGTTTTAATTACACCTTGACAATTAATAGAAATCAATTTTTTCTAATAATTTATTTCAAAAATTTGAACAGTAAAAAATTAAATTATTAAAAAAGTAGAAAAATACAATCAAAGGGTGTATAATAGGAGAAAACAAAAAATTAATATTGAAAGGGATGAAATTAATGAAAGAAAAAACAGGGTTAGTATTAGAAGGTGGAGGACTTCGGGGGATATTTACGGCAGGAGTGCTAGATTTCTTTTTGGAAAAAAATATTGAATTTGATAGTTGCATAGGCGTATCTGCTGGGGCTTGTCATGCCTGCAGTTATTTAGCAAAACAGCATAAAAGAGCATTTAATGTATCGGTAGATTATTTGGATGATAAAAGATATTGCAGTTTATACAGCTTAATTACTACTGGAGATTTGTTTGGAGTAGACTTTGTTTATGACGAGATTCCGAATAAATTGAATCCAATTGACAATGAGGCATTTATGAAAAATAAGACAAAATTTCAGGCAGTGATTACAAATTGTGAGACTGGAGAAGCGGAATATCCAGAAGTTAAAGACTTCGACAAGGACACTGTTTATGTAAGGGCTTCAAGCTCTTTGCCGTTACTTGCCAGAATGGTTAATATTAATGGAAATGTTTATCTGGATGGTGGAGTTTCTGATTCAATACCAATTAAAAAATCTATAGAAAATGGAAATACAAAAAATGTAGTTGTCTTGACACGTGATAAAAATTATAGAAAAAAACAAAGTGCATTGGGTAAAATTACTGGGATAAGATATAAAAAGTTTCCTAAATTTGTAGAACTTATGAATACAAGATATAGCCGATATAATGAAGTGCTTGACTATATTGATGAACTGGAGGCAAAAGGAGAGATTTTTGTGATTCGTCCAGAAGTGGAACTGACACTTGGGAGAATTGAGAAAAATAAGAAGAAACTTTTGGAAGTTTATAGTATTGGCTATGAAACAGCGAAAAAAAATTATGAAAATTTGAAAAAATATTTGGAAGAGTAATAATTTTTTGATTACTTGGTCTTGAGCATTTATAAATAAGAATTGAATTTGTAAAAGGAAAGTTTTGAGCAAGCTTGTTTAAATAATGCTTTGGAAGTAAAAAATAAATAAAACAGAAGAGGATAAAAGTGAAAAATGAAAAAATATGGTATGAGCTGGACGCTTTTGCAAAAACATATTCTTCAATAATTAGTGAGGGGAGGACGACCTGTTTTCGGCTTTCAGCATTGTTTTCTGAAAATATTGACTTGGAAATATTGCAAAAAGTTACGATTTCGCTTGAAAAGAAATATCCGTTTTATAATTCGGAGCTGAAAAAGGGAATTTTTTGGAATTACTTGCAGCAGAAAAAGGCTCATTTTATGATTGAAGAGGAGAAAACTTATCCTTGTACGGATATACAGAAGGATAATCCGCTTAGAATCATTTATTTTAATAATAAATTGTCGATAGAAATAGCACATTTTTTGACCGATGGAAAAGGTGCGGCATTATTTTTTAAGGATTTGATTGAAGAATATTTGGAGAAAAGGTATTTTTTGGAAAATTTTGAAAAAGATAAAAAGGATAATTTAATTTACAAGACTGAAAAAAAGAAGGAAATAGAAATTGAAAAAATAAATAAAATAATTAATTTTGGGAAAAAGATAAATAAAAATGAAAAAGATTTTGAAAATAAAAAATCTGAAAAAAATTTTTTTGAAAAAACAAGGGAAATATTGGGAAATGATAATGGGCTGAAAAATCCTCAAAAAAACGAATATGTCGACCTTTATGAAAAATACATGAGGAAAGTGAGCAAGGAAACTACGATAAAGTCGGCATTTCATTTGCCAATGAAAATACTGGAAAAGGGGCAGTACCATATTACAACTGGAGAAATTGATGTGGAAAGCCTGAAGGAGGAGAGTAAAAAATATGGGACTACTATTGGGAAATATCTTCTTTCAGTATATTTCAAAATTTTGCTGGATAGGTATTCACAAGCAAAAAATCCGATTGTTATTGGAGTGCCAGTTGATTTGCGAAAAATTTTTGAAGAAACTACATACAGAAATTTTTTTATAAACATAACTCCTAGCATGGATGCAAGTCTTGGTGCATATTCCCTCTCTGAAATCATAACTTATCTGGATAACTATTTTGCCTTAAAAATTACAAAAAAAGAATTTTACAAAAGTATATACAAGGCAATGAATCCAATGCAAAATATAATAATAAAGTCTGTTCCATATTTGATAAAACGTATGTTTTTCCCATTTATATTTGATTATTACGGAGAACGGGGCTATACAACAGGATTTTCAAATTTAGGAATTTTTAAAGTTAATAAAAAGTATGAAAAGTATCTAAAGGGATTCCGATTTTTACCGCCACCAAGCAAAAGGTGCAAAATCAAGATGGGAGTTGTAAGTGACTTTAATAAGGTTTATGTAAATTTTGGAAATTTGACTGCAAATTATGATATTGAGAGGGATTTTTTTGTTTATTTAAGAAAGAGAGGAATAAAATCCAAGATTATTACTAATTATTTTTAGTGTTTAACAAATTAATACGAATAAAAATTATGTTTTAAAATGGATAGCGCAACTTTTGAGACTAGTTTTAAAGTAAAATTATTATAGAAAAAGAGGATAAATATGTATTGTATAAAATGTGGAGTAGAGCTGGAAGACGGTGCGAAAAGATGTCCATTGTGTGAAACGCCTGTTCCTGAGATAAAGGGTCTGGAAGAAAAGAAATTTGTAAAGGAATATCCGATGATTAATATAAATTTGTACGAAATGAAAATGAAGAAAGTTAAAAAGGCTGTTTTTTTATCATTTTTTACAATATCAATAATTTCAATTCTGGAAGTTCTTTTTCAAAATTTGATAATGTATGGAAAATTGGAATGGGGTTATTATGCAATTCCGTCTATTTTAATATTTGATTTAGGATTGTTTGTTTTTTTGGATTCATATAGAATGAGAACAAATCTATTTTTATTGTTAAGTGGATTTACGAGTTATTTTTTATTACTTGATTTTGGAGATAAAAAATTGACTTGGAGTATAAAGCGTGGAATTCCTATTGTTATCGCTCTTTATCTTATTAGTCTTGTTTTTTCATATGTCTGGGATAAGCATAAGAGTGATAGATTAAAGATACTAAATTTTTTCATTTTTTTTGTTGGAATATTTCTTTTGATTTTGGAACTAATTATAAGTAAAAAGATGACTTGGAGCATATTTTCATCTATTCCATTATTTATTTTGAGTATAATGTTAAGATATGCGTATAAGTCTTATAAAGAAGAGTTTAAACGTAGATTGCATAGGTAATAAAAGAGGCTAGATATTTTTCTAGCCTTAATTTTTTTAGTATAAATCTAATTTATATGTCAAATAATATAACGGTTTATTTTGATTCTGCACCGCGAAGTCGTATTCATTAAATGCTTTTTTTGCTTGAGGAATATTTTTTTGAAGTTGTGCAGATAGACTGAATTTTTCTGTAATCATATTTGTAAAGGATTTTAATTTTTGTGAAAAATCTTCTTCCAGATAGATACTTTCCACAGCGTAATTTTTTCGTAATCCTAAATCTTTTGCCATTATTTTTATAACTTCATCAAGACTTGCAATTCCATCAACTAAATTTATATTTTTAGCTTCATCTCCAAGCCATATTTTACCTTGTGCATAATTTTCAAGAGTATTCTCATCAATTTTACGATTTTTAGAAACACGTGATTTGAATTCTTTGTATGTTTCTTCCATTGATTGAGTAATTTTAGCACGCGATTCTTCAGATAGTGGGGCAAAGCTGTCAGAAATATCAGAATATTTACCTTTTGATACTGAATTTGAATGAACTCCGTATTTATCCTGTGCATTGTAAAGTTTTGGAATCATTGAAACTACTCCGATTGAGCCTGTAATTGTGGCATTGTTTGCAAAAACTTTATTTCCAGCCATTGAGATGTAGTAACCTCCAGAAGCAGTAGTGTCAGACATTGAAACATAAATTGGAATATTTAGTTTTGTAAGTTCCTGATAAATTATTTCAGAAGCAAGCGCTGAACCTCCGCCTGAATTTACCCGAAGGACAATTCCCTTTAAATTTTTAGTCTGCATTGCTTTTTCAACTTTTTGCAAAATGTTGTCAGGTGTAATAACACCTTCGGTAACTCCGTTTGGATCGTATAGGATTGAACCTTCGGCATAAATTACAGCAATAGTTCCATTTCTAGGATTTCCAATGTTCTGATCTTTTACTTGTTTTTCATAATAATCAGTAATATCTGCAACGTTATCTTCACGAATATTTAGACGTTTTGTAAAATCAGAAAAATGTTCTAGTTTATCAACTAGGTTTTTATCACGAGCTGCAAATGGTGTCAAGCTTGTATCAGTTCCATTTACAATATCGTTGTTTAGTGCATTTTTATCAATCTTACGATTTTTGGAAATATCAGTGATGAACTTATCATATCTGTTTTCTAGTATTCTTGTAAGTTCTGAACGTAATTCGGGAGTCATTTCATTTCCAGTATAATTTTCACCATAAGACTTGTAATTACCAATACGGACAACTTCCATATTTACTCCTAATTTATCAAACAACCCTTTATAGTAAATATCTGAATAATGATAACCAGTCAAATCCAAACTAGCAGAAGTGGAAGGAACCATTATAACTTCATTTGCAATGGCAGCTAGCTTGTAGTTAGCGTTTGTAATATAAGCTCCAAAAGCATATATTTTTTTGTTGTTTGCTTTTAATTCTTCAAATTTCTTTGAAAGTTCCTCAATTTTTGAAGATGGTAAGTCTATTGTATCAAGTGCAATAATGACACCTTTAACTTGATTATTATTCTTTATGTCATTTAAGCTCTGGAGAATATCCATGTATGATAAATTTTCTTCAGAAAGGAAGTTTCCCTTGACTTTATCTTCATTGACATTTGCAACGTTAAAAAGTATATATTCATAGCTTTTTTTTCTTTCATTCTTATTTTTAGAATTGAAAATCGCAATAGTGGAAATTCCAATAATAAAAATCAGAAGTATAAACAGAGCTGTTTTCAGAAAAAATGAATATGTTTCTTTTAATGTAAATATTAAAGCCTTTTTTAAAAAGTTCCAAAATTTCATTTTTTTATTTTCCTCCTTATGCATTTTTAAATATTTTGTATTAAATATGACAAATTATATCACTTTAATTAACAAATAGCAATAAATAAGTTTTTTACAGCTCCAGCATATCTAAACTATAATTTTTGTTTAATTATTGACAAAAATAAAAAATAATATATAATTAATATAATTTTATAAAATAAAAAATTGATTATAAGGAGATTATTTAAAATGAAAAAACTTATCGTATTGGGAACTATTATCATATCGCTTGCATTAAAAGCTGGATACTTAGAAGATGGAATATCATATTATGAAAATAAAAATTATTTAAAAGCAGAAGAGATGTTTTTAAAAGCTGTTCAAGAAAAAGATGGTAAAGTTGAAGCTATGTATAATCTAGGACTTTTGTATCAAGCTCAGAAAAAATTTGATAAGGCTGAGCAGATGTATTTAGAAGCTGTAGAAAATAACAACGTTGAAGCTATGAATAATTTAGGAAATTTATACAAAGATCAGAAAAAATTTGATAAGGCTGAACAGATATATCTAAAAGCTAGTCAAAAAGGTTATGTTGCGGCTATGAACAGTTTAGGAGTTTTGTATTATGATCAAAAAAAATTTGATAAGGCTGAACAAATGTATTTAAGAGCTAGTCAGCAAGGTTCAATTTTTGCCATATACAATTTGGGAAACCTATATTATTATCAAAAGAAATTTGATAAAGCTGAACAAATGTTTTTAAAAGCTAGTCAAGCTGGTGAAGTTGAAGCTATATATAATCTAGGGGTTTTATATTATGAACAAAAAAAATTCGACAAAGCTAAACAAATGTTTTTAAAAGCTATAGAAAAAGGACATATTAAGGCTACATACAACCTAGGAGTCTTGTATTATTACCAAGATAACCGTGTCAATGCAAAAAAATATATAAAAATGGCATCAGATGCAGGATATGAAGAAGCTCGGGAACTTTATAGAAAAATGTTACAGGCAGGATACTAATAAAATTGAAAAATTTTAAAGAGAGAAAGTTTTTAGTTATTATCATAAATTATTTTACAACATTCAAATAATAAATAAGTATAAATTTTTCTACTTGCTAAATACCTAAATTTATGCGATAATTTAGCATATTTAAAAATAATTTAAATTTTGTGAAGATGGAGGTATGAAGATGAGCGATAGAATAGTTATTACAGTTATTGGAGCGGATAAATCAGGAATTGTTGCGAATGTATCGACAAAGTTAAGTGAACTTAATTTGAATATTATTGATATAACTCAAAAAGTGTTTGAAAATGATATTTTTGCGATGATTATGCTTGTGGAAGCTCCTAAAAATACGGATATAAAAGGATTGCAGGAAGAGTTTAAGGTGGTTGAGGAAAAGATTGGAGTAAGAGTTTACTTGCAGCATGAAAATATTTTCAAGGCGATGCACAGAATATAATTTTTCAGAATTTTTCGAGAGCAACTATTATAAGAAATTTAGGAGGGAAAAATGAATTTATTACCTGATGAGATACTGGAAACTATAGATATGGTAGAAATGCAGCACCTTGATGTGAGAACTGTCACAATGGGGATAAGCCTGCTTGACTGCATTGATGCAGATGCCGAAAAAACAGCAGAAAATATTTATAACAAAATTACGGAAAATGGAAAAGATTTGGTAAAAATCGCTGATGAAGTAGCAAGTAAATACAATATGCCAATTATTAATAAAAGAGTTTCAGTTACTCCAATTTCAATAATTGGAAATGCAACTAATGCCGAAGATTACACAATTTTTGCAAAAGCACTTGATAGAGCGGCAAAAACAATCGGAATTGACTTCATTGGAGGATTTTCCGCACTTGTGGACAAAGGTTTTACAAAAGGCGATGTTAAGCTGATAAACAGTATTCCGAAGGCACTTTCTGAAACAGACAGAGTTTGCTCCTCTGTAAATGTAGGCTCTACAAAGTCAGGAATCAACTTGGATGCTGTAAAAATGATGGGAAAAACTGTAAAGGAACTGGCTGAACTTTCCAAAGATGCAGACGGACTGGCAGCCGCAAAATTTGTCGTATTTACAAATGCTGTTCCTGATAATCCATTTATGGCGGGTGCATTTCATGGGGTAGAAAATCCAGATGTTGTGCTAAACGTTGGAATTAGTGGTCCAGGGGTTGTAAGACACACACTTGCGAACATTTCAAAAACGGCAAAAATTGATGAAATAACAGAAGCAATAAAAAAAGTAAGTTTTAAAATCACAAGAATGGGAGAATTAATCGGAAAAGAAGTTGCTGAAAGACTTGGCGTTGAATTTGGAATAATCGACTTGTCACTTGCACCAACTCCAGCAGTAGGCGATAGTGTTGGAAATGTACTGGAGGAATTTGGACTGGAAGCAGTCGGAGCTTATGGAACAACACTTGCACTTGCAATATTGAATGACGCTGTAAAAAAAGGCGGAGCAATGGCTGCAACTCGTGTCGGAGGCTTAACAGGGGCATTTATTCCAGTAAGTGAAGATCAGGGAATGATAGAAGCTACAAGTAAAGGATATTTGACACTTGAAAAATTGGAGGCGATGACTTGTGTATGTTCTGTCGGACTTGATATGATAGCTATTCCAGGTGATACTTCTGAAGCTATAATTTCTGGAATAATAGCAGATGAAATGGCAATTGGAATGGTAAACAGCAAAACTACCGCAGTCAGAATAATCCCAGTTCCTGGGAAAAAATCTGGAGACAGAGTAGTGTTTGGTGGACTTCTAGGAGAAGCAGATATTATAAATATAAATAATTTAGATTGCTCTGTGCTAATTAATCGTGGTGGAAAAGTAGCTCCGCCAATTCAGGCATTAAAAAATTAATTTAAAAATATACTCGAACCCATTTAAAACCGAACTATTGAAAATTATATAAATTTAGGGTTTGAGTAAAATAGTCATAACTTTTAAGTTCGGCTTTAAAGCGGTTTTACTATACAACAAATAAAAAATAGAAAGTTAGGATTTACTCTTGGCTTTCTTTTTAAACTATAATATAAAATAAGGAGTAATAAAATGTATCATATAAAAGATGAAGAATTTTTAAGAGGAAAAGTTCCTATGACAAAAGAGGAAATCCGTTTTGTAAGCCTTGGGAAAATGGAGATGAAAGATGATGATATTTGTCTTGACATTGGTGGCGGAACTGGTTCTGTGAGTATGGAAATGGCAAGATTTGCACGAAACGGAAAAGTTTTTGTAATTGAGAGAAATGATGAGGCAGTTGAGCTGATTCATAAGAATATAGAAAAATTTGATTTGAAAAATATTACTGTAATAAAAGGAATGGCGCCAGATGGACTAAAAGACTTAAATATAAAGTTTAATAAAATTTTTATTGGAGGTTCAGCTGGAAATCTGGTGGAAATTATAAAATATTCTTATGATAAGCTTGTTGAAGATGGAATTTTAGTACTAAACTTTATCGTACTGGAAAATATATCTACGGCTGTTGAGGAACTGAAAAAATACAATTTTAAAGATGTGGATATTTGTCAGTTAATCGTGAGTAAAAATAGAAAAGTTAAGGATTTTAATATGATGATGGCAGAAAATCCAATTTATGTGATTACTGCGAAAAAATAGTGATAGATTGTATAATAAAATGCAAAAAATTTATTACAAAATTGTGTGTATTTACAAAAATATGTTATCGTGTTATTATATTATTATGAGTTATCAAAAAATTTAGAATATGATAATTTATAAAGAAAATAATGTAAACACCTGTAAAAGCATTGGCTCAAAGTGTTCCAAATGTTATGATGAATGGGCATCAGGATTGGTTGAGCGGACTAGTTAAATTTGCAAAAGGAGAAATAAAATAATGGCTAAAATAGGTTGGATAGGATTAGGACAAATGGGGACTCCTATGGTAAAAATTTATTAAAAGCTTCTGTTGATGTGACAGTTTACAATAGAAATTTTGATAAAACTGTACCACTTGTAGAAAAAGGAGCTAAAAACACAAAAAATGTAGAAGAAATTTTTGAACAAAATGACATTATATTTTTTATGATTTCAAATTATAATGCGGCATTAGAAATTTTAAATGAAAATGTCTTATCAAAAATAAAAGGAAAAAAAATAGTAAATATGAGCACAATTTCACCTACCGAAAGTAAAGCTGTAGGAAAACTTGTTATTGAAAATAATGGAAAGTATATTGAAGCACCAGTATCTGGATCAGTAGGAGCTGCTACTGCTGGAGTTTTATTAATATTAGCTGGAGGAAATAAAGCTGATACTAAAGATTTATATTCAATTTTTGATATTTTAGGAAGTAAAACATATTATTTTGGAGAATTAGGAAAAGCAACTGGAGCAAAATTAGTATTAAATTCTTTACTTGGAATATTTGGAGAAGCTTATAGTGAAGTATTATTATTAGCACAAAATTTTGGAATAGATACAGAAACTATTGTAAATGCTATTTCAGATTCTAGAATGAGTTCGCCACTATTTCAGGAAAAAAATATGTTTACAAACAGAGAATACCCTGCGGCATTTATGCTTAAACATATGACAAAAGGCTTGAAATTATCAAATGAAGAAATCGAAAATAGAAAATTATCATTACCATTAATTCAAAATACAACTAAAAATTATTCAGAAGCTTTAGAACAAGGTTATGGAGAACAAGATATGGCGGCTATTTTTGAAATTTTAAGCAAGAAAAATGATTAATTAAAAGATAGGAAATCGTAAAATTATTAAAAATAAAACTTTTTCTTTTATTATCAATTTTTAGATTTACTTTACAGACAAATTCTATATTTATTAGAACAAACTGAAAATGTAATATTGAAGAAGAATTCAATTATGAATAAAGGTGTAATTGAGTAAAAAAGATGAAGAACTGTAACTTTTAAGACAAACAGTGTAACAATGGCAGAAAATCCAATTTATGTGATTACTGCAAAGAAATAATAAATAAAAATAATAATTTAAATTTGTGTAAAACTCTGAAAAGATATTTATTTATCAAGAATAATCAGAGAATTACACAAATTTTTTATATTATTTAATTTTATACACTTTACCAAATGACATTCCTACACCTTGATTTGAAATATCCCATCCATTCTTAGTCTTGCTTAACATTACAAAACCTGAATTTTTCTTATATGTTTTAATTTTTGTAATTTCAGTATGAGCTACATCTGCTGTAATAGAAAAAACATCTTTTAAGTACAATTGTTCCTGAATTTTTGATGAAGATTTTTTGGAAATTTCGCTAATATTAAATCCATATTTTTGTTTAAATTTAAATCCAATAGTTTTAATAATAGCATTGTAATCTCTTTCAGAAAGATTCTTTACATTCGATTCATAAGAAACGGCTGCAACTGTATTAGAACGATATTCGATTTTGGTAATCATAAAAGAAGCATCTTTAAACTGCTCTTCCATTAAAATTTTCATCACTTTAACTTCGTTTGGAGAAGAAAAGCCTAAAAACGCCGTAACCTCTTCGTCTGTAACTTGAAATAAATTTTCTGGACTTAGCAGCTTTTCAATTTGAGCATTATTTTTTTGCAATTCACTTTCACTAAGGCTGACTTTATCACTGCGAAAAACAGGGTAACTAAATAAGAACAAAGATATAGTAAAAGTTAAAATAGCTATCAGTAATTTATTTTTCATAAAAATTCTCGCTTTCTATTTTTGATTAAAGTATAACTACGTTAATTATAGCATATTATTTTTAAAAAACAAGTTGGAAAATTATGGTTTTATATGCTGGTTAATGTAATGGGGTAAATTGTAATGACAGTGGAGCAGTTAGAATTTAAATACACTGAAAACTATGAAAAAAAGAAAGTTATTCAAGATATTTTGGAAAAATTATAAAATAATTTTGAATTCATTACAAAATACAAAAGTATTTTTTGTAAAAATGTGATATAATTCTAAAAGATATAAATTCAGAAAAAGGAAAGATTAAAAATGAATAAACTAAACTGGAAAAGAATTTATGAAAAAGCAGAAGAAACTGATGGATTTAGAGTATTTGTAGACAGGCTGTGGGCAAGAGGAATGAAAAAGGAAGATGCCAAAATTGATTACTGGGCAAAGGAAATTACACCTACAAAGGAGCTTAGGGAAGATTATCATAAAGGAAAAATTAATTTTGAGACATTTGCAGCAGGATATCTAAATGAATTGGAAAAAAATCCTGATTTTGATAAATTTTTAAAAATAATAAAATCTGAACTGCTTTCAAAAAATGTTACAATGGTTTTTGCAAGCAAAACTTCTGAAATTAGTCATATTCCGATTTTGAAAAAGTATTTGGAAAATAAATTATAAAAATAGGAGAAAAATATGATTGCAACATTATGTTATCTTGAAAAAGATAATAAATATCTGATGTTATATAGAAATAAAAAAGAAATTGATATAAATAAGGGAAAATGGATTGGCGTTGGCGGAAAAATGGAAAAGGGTGAAACGCCTGAGCAATGTTTGGTACGAGAAGTATTCGAAGAAACTGGATACAAACTGAATAATTATAAATACAAAGGACTGGTAATTTTTAACTATAATGAAGATGAGCCTTTATTTATGTATGTTTATACAAGTTCTGATTTTTCTGGAATTAAAAAGAAATGTGATGAAGGGGATTTGAAATGGATTCCAAAAAATGAAATTTTCAATTTAAAATTGTGGGAAGGCGACAAAATATTTTTAGAATTATTGTTTAAAAATACACCATTTTTTTATTTGACTTTAAACTATGAAAACGACGATTTATTGAGTTCAAAATTAGAATTTAAAGAAAAATATAGCTGTTTTGAAGTTTTTGTGCCAGAAAATTATGTGGAAAAAATTGTGGAAAACTTACAAAAACATAACCTTTTGACAGAGGGATTTTATGCAGATGTATATTCTACAGCTGATGCAATTGGGCATTGGAAAACTCTGGAAGGCGGAAATCCTTTTGATGGAGAAATTGGAAAATCAAGTGTAGCCAATGAGAAAATAATGCGATTTCGGGTAAAAAGAGAATTTGAGGAACTGGCATATTATCTGGTAAAAGAGGCTCATCCTTATGAAACTGCAGTTATTAATGTATTCAGGATGGAAGTTTAGAAAATTTTAGGAAGGGTCGTAAAAATATGAAAAAGAATTTTATTAAAATATTTTTCTTGATATTTTTAATTAGTAGTCTGATTTTTTCAGAAAATAAAAAGTTAAATGAAAATTTTGGAATAGAAGATGGAAAAGTTTATTATATAAACAGAAAAATTGAGGAAGCTGATATAAAGACTTTTGAAGTTTTCGAAGATGGTGAGTATGCAAAAGATAAGAATAATGTTTATTATAAAGAAAATGTTCTTAATGAAGCAGATCCTAAAAGTTTTAAATTATTGACAAAAATTAGTTACGGATTGGGTAAAGATAGAAATAATCTTTATTTTTGGGAGAATAAGGTAAATAATATAGATGTAAAAACTCTTGAAATAATGACAGATGAATTTTCAATTTATTTAAAAGATAAAAACGGAGTGTATATTTTATTTTCATATAATGGAGGACTTCCTGTCGATTTAGATAATATGATAATGTCTCTAAAAATTTTAAAAAATGTTGACAAACAAACTTTTCAACTAATTAGTGGAGGGTATTCAAAAGATAAAAATAGTGTTTATTATATTGGTAAAAAAATAGATGGAGCAGATCCCAAAAACTTTAAAGTTTTAAAAGATTATATTTTTACAGATGGAAAAAATGTCTATCTTTATGGAGAAAAAAAAGAGGATATAGATTTACAGACATTAAAATTTTTTGATGATAATTCCAGTTATTTTTTTGACAAAAATAATATTTATTTTCAAGGAGATAAACTAGAGAATGCTGATTTTAAAAGTTTTAAAATAATGGAGTTGAATTTTTCAAAAGATAAAAATAATGTTTATGAAGGAAATGAAAAAATAGATGGAGCAGATGCTAAAACTTTTGAAGTAATTGATACTTACGCAGGATTTGCGAGAGACAAAAATTATTTGTATTATTCTAATGAAAGAATAAAAAATTCTGATCCGTATACTTTTGAAAGAGTAAATGAACATTTGGTAAGAGATAAAAATCAATTTTATTCTAACGGAATGGTTTTAGATGTGGATGGAAAAACTTTTCAAATAGTAAAAGATTATGAAAAAGATTATTTTATGTATGCAAAAGATAAAAATAAAGCATATTACATAAATTTTATGGATGGAAAAGATGAAATGGTAAAAGAGTTAAAAGGATTAAATCCTAAAAATTTTAAAGTGCTAAATCGTTATTATACAAAAGACGATAAAAAAGTTTATTTTAGTAAAGAATATGCGGATATACAAGAAGTTCAAAATGTAGATGTAAAATCATTTGAAGTATTATATTTTGAAAATATAGAAACTAAAGATGATTTTGGAAAAGATAAAGATAAAGTTTATTTGTTTGGTCTTGAATTAAAAGATGTAAAACCTGAAAAATTTCAAGTTGTGAAAGAGCCAATAACGGAAAAAATTATATATGTTCGAGATGAAAATAATTTATTTGTAATTTTTTATGATTATTTTTCAGGATTTAATTTTGTAAAGACTAAAAAATTTGAAAATATAGATTTTGAAACTCTTAAATGGAAATCAGCAAGAGAACTGGAAGATAAAAATGGAAAATATATTGTGAATGGCAGCGTAATTGATGAAGATAAAATAGAAATTAAATTTATAAAGAAATAGAAAAAAGGAGAAGAAATGAGAACAGCAGTATATTGCGTAAGCAAAAACGGATATAAAACTTGTTTAAAAATAAAAGAAAATGTGTATAAAAATTTGCATATTTATGTTTCAGGAAGAGTTGCTAATTTATTAAATCTTGAAAATGAAAATATCGAAAATCTATTTATTATAAATGAAAGAGTACCGATTTTGCTTGAAAAAACATTTAATAAATATGATTTACATATATTTGTTACAGCAACTGGAGCTGTTGTGAGAATAATTGACGGAAAATTTAAAAGTAAGGATACCGATCCTGCGGTAATTACTGTTGATGACCATGCCAACTTTGTTATTTCACTGCTTTCAGGACATCTAGGAGGAGCAAATGAAGAATGTGAGAAAATCGCACAAGGAATCGGTGCTATCCCCGTAATTACAACTGCTTCAGATGTAGGTGGAAAAATAGCTGTAGACACATTTTCACAAAAAATAAAGGCAAAATTGGAAGATTTGGAAGGAGCTAAAAGAGTTACTTCGCTAATTGTGAACGGAGAAAAAGTTAGCCTGCATTTACCAAAAAACATTGTATCTCACAATGAAAATAGTGCTGGAGCAATAATTGTATCAAATAGAAAAAATATTGAAATTTCAAAGGTTATACCACAGAATATTTTTATCGGAATTGGTTGCAGGAGAGGAATTAGCAAGGAGCATATTATAGAAAAATTAAAATATGTGATGGATAAACAAAATTTAGAGCTTTCCGCTATAAAAATGGCAGCATCTGCCTGGGTAAAATCTGATGAAATTGGGCTTATTGAGGCAATGGAAGAACTTGAAATTCCAATTAAATTTTTTGATAAGGAAGAAATATTAAAAGTAGAAGATTTAGTTGAAGAACGTTCAGAATTTGTAAAAAATCAAATCGGAGTATACGGTGTTTCCGAACCTTGTGCATTTTTGGCTTCTAGCGGTAAAGGAAAATTTTTAGTAAAAAAAGTGAAATTAGACGGTATGACATTGTCTATTTTTGAAGATGAATTGAAGGTTTTGTAAAATTATTATTTTGATTGTAAAATAATTTGATAAGATATGATAATTTTATAAAAAAATAAGGAATTACAAAGATAAATAATTTATAATTTAAGGAATTGAAAATATAATTTTTTAAAAATGAAAGGAAGAGAGAAAATGAACAAAAATGGAAAAATTTATGTAGTGGGAATTGGGCCTGGAAAAAAGGCAGACATGACTTTCAAGGCTTATGAGGCAATGGAAAAAAGTGATATTATTGTAGGTTATAAAACTTATACTGACTTAATTGAAGAATATTTTCCAAATACTGAAATAAAAAGTTCAAGTATGATGAAAGAAGTTGACAGATGTATTGAAGTTTTGGAACTTGCAAAATCTGGTAAAAATGTTGCTTTGATTAGCAGTGGAGATGCTGGAGTATACGGTATGGCTGGAATAATGTATGAAGTAATCGGAGAAAATGACGATGTGGAAATCGAAGTAATCGCAGGAGTTACAGCAACAAATGCTGCAGCCGCAATCGTAGGAGCTCCAATTATGCACGATTATGTAACAATCAGCCTAAGCAACCTTCTAACAGACTGGGAACTAATAAAAAAACGTCTAGAATTAGCTGCACAAGGTGATTTCATCGTAAGCTTATACAATCCAAAAAGTAAAGGAAGAACAACACAAATTGTTGAAGCACAGGAAATTATGCTAAAACACAAACCAAAAGATACGCCAGTTGCAATCGTAAGAAATGCAGGACGTGAAACTGAAGAGCATGAAATCACAACACTTGAAAAAATGCTTGATTCTGAAATAAATATGCTTACAATTGTATTAATCGGAAATTCAAATACATTTGTTAAAAAAGGAAAAATGGTTACACCTAGAGGTTATGATAAAAAATATGAATATTAATACTTTTTAAAAAGTCAGAAACAAAATTTGATAATATACTCGAACCTATTTAAAATTAAACTGCTAGAAATTATATAATTTAGGGTTTGAGTAAAATAGTCATAATTTTTGAGTTCTGTTTTAAACTAGTTTTACTATATTTATAAAATAAAAAAATTGGACTATCATATAAAGTTAGTCCATTTTTATTTTCAAATCTGTCATTTTTATTTCTTCTTAAACCATTCAAACACTTTTTTCAGCGACAATACAGGTTTATTTCTTACAATTTTTTCATTTCCAAGAAAATCACGCATTGTCTTTAGTGTTTTTCCAGCATTTTTTACAACAAAATTATACGATCCAGCACTTTTAGTATCTATGAAAAAACCACGAATATATTTGTCTTTAAAAAAAATCTGTGCTCTTACTCTTACAATTTCCTCCCAAGGAATCTGAATATAGTCTTCGGGATTACGGTTATTATAAAATTCAAAGGCTTTATCACCTACAAGTATATTCCCATTTTTATTTCCAATCATTCCCGATAAAGAATTTGCCTTTGTAGTGAACAACACTTTTGTATTCATTGAAATAGCCACTTTTATTCCTCATTTCTTTAATTCAAATTTATATATAAAATTAGAAAAAAGTTGGCTTTTTAGTTCCAACTTCTCTCCTTTACATAGATTTTCCAATTATTTAATTAGTAGTAATTCTTTATTTTTAGAATATTTTAACTAAATGTCCTAAAATTCCAACTAAGAATAATCCAAAGATAATTAGAATTGGACTTATTTTTTTCTTTAACAACCACATACATAGGAATGTTAATAATAAAGCCGCTAATCCTGGTACTAGTTGATTTAAGTTATCTTGTAAAGTCGTTACTTTTTCTGGAGAAAGCGATAATCCTTTTGCTACATCTCCAAGAATTTTTTGTAACTGGGTACTGTCTATAGGTCCTTTTGGAAATTCTACATAAGCCCCTTTTGCTAAAGGAACTTTTGATACAACCATTGGGAAATTAATTGTTGTCCAACGTTGAACTAGTATTCCCATAACGAACATTCCTAAAATGGATGCTCCTTTAGTAATTGTTTGTAATAAACCACCTGATAAATCTTTTGTAATTTCAGCACCTTTTTGGTAACCAAATTCTTGAGTATACCATAAAAAGCCTATACGTATTACATTCCATACAATAAAGAAGAAGAAAGGTGCTATAAGTGATCCACCTGCTGCCAATGAAGCTGCAATTGCTCCTAAAATTGGACGTACTGTGAACCAGAATACTGGATCTCCGATTCCTGCAAGTGGTCCCATCATTCCAACTTTTACCCCTTGAATAGCTGCATCATCAATTTTTGCTCCATTTGCTCTTTCTTCTTCAAGAGCAAGAGTTACTCCTAAAATTGGTGCAGCAATATATGGGTGAGTATTAAAGAATTCCATATGTCTTTTTAAAGCTGCTGAAGCATCATCTTTATTTGGATATAATTTTTTCAATGCTGGGATTAAAGAATAAGCCCAACCTCCATTTTGCATACGTTCGTAGTTCCAAGAACCTTGAAGAAATTGAGAACGTAACATTACACTACGACGATCTGATTTTGATAATTTTATTCTATTATTTTCTGC
The DNA here is from genome assembly GCF_041199995.1 of Leptotrichia sp. HSP-342. Lineage (NCBI taxonomy): Bacteria > Fusobacteriati > Fusobacteriota > Fusobacteriia > Fusobacteriales > Leptotrichiaceae > Leptotrichia > Leptotrichia mesophila. Next base: position 515,553 of record NZ_CP165646.1, read on the forward strand.
CATTTCTTGTTCCTCCCTTATTAATAATCGTTTAAAATGTCACCTAGCGGATCTCCAGAAGAAGATGCTCCGCCATCTCCGCCACCGTTACCTTTATTATTTGTAACATTTAAGTAAATAATAGCTGCACATACACCTATAATACCAGTTGCAATCAATGTCAATTCATTTAATGGTGCTAATGCAAAACCTAGGAAGAAGAACGGCCATACTTCTTTAGTTGCCATTAAGTTAATAACCATTGCATATCCTACTGCTACAACGAATCCACCACCAATTTTCATTCCATCAGTAAACCATTCTGGCAATAATTTAAGAGCATGTTGAATAACAGGAGAAGGTATAAATAACAATAATAGGGCAGGGATAGCAATACGTAAACCTTGACATGCAAGTGCAACCATATGCCATAATTCTACACCTTTGAAATTTCCTTTTTCTGCTTCTCTATCAGCTTGGTGAACAATAACTACTGATAAAGTACGAACAATCATAGTTAAAACTAACCCAGCTGTAGCAAGTGCAATCGCTGTACCAATCGCTACAGTTTGACCTGCAGCATCAAATTTTCCAGCTTTAACAAAAATAATTGCCGAAGCTACAGAAGCAAGAGCCGCGTCTGGAGCAACTGCCGCTCCTACATTTGCCCAACCTAAAGCCATTAACTGTAAAGCTCCACCTAACATAACACATTCCTTTATATGCCCTGTCGCAACTCCAACTAATGAACACGCAATAATTGGCTGATGGAATTGGAACTGATCAAGGATACCTTCCATTCCTGCTAGAAATGCGACAATTAATATTAAAATAATTGATAAAATATTAAAATCCATAATAACCTCCTAAAATTAAAGTTTTAATCCTTCGTTTTGTTTTTCTGAAATTAGTTTAAATAAGTCTGCTCTCTTGTCAGCAGCAACTTTTCTTACATCAAATTGAACACCTAAATCTCTAAGTTTCTTATAAGTGTCAACATCATTTTGATCCATTGAAAGCACATTGTTTACCATAACTTTTCCAACACTATGTGCCATTGATCCTACATTTAGTTCTTTAATATCTACACCTTTTTCAATTACATAAAGTGCATCCTGAGGATTTTCAAATAACAATAATGCTTTTGTATTTCCAAATCTTGGATCTTTTGAAACTTCTACTAATTTGTCAAGTGGAATAACATGTGCACGTACACCTGGAGGCGCTGCCTGTTCGATTAATTTTTTACGTAGTTCATCTTTTGAAACTGTGTCTGAAACTACAATTATTCTATTTGGATTTGTTGCTTTTGTCCAGCTTGTTGCAACTTGTCCATGTAACAAACGTGTATCAATACGGGCTAGAACAAATTTTATTTTCCCATCTCCGATAACTGTTCCTTCTGGAATTGCTCCTTTTGGCGTGTCGTCTTGAGCTGCTGCTTTTGCTACTGTTTCTTTAGGCTGTAATTCTTCAGGACGAACCTTGACTTGATCTCTTCCTTCTGGAACAATAGCCTTTGCTACTTCATGAGCTGTATTTAAGTCTTCTCTTTCTGATAAAGCCGCTAAAAGCATTGGCAAGTTAAGTCCTGCTACAATTGCTCTTTTTTCAGGTGCTTCTTCAAAGAAACGATTTGATTGGTTGAATGGGCTTCCTCCCCATAAATCAACTAAAAATAGAACTTCTTCAGTTCCTAATTTCGTAATGGCATCTTGAATTTTTTTATATAAGTCATCTGGTCCTTCACTTGGCATAAACACAACTGATTCCAATAATTCTGCTTCACCTAGAATCATTGAAGCCGACTGCTTTATACCAGCTGCAAATTCACCATGACTTGCAACGATAATTCCTACCATCTTGAGCCTCCTTTTAGATAAAATTTATTTTTATGTTTTCACTTTATAAAATTACAATATTTTTATTTATAGCAAAAGTGAATAACCTCATATTTTAAGTGTACCACATTTTTTTTGATTTGCAAGTATTTTATAAGAAATTTATAAAACAAAATTAATGGATATTGCTCTTTAGTACATTTTTTATAATTTATAATATTGGAATAAATATAATTTGACATAAAAAATAGTTTTTGTTGATGTGCATATACAAATAAAATGTAACAGGAGCAGATAAAAATCAGAATACTAAAATTATAAATAAAGGATTCATTTGAATTTTTTTATACAAAGAATAATAAATTAACTTATTAGATATTTTTGATTTTATAAAGAACTGTCCTCATATACAATTTAAAGAAGCTCTTTTTATATTATTTAATAAAATAAATTTTCTATTGAAAAATTTTGACTAAACTTAACTGGTTGAAATTCGATTATTTCATAATCTGCTATTTCTTCAATATAAAATGGATCTTCATACAATATTTTTTTTGCTTCTTCTAAATTGTTAGAATTAAACAAGATTACTCCTCCTAATTCAGGAAAACTTTTCTTCCCTGTACATATAAATTTCCCTTTTTCAAAATATTTGTCAAGATATTCTAAATGAGCCTCTAAAGCCTTATTTACTTCTTCCATTGATTTTTTATATTTTAAATTAGCAATAAACATTCATTTTCAAATATTTTATATGCCATGTACTTCTGGGGCAGAGAAAATATTAAATTAAGGCAAAAATGGGAGAAGACATTATATTGCTTGATAAAAAAGACGAATTTAGAAAAAACATTGGTAAATAATTTCGTTAAAATAAAGAATCAGATATATTCATAACATTTTATCAGAATGTCATGTTTTTTTAAAAAGAAAAAACTTGCATGATTTTTTAAAAAGGTATAAAATTAATTTGATAGCTAAAATATTTGGATTTCAGAGTGTTTGTTACACTTTTGAAATAATTTTAAAGTGAATCTTTAAAAGTTTATCAAAAAACTTATTTTAAAATTATTTTAAATAAAAAAACTTCAGAAATCAAAAATAATAATGAGAGGAGATGGACTAAAATGACTCTAGTGGAAGGAAAAATTGGAGAGAAATTTTTGCTAAAAGATATTGATGAGAGGACATTGGATACACGATTATTAAGTTTGGGAGTTTGCAGAGGCGACGCATGTACAATAGAAAATATTGCAAATGGAAATATTTTAATAAAAACAGTGGAAACAAAAATCGTAATCAGTACAAATTTAGCAAATCATATTCAAATTGAGGTGGTAAAATGATAAACGTAGCATTTGTTGGAAATCCTAACGTAGGAAAAACCGCTTTAATTAATCAAATCTCACATGCAAGTTTAAAAATAGGAAACTGGCCAGAGTAACAATAGAAAAAAAGAAGTTTTTTTAAGATAGGCAATGAAGATATAAAACTTATCGATTTGCCGGGAATTTACAATTTATCAATAAATACTCCTGAAGAACGTGTTTCAAGAGATTTTTTATTAAATGAAAAAGTTGATGTAATAATCAATGTTATGGATTCGACATCGCTTGAGAAAAATATTTACTTAACAGCTCTATTAAAGGAACTTGGCATTCCAATCGTTATGGCACTTAACTTTGAGGATGAATTTAAAAGAATTGGTTATAAGCTGGATGTGGACAGATTTCAAAAGCAGCTTGGTATCCCAGTAGTCTTTACAAGTGGAAAATCTGGAAATGGCGTAGATAAGCTTATGGAAAAAGTAGTTGAAATTTCAAAACAAACTTTATCAGAACATAAACAACACAGACTTTTATTCGAGAAAGAAATTGAAAGTAATATTGAAACTTTGAAAAATAAATTAAAAAATGAGAAATCCTATAAAAAAATACTAGAAAGATACTCTGTTGACTGGCTTGTTATCAAAATTTTAGAAAATGATACAAATGTAATAGCAAGAGTAAAAAATGAATTTGGGATCAACTTATTAGATGTTGGAAGTCTTGAGAAGAAAAATCTTGAGGAACATTATGGAATTGAAGCTGAAGACATATTGGCAAGAGCAAGATACGGAATTGTGCGTGGAATTATTTCAGCAAACTTAACAAGAGGTACTGGAAATAAATTTGCCTTGACAGATAAAATTGATAAAATACTTCTAAATAAATTTTTGGGCGGAATCGCATTTCTTGCTATAATTTATGCAGTGTTTGTTATTGTATTTGATGGAAGTTCGCCCTTTATTGACTGGATTGACGGATTTTTTAGTGATTTTGTAATAAAATACGTAGGACATGCTATTGAAGGAGTTCCTGACTGGCTTAGCAGCTTTGTGCTGGAAGGGATTCTTGCTGGAGTAGGTTCAGTCTTGACATTTGTTCCGCTTATGTTCTTTATCTACTTTTTTATGGCAATTCTTGAAGAAAGTGGGTATATGGCACGTGTAGCGTTTATTCTGAATAAAATGATGACAAAGGTTGGGCTTTCTGGAAAAGCATTTATCCCAATGTTAATCGGTTTTGGATGTACAGTCCCAGCAATTTATTCTACAAGAACATTAGAAGATGAGAAAACAAGAAGGCTGACAGGGGTTATTGCCACTTTTATGTCTTGTGGCGCAAGACTTCCAGTCTATTCTCTTCTTGCGGCAGCTTTTTTCAGCAAACAGGCAGCCTTAGTTGTAGTTTCAATTTATCTTTTTGGAGTATTTATGGCTCTTTTTGTGGCATTTATACTAAAAAGGTTCAATTACTTCAAGGGAAATAACACGGAACTTCTAATAGAATTGCCTCCATATAGATTACCAAGTGCAAAAGTTGTATGGAACAATATGAAATCAAAAACTTTTGCCTATATAAAAAAAGCAACTACAGTAATTTTAGGAATTCTGTTAATTATCTGGTTTTTCCAATATTTTCCAAATAAAGGAGATGCTGAAAATTCTTACTTAGGACAAGCAGCAAAAGTTGTTCAGCCTGTTTTTAAGCCAACTGGTTTTGGTGATAGATGGGAACCTGTGGCTTCCATTGTGCCAAGTATCATAGCAAAGGAAACTGTTGTAGGATTTTTAGGGCAAATTTTATTGTCAGAGGAAGAGGATGAGCAACAGGAATATAATTTTGCAAATGACTTAAAAGAGCAAGGAATTGGCCTAGGAAATGCTGTACTTAATTCTATAAAATCTTTAGGACATATTGCGACTTTCAAAATTTCAACATTGGAAATGAAAAGCCAGAAAGATCTCGATGAAGATGCTGGAGGAAATATCGTTCCAGCAATTAGAAATCTATGGAATGACAAATATGGTCCAATAAGAGCTTATTCATTTATGTTGTATGTTCTTCTTGTAGTACCATGTGCTGTAGCAATGGGAGCATTAAAACAGGAGTTTGGATGGAAATTATTAGTATTCCAAGTATCAATGTTACTAATCTTACCTTATGCTGCATCAGTATTATTTTTTAATATCGCACGATTATTTGTATAATTCTAGAATTATTGTAATTTAAATATATTTTTAGATTAAAATATAATTTTAAAATAATTTTTCTAAATAAAATTTATTATTAATCATACAATCTTGAAAGGATAACAAAACATGGTAAAAACATTCATTGTTGCTGTGATTGCAGCTATAATTGTGCTTGCAGTCTTTAGAAAAATATATAAAGATTATAAGAAAAATAAAAATTTTTGTGGAACAGATTGTTGTAGCTGTTCAGGTGCTTCAACCTGCAATTCACATAGAGAAACAGAAGATAATAAGAAATAATATAGTTTGAGTATTATTTTTTCAAAGTTTAAAAAAAGTATTTAAAAATTTTATTATAAGAATCCTTCTGTATAATTATATCTGACCAATAGAAAAAGTGAAAACTTTTTTCTTCAAAACTCCTTTTTAAATATGCTATCACAAGGGTAGCATATTTTTTTATAGCTATTCTTCCTACTAAGACAAATAATACGGTATTTTGAGATAATTTTTTTTGAACTGCTAAACATTACCATATTTTGTTATATTTTTTTAAAAGTTTGGGAAAATAACCATTTACCTTATGCGTTGGTTACCTGTTGGTTACCTTTTTTGATATATTCAAAGTATCATTTTTAGACTTTTAAATAACATTTTTATACTACACCCTTAAAGAAATCTATTCTGTTAATGGATTTTTTTAATTCCTGTTCATCTACTTTAATATAATAATCATTTGTTGTGTTTATATTTTCATGTCCTAATATATCTGTTATTTGAACTTCATTTAATTGATATTTACTCATAAAAGTTGCCAATGTTTTTCTGCAATCGTGAGTTTCGTGTTTTTCTATCCCTAATGTTTCAAGTGTTTTATAAAATTTTTCACGAAAATAATTTTCTCGAATTGGCTTATTTTCATTATTTTTTTTCTTAAATACCCAATTCTTATTGTAAAATAAATAATCTGTAGGACTATCTTTATAAAGATTTTCTATGATTGGGTAAATATCATCACGAATTGGGATTTTTCTATTCATTCCTTTTTCTGTCTTATTTCCACCAAATATGATTCCATTTATCAAGTCAACATTCTCTTTTTTTAAATTGACAGCTTCCCCAATTCGCATTCCTGTATAAATCATAATTAAAATGTATTCTACCCAATCAATTTTAATATTATCCCACAATTTTTTAATATCATAGCCAGTAAATATATTTATTTTTTTAGGTTTGCTTTCTTTTGGTAGTTTTATATGTTCCACTCTATTTGTAGTTAGTATTTCCATTTCTATAGCATATTTATAAAGTACACTTAAAAACCCTTTAGTAATACTTTTTGTTCCTTTGCTACAATTTAAACTATTTATAAGACTTTGTAATTGTGGAGCTTTTATATCCCTAAATATCAGGTTATATAATGGTTTACATCTCTTATAACTGTTTATATAAGATTTAAAAGTTGCCTTAGCAACATTTTTTTCTTGAGCTTCTTTAAATAAATTGAATATTTCCTCAAATGTCATTGTATGTGTTTCTAAATTGTAAGGATTAAATAAATATTCATCTAATTTTTGCTGTGCTTCCTTTTTCGTTTTATACAGTCCTAACGATACTCGTTTTTTTGTTACTGAGTCTGTAACTCGTACCCAGTAAGGTTTATTCTTTTTAGTTTTTGTTATACTACCTCTACCATTTCCTTTCTTAGTTCTATTTTTTGCCATTTCTTCCCCATTCTAAAATCTAGCTATAGGGCAGTATCATTCTACCCTATAATTTTAATATTATTTTTCTTTCATTGCAATATATTTATTTAAAAAAATATCTGTATTAATTCAGAATTTTTTAATTTCAATATCCTTTTCAACAAAAATATTTCTTCCTGTGTAAAAAAATACTTTCCATTTATTTTCTTATTAAATCCACTCTCTGAAATTCTCATTTTTTCAGATAATTTTTTATAACTCAATTTTCTATCCCTAATCTTATCTTTCAAAATATTATACATTTCTTTTTTTAATTCCAAATTCAATTAAATCACTCTCCATTTCATTTTTAAAAAACTTATTTATTTTTTTTGAAGAGTGTGATAGAATAAAAGTGCTTACGAGGGGCTTTTGTTAAGTCCTTCCTTTTATTTTTATCAACACTCATTCTACTTTCAACTCCTAACTAATTTACTTAGTAATTTAAAGTATTTTTTCAATGCTCCTGTCTTGATTTATAACTATTTTTTACTTAATTATCCCTTATATTACCTAACTTATCTGTGTAAATTGTCCTTTAAAATTTCATATATAGGTTTCACAATTTTTTACTTTCTCGAATTTTTTAACTCTTTTATCCTATATTTCCACAAAGGACAATTTTTATAAGGGCAATTTATAACTTTTTGCTCATCATCATCCCAGCACTCAAGACAATGCTTTTCAATAGACTTCTTCATATCATCTTTTTCATCCATTTTTCATCCTTTCCTTAGTTTCAATCTCTACTCCAAACAAATAATCTTTTTCTATCAATAACTTCTAAATGAGTTTTTAAAGCATTGGTATTATTAAATAGAGCCGTTAATTGTTTTTTCTTTGCTATTGTCAAATAATTTATTGTTTTTTCTAGTTTTTTTTGTGTTCCAACTTTCTTTAATTCTACATTAGCATTAAATCCTTTGGATTTTTTCCATTCTTGAGTAATTAGTTGTCTTAATTCGTTTATTTTAAAATGTTTATATACTCCTTTTATAACAAACAAAACAATGTGTATATGTGGAAGTGAATCATAATTAGTATACTTTATTTCAGTTACTTTAAAGTATTCTCTCACAATCCTTTTCATAAAGGGCCTATTTAACAACTTTTTCAAATTTTTGTTGTTATCGTCTATTTCTTTTATTATTTTATTTGCTTCAATCTCAACATTATTACCATTTAAAGTTAAGCAAAACACCTCGTACTCTTTCATCAATTCAAAGGCCCTATCTTTAAAATTATAAAATTTAATTGCTTTGTTTTTTAAATTACACACAGGACAAGCTGATTTCTTACATCTGAAAATTCTATGAAGCCATTCAGAATGATTATACCAATATAAATACTCATTATAGCAATTTTTTATGTTCAATAATCTCTTTTCTGAAATAACATCTTTAAACTCCTCTTTTTCATATATTTTAATGCCTTTCTCATAATACTCAATATACTTTTCTTCTTTGTTCAATCATTATCATTCTCCTTTCTAAATTCAATTCTCATTTTTTCTACCCCTCCTACTTACAAAAAACATTGTATTTCATTTATAAAAATGTTTTGTTTTTTCTTTTTCTCTATACTACTATTTAATAATAGAGAAAAAAAATTTTTTTAACATCTTATAAAGTCTCAAAATATCATTTTTTTATAAAAAATAATACTATTTACTCTTGTTGTAAACCTATTATACAATTTTTTTTATGATATTTCAACCTAATTTTTTTGATTTTGTATTTTTTTAGATGTAAAATTTAAAAATATTGTTTTTTGACAAAAAACGAATAAATTTAGTAAAAATAAATGAAAAAATATCAAAAAATCAATGATATTTAAAAAAGATAAAACATCTTATAAGATGTTTAAGTGTACAATTTATTATTGTTGATTTTTTATATTTCTATATTTTATAAAAATAGTACTTTTATCATTGTTTTTAACATAATTATATAGTATAATATGTATAATTAATAAAATAAGAGGTATAATATGGATGAAAAAAATAAAGAATATAATGTAGAAATAGGGGCTATAATACGAAATCATAGAAAAAATAAGAAAATTACACAAATACAGCTTGCTGAAAGAGTGGGATTGGGAAAGGTTAGTATACAGAAGTATGAATCTGGAGAAAGAGCTGTGCCATTTAATGTTTTGGTCAATATTTTTAAAGAGCTGGATATTAATATAGATGTGTTGAAAAAATTTTTTAAAAATGAGGAAATTAGTGATTTTAAAAATATTCTTTCATCTTTACTATTAGGCGAAAAATCAAAAAAAAAATTAAAGCAAATATTACTTTTTATTGATTATTTTGAATCTCTAGGATTTTCATTTTTTATAACAAATACTTTGGATAATGAAAATAACTTAAGGTATGGAACTCTTGAGGATTTTATTAGAAATCCAAAAGTTGTGATAGTTAAAGCTCCAAATAATAATTATTTTAATATTGGCATTAAGGATTTTTTGCGTTTTTTAACTCTGTATTCTACCAATAATATAAAAAATTTGTATAGTTTTTTAGAAATTTATCATTTGGATAGAAGTGATACTATTAATGACCCTTCTGAAATAGATAGAATTCAAGACCTTTTTAGTGAATATCCTTTAACCCAAGAAAGCAATTTTGAAGAAATTTTAGAAAAACTGGATAAAAAAAATAAGGGAGTTTAATTTGGCTCCCTTTTTGTATAAATGCTTGATTTTATTATTACTTAATAATTAATTCTCTGTTGTAAGTTAATATTCCATCAGTTGCTACATATGTACCTATAATTATACTCGCTTTTTATTAATTCCTGAATTTAAAGTTACTGTATAATTTAAGTTTGGGAGTTGAGTAATGGTAATTTTGACATCTTTAGTTGAATATAAATTATATTTGATATCTTCGATTGTTACAATTGCTAACACATCATTTTAACTTATAATTTTATTTTTCTTGCTAAATTTTCATTATTGTTTTTTCCAAAAATATTATTGAAAAACTAATCTGTTTTACTTTCTCTTGTTTGATTGTAATTTTCTGAAACATATTTGGTATAAATAAGTTTATTTTCACTTAGTACAGTTTCAACTTCAAGCACAATTTCTCTAACATCATTTCTTTTTAACTGTCTATATTTAAAATTAAAACATAAAACAATATTTTTTACTACATCACTAGTTGTTAGTATAGATTCCTTCATTTTTATACTTATTATCATATCTTATGACCAACCATCATCATTTACAAACAATCTAGAAAGTTCACTATCATTCAATATATAAAATTTCGATTTAGACTTTTTCGCAACACTAAAACTAATAATTCATATTTAAAAAATAAATATAATTGCTTTTTTTATAAATTTTCTTCTGTTTCACTATTACTTTAGTATATTTTCTATTTTTTTACTTAATTTATTCATTGTATTTTTCCTGATTTTTAGGAGAGTCATTTTCTTGTTGGTTCATTTTGTTTATAGTATTATCAATTATTCTCTCAATTTCTTTATCCTCTATTTCTTCTTGATTTTAATTAATAGTTTGTTTTTTTGAGGAATTTTTTTTGCTTTTTTGCGAAGAAACTTTGCTATTAGTTGCTTGTTGTATTTGTTCTTTAGTTTCATTATTAGTTTGAGGTTGAACTACTTCAGTAGTTGGTACTGACTTTTCTATTTGTGGTTTAAATTGTTCTTTTTGTTTTTCTTCTAATTTTATTATTTTCTTTTGCATATTTAAAATATAAAATACTCCACTAAGAAGTATAATTGTAGATAAAATAACTACTACTCCTATTAAAATTTTGATTACTTTATTGTCATTATCTTTTTCCATTAACAGCTTCTCCTTTATTTTTAAATTCTTAATAATTTTAACATTTCAACATATTTAAATTGTTCATATGATTATAAAAAAATGTATAAAAAACTTTCATTTCTGAAGTAAATTTATTCTACTCTTTTTTAATAATAAATTAGTATTGATATCACGTATATTGTGTTATTTATTGTTTTTCGCTATTTTTACCTGCAATTTGTTTTTCAATTGTTGCTTCTACAGTCATAAAATAAGAATACCCTATAGTAGATATAACAAAAATGCTTAATATCAAAAATATAATTTTCTCAAAAAATTCTCCTTATAAATATTATTTCTACAATCCATCATACCGTCTCGCGAGTTCAATAGCTCTACTTTTTATCGTATCAATTTCACTATTTACAATTGTTACAGCTGCACCTATACATCCATTCATCTCACTTGCTATAGAATCCATTGATTTCTCACGCTTTTTTATCCAAGCTCTTTCTTCATTACGAAGTGCTATTTTTTGAGATTCTGGATATTTTGACATTAATAGTTTATAAATTTGATTAAGTTCATTATCCCATTTTTTATGTAAAATTTCTCGATAGCTGACATATTCTGTGCAAGAACTTGTATTATCAAGAGTATATCCATCTAATTTATTTTCAACAGGTCTCATTCTATTTATCATCGCTTTTTCATAAGATGGTTTTGGAGCATTTATTTTTGCTTTAACTACTTTTGGCTCTGTTTTTACTTCTGCTTCTTTTTTTTGTATTAAGTTGAGATTGTACTGATTGTATAGAAGCCATATTTTGAGTTTCCACTTGCCTTTTCAATTGTTCTTCTTGTTCTGTTTCTAATTTTATTATTTTCTTTTGCATATTTAAAATATAAAATATTCCACTAAGAAGTATAATTGTAGATAAAATAATTATTACTCCAATTAAAATTTTGATTATAGTTTGATTATTTTTTCTTGCATTTAAATTTTCTCCTCTTTTTTCATTCTAATAATTTCCATTTAAAAATTTACCTTCTGAAACAGTAGGTATTTCCAATGTATTTCTATAAACTTCTATCAAATATTCATCTACAATTTTAGTAAATTCTTTTTCTATATTTCTTGAAATCATTGGTAAAATATATCCTGCTGGCAAACTTTTTAAAGCTGTTCCCCTAATTTCCAAATATTAGTATTTGAATTATATTTGGCATATGAAATATATCCAACAGGAGCAAAGAATAATTTTTTACTTACATCATAATTAATATTTATATCATTATCTTCAAATATAACTGTAACATTTCTAACTACATTCTCATTTACTCTACACAAAGAGGCTTTAAAAGTTGTTATGTATTTAGAATTATTTTTTGTAGTTTTCCAAATTTCTAAACAATAAGCATTAATTTTATCATAATTATAATTTTTATTATTAATATTAAACGAACTATTAGCCTGTGCCACTAAAGTTAATATAACAATTCCTAATAAAATAAATTTTTTCATTTTAAATATTCTTCTTCAAATTCTATAAATTAATTTTCTAAAAATGTTTTACATTTAGAAAGCTCTTTTCTCTTTAGCTTTCGTAAGTTGTTGTAACTATTGTAAAGTCTGTCATCTGTGCTTCCCTCATATACATCAATATTTATATTACCATTTGATAAAAATTTATATTTAAATTCTCTTCTAATTGGTGCACCTTCATAGATTTCAAGACCATCTAATATTAAATCACCATTTTCTTCTCTTACACCAACTAGATAATTACCATTATCTGAATCATGTGCAAATATATTTTTATCTATGTATGCACATATATCAAATCCTGAATCAGTTTTATATGTCCATTTTCCCCAATATTTTTTTGGTACATTGCTGTCTTTTTCTGAATAATAATAATTACCACTTGACATTATGACTGGTCCAGCACAATCATTACCTGTATCTAATAAAATTCCATTATTTTCTGTAAACGCTACTTTTAAAGTACAATTATAATCTGTTCTATTCTCTTCATCTACAAAGTCTTCATAATGTTTATCCAATAAAAATTCTACAATTTCTCCTTCTTTAATTTTAAAAGATTTTTCTTCAGTTTCAAAAATATTTCCTTGAACATATCCGTTAAGTGCTACTAAGAAATATTTAATTCCATTCTCAGTTTTATAACTTTTTAAAAATATTTTCTTTTCTCTGGTGCCGTTATAAGTCCCTTCCTTTATATAATCAGAAAATGATAAATTTCCTAATACCAACAATAATAAAAATAATATTTTTTTCATAATTACTTATCCTCCTCTAAAATTAATAATTTTTCAAAAATTACCTTACCAACTGGCTTTTATGAATATATCCATATTCATTATATCCACGGACATTGTAAACAATATAATACCAATTTTTCTCATTATAATTATTATCCTTTAAAAAATATATTCGTTAAATGTAATATTTAATTAACTGATTGTATATACTAAAAATTAATCTGAATTTTCTATCAATTTTATTAAAGAATAACTAATCAATAAAACACCACTACATATATAAATTGTTTTTGAAGTTTCTGTTCCTGAAATTTCTCCCCCTTTAATAGAAGCTGCCATAATATAATTATAGGCATCCCCACCAACATATTCTTTTGCAGAGGTAATTTCTTGATTAGGAATATAGTATCTAATACCCTTTGAGAAAAGGACTATACCTGCAATTAAAATCACAAATAATACTAATTTTAACTTTGTCTGTTTTAAATTTACATTTGTATTATTATATATTTTTTCTTGTTCCATTTTATTTCCTCCTAATTTGTATAATTATTATAATAATTGTCTACTTCATTACTATAAAACTGTTTTGCCTTATACTGCGAATTTGCATTATTCCAATAAGTTCCTTTATAATGACAACCAGCTTCATTCTCCATATCTTCATCAGCTATTGCCAAAATTACTACTTGCCTAATTTGTGCAATTTTTTGTAAATATTCCTTATAAGCGTCATCAACTTCGATATATGTTGCTTGTATAAATGGTTTATTCGTTCCTGGCACTATTCTTTTATCAACTTTTTCAATTTCTTTTATTGCCTCACAATATTCAGCTTTTATATCTATATAAGCCTGATATTGGTTTTCTACTCCTATTAAAGTCTGCTCATACCCTAAACTTCTTTTAGAAAATGTTGAAGTTTTTCCATTATTTTTTTTATATTCATAACCGGTAATAACTTCATAATTACCATTATTGGAAGAAATATTTTTAGTTTTTTCATTACTTTTATTTTTATCCTCTATTATTGTAGCATTGTCTTTAGATGTATTTTCTTTTTTAGTCAAATTTCCATTATTTTTTTTATTAATAAAATACAACCAACCAGAAATATTTATTAATACGATTATAGTACTAATTAATAACAAAATTACAATATTGTCTTTAAATTTATATTTTTTATTATTGTAATCTATATCTTCGTTAGTAGAATTTTCTGATTGCTTATATTTTGTTTTTTCTGATTCTGTTTCAAAAAAATTTAACTTTTCATTCTTATGTTTATTATCTGTAAAAAGTTTCCAAATATTGATTATTATTGCTAACAATATTATAAAAAGTGAAAAAGTTTCAGTTTTGATAATTTTTTCAATAACTATTGATAGAACAGCTGAAATTAATGATATATAGCTCAATTTAAAAATTTCCGAAACTTCATTTTTTATATAATGTTTTATAAATATCACTACTAATAAAATTGTTAATATTATTATTAAAAATGTTAGGCTAATAGTAAGAAACTTCAATTTAGTATTTATTTTCTCAATATTTTTATTTGCCTGTTTTATTGGATAAAACTTAGATTCTGATAAATTATATCACGCACGTAATTTTTTAGGATAAATAAATTCCGTAAATATTAAATTAAAAAATATAATAAAATTTAATACCACACTAGTTATTGTAAATAAATTATTTCTCTCATCAATTCTGAATAAATAATTTAAAAATTTTACTTTTTTCATTTTCATTCAAAAAAAAATCCTCCATTCTTTTTATATTTTTACCGTTTAGCAAATCAATTATTAAAAAAAAATATCCAAAAACTCAACATCACTCAATCCATACTCCTTCCTAATAAACTTCATTTCTTCAATAGTAAAATTACTACTTCCATTGATTTTTCGTGAAAATGCTGAAGGAGTTATTTTTAGCTTGTGTGCCAATGTTTTGTTGTTGTCTTCGTGTAAACTCATTTTTGATTTTAAAAGATTCTTTTTCATTTTAAATCTCCCGTCTTTTGCTAATTGGTAAAATAATTATATCATAAATTAAAAGTTTGTCAAGACAACTTCAATTAAATTGATAGAATATCAATTATATGATTAAATTTATTGATTTTAAAGTAGAATTATTATGAAAAATTTAGGAAAATAATGGAGTTATTCTATTCTTGTACAATATCTGCTATTTTATTTAGTAATTTCAAAATTTCAGAAAATTGTATATTATCAACATATTTATTTTCATTTTTATAAATATTCCATTGTTTATTCAAATATTCATCATTTTTAACGTCTTCTAAAATTTCCTTGCTTTCTAATATTTCTTCTATTGAATTTCTATTTTTTGCCGTTTCCCAAATTGCTTGTTTTAAGTTATTTACATCTATCTTATCATTTTTCAATTTAAAAATCATATAAATATCATAAAAATCTCTCAATCTCGTCGTTGTAATATTTCGTTTTATTATAGTTTCATACTTTTCAGCAATCAATGTTTCTAATGAATAAACTAAGATATTTAACTTTTCTTTAAATATTGTTTCGTATGAATATTCTATTTCTGATGGAATTATTACATCTCCTGTTGTAATATCAATTTTTAATGGATTTTTTATTTTTTCAAAATTTGCTGTCAAATGTAATCTATAATTTTCATATTCAGATATTTCTCTTATATTTTCTATTTTTCCCAATACAAATTCTATTCCATCATTTACTTCAATATTTAAAATTTCTAATACTATTTCTTTAATAATTTCTTCTTTTACTGGAAGTCCTTTTATCGTCGTATCAATATCCATCGTTGTTCTATTTTGTATACCAATAATTGATGAAATTAAAAATCCACCTTTTATTATAAAATTCGCTCTATATTTTGATTTTTCCAATCGAGCCAAAAATCTTTCAAAAAAATACATTTGCAATACTTCCTGTGCTTTCAAATCATTTTTTTCTGAAAAACTTTTTATTTTCCCTTTTAACTTTTCTGATGTCATATCAAAATCTCCAAATATTCTCTTACTTTTTTTTCAGTTTTCAATTCTTTACTATATTTTATTAATTTTCTTACTTTTATATCTTTATCTTTAAAAAATAATTTTAGTGCCTTTGAAAACACATCTACATCAATTTTTTCTTTATTTTTTATAATATCACATATCGTTCTCTCTTTATCATAAATATAAATTTTAGCCCCCATTTTACTCAAAGTTTCAATTTTTCCACTTTCAAATATTTCTTTTTTCACATAATGAATTTTCAAATTTTTAAATTTTTTCGTAATATGTAAAACATTGTAACCTTGTGGAACTGTTATTGAAATTGTATTTGGTACTTTATCTGTTAAATTATGAAAATATAGAGCAGTCGTATTTGAAAAAATCACATTATTATTTTTTTGTATTTTCATAAATTCATCTGTGATTGTATCACTTTTCTGATAAACCCCTTGCTTTACTCTCTCTAAAATCCCTTTTTTACATAGATTAGAAAGTGTCTGCCTTTTTATACCAATTTTTTCTGCTTCCTTAACCGTTATTACAGTATTATTTTCAAAAAAATTATTTAATTTATCATTTGTAATTTCCAACATATTATCACTACCTTTACTATCATACTTTAATTTTAATATTTTAAAGAGTATTTGTCAAGTTTTTCCTTTTTTTATTCATTAATCGGTAAAATAAATATACCATAAAAATAAAATTTATCAGTATCGTTTCAATTAAATTGATAAAATATCAATTTTATGGTAAAATTTATTGATTTTAAAGGAGAATTACTATGGAAAATGTAGGAAAAAGATTAAAGAGTTTGAGAGAAAAGTACAAATTTTCTTTGGAGGAAGTGGCTAAAAATATAAAATCATCTGCTGGAGCTATTTCAAGATATGAAAATAACGAAAGAAAAATAAATAGTGAAAGTCTAATTAGACTATCCAACTTATACAACGTTTCGCCTGAATACATATTATACGGTATAAATAAAGATTCCAATAATTTAGAATCATCCATTATATCGTTTTTTAATAATGAAAATATAGATTTTGAAGAAAAAGAGGATTTGTTCAATAAGATTCAAAATGCCTTTTTTAAAGAAAAGTTTAAATAAAATTTATTATATTTAAAGCTATAAAAATAAAATTAAGAAAATAGTGATGTGTTTTCTAAAAATAGATTTTAAATTTGGGCCTGCTTTTTTGAGTGAGGCCCTTTTGTTATTCGCTCGTATATCCGTGTAACAGCCTTGTAGCGTTCGTTAAAAAATTTTTTGGATAAATACTTGCCTTGAAATGAAAAAGTCTACCAAAACTATACTAATTGTTTTTTTTATTTTTAGAAAATAATTTTAAGAAAAAATCAGAGCTCAATTTATAACCGTGATTTTAATTTTTTTATTCCTCTGTATTATTTATATATTTACCTATTGTTGTAACAAATTCTCTTGCGTCTAGGAAATAATTTGGGTACGCTTTTCGTAAGTTTTTTAAGTTCTCAACCGATACTGATACAACGTTATTTGTGTCCTCTTTGTATTCACGTTCATACATCAAATAATCTCGACTTATATTTTCTTCAGGTACTTGAATATATCTTATGCTATTGCCCTTATAATCCAATATCAATATCAAATAGCCTTCTCCTGTGATTTCCTCAAGCCGTTTGGTTATAACTCGTAAACTGCTTAAAGTTTTCAGTATATTAAATTCCCTATTTAGTTCTCTTAACCTATCCAGCTCTTTTGAAATTTCTGAAATATCTTTGTTCAATTCAATGTATTCTATCAGTTTACTTGATAATTTAAAAAATTCCCTATAATAAATGTCTCCCCCACCTGTCTTTAAAGATTGCTGTTTTATGCTGTCTATTATTTCAACTGAAGTAGCCCATTGGTGCTGTAACTTCGTTCTTATCTGCAATTCTATCTGATACCCTTCAAGCCTCTTTTCCTTTTTCCCTTGATACTTAAATATCTGATGTATTGACCTGTAGCCGTCCTCTTTTGGCTCTAAGATATAATTTTTTTCCCTAATAAATAAAAAATTATTCTTGTCTTTTTGTTTATAAACTTTATTTTTTAAGTAATTTGCCACTTCCTCTGTATCCTTTATATTAGGCAATATTATTCTTGCTCCTGCCAAGTCCTGCATTCTTCCCAATCGTAGTTCTGGAAATCTTTTAAGTTTCCCTATTATTGATGGCAACCTTTTTAATCTTTGAGAAATAATTATTGAATTTCTATTATTCGATAATTTTATTTTCTTGTTATTTATAATACTTCTCAAGCTCCATACAAAACTTTTTATTATTTTTGAGTGTTCAGCCCTAAAATCTGATAATTTCTGCAAATCCTCAATAGTTTCAGCATTTTCAACTATTCTTTTGCTTATCCTGTTCAGTTCCTTTTTAGATACTTCTTTATCATTAATATAAACCATAAATGTACTCCTTTCTTTCATACCATTATTTATACAGTATTCTTTATATATTATCTTCCTTTTATCTGTATTAATTTATCTAAAAATTATGTATAAAAAAACACCACTATAATAGTGGCTCTGTGGCTGGCGTTCTTACATAACGCTTAAACTTTCATTCAGTTACACAGATATACAGTCTAGTCTCCTATCTGCAATTTAATTATACATTATTTGTTGTACTTTTACAACAAAAATTTAAAATTTTTTTAACAATTGATAAACAGGTTAAATTAATGGTTGCTAATTTTCTCAAAAAAAATTATTTGTATTTCATAGCCATACTAAGTAGAATCAAGAAAATGGTGCTATGCTTATAGGGATGACTTATCTAATACAGCTTTATCAATCCATCGTATAACCTAGTATTAGCCTTGTGGCGTTTGTTAAAAATTCTTTTGGATAAATGCCTAGATTAAGATAATTCTACCAAATTGATATAAGTTTGAGTTTTTAATTTTGGAATTAATAAAAAAAGATTATCTATATTTAAGATAATCAATTTTTATACTATAGCTAGATTTTTTATTTTAGTTTGTAAAATGATAATAAATGTCTATAAAATAAAGGCTATTTTAATTATTTTTCGATGTTGGTTACTTATGTATATTTTATCCCCATTTTTACTGACTTTTTAGCTAAAAAAGAGTTTGTTCTTCAACTCCTTTTTAATTTATAAGGAAATTAAATTCATATTTTTTAGTTATTTACTGATAGATTTGATAATTTTAAAAGAGGCATCAGCCTCTTTTACTCTTCTTTTGTCAAACAAATATATAAATGTCTACAACAAAATATCCAACCTAGTTGGATTAATAAAATATTAATAGTATTTTTTGAGGGGCGGATATCTGTAATGATAAAATTCCCATACAATCATTTTAACCTTGCATACTGGACAGTAAAAAGGATTCATCCCGAAAGTCTTGTACATCTGCCTTTGATAAAATGAATATCTTAATACGGCAATGTTTTTCCTGAAAGCATCAATTGCCTCTTTAAGCCTGTCAGAAATATGTCTTGAATAAAATCCGTAGCGGTTTACCATCTTAAAGTTTTTAGGAGGCAGATGAATTAAAATATGGGAAACAAATCTCTCAGAAGGCATAGTAATGTAAGTTTTCTTTTTATCATTAGCCAGGTCATTAAAAAAGAAAGTAACCTCCTTGTCAGTAATATCAGTAATCTTGTATTCAGCAATGGGGGAACGTGCAAGGTATCGTCCAAGATATTTGATAATGCCTTTTGTGCTGTTAATATCGCCATTTCCAACGTTAAAGAAAAACCTTCTGTTTTCCTTGTAAAGCTTCGTAGCAGTATTTCTAGCGTCTTTCTCAATCTTCTTGCTGGGATAGCTTCCGTTTTCAATAATTTTAAGGAGGTATTTCCATTGCCCGGCAATAGTGTCAACGTTGAAGTATCTCATTTTCCTGAACTCAAGATTTTTATTGAATCCTCCTAATGAAACAATGGCATGAACATGAGGGTTCCATTTCAAGTCCCTGCCAAAAGTATGAATGACAGAAATGAGACCGTAATGTACAATATCGGAATCAGTAAAGTAATATTTGGAATGTTCAGAAATTTTGTTTTTTCTTTTTCTTTTCCTGCTGATATTGTGAAAGACGAACTTGAATACCTGGTTAACAGCAGTAGAAAGTTTTGACAGAAGGGATCTGTCATAAAAGAAGAACTTTCTGCATTCTTCAGGGACAGTAAAAAGAACATGCCGGTGTTCGATATCGAGAATATGTTTTTGAATATTTTCAGACCATGTCATAGAATACCTGTAACCACAAGAAGGGCAGAGCTTAGACTTGCAGGTAATAGGGAACAAATGTGTAACAGGACAGAGAGGACGTTTGAACTTGACAAAACCTTTTGAAATATCCCTGCAGGCAAGAAATGTATCAATGGAAAGTTTAATATATTCAAGGTGACTGTCGCCAATATTATTTTTCTTGCAAAATTTTAAGGAATCTAGTAAAATATTGTTGTTACTGAAAATATATTTCAGTTTATTTTGTGTAATGTTTGTCATAAATATATTATACAAAAAATCAGCCGAATTTCTATTCGGCTTTTTTTTATACTATTATTGCTATCAAGCCAAATAATATGGTATTTTGAGATAATTTTTCTGGAACTGTCAAAATTGCTATAATTTTACTATATCTTTTTAAAAGCTTGAGAAAATAACCGTTTACCTTGTTAATTGGACTAGTGTTGTACTACAAAATCAGAGCTTCAACGTTGTATATTCACTATATTATATAACAGTTATTAATGAAAAAGGAGCTGTCTCAAAATGACTAAAATTTTGAGTTCACCTTCTATTTTTTTGTCCAAATTAAAAACTCTCTAATTTTTTGCAGTTATCTGATTAGAATTTTTTCTGATCAAAGAAAAACTGCACTAAAAAATTAGAGATCCTTACTTCTCTTAAAGTCTAGTTAACAACTAATTTATGAAGTTTCATGCCTTCACGTCTCTGTACCTTTTTATGAATATATTTTCTTAAATTATAGCCAATAGCAAACAGTATAGCTTCAACTTTAGTTTTAGATATTTCACGGTATTTAAAGCGTTTGAATTTCATGTTCTGTTTTAACACTCCAAATGCTCCTTCAACCTGAATGCTTCTATTCATTCTAAGTATTATCCCTTTTTCTGTTGCTATATTTTCCTGTGACTGTTTTCTATATCTTAAAAAATTATCAGCTACATAAAGTTTTTTGTTATGAGATGTCTTTTTACATTTTTCTGCAAAAGGACATCCCTCACACTTATTACATTCGTATACTTTCTTTTCCGATATATGTCCGCTTTTATTTTTTCGTTTTGAAATATATTTGAATTCAAGTTTCTTATTATTTGCACATGTATACGTATCTGTTTCTTCATTAAATGACATATTTTCTGCCCTTGAAATATCCTGCTTAAATTTTCGGGTTTTTTGTTTTTCATAATTTTGTGGCTTTATATATGGAGTATAGTTATTATTAAAAAGATATTCATAGTTCTCTTCGCTTTTATATCCTGCATCTGCAACAATATTTTCAAATTTCAAGTTTTTACTTTCCAATACTGATAAAAATGGAACAAGCGTTCTTACATCCGTAGGATTAGGAAACAAATTCAATATCCCTGTCTAAGATTTCTTTTTCCAGATGCTCTCTTATTTCATAAATATCGGAGATTATTTACCTTAATTTTTAATTTTTCATAAAATTTATTAATTGCCTTCTTCCACACAAATGTATATTTATTTGCATTATCTTCAATTTCTATTTTACAGCTGGAGATAAATCTGGCAACCGTATTATGATCAGGGGCAGAACTTCCTCTAAGGATCCACATGTAATTAATATTTTCCCTACAATTTTTCTCTGTAGCTCTAGTAGTGTTAACACCGTCCAACATGGCATATGCAATGATAAAAAACATTTTGCTGGCTTCAATTTTTCGCTTACGACCTTTATTTTAGAGTATACTTGCATTAAAAATCTATAGTCTAATCCCTCCAATAATTTGCTAATTACTCTAACAGGCGATGATTCGGAGATATTAACTCTAATATCCATAGGCCACGACAAACGCATGAAAAAATCTAAAAAAAAGGTATAATATTACTGAGATATCTTATGAAAGAAGCTGGTAAAAATGTCGAAAAATAACCAAAATCTAAAAGAATTGTTAATATATATTACTCAAATAGAGGACAAGCGATAGGCTTCAAAAATAAAACACAAGTTAAGTGACATTGTTGTGATTACTCTTTTTGGTATACTTGCGAATGTTGAATATCGGGAAGAGGTTGAGGAATTTGGGAAACTGTATCTTAAAACATTAAAAAGATACTTGGAGCTGCCAAACGGAGTTCCTTCGCATGATACTATTCAAAGAGTCATGGCTACAATAGAGCCTGAAGTTACAGAAGTTCTTTTGACAAAATGGATGGAGTTAAAAATTTCTGGGGAAGATAAAAAAATAAGAAAAATATTGAATATTGATGGGAAATTTTTAAACGGAATGAAGAATAAAAACAACAGCCCATTAGACATAGTATCTGCGTATTCCAAAGAAGATGGAATCTGCTATTCACAAGTGGCGGTTGAAGGAAAAGGAAATGAAATAGAAGCGATATTACGTTTGCTTGATAAAATCTTAGTAAAGGAATGTATAGTTACAATAGATGCGATAGGAACTCAGAAAGAAATCATAAAAAAGATAGGAAAGAAGAAGGGCTATTCTGTTTCCAGGTAAAAGGGAACCAGAAGACTTTAAAAGAAGATATAGAATATTACTTTGCTAACAAGGGATTCAGAAAAAAATTAAAGAAAGAAGGAATGTACAGCAGGAAAACAGAAAAGCAAAGGGGTCGACTGGAAACTAGGGAATATTACTATACTGAAGAAACAGAATGGCTTATTAAAAGAAATAAGGAATGGAAGGAAGTAAAAGGGATAGGTGCATCAATTTTAACAACAGAAGAAAATGGAAAAAAGCAGGAACAGAAAAGGTATTACATAGCGAATATAGCAGGGGGAGTGGAAGAATTTGTAAGAGCAGTAAGAGGACATGGGCAATAGAAAGCTATCACTGGATACTGGATGTGACATTCAGAGAAGATGCAAATAAGACATTAAACAAAAATGCAGCAAGAAACTTAAATATTCTAAGGAAATTAGCAATCTCAATACTGGAAGAGCTGCCGTTCAGAAAGAAATTTAGCAGAAGGATAAAGAGATAATATAAGAAGATACTTAAAATTATTTTTTGATATATAGAAATGCTGTTGTAAAAAAAAATGGATAAATATAAAGAAATAGTTTAAAATATTCATGCGTTTGTCGTGTATCAAGAAAATTACAAATGAAAAACTAATATATAAGTGTTAAAATACACTTTAGTTAAATTTATTATTTAGATAATGGAAAGAGGTTAAAAGGAATAAAAATGAAAAAAAAATTAAAAATTGGCAAAAAAAGTAAAAAAATAGTTATGGCTGTAGCATTTTTGACAGTTTCAGCTCTATCATTTTCCAATGGAGAAGATTATTATGATTATAAATCACTTTTGATTGGAGATGTTAATGGAAATATTGTAAAGGAAGATAACAGTTTGGCTATAAGGCCTTTGGCATCGGTAACCAAAATTATGACATCAATCTTAACATTGGATAAAATAAAAGATGGAACAATTTCATATGATGACAAAGTGACAGTTTCATCAAAAGCGGCTTCAGTTCCATATGGAATAAAGCTTATAGCTGGAAAACAATATACAGTAAGGGATTTATTAAAAGCGACTATTATAAAGTCATCAAATAATGCAGCGTATGCACTTGCTGAATACGTAGGAGGAAATGTACCAAATTTTGTACATTCGATGAATGAGAAGGCAAAAAACTATGGATTAAATTCATTGAGATACTGCTCTCCACATGGGTTGCCACCTAGTTATACAGGTTCATGTATGGATCAAGGAAATGCAAAAGACCTATATAAGCTTGCTCAAATAACATTAAAAGACTATAGTGAATATTTAAATTTTTCAAAAAACAAGACAGATTATGTAGATAATGGAAATACAAAAGTAACTTCCACAAATAGTTTGTTAGGAAATGTGCTAGGAGTAGACGGTATAAAAACAGGTTATCATAATGCTGCTGGTTCCAATATAGTTTTAACTGCAAACAGAGGTAATGATAGAATGATTGCTATTATTCTTGGCTCAAACAGAGCAAAGGATAGAAACGCTATTGGAGCCAAGGAAATAAATGATTATTATGCCAATGGACATGTAAGAAAAACAAGTATGAATAATAATAACACAAGACATGTTGAAAACAATGATACTAGTAGCGCAGAGACTAGTAAAAATTCTAAAGGAAATAATAAGGTAGAGCAATTTTTTAATATGATTTTTGGAAAAAATCATAACAATTCAGCTGGTAAAAAAATGAAAATAATAAATAAGAATGATGTCGTGGCTACAGCGACAATAGAAGATGTTAAGTATAATCTTTATCCAACAAAGGATGTAGAAATAACAGCAACTGAGCGACCAAATCTAACTTATTCAGTAAATCTTAATTCCGGGATTACTAAGGAAAGTCGTGGAAAAATCGTAGGAACATACATTGCAACTGATGGAACATTGACTTACAGCGGAGAATTGATTATGAAATAATATAAACTAAGTTTGTTTATCATAGTTTAATTTTAATCAAAATTAGACTTTTTTAATCCTAAAAGAAGAGAAAGGAGACTAAAATGTCTATCGGTGTATTTGATTCAGGAATTGGTGGACTTACAGTCTTAAAGGAAATCAGGAAAGTATTGCCAAATGAGAGGATATATTATCTTGGAGATACAGCAAGAGTTCCTTATGGCGAAAAGACGAAGGAGCTTATAATCGGATATTCGAAGGAAATAGTTGAATTTTTACTAGAAAAAGGGGTAAATGCTATCGTAGTTGCTTGTAATACTGCTACAGCACTTGCCTTGAAAGAATTGAAAGAAATTTTTAAAGTACCGATTATCGGAGTGATAGAAGCTGGAGCAAGAACGGCAATAAATACGACAAAAAATAGAAAAATAGGAGTTATAGGGACAAAAGCAACCATAAAATCTGGTAAATATGAAGAAGAAATAAGACACTATAGAATAGATGTAGAAATCTTCCAAAAAGCATGTCCACTTTTTGTTCCAGCAGTAGAAGAAGGAATTTTGAGTGGAAAATTGGTAAATCAGATAATAAAGACTTATCTTGATGATTTTAAAGAAAAAATTGATACATTAATATTGGGATGTACTCATTATCCACTTTTAAAAGATGCAATTAATAAATTATATCCTGATATAGAAATAGTAGATCCAGCAAAAGAAACTGCATTAGATTTAAAAGACATTCTTAAAAAAGAAAAATTATTAAAAAATGATGCTCCTAATGAAAAAGTAAAATATTATGTTACGGATGGTAAGGAAAAATTTAAAAAAATAGGAATTATGTTCTTAGAAGAAAACATACAGAAAGTGGAACTAATAAGATTATAGTAATCCTATAAAATAATAAATTTTAGTAAAAAAAGGAGAATAATGTTTGAATATATTTCTGGAAAATTAACAGTAAAAAAAATTGATTACGTTGCTATAGATGTAAATGGACTAGCTTATAAGATTAATATTTCTTTAAAAACATTTGAGAAAATAGACAAAATAGGAGATATAGAAAAGTTATACATTTATACAAATGTTAAAGAAGACGATATATCTTTGTATGGCTTCAAAACACAAAATGAGCGTGAACTGTTCAAAGCGCTGGTAAGTATAAGCGGAGTAGGACCAAAACTTGCAATTGCAATACTTTCAACATTTAATTTAAAAGAAATCATAGATATTGTTACAGAGAATGAATCAAAAATTTTTACCAGAGTTCCAGGATTAGGAATTAAAAAAGCTCAGAAAATAATTTTAGATTTAAAAGATAAAGTGAAAAAACTGGATATAATAGAAACTATCGAAGAAAATAGCAATATATTAAATGGTAAGTTAATAACAGCAGAAATTTCAACTTCGCATATTATATCAATGAAAGAAGATTTGAAATTAGCTCTCGAATCTTTAGGCTACACAAACACCGATGTCTCAAAATGGATCACAGATAATGAATTGGGTAAAATAAAAAATATAAGCGACGCCATAAAAATAATTTTGCAAAAAATTCAAAAAAAGTAGTTGACAAAAGGGAGTGATTGTGGTAATATATATCTTGTCGATACGAAAAAGGTATCACAGGACAATAGAAAATAAGAATAGAAGAAGCAATAATGTGTAATAGATAAAATAAAAGTCAAGAGTATATATTTTAGTAGAGTAAGATATGAACTTGTCAAAACTAAGGTGAAATAAAATATATTTATGATATATTGAATGAAGAGTTTGATCCTGGCTCAGGATGAACGCTGACAGAATGCTTAACACATGCAAGTCTTTGGCGAAGCTGTGCTTGCACAGACTAGCCAAGGCGGACGGGTGAGTAACGCGTAAGGAACTTACCCTGCAGACAGGGATAACAGATGGAAACGACTGATAAGACCTGGTATTGTCAGGCTGACGCATGTCAAGCCTGATGAAAGGAGACGCTGCAGGAGAGCCTTGCGTCCTATTAGCTAGTTGGTGGGGTAATGGCCTACCAAGGCGATGATAGGTAGCCGGCCTGAGAGGGTGAACGGCCACAAGGGGACTGAGATACGGCCCTTACTCCTACGGGAGGCAGCAGTGGGGAATATTGGACAATGGGGGCAACCCTGATCCAGCAATTCTGTGTGCACGAAGAAGGTTTTCGGATTGTAAAGTGCTTTCAGCAGGGAAGAAGAAAGTGACGGTACCTGCAGAAGAAGCGACGGCTAAATACGTGCCAGCAGCCGCGGTAATACGTATGTCGCAAGCGTTATCCGGAATTATTGGGCATAAAGGGCATCTAGGCGGCCCTGTAAGTCTAGGGTGAAAACCTGCGGCTCAACCGCAGGCTTGCCCCGGAAACTACAGGGCTAGAGTACCGGAGAGGTGGACGGAACTGCACGAGTAGAGGTGAAATTCGTAGATATGTGCAGGAATGCCGATGATGAAGATAGTTCACTGGACGGCAACTGACGCTGAAGTGCGAAAGCTAGGGGAGCAAACAGGATTAGATACCCTGGTAGTCCTAGCTGTAAACGATGATTACTGGGTGTGGGCATGAAGAGTGTCCGTGCCGAAGCAAATGCGATAAGTAATCCGCCTGGGGAGTACGGCCGCAAGGCTGAAACTCAAAGGAATTGACGGGGACCCGCACAAGCGGTGGAGCATGTGGTTTAATTCGACGCAACGCGAGGAACCTTACCAGATCTTGACATCCTGCGAATGCCCGTGAGAGCGGGCAGTGCCTTTGGGAACGCAGAGACAGGTGGTGCATGGCTGTCGACAGCTCGTGTCGTGAGATGTTGGGTTAAGTCCCGCAACGAGCGCAACCCCTATCGTTAGTTACCATCATTAAGTTGGGGACTCTAGTGAGACTGCCTGCGAAGAGCAGGAGGAAGGTGGGGATGACGTCAAGTCATCATGCCCCTTATGATCTGGGCTACACACGTGCTACAATGGCCGGTACAGAGAGCAGCCAGGCGGCAACGCTGAGCGAATCTTGAAAGCCGGTCCAAGTTCGGATTGAAGCCTGCAACTCGGCTTCATGAAGCTGGAATCGCTAGTAATCGCAGATCAGCAATGCTGCGGTGAATACGTTCTCGGGTCTTGTACACACCGCCCGTCACACCACGAGAGTTGTCTGCACCTGAAGCTGCTGGTCCAACCGTAAGGAGGAAGGCATCTAAGGTGTGGATAGTGATTGGGGTGAAGTCGTAACAAGGTATCCGTACCGGAAGGTGCGGATGGATCACCTCCTTTCTAAGGAGAAATAAACACAGCTTCTTCTTATATCTTCTATGTTTTATATTAGGACAATGAGAAATGAATAGTAGGTAAAAGATTACAATAAAACTAGAGTAAAAGTTATTCTGGAGAAAAAGCTAATAAGGGCACACGGAGGATGCCTAGGCAACAGTAGCCGATGAAGGACGTGATAAGCTGCGATAAGCCAGGAGGAGATGCACATAATTATTGATCCCTGGATTTCCGAATGGGTAAACCTACATATCTGAAGGATATGTGTGAAAACGGTAAGTCCGCGAACTGAAACATCTAAGTAGCGGGAGGAAAAGAAAGTAAAAACGATTCCCTAAGTAGCGGCGAGCGAACAGGGAGGAGCCTAAACCGTGTCAGTGCCAAGCGGACAGCGTTGCTGGCACGGGGTTGAGGGACTTCCATTAACGGATTGTCATAATGTTTAAGCTGCATGTGTGTAAGTGGAACCAGCTGGGAAGCTGGACCAAAGAAGGTGATAGTCCTGTAGAACATAAAACATATGCTGTGACTGGAAGCACCCGAGTAGCGTCAGGCACGAGGAATCTGGCGTGAATCAGCGTGGACCATATCACGCAAGGCTAAATACTACTGTTGACCGATAGTGAAGAGTACCGTGAGGGAAAGGTGAAAAGAACCCTGAGCAAGGGAGTGAAATAGAATTTGAAACCGTGTGCTTACAAACGGTAGGAGCACTTTATGTGTGACTGCGTGGATTTTGGTTAATCATCCTGCGAGTTATGATTAGTGGCAAGGTTAATAAAGTGGAGCCGAAGGGAAACCGAGTCTTAATAGGGCATTAAGTCGCTAGTCATAGACGCGAAACCTAGTGATCTAGGCCTGTCCAGGCTGAAGCTGAGGTAAGACTCAGTGGAGGGCCGAACTCACCGCCGTTGAAAAGTTGGGAGATGAGATAGGTCTAGGGGTGAAAAGCCAATCGAACTAGGAGATAGCTCGTTCTCTCCGAAATGCATTTAGGTGCAGCCTTGATATTAAGATATGCGGGGGTAGAGCTCTGTATGGTCTAGGGGGCGTATTGCTTACCGAAATCAAGCAAACTGCGAATACCGCATATTAATAGTCAGGAGTGAGTCCGTGGATGACAAGGTCCTCGGACGAGAGGGGAACAGCCCAGACCGCCAGCTAAGGTCCCTAATTATGTCTAAGTGGGAAAGGAGGTGGATATTCACAGACAACCAGGAGGTTGGCTTAGAAGCAGCCATGCCTTGAAAGAGTGCGTAACAGCTCACTGGTCGAGAGTATCTGCGCCGAAGATGTAACGGGGCTAAGACATAAACCGAAGCTGCGGAGGCGTTTTTACGCCTGGTAGGAGAGCGTTCTGTAGGCCGTTGAAGAGACGCCGTAAGGCAGTCTTGGAGGTATCAGAAGTGAGAATGCAGGAATGAGTAGCGAGAAGGCGGGCGAGAATCCCGCCGGCCGGAAGTCCAAGGTTTCCAGGGGAAGGTTTGTCCGCCCTGGGGGAGTCGGGACCTAAGCATAAGCAAAAATGTGATGGCGAATGGAAAACAGGTTAATATTCCTGTACCGCTGTTATCGCCTGAGAGACGGAGTGACGCAGGAAGGTATGCGGGAAGGCTGACGGAATAGCCTTTCTAAGGGCGTAGCATGGGCATGCAGGAAAATCCGCATGCCTAAATGTGAGACCTGATGGGTAAGTGCATCTGCATAAGCTGCAGATCCTACACTGCCGAGAAAAACTTCTATCGATGAGAAGCAGCGCCCGTACTGTAAACCGACACAGGTGGACAGAGTGAGAAACTTAAGGCCGACAGGATAACTCTAGCTAAGGAACTCTGCAAAATGGCCCCGTAACTTTGGGAGAAGGGGTGCCTGATATACCTGATGGGAGAAACACCCTGAGGGGAAACAGGCCGCAGTGAAGAGTCCCAAGCAACTGTTTACCAAAAACACAGGTCTATGCTAAGCTGAAAGGCGACGTATATGGGCTGACACCTGCCCAGTGCCGGAAGGTTAAGAGGAGGGTTGAGAGACTCAAATTGAAGCCCCGGTGAACGGCGGCCGTAACTATAACGGTCCTAAGGTAGCGAAATTCCTTGTCGGGTAAGTTCCGACCTGCACGAATGGTGAAATGATTTGGGAGCTGTCTTGGCTGGAGACCTGGTGAAGTTGTAATGCCGGTGAAGATACCGGCTACCTGCAGTAGGACGGAAAGACCCCGTGGAGCTTTACTGTAGTTTGGCATTGGGTTCTGGCTGCATGTGTATAGGATAGTTGGGAGACTATGAAGCCAAGGCGTCAGTCTTGGCAGAGTCGCTGTTGGAATACCAACCATATGCCGTCGGAATTCTAATCTGGAAACGGAGACAGTGCTAGATGGGCAGTTTGACTGGGGCGGTCGCCTCCCAAAGAGTAACGGAGGCGTTCAAAGGTTCCCTCAGGCTGGATGGAAATCAGCCTAAGAGTGTAAACGCATAAGGGAGCTTGACTGCAAGACTGACGGGTCGAGCAGGCACGAAAGTGGGAGTTAGTGATCCGGCGGTTCCGAATGGAAGGACCGTCGCTCAACGGATAAAAGCTACCCCGGGGATAACAGGCTGATACTTCCCAAGAGTCCATATCGACGGAAGTGTTTGGCACCTCGATGTCGGCTCGTCTCATCCTGGGGCTGGAGAAGGTCCCAAGGGTTGGGCTGTTCGCCCATTAAAGAGGCACGCGAGCTGGGTTCAGAACGTCGTGAGACAGTTCGGTCCCTATCCACTGCAGGCGCTTGAGTACTGAAAAGATCTGACCTTAGTACGAGAGGACCGGGTTGGACAGACCTCTGATGTATCAGTTGTCACGCCAGTGGCACGGCTGAGTAGTCACGTCTGGAACGGATAACCGCTGAAAGCATCTAAGCGGGAAGCCGGCTTTGAGATGAGTACTCGCAGTATCCATGGAGAACACATGGTCGATAGGCCAGAGGTGTAAGCGTAGTAATGCGTTTAGCTGACTGGTACTAATATTACATATGCTTTTTAGGTAGTCTTTTACTTCTACTATTTATTTCTCATTGTCTTAGTTCATACAATTTAATCTTACATAGTTTGGTGATCATAGCGGCAGGGATACACCCGGTCACATTTCGAACCCGGCAGTTAAGTCTGCCTGCGCCTACGATACTTGGATTCGTCCCGGGAAAATAGGAAGTTGCCAAACTTTTTTCTTTGCGTCTCCGTAGCTCAGCTGGTTAGAGCATCTGACTGTTAATCAGAGGGTCGTTGGTTCAAGTCCAACCGGGGACGCCATTTTTTTGTTCAAAAAGGAATTCAGTTTGATTTATATCTCTTATCTGCTCTTCCCTTCAAATATATATCTTTATCCTTCTGATAAATTTCTTTCTGAATGACAGTTCCAGTGTCGATATTGCTAATTTCCTTAAAATATGCTGCATTTTTGTTCAATGTCTATTTTCTTAATGAAAAATCTTCTGTCTTTTTCTTAAATTTTATCTATCCATACAATGTTCTGGAATTTATGTTGAATTGAAATGATGTTTTTGTTTTTCCATAACCTTTTTCATATATCGTAATACTATTATATTTTTAGGTCATTTTATATTGGCTTCACTATTACTGCTCTTACAAATTCCTCTACTCCTCCTGTTATATTGATTATCTAGTATCTTCTCTGTTTCTGTTTTTTCCGTCTACTTCCGTGGTTAAAATTGATACACCTATCTCCCCTACTTCTTTCAATTCCTTATTTCTTTTGTATAGTAATATTCCCTTGTTTTCTCTCTTCCGGCTATATTTTCTTTCGTTCTTTATTTTTTTCTGTATCCTTTGTAATTATAGCTTCTTTTTTTGAAGTATTCTGATTACCTTTTACTTGAAGAGAGAAATGCCCATCTTCTACTCTATCTTTCTTATGATTTCTTTTTGAGTTCCTATTGTAGCTATGCATTCTTTTATTGAGATTTTATCAAGCAGGCGTAATATCGCTTCTATCTCATTTTCTTTTCCTTCAGTTGCTACTTGTGAATAGCATATCCCATCTTCTTTTGAATATGTAGATGCTATATCTAATGAACTATTGTTTTTATTTTTCATCCTGTTTGATAAATTCCCGTTAATGTTCAATATCCTTCTTATTTTTTTATCTTTCCCAGAAATTTTTAGTTCCATCCATTTTGTCAAAAAAACTTCTATAATTTCAAGCCTATTGTAGCATGACTCTTTGAATAGTCATGTGAAGGAACTCCAAGTATCTTTTTAATGCTTTAAGATACAATTTCTCAAATTCTTTAATTTTCAATATTTGTAAGTATAGCAAAAATAATAATTACAACAATGTCACTTAACTTGTATTTTATTTTTGAAGTTTATCGCTTGTTCTATATTTGAGTAAAATTCTTTTAGATTTTGACTATCTTCTGACATTTTTATCAGTTTCTTTCATCAGTAATATTATATCTCTTTTTTCAGATTTTTTTCATGTGTTTGTCGTGATTTATAGCAAAACTTATATAAAAACGTCCTAGAAATATGGTATAATAATATTACAGCATACAAAAAAATTACAGAAAAAGAATTTTAAATTTTTATTTTGAGAATGGAAAGACAAAAACGTTATTTCAATTCAATATAAGTTCCAGCATATTGTATGGCTGGATAAAGTTCAAGAAGGATACAGGAGACCTTTCATAAAAGAAACGGTTATTTCTGTTTTGTTTGATAAAATAGTTCAGTTTTAAATAGGTTTTATTATATATTAGACCTGTTCGACAACCTTGCCTTTGAATACGTCGTTGCAAAAAAGTATCATCTGTGAGTGTGTTAAATAGGGTGAGAACACACTGATAAAAACGGGGAGTTTTCCTTGCCTAAAAAGAGGGAGCTTGTCAGGGACACTGAGATAGAGGTTGTACTGGTTGACACTACGGAATGTGAGATTGAGCGTCCTAAAAAAACAGCGGAGATATTACTCAGGAAAAAAGAAAAAGCACACGATAAAGGCTCAGATAGCGGCAGACGAAAAAGATATGAGGATACTTAACGTCTCATTTTCACATGGAAGCGTTCATGACTTTAAGCTGTTCTGCAAAAGCTACGTGCATCTTTTAAAAGATGTACTTTTAATTGCCAACAAAGGATACATAGGTATGAATAAGATACACAGTAATAGCTTGATACCTGAAAAATCGACAAAAAGGAATAAATTAACTAAAGAAGATAGAAAATACAATTCAACTATTTCAAAGCGGAGAATCTACATAGAGCATGTGAACAGGTATATCAAGAAATCCAGGATAGTGTCTACACGTTACAGAAAGAAGAGAAGAAAATTTGCCCTGAGATTTTCGTTAATTTGTGCAATTTATAATTTTGAACTATAGGTTGTCGAATTGATCTTAGAAAATAATCTGGCAAAAATATTAGAAAATGACCAAAATCTGAAAGAATTAGTAATAAACATTATTAAAATAGAAGAAGTAATATTTTTATCTTCAGGTAAAAAGAAACCAGAAGGATTTAAAAGAAAAGATGGAAGGGTATCTTGATGATAATGAATTTAGAAAGAAATTAAAGAATGAGAAAATTATAGAAAGAAAACAGAGAGGAAGGCTAGAAACAAAGAAGTATTATATAAAGAAATATTTAAAATTATTTTTTGAGATATAGGGGATCTTGTTAAAAAATAGAGAAATACAAAAGAAATAACTTGAAGTATTTATGTGTTTATTGAGTTTTTTTAAGAAAAGTTGAAAAAAAGCCTATTATATAGTAAAATCTTTACTATAGGAGGAAAGATGAAAATTGCTGAATTTATTAGTGCGAAAGCAATGGAGAGTATGCGTCTCGGAATTAGCGAATCTGGCGGAAATGAAGTGTTTTTTCGTGGAATTCCTGATGAAGAAGGAATAGTTTCTGAGGTAGAAGTTATTGCAAGAGGAAATTCCAGTTCTGTTGCTGCATTATTAAATATGATGAGAAAAAATGAAGTTATAATACATAATCATCCATCTGGAGTGTTGATTCCGTCAGATGAAGATGTAAGTATTTCCAGCATGTATGGGGAAGTTGGGGGAGCTTCATACATTGTGAATAACGCTGTGGATGATATTTATGTGATTGTACCTTTAAAAGAATTTATAAAGATAGATATAGATGAATATTTTGGGGAGAATGGAGTTATTCATAAGAATTTTGGTAAATTTGAAGTGCGGCGTGAACAGTATGAAATGGCGAAATTAATTGAAAATAGCATGAATGAGAATAAGAAGCTGATAGTTGAGGCAGGAACTGGTACAGGAAAGACAATAGCCTATTTATTACCTACGTTACTTTATGCTATTGAAAATAATCTGAAAGTGATAGTTTCCACAAATACGATTAATTTGCAGGAACAGCTTGTTAATAAGGACATTCCGCTTTTAAAAAAAATTATTAATGAAGATTTTAATTATCAGATTGTGAAAGGGCGTGGGAATTATCTTTGCAAGAGGAAACTTTATAATATAGATGTTGCAGAGAAAGAAACAGATACGGAAGAGGAAAAAACTGAAAAAAATATTATAAGAAATCTTATTGACTGGGATAAAAATGTTACGAGGACAGGTGACAGGAATGAGCTGAAATACGAGATTTCAAACAGTATCTGGGAAAAAGTGAATAGTGAAGCGGATATGTGTAAAGGAGTAAAGTGTCCATATTATTCAAAATGCCACTTTTTTAATGCTAGAAAAAATGTTGCGGATGCAACACTTCTTATTGTTAATCACCATATGTTCTTTGCAGATTTAGCAATTAGAAATCAGACAGGATTTTATACAAATTATTCAATTTTACCAAATTATGATATTGTTGTTTTTGATGAGGCTCACAATATAGAAGATACGGCTCGAAATTATTTTACTTTTGAAACGTCAAAAATATCATTTGGACGGCTTATGGGGAATATTTATAATAGACGTGTTGTAAATTCCAGCAATGGTGGGGCTATTGTAAGATTAATGACTTATCTGAACGAAAGTCTTTCAAGTGAAGAATATGAGAAAGTCGATGAATTGAAGGAAGATGCTATTGCAGAATTGAATATATTTTACGATAAGGGAATAGATATTTTTGATAAATTGATATATCTTTTTTCAGAAAATAATAACAACAGGGAAATCAAAATAAAAATTGATAAGCAGAAAATGCAAAGTAATAAGGCTTTTCGTGAAGTTATGGAAATTAATAGCCAATTTAAGGAAAGTTATGGAAATTTAGTTATAAGAATTAATAAGTTTTTAAATACAGTGAGCAATTATAATTTGGAAGATAAAGAGGGGTTTTTATTTGAATTTTCAAGATATTATGAAAGATTGAAGCAATATTATAAGAAATTTGAGTTTATTCTGGAAGGGAAAGAAGAAGGGTATGTTTACTGGGCTAATGTTACTACAATTCGTCCAAATGTAAAATTATATGCTACTCCTTTCGATATTTCAGATGAACTGAATGATAATTTGTTTACAAAAATGGATAGGATGGTTTTTACTTCAGCAACACTTGCTGTTGACAATAAATTTGATTATTATAAAAAAAGTATTGGTCTTATGAAGGAAAATCGCAGGAAAATAGACGAAAGGATTGTAAAATCGCCATTTGATTACGAAAAACAAATGAAAGTTTATATTCCAGAAGATGCACTTGATCCAACAAATATCGAATTTTTAAGGGATTTAGAAGAATTTATTGAAGGTGTAATAAAAAATACGAAAGGGCATTGTTTTTTATTATTTACTTCATATAGTGCTTTGAATTTTTTGTACAATCAGTTAAAATCACGTTTCTCAGAAGAGGAATATACGCTTATAAAGCAAAATGATTTTCCAAGGCATGAAATGATAGAAATATTTAAAAATTCTAAAAATCCAATATTATTTGGGACAGACAGTTTTTGGGAAGGTGTAGATGTACAGGGGGAACAGCTGCAATCAGTAATCATCACAAAACTGCCGTTTAAAGTGCCAAATGACCCTGTAACTGAAGCGATTATTGAAAACATTAGAAAAAATGGACAGAACCCGTTTAATGACTATCAAGTTCCGCAAGCCGTAATTAAGTTTAAGCAGGGAGTTGGAAGACTTATTAGAAGCAAGACTGATAGCGGAAATATTATAATTCTAGATAACAGAATAATAAAAAAAATGTATGGAAAAAAATTTTTATCGGCTTTGCCAAGAAACAAGGTAGTTGAAAGTAAAAGTGAAATTTTAAAAAAGATGAAGTAATAGAGTATTGTAAAAGCAAAAAGGGAGTTTTATAAAATTTAGGAAAGGAAAGGGAAAATGAGAGTAAATATACTAGGGCGAGAATTTGTTTTTGAAGTGAAGGAAAGAAAGACTAAAAACAATGAAACACAGTATAAAGTCAAAAACAAGTTCATGTTCAGATTTATTATTTTAACAATAATATTTATGATATTTGGAATAATTATCGAAATGTCAAGGTTAAATGTGAACTATGTTGTTGGAAGCATTGCAAAATCTGATATTGTGGCTTATAAAAATGTATCTTATTTTATAGATATTTTGGACGACAGCATTGAAGAAAAAATAATGAAGACGACACAGCCTGAATTTGATAAAATAAAGGATGTGAATAGAGAAACTATAATTTTGCTTAACAAATTTTTACGTGATGTACGAAATTTATCTGATGAGGCAACGATTAAAGGGTATATAAAGGATAATAAGTACACATTTTCGGTTGAGGATATTAAGGAAATAAAGGCAAGAACTGAAAATGTTGAGTATTCTGTAAATCTAACGGACATTATATCAGAAATTTATAGTGATGGAATTTATAAAATGGAAAATCTTTCAAAAATAATACGAAAAAAAGATATAAAAGCAGATAATCTGGATATGAAAGTTCTGCAAAATTTTATGAAGCCAAATCTGGTTATTAATGAAGAGGCTACAAAGAAAAAAATTGCAGATAATATGATGTCGTTAAGGGATAAGGAAATTAAAATTTATAAAGGAGACATTATTGTAAAAAAAGGTGAAACTATCGATTCGGATGCACTTTTAAAACTTGAGAAATTAAATTTAGTAAGAAATGGAGATAAATTGAGGAAAATAGTCGGACTTGCTTCTACATTCTCGCTTCTTATGATACTAATTTACTATTTGCTTAGAAAAAATGTAAAAAAAATTGTAGAATCGAAGGCATTCTATCCGACACTTATTACAATAGTATTTGTAAATGTTTTCTATATTTTATTTTTAAATAACGAGTTTTTTATTTATTTGCTTCCATTCGCAATGCTTCCTATTATAACAACAATTTTGGGAAATAGAACGTATGCAATTATTTTGACATTTTCAAATATGGTTATCTTGTCAAGAGAAGAATCGTGGTTTTTAGTTACAATAGCAGTTTCACTAGTTGCAGTTTATAAGGCTGCAAATCTTGTGAGTAGAAGTGATATTGTAAAATTGAGTTTCTTTTTAGGAATATTTCAGGCATTGATGGCATTTAGCTATGGATTAGTCAATCAGTCAAGTTTTGGGTTAATTATGTTAATGATAGTGTTTTCAGTATTTTCAGGAATTTTAACTGGAATGGTGTCACTTGCGGCTCTGCCATATTTTGAAGATTACTTTGAAATTCTGACGACAATGAAATTACTAGAATTAAGTGATTTTTCACATACCTTGCTTAGACAGCTTCTTATGAAAGCACCAGGAACTTTTCATCATAGTATAATGGTTGGGGCTCTTGCGGAAGGAGCGGCTGAAAGTATAGGAGCAAATGCTACTTTTGCAAGAATTGCCTCATATTATCATGATATAGGAAAAATGAAGCGTCCAGAATTTTTTGTGGAAAATCAACGGGATGGAGTTAATCCCCATAATAAGATAAAACCATCATTAAGTGCATTAATATTGACTTCGCATACAAAAGATGGCTATATTATGGGAAAAGAGAATAAACTGCCAAAGGAAATATTGGATGTAATACTGCAACATCACGGTACAACGCTAACACAATATTTTTATTACAAAGCACTAGAAAGTGGAGAAGAAGTTGTGGAAAGTAATTTTAGATACAGCGGGCCTAAGCCAAAAACAAAAGAATCAGGAATAATCCTTCTGGCAGATACGGTAGAAGCGGCAACAAGAACGCTTGAAAATAAAAGTGAAGAAGGAATCAAAAACTTTATCAGGTATTTGGTAAAATCTAAAATTGAAGACAAGCAGTTAAGCGACTCCGACTTAACTTTGGGAGAGATAGAAATTGTAGTACGATCATTTATAAATACACTGCAAGGTGTTTATCACGAGAGGATAAAATATCCAAAAATGGATGAAAAAGCTAAAAAAAATTAAAAATATAAAAATGGAGAAAATTATGGTAGAAATAGATATAACTTATGATATTGAAAAAATTGACAATTTTTTTGATGAACCTAAAATAAATGAATTTGTGAGCTATATTCTAAAAAATGAATATAAAGAAGAATTTGATAAAAATGAATACTATCTTTCATTATTAATTACAACAAATGATGAAATTCAGAAAATAAACCGTGAGTATCGACAAAAAGATATTCCAACTGATGTAATTTCCTTTGCCTATAATGAAACTGAAAACTTTGGAGTAGTAAATATGTTAGGTGACATTGTAATCTCAATAGAGCGTGTAAAAGAGCAGTCTAGCGAATATAGGCATTCTGATGAGCGGGAATTTTATTATGTATTATGTCATGGAATGCTGCATTTACTTGGATACGATCATATTGAAGAGGAAGATAAAGTTGTCATGAGAAGAAGAGAAGAAGAAATTTTGAGTAAATTTAACTATAATAGATGATAAATTTATATAAAATCCTCTTGGAAAATAGAAACTGTATTAAAAACAATAAGTTTTAATTTCTTACTAAAGTATATAATTCAGAACTTATTGAACATTCGCCATTTAAGTGAAAAACAGTATTAATAAAAATTATCAAGCAAAATTGTAAGGGCATAGCATTTGATAAACTTACGTAAAAAAGTATAAAAAAATAATTATTAATGAAATAATGTAAAAATAGAATGTTAATACATTCTATAAAAATAAAAAAATTAATACTTAAATTAAAATCTATTGAAATTAGAAAGGAGTAAAAATTTTGGGAGAAAAAAATAAAAAAGAGAAGAAATCAATTTTTGGGTTATTTCATAAAAAAGATAGATACAATTGGGACATTAAAAAAGAGAGGGCAAGAGATAAAAGGCTTGTGGACAGTTTTAATTTTGCGATTGATGGGATGATCTCGGCATTGCAGAACGAAAAACACATGAAAGTACATATACTT
Source organism: Leptotrichia sp. HSP-342 (assembly GCF_041199995.1). Lineage (NCBI taxonomy): Bacteria > Fusobacteriati > Fusobacteriota > Fusobacteriia > Fusobacteriales > Leptotrichiaceae > Leptotrichia > Leptotrichia mesophila. The sequence continues at coordinate 554,968 of NZ_CP165646.1, forward strand.
GCTGCAATTGTTATTGTGATTTTAGCAATTCTTATAAATGCAAGTAAGGTAGAAATCCTTATAATTTCATTGTCGGTGTCATTTGTAATAATTACAGAACTTATAAATACAGCAGTTGAGGCACTTGTGGATTTGATTTCGCCTGAACGTCATCCTCTTGCAAAATTAGCTAAGGATGTGGCGGCTGGAGCAGTTTTAATTGCTGCGATTAATGCACTTTGTGTAGGTTATCTGCTATTTTATGATAAATTACTGGATATTTTTGACGGCACAAATAAATTGCATGTTATTGCAGGAAGAAAAGGGAATATCTCGATTTTAATATTAATTCTAGTTGCAATCCTTGTGATTGTTCTTAAATCGTTTTTTCAAAAGGGAACACCACTTGAAGGTGGAATGCCAAGTGGACATAGTGCGATAGCTTTTTCAGCATTTGGAATACTTTTATTTATGACTTCAGATGTGAGAATATTGATATTAGGCTTCTTTATGGCTGCATTAGTTGCACAGAGCAGGGTTAAGTCTGGAATTCACAGTATTAGAGAAGTACTGGCTGGAGGATTGCTTGGTTTTTCAGTTTCGTTTATTATATTGTTTGTAATGATGAAATTTGGAATTTTATATAATTAAAAATTGAAAAAAGTTAAAAAATGTGTTATAATAACTGTTGGTAAATATTATTATAATAAAATAATTTTATAAAAATACCGCTTTAAATTTGGGCCTAAAACCTATAATTATAATTAGTTATATGGATTTTAGATTTCAATCAGTTTTATCAAATCTGATTTTTAAAAAGTTCAAATATAATATAAAAAATAGGAAAATTTAGGAGTTGAAAAATAAATTATGTTTCAAAAATTAGACGATGTTGTCTTAAAGCATAAAGAACTTACAGAAATGCTTATGGATCCTGAAGTTGTTTCAGACCCAAAGAAAATTATGGAGTATAATAAGGCTTTAAACAGCATTGATGAAGTTGTTCAAAAATATACATATTACAAAAATCGTAAAGAGGAAATGGAAAGCCTAAAAGAAGACTTGAAATCTGAAAAAGATTCAGAAATGAAAGAAATGATGCTTGAGGAAATTCATTCAATTGAAGAAGAAATTCCCCATCTTGAAGAAGAATTAAAAATTCTTTTACTTCCAAAAGATCCTAATGATGATAAAAATGTTATTATGGAAATCCGTGCTGGAGCGGGTGGAGATGAAGCGGCATTATTTGCAGCTGATATTTTCAGAATGTTTACAAGATATGCAGAAAGAAACCGTTGGAAAACTGAAATCATTGATAAAAGTGAAATCGGTGTTGGTGGATTGAAGGAAGTAACATTCTTAATCAAAGGAAACGGAGCGTATTCAAGATTAAAATTTGAAAGTGGAGTTCATCGTGTACAAAGAGTTCCAGCTACTGAATCTTCTGGAAGAGTTCACACATCTACAATTACAGTTGCAGTACTGCCAGAAATAGACGATGTAAGTGAAGTTGAAATTAATCCAAGTGATTTGAAGATTGACACATACAGATCAAGTGGAGCTGGAGGACAGCACGTAAATACTACAGATTCTGCTGTAAGAATTACTCACTTGCCAACTGGACTTGTAGTAACTTCGCAAGATGGACGTTCGCAAATAAAAAATAGAGAAGCTGCAATGAAAGTACTAGCTTCTAAGTTGTATGAAATGGAATATGAAAAACAAAGAAGTGCAGTTGAAAATGAAAGACGTTCACAAGTTGGAAGTGGAGATAGATCAGAAAAAATCAGAACATATAATTTTCCTCAAGGAAGAGTTACTGATCATAGAATTAAGCTGACACTTCATAGGCTAGATGGTGTTCTAGATGGAGATTTAGACGAAATGATAGATGCCTTAATTGCTTATGAACAGGCTGAATTATTAAAAGAAGTTGGAAGTGGAAATGAATAATTTACTGGATATATTGAATAAATCGGTTAATTATTTAGAAAAAAAAGGTATAAAAAATGCCAGATTGACAGCAGAAAGTATCATTTCAGAAGTAATGGGAATGGAAAGAATTATGCTCTATGCTGAATTTGAGCGTATGTTATCAGAAGATGACTTAAAAAAAATTAGAGAAAAACTAAACGATATAACAAATAATGATAAAAAAATATCTGATAACAATAATTTTGAAAATATAGAAAAATCTGAAAAGCAATTAAAATCACTGCTTGATAAAAGCATTTCATATCTTGAAAAAAATAATATTGATGAAAGTAAGTTAATTGCGGAAATTATATTTTCACATGTTTTAAATATTGATAGAATGATGCTTTTTACAAAGTACAGAGATGAAATTGAAAATGAAAAAATTGAAAAAATCAGATATTTTATTCAGAAAATTGGACGTGAAAAATTTCCAGTTCAGTATTTGTTAAATGAACAGGAATTTTATGGAAGAAAATTTTACGTTGATAAGGGAGTTTTAATTCCGCGTCAGGATACTGAAGTTTTGGTCGAAAAAATGATTGATATTTTGAGAAATAATATTATAAAAAATCAAAATTCAAAAGTTCATCCCAAAATACTTGATATTGGCGTTGGAAGTGGTATAATAGGAATAACAGCCGCATTGGAAATAAAGGACTCATATGTATTAGGCGTGGATATTTCTGAAAAGGCACTTGAAACTGCTGAAAAAAATAAGGAACTTTTAAAAGTTCCAAATATAAAATTTTTAAAATCAAATTTATTTGAAAATATTGAATTTAATCAGTTTGATATGATAGTGTCAAATCCACCGTATATTTCCCTTAATGAAGCAGGTATTATGTCAGATGACACTTTATTACATGAGCCAAGTGAAGCACTTTTTGCAGAAAATGACGGATTATACTTCTACTATGAAATTTGTCAGAGGGCATCTGATTATTTGACTGATTTTGGCTATTTAATATTTGAAATAGGCTACAAGCAAGGAAAATATGTCAAAGAAATTATGACAAGTTCAGGTTTTAAGAATGTTGAAGTTATAAAAGATTTAGCTGGATTGGATAGAGTTGTTGTAGGACAGAAAATTATAAATAAAATTGAAAATTAACAAAAAATATTAAATGATTCTAGATTTTTAGACACTTTACTTTAAAAATTAAGAATCATCTAATAAGAAAGAATGGAGATGAATAATGGTTAGTGATAGGAGAATTTTTAAAAAGACAGGAGCGTTATTGTTAGGATTAACATATTCAATAATATCATTTGGAAGTGAGAATATCAAAGAAGCAATTTCATCATCAGAAAGTGTCGAAAATGTAAATATGCCAAAATCTGAGCCAAAATTAGTCGCATCATCAAAAACAAATAATTCTCAGCTGGAAAAGTTAATTAAAAATCAGTATAACAATAAAAGTATTGACTTAAATGTAAATACAAGTTTGAGAAATATGCGTGATAGCGGAAGTTATGAGCGACCAAATGTAAATACTTACACAGCAAATAGAAAAACTCAGCAAGGAACTCCAGATATGAAATTATCAAAAGAGCAATTGCTGGCTGTAGCTGAAAGAATTTTTCAAAATGAAACAGGTGGAGTTAGAAATAATCTAGTAGACTGGAATGATGGAGAGAATTTCCCTTCACTTGGTATAGGACATTTTACTTGGTTTAAAGCAAGCGGTGGAAGAAGTGGATTTGGAGACAGTTTGCCAGATATGATAGCATATTATAAGCAAAAAGGTGTTAGTCTACCTAAATTACTGACAGATTTTAGATATTCTCCATGGAATAGTAAATCAGAACTGATGGCTAAAAAGGCTAGTGGAGACAAGGATATTGAAGAACTAATAGCATTTTTTGATAATACAAGAGATATTCAAGTTATGTTTATATATGACAGATTAAAGAGTTCTCTTGATAAAATGATAGAAGCGTCTTCAAATAAAGAAAATTTAAGAAATCAATTTGAAAGAATGGTAAATACTCCTAATGGACTTTATGCGTTGATTGATTATGTAAATTTTAAAGGTGAAGGATTAAAAGGTGTTTCTTCATATAATAATATAGCTTGGGGATTAAGACAAGTGCTTGAAAATATGAAAGGAACAGCAGTAGGACAAAGTGCATTAGTAGAATTTAGCAACTCTGCCAAAGATATATTGGCAAGACGTGTAAGAAATGCTCCAAGAAATGAAAGAAGATGGCTACAAGGTTGGTATAACAGAGTAGACACTTATAAAACTTTTGAAATTGGAAGAGCATATTAATATAATAATAATTATGGCAGGGAATTTAATAATTCCCTGTTTCCTTTAAAATGAATAGAAATAAAAAAAATATAGAAATAGGAGAAATAAATCAAATGAAAATTTCAGATTTTGATTTTGAACTGCCTGAGGAACTGATAGCACAGCATGCTGTAAATCCGAGAGATCATTCAAAATTATTAGTGTTAAATAAAAAAGAAAAAACATTGGAACATAAAAAATTTTATAATATTATAGATTATTTGAAAAAAGATGATGTTCTTGTAATTAACCGTACGAAAGTTATTCCAGCAAGATTGTTTGGACATAAGGAAAATGGAGTTGTCTTAGAATGCTTTCTTTTAAAAAGATATGATATGTATACATGGGAAGTTTTGCTAAAGCCTGCCAAAAAGCTAAAAATAGGACAAAAACTCATATTTTTGGAAGGAGTTTTGGAGGCGGAACTTCTAGAAATTAAGGAAGATGGGAATAGAATTATAAAATTTGATTTTGAAGGAAGATTCGAGGAAATTTTGGATAAATTGGGAGAAATGCCGCTTCCACCATATATTATGGAAAAATTAGAGGACAAAAATAGATATCAAACTGTTTATGCTAAGGAAGGTGAGTCAGTAGCCGCTCCAACTGCGGGACTTCATTTTACAAATGAGCTTCTAGACAAAATTCGTAAAAAGGGAGTTATTATTACAGAAGTATTTTTGGATGTGGGGCTTGGAACATTTCGTCCAGTACAGGTGGAAAATGTGCTAGATCATAAAATGCACAGTGAAAAATATCGAATACCCGAAGAAACTGCCAAAATTATCAATGAGGCTAAAAAAAATGGGAATCGTGTAATTGCAGTAGGAACAACATCAATAAGAACATTGGAATCTTCTGTTGATGAGAATGGAAAATTAATAGCTTCTAAGGGAGATACAAATATCTTTATTTATGGAGATTATGAATTTAAAATTGTAGATGCAATAATTACAAATTTTCATTTGCCAAAATCTACATTAATTATGTTAATTTCAGCATTTGGTGGAAAAGAATTTGTTTTTGAGGCGTATAAGAAGGCAGTTGAAGAAAAGTATAGATTTTATAGTTTTGGAGATTCGATGTTTATTTATTAAAAAATATAAATCATATCAATAAAAAAAGATTTAAATACTTACGAAATTTATAAAGTATCTAGTTTTATAAAGTAGAATAGTATAAAATTGAACTTTTTAGATAAAAAAATATGAGCTAAATTCTTAATATTTTTAAGATTAGTTCATATTTTTTATTTTTACATTTAAATAAGCTTATTTACCAGAAGAAAATAACTCGCTTAATTTATCATAAGTTACAACGCCATTTTGAATGTCTTGAATTACAGAATTCTGTATTTTTAAGTTATATGGAACGGACTTAATCTTAAAGGCATTCATTAGAGATCTGTCAAGATCATAGTATACAGGAAAAGTGAAACCATTTTCATCTATAAATTTTTTTGAATCTGATAATGTTGTATTTTTACTTATAAAAACAACGGCAACATTTACAGAATCTTTGTTTTCTTCATAGAATCTTTGAATTTCAGGAAGCTCATGTTGGCAGTATGGACACCATTCAGCAACAAAAACAAGTAATGTTGGATTTCCATTATTTAAAATTTTGTGGCTTTTTATTTTTGTTCTATTAAAATCCATAAGTTCGAAACTTGGAAGTTTTGCTCCTTTTCTTACATTAATTTCAGAATTTTTTCCATATCCGACTAAAAATGTCAGAAACATTGTAATAATAATTAATAATTTTCTCATTTTTCTTCCTTTCTATTATATTTATTTAAAAATCTTTAGATATATTATATAACATTCTTTGGAATATGTAAAATAAAATTTTTTCATTCAAATATATTATTTTTATTTGACATTATCTATAAAAATTATTATAATTATATAGATAGTAAAATAGATTTAAAACGAAACTCAAAGGAGTAAGAAAAAATAAGAGTTATTATATGGATTTAAAGTTATTTTAAATGAAGGAGTGGAGATATTATATGAAGAAAATTGGAATAATAGTGATAATAATGTCAGTTATTGTATCTTTATCACTATTGAAAAAAAAGCCAGAAGAAGAAATTGTAAAAAAACCTTCTAAAGAACAGATTATATTAGAACAGAACAAAGAGAAATATAGTAAACATATACGGTTTTATAATCGAATTTTAAATATTGATAAAGGACTTTTGTATTATTTTGAAGATGCTGGAATGGATAAAAAATTCAAGAATATACAAAATGAAGAAGTTGTAGCTGATATAGCGATAGATAAAAACTTTATTGACAAATTGAAAGAACTTTCTGAAAGTAATGAAAAAAAAGATGATATGGATAAAAAAGCGGAAGCTATAATTCCAATACTTGAAAAAATGTTACCAATTACGGATAAAATGAGAACTTATTATAAAAATAAGGAATATACAAAAGATAATTATGCAAAAGCTCAAATTTTACATACTGAGTTGCTTGCCTGTATGGATAAGTATAATCAGGTTACAGAAAGTTACAAAGAAGTATTCCAGAAAAAATCAGATGAAATTAAAAAGCTGATGATAAAAGATTATGACAAGAGAAAGCAGTATATTACGTATAATCAATTTATGTTCATCGAAGAAGGCGATCAGATTATAAAGGAAATACATAAGCAAGGGCTTGATGCAAGTGATTTTACTGCAAAAGGGAATGCAAAAAAATTCAAAAAATTGGAAGAAAAAATGGATAAAGCCTTTATAAAATTTGAAAAATCTATAAAAAATACAAAACAGCTTGGAAAAGAAGGATATAATCCTGGAGACCACAGTGAATTTATCCAGAAAGCAAATAAATTTAAGCAATCTGTAAATGTATTTATCCAAAGAATAGAGAAAAAGGAAAAAGCTTCACATTCGTCTGTAAGTGACAGTTTCTTTGCACAGACTGAGGAAGGGACACCGGAAAATGTACTTGCAAACTTCAATGAAGTAATAAAGGAACACAACAAATTATTAGCGAAAAAAACTAAAAAATAATAATTAAAACTAATTTATGAAAGAAAGATTTGATTTTATCAGATTTTTCTTTTTTTTTACAAAAATATGGTATAATTCTAGTGAAAAAAGTGTTAAGGAGTGATAGTAATGAAGAAAGCAGTTATATTTTTGGTAATGGCGGTTGGAATAAATGCAATGGCACATTTAGGAGGACCTTGTTCTGTAAGTGAGAAAAAATGTGTTGTAAGAGGATTCAAGGTAGATGGAAATATTCTGAATGAATCAGAAGCTTCTAGTATTAGGGAGATTGTTGATATATTGAATAAATATGGCAAATCTGGAACAATTGATATTATAGGATATACAGATTCTACGGGTTCACAAAGACATAATTTAAAATTATCAGAAACAAGGGCAAAAAACTTTGCAAGATTAATGAGAGAATTTGGGCTGGATAAAAGATTTTCCTTTGGAAAAATAAAAGGTGAAGGAGCAAATTCGCCTGTGGATACAGACGAAATGGTTGTGGGAAGATATAATAACCGAAGGGTTGAAATTCTTTTGAATAATGTAGAATTTGAAAATCAAGAAAATAAGTAAAATTAGAATTTTAAAGCAAAAAAGATTATGAAAAAATTAATTATACTTTTGATGATAGTAATAGATATGAGTGTACAGACAGAGGAAATTAGAAAAAAGAAGAAAAAATTAATATGGGAAATACTAATTATATTCCAGAAACCCCAATGTCAACTCAGATAAATTTTGGATTTTCGCCTTGTATTATAACAGATAGAAAATGTGTAGTTCATGGATTTAAGGTAGGTGGAGAAAAAGTGAATGAATCTGAAAGTTATGATTTGAAATACATTGCAAATATGCTTAATGTCCATATAGAAAAAGGTTCTCTTGAAATTATAGGGCATACAGATTCAACTGGTTCAAAAAAACATAATCGAAAATTATCTTTGGAAAGGGCAGTAAATGCAGCTAAATTATTGCGGGAATATGGATTAGATAAAAGATTTTCCATTGTGAAAATTATAGGAAAAGGTGGGGAAGAACCTATTGATACAAATGAAACTGTAGAAGGAAGATATAATAATAGAAGAATTGAAATCATTTTAAATGATTTGGAATATAAGGAATCAAGATTTATAAATGAATAAATATAAAATGTATTTAAAGAAATATTATAGTAAAACTAGTTTAAAATAGAACTCAAAAATTATGACTATTTTACTTAAACCCTAAATTATATAATTTCAATCAGTTCAATTTTAAATAGATTCGAGTATATTATAAATTTTTATGATTATTGTTCTTTTTGAGTTATAAAATATTTTATGATTTAATACCAAAAGTTAAAGTTGATATTTTCAAAAATAAAAAAACTATTTTATTAAAATAAAATAGTCCTAAAATTATAATATGAGTAATTTTTATAAAGTGGTGCCGCTTGTCGGACTCGAACCAACCACCTACTGATTACAAGTCAGTTGCTCTACCAGATGAGCTAAAGCGGCAAAATTTACAAAGATATTATATCGGATTTTTATTGTAATGTCAAGGGAAATTTAATTTGATTTTTTATTGTTTTTTCAAAAGACTTTGTGATATACTTTTATTGTTAAAACTTGTTAATTTTATTGAAATTTAAAAGATTGGAGAACAAAATGAGTGAAAAGAATTTAAAAATCTTAGGATGGATTGGAACATTACTTTCTGTAATAATGTATGTGTCTTATGTTCCACAAATAATGGGAAATTTGCACGGACACAAAACATTTTTTTTACAGCCTTTAGCAGCAGCAATTAACTGTACAATATGGACAAGTTATGGGCTTTTAAAGGAAAAAAAAGATTATCCTTTATCAGCAGCAAACTTTCCAGGGGTAGTCTTTGGGCTACTTGCAACAATTACAGCATTTTAGAAATTTAATTTTAAAGATTTAATATGAAAAGTTCAAAAGTTCATTTGAATGATGATTAGTCATTTTAGTGAGCTTTTTTTGTTAATTTTTTTATAAAAGTAGAAAAAAACTCATCTTTGTGATAAAATATACAATAGGATTCATGAAATAAAAAAATTTAATAAAAACTATATATAATTAAAACAGGAGGAAAAATAATGCCAAATGAACTGAATAAAGTTTATTCACCAAATGAGATAGAAGATAAATGGTATAAAATATGGGAAGAAAAAGGATATTTTAATGCACAGCACAATTCAGAAAAACCAGGATATTCAATTGCTATTCCACCACCAAATGTTACAGGGATTTTACATATGGGTCATATGCTTAATAATTCAATACAGGATGCAATTATTAGATATAAGAGAATGAGCGGATTTGATACACTTTGGATTCCAGGAATGGATCATGCCGGGATTGCTACACAAAATAAAGTTGAGAGAATGCTGGCTGATGAAGGAACTTCCAAAGAGGAAATTGGATATGATGAGTTCTTGAGAAGAACTTGGGAATGGAAGGAAAAACATGGCGGGTTGATTACAAAGCAGCTTAGAAAACTGGGAGTTTCGCTGGACTGGACAAGAGAGAGATTTACTATGGATGAAGGGCTTTCGGAAGCTGTAAAGGAAGTGTTTATCAAACTTTACAATGATGGGCTTATTTATCGTGGAGAATACATTGTAAACTGGTGTCCGCACGATAAGACAGCACTTGCTGATGATGAGGTAAATCATGAGGATAAAAATGGAAAAATCTGGGAAATTAGATATCCGATTAAAGATAGTGATGAGGAATTTGTAATTGCTACGACTCGTCCTGAAACAATGCTTGGAGATACAGGGGTTGCAGTAAATCCAAATGATGAAAGATACAAGCATCTGATTGGAAAAACTGTAATTTTGCCTCTTATGAACAGAGAAATTCCAATTGTGGCAGATGAATATGTGGATATGGAATTTGGGACTGGGGTAGTTAAGATGACTCCTTCACACGATCCTAACGACTTTGAAGTGGCAAAAAGGACTGGACTTGCATTTTTAAATATTTTTACAGAAGATGCGCATGTAAATGAAAATGGTGGGAAATATCAAGGGCTAGAAAGATTTGCAGCTAGAAAGGCTATACTTGCTGATTTAGAAGAGCAGGGACTGCTAGTCGGAGTAAAAGATCATAAGAATGCTGTGGGGCATTGCTACAGATGTAATTCGATTATTGAGCCAAGAGTTTCTACGCAATGGTTTGTAAAAATGGAGCCGCTTGCAAAAAGAGCATTGGAAGTTGTAAAAAATGGAAAAATTCAAATTACGCCAAAAAGATGGGAAAAAGTTTATTACAACTGGCTGGAAAACATAAGAGACTGGACAATTTCGCGTCAAATCTGGTGGGGACACAGAATACCTGCCTATTATTCAGAAGATGGAACAGTTTTTGTGGCAAAAAGTCTGGAAGAGGCAAAAGTGCAGGCACGTGAAAAATTTGAAAAAGATGTGAACTTGACGGAAGAAACAGATGTGCTTGATACTTGGTTTTCGTCAGCATTATGGCCATTTTCAACATTGGGCTGGCCAAATGAAACTGAAGATCTGAAAAAATTCTTTCCAACAAATGCACTTGTTACAGGAGCAGATATTTTATTTTTCTGGGTAGCAAGAATGGTAATGATGAGCCTTTATATAAAAGATGAAATACCATTTAATTATGTTTATCTGCACGGAATTATACGGGATGAAAAAGGTAGAAAAATGAGTAAATCTCTAGGAAATTCGCCTGATCCCCTTGACTTGATAGCAAAATACGGTGCAGATGCAATAAGATTCAGCTTTTTATACAATACTTCACAAGGGCAGGACATCCATTTTTCAGAAAAACTGCTTGAAATGGGTTCAGCTTTTGCAAATAAAGTATGGAATGCATCAAGGTTTGTATTGTCAAATCTGGAAGATTTTGATGTTTCAACAACTGTGGATAATTCGGAATTTAAACTTGAAGATAAATGGATTTTATCCAAATTGCAGACTGCTTCAAAATTAATTAATGAAAATATGGAAAAATATGAACTGGACGCTGCTGCAAAATTGGCATACGAATTTTTCCGTGGAGATTTCTGTGACTGGTATGTAGAAATTGCCAAAACACGTGTCTATGGACAGGAAGGCAGTGATAAAGTTGTGGCACAATGGGTGTTAAGGCATGTTCTTGATAAAGGGCTTAAAATGCTGCATCCATTTATGCCGTTTATTACTGAGGAAATTTGGCAAAAATTACAAACTGGTGAAGAAACAATTATGTTATCAGATTTTCCAGAAGAAGAAAAAGAGTTTATAAATATTGATGCTGAAAAGGAATTTGACTATCTGAAGGAAATTATTTCGGCAATTAGAAATATCCGTGGAGAAGCAAATGTTTCCCCATCTAAGAAAATTGAAGTTATTTTCAAGACAGCTGATGAAAATGCAAGAAATATTTTACAAAATAATGCCAAAATACTGGATAAACTGGCAAATGTTGAAAAATATGAATTTAATGTGGAAATTCCAAAACTTGTAGGATTTAGACTAGTTGACACAACTGAGATTTTTGTTCCTTTAGCAGAGTTAATTGACTTAGACAAGGAAATTGAAAAATTGGAGAAAAGCATTGAAAAAGCTCAAGTTGAACTGGATAAAGTATTGAAAAAATTATCTAATGAAAGTTTTGTAAACAGGGCAAAACCTGAAGCTGTGGAAAAAGAAAGAAGAATAAAAGAAGAACTTGAAAACAAAATTGCTAAATTTAAAGAATCGATGAATTTGTATAAATAACATCAGGATTTAAGTTATTAAACAAGTTTAATGAATAAAAAACTTGAAAAATTAAGATTATAATTGTAAAATACATTAAACAAAATAAATTTAAAATGGAGGAAATATGAGAAAGCTTTTGATATTGGTCTTATTGGCTTTAGCTTTAAGTTCGTGCTTATCAGCTAATGTAGGTGTTGGACCAGGTGGATTGCATGGTGGAGTTGGAGTTTATTTCTAGATTTTAAGCCAACTAAATGGAAAAAATTTTTTAAGAGGTGAGATAAAATGAAAAAACTAATTATTTTGATTATGATTTTGTTCACGCTTGCGGCTTGCAGCAGTACTGGAAAAGGGACAAATTCGATTCATGTTGGAGTAGGTGTTTCAGGACTTTAAGATTTTGTAGCTGAAGTATTTATCAGAAAAAAAGGAGAGAGAAAAATGGGAGCATTATTTTGGGCAATTTTGTCAGGAATAACAGCAATTCTGGAAATAATTATTCCAGGGCTTGTAACAATTTGGTTTGCACTTTCAGCTTTAATTGTAATGTTTCTTGCAAATTTTATAGAAGATTCGCTAATACAGTTTTTAATATTCGCTGTACTTTCGGTAATTTTCCTAATATTTACACGTCCAGTCTTGAGAAAATACATTGAATCGCAAAGAAAGACAAATTTTGATGCGAGCATGAAAGGGACTGATGTAAAAATTGAAAAAGTAGTCGATACTAAACAAGCTGAAAAGGAATATGAAGTAAAATTTAAAGGATCCATTTGGACAGGAGTAAGCGAGGAAATATTGTCAAATGGAGAAATTGTTAAAATTAAAGGTTTTAAAGGCAACAAGATAATTCTTGAAAGAAAGTAATAATTTTTTAAATAAAAATAGGAGGTAATATTATTATGTACTGGACTTTACCATTAATAGTTATTCTTATTGTAATAGCGTTAATTTACATTTTTAAATCAATAAAGATTGTACCGGAATCACGTGTACTTATAATTGAAAAATTGGGAAAATACGATAGATCTTTAAATTCAGGACTTAGTTTTCTGAATCCATTTTTTGACAGGGTTGCAAGAAGCGTTTCTTTAAAAGAACAAGTTGTGGATTTTCCGCCTCAGCCTGTTATTACAAAGGATAACGCCACAATGCAAATTGATACAGTTGTTTATTTTCAGATAACTGATCCAAAGCTGTATACTTATGGAGTAGAGCGTCCACTTTCAGCAATTGAAAATTTGACAGCGACAACTTTGAGAAATATTATTGGAGATATGACAGTTGATCAGACATTGACTTCAAGAGATATTATCAACACAAAAATGCGTCAAGAACTGGATGATGCCACAGATCCTTGGGGAATAAAAGTAAACCGTGTGGAATTGAAAAGCATCTTGCCGCCAGCTGACATTCGTGTAGCAATGGAAAAGGAAATGAAGGCAGAACGTGAAAAAAGGGCAAACATTCTGGAAGCACAAGCAAAAAGGGAAGCGGCAATCTTGGTTGCAGAAGGAGAAAAACAGGCTGCAATTTTAAGAGCAGAAGCTAAAAAAGAACAGCAGATAAAAGAAGCAGAAGGGCGTGCAGAAGCAATCTTATCAATTCAAAAAGCACAAGCAGAAGCATTGAAACTGTTAAACGAAGCTGCACCAACAAAAGAGGTATTGTCATTAAAAGGAATGGAAACATTTGAAAAAGTAGCAGATGGAAAATCAACAAAAATCATTATTCCAAGCGAGTTACAAAATCTGGCTGGAATGGTTACAGCATTTTCGGAACTTGCTAAAAAAGATAAAGATGTGGAACAAAAATAGGATATATGGGACTGGACAAAATGTCCAGTCTTTTTTTTTGAAAATTTTTAAATTACATATATTGTAATAATATAATCTTGAAAAAAATAGTTTTATACTAAATTTGATTTAAAATTTTTATAATAGGTTAATTTATAGTTATTCAAGTAAATTATTTTTTATATATTTTGATTAATAAATATTTTTTCATACTATTATGTTTTTTCTTTTTATTCTCGTAGGATTGCTCATTGCCGCAAAACCTTATCTTGCAGTAAAGGTTTATCCTGATAATCAAAATATTTGGCAAGATTGCTACGCAATAACCTATGGCTAGTCTACCACATTTTTCTGCACTGAAAAAAAACTCGCTATACTCAGACAGTTTTGTCAGCACAGAAAAATGTTCCGACGGGTTATTTATACTAGAATCTGATTGAAAAATGAAAATTATATTTTAACTATTTTAAATATACCCTTTATTAGAAAAGTTTGTAATAATTTCATTATTTAAACAGGAAATAGTATTATTTTGATAGATAAAAGAGTTCAAATATAATTTGAAAAAGATTAAAAAAAAATTTTTTTTATAATAAAAAATTAAAAAGCTTTTCTATTGACAAATTGAAAAAATGGGGTAACATAGGAATATAAGAAAGATTAATTGAAAGATAAAAGAAGGTGTAATTATGAGTAAAGAAAAATTATTGGAAAAATTAAAAGGGAAATTGATTGTTTCGTGCCAGGCATTGCCTGGAGAACCTCTTTATATAGAAAATGGGACTATAATGCATCTTATGGCTATTGCGGCAGAACAGGCTGGAGCTGCGGGAATAAGAACTAATGGAATAAGAGATATTGAAGAAATCAAAAAAAACTTAGATTTACCTGTTATAGGATTAATCAAAAAGCAATATGAAGGATTTCCTCAGCATATAACTGTAACGATGAAGGAAATAGATGATTTAGTGAAAGCTAAAGCCGATATAATTGCACTAGACTGTACAATGAGAGAACGTCCTGAAGCAAAAACAATAAATGAATTTATAAAAAAAATTAGGGAAAAATATCCTGATGTGCTATTAATGGCAGATATTTCAACATTTGAAGAAGGTGTGAATGCTGAGAAAGCTGGTGTAGATTTTGTAGGAACAACACTTAGTGGCTATACTCCCTATAGTAAAAAATCAGAAGGGCCTGACTTTGAATTAGTAGAAAATCTTGCTAAAACACTTCGTATTCCAATAATAGCAGAAGGAAAAATACACGAGCCGAAGCAGGCAAAAAAAATGCTGGAATTGGGTGCATTTGCAGTAGTTGTCGGAGGAGCTATAACAAGACCTCTTGAAATTGCTCAAAGATTTGTTAGGGGAATTGAGAAATAAAAATTAGTAATTAAAAATAAATATTATAGAAAGGAAATTATTGAAACTGTTTTAGAAAATAACAAAGAGAGGAGGAAATATAATATTTTAAATGGTTTCAATATATGGTATATGCTATGAAAAATAATGGAATTTTTGCAGTATTACAGAAAATAGGTAGGGCTTTTATGTTACCTATCGCAGTATTGCCAATGGCGGGAATACTTTTAGGGGTGGGAGGTTCTTTTACGAATCCTGTCCTTATAAAAACATATAATTTAACTTTTCTTGAACCGGGAACGCCGTTAAATTATCTTATGCAGCTGTTTTCTAATGTAGGGTTGTTTGTTTTTGCAAATTTACCTTTACTGTTTGCGGTTGGTGTAGCTATAGGGCTTGCGAATAAAAATAAAGAAACTGCCGCTTTATCGGCTGTTTTAGGATTTTTGCTTTTTCACACTATAATAGGGACAATTTTGAGTTTTAAAGGGATAACTCCTGATTCAGTAACTTATGATGCTCTTATTGGAAAAGGGTTGAGTGAAGCTGCGGCAAGAGGAACAGCGGCATTGTATGCAAAAGAACTTGGAATATTTACATTACAGACAGGTGTGTTTGGTGGTATCGTATGTGGTATTGTGGCTTCGGCAATTACAAACAAGTTTTCAGATAAAAAATTACCTGATTATTTGGCATTTTTCAGCGGAAATAGATTTGTGCCAGTTATGACAATTATTTTATTTATTCCTTTGGCAGCAATATTTCCGTTTGTTTGGCCTACAATCTTTATGGGAATTGTGAAAGCTGGAGAAATGTTTGCAGCTACAGGGGCTATAGGAACATTCTTCTATGGATTTACAATGAGATTGTTAAATGTATTTGGATTGCATCATGCGATATATCCTCTGTTCTGGTATACTCAGCTTGGAGGTTATCAGGAAGTGGGAGGACAGATGGTAGCAGGAGGGCAAAATATATTCTTTGCACAGCTTGCAGATCCGTCAGTAAAACATTTTAGTGCAGCGGCGACAAAAACAATGACAGGTGGATTTTTACCTATGATGTTTGGATTACCTGCAGCAGCTCTTGCAATGTACAGAACTGCAGATGACAAGAATAAAGCGGCTATAAAAGGAATATTGCTATCAGCCGCATTGACATCATTCCTTACAGGAATAACTGAACCGATAGAATTTACTTTCTTATTTGTAGCACCTGTATTATACGTAATTCATGCAGTGCTTGAAGGACTTGCCTATATGCTGATGTATGTGCTTAATGTGGCAGTAGGAATTACATTCTCAAGAGGAATTATAGATTTTACTTTCTTTGGACTTTTACAAGGAAATGCAAAGACTTCATATTACTGGATACTAATATTAGGCCCTGTATATGCACTTGTATATTACTTTGTGTTCAAAACATTAATTTTGAAATTTAACATTCTTACACCAGGTAGAGGAGATTCTGAAAATAAACTTTACACAAGAAAAGACTATAACGAAGCTAAAGAAAATACAGAACTTATAGACAATATAGTAGTTTCATTAGGAGGAGCAGAAAATATAGAAAATATAGATGCCTGCATTACAAGACTTAGAGTTACTGTAAAAGATGCTTCTATAGTTGCTAATGATGCGAGATGGAAAGAATTGCAGGCAAAAGGTGTAATTCGTTCTGGAAAAGGAATTCAAGTAGTGTATGGAACTCAGGCTGAAACATATAAAAATCAAATAAGAGAAAAATATAGAATATAATTTTTACAAATTTTATTTGTTTTTTGTTTTAAAGTTCAAATTATACAAAAAATTTGATATAATTTTCTCAAGAAATAAAAAATAATTATAGACGTGAGGAAATAAATGATTTATTTTATTGGAGGAAAAAAGCAAAGAGAATTTAAATATTTTGAACTTTTGGAGAAAATTCGGAAAGAAAATGTTGGAATTAGTGAAAGTTTTTTTGATGTGGATTTGAAGGAAAATGAAAAATTTTTGGAAAAAATAAATATTAATTCCATATTTTCAAGTCAGGAACTGGTTGTATTGAAAAGAGCAGAAAAGCTTAAAAATATTGAGGAAATTTTGAAATACATAGCAAATCTTGAGATAGTAAATAAGGAAATTATTATTGATTATGACAAGGAAGATGGGAAATTTGGAGTAAAATTAAAAAAGCTGCTGGATGAATTTAGTAAAAATAAGCAAATGGAAGTTTTTTTATTTCAGAAGGAAACAGAAGAGGAAATACGGGCTTATGTTGTAAATGAACTGGATATAAACGCAAGGGATGTGGCAATGCTTCTTGAAATGATAGGGAGCAATCCGTTTAAGGTCAGAAATGAAGTTGCAAAAATTAAGATTTTTCTGGATGGAGAAAAGTTTGATATTGAAAAAATTAAAAATATTGTATCTATTGAAAAAGATTATCAAATTTATGAAATGACCCGAAACATATTGTTAAACAACCCAGCGGATGTAATGAGATACTTGGAGCAAAAAAAAGAATATATGGGAATCTTGTATTCTCTTTACAATGAACTTGAAATAATGTACAAAATAAGCTCGTTAAAAGTGAAAGGGCGAAAATTCAGTAAAAATTACAACACTTTTAAAATTGAATTTGAAGAAATAAAGGAAATTTTTAAATCCAATAACAGAATCCCCAATTCCTATGTAATTTTCAAAAAAATAGAACTCGAACAAAACTACACAAATGCCAGTTTAAAAAAATTAGTTTTTAGATGCTGGGAAATCGAAAAAGATATAAAGACTGGTAAAATAGAAATGGAAACAGGAGTTGAAATGTTAATTATGGAAATTTGCTCATTATTTAGAAAAAAATAATTTTAGAAATCCAAATATAAACATCGAACCAAGATATTTGAATAATTGATTTATAATTAGATTGCTTAAAAGCTATTTTAACTGCAACTGATAGAACTTCAACAAAAAAATTAAAGAATACGAATAAAATTTGAAAGTAAACATAAAAGAGGTGTATTTCTAATGGGAATATTAAAAAAGATATGGGATATGCTGCCAGAAGGACGTCCAATTTGCGTGCCTAAGCCTGAAGCGTGGGGAGTAAAACAGGAGGAAGATAAGGAAAGAGATAAAGATTTAAAGAAGAAAGATGAGGCGGAAAAAGTAGAGAAATAAAATTTATTGTAAAATTAAGTTTTAATACAAATTGATTATTCTCAGAAAATAATGGAAGAGGGTGCATTTAGACACTCTCTTTTTTATTTTATAAGAGTTTTTATATTAAATTCTGTTTAAAGAAAGGATAATCTATGTTTTTAAAAGTAGTCCAAAATTTGGGGTATAGTCCAAGTTGTATAACAAAAAAGACTATCCTTAGATTGTGATAGTCTTTTATTTTTGTTAATCTTAAAAAAATTTTTTTAAAATCAATCAGTAGCAAAAAATTAATTTGCCAATGAATTAACTTTTAATGTTAATCTAGATTTTTTTCTTGATGCAGTGTTTTTCTTAATAACACCTTTTGTTACAGCTTTATCTAATTCTTTATATGCTACTTGTAATGCTGATTTAGCTTCGTCGACATTTTTAGCTTCAACAGCGGCAAGCACTTTTTTTACGAAAGTTCTAGTTCTGCTTCTGATAGCTTGATTTCTAGCTGCATTTCTTTCACCAATAAAAACTCTTTTTTTAGATGATTTTGAGTGTGCCATTTATTTCTCCTTTCAATAGTTTTACTTATAAAATAAATTGCTATATAGTTAAATATATTGCAAATTACACAATATATTATCATTTTTTTCAATAAAAATCAAGATATAAAGAATAATTTTTTCAATAGGTATATAAAAAAAGAAAGAGAAATTTTTTATTCAAATTCCTTGATAAATTTAGAAAAAATCTGTATAATAGACATAGGAAAAGAAAGTTATTTAAAAAATGGAAGGAAGAAAGATTATGAAAAAAAGACCAGTAGTTTTAATAATTTTGGATGGATGGGGGATGAATCATCATGATAATGAAGTTGATGGAGTAAAATTGGCTCATCCAGTTAATTTTAACAATTATCTTAAAGAATACCCTCATACTGAATTGAGAGCAGATGGAGAATTTGTTGGGCTGCCTGAAGGACAGTTTGGAAATTCTGAAGTTGGGCATACAAATATTGGTGCTGGAAGAGTAGTTTACCAAATGTTGCCAAAAATCTCAAAAGCTATTAAAGAAGGTACAATTTTAGAAAATAAAGTGTTATCAGATATTATGGAAACTACAAAAGCTAATGGAAAAGCTTTACATATTACAGGATTAACTTCTGATGGTGGAGTTCACTGCCACATTGACCACTTAATTGGGTTAGTTGATATGGCTAAGAAAAAAGGACTTACAGAAGTTTATGTTCATGCGATTATGGATGGAAGAGATACTGCCCCTGAAAGTGGAGTAGAGTACTTGGCACAATTGCAAAAAGCATTGGATGAACTTGGTGTAGGAAAAATTGCTACAGTTGTTGGAAGATATTATGCAATGGATAGAGATAATAACTGGGATAGAGTGGAACTTGCCTACAATGCCCTAACTTCTGGGGAAGGAAACTTGGCAGCTACTGCTGATGAGGCAATCAGAAATTCTTATGCAGAAGGAATTACAGATGAATTTGTAAAACCTGTTAAAATTGGTTCAAAAGACAATGGCTTAATTAAAGATGGAGATGGTGTAATTTTTGCAAACTTTAGACCTGATAGAGCTAGACAATTAACTAGAACATTTGTTGACCCTGAGTTTACTGGATTTACAAGAAAAGTTTATCCTAAAGTAAACTTTGCTACAATGGCTCAATATGATGCAACATTTAGTTCACCAGTGGCATTCCCGCCTGAAACAATTATAAATGGATTTGGGGAAGTTGTATCAAAAGCTGGATTAATTCAAGTAAGAACAGCAGAAACTGAAAAATATGCACACGTTACATTCTTCTTCAATGGTGGAAAAGAGGAGCCATATCCAGGAGAAATTAGATTGCTGTCTGATTCACCAAAAGTTGCAACTTATGATTTACAGCCTGAAATGAGTGCTTATGAAGTTAAAGAAAACCTAATTAAAGAATTAAATACTGGAAAAGTTGACACAGTTGTATTAAACTTCGCAAATCCTGATATGGTTGGACATACAGGAAATGTTGATGCTGTTATTCAAGCTTGTCAAGCAGTAGATAACTGTACAGGACAAATTGTAAGAAAAGTATTAGAATTAGATGGTGCGGTATTAATTACAGCAGATCACGGAAATGCTGACTTATTAGTAAATCCTGAAACTAAAGAGCCTCATACAGCACACACTGTAAATCCAGTTCCATTCATTTTCATTACAAACGATATGAAGGACGCAAAATTGAGAACAGATGGAAAACTAGCTGATATTACTCCAACAATGCTTGATTTATTAGGATTAGAAAAACCAGCTGAAATGGATGGAAGCACATTAATTATAAAATAATAGTTTTATAATTAAAAAATAATTTTAAAGACAATATAAAAACAGTATATTTAAATAAATCTCTCTAAATTTATATAAAAAAGAGAGATTTTTTTGTTGTAATGGAAATAAAAAAATGTTATAATACTACGAAAAATAATTTCAAATTTTTGATTTGAAGTGTATTTAGACTCCTTTAAAATCTAAATAGTAAAGTAGTTTTAGGATTTGAATAGAATAGTTTTTGAATTTGATTTTAAGGTAGTTTTATTAGCAAAAAATTAAATAACATAATTTAGAAGCCAATCAGTTTAAAAATATCATAAATTTATATATTTAATGGTATTGAGAAAATAACAGTTTTAGATATGATTGGCTATAATTATGGATAGTGAAAAAATTGTAATTATTACAGAGTAATAAAGATTTAAAATTTAGAAAATAGATAATTAGTATGAATAAAAGCTGATTGGTTATCTAAAATTGAAAAAAGAAAAATATAAAAAGGAGAATTTAGAGTATGAGTAACAATTTAAAACAGGCAAAAAAAGATTTAAAAGCCTTTGCTAAAAGGGCTAAGAATGTGAAGTACACGGAATCGTTGCTATTCACGTATCTAATAACGGGGATGATAACTTTTTCAATTGGAGTGAATACATCTTCAAATGTGCTTTATGAACGTGCAAACAAAGAGCTTATAATGTCAGCTGACAAAACACGTACCGCCATAAAGAAAGCTAAAAAAGAAAATGAAGAAACGATAGAAGAATTGAATCTGGAATTAATTCAGCTGATGGAACAGGGAGACCATGTTGTAAAATCAAAATGGGAATCATGGCAATTTGGATCAAATACTTTTATGTCAAAGAATAATGGAGCTTACAAAGGAAGAGGAGATAAGGCTTCAAAATATCCTTTTGAGGGAATTTATAGACGTGGAAACTGGGGAGAAACTGGAGCTTTGTCAAATAGAAGAAGAGCTGTAAATCCATCAATTAATTCATCATCTGTAGGATCAACATCTTATGGGTTAGCTTCATTATTACATGTTCAAGAGCCAGAAGTAGAAATTCAAATAATGGCAAATGTACGTCCAAAATCTGTTTTAAAAGAAGAAATAACAATTACACCACAGATTGATATGCCAAGGGAAGTAGTAAGACCATCAATCAGCTTGAATGTTAACACGCCTCTGGAAGCACCTGTGTTAACATTGCCTAGACTGAATCCAGTAACTATCAATGTTCCAAATCCACAGGAACCTGATACACCACCAACAGTAACTGCACCAAATATCACAATGAATTTGTCAACGCCATCAATCAGTCTGAACATTGCACCGCCACAGTTGAACATGGAAATAACGCCACCATCGCCTACAGTAAATACTTTGACAATAACACCTCCGAGTGTTTCAGCAGTTAGTGCAATTAGTGTAAATAAGCCGGCTGCACCGAGTGTTACACCGCCTAATCCAGTAGTAAATCCAATAGTTTTTGCTGTTCCACAATTGGAAGCATATGGAAATTCAACAAATGCTGTCAGAACAATGAATGCTAATACAAATCTAACGAATCCTGTTTATAGATTAAGTACAGCTAAATATGCTCCTGATTATCGTAATGGAAAACAGAATGCAATAGGAGAATACATGACTAATAGCGGCTCTTTTTATTCGGGTGAGAATACAGTTATGTATGTTGATGTAACTAAGAGAAGAGCAATAACTTTAGATCCAGGGCTTCCAAGTGGTCAAGGTGGAAGAGATAATCCTGCATATTCATTTGAAAATAAAGGTAAAATATATTTAGAGGTTAAAGAAGTTGCAGGAATTGAAGTACAGCCAGATACGTGGAATAATCCACAAGTTACCGGAATAAATGGAACAACTGGACTTATAAGCGGAAATAAATCATTACAGGTAGCCCTTTTGTTTACAGATGAAGGGACAGGCAGCAGTATTACAAATAAACATACATTACGGAATGAAGGAGAAATTGATTTAAGTGGAAATATTTCAGCAGGATTTGCGACTAGTGATTTCCAGAGTGGTGTAAGTGTAAGTACTATTGCAATTAATAATGGAAAAGTAAAGATTAGTGGAGATAATAGTCATGGTATGGTTGTTTCAAAAACAACGAAAGCTTTAGGACCTGATTCAAGTTTTATGAATGGAGGAGCTGGGATAATTGATGTAATTGGAAATGAATCAGGAGGTATGACAGTACTTGGTAAAATACAAGGCGGAGCAGTTAATAATGGTACAATTAACATAACTGCTAAAAACTCTTTTGGACTTTACTCTCAAGTAGATTCTAATGTAAAAAATGCTGGGAATATAAACATTAAAGACGGCTCTACAGGAAGTATGGGAATAAGAGTTGGTAGTACCTCAGCAACTAATATGTCCAATGAAGGTGGAACTATTACTATTAGCAGTAAAAATGGTGGAAATATGGGAGTTTATTCAGCAACTGCAGCATTTGATAATAAAGGTGCTATTAAAGTTGAAGGAAAGAATGGAAATATTGGAATGTATTTCAATGGAACAACTGGGACAAACAAGAATCAGGGGGCAATTACTGTAACTGGAGAAAGTGGTTATGGAGTGATGCTTAATAATGGTTCGACATTTGAGAATCATGATTCAATAACAGCTACTGGAAAAGATTCTATGGGTCTTTATACAAAAAATTCAACTGCTACAAACAAAAAAAATAAAACTATTTCAAGTACAAAGCACCATGCAGTAGTTCAAGATGGTGGAACGTTTACGAATGAAGGTACTGTTTCTACTGATGCTGGTGGAAAAGTAGCACTATTTACTGAAAATGGAATATTTACAAACACATCTGATGGAGTAATTTCGGCTAAAAATGGTGGAATTACTATGTTTGTAAAGAATTCCCAAGGAACTGTATCTGGGAAAATTAATGTTGGAGATTCAACAAAGAATGATACAGGAATAGGAGTATACATGGATGCCGCCTCAACTAAGACAGTAACATTTAACGGAAATGCAGAGCTTACTTTGGGGAAAGGTACGGTTGGATTGTATGCAGAAGATGCAGATAAGTTTGGTACAGGATTTGCCATAAGCGCTTTAAAGACTAGTGTTGGAGATGGAGCGGCATTAGCTTATTTTGGCTCTACAGGAACAGGAACTATAAGTTCTGGAACTTTATCTAACTTGACAGTGCTTAAAATGGGTGCTAAATCAACACTTCTTTATGGAGATACAGGATCGAAAGTAAAAGTTGATGATGATATTGACATGACAACATATTCAAATGTTGATGAAACAGCTCAGTTTTTAGTATCTAATCAGGGTACTGCTACAATTAACAGCGGAAAAACGATAAAATCTAATTTGAAGACTACAGTTTCAGGACTAAATGGAGCCAATATAAAAAATGAAGGTACAATTGATATGACAGCAACTGAGGAAGCTGTAGGTATTTATTTAAAGGCATCTACAGGAACAAATGAAGCGTCAGGAACAATTACTGTGGGAGAGAAAAAATCAATTGGGATTTATGGAATAGAAAATTCTACATTGAAAAATAAAGGTACAATTGAGACAAAAGATGAAGCTTCTGTAGGAATGCTTGGAGATAAAAGTACGATAGAAAATGCTTCAGGGGGAACTATAACTACGGAGAAAGAAAAATCGGCCGGAATTTATGGAGCTAATGAATCTACAATTAATAATGAAGGTACAATAACTGCCAAGGAAACTGAATCAGCCGGAATTTATGCAGATGACAGTCAAGTTACAAATGCTTCAGGAGGAACTATAAGTACTGAAAAAGGAAAATCGGCCGGAATTTATGGTGTATTTTCAAAAACAAACAAAATTGAAAATTCAGGAACTATAAATGTAGGAACAGTATCTTCTCCAAGTAGTGAAACTCAAGGAGTGGGAATCTATGCCCAGTTAAAAGCAGGAGCTACAGGAAATTTAACCGTAGAAAATAAAGACAAGATAGAAATCAGCATAAAGGATTCAATTGGGATTTATGCTCAGAATGAAACTGGAGATGACAACAGGATTGCTGTTACGAATGAAAAGGACATTGTCTCAACATCAAATGCTGACGGAGCAATTGGGATAATGGCGAAACAGTCTAAAGTTACTAATGCAGCTGCAGGTAAAATAGAGCTGGAAGGAAAAACTTCTGTAGGAATTTACGGAACAGTTAAGTCTGTACTTCAAAATCTTGGAACTATTCATCTTAAAAATACAGCAAATGACTCAAAATCAGTCGGAATGCTGTCAGATGGAAAAACTATCACGAATGACGGAACTATTAAGATGAGCGGTGGTGCCTCTGCCGGACTGCTTGGTAAAAATGGAGCTACAGTAACAAATAATACAAGTGGAACTATTACAGTAGAAGGGCAAAAATCAGCTGCAATCTATACTGAAAATTCTACACCTGTAAATAAAGGGACAATAAATGTTGAAGGTAAGGAATCAGCAGGAATATTTGCAAAAAATACTGATAATAAGGACTATACTATCGAAAATACAGGAACAATAAACTTAAAGGGGACTGCAACACCTCCTGGAACTCAGTCAGCTGGAATATATGCTGAACTTGGTTCTGGAGCAGGAAAAACAACAGTGTATAATAAAAACAGTGTAGTTGTTGGGCAAGAAAGTTCTGTTGGAATATATATTAAAAATAATTCAGGAGACAGAAATAAAGGAAAAGCCATAAATACAGGAACAATCGATCTGGATGTTGATAGTACAGTTGGAATTTTTGTTGACAAGGCGATTGGAGAAAATGAAGGCGTTATAAATGTGAAGAAGAAAAATTCGGCAGGAATGTATGGAAGCAATGATTCTGAAATAACAAATAAAAAAAACATAGTTATTTCAAGTGAAGATTCGGCAGGAATGTACGCGTTAGACTCAAACGCGATGAATGATGAAAATGCGAAAATAACGATAAACGGTTCTTCAGGAGCAACTAGCGGATCGGCAGGAATGTATGGGAAATTATCTAAAACATCGACTAGTAATTACACAATACTGAATAAAGGGGCAATTGAAATTGAAAGTGTAACGAAGAATGTTGGAATTTACGGTGAAGTTGAGAAAAGTGCAACTAGCAAACTGACATTGCAGAATGACAAGGATATAAATATTGCCGTAGGAAGCAAGCAGTCTGTAGGAATGTTTGCAGTAAATGATGAGGACAATGACAAGGATAAGCTGGAAGTAGTCAACAATGATAATATTACTGCAAAATCCGAAGAATCCATAGGAATATCAGCTCAGAAAAGTACAGTTAAAAATGCTGGAACTATCACAATGGAAGATAAGAAATCAGCCGGAATTTATGGAAGCAAAGGATCAAAAGTAACGAACGAAAAAGAAATAGAAATAAAGGAAGAAAAATCAGCCGGAATATATCTTGAAGACAGTGATGCTGTAAATGCTGAAAATGCCAAAATTACAGTTCATAAAGGAGAATCAGCTGGAATTTATGGTAAATTTACGAGTGGATCAAAAGCTGATAATACTATTGAAAACAGCGGAGAAATTATACTTAAAACTGGAACTGGAAAGAAAAGCGCAGGTATCTACGGGGAGCTTGAAAGCACAGCCGCTAAAAAGCTGACAATAAGTAATAAAAATAAAATAGAAGTCGATATGGAAGAATCTGTTGGAATATATGCTAAAAATGGAAAATCTTCAAAGACAGACTTAGTTGCAGAAAATGAAGGAATAATTGAATTAAAGTCGAAAAAGGCTGTTGGAATGCTAGCTGATAAATCTGTAGCTAAAAACAAGAATGAAATTAATATTTCTAATGAAGAAGCTACAGGAATGTATGGAACAAACGGATCAGAAGTGACCAATACATTGGATGGTACAATAACAATAGAAGCACCTAGTTCAGGAAATGATAGTAAATCAACAGGAATCTATGTTACAGAATCAGGCACAAAAGGTGTAAATGACGGAAATATCATTATAAAAGGTAAAAAAGGTACTGGAATGCTAGCTACTAAAAATGCTGAAATTATAAATAATGAATTGATTCAAGGACCTTCAGATTCAGTAGAATCTGTAATTGGAATGTATGGTGTTGATAATGGAACTAAAGTAATAAATGAAAAAAATATTAAATTGCATGGACAAAAATCAACAGGAATATTTTCTAAAGATGACGCTGAAGCTAAAAACAAAGGAACTATAATATTAAAATCTACATCTAAGAATTCTGTTGGAATGTTTGGTTCATCAAGCGCTTCAGGAAAAACTATCAAACTGCTAAATGCAGGAACGATTGATATAGAATCTGAAAGCTCTACAGGAATGTTTACAAAAAATAAAGGAGATTTAGGAGATTCGACTGTGGAAAATGAAGGAACAATTAATTTAAAGCAAAAGAACACAGTAGGGATTTACACTCCAAAATCTGATATAAAGAAAGTAGGGAAAATAAATCTGAGTGATGATGCAGACTCGTCTGTTGCGGTATATCTTTCGGATGAAGCTAAAGCTAATACATCAACAGGAGAAATTGATCTGAATGAAAAATCACAAAATCAGGTTGCCTATTATGTAAAAGGAACAACAGCGACAGATACAGGAAAGCTCTACGGAGGAAACATCGGAAAGATAAAAGGATATGGAGTTGGAGTTTATCTTGATGGAGGAACTCTGGATGCAAACACATCTAAACTTGACTATACTGCCAATGGTAATACAGGAAAAGGAATAATCGGACTTCTTATGAAAGGTAATGCTGATATTACAGCTTATACAGATGAAATAAAAGTTGGAGATTCAGTACTGAGTCCCGATGGTTCAAATGATTTCTATGCAATCGGAATATATGCTGATGGACAACAGGCTAAAAATATGACTGCGAATATAACAGCAGGTAAAAATGGGGTTGGATTGTTTGCTGAAAATAAAAGTAACATCACTTATGCAGGAACAATGAATATTGGAGATGGAACTACAGCTGGAACAGGAATCTATATTGGAAATGGAACAGATGGTAAATCTGCTTCAACAGTAACAATTGCAAGCGGAGCTGATATAAAACTTAACGGTAAAAATGGAGTTGGTGCCATAGTTACAGGTGGAGCAACTGCCAACTTTGAGTCTGGAGCAAAAATTGAGTTTGGTGGAGATGGAGTAGGTATTTTTGGACAAAAGGGTGCAATTATTAATGATAACGGAGGAACACTTGTTACAAATGGACATTCTGTAGAAAGAACAAGAATAACAGAAGGAAGCTCAATTACATCAAGTGATTTGACAATAGCTAACGGAAACGCTCTTGAAACAGGAAATATTCTTTCTCACGTTATTAATGGAGAAGCTATAATACAATCAGGAGTAACTGTTGAAGCCAAACCAAGTTCAAAAAATATTATTGGACTTATGGCAGATGGTAATAAGAATCCTGGGTTAACTTGGGTAGGAACAGCAGGATATGAAGCTGAAAATAAAGGAAAAATTGATCTTTCAAACGCAGTTACAAGTACTGCGATGTACCTTGATTCTTCAAGAGGACTTAATACAGGAGAAATTATTATAGGAGACAAATCTACTGGAATCTATGGAATTTATAACAAGACAACTGCAAACTACAGCGGATCGACTACCAAAAATATTGGGACAATAACAACTGCAGCAACTTCTAAAATTGAAGTTGGAGATGGATCTGCAGCAATTTATTCTGTAGGATTTGATAAAGTTGAAAATAAAGGTGAGATAACAGGTAAAGAGAAATCTGTGGGAATTTATGCGACAAATGCCCCAGCAGACGGTCATAAAGCAATAACTATTGTAAATAATGGAGATATAACGCTAGATAAAGGTTCGGCAGGAATATATGTTTCTCCTAAGACAGCAACTTCAGGAGCCTCAAAAGTTACAAATACTGGAAACATTACAATTGGAGATTCCATTGTGAATACTGTAACTGGAAAAGTGGAAACAACTTCGGTTGGAATGTATGTGGAACATAAGACTACTCTTGATACAACAGGAGACGTAAAAGTTGGAAATAAAGGATTTACATTATATGGAAATGATTCGACAATAAATGTGAATGGCGGAAACTATGACTTTTCAGACAGTGGAAGTCTTGCCTACCTTGAAAATAATGCGACACTTAACTACAACAATAGCGGGACATTGACAACATCTTCAGAACCAATGCTGTTCATCATTGACAGTAAGGCAAAAATGAATGACAATGATATCATCGTAACTTCCAAAGGAACAGGAATTTATATGAACGGAGTATCTGAATTTAGCGGATGGAATGAGATAATATTGAATAATGGATCTACAGGTATTTATGTAGATAATTCATCGGCTACTATTACAGGTAAAAAAATAACGGGAATATCTAATAAGGCAAAAGGAATTGTTTCAATAAATTCTAATGCAGTAAACAATGCAAATATGGAATTTTCAAGTGATGATTCGATTGGAATTTTCTCGCAGAATAAATCGACATTTGTGAAAGCAATTGTAAATAATGGAAATATAAATATTACTGGAAAACGTTCGATTGCAGCATATCTGGAAGGTACCATGGAACAGTCGTTTGAAAATACAGGTACAATAAATGTTGATAAGACCACAACTTCTGTAAAAAATGATTCTACAGTTGGAATTTATGCACAAAGTGGCTCTAAAATCAATATAAAGAACAGTGGAAAAATAAATGTTGATGAAGCTTCGTTTGGAATATACTCACTTAGTGAAGATGGAAATGTGGAAACTACAGCAAGTTCTGAAATAAATGTAGCTGATAAGGCAATTGGTGTGTATAAAAAAGGAGGAACTGCTAATTTAGGCGGAAAAATAAATGTAGCAGATCATACAGCGACAGAAGTGAATAGTGAACCTGTAGGAGTTTATGGAACAAACGGAGTAGTAATAACAGATAATACATCTGACTTCGTTGTTGGAGATAAATCTTACGGTGTGATTCTTGCAAATCCTGGATTTAGCAGAACGAATGTTTATTCAAATTCTTCTTCAACAAATGTTACTCTAGGAAAAGAATCAACATTTATTTATACTGAAGGTAAATCAGAAGTTACAAATAATGCTACTATTACATCTGGAACAAATAATGGAATTATAGCAATATATGGAAAAGATGGAGCAAATATCCTAAATAACGGAACAATTGACTTATCGCAAGGAATTGGAAATCAAGGAATTCTTGTAACAGGGACATCAAATGCTATAAATAGAGGAACAATAAAAATAGGAAAAACTGATAAATCTGATCCAGATAATATTATTTACGGAATTGGAATGGCGGCTATTGATGGAGCCTCTGTAACAAATGAAAGAGATATTTATGTTTCAGGAAATTTAAGTATTGGAATGTATGGGGATAAGAGCGGCACAACTTTAAGAAATAATGGAAATATTTATCTTGATGCTTCTGGAGCGACTTCAACTGACAAAATTCAGACAATGATGGGAGTATTTGCGAATAATGGTGCAACATTTGTAAATACAGGAACTATAACTACAGTTGGATCGTATGTAGGTAACAGTAACGTTCAGGGACTTGTGGGAGTTGCTGTATTAAATGGAAGTACGTTGGAAAATTATGGAACAATAAACATTGATGCAGATAATAGTTATGGGGTACTTATAAAAGGTACAGAAAGTAACAAATCCGTGATTAAAAACTATGGAAATATTAATATTAGTGGACTTAGATCTTATGGTGTCCGTTATGATGGAAATTCAAAAGGTGTAACTGGAAATGATCTTCCAATAGGAGATGATGCAACACCTGCCAATACATTACCTGCGATAAATTCAGGAGCTGGAAAAATAACTTCATCAAATGGAGCTGAAGATTACTATGCTCCTAAAGATCCAAGCAAAACTATTGGAGGAACGGGAATTGTGCAGTTGCCTGATGGAAGATTGGCAATCCAAAGAAACGGAGTAATATTAGATGAAAATCAAGTTCAAGTAATAGACTATACAACTCCAACAGTAAATTATGCATTATCAAATTTTGGAGTATATGTGGATACACTCGGAAGAACAAGACCGATTAATCTGGACGGAGCAACTGATATTGGAATAAACAGTGATCTTCTGATAGGAACAGAGTTTTCTGTACTTACAAATAAGAAAGATGTAATAATAGGAAGACAAATACTGCAGCCGTTTCTTGATCAGATAAATGCTGGAATCTTTAACTTCACACCATATTCAGCTTCACTAACGTGGATGGCAACACCTGAAGTAAATCCGGCAACACAGCAAATTACACGTGTACTTATGACAAAAATTCCTTATACAGCTTTTGTAAGAAGAAATGGAAATGAATTTAATTTTGCTGACGGATTAGAGCAGAGATATGATGCTAATGCTCTTGATTCAAGGGAAAAACTGATATTCAACAAGCTGAATACTATAGGAAATAATGAGGAAGCCCTGTTGGCACAGGCTTATGATGAAATGATGGGACATCAGTATGCAAATGTGCAGCAGAGAATATTTTCAACTGAAAATCTTTTGAACAAGGAATTTGACTATTTAAGAAACGAATGGGATGCGAAGTCAAAAAATTCCAATAAAATAAAGGCATTTGGAATGAAAGGAGACTACAAGACTGATACTGCAGGAGTTATTGATTATAAGAATAATGCCTATGGATTTGCCTATGTACATGAAGATGAAACTATAAGGATGGGTGAATCAAGTGGATGGTATGCAGGAGCAGTTAAGAATAAATTCGACTTTAGCGATATTGGAGGTTCAACAGAAGAGCAATCCATTGTAAAAGCTGGAATGTATAAATCAATACCTATTGGAGATGATCATAATAATGGGCTAAACTGGACTATTTCAGCAGAAGGATTCGTGGGGAATGGAGAAACTAAGAGAAAATTCCTTGTAGTTGATGATATCTTTGAAGCTAAATCTAACTTCCATTCATATGGAACAACTATAAAAAATGAAATTAGAAAGAATATTAGAGCAAGTCAGAGAATAAGTATTTCACCATACGGAAGCTTAAAGCTTGAATATGGAGGATTTAGCGGAATAAAAGAGGATATAGGTGAAATGCGTCTGGAAGTTAAATCAAATGACTATTATTCAATTAAACCTGAAGTTGGTGTAGAATTTAAGTATAGCCAGCCACTTGCACTTAGAACAAGATTTGTTGCAAAACTTGGACTTGCTTATGAAAATGAACTGGGACAGGTTGGAGATGTTGATAACAAGGCAAGAGTCCGTTATACAACAGCTGACTGGTTTAACATAAGAGGCGAGAAGGATGACAAGCGTGGAAGTGGAAAAGCCGATCTTAATATAGGAATAGAAAACACAAGATTTGGTGTAACAGTAAATGCTGGTTATGATACAAAAGGTAAGAATTTAAGAGGTGGAATTGGATTTAGAGCAATCTACTAATTTAAGTTTTAATCTAATTAAAATAAAGTTCAAAAAAAGATTTATAAAGGGAGAGTTATTTCAGAATAAATGGAATAGCTCCCTTTTTTATATTTTTTCTAAATTTTTCAAAAATTAAGAATGAAAAAATATTAAAAATGTAGTATAATATTAAATAAGTAAAATGTCGCAATTAATATTGCAATTTATGAAATTAAAAAAGTAAAGTTAATTCTAATTAATTCGGTGTTGAAGAAATTTGGATTTAAACTGAATAAAAGATATTCTTGAGAAGAAAGAGCTATTGGATGGAGGATATTTTATAATGGTTAGGGATGTAATGATTGAAGATGAAGCTGTTAAGGTACGAATAAAGACTATATGTGAGGAAATCAGGGGATTCTTGAATGGAAGTGGAGAGCTTAGGGGAAGAGTTTTTCGAAATGTTTTGCAGCAGATTAACGATTCTCAAATGAGAGAAGTGATGGAAAAAGAGGGCTTTCTTGAAACAGAAGAAGGGAAGACATTATTAAAATATTTTGAGTATATGTATAGTAATTTTTCTGATGAGCTTATTAAACAGTTTTTAAATTTTCCGCTAAAATACAAAATCTTTAAAATATTGAATTTTTCAGCTGAGTTTGTTAAGAGAGATTTTGAAAATAATTTAGAAATAAAGGATAAACAGCTCTTTTTAAAAAACTGTAAATATTTTTTGAAATATTTTGAAAATCTGGCTAATGAGTATATAGAAAATTATTTCTTGTATTCAGATAATTTCTTGCTAAAACTGGGAATTATTATAATTATTAGAAACATTAATTTGAAAAATGAAGAAGAAATAAAAAAACTGGATACTATTTTTGTAAATTACATAATGTACAAAATTGATAAATATAATATAAATATAATATTTGAAAAACATTTAGATAACAATGGATTTAAAAAATATGTAAAAAATATTAAAAGTCTAAATATAGGAAGAATCAGAAAATATATGGAAAAGATATTTTTTGATGTAATAAAAGAAAATGAAAGTGTATCGAAAGTCCTGTTTCAAGGGACTAAATTACTTATTATGGTTTCAGAGGTAGAATTTTCTTCAACAAACAATAATTACTACTATAAGAATAAGATATTTGAAAAATTAAAGAAAAACTTTGAAAAATATTCTTTTTCTCAGAAACAGAAACTTTATTTACTTGTTAATTATGGCATGAGTATTATTTTTGAAAATTTTAGAGATTCACAGAAAATGTATGAGCTTCTAGCAGAAACAATAAGGGAAAACTCTGAGAATGCAGTTGAGTTTATTCGGGATAATCTTAATGAAGATAGAATAAGTTATTCATTTTTACTACATTTTCTTATAAAAGAAAATCTAATTGATGAGAGAGTAAAAGATGAGCTTCTAGAAAAATCTGAGGATATGATGATACAGAAATTGAAGGAAATATTTGATACCAGAGTCTGGAAATGGGATAAAATAGAGCTAAAAAATCTCGAATTTTTGAGAAAAGATAAAAATGAATGGGAAAATATAAGGGTAACATGTCTTGGAGTAAAATCTGGAAATATTCTTGTCTCAAAGGATAAAATAGTATTTTCACTTTTAAAATATTCCAAAGTTTATAAGAATATCTTCCAGTTTTTCATAAACTGTGTTGAAGGAGTCGAGTTATTTAACAATATATTCGATAGGTTTAGTATAGTTTATGAAATTAAGGATTTGCGTGAGATACTTGATGAAATGTGGAATTATGAACTTTCTATTAACTTTATAAATAAAAAATATTTTGAATATATTGAAAAATCAAACTGTAATAACTATAATAATAAAATTTGGATAGAATTTCTTCACGAGCATGAGGAAGAGTTGTACAGAAGCTTTCATCGGGATATGATTTCTGAAAAAAATACAGAAAACTATGTGGAAATTCTTTATATCAAAAATAATACATTCAACTATAATCAGCTTCCTTGCCTTTTAACCAAATCGAATCGAAATACTGCATATAAGATTGAAAAAATTCTAAAGGATAAGCAGGAAACAAGAGAAGAGATCGAAAAGCTGTTAAAAACTGGAATAGAGGAGATTGCACTAGAAACAGCAGGTAATCTTGTAAGATATTGGAATAATGTACAGGCAAGGAAAAAGTTGGAAAATCTGTCAAATCCAAGGGGAATTCTTGAATATGTTGAAAGTTTGTATCTTCCAAAGCATGAAGAAAATGCGGTATTTAGCAAAGAAATTGACTACCATTCAGTGAGAATGAATGATAGCAATGAAAAAATTCCTGCTAATCTTTTGAAACTATATATTTCAGAATATATCTTATTGAATGAAATAAAATCTGTTGAAGTATGTAATAAAATTGAAAAGATTGTTCATAAAGGTGATTTAAGAAGATTCGTAGAAAAAATTTTTGAGAAATGGAAGGATCTTAGATTTAATCCCAAATATAAAAATCTTTTTATTCCATTGATATTGACTGCTGATATGAAACAGCTAGATGGAGTATCGATAATTATCGATATACTTGTAAGTGAGTATAATAAAGTTGCAGTTGCGGCTTATGGTATAAGGGCACTTTCTTTGCGGAAAGAGATAAAAGAGACAGGAATACTTATAAAAAGCTTTATTGCAAACTACAAGGACAAACGAATAAAATCAGCTGCAAATGAAGCTCTTGACATGATTGCTGAAAACAAAGGTATAAGTCGAGATGAGCTAAATGATATCCTTGTACCTGATTTTGGATTTCAAAATAACAGAGTAAGGATTCTTGATTACGGAACAAGAAAAATAAAGGTTGAGATTGATGCTTTCTCAAATCCGTCTGGAATAGTTATTTATGATGAGAATGGAAAAAAATTAAATATGTTACCAAAAGCAAATAAAAAGATTGGAGATATTGAAAGCATAGTTGAAAAATATAGAAGGGAAATTAAATACATAAAGAAGCAGCTGAAAGAAATTTATATCTCTCAAGAGATTAATCTTATAAAGGCTCTTTTCTCACAAAGAAAATGGAAAGTGAAAAAATGGATGGAAATATTCATACATAACCCTGTAATGCAAAAATTTGCAATTCAGCTAGTTTGGGAGGAAATTGATCAAGATAGTAATTTAGTCAATACGTTCAGATATTCTGGAAATAGAAGCTTTTTAGTTTCTGATGAGACAGAACATGAACTTGATAGTAAAAATAATATAAAGCTTGTTTATTTTCCTGAAATTTCTCAAAGTGAAACAGAAAAATGGAAAGAAAATTTTAGAAAAAATAAAATCATACAGCCAATAAGTCAGTTAAATATGCCTATTTATAAAATCACAGAAGAAAAACAGAAAAATAAAGAAATTGTAGATTATAATGTAAAGGAATTTTCTGTAAATATATTTAGAAAGAAAAGTCCAAATTTAGGATTTGAGATTAATTATGAAAATAATGGAACAGGTTATGGAAGCCATTATTTAGATAAAGAAACGGGAATAAGCATACTAATTATAACAAGTCCATTTTTTTCAGGAGAATATTCAAAGAAGCTAAAAATAGAAAAAATATTATTTTTAAAGTCTGATATAGAAATATGCTATGAAAAATCTCTTGAAAGCCAGGAAATAATTCCGTTGGATATAAAGGAAGTTCCAAAAAGACTGTTAAGTCTGGCATGTCTAATGGCTGAAACTTTAACTAATTAAAAATTTTTGAATAAAAATTAAAAAAATAATAAGGAGAGAAAAATATGAATGGAAAGAAAAAGATAATATTATTTTTGGGGGCAGTTTCGTTAATTGCCTTTGGGAACTATAAGCAGTTTTTAAAAAATAAAGCAGAAACTGTGGCAAAAGAAAATAATAATGAAAAAGCTGCAGCATCAGTTGGAAATGTACAAAAGCAAAATTCTCAAAATAAAGAAGCTATGGCAGAAGTAAAATCTGTTCAACAGCCTCAACAACCTGTTTCACAGGCACAAGATAAACCATCTAATCCAAATTCACAAAATCTAAATGAAAAAAAACCTGAAACTAATCAAAATTCAGATGAACAAAGAAATAGTGGCGATTTAAAAATGGATTCAGATGTTAAAGACAAGTTTAAACTTGATACAGCAAAAAAATAATGCATAGAGTGTGAACAGGTGAAAATATGATGTATAAAGTTCAAGTGCGTTCATTATTTCATTCAGACATAAAAATTAAAATACCCGAAACCTATGATGAATCAGTTTTTGATGAACTGTTTGGAATTTTGGAGGATGTGAATGAAAAATACAATTCCTATTCAGAAAATTCGGATATTGATAAAATAAATAAAAATAGTGGGCATTTTGTAAAAGTAAATAATGAAACCATAAGTATTTTGAATAAAATTATTCATTTATCAAAAATTATTGGTGGAGAGTATGACATTACAATAATGCCTCTTATAAGACTGTGGGGTTTTTATAAACAAACCCCCATTTTGCCATCTTTTGATAAAATAAAAAAAGCGAAAAGGCTTGTAGATTATAAAAAGATAATTATTGATAAAAAGAAAAAGCGGGTAAAAATTGAAAAGAATCAGGAAATTGTAACAGGTTCATTTATAAAGGCGTATGCAATAGAAAAAATGGTTCAGGAAATGAAAAAAATTGGGATAAAGGACGCAATTGTAAATGCTGGCGGGAGTAGTATCATTGCTATTGATGAATGGGGCATTATCGCTGAAAATCCTGAGGAAGAAAAAGAAATATTAAGAAATGCCAATGGAATGCCTGTAAGAATAACAAAGTATGGGTATAATGGAAAAAATGAAGATAATGATTTATTTGAAATAAAAATAAAAAATACAAGTTATTCCACTTCTAATCAGAAAAATACATATCTTTTGATAAATAACGAAAAATATGGACACATTATAAGTCCCAAAACTGGCTTTCCATCTCAAAATAAACAAGTTGGAGTAATTACAGAAAGCGCTTTTTTTGGAGATATTATTTCGACAGGACTATATAATCAGACACCAGAAAAATTTTATGAAATTATGGAAAAACTATCTAAAGAGATGGATATTTCAGGATTTTTGATTAATAATACAGGAAAGATATTTTATTTTAATATGGAAGAATATTTTTGTAGAAAATAAAAAAAGGAAGAAGGAAATAAAATGGCAAAAGATGTTTTACATGAGCTAAGAGATATAAATTCGTTAAAGTCAAGGAGAAATAATGTAATACTAATATTCCTGTGTTTTCTAGTAGGAATTTTTTCTGGAATTATTGTGGGTACATACACATTAATATTAAAAAAGATGTCGATTTTTAGAGAATTTTTTACAACAAATCTAGAATTTTATAAAATAGCTATTGGAATAGTAATCTTTATTATTATGGGATTATCCATACAATTTATGCTTAAAAAATATCCATTAATTAGTGGAAGTGGAATTCCGCAAGTCAGTGGACTTCTTACTAAAAAGGTAAAGTTTAGATGGTTTGGGGAACTTATTACAAAATTTGTAGGAGGAATATTAGCAATAGGGGCAGGAATGTCTATGGGTCGTGAAGGGCCTTCAGTGCATTTGGGATCTTTGGTTGGCTCTGGAGTGAAGGAACTTACAAAACGCTCTGAAGTGGAAGAAAAGTATTTGGTAACATGTGGGGCGAGTGCTGGAATTTCTTCAACATTTAATGCGCCGCTTGCAGGAGTGATTTTTTCTCTTGAGGAACTTCACAAATTTTTCTCGCCATTATTATTAATCTGTACTCTTGTAGCAAGTGGAACTTCAAATTATGTTTCAAGAATGATTTTAGGCTCACAAACTTCTTTTCAATACAATTTTGTGCTTCCAGAAGGTATACCGTATTATATATTTGCGATTATAACAGTTATTTTTTGCATTATAATTACAGTTACTGGAAAAGTATTTAGCTATTTTCTGCTTTTAACTCAAAAACATTATAGAAATCTGAAATTAAATAAATATATAAAAATATCAATATTTATGATAATAGCTTATATTGTAGCAGTATTTTTTAGGGATATTACAGGAGGAGGACATGAACTTATAGAGGAAATGTTTGGAAAAAATGTAATGTTGAAAACAATCATTATAATTTTACTTCTTAAATTCTTTTATACAATGTTTTGTTATGCAACAGGAGCACCAGGAGGAATTTTCTTGCCAATGCTTGTAGTAGGAGCTTTGATAGGAAAAGTTTATGGTGAAATATTGAATAATTATTTTTCAGTTCCAAATGAGATAATTGTACATTTCATGCTGCTTGGAATGGCTGCATATTTTACAGCAGTTGTTAGAGCTCCAATAACTGGAATTACATTAATTTTGGAAATGACAGGTAACTTTTCATATCTTTATATGCTAATAATTGTTTGTACAATAACTTATATTCTTACTGAATTGCTTAAAATGGAGCCAATTTATGAAAGACTTTATTTTAATATGTTTCATAAGCAAATTTTAGAAGAAGATAAGGAAAAGAAAAGGATACAGAAACGTGCTAAAAGATTGGAAATATTAGAAAAATGGTGGAAAAATAAAAAAATCGAAATTGGTATAAAGCCAGACGGGAAAAATGTAAAAGACAAGATAGTAACACTTTTAATTCCTGTTGGAGCAAATTCCGAATTTGACAATAAGATGGTAAAAGAGCTTAAATTACCAGAAAATCTGTTAATCGTGAGCGTACGTAAAGCAGGAAAGGACAGTATCGCACGAGGAGATACATTGATTCAGAGCGGGAATCAGCTTGTGATTATTACAGATTACAGGACGGCACAGGAGTATGCCGGAGAACTGAGGGAGAGAGGAATGAAAATAGTAGATTAAAAAAATAATAAACCAAAAAAAGAAAACAGTGGAATTTTACTTTCACTGTTTTTTTGTATTTGTTATTTGTCAATCTTCCTCCCAACTTTTAGCTTTTTCAACAGCCTTTTTCCAGTATTTATAATATTTTTTCCTTAAGTTTTCAGATAAGTCTGGTGTAAATTCTTTGTTTAAACGCCAGTTTATTTTGATTTCTTCTTTATTTTTCCAAAATCCAACGGCAAGTCCAGCTAAATAGGCAGCACCTAATGCAGTTGTTTCGATAATTTCAGGACGTAAAACTTTTGTATTTAAAATATCGCTTTGAAATTGCATCAGGAAATTATTTGCTGTTGCACCACCATCGACTTTTAGAGAATTTATTTCAATACCTGAATCTTCTTTCATTGCATTTATCAAGTCTTTGGACTGGTAGGCGATGGATTCGAGGGCAGCACGAATTATGTGGTTTTTATTAGATCCACGGGTAAGCCCAACGATTGTGCCACGAGCGTACATATCCCAGTATGGCGATCCTAATCCAACAAATGCTGGAATTAAATAAACTCCACCATTATCATCAACTTGCTGTGCAAAATATTCTGTATCAGAAGCCTTGTCAAAGAATTTTAATTCATCACGAAGCCACTGGATAACAGCCCCACCAATAAAAATACTTCCTTCCAGAGCATATTCCACTTTTCCATCAATCCCAATGGCAATAGTTGTAAGCAATCCATTATTTGATTTTATGCACTTGTTCCCAGTATTCATAAGCATAAAGCATCCTGTTCCGTAAGTATTCTTTATATCTCCAGTATGAAATCCAGCCTGCCCAAACAACGCCGCCTGCTGATCTCCAGCGATACCTGAAATTGGAATGGAAGTGCCGTTTTCTTCACCGATTGTAATTCCCATTCTTGTTTTTCCATAAACTTCGCTTGAGTTTCTAACTTCTGGAAGCATACTTTCTGGAATATTAAGTTCCTTTAAAATTTTTTTATCCCATTCTAAATTTTTTATGTTAAAAAGCATAGTTCTAGAAGCATTTGTAAAATCAGTAACATGAACTTTTCCGCCAGTTAATTTCCACACAAGCCAAGTATCGACCGTTCCAAAAAGCAGTTCCCCGTTTTCAGCTTTTTCCCTTGCACCTTTCACATTGTCAAGAATCCATTTTACTTTTGTCCCTGAAAAATAAGCGTCAATTATCAGCCCTGTATTTTCCTTTACATAATCTTCAAGTCCACGGCTTTTCAATTCTTCGCAGATTTCAGCCGTTCGTCTGCATTGCCAGACAATTGCGTTATAGACAGGCTCGCCAGTATTTTTATCCCACACGATTACAGTTTCCCTTTGATTTGTAATTCCGATTGCCGCCACATCTTTTAGAGAAATTCCAGATTGTGCTATAACTTCTGTAAGAACAGAACGCTGACTTGCCCATATTTCCATAGGATTATGCTCAACCCACCCTGGCTGTGGAAAAATCTGCGTAAATTCCTTTTGAGCTTTCTCAATAATGTTCAGATTTTTATCAAAAATAATTGCACGTGAACTAGTCGTTCCTTGATCTAGAGCGATTATATATTTTTTTTGATTATCCATAAAACCTCCTTATAATAAATTATATCTTGAGAAAATTATTTGTCAAATTTTTAATTTGTAAAGCGATGGAATCCGTGATATAATATAAAACACAACAAAAATTACTAAACTTTTTAAACACAAGGAGGGAAAAATGAACAAAAAGAAAATTAACACACTAGTTGGCTCAATTGGGGCATTTATTGGAGTATTTGTATTCATAACGTATATTCCACAGATTATTGCCAATATAGGTGGACAAAAAGCACAGCCGTGGCAACCTCTTACTGCCTCAGTTTCTTGCTTGATATGGGTAATTTATGGATGGACTAAAGAACCTAAAAAAGATTATATTTTAATTATACCAAATGCAGCAGGGGTAATACTAGGATTTTTGACTTTCATTACAGCACTTTAATAAAAAATAACTTTAAAAGACTGTGAAAAAAACAGTCTTTTTTCTTTAACTTTTTATTTATATAGGGTATAATAAATACAGATAAAAATAGAAATAATAAAAATTTGTTTAGGAGAGAAAATGAAAAATAAAATAAATGTACTTGGATTAGGACCTGGAAATTTGGACTACACTTTACCAGTTGTATTAAAAGAAATTGAAAAATCAGATGTAATAATCGGTGGAAAACGTCATATTGAAAGCCTTGGAAAATATGCAGAAAACAAAGAATACTGCTACATTAATGCTGATTTACAGCGAGTTCTGGATTTTATAAAAGAAAACCGTGATAAAAAAATGTCACTAATTCTATCAGGAGATACAGGTTTTTATAGTATGCTAACATTTATGCGAAAACATTTTGAGGCTAGTGAATTAAACGTAATACCTGGAATTTCCTCAATTCAATATATGTTTGCTAAAATTTCTGATTATTGGAATAATGCTTTTGTATCGAGCGTCCATGGAAGAAATACTGAATATGTGGGAAAATTGCGTGAATATGGAAAAATTGGACTTTTGACGGATAAAAAGAATACCCCTCAAAGGATTGCAGAGGAAGTTGTCAAGGCTGGAATAACTGAAGCGACAATATATGTAGGAGAAAATTTATCCTATGAAAATGAAAAAATATGGGAAATGCCAGTAAAGGAAATGATGGAATATGAAAGAGATTTTGAAATGAATGTAGTGCTGGTTTTTTTACAGGATTAAAGGAGTAAAGTAAAATTTTAAGGAGGGAAAGTATGGATTTCATAATGCTTTCATGTAAAAAAAGATTTAAGAAAAGTTTGAAAATAGTATTTGCGGCAATAATATTTTTTATAGTCAGCATATTATCTTTTTCTGCAAAATCAGAATTTTTGGCAATTGGAAATTTGAAAATTGTAAGACAGGAACCACTTGTTATTAAAAGTGAGGATTTGAATATTACAATTGAAAAAAATGGAATTATAAAAGTAAATAGTGTTTATGTATTTCAAAATATTGGAAATTATAATGTGAAATCAACATTTATGTTTTGGCTGGATACAAATGTAGAAAAGACAGGAAAAGAAGATTTCAGCAATAAAAATACAAATAATCGTGGAAAATTTGTGCAGAATATAAAATTTCTTGCTAATCGTAAAAAAGCACAGAATTTACGTGCAGTAATAAAATTTGATGAAAATATTTATCAAAATCAGATTATGGACAATATTCAGCGTGAATGGTTTGCAATTTCAAAAGTAATTCCGCCACAGGAAGAAGGGAAAATTGTTGTCCGCTATGATTTAGCAAATACTGGATTTTCACGGAATAAAGATTTTGTGTATAGCTTTGATTTAGTAGATAACTTTTTTAATAAAAATAAGACAGAAGCTCTGAATATAAACATATATAACAAATCAAACCTGAAAATAAAAAGCATAAACTTTAAAGATTATAAATTTAGAAATGTTAGCAAGAGTAATACAAAAGAATATTATGAACTAGCTAAAAATGAAGTTAATCTA
This sequence comes from Leptotrichia sp. HSP-342, assembly GCF_041199995.1. NCBI lineage: Bacteria > Fusobacteriati > Fusobacteriota > Fusobacteriia > Fusobacteriales > Leptotrichiaceae > Leptotrichia > Leptotrichia mesophila. Next base: position 597,353 of record NZ_CP165646.1, read on the forward strand.
GATGGAAGACTTGTAATAAAATTTAAATAAATCAACTTCTAAAAATGAAAAAATAAAAAACTTGAAAAGAGGAAAAAATGAGAATTGTAGCAGGAACATTGAAAAACAGAAGAATAAAATCAAGGGAAGGAAGAGAAACTAGACCTACGCTTGAAAGAATAAAAGAGGCAATTTTCAGTATAATTGGAGAAAAAGTCGTAGATACAAAATTTTTGGACTTGTATTCAGGAACGGGAAATGTCTCATTTGAAGCACTTAGCCGTGGCGCAAAAAGAGCGATTATGATTGAGGAAGATAAGGAGGCACTCAGAGTAATTATTGAAAATGTGAATCATCTTGGAGTGGAAGAAAAATGTCGTGCCTACAAAAATGATGTTTTTCGAGCGATAGAAATCCTTTCAAGAAAAAACGAAATATTTGATATAATATTTTTGGATCCACCTTATAAGGAAAATATTTCAACAAAAACGATTGAAAAAATATCAGAAGAAAATCTTTTGGAACGAGATGGAATTATAATTTCAGAACACAGCACATATGAGAAAATGACGGATAAAATAGGTAATTTTGTGAAATACGATGAAAGGGATTACAATAAGAAGGTAGTTAGTTTTTATAGGTTTGAGGATCGAAAAAAATAAAAAAATAAAGGAGAAAAATAAAAATGGCAGTAAAAAAACAAAGTTATGAAGAAAATATTGCACAAATTGATGAAATTTTGGAAAAATTGGAAAGTGAGGAATTGTCACTAGATGATTCAATTTCTGAATATGAGAAGGCAATTAAACTTATTAAAGATTCCGAGAAATTGCTTGAAGCTGGGGAAGGGAAAGTTATGAAGGTGCTTGAAAAAAATGGAAAAGTGGAAATGGAAGAGTTTGAATAAAAATTAAAGATAGATTTTTGAAGGTATAGAAGCAGAATATTTAAAATTTTTGAGTTCAGTTTTTAAGTAGATTTTATTTAAAATAAAAATTTGAGTGACGGGGGATAAAATGTTACGGGAATATTTGGAAGAGAAAAAGAAGATTGTGGAAGACAGTCTGATAGAATTGCTTGAGAATTATAGGGGTAAATATCCTGAAAAATTGTCGGAAGCAATGGAATATGCGGTTATGAACGGAGGAAAGCGAATACGTCCTATTTTGATGTATATGGTTTGTGATTTGTTTGAAAAAAATAATTTTAAAAATTATGATAAAATCAAGGAAATTGCTACTGCACTTGAGTTTATACATTGCTATTCACTTGTTCACGATGATTTGCCAGCGATGGACAATGATGATTACAGACGTGGTAAACTTACAGTTCACAAAAAATACAATGAAGCAATCGGGGTTCTTGTGGGAGATGTTCTTTTGACGGAAGCCTTTGGAATAATTGCTAATTCTGAAAGTTTAGGAGATAAAAATAAGATTGAAATTATTTCAAAATTGTCTGAATATGCAGGATTTTTTGGAATGGTCGGAGGGCAGTTTGTGGATATGGAGTCTGAAAATAAGAAAGTCGAAATTGACACATTAAAGTATATTCACGCACATAAGACTGGAAAATTATTGACTGTTGCGATTGAATTGCCAATAATTGCTTTGGATATTGAAAGGGAAAAGCGTGAAAAAATGGTGGAATATTCAAAATTATTGGGAATTGCCTTTCAGATTAAGGATGATATTTTGGATATTGAAGGGAATTTTGAGGAAATTGGGAAAAAATCAAATGATATTGAAAATGACAAGACTACTTATCCGAGTATTTTTGGGCTTGAGGAAAGTAAAAGGCTGCTACAGGAATATTTGGAAAAAGCGAAAAAGATTATTTTTGACGAATTTGAGGGGAATCAGTTATTTTTAGAATTGACGGATTATTTTGGTAATAGGAAAAAATAATAAAAACCTTTTGTAAATATTTTGAAAGTTAGGAGTTATAAAATGAATAAAAAAATAATATTTTATGCGGGATGTGTAATTGCATTAATACTTCCATTAATTAAAAGTGTTCACGCTTTTGCTTCGGGAATATCTCTTCTTATGGGAATTGTTTTAGCAAGTTTTGCTATAATCATTGTTCCAAAAAATTTAGGGGAAATACGAAAACTTACGCTAAATTCAGCTGTCGTGTTTTTTGGATTTGGACTTAGCATAAGCAAGGTTGTTGCTGTTGGAAGTAAAGGGATTTTTCAGACGGCAATTAGTTTGATTGTAGTTATAAGTATCGGGTTGATTTTGGCAAAAATTTTTAAAATGGAAAAGAAGTTATCACAATTAATTGTGTTTGGGACTGCGATTTGCGGTGGAAGTGCTATTGCGGCAACTTCTCCAGTAATTGAGGCTTCTGATGAGGATATTGCCTTGTCTACTGGGATAGTATTTATTTTAAATACAGTCGCATTATTTCTTTTTGCATTTTTTATTAATTATTTTAAGTTAAATGCTGAACAAACTGGAATATGGACTGCACTAAGCATACATGATACAAGTTCGGTAGTATCAGCTGCAGCTTTTCACAGCACAGAAGCCTTGAAAATAGCCACAATTATGAAACTTACAAGAACACTTTGGATTATTCCAATAGTTATTGTTCTTAGTATTTTAAATAAATCTGAAAATAAAAAAATTAAATTTCCGATTTTTATATTATTTTTTATTTTAGCTTCAATTATTGCAACAATAATAAATTTACCAGCAATTTACAATTTACTTACTCAAATAGGGAAAATGATGCTGTCTCTTGCACTTTATATGATTGGAACGTCATTAAATATTCAGACTATAAAAAAAATGACTGGGAAAAATTTTTTGTATGGTGTTACTCTCTGGATTTTTTCGATAATTTCAGGGTATATGATAATTATGTTTTTATAAAAAATGGTAATAAAAAATTATTTTAGTGTAATAAAAAAAACAGGAAGGAAATAAAATATTATGAAAATAAAAAAATTAGTAATAACGATATTAGTATTATTAACTGTACAAATGTGTGGACCTGAACCTAAATTGGACTACAATGTTACAAAAAGTGAAAGTTACAAAATTTCTGAGAAAAAAATGAAAAAGAATTCTTTAGAAGTAAAAAAGGGGTTTGAAGCTGATAATGAGAAATTTGAAAAAAAAGTAAAAGAATCTGCTAAAAGTTTTATAGAAAATATGGTGGCAAAACAATCTATAAGTGGAAATGAAACTTTTGCCGATCAGGCAATGAAACAAATGGCAGTTAATATGATAGAAAAAGGTATCGAGTATCAGAAAAATAAAATAGAAGAAATTAGATTTTTTAACGATGAGGAAGCGGAAATTACTCAAAAAGTAAAAGTTTTTAGCAACAATAATGACAGTTTTGCAAAACTTCAAAATGAATATGAGCTTTTCAAACGTGTTGCAGAAAAATTGCAATATAAAGATACGGAAGATATGATGTCCCAAATGGAGAAAATGGATAGAAAAGAAGTTTTTTCTAAACTTATGAAGGGTATAAGCGAAGTTATTGAAGATGAATTTAAAAAAGAGGAAAATTATACAGAGATGACTACAACTGTAAGTGTACGTAAAGTAAATAATACTTGGCATATAAAAAATCTGGATGAACAAATTAAAGCAGTGGATGTGTTATTTTCAAGTTTAGCGAACAGTATGTAAAAAATATAGAAGGATAAAATTATGTTTATAGAAAAGAAAAATTATTATTATATTGAAGAGTTTGAAAAATACGGTATTACAGCGGTTTATACAAAAAAAATTGCTGGAAATATGTCTGATTATTGCCCAATTGAAAATCAAATAGAAGGTATCCAGAAAAAAAATCGTGAAAAGTTATTAGAAGAGCTGAATCTAACAGATAAACAGGAAGTAATGGCTTTTCAGACACATTCTAACAATGTAAAAATTATTGATGAGGATACAACGAAATATTATTATGAAAAAGAGAAAGATATTGATGGATTTCTGACAAAAAGGAAAGATATTGCTATTTTTACGTTTTATGCGGATTGCTTGCCGATTTTTGTATATGATAAGGAAAATCAGGTTATAGGAGCGTGGCATTCAGGATGGCCGGGGACATTTAAGGAAATAATGAAATCTGGACTTTTGGAAATGCAAAAAAATTATGGGACGCAAGTAGAGAATGTGATAATGGCGTTAGGAATTGGGATTGGGCAGAAAGATTATGAAGTTGGAAATGAATTTTATGATAAGTTTGTAGAAAAATTTGGGAAAAGTAACAGAGAAATTGTGGAAAAATCATTTTGGTTTAATGAAAAAACAGGAAAGTATCATTTTGACAATACAAAATTTAATGAACTTATGGCACTCAAACTTGGGATAAAACAGGAAAATTTGATTGTAGCAACTGAAAGTACATTTGATGAAAAATTTTATTCTTATAGAAAGGAGGGAAAAAATGCTGGAAGGGCTACAGCAATGATTAGTTTTAAATAAATAAAAAATATATTTTAAGAAAGGAAAGGAAAAATTATGAAAAAGATTTTAACATTAGCATTTTTAGTGATTGGAGCGACAACATTTTCTGCTGGCTGTGACTGGTTTAAAGGGAATACAAAATATGCAGATAAAATGGTGGAACTTGTAAAGAAAGAGGGATTGACAAGCAAGGTTTATTGTGATATGGACCAAAAAAAAATGGTTTATGAAACTGTGTATAACAATACTAATGAAAAATATATAGAAATAGGATTAAGTTACAACAAGAACAAGAAAAATGATCTTACTTATGCAGATATTCTAAATTCTTTTGCGGAATTTGAAAAAGACATAGATAAATTATACCCTTGGACAAATTTAACAAAACCAGAGTATCAAAATGCTCCAAGATACTATAATTACAGAATGTACATATATAGTCCTGAAAGTCAAAATGAATACATGACTTTCCTAGTTACCTATGATACATCTAATGGAACTTGGAAGAAATATTACAGTAATGGATTTTGGAAAGGAAAAGATGAAGTTGAGAAAGAAATAATGGACCTAATGAAAAAAAAGGGATTAAAAGAAACAGATAATATAATTTATTAAAAAAGTAATTTTTAAATAAAATAGTTTATATAAAAGTTACGCAATAATGAACATAGGAGATAGTAATGAATCTTTTAATAAAAATATGGATTGCATTTGTTTTGGACTTGATTTTTGGAGATCCAGAGAAAATTACACATCCAGTCCAGATTATTGGTAAAATGATTACATTTTTAGAGAAAAAATTATACGTGAAAAAAGGTAGCTTTATTGGTGGAGCAGTTTTAGGTATTTTAGTAGTTGCAAGTACATTTTTAGTAATGTATGGATTTGTGAAATTGACAAAAATTGTAAAAGTTTTGCAGATTTTTGAAATTTATTTGATGTATACGGTATTTTCAGTAAAATCACTGGCTCGTGAAGGGAAAAGAGTTTATAAGATTTTAAAATTAGGAAACTTGAAAGTCGCAAGAGAAAAATTGTCTTATTTGGTTTCAAGAGATACTGAAAAGATGGATAAAGTTATGATTATTAGAAGTACAATGGAAACTATTTCGGAAAATATGGTGGATGGCGTGATTGCACCGATGTTTTATATGTTTGTGGGTGGACTTCCGTTTGCGATGGCCTATAAGGCAATAAATACACTTGATTCAATGGTTGGGTACAAAAATGAGAAATATGCAAAGTTTGGTACATTTTCAGCAAAATTAGACGATGTGGTAAACTTCATTCCAGCTAGAATTTCTGGTATTTTTATAACAGCAGCAAGCTATATTTTGAGATACAATTACAAAAATGCATGGAAAATATTTAAAAGAGACAGAAAAAATCACGCAAGTCCAAATTCAGGACATTCAGAAAGTGCAGTAGCAGGAGCATTGGGAGTACAGTTTGGCGGAAAAGTTTCATATTTTGGAAAAGAAGTGGAAAAACCGATAATAGGGGATAAGAAAAAGGAATTTAGATTAGAAGATATTAAAAAAAATATACTATTAATGTATGTTACAAGTTTTGTAGCGATATTCTGTTTTTCTATAATTTATTTGATTGTAAATGGAATGTTTAATAGTGTATTTAATTCCATTGTATATTTTATATTGTATTTTTTTGTTAATATGCTTTTATAGTAAAAAAGCCTGTCCGATTCTTAATAACTTTAAGAACTGGTACAGGCTAATTAAATATATAAATTATTTAGGTGATACTAAAATTTTAACTTGGCTCTTTTCTTTTACAAGAGCTTCAAATCCTTCAGTTACAATATCTTCTAATTTAATTCTTTTTGTTACTAATAAATCTTTTGAGAAATATCCTTGTTTCATTAGTTCCAATGTTTTAGGGAATACATCACGATACGCGATAACCCCTTTTATTGTTCTTTCTTGAATTACCACTTCGTTAGGTTGAATAGGGGCTTCTGTTTCCCAGATGCTCACAACCATAAGCTCTCCATCTTTCTCAGCGGCTTCAAGAGATTGCTGCAATACTGCTGGAACTCCTGTAACTTCGTATGAAACATTCACTCCTCCATTTGTTTTTTCTTTTATGTATTCAACAGAGTTCACTTTTGTGGGATCAACAATTATCGCACCTAATTTTCTGGCAATTTCCTGTCTTTCAGGTGAAACTTCCACAGCATAGATTTCTGTTGCTCCAGAAGCTCTTAATGCATCAATTATGAGAAGTCCGATTGGACCACATCCAAATACTGCTGCAGTATCACCAGTATTAAATCTGCTTTGTCTAACTGCATAAACAGCTACAGCCGCAGGCTCTGTCAATGCTCCTTGTTCATAGTCAATTTCATCAGGAAGTTTGTGAGCCTGATCTTCATTTACAACTACAAATTCAGAGAAACCTCCACCTCCGCCTGCAAGTCCAATAAAGTTCAAATTAGGATCCAAATTATATTTTCCAATCAACCCATTTTTTGCTAGAATCGGCTCAACTGTAACTCTGTCTCCAACTTTAAATTTTGTAATTCCACTTCCTATTTCTACAACTTCTCCGCAAAATTCGTGTCCCATTGTAATTGGGGCTTTTTCTCCAGTATATGGATGTGGCTTATCGGCTGGAATGAAAATAGGTCCTCCTAGATATTCATGTAAATCACTACCACAGATTCCAGCATATTTTACTGCGATTTTAATTTGATTTTCTCTTGTGATTTCTGGTATTTCAATGTCTTCTACTTTTACATCTTTTCTATTGTGCCATCTTGCAGCTTTCATTGTTGCCATTTTTTATTTCCTCCTAAGTTAATTAATATTTTATTTCCATACTTTAATAGTATACCCTATTTTTTTTCAAAAGCAATATCTATTTACAAAAAAACATGACAAGAAACAAAAGTCATATTTTACTTAGTTTTCTAGCCATGTTTAGTGTTAATTTATTATTATATGTCAAGTTTAACTCTTTCAATTTGAGCACCAACGGTATTTAATTTTAATTCTAATTTATCATATCCTCTGTCTATGTGGTAAACTCTATTTACAATTGTTTCACCATCTGCTGCAAGTGCCGCCAAAACTAGCGCTACTCCTGCTCTCAAATCTGAAGACATCACTTCTGCACCTGTTAATGGCAATCCTCCATTTATAAAAGCTACTCCATGTTTTATTGTAATATCTGCCCCCATTCTGTTAAATTCTGGCACGTGCATAAATCTGTTTTCAAATACAGTTTCTTCCATTGAACTTCCACCATTTACAAGAGTTTGAAGCAACATCATTTGAGGCTGCATATCTGTTGGGAATCCTGGATGTGGTAAGGTTTTTATTTTTGATGGCTTTAAATCTTTTACTTTTCCTATTACAGTTAGGATATCTCCATTCTGTTCAAATTTTGCTCCCATTGCTTCTAATTCAGATTTAAACACTCCTAAATCATCAAGTCTTGCATTTTGAATTTTTAAATTTCCTTCTGTAACTAATGAAGCTATCACATAAGTTCCTGCCTCAATTCTATCTGGCATAATTGAATATTCCACAGCGTGAAGTTCTTCAACTCCTTCAATTTCAATAGTAGGAGTTCCTAATCCTGTAATTTTTGCTCCCATTTTATTCAAGAAGTTTCCTAAATCAACAATTTCAGGCTCTCTTGCAGCATTTGAAATAACAGTTTTCCCAGGAGTTTTTACTGCTGCCATCATAATATTCTGGGTAGCTCCTACACTTGGAAAACCTAAAGGAATTTCAGCACCTTTTAATTTATCTGCTTTTGCATGAACATATCCATGAACTCTTGTAATCTCCGCTCCCAACATTTCAAAACCTTTTAAATGCAAATCAACAGGTCTTGAACCAATCGCACATCCTCCAGGCAGTGAAACAACTGCTTCATCTAAATTTGCAATCATTGGTCCCATTACTAAAAATGATGCTCTCATTTGTTTTACGATTTCATAGCTTGCTTCTGTTCTTTTAAATCCATTATTTACAATTTTGTAAGTATTGTCATCTAATTTTTCAGTTTCCATTCCCAAATCTTCAAGCAATCTCATTGTTACTCTTATATCACGTAAATTTGGCACATTTTTTAAAATGTATTCACCTTTTGCAACAAGTGTCGCTATAATTATTGGAAGTGCAGCATTTTTAGCTCCGCTTACTTTAATTACTCCATTTAATGGTGTTTTTCCTTTTATTCTAAATCCATCAACCACGTTTTTTTCCTCCTAATTTTTGACATATCGGACATTTTGAGCCAAATAATTTGTCCATAAATGTTAATTCTTTATAGTTTTTAGCATATTCAGGCATTTCTTTTTTTATTATATCTAAATGAAAATCACAAACTGCATTTTCCATAGCTTCAAAATATATATCTGGTAAATGCTTTAAATGACATTTCTCAAGTTTTGAAGTTACAACAATTTCATCTCCAGCTTCATGAACAATTGCATCCTTTGCAACGACTACAAGTGCTATTTGACCCACACATACTAGGTTATCTATCATTTTATAAGGCACTCTTTTTTGCTTAGCTATTTCAATGTATTTTTTTATATCATTAAAATCTGCATGTCGGGAAATAACCATTTTATTCACATCTTTATTTTCTAAAGCTTTTTCTATTTCATAATAAATTCCTTTTTCTTTTATTTCCTCAAACGTAAGAGCTTTTATAATTCTTTCTTTGTATTCCCCAAGAAATAAATTTTTTTCAACTTGAGCATTTACAGCTCTGTCTGTTACATCTTCTACAAATTTCATAACGTCTGATTCATTGTTATAGTTATTAACACTAGTTCTCATTTTATTTCTCCAATTCACATGAATATTTAATTTATATTTAAATTTAACATTTAAAATTTATCGTATTTTGTCATTATACTACTTTTTTTTACATTTCTCAACTATTTTTTTGAACTTTTTATCTATTTTTAGTATTCCGTTAATTTTTTATATATTTAAATTAGAGAAATTAAGTTTGCTTAATAATTAAAAAATTAACATTGAAAGTACAAATACAACTTTAAATATAATAAATATATTTACGAATTTAGTTATTTCTGGTATTTTTTCACGCCCTTCATCCTTTCGGATTGTAAAAAATAAGAGTGCGAATAGTATAGCATATAAAATTGCTCCTATTAATGAAACGTTTGCTGTAAAAAGATAGATTACTTCCAGAAGAAGGAAGGCGTATATCTTAAAAGTTGTTCTTTTACTTGTAAAAAATATGTTTATTAAATTATAGTTCGCATACATATAAAGTAAAATCATCATAATAATTCCAAGATATGGAGTTACTATATCTAATTTTTTTATTACAAAGAATACAAAGTATGCAATAATTGTGAATAATAACACTCTTAGTTTTTCATTGTTATGTTTTCCTGTTTCACGTTTTTCTCTCATTAGTCATCTCCTAATTTTATATTGTTATAAATCATTTTTAATTTGGATTTTTCAACATGTGTGTAAATTTCTGTTGTTGTTATGTTTGAATGTCCAAGTATCTCTTGCACAATACGGACATCAGCACCGTTTCCAAGCAGAATTGTAGCAAGTGAATGTCTAAAAATGTGTGGATATACATTTTTTTCAATTCCAGCGTTTTTGGCAATAGTCTTTAAATCTTTCCAAAATTTTTCCCTTCGAGTATTTGGAAAAATCTTAAAACTTTCACTTGCATTCTTTAATTTTGGTCTATAAATAGCCAAATAATTTTTTATTTCATTTTCTAGACTATCATAAATTGGTATTATTCTATATTTTGATCCTTTTCCAAGCACCTTTATAAATTCGTAGTCTTGATTTTCCACATCCTTTATTTCCAAATTTAAGGTTTCTGAAATTCTTGCCCCAGTTGCAATTAAAATTTTGATAATAAGTTTATTTTGTATACCCTCAGGCGTGTGTGGACAGTTATCTACAATTTGCTTCATTTCTTTTAGTGTAAGTATTTCAGGTAATCTATGTTCACGTTTTAAGGACTTTACCATTCCTGTTGGATCTTTTTTAATTGCTTTATTTAGATAGCAGAATCTGTAAAATGTCTTTATTGCCGATACTTTCCTTAATACTGAATTTCGTCTTAATTTTTCGCTTATATATTCAACATAATCGAAAATATCCTGTTCCTTTACTTTCGAAAAATCTTTTTTTACAAATAAAAAAAATTGTATTAAATCTCGATTATATCCAGTAATTGTATTTTGAGAACTTCCCTTTTCATACTCTAAAAAATCAAGAAATTCTCTAATCTGCATTTTATTTTCACGTGTTATTTTTTTATCATTGTTTTTTGAACTTTCACTGCTTTTAACGTTACCGTCTCTTTCTTTTTCCAAATTTTCTTTATCTGAATTAAGTTTTTTCTTTTTTAGATTATTTATATCAGTACTTTTTTGTCCCATAGCCCCATTATCTCCTTAGCGTGATTAACAGATGCTTCAGTAATATTATCACCTGAAATGATTCTTGCAATTTCTCTTATTCTTTCTTCAGTATTCAGTTCACGAACTTTTGTCTCTGTAAGACCATTTTCAATTTCTTTTTTTATAAAGAACTGCTGCTGCGCTTTTCCAGCAATTTGCGGAGAATGAGTTACACAGATAATCTGGGTATTTCTTGAAAGCTCTCTTAATTTTTCTGCCACTCTTCTTACAGTTTCTCCAGAGATTCCTGTATCAATCTCATCAAAAATCAGCACTGAAATATTGTCAACAGCTGAAAATACCGTTTTAAGAGCAAGCATTATACGTGAAATTTCTCCACCTGAAGCAATTTTGGCAAGTGGCTTGAACGTTTCTCCTACATTTGTTGCGATTAAAAATTCTGCGTTGTTTATGCCATGCGTTGTTATTTCTTCAGTTTTTGTAATTTCTACCTTAAATTTTGCATTTTCCATATTTAAATCACTTAGCTGAATATCAATTGTATTTTGAAGACTTTCTGCAATTTCCATACGAATTTGGCTAAGTTTTTCACTATCTTGAAAATACTGGCTTACCAGTTCATTTTTCTCAATCTTTAAATTTTCCAGTTCTTCATTTTCAAAATTAACTAACGACAGATCTTTTTCAATTTTATCCTTGTATTCAAGGATTTCAGTAATTGTTGAGCCGTATTTTAATTTCAACTTGTTAATCGCATCAATTCTTTCAACAATTTTTTCCAGTTTTTCATCATCTCTCTCAACATCTCCAGAAAAATTATCTACAGAGTACGAAATTTCCTCTACTTCATAAAGCACAGACTCAATCTTATCGTATAATTCACTATACGATTCCGACAAATCCGAAAGCTGCTCTAAATTTCTCTTAGCTCTTCCAAGTGCTGATAAAATCGAAAATTCTCCTTCTTTTAAAAGTTCTGAAGTTTCTCCCAGCTTTTCATTAATTTTTCCAGCATTAAACAATATTTTATACTCTTCTTCCAGTTCTTCATCTTCATTTTCCTTTAAATTAAGGCTATTGATTTCGTTAAACTGAAATTCTAGAATATCTTTTTTTTCTGCAATTTTTTCTTTTTCTTCTTCAATATTCCTTATTCTTGAATTTAATTTTTTTATTTCATTTACGTTTTCACGAATCTTTTTAGAAAGTTCCTTTCCCTCATCATCAAGAAATCTGTCAAGTAAATGCAAATGATATTCTTCATTTAATAAGAACTGATGTTCATGCTGCCCAACTAAATCAATAATATTCACCATAAGTTCCTTTAATCTTGACAAAGTAAGTCTTGCACCATTTACGGTAATCTTCGATTTGGCGTTCCTGTCAAAATATCGTGTTATGATAAGTTCGTCATCATCTATCTCAAACCCAAGCTCATTTAACCTTCTTTTCTGATTTTCATTTAATTCAAAAATTCCTTCTGCAAAAAGGCTTTCTTCCCCATTTCTAATCATATCTGTATGACTTCTTTCACCAATTAATAGTGAAATTCCATCTAGAATAATTGATTTACCAGCCCCTGTTTCTCCAGTTAATGCAATAAATTTGTCATTAAATTCTAAATCTAATTTTTTGATTATTGCTAAATTATTTAATCTTAATTCCCTTAACATTTCTTCCCTTTCACTATTTTATTTTTTATAAGACAGAATCTCCCCATTTCAATTTTTGTCGGAGTATACTGTAATAATCACTGTTTATAGGTTTTATTATTCGAATTTTTTTCTTTGATAATCTTGCAGTTACTAAATCATTCTCCTGTATCTGAAACCATTGGTTTCCGTCGATATTTAAATGGACTGCATCATCTCTTGATGTTGCCTTAAAACTTAGAACTTCACAGCCGTTTACAATTATTGGACGCGCTGTTAAACTTTGTGGTGCAAGAGGTGTTATGGAGAGTGCATTTAGTCCAGGGTGGACAATTGAACCACCTGCTGAAAGCGAGTAAGCAGTCGATCCTGTAGGAGTTGCTACGATTATTCCGTCAGCTCTGTATTTATTTACAAAAATATCATTTGAGTAAACTTCAACCTGTATTAAATGTGCTTCGTGTCCGCCTTTTGTTATTACAAGTTCATTTAGTGCATAAAAAACATTATCTTCATATTTTACTTCTAAAAATGCTCTTTCTTCAGTTTTATAATTCCCATTTTCATAATCTTGTAACATCTTTACTGCATTTTGAGGTTTTACTTCAGCAAGATAACCAAGAGAGCCCATATTTATTGCAAGTACAGGAATATTCCTTAAAATAGCTTCTTTTGCGGCAACAAGCATTGTTCCATCTCCGCCAAGTGAAATTATTAAGTCAGCCTCTTCCACTCCAAAAACTTCTTGAATATCTTTTTCCTTTAGATAGTCATAAAAATTCTTTAATAAAGTCTCGTCTGCATATTCACTTTTTACAATTCTAACTTTTTTTAACCGTCTTTTGTTATTTAGATTATCATTATTTTCTAATTTTTCAGAATTTTCCATAATAAATACCTCTTCAAACATCAAAATTAAATTTTAAAATATTTTTTACCTTTGTGAGATATTGTATCATTTTTGAAGATTTTTTTCCATAAATTTTCTAAATATTTTTAAGGATTGGATACGATTAAATTTTAAAGAAATTATAAACTATAAAAAAAGACTGTCAAAAATACAACAGTCTAGTTAATTTATTTATTCAGAATAGTAATACTGGCTGCTTCTGTAGTTTCTATGTGAAGGGGGATAATAATAAAGTCTTTTTATGATAAAAGCATTTTTTCCTCTTTTCATGTCATTTAGTATTCTTTGTGAAAAATTACTTCCTAGGACATGAATTGTTTTTTTCTCTGCATTTGCAGGAATTTTTGGATTATCCCATTCAATTTTATGGCCTGGATGTGTATCAATACAAGTTGCATAAAGATTTACATGGTCAAGAGAAGAGTTCTTATAAAAAGCCCTGTAAGTTGATATGAAACATTGTTGATTAGATATATATTCCATTGTTCTATTTCTTATATCCCATTCTACAGTTTCAGGTAATTCCTCGAAAGGAGCTTTTTTTGTAAATACAATACTATCAGCAAATATATTGAATGAAAGCAAAAAGATACAGAGAGTAAATAAAGATTTTAAGTTATTTTTCATGCCATTATTCTCCTTTATATTAATCGTTTAATGTATTCTAACATTTAGTATCCGTTTTTTCAATATATATTTTCTTTTAATATATATACAATTTAAGTAAAAATATCTTAGTTTTGCTAGTTAAGCATATAAAAAAGTAAAAATAAATTTTAGAAAAATATTTTTTATAAAAAAATTTGAAAATCAAACATTTTTACTTTACAAATAAATAAATTCAAAGTATAATTATAACAAATCTACTTAATATCGAACTTATAAAGTTATAATTATTTTAAATTTTGTTAATTTTAACTAATTCGATATTAGATACAAATATATAATAAAATTAAAATTTAGGAGGATTTTTTATGAAAAAAATGGGAATGTTACTGCTTATAGGAGCATTAATGGTGGTTAGTTGCGGAAAAGACAATGCTAGCAAAGAAGAAGGAAAGGCTGGAACAACGGCTGAACAGACTGCTAATCAAGGAAAAGTTGATTTGAGCAAGGAAACTGCTGAATATAAAAAATATGTTGAAGGTCAGATTGATTTGCTTTTAAAAGAAACAGAAGATTTTGCAAAATTATTAAAGGAAGGAAAATTGGATGAAGCTAAGAAATTTTATCCGTTAATCCGTATGTCTTACGAAAGATCTGAACCTATTGCTGAAAGCTTTGGAGAATCTGATGTTAAGATAGATTATCGTCTTGTTGACTTTAAGGAAGAATTTAAAAATGAAGAAGGATGGAAAGGTTTTCATAGAATTGAAAAAATATTGTGGGAACAAAATACCACAAAAGGAACTGAAAAATATGCAGATGATCTTGTAAACGACATTAAGGAGTTAAGGGCAAAAATTGCTACAATTGAAGTAACGCCTGATTTAATGGTTACAGGAGCGATTGACTTATTAAATGAAGTTTCGACTCAAAAAATTACTGGAGAAGAAGAAGTGTTCTCACATACTGATTTATACGACTTTAGAGCAAATATTGAAGGGGCTCAGAAAATTTTTGAACTATTCAGACCTAAATTAGAACAAAAAGATGCTAAGCTCGTAACAACTTTAGATACAGAATTTAAAGCAGTAAACCAACTTCTTGACAAATATATGATAGATGACAACAACTATAAACTGTATACTGACCTGACAAAAGAAGATACGAAAGCACTAGCTGAAGCAGTTACTAAACTGGGAGAACCTTTGTCACAAATGGGAATTGTAATGGATGCAACTTCTAAAAAATAATAGATTTATTCGGTAACAAATATTTTTAAGCATTATCAAGCAGGGGGTTAATTCACCCCTTGTTAAAATTAACATTTAAATTATCGAACATATCTAAATAACTTACAGTATAAAAAGAGGTAAAAATAATGAGTGATGAAAATAATAAAAAATGGTTTGATAAAAAAATATCACGACGTGATTTTCTTAAAAAAGCTGGAATGGTTGGAGCTGGTGCCGCAATTGGAGCAAGTGGAGCTGGCGCAATTTTTGCAAATATGTTTAACGATAAGGCAAATCAAGTTGTTGGAGATGAAAAAATCTCATTTTATGGGCAGCATCAGTCAGGAATCGCTACTCCTGTTCAGAAAAATGTCTATTTTGCAGTACTAGATCTGCACTCTTTGAGCAAGGAAGAAATAAAGCAGATGTTCAAGGACTGGACTGATTATTCTCAAAAACTTATGAAAGGTGAACTAGTCGCTCCTGAACTGAAAAATCACCTTGTCCCTCCTATAGATACAGGAGAAACTGTTGGATTAAACCCTTATCGCTTGACATTAACTTTTGGAATAAGCCCCTCATTTCTCGATAAATTAAAACTGGATAACAAAAAATTAGATGAATTTAAAGATTTGCCACATTTTCCAAGAGATCAGATAAAAGATAAATATAAAGGTGGAGATATTTGCATTCAGGCTTGTGCAGATGATGCTCAAGTGGCATTTCACGCTGTAAGAAATCTTGTTCGTAAAGGACGTGCCTTAATTACTTTAAAATGGACTCAAGCTGGATTTCTTCCCATTGGAAATGGAAAAGAAACACCTAGAAATCTTTTTGGATTTAAAGATGGAACAGAAAATCCTAAAAATAATAACGACTTTAAGAATGTTGTATGGTATGATAAAAACAACTGGCTCAAAGATGGAACTTATATGATAGTAAGACGTATTCAGATGCATCTTGAAACTTGGGATAGAACTAATTTACAAGAACAGGAGAACACATTTGGAAGATATAAGGAAAGTGGCGCTCCATTTGGGGAAACAGATGAATTTGCAACAATTGACATAAATAAAAAAGGTCCAGACGGAAAACCAATTCTTCCCATTGATTCACATGTTTATCTTGCAAAAAAAGCTGAGGTAAAAATAGCACGCCGTGCCTTTTCGTATTCTAATGGAATAGACGAAGTGAGCGGACAGTTTGATGCAGGACTGCTATTTATATGTTTCCAAAAACATCCTGATCAATTCATAAAAATTCAGAACAGTTTAGGAAACGATGATAAACTGAACGAGTACATTACTCACGTTGGAACGGGTATTTTTGCCTGCTTTGGCGGAATAAAGGAAGGAGAGTATATTGGGCAGAAATTATTTGAATAAAATAAGTATAATGTTATTTTTGTGCTTTATGCTATCTTTTACAAATATTATTGCAAAGGAAAGTTACAGTAACCTCTATATAAAAATAACAGATACAACAACTGCTATAAAAAATAGCAATCAGAATGAAGCAAAAAAACTTTATTCTGAAATCAGGGAAGAATTTAAAAAAGTAAAAAATTCTGATTCAACACAAGGAAAAAAAGTACAGGAGCTTTTAAATAAGGAAAAATCAGCATTATCAGAAAATGACCTAAAAGAAGTTACAACAGCATTGCTTGCCTTTGAAAAGGAGCAAAATCCTGTTAATGATAACGAGGAAAAGAAAAAATTTCAGTCAAGAATGTATCCTGCTTTGGATATATTGGAAAAGGCGATTCAGTCTAAAAATGTGGAGCTTATGAAAAAAGAATATCTGAAATTTAATGGCGTATGGACTAGAAATGAAAGTTTTATAAGAAGCAGAAGTATTCCTTACTATGGAAAAGTCGAAACTGCCATGTCCTTTCTTAGAAGCTCTATGGAAGTGGAGCCTTTTGACTATGACAGCACAATGAATTCTTTCAATGAATTGAAGTCTGCTATAAAGGATTATCTGGATGGAAAAAAAATAGAAAACAATGTTTCAAGCACAATCACATTGAAAGAAGCTGTGGATATGCTAAAAGACGCCTTGGATGCTTTTAAAACAGGAAATAAAGCTAAAGGACAATCAAAAGTTAAGCAGTTTATTCAAGTATGGCCAACCGTTGAAGGCGATGTAAGTACAAGAAATTCAGCATTATACACAAAAGTGGAAACTCAAACTCCAATAATTATGGTAAAAGGTGCTGAAAAAGAATATCAGGAACAACTACAAGGATTAATAACAGAATTATCACAAATTGATACAAAAGCACAATATACATTTGTTGACGCAATGTTTATACTTCTTCGTGAAGGTGTGGAAGCACTTCTTATCGTTCTGGCATTGGTAAGCAGTCTAAAAGCTGCAAATCAGAAAAAAGGATTACGTTGGGTATATGCAGGAGCTGCTTTCGGAATTTTAGCAAGTGTCATTATAGCATTTATGCTTCAAGCACTATTCCCTGCGGTATCTTCAGGAACAAACCGTGAAATTCTGGAAGGAATTGTAGGAATTTTTGCGGTTATAATGATGATTGGTATTGGGTTCTGGCTACATAGCAAGTCATCTCTAAAATCTTGGAAAAACTACATTGACAGAAAAATGGATGTTGTTTTGAGCACAGGAAGTTTTATTTCAATGTTTGTATTAAGTTTTCTTGCGGTATTTAGGGAAGGTGCTGAAACAATTCTATTTTATGCGGGAATTTTACCGTTAATTTCTTTGCAGAGCTTGATTATTGGTATTGTGAGTGCTATACTAATATTAGTTGTAATCGCATTTGTACTAATATACGCTTCTTCAAAAATAAAAATACATCAAATATTCCTTGTATTGACATGGACGATATATTTCCTTGCGTTTAAGATGCTTGGAACAAGTATTCATATGCTGCAAGTTGTAGGAATTTTACCGCTACACGTGGTAAACTTTATTCCAATAGTAGAAATTTTGGGAATTTATGCAAATATGGAAGTATTTATTTGCCAGTTAATTTTAATAACTATAATTGCATTTGCAACTTTTAAAAGAAAAGATAAGTAAGTTTTAAATATTTTTAACAATCGGAAAGGAATAAAAAATGTCTAAAATTGATGAACAGACACTTATAGAACATCTAAGTGAATTTAGAAAAAGACTCATTGTAACAATCGTATTCTTTATAATAGCCTTTCTGATAAGCCTAGTATTCTGCTCTAGTATTTACAAATTATTAACAGCTTCTTTTAATCAGAAATTAGTTGTTCTAGGCCCTAACGATATTTTGAGCATTTATTTGATGCTGGCTGGAATATGTGCTTTCAGTCTAACTCTTCCATTTGCAAGTTATCAAATATGGGCATTTGTCCGTCCTGCATTGGAAGAAAGAGAAGCCAAAGTAGTTTTATCCTATGTTCCTGCAACCTTTATACTGTTTATTGCCGGTCTATGTTTTGGTTTCTTTTTCATAACGCCTGCATTATTAAATGTTCTTCTTTCATTTGGAGATGATTTGTTTAATATACAGCTTACAGCAAACAGTTATCTGACATTCATAATTCATACTTCCCTTCCACTTGGAATAATATTTGAACTGCCAGTTATTGTAGCCTTTTTAACATCGCTACACATTTTAACACCGCAATATCTAATAAAAAACAGAAGATATGGATACTTTATTTTACTAGTACTCGCAGTAGTATTAACACCTGCCGATTTTATAAGTGATTTAACAATGGCAGCTCCCTTAATCCTGCTGTATGAAGTGAGTATTCTTGTCTGCAAATATATTTATAAAAAAAGGAGGAATTACTAAAAATGGGAATTTTTAGAGATATCGGAGCACCAGGACTCATAGTCCTTATACTTGGGGCATTACTTATTTTCGGACCAAAAAGACTGCCTGAACTGGGAGAATCCATCGGAAAAATGATTCGAGAATTTAAAAAGTCAGTTTCTGGAATTGATTTGGAAAAAGATGAAAATAAAAATATAGAGGAAAAAAAAGAAGAGAAATAAAAAAACAAGAGCAGTCTCATAACCATGAACCGCTCTTTTTTATTTAAAATTAATTTACAAAAAAAAGCCCATTTTTTATAACAACTTAATGTTTTTTAAAATAGACTTTTGAGATACAGTTTATTTTTATTTCAGAATTATTCTCCTTCAGGTAAAATAAATCCTGCTATTAAATATGCGATTACTAACGATCCTCCTGTAAGAACTGCTAATACAACTGCTATTATTCTTATTAAGTTAGAATCTTTATCCATGTATTTTGCAAGTCCACCACATACACCCATTATTTTTTTGTCGGATGCTGATTTTGTTAGTTTTTTTTCCATTTTTCCCTCCTAAATATTTTTATAAAAAATCCAAAAAATTTACTTTTCAAAAATTATCTTACAATTTGGAATAAGATTGCAACTACTAGAAATAACGTTGCAACAACTTCTGTAAATTTTTCAATTCCTTCTTTTTCTTCATCCAAGATGTTAGCAGAACTTTTCGCTAAACCTTGGCTTCTATCTGGCTGTAGTAAGATTACGCTTATCATGATGATTGATAAAATTACTAGAGCTATAATTAATAAATTTTCTAACACGTTATTATTTCCTCCTATAATTTACAAAACAAGAGAATAAGCAATTAATTTTTTTCAAAATAATTATTTAGCTGCTGCATCTCCGGCTTTTATTATTACAGCGAATTTTTCAGGAATTAAACTTGCTCCTCCTACTAATCCACCGTCAATATCTGTTTGAGCGATTAAGTCAGCTGCATTTGCATCGTTCATTGATCCACCATATTGAACTGTTACGTTTTCTGCAACTTCTTTTCCATATAAATCAGTTAATAATCCTCTGATGAATGCGTGAACTTCTTGAGCTTGTTCTGGAGTAGCAGTTTTACCTGTTCCAATTGCCCATACTGGTTCGTAAGCAAGTACAACGTTTGCCATTTCAGCAGCTGTTACATCTTTTAACCCACCAGTAATTTGAGTTTTTACAACATCATTAGTAGTTCCAGCTTCTCTTTCTTCCAATTTTTCTCCGATACATAAGATTGGTTTTAAATTGTGAGCCAATGCTGATTTTACTTTTTCATTGATGATTTCATCAGTTTCGTGGTAATATTCTCTTCTTTCAGAATGTCCTAAAATTACATATTCTACACCTAAATCTTTTAACATCAATGGTGAAATTTCTCCAGTATATGCTCCGCTTTCTTTAGCATTCATATTTTCAGCAGCGATTTTAATGTTGCTTCCTGCAGTTTCTCTAGTTGCTGTTTCTAATGCAGTAAATGGTGCTCCAATTACGATTCCTGCATTTTTTACGTCTGCTACTAAAGGTTTTAATTCATTGAAGAATTGTGCAGCCTCTTTTGCAGTTTTGTTCATTTTCCAGTTTCCAGCTACTATTACTTTTCTCATAGTTTTTCCTCCATTATTTATTTAATATTTTACATTTTCTTTTATTTTATCATACATTACTTTTTTTATCAATGCCAATACTTGAATTTTTCAATTTGATTTTTTGTATCTTTTATGTTAAAATTCTTTTGAGTAGTTTAAAGTAAATAAAATTAAAAAATATATTAGAATTGGAGGAGTTTATGAACAATAATATAAGTGAACAAAAGTCAATCGCAGGATTAAAAGCCTTTGCTGTTGCTTTTCTTATAAATTTGAGCTTTTTTGCGGGATTTAGTATAAATGCTGCCGTTTTCCCGATAAATCTAAGTTTTTCAATGGGATTTAGCTTACTAATACCAATAGTTGCATTAATTCTGGAGCAGGAAAATGGATTTGTACGGGCATATTCAAAACAAACATTGGTAGTAACGGTATTGTTATTGATTTCAACATTTTTAAATATTATTATAATTGCTGGAAATATTTTATTTTTTGTAATTTTTGTAATACTATCTGTATTCCAAATCATCGCAACAGTATCATCAGCATTGAAAAAAGAATTTAAAATTCCTTTTATAGAAAAGATTACAGATTTATTATTTGTAGATTAATTAATAAAAAGATGGGGGCGTATTATTTTATGCCCCTATACACAGAATTTGATAAAATTCATAAAAAAGTTATTGACAAATTATAAAAATATATGATATACTAACTGAGTAGTGTACGGGTGGATGTCCGAACGGCTAAGGGACCGGTCTTGAAAACCGGCGAAATCGCAAGATGTCTGGGTTCGAATCCCAGTTCACCCGCCATTTAAAATTTATGTTTTTGGAGAAGTGGCAGAGAGGCCGAATGCGCTCCCCTGCTAAGGGAGTATCCGGGCTAAAACTTGGATCGAGGGTTCAAATCCCTCCTTCTCCGCCATTTTTTTTTAATAATTAAATTAATAATCAAAAAAATGCATCTGTAGCTCAATTGGATAGAGCGTCTGACTACGGATCAGAAGGTTATGGGTTCAACTCCTGTCAGGTGCGCCATTAAACAAATAGAATACAGTATTTATATAGTTTGAAGAGATTTTAAAAAACCTTTGGAGACATTTTGGGGGCATTTTTAAAACTCTTCATTTTTTAATTTCTCAAGTGTGTCTATTAGCTTATCCTCGTTCCCATCCATTAAATGCGCATAGGTATCCAGCGTCATCTTAACACTTTCGTGCCCGAGCCGTTTTGATACAGCTATTATATTTACGCCTTCATTTAATAAAACGCTTGCGTGGCTATGCCTAAAATCATGCAGCCTAATTTTCTTCAGGTTGTATTTTCTTATCGTATTATTTTTGCAGCGATGAACATTAGTTCTGCTTGTGTTAAAAATTCTCGGTATATTAATATCATATAATTTTTTTAGATATTCCTGAACTATATCACAAAGAAAATTAGGTATTTTTATTGTTCTAATTGAACTTTTGGTTTTTGGCGTTGTGATGTGTTCTTTTCCTTTTATTTTTTGATAGTTTTTATTGATTCTCATAGTCCTATTCTTAAAATTGAAATCTTTGTGATTTAGCGCTAAAATTTCTCCGATTCTTGCTCCTGTGAAATAAAGCAAATTAAATATCGTATATAATTCACAGTTATCTACATGTTTTATAAAATCATTAAATTCTTTTAAATTCCAAACTTTTATCTCATCTTTTTCTCTCAGCAGGGGAGAATCGCTAACTTGCCCAGCTCTCGCAACTGGATTGAATGGCAAGTTATAAAATTTTACAGCATAATTCATAATCGCTGACATTTCTTTTTGTATAGTTACAAAATAGCTTTTTTTATAATTGTTTTTCAGTTCTTCGTTTTGCCATTTTCTAATTATAATAGGGGTAATGTCCCCAACTAAAATATTTTCAAAAAATGGAATGAGTTTGAATTTAAAAATCTTTTCTTTATTGTTGTAAGAACTCGGTTTTATTCTTGTTTTTATATCTGTTAAATATATTTGTGCAAAATCTTTAAAATAAATTGATTCGGCTTTCGTGGATAATTGTGCCAAAAAATTTCTCTCATATTCGACAGCTCCCTTTTTTGTCTTAAATCCCCTTTTCTTTTTCTTTCTGCTGAAACCATTTATTTCCTTATACCTAAATTCACAATACCAAGTTCCTCTCTCGTCATCCTTGTATGCTGGCATATAAATCCCCTATTCTATATTGTATCTTTCATTAAAATATTTGGCATTTACAACTTTATCGTAATATAGAAATCCTTTTTCTTCCAATTCTTTGTTCAATTCTTTTATAATTTTCTTTGCACGCTTTTCAGAAGCTTCTAACATTTCCATTACATCATTTTTGTTGTAAAAATATTTCTTTTTCATTGTCTCTCCATTTCTGCCATATTAATATAACTCGATATAACACAATCTTTTAAAACGTGTTTAGCAGTCTCTTCAAAAGTTGGACTGCTAAAACTTTCGTCTTCTATTTCTTCTCCGTTAATATAAATTTTTGCTATAAATCTTATTTCATTTTGAATTTTTATTTTGTGTATTTCGCCATATTTAATCATTTATCCATCCTTTTCTAATCCTCAACTTCATCTTCTGTTTCGATAACTTGAAAACCTATTTCTATAGTATCCCATAACCAATCATCGAATTCTTTTTTTAACTTTTCTTCATCGTTTATTATTGCTTCTGCCTCTTTTTCTGTATAACCGTAATCATCGACTAAATCTATGACTTCAGCATTCGTAGAACGAAAATTTGCATTACTGTTTACAAAAAAATTTACTTTGTATCTGCTCATCTGTTTTCCTCCAGTAAGTTTTTGTTTTCATAAATATTTCCTGAAATTTTGCACTTATATTTTTCTAAAAATGTATCTAATGTACATATTATATTAGTTGTATCGCTTTTTGGATATTTGATTTCAAAACATCCGTTTTCAAAAAATACAACTATATTTTTATATTTATTACAAGAAATTAAGTCATTTTCATAAATTTCTTTGCCATTTGCATCTTTAAGTCCTGAAAATTGCATTAATTCAATATCATCAAAAATCATTCTTCTTGACAGATACGCATTAATAAATTCGTTCTTTTCAAGATATTGTATGGATTTATCTGTGAAATCTATTGTTTCAACATTCACCATTTTCTTTTCTTCTTTGAGCCAAGCTCTAAATTTTATTTCTCTAGTCATTATCATCCCTCTTTTCGTGCCATTCAAGACTACATTTTTTCATATATTCTGCATATTCTTGTGCTTCCCGTTTTGTTTCAAAATAGTTTCCAATATCGTACCTTTCTTTATCTATCTCTGCAAAATCTTCTTCATCGAACAGTATTTTGAGTTGAAAGTTGACATAGTAATATTCTTCTCCTTGTTCTGCCCTCCAACGTTTCTTTTCCATTTTAATCCTCCCATTTTTCCAAATCTAAGTCAGGACCAAAAAATCTCATTCTTGAACCATCTTTAAGTTCAAGAAATATAATAGGCTCTAAAACAGTCCATCCACCCATAATTATTTTTTTTGATTCTACACTAATACGTTCTAAATTTTCTTTTAAATATTTTTCTACATCTTCTCTTTCCATTTTAATCCTCCTATTCAAATTCAATCTTTATTTTTTTTATCTTTTCTTTAATCTCGTTCAATTCCTTTTCATCTTTCAGTAAAATAGCATTTACTGTTTCTAATATAAGAAAAACATCGTTTTCGTTTTCAAATGTTAATTCTTCAACATCATAGCTGTTTTCTTTCTTTTCTCCGAAATATATCTGTATATGATTCGGTTTCATGTTAGAATTTTTAAACCTTGACTTTTTCTCTTTTTCTTTTCTCAATCTGAATATTTCGTCAAGTTTTTCCTTATCTTGTGTGTTCATGCTTTACGCTCCTTTCTCTAATTCTTTGCTTATGTTTTTATAGATAATTTTCAATTCTTTTAATTCTAAGTTATCTAAATCAAGCAAGTCTAAGTTGTTCAATACGCCTACTTGTTTATTTTCTTCTATTTTTGAAATATTATCCACTATCCATTTTATACATTTCTCTTTTTTTTCTTGCTCTTCTTCAGGTGTCATTTTACTTTTTGTGGGCTTTGTTTGGTTTGTGTTATTATTTTGATTTCCTGTATTAGTTGTATCGCTGTCTTTCGTGTCATCAATGGCAAGCAATCCGTTTAAGGCGTATTTTCTTGCATATGATGAACTTGCACCTGTTATTTGACTGCCATCCATCCCCTTTTTTGTCAATTCTTCTCTTGCAAAAGAAGTTGTACTGTGTTTTTCTCCGCTTTCGGTGTCAATTAAAGTTGCAGTTGCTTTAATGTAAAATCTATCTCCAATTTGCACCAGTTCATCACTTAGTTGAATAATCATTTTTTCTCTCAAAAGTAATGGCTTCAACGCTTCTAAAATATCTTCACAATTTCTAAAGTTGTAATTTCCAAAATTATTTCTTTGTGATTTTGGAGCTTTTAATTCAACCTGTATCTTATTTATTTTTTCGTAAATATTCATTATTCTTTTTCTCCCATTTATCATTGTCTTGTTTTAATTCCTTGTTAAGTTCCTGCAAGTTCTTAACAGCATTCTTAAAAAAGTTAAGACTTGCATTTTGCTTTTTTATATAATCATCAAACATTTTAAATCAATCCTTTCTTGGTTTTAAAACACTCTTAAAATCTGTAATTCTGCTTGGCACGTACCACAACAGTAATGCCACCAAAAACGGAAATGCTACATTGCCGCCAAATATCCAATGTCCCTTAATTCTAATCGTTTCAATCTGCATTAGGGCAGTTGTTACAATTAGAATTATCCATTTTATTGCACTCTTTGTTGTTAGCATTTTCTTCCTCCAGTTCCTTAATTTCTTCTTGATCCATTTCAGCTTCAAGCTGTTCTCTTATTGTCATAATCTTTCCTCCTTGTTTTTTATTAAATCAGTTCCCAATCTTGATAACACAAAAAATGCTTCTACTTTAGTTTTAAAATAATTTCCTTCCTCTTTCCGCTCTTTATCTGATGTTCTGCCTTTATCCACAGTTGAAGAAATAACAAATCTGTTTTTGTGAAGATTAATAAACCAGTAAAGATTTTTGTAATCTTCCGAATAAATAAGAGTTCGCTCATCATCTAAAATAAGATGTATCATACCTAACATGCTGTGTAAATTTTGCATTTCAACATCTTTAATAGTTTTTCCTTGCCTCATTGATAAGTCGATTTCCTTGTGCAATATTTCTTTCATTTCTCTAATTTGTTCTTCTGTTTTCATAAATTCCTCCTAAAATAAATTTTTGTATTAACTTAATTGTGCTATCTATTTAAAAGTTAAAAAAATAATAAATAAAGAAAGGAGCTGGCAATGAAAATACCAGTTTTTTCTGCATATCTGAGTAATGTTTACCTTGTGCAAAATATGCAGAGGTTAATAGATAGCACGATTAAATTAACACTTTGGGTTATTTTAAGTTATAATATAGCGTGGGCTTATTATGAAAGGGGAATAATGAGTAAAAAAGATTTATTTAAACAATATCCGCCTTATTTTGAAGGTATTTATAACAAACAAGTAATAATTTCAATCAATTATAAAGACAGCTACAACGGAAAGATTTTTTATTACAAGGTATTCGGTATTGCTTCCAATATAGAAGAAGCTGAAAACGATTTATTTAAAAAAGTTTCCTTGTTAGACACAATTATGTATTTAAACGGAACTTTAAATAAAATTGATCGATTGAATCATTTTGAAAAGAAAGAAATATCAAATATTGATATAAAAATTCTTAATAATCCAGCAGACGAAATATTTGTTTTGTCTCTTGAAATTGAAAATTTAAGAGTGCTTTCTTCGTCTAAAGAACTACAAACAGCTTATAACGAATTATTTGCTAAAGCAGTAATGTATTTATAAAATTAGTTAATAAGCCCACGTCATGTTATTTAATTAATTTTTGTACTTCACCAATAAGTTCAAGTGATTGTTTTACACTTGAAATGTTGAAAATAGCTTTTTCCAAAGTTTCGATATATTCTTTTAATTCGTTAAAGCTCATATCTTCTAAGAGTTTGCTTTTTCGTTTTTCAACAATTTTTTGAAGATCCATAATTTTTCCTCCCGAAATTTATTTAAGATTATTAATATCTTATCCAAACCCACAATTGCTTATGAGCTTGGTAAAACATCAATTACTTTTTGAATAATCTCTTAATTCTGTTTTTCAACTTCTTAGCTTCCTTTTCTTTTAAAACCTTTTTGTTGTTTTCGTTTACAATTGCTAATGCTTCAAATTTCATTTTTCTACCTCCATTTTGTAATTATTTTTCTTAGCCATATCCATTAAATCGGTATATGATATATAAATATTTTTTATTCCCAAAGCTTTTATAAGATACATTTTTATGGGATAAAAATGTTTTCTTTGCATAAAGTGTATTTCATTATTCCTCCTTAATTTTCTTTATATAAAATAGCAGCCATTTTATCACACATCATATCGCACTCTTCATTAAATCCCTTTTCTTCTTCATCTGTGTAATCAGGATTTTTCTTTTCCCAATCTTCCCAAGCCTTTGCGTCTTCGATATAATCTAGTACAATGCTTTCGAATGATTTGAAATCAAAGTCTTTTTCTTCGTATCTGTCAATCAGATAGTTGTGAAAATCTTCTAGCGATATGTATTTTAATTGATTTTCATATTTTGCTTTAAATTCCTTGAATTCATTTTCAAGAAATTCACACGATTCTTTATATTCAGCTATCGCTTGGTCTTCTTCATCGCATAAACGGTCCCAAGCTAAGTCTCTTACTCTTTCTACCTGCTCTGCATATTTTAATCCTTCGCTAAAGCTCATGTTTATCATCTCCTATTTATAACTTTTTGTAACGTTTTTGTTACATAAATTCCTTTAAAAAAGCAGTCTTATCTTGACTACAAAATTATTATAACACATTTGTAACAAAAATGCAACACTTTTTTGTAACAAAATTGTTACTTTTTGAAAAAATGTGGTAAAATTAAAATAAGAAAGTAGGAGGAATACTTATGAAGCTAGGCGAATTATTAAAAGAAAAGAGAGAGCAAAGAAATTTAACTTTGCGACAAGTAGAGAATAAATTAAAAGGAAAAAATATTAATTATAGTCACACAAGTATAAAAAGATTAGAAAACGAAGAACACGAAAAAGTTCCAATAAAAGTTTTATCAGCTTTAGCAGAAATATTTAATTTAGACAAAATTGAATTATTTAATTTGGCTGGAGCAGCTTTGGATAAAATAGATGATGATAGAGTTTTACAATTGAACAGAAGAGAAAAATTGCAAAGAGAGAAATTTTTAGAAGATAATGCTGTCTTTTTCTTCAATGATGAAAATGTTTCAGAAGAAGACAAAGACAAGTTAATGCTTGCTTTGAATAACGCATATTTTAGATCAAAAGAAATAAAAAGGGATAAGAAAAACAACAAATAGCCATTATTGGAGGAATATGAAAAAGAATTTTGTATTAAGAGTAAAAAATTTAATAGAAAAATACAGAACAAAAAATCCTTTTAAAATTTGCGAAAGAGCAGGAATTGAAATAATATTTCAGGATTTAGGAGAAATAAAAGGCTTTCATGTCAGAAACGCTGGAGTCAGTTTAATAATAATTAATAGCAAACTTTCCGAATTAATGATGATTATAGTGTTGTTACATGAATTGGGACACGCTATATTGAAGCATCCGACTAAAGATATTTCTTTTATGAAAGATAATTTTTTTGGATTTTCTAACCAGCTAGAAAATGAGGCAAATTTATTTTTGGCAGAATTTTTATTTAATTACATTCCACTAGAGGATTATTTTGTTGGTAAGGAAGAAGAAAAAGCATTGATGAGACTGGCGGAGTTGAAAAGTAGATTTGGGAAATAAAAATGAAAGAAAACACTGAATATTTATTAAAACTAGTAAAAAAATGTAGTTGACAAAGAGAGACGTAAGTGTTATAAATAATATGCGGATCGTACTGTATCAATGATTTTTTTAAAAGTCGATATAGGCTAAAATTATAATATTTTAAATTAAATGTAGAGTTATTTCAATCACGAAACAACTCTTTTTTTATACTTTTATTTTTCTTTGAAATATGGTATAATTTGATAAAATTATAAAATAGAAAGTGAGGGAATTATGGAACAACAGAAAAAACGTTGGTATCAAAAATGGTGGGGAATACTATTGATGATACTATTTTGGTATATAGCTGCTCCTATTGCAATATATCAAAGTAAAATTTCTGATACAAAGAAAATTGTTTTTGCATCTATTTATTTATTCTTTGTGTTCTCGTTCACAGGAATGCAAGACAATGTCAGCACAATAACAATCGGTACAGTTACTATACCATTAATTTTTTTGTTTTCTGAAATAGCATTATTGTTGCTAATTGTGATAGCTCTATCAAGAAATATAGTTTATAAAGTTAAATTAAAAAAACTGGAAGAACAGGCGAATAAAATTTTAGAAGTCGAAAAAATGGATTTGATAGAAGTAAAAAATGAGAAAGAAAAAATAGTTCAAGAAATAGAGGAATTAAAACAAAACAAAGAAAAAATATTACAAGAAAAAGACGAGTTGCAACAAGAAATATCTGAAATCACAAAAGAAATAAAAGAGAATAAAAATAAATTACAAATTTTGAATAATGAAGTTGAATTTGTTGAAGATTACTCATTATATGAACCAAGATATAATTTCGTTGATTCTAATCATTATAAAAAGCAACTAGAATTAATAAGAAATAAACAAAAAGCAATGATAAGAGAAAAAACAGCGGCAAAAGTTTCCGTAAATTGGACTGTTGATGGTTCAGAAGCAAAGGGACGTAAAATGACAAATGACAATGTTAAATTACTTCTTAGAAATTTTAATGCTGAATGTGAGGCTGCGATTAACAGAATTAAATACAGCAACTTAGATTCAACAAGAAATAGAATTCAAAATTCTTTTGAACAATTGAATAAATTAAATAAAACTAATCAAATATCAATTACACAACCATATTTAAATTTAAAATTTGATGAATTATATTTGGGTTATAGATACGAAGAACAAAAACAAATAGAAAAAGAAGCTTTAAGAGAAAAGAGAGACGCTGAAAGAGAAGAAAAAATATTGCAACAGGAAATAGAGAGAAAAAAACGAAATATTGATAAAGAAATTTCTCATTATAAAAACGCTATGGAAGAAATAAGGATAAAAATGTCAATAGCTAATGAAAAAGAGAAAAAGAACCTGAAGAAAAGATTGGAAGAAATTCAAAGAACGATTGATCAATATTCTGATGAAAAAGAAGAATTGGATTATAGACTCGAAAATATCGGAGCAGGGTACGTCTATATTATTTCAAATATTGGTGCATTTGGTGAAAATGTATTTAAAATAGGGGTAACTAGAAGACTTGAGCCTTTGGAACGGATTAAGGAGTTAAGTAGTGCTTCTGTTCCATTTAAATTTGATGTTCACGCATTAATATTTAGTTATCAAGCATATAATTTAGAAAAAGAATTGCACAATTTATTTAGTGATAAGAGAGTGAATTTGGTTAATAATAGAAAAGAGTTTTTTAATATCAACATAGAAGAAATCGAAAATGCGTTATCGAAATACAAAGAGCTAACATTTGAATTTACTAAAATTCCAGAAGCTGAAGAATACAGAGAAACGTTAAAATTAAAAAAGAAATAAAATATTGAAGCTATAAAAAGCTTCTTTTTTTAAAAAACCTTGTTGCAAAAATGTTACAAATAAGGTATAATAATTTTGAGGTGAGAAAATTGAAAATAGAAGAAAAAAGAATGAGAACTATCAAAAGTCTTATTTTTTCAAAAGGCTTAACTATGAAAGAAGTTATGGAAAAATTTGGATATAATAGCTACGAAGGGTTCAAAAGAGCTATAAAACAAAATAGAAAAAATCGGTACAATGAAGTCCTAGTATATTTAAAGGGTTAATTTTTTTGATTTCTTTGTAACATTATAGTTACAAAAATAAGAAAGGTAAAAAACCAAAAGAAAAGAAAGGAGGTGTGAGATGAAATATAAAATAGACAAATCTAATTTTATATTCATATTATGTGCTTATCAAGCGTTTAAAGTAATAAAAAATGGATTAAATATCCAAAATATATTAATAGGCATCGGATATATAACGGTTGCTGTAATATATTTTAAATATGAAAGCAAAATAAAAAAGGCAATATATGAAATACTGCCTTTTCTAATATTTTATGTTTTATTTGGAGTTCTTTTTGAAAGTTTTATCGTAACCTTTTTTGAACAAATAAAATAAAAATAATTTTGTTGCATCAAATAAATTTTCTGACAAGAAATCTGAAGCATTATTTTCGTTGGAAAGAGAGACGATTTTTACAAAATATTTTTGAAAAGTTAATCCTCCTGTTCTGAAAATCCATGCAGCAAAACTTTCTCCTGCGGGTTTTAATTCAGGAATAGTTGTAAAAACAAATAAAAGCAACGCAAAGATGTAATACGAAATTGCTAGCTTTATAACCAAATCTTTAGGAATAGAAAGCTTTAGACTTTTGAAGACTTCGATGTATTCCTCTAATTTAGACTTGATAATAATGACAGGAATTTCATTAACCGTTACTTCAAACTCTTCTTCTTTGGTATTTCTATAGGCAAGGATAGCAGAGTTGATAAATTCGCTCCAAACTATATAATCTGGTATAACAGACTTGGCAACTAAATTTATTTGTGCTAATTGCTGCTCAATAGGATAAATGCTTGAGTGGAGATAATTTTTCATATCTAAATACGAGTTTACACTGGGATTTGTAGCCAACTGTATTGAAAGTGCATTTTGTCTATAAATTTCTTGAGCTATTTTAAGTTGAGAAAGTAATTCTTTTGGAATTTTCGGAAACATTATAACACCTCCTTTCTTGTGCATTTGGTTTTATTTGGCGATATTATTATAACTCAAAAGGGGGTAAAAATGAAATAAAGGAGTATTAAATGGACAATAAAAAATTTGAAGAAGGAATAGATTTTTTTGCACAGTTATTTGGATCTTTTCTTGAATTAAGGAAAATGGGATATACGCAGGAAGAGATAAACTGGGCATATAACACAATGAGTGGAAATTTTGTGCCAAATTTTAATATAAAGAATTTATCTAATTTAATTGAAAGTAGAAAAGAAAATTGAAAAGTAAACAAAAAAAGCACTTCAAATGAAGTGCATAAGCCCCTAAGGGCAGAGGAGTAGAGGTGAAATTCATGTCCTATCTATTCAAGCTGTAATAAATAATTACAAAAAGAATAAATATCGCAATGAAATCTACCATCTCACTACCTCCTTTATATTAAGTTTGCGAGTTGATGAAACTCGCATAGGACAATTATAACAAAAAAGACTGGAAAAATCCAGCCCAATTTGTCATCATTTTGTTTAACTTAATATAAAGTTCCCTTAGGGGTTACCCCAGAGTGATTATATTATATCACAAATTATAGAAAAGTCAAAATAAAAATAAAGGAATGTGACGAAAATGGAAAAACCAAACTATTTTGGCATATTGCCAGCGAATGTAAGGTATGATAAGGAGGAGAAATCGTGGCAAAAAATAATAAGAAAATAAAAAATGAATTAATCAACAAATATGGTTGTAAATGTCAAATTTGTAATAAATATTTTGAAAAAGATGATTTATGTATAGAGCATATAAAAGCAAAAAGTGTTGGCGGAACGAATAAAAAGGAAAATTTATCATTAGTTTGTAGAAGCTGCAATTCAAAAAAATACAATTATAACACAGCAAATTTTCCTATAGAATCTTTTTTTAATAGACCAAACTTTTTTTTGAAACTTTATGAATACGAAAAGAAAAACGGTGTTTCAAACAAAAAATTGACTTTAGAAAATATAGAGAAAATGGAAAACCAATTAGAAGAAAAACTAGAACTTTTAAGAGCAGTAAAAAATAAAATTAAGGGGATGTAAAACTATGAGATTTTCAACATATTTAAACAATGCCAAATGTATGGAGTGGAAAATAAATGCACAGCAAGGAATATTATTTGCTTTGTTATATGAAGCTCCAGCTTGGGCAAAAGAAGAAATAATTGAAAATAAAACTTATTATTTTGTATCAAGAAATTTGATACTTGAAGAATTGCCAATGTTTTTTGAAAAGTCCGATACTGTATACAGAAATTTAAAAGTATTGCAGGAAAAAGGGCTTATTGAATATATAAAGCAAGGCAAAAAAGATTTAATAAGAACTACCACAAAAGGTAAAACTTGGAACGAGTTTAAAGATAATAACTCGGAGAAAAGTCCGAGTTCTGAACAAAATTCGGAAAAAAATCCGAATAATCTCGGAAAAAAATCCGAAAAAGAGCCAAAAAACTCGGAAAAAAATCCGACAAATAATAATACTATATATAATTATAATAATACTAATATATTAAATAATATATATAGTCAAATTATTAACTATTTGAATGAAAAAACAGAACGTACAGGAAAAGAAAAATATAGTTCAACATCACCTAAAACACAAACGCTCATAAAAGCAAGATTAAGAGAAAAATATGAGCTAGAAGATTTTAAAATTGTTATAGACAAAAAGTGTAAAGAGTGGCTAGGCACAGATATGGAAAAGTATTTGCGTCCTGAAACTCTTTTTGGAAACAAGTTTGAGAGTTATTTAAAACAAAAAACGACAATAACTAAAAAGTCAAAATTTCAAAAACAAAATAATGATTTTGCGGTAACGGAAGAAGGTTTGAAAAAATTTTACGGATATGAAGGGGAGGAATAAAAAATGACGATAGAAGAATTTAACACAGGATTCAATTACTTGATAGGACATTTTCCGAACACTAAAAACTTAAAATCAGTATCTTATGCTTATTTTGAAGATTTGAAAGATACTTTGACTGGAGAAGAATTTATAATTGCTATAAAAAAAATTATTCATAGTGGTAAATTGGAATTTATACCCAAAGTATCCGAAATAGTTAGAGTGGCAAGAGGAAAATGTGATATAGATAAGCAAGTATTTTATGCAAAGAAACTACTAAAAACAGCATTGAATAAAAACGGTGGAAAAGGTATGGTGTGTTTCGAGGATAAGGGAGTACACGCCGTAGTCGATTATATAGGCTGGAATAGACTATGCACGATGAAAGATGATGAATTTGAGAATTTTCTGAAATGGGATTTTGATGATATATACAAAGGATTCTGTGAACGCCCTTATGAAACTTCTGACTATTACAGAGGTACAAGCCAATTATTCGGACAAATAAAACCTAGAATGATATGTTACAAGGAAGCCAAGATTGGCAATACAGAAAATATGAATTTTATAAGGCTTGAATATAAAAATATTACAGCACAGATTGAAAATAAGGTCGATTTGTCGGAAATAAAAAATAAAATGCTGATAGGAGGATAGATGAACAGTTATCAAGATGAATTAAAGAAGGTATTATTGACTTACGATATGGACAAAATAAAAGAATTTATGCATAAACATAACAAAAATATGCCGAGAAATAACTTGGCTTTTTGGGCAGGAGTACACAAAGGAATATGTAATTTACCAAACTGCACAAACGAAGAAAAAGAATTTTCGAGAAACTGGTTAAAGAAACATGGATTCAAGGAAGAAATATTTTAGGAGGAAAAATGCGAAAATATACCCCTTGGACAACAGAAGAAATCGAAATGTTAAAAATATTAAGGCTGGAACAAAAACTTCCGTATAATGAAATTGCAAAAACATTGGGCAGAAGCGAGAAGAGTTGTCATAGTTCAATCAGGAGACACTCAAAAGAGGAATTTGAAGAAAATTTGCGATTAAGAAAAGAACTCAATAAAAAAATTTTAAATTTATGGATGAGTGGACTTGGAAAACGTGAAATTTCTGAAAGACTCAACGTAAAATTTAGCTCGATTTTAAATCTTTTGAGCTACGTTACTAACACAGTTTGTTTAGATAAAAAAACTGGAAAAATCAAAAATAAATTCAAAAGATGGACAGTTGAAGAAGACAGGATAATAGTTAAAAGCCAACCAATTGAGATAAAAACGCTTTCTAAAAAACTAAAAAGAACTAGCCGAGGAGTTTTGGCTAGAATTTATGAATTAAGAAAAAAAGGGATAGATATAGAATTAAAAAAACAGGAGATAAACAAAAAGTTTGTAGAAGACTGCTTTATAAAAAATGGAGGATAAATGCAAAATCTAAAAAGAGAAAAGGACAGACTAAGCCTTGAAAACGACAGCTTAAGAGAAGTGAACACGATACCAGACAGGAAAATGATGGAAATGGCAGAAGAAATAAAACAAAATGGTATTCAGATAGAGATAAACAACAAAAGAATTAGACAGATTGATAAGATTTTGAAAATTAAGATGAAGGAGGAAGAAAAATGGAAAAGAAAATACTTGATGCATGCTGCGGATCAAGAATGTTCTGGTTTGATAGAGAAAATGAAAATACAGTTTTTATGGATAAAAGAGAATTTGAGGACACGCTGTGCGACGGAAGAAGTTTAAAAGTAAGTCCTGATATTGTGGCCGACTTTAGACAAATACCATTTCCAGATGAAAGTTTTTATCTAGTTGTATTTGATCCACCACATTTGGTAAGAGCAGGAGAAAACTCGTGGATAGCCAAGAAATATGGAAAATTAAATTCTGAATCTTGGAAAAACGACATAGAACAAGGATTCAATGAATGTATGAGGGTATTAAAATCAAACGGAACATTAATTTTCAAATGGAACGAAGAACAAATCAAATTAAAAGATATTTTGGCCACAATAAAATATAAGCCACTTTTTGGAAATAAAAGGGCTAAAACACATTGGCTTGTGTTTATGAAATTATAAAATCAGGAGGAAATAAAACGAAAATGAAACTTATCTGCCTAAGGATAGACAATAACGAGTTAAAAACAACTGATAAAAAAGAATGGCTTAAATTCGTAAAAAGTCATCGTGGCAATGTAAAAAGCATAGAGCAGTTTAACTGGGAGATTCCAGAAAATAAATTGCAGAAGGCTTTGGAGTATTCTTATGATGAACTTTATAAATTTAAGCTGGAAGAGAATAGGAGGGAAAAGGATTGATAAAACTAGAATTATCCGCAATGCCACCGTCTGTAAATTCCTTGTGGATAAATAAGCATAGAGGACGGTACAAATCAAAAAGGGGCAAGGAATTCGAAGAGATAGCCTGTGGCGAACTTAAAAGCCAATTTAGGCACAAGCCTTTGGCTAGTAGTTTAAAAATCCATATAAGGCTTTATTTCAAGGATAAGAGAAAAAGAGACATAGACAACTACAACAAGGCTATTTTGGATTCAATGACTAAAATTATTTATGAAGATGATTCGCAGATTGAAGAACTGAATGTTAAAAAATTAGTTGGCTGTGGATTTGATAAAGTAGAAATAGAAGTGGAGGAAATCGAATAATGACAAACGCAGAAATGTTAGATTTGAGAAAAATGGATATAAGGTATTTAGAAAAAATGAAAAAACTTGTTAAGGAGTTCTACGTGGCTTTTGGACAAGAAAAATACCTGAACAAAGAAGTATATAGAGAGATAAGTGTTGAACGGATGAAATTAAGAAATAAATTATTTGATGAAGAACTAAAGGAATTTTTGGAAGCTGAAACAGATGTGGAGAAATTAGATGCTATTTGTGATATGTATTACATAGCGATAGGCACAACGCTTGAACTAGGAGCATACGGCAATCAGTTTTTTGTAATTGATTACTACAAACAAAGAACTTGGTTTAATGATGAATTAATTATGGAAGCATTTGAGGAAGTCCACAGAAGCAATATGAGCAAACTGGAAAATAGAAAAGCAATTTTCAGGGAAGATGGAAAAATATTGAAAGGGAAAAATTATTTTAGACCGAATTTGAAACAATTTATTGAACAAGGAGTAAAACAATGAAAAATGATAATGTAAATAGCCCGAATCATTATAAATTAGACGGATTAGAGGTTGAAGCTATAGACGTAATAAAAGCGACTGTAAAAGATTTTAATAGTTTCTGCCACGGAAATATTATTAAATACGTGTTAAGAGCGAATAAGAAAAACGGAATCGAAGACTTCAAGAAAGCAAAAAAATACATTGAAATGATGATTGGAGATGAAAATTAATGAATGAATTAATGAATATAGAAAACAGAAATACAC
Organism: Leptotrichia sp. HSP-342; assembly: GCF_041199995.1. Classification (NCBI taxonomy): domain Bacteria; kingdom Fusobacteriati; phylum Fusobacteriota; class Fusobacteriia; order Fusobacteriales; family Leptotrichiaceae; genus Leptotrichia; species Leptotrichia mesophila. Next base: position 634,236 of record NZ_CP165646.1, read on the forward strand.
TAACAAGTTTAGATATAGCAGAAATAACAGGAAAGGAACATAAAAATATTTTATCTGACATAAGAGACGAAATAAGTAAAATAGGGGAAGAAAGAGGTCGGCTAATTTTTCAGCCAACCACATATATTGATAATTTTAACAGAAATCAACCTGCATTTCTTTTGAATTACAAAGGAGTGCTGCAACTTGGTGCAAGATATAATGCTGAAACAAGATTTAGACTTATTGAAAAGATTGAACAGCTTCAAAAACCAATGACAATCGAAGACATGATCATATTGCAGGCAAATGAAATGAAGAGTGTTAAGCATAGAATTGATATCGTAGAAAATAAAGTTGATAACGAGATAAGAATAGATCAAACTGAACAAAGAAAGCTGCAAAAAGCAGTATCATTAAGAGTGTTTCAAAGACTTGACGTAGTAGATGCAGAAAGAAAATTAATGTTTTCGGCAATATACAGAGATTTGAAAGACAGGTTTGGAGTTGCGAGTTATCGTGATGTGAAGAGAAAAGATTTGAAAAACGCTTTACTGTATGTTCAAAATTGGATAGAAAAAGCAGAATTGAGGAATTAAGATAGAAGAGATTAAGTTGATAAAAGGACAATGACAACTGAATAATAACTGTGAAAGCATTGCTTTTTTTGAAATTCAGGATATAATATATTATTCCGAAGAAAGGAAATAAAATGTGGAAAATGTATAACGAAACCAAAGCAGACTTAAAAGTCAAAATTGGTGGTTCTGATGAAATTGATGCAAAAGAACTGTCAGAATTTTTAAAAGGAACGTACGATACTTTAGCAAAAATAACATCAATAAATGCAAAGGATTCTTATTTTAAATTAAATTTCAAAGCTTCAGATAAAGGTTCTGTTATTTTAGATTTTTCTGCGATAACTCCTGAAATTTTAAAAATAACAGGATATGTTGTGTCAGCGGCAACGATAATAAAAATGTATTTAGAGATTATAAAATTAGTAAAAGACTTAAAAGGGAAAAAATTTAAAAAAATAGATCCTGATACTGGAAATATAACTAATTATTATGGAGAAGTTAATAATTATAATATTGAAACTGTAAATTTATATTTATCAAATCCAGATGTAAGCAAAGAAATAAAAAAAGTATAAAAAAATTAAAAGATAGAGAAAATTTAAAATATTTCCTCAATAATGAAGATGTAGAATTAGAATTATCTAAAGAAGATATGAATGTAATGACTGCAGAAGAAAAAGAAACTGAAGATGCGGAAGAAGAACTGGAAATTTTATTAGAAAATATAGAACTGAAGGTATACAAAGTACCTTTTCAAGGAAATTCGCAATGGGATGTAATTTTTAATAATGAAATTACAAAAGTCTCTGTTTGGGATCAAGAATTTTTAAAAAAACTTCATGCTGGAGAAATCTTACTTAGTTCACAAGATATATTCATTGTGGATATGAGAGAAGTTAAAGAAAAAGATAAAGTAAAATATTATATTTTAAAAGTACAGGAGGTAAAAAGATTAGAAAATATAAAAATTTATTAAATCACAGTTATTAATTTAGCTGTGATTTTTTTTATGGAGGAAAAATGGATGAGAATATATTAGAAAAAATAAAAATCAGATTACTAAGTGGAATCGAAGTAAATGAAAGTGATTTTAATTTCATGAAATTGAATGCCAATTTATTTAAGTGTATTAAATTTATCAAGAAAAGGAAGGCTAAAAAGAAATGGCAAATGCTGAAATCTCAAATCAAGAAATAATAATAACATTGCCTGTGGAAAAAGTTTATCCAGGAATAAAAGAAAAATTGGAAGAATATTTAAATCATTTTCCAATAAAAGTTATTCCTGTAAAGAAGTTATCGCAGGCACAGAACGGCTTGATACACGTTTTGTTAAAGCAGTTCGGAGATGAGATTGGATACACTTTAATAGAGATTAAGGAACTAATGAAAGAGCAGTTTGCAATAGCGACGGACAGATTGGACTTTTCTACAGCAAAATGCGATATGGAAACAGCAAACGAATTTATATCATTTATCATAGAGCAGGCATTGGAACTTGCAATAAATTTATATATACTTGGAAAACACGATAAAAGGTATAAACATATATTGGAAATCGACAATATAACACAAAGATATGTGATTGCCTGCTTGAGAAAAAGAGTTTGTTGTATCTGCGGAAAAGAGCATAATGAGTACAGCACAATAGAACTGCATCATTGGAACTCGGTAGCAAGCATAGGCGGATATGAAAACTGTGACGGATTAAAAACGCCATTTATGAGTTTATGTGCCAAGCATCATCAGGAATTCCACGCAACAGGCAAGGAAACGTTTAAGAATAAATATTATATTGAGGGGGTTTGGTTAAATGTGGAACTCGTAAAAGAGTTGAAGAAAATTTATAAAAATCATTTTAAGGCGTTTAAGGAGGAGAAATGAAAAAATTATTATTAGCAGGACTTTTAGCAATAACTATAAGTTGCAGTACATATTATGAGAAATTTCAGCAAGAGTGCAGGCAATATAAAGTTATAAAAAAGTTAAAATCAAAAACAAGTAAAAAAATATATCTGAAATTTGAAAACGGAAGCATACACGAAGTATCGCCAATATTAAAATATCAGGATATAGAAGACAATCGTAAGTTAAAAAAATGTGATTTTTAAAAAAGTTTTGGAAATTAGGACAATGACAGTTGAATATTTTTGGTCTTAGGGTATAATATAATACAATATTATGCTTAGGAGGAGTTTATGGGAAATATGCAATTTAGTGATTTTGATAAAGAAATTTTGAAAGAAATAGAAGACTTAGATAAAAATGTAAAAGAAAAATTGAAAAAAATAGCAGATGAATGGAATTTGACAATGACAAAGTTACAATCTGAAACTGAGATGACTAGCATTGAAAAACTAGAGAATGAATATAAAAAATTATCTGAGTTATTAGATAAAAATATAAAAATAAATAATGAATGGACAAATTTAAAAGAAAAAATATCTAAGAATAAAGATATTGATGATACGCAAAAATATATTTTTCATGAAACAATATTAAAAATGCAAGGATTTATATTATTAGAAATCTATAAATGCTCTTCAGATTTTAATAGAATTGGAAATTATATCAATGAAAAAAAGCATGAAGATTTGAAAGATAAAATAATGAAACAAAAAGAACAGATATTAATTTTTAATGATAAGCTACAAGTTCAAAGTAAGAAATTGATCAATAACGAAGAAATTATAAAAAAGCAAAACAAAAAGATTAAGATAAATAATAGAAAAATAGATAGACATGATAAAAGAGTATTAGAAATGATGGGAATATTTTTAACAATTTTTTCAATTTTAGGAATGAATATATTGACAATTCCTAGTATTAAAGATAATATAGTACAAAATATTATGATAATAAATGCTATAATACTCTTAACAATGAGCGGACTATTTTTTTTGATCAGATTTGAATTTAGTTGTGAAAAAATAGTTTTATTTTTAGTACCAGTTATATTAGCTAGTGTAATGATATTTTTTGCTACAGTAAATATAAAAGATAAGAATAAAGAAATAGAAGACAAGATGGAAACAATCATTAAGGAAAACAAAATTTTAAAACAAGAAATAAAAATTTTAAAAAAGACCAAATAAAACTGGTCTTTTTATTCTAGAAAGGAAGTAAAATGAACGAAAAAGACATAGACAGGATATGTAATTTTTTATTATAAAAGTATTGAAAAAACAACGAAAATAAGGTATAATAAAGGAGTGATAAAATGCTTACCAAAGAGCAGATAAAACAAATTGAAAGTAACAAAAATCTTTTTTTGTTTATAGTGGAATTATTGGAAGAAATGAACAAAAAAGGAGAAAAAGAAATGACAATTATTTTCAATAGAGGAAAAGTAATAAGAAGAAAAAAAACAAATACAATTGGATAAAGGCAAGAGTTATGAAAGTTAATGAGCCGATTTGTAGATAAACTATAGAAATATAGTCTATTTATAAGTCGGCTCTTTTTTTGTCTAAAAACTAAAAAGGTAAAGGAAAAATGAAAGATGAAAACATAAAATTATTGATTAAGAATGAATATGAAAATGGTGTAGGAGTTACAGAGTTATCAAAAAAGTATAAAGTAAGTGCAAATACCATTAACAGCTGGAAAAAAAGAGAAAAATGGCAAAAAAAAGTTGCACCAAAAGGAAATGCACCAAATTCTAAAAAATGCACCAAAAATAAAACTGGTGCAAATGATAAGGAAATGCAGATAAAAAAGGATATTTTTAATAATGTTCCTAGAGAAGAAATTACGGAAAAACATGGAATAAAAAAGACTAAATATTACGATATTAAAAAAAGCGTAAGACAGATTCAGATAGAACAAAGTGAGAAAGTTTTAAATGAAATTGCAACAAAAAAATATAATAATGCAGTCGAAAGGTTAAAAAGGATAATCGAGGAAAAAGAAAAACTGGAAACTAGAATTCTTGAAACTACAGATAAAGAAGAAATGTCAATGATTAAACAAAAGTTGGAACTTCTGAAAGAATTTGAAAAAGATATAAAAGTCAATGCTAGAGTTATTTCTGATTATAGACAAGCAGAGCTAGAGGAACAACTTGTAAATAATGAATTAAGCAGAAGTGCTTTAGAAATCCAAAAAGAACGTTTAGAAATTGAAAAGACTAAAATCAAAAATAACGATGACAAGGATTCGGAAAAAGAAAGAGAAATGATTGAGCTGTTAAAAAATATAACAGAAAAGGTTGGAAAAGATGAATGATTTAACACCCAAACAGTACGAAGTATTGAAAATATTTAATAAAGAACAGCCAAGAATAACAATTTTAACAGGAGCAAAAAGAAGCGGAAAAACATTTTTAAATAATTTTCTGATGTTATCACATATTGCAGCATTTGCTAACCAAAATCTTAACTTCATCATAATTGGAGCAACAAGTGGAAGTATTTGGCGGAACGTTTTAAACGACTGGGAAGTTATGTTGGGAAAACAATTTAAGCCAAAAAAAGACGGAAGTTTTAAACTATTCGGAAACAATATTTATTTATTCGGTGGAGAAAAGGCAGATAGCTGGAAAAAAATGAGAGGGATGACTTCTCATGGCACTTATATAAATGAGGCAACAGCATTGCACCAAACTTTTATAACAGAAGCGTTTTCAAGAACATCAGGGGAAGGTGCAAAAATATTTATTGATACCAATCCTGATAATCCAGCTCATTTTGTAAAAAAAGATTATATTGACAATGCTGGAGATAGATTAGAAAATGGCAGATTAAATATTTTAGTTAGCAATTTCAGACTAGATGATAATGTTTTTCTTAATAAAGAATATGTGGATTCTATCAAAAAGACAACTCCACGTGGAGCAACTTATGATAGAGATGTTTTAGGGTTGTGGGTTGCACAGGAAGGAGTTGTGTTTGCTGATTTTTCTGAAAAAGAAAATGTAATTGAGAATATAGAAGATGTCGAAATAAAGGAATATTACATTGGAGTTGACTGGGGATTTGAGCATTATGGAACATTGGTAGTTATTGGAGTGGATTTTGAAGATAATTATTATATTGTTGAAGTGATAGCGAAACAGCATAAGTATTTCGATTACTGGAAAATGCTTATTTTACAGAAATATAAGAAGTATCAAGTTTCAAGGGTGTTTTGTGATAGTGCTAGAACTGAATATGTACAAGGGTTACTAGATCTTGGAATAAATGCTGAAAATGCAAAAAAAGATGTAAAAGAAGGCATTGATTTGGTTGGAGCAATGTACAAAAGAAATACACTAAAGATTACAGAAAAGGCATTTAAAGGGAAATTTGAAGATGAAATTTATTCTTATGTGTGGGGGAAAAATGATGAGCCAGTTAAAGAAAATGATGATGTAATGGATGCGATAAGATACGTTTTATATAGCTTGAAAAAAGATGAAGGTGGAATTGCTTATTTATATTAGAAAGGAGGGCTAATGACTAAAGAAGAAAGAACTAGAGTTAAAACTTATTATGACAGGGAACAATACAGTAAATCAAATTTAAGTAAGAATATGCCAGGACTGTTTGAAGGAACTGTAGAAATATTTAATCCAATCCGAGATATTGTAAAGGCTCTATCGAATACAGCTTTAAAAGATTTGGGGATAGAAAATGACAAATTAAAAGAAATTTGGGAAGTTAATCAAATGACTACTTTTAGCAAAAAGATTGCTAAAGAAATGTATTTGAATGAAGAAGTATTTATTGAGGTTATATTAACTCCTGATGAGCAGATTAGGTATATTTTACATAATGTAGATGATGTTGAATATACGGAAGTTTTTGGTGAAATCAAGAAGTTTAAAGTTGAAGGAGAACAAGTTTATTATGACGAAAACGGAGAAGAGCAAAGTAGAGAGTATTCGAGAGAGTATACGAAACTTGATACTGGAACTGTTAAAAGAACAGAAAAAATAGACAATGAGATAGTTGAAACTCCTTTTATTTTGGATAAAATTCCTGTTTCAAAATTTAAAAACGACAGCAACATTATAGAAGCATTGAATATTATCGATAAAATCAACGAAACTGAAAGTTACATTGGGAGAATATTTGGAATACACGGAGACCCTTGGCTTCACGCAAACGGAGTAAAACAATTTGCAGATGTTAATTCCGGTAATGACAAGATTAAGAAAAATGCACAACTTTTGGAAGAGGCGAGATATAAAAAGAAAAGAATTATCAACACTCAAAATTCAAAAGAAATGGAAGCTAGTTTTAAATATATTGAATTGACAAATCCGTTAATCAGCGAAATGCAAAATGATATAGCGAGATTAGAAAAAAGATTATCAAATTTATTTCCTGAATATCTTTTGGTAGATACAGCAACTCAAAATGTAAGCGAAGAAACTTATTTATTAAAGAATAACGGACTTAAAACAAAAGTGGCGAGTTTTAGAGAAGACTTTATAAAAAGTTTATTAGAATTAGACAAAATTGCGTTGGAATTGTCAGGAAGCTCTGATGAATTAACTGAAAACGATTATACATATTTTGATACATTCTTAGAAAACGAAAAAAGTTCTAAATTAACAACTTTATCATTAGCTCTTGATGTAATAAGCAAGGCGAAAGATATTGATGAAGAATATAAACTTAAAAAATTAATAGAAAAAGTAACAGATGACACTTTGCAGGATTTGAGTGGTTTGTATGATTAAGATAGATTTTAAATGGAATCATAAAGCGGAGAAAAGGTTGTTTAATTTTTTTAGAAGAACAGCATTTTCGATGTTTAGTGGCAAAAAAACGGATATTAATTATTCAAATTTAATGAAAATATTTGTTAATTACAGCATTTCTTATGAGAAAAAATTTAAGAAAGCGAAAGATATAGATGTTAAAAAACATACGAAAATAGCTGTAAAACAGATAAAAGAAATAAAAGACTGGCAAAATAATTTAAATAATTATATTGAAGAAAACAAGGAAAAAACTGATTTAAAAGATAAATTGAGGAATAACGCTAAATTTAGAGCAAGAAACATGCTCGGAAATTACTATAAAGACTTTTTGAAAGAAATAATTGCAAGTGAAAGTGAATATTTTGAGTGGAATACAATGGGAGATGAACGTGTTAGACCGACACACGAGGAAAGAGACGGAGTTATCTATAATTGGGATAATGCCGAAATAGTTCCGGGGGAAGAAGCAGGATGCCGATGTTGGGCTACCGTTTATTTTCCTGAAACAAAAGAAGAAATTGAAGATATAAACCAAAATTCTTGAGAGTTGAAAGATTACAAATCATTCATGAGTTGTTTGATATCAAATCTCAAAAATTTATAGAGTATCAATGCTGTAAATCATTTATGAGTTACAGCAAATAATCTAAAAAACAAGGAGAAATGAAATGTTAAAAAAACTAGAAAAAAGATTCAATTTAAATTATGAAGAACCAGGAGACGGAAAAGGCAATGGAGATGGAGCTGGTTCAGGTGGTAATGAGCCAACGTTTGATGATTTGAAAGCTGAAATTGAGAATTTTAAAAAAGCACAAGCTGAAAAAGACAAGGAAATCAATTCCTTGAAATCGCAGCTTGGACACAGCAATAAACAGCTTGAGGAATTTCAAAAGCACGGCAAAACTGCTGAAGAATTGGCAAATTTAGAGAAAGAAAAAATTGAAAAAGAGCTTGCTGAAACTAAAAAACAATTAAATCTAACAACTTTAAGAACTAGAAAAAACGAGTTGATAACAGAGTTAAAGATTAGTCCACAATTCGCTGATTTAGTCCAAATTACACCAGATATGACAATTGAAAGTCTTGAGTTGGCAGTTAAGAATGTAGCAGCTAAAGAAAAAGAGTTCACAACAGATTTCTTGAAAAAGAACTCTATAACAAACGGAGGATTCAATCCAAAGGATAAAAAGAAAGATGAAAAAGATTTTGTTGACAGAATGATTGAAAAAAATAAAAACAACGAAACAGATCTTACAAAATTTTAGGAGGTTAAAATGTTAAAAAGAACAGTAATGCATAAAGAAAATTTAAATGTGCAAGTTAAAATATTGAAATCGGATTTTGCTAATTACATTTATAAAGATAAAAATACCAATAAAGAGTATTTGTTGGCTGGAACACTTGTTAAAGCAAAAAATGGGGAAGATTTAAGAGAAAAAGGAGCATTTGTAATTCCAACAGGAACAGGAACACAGGCGGAAGCTGTATTGTTACATGATGTTGAGTTTAAATATTATAACGACAATGAGCAAGCAACGGTTTCGCTTGAAGGAGTTGCATATTTAGATAAATTAATCGCAGTAGGAAAAGAACATCCTACGCCAATTACAGTTACAAAAGCGGAGTTACCAGCAGGGGTAACTTACATTTATAAGGATAGAAAATAGGAGGTTAAGAGATGTCAATGAATTTAACAGATTTATTAAACGCAAAAAGTTTAAATAAGTATTATGCAGGAGTAAAAGGAACTACGTTAGTAGAAGCAATGTTTCCAGCTGTATTTTCAAACACTTTTGATATAAATACATTTGGAAGTTTAGACGGTGGAGCAGTTGAAGTATTACAAAGCAGCCAACTAGATGCGGATGTAATGTTTAGAGACTGGGATTTAAAAACAACAACAAAAGGGGATAAGCAGTTTTTTAGAGAAGGTATGAAGCTTGACGAGAAACGTAGAAAAGAATTGTTAGAAATTTTGAATACAAATAATCAATCAATTATCGATAACTATTCAATACAAATCTTTGAAAAATTTGCAGGAGCAAAAGGTTTTTTAGGAAGTGCAAGAGCAATCGCAGCTTACACAGTTTCACAATTTTTATCAACAGCCAAAGTAACGTTTGTTGATGAAAACGGTGGAGGACAGACAATTAATTATAGACTTGCTAATAAATACAAAGAAACGTTGGCAGGAACTAATATTTGGAGTGCCGCAACAGCAAAACCACTTGAAGATTTAGAAAGATGGAAAGAAATAGTTGAAAAAGGTGGAGGAAACGTAGAAATAGCTTTAATGTCAAAAGCTACGTATAATGCACTAAAAAAACACGATACTGTAAAAGCATTATTTAAGAATACTATTGTTACGGTTACTCCAGCACTTATTAAATCTACTATTGAGGATGTAATTGGGATGACAATACTGATTTGGGACGAAAAAATAAAAGTTGGAAAAACAACTAAAAATGTATTTCCAGATAACATTGTAACATTAATTCCAAATGGACAATTAGGAGTTATGGAATACGGACCAACTCCAACAAAAACCGATGAACTGCTTGGGTTGTTAGGAGATAGAGAAGTTGTGGATATAGCAGGAACGTTTGCAACTGTGGAAGTTGTACCTGAATCGAAATCAGCAGGGGTTGTAAATAATGTGAATGTTGTAATCGAAGATTTAGTTGCTCCAAATCCATCAATAATGAATAGTATGTTCATAGCAACAGTTGGGTAGGTGAATTGAATGGCAAAAGAGAATAAAAAGGAAGAGGTAAAAGCTATTGTCGAAGCAGTAGCTTTAACGCCTTTGAGATACAACGATGTTAGATATGAAATTGGTGATAAGCTGGAATTAACTGAGGCAGAATTCGAAGTTTTGTCAGAAAACAAACTTGTTAGCGAAAGAGTTGATGAGTAATGACGGATGAAACTTTGGAAGAGCTGAAAAAATATATTCCTGAAACTTCAGATTTTGATGCAGGAGTTGTTGAGCAGTTTTATAAAGTTGCTGAAGAAAAACATAGCAGCGAAAAAGAAAAATTGCTTAAAATATATCTTTTTGGATATTTAATCACTTCATTAGATGATTTTGAATTTACAAAAGTTCAAGCATCTAACATCGTAATCGAAGAAACAGGTGGAAATAATCAATATTTAACAATATACAAACAGTTGTTGAAAATTCTTGGAATCGACGAAAACGAAACAACTGTATCAATAGTTTAAGGAGGGGATTATGTTTAATTTTAAAAACAAGGAAAAAGGAGAAATTCTGCTTGTCAAATTAAATCATATATTGCTTAAAGAAGGCGATAATGAACTTGATTTGACACCTCGCAGAATGAATATTGCGGAAGAGGAAATTAAGGAAAGAAAACTTAATATTGAAATTATAGAGCTGGGTGATAAGAATGCCGTGCAAACTGAAAATAAAGGAGAAGCCAAAAAACAAGAATCTGGAAAAGCTGCTGGCGATGAACAGACAAAAAATTGAAGTTGGAACAGTAACCAATTATAGTGTTAAAGGTGGGTTTAATGCCTTTGGATTATCCAATGTTCTTGATACAGGATCTAGCCGTGGAGTCCCAGGATGGAATTATAACCAAAAGGCTTTTGAGCAGTTTAAGCCAATGGCGGTTAGATACTTTAAAGAAGGAGTTGCAAAGATTATAAATGGAAGCTTCAGCGTTGAAGCGATGACTAATAAAATCGGAACAGAGGCAAGCACAAAGTATAAAGCAATGATTGAAAGAATTAAAAGTCCAGCAAACAGTCCTGCAACAATTAAGAAAAAAGGATTTAATAATCCGATGATTGAAACAGGACATTTTAAAAGCAATATCGCCGCCAAGATTAATGGTGGAAGAATTGTTGGGAGAGGTGGTGGATAGTGGACAGGAAAGTTAGGGCGGCTATTAGAAAAGTTTTAAAAGTTATAAGGAAGTTTTCTGATGATGTAACTATATATTCAGAAAATTCTGAGATCGAATTTGACGAAATAGGCAATCCTATTCAAAACAAAATAGAAAAGACAGTAAAAATGGCTATACTGACACCTAAACATAATTCATCATTTCCACAAAGTATGGACGGGAGTTTTTTATCGAATAAAAAAGAGGGATATTATATTTTGGATGATAATCAGGATTTTAAGGTATCAGAAGGTATAAAAATAAAGCATAAAGATGTGATTTACAGGGTTGTGAATATCGAGGAAAATTATGGGGAATTTTTGAGAATGGAGCTGAATATAGATGACAAGCGAGATTAGAAAAGAAGTTGTGAATGATATTAAAGAGTTTTGTAAAAAGTTTGGCATAAATCAAGTTATCAATGAAGAAAAACGTGATGAAATTTCGGCTGAACAGTATGAAAAACTTAAATTCCCACTTGTTTTCTATAATCTGTATATCGAAGATGCAGGTAATCCTATTCCTTTTGGAAACGATAAATATTGTTATGATGAGGAAATACAGGCACTTTTGACTTTGGAATCACGAGAGAAGCATAATGATTTTGATATGCTTTATATGTTTTTGGCAAATACAAACGCAACAAACGATTACTTTGACGAGAGGAAACATCAAAGGAAGATACGGAAAGTATACAAGATACAGGAAACGCCTTTTAATTTTATGGGCAGAAAATATTACAAACAAGTTCTGCAATTTAGCTATTTTGCAGAGCATTATATAAATAAAGATTTTAGGGAGGAATAATGGCAATAGAAAGAAATGATTTGAATACATTGAATAATGTACAAATAAAATCAGAAAATAACAGAGCATTTTATGCTGATGTCAGAAGCCTAATGTTTTTTACAAAAGACTTCGCAATATCGCCAACTTATATTACAGAGCCAAAGGATTTATTGGAGCTGAATGTGAGTGGATTAGATGAGAATCATATTTTTTATAAGTTAATAGCAAGTGCCTATTCACAATCATACACTCCATTAAATGTTGTAGTGTACGGAAACAATACAGCAACTACGTTTACGGAACTTATGAAAACTTATGTAGATCATGAGGACGCTTTCGAGGTTACCAACTGGATTACTAATATGGATATAGTCGCAGAGAAAAATTACATAGACAGTATTATAGCTTATGCAAAAACTGACAAGGATAAGCAGTTCTTTATAGCTGTAAATTATGAAAAATTAGGAAATTCATCTAAGGCTACAGCACTACAGACGGATAATAATATTGATAATGTAGCGTTCGTTATTGAAGGCGCTAAGAACTTAGCAAAAGGAAACTGGCTTACTGGAGCATTGGTTGGTGGAACGATAGGATATAAAGATTTGGGAAGTTATATTGTGCATTCTACGCAAATTAATGGATTTGTGCAGGAGAACTTCACAAAAACTGAACAAAAGGCATTTTGGGACGCTGGATTGAATTATCTATCTAAACCAACGCAAGGATATTTTCACATTGTAAACGGACTTAATTCAGATAATAAGACGCTTATTGAATTGAAATTGATTGAGATTTGGTTAAGAGATGGATTGAAAAAGGATTTAACAATCTTCCAAGTGAGAAAAGATAAAATACCTTTGAATGATACTGGAAGACTGATGATAGAATCAATCATTAGAGAACGTTGTAGACAAGGTGCTAACGCTGGAATGTTTATGGTGGATAACGCTGGAAGCTATTTCGGAATCATAACTCAAAAAGATAAGAATGGCAACGAGATAAACATTAAGCTGGGGCATTTAACAGTAGATGAAATAACGCAGGAGTCAATCAGGGAAGGGAAATTCAAATTTGATTTAAAAGTTACTTACCTGAACGGCGTTAGACACGTTTCACTTACTGGAGCAATTACAACAGACGGAGAAATTATTTTTAATAAATAAGGAGGTAAAGATATATGGCAACAAAACAATATAATGTGGATAATGTCAAAATCATACTGACTGCCGCAGGAATTCCTTATGCGATTACTTGCAGACATGAAGATGGTTTTGAAGATGATCCGAATACAGAAAGTTCAAGCTCTACGATTGCGAGCTGCGGACAGAAAGTAGTAAATGTATCGGTAGATGAAAGTGTATCTATTACGTTGAGCTTGCTTTATGGAAGCGAGGAACACAGAACAATGGAAAGATTGCACAAACTTTGGAAAGCAAATAAAGGATTATTTCCGATGTTTATGGTAATTACTGATACAAATACAAATGAAACTTACATTTATAACGGCGTTTCGTTTAAGAAAAAGGCTGGGTTAAAGTATGCAAATGAAAGTGGTACTGAAGCTAGGGCTTGGGAGTTTGAAGCAGAGAGCAGAGAACTTGTAATGTAGAAAAATTATTTAACAAAGGAAATAAAATCATAAGGACAATTACAATTAAATATAATAACTGTGGTTTGTGATATTTTGATATTAGTCAAAAAAACTCTAAATTTCTGTTGCACTTTTGCTACTTTTAAGATATAATTTAGTTGTCAAATGATAACTAGAGGAGGTAGCGATATGGAAAAAATAATAAATGTTGCTCAATATATTTTTAATGAATATAAAAGAGTGACAGGAGAAATTATTGATGAAATGAAATTACAGAAGTTGCTGTATTTTTCGCAAAGGGAAACAATTGCTATTTTAAATGAACCTCTTTTTAATGAGACATTTGAAGGCTGGAAGTATGGACCCGTGTCAAGAGAGGTACGAACTTCTTACACAACAGATGGAATAAACTATGAAACAGAAGACATAAAAAGTGAAAGTAAATACATAATAAACAATGTAATTCAAGAATACGGAGCATTAGCATCGTGGAAGTTAAGCGCATTAACACATAAAGAGACTTCTTGGATTAATTCCCGAAAGGGGCTTAAAAAAGAAGAAAACGGAAGGATTAAAATCCAAACTGAAGATATAAGAGAAGACGCAAAGAAAGTAAGACCTTATGACTATATGTGGGATATGTACTACGATGAATTTGATGACTACGAAGCGGTGGTTTGATGGTAGGAAAAATAGTCAGATGTTTAACTCAATACTACGATACAAGATTACATAGAAATTCAATCAAATCAAGACCTGCTTTAGTATTAAGAAGTCCTGAAAATGATGATTATGTAGTTCTTCCTATTTCAACTATTCCAAACAGAATAAATGTAAATCCAGTATATGATATAGAAATAGATCCATCAAAATTTCCCAAAATAAACTTGACTAGATTATCGTATATTAGGACACATAGAATGGTTTCAATACCAATGCAACAGATAGATACTAGCGTTATAATAGGAGATTTAAAATCAGATTACGAAGAACTATTTTTAGAAATAGCGGAAAAAGTAGAGCAGTTTCATAATGAAGTTATGGAAGGGTTGTTAGAATAGCAATTAAAAATATTCAAAATCACAGTTATTAATTTAGCTGTGATTTTTTTATGTAAAAAAACAGGACAATGGCAATTGAATAATGACTGTGAAACTAAAATATTTGTTTTTTAAGTTTGGGATAGTGGTATAATTAAAATCATTCTTTAATTTCCCTTAGAAATAGTGTATAATATAGTAAATTATTTTTAAGGAGGAATGATATTAAATGTTTTTAATATTTTGGATAGCCTGTATATATTTCTATGTTAGGGTAATTAGGTTCAGTTTGAAAGAAATTCCTAAAATTAAAGAATACAGAAAAACTATGAGCAAGAAAGAGGCAAAAAAGAAAATTAAAAGCGAAAGAACTAAAAAGGATAAACTGGATTCCGTATTAGCGGTTGTATTTTTGTTTCTGGCGGTAGCTAGTTCGCCAAATTCAGGGAATAAAACTGAAACAGCAGAGAAAAAAGAAGTTAAGAAAGTTGAAGCCAAAAAGGAAGAGGTTAAGAAAGAAGAGCCAAAGGCTGAAGCAAAAGCAACTGAAGTTGATAAATCTATAGCAACAAAAGAACAGAAAAGACTTGTAACGTTTTTAGAAAATGCTGATAATCAATATTTTGATGATTTTAAAGAAATTTTAGGTGCTTTTGATAAACAAGATTCTGAGAAAGCTAAAAGGCTGTTGAGCAAGGACAAAACAAAACTAAAGGATGTTTACAATAATGTGTTGGATTATGAGTGCAAGCCTACAGAAAATCGAATTTTCGATAAAGAGTGTGGAGAAATAACACAATTAGCTTCTGAAGAATATACTTTGAAAAATAACATTATTAATGAAATAGAAAATTTTTTCAACGACCCTAATCAAACTACATTAGACAATGTGAGAAATCAGTTTTTAGCCATGATTGAAAAGAAAGAGGAGCTTAAAGATAGATATATAATATTTAAGAATAAAAATTTTTAAAAAAGTTCTTGACTTTCCGTAACGTATGTTGTATAATAATTACGTTACGGAATAGGAGGATAAAATGAGCAAAAGAATTTTAAAAGTATCATATGGAAAAAGTGGTGCAGGATATGTAAATACAAAATTATCAATTCCTAAAACAATTTTAGATGATATGGGAGTTAGCCAAGAAGAAAGAGAGGTGGAACTAGAATATAACCAAGATAAAAAAGAAATTATCATAAGAAAAGCAAAATAAAAAATCCCCTCTCTCGTAACGAAACGAAAAAGAGGATATATACGTATAACGTATCTAACCAATACTATTATACTATATATTCTCTTAAAAAACAATATTTTAGGAGGAAATTTAATGGAAAACATTATGGATTTAGTAAAAGTTGAAAGAAATGAAAATTATGGATTGGTTGTAAGTAGTAGAGTTGTTGCAAAAGCATTAAACAGAAGACATTCAGATATTTTGGAAAGTATTGAAAAGTTGGTTGAAAGTAAGGAATATCAAGAAAACGGAAATATCCGCTCTCTAATTTTCCCTAATGAATACAGGGTTTCTAACCAAAAGAGAAAATATAAAGAATATCTTTTAACAAAAGATGGATTTATCCTTTACATGTTCAATATACAAGGACACAATAAATTCAAACTGGCTTACATAAACGAATTTAACAGAATGGAAAGATTGTTAAATCAACAAAGATTGTTACCGATGCCGAAAAGTGACAAAGTTTCAATACCACTTGATAAAGCAGTTCATTGGGCTAAGATAAAAGAGATTGCAAATAAGGCTAATGAAGTAAGAAGTGATACTTATAGAAAGATATGTAAACTTTCTCAGGACTTGGCAATGATAACAAATCAGATTGACGAGCTTTCTGGAATGACGTTTGAAGTAGAAAATTTACTAGACCAAATTGAAAATTAAATAGAAACATTAAATCACAGTCATTAATTTGATTGTGATTTTTTTTGTTACAAAAAATAAAATTAAAATATATAAGGAGAAATAAAATGAATTTAGAAAGAAAATATAATGAAGAAGAAGAAAAAGCAATTAATATGTCAAGAGAAATGGCTGGATTGCCACCTATTACACAAGATAATGAAAATATAACAGTTGAAAATAAAGAAGTTAAGAATGAAGCAGCAACGATTGAAGCTATTGCAACAGAGGAAACGGCTGAAGAAATCAAAAAAAGAAGAAATGAAGCCGAAAGAAGAAGAATAAAACAGCAGGGTGGATTAAGACCTAAACAGATATTTAAATACACTTTGATTGATTGGGACGGCAAAGCGAAAGATGTAATTTGTGAATATCCGTCAACAAGACAGGCGATTAGATATTCTAAAATGGAACTTGACCCTGGAACAGGTAAAGGAATATTTTCGTTCGCTGACACAGTTACTGATTTCTATAATGATGGATTATTGCCAAAATTTGAAATTGAAGATTTTCCAGCAAGTGAAATTGCAGAATTAGCTACTTTCCTGTCGGAAGTGGTAAGAAATCCCTTCCTTAAATAGAAATCCTGCTTTTTTCTATGAAGGGAAGATGTACATAAATAAAGATGAAATGCTAAAGGAAATAACAGAAGTTGAAAATTTGGCATTTCAGCTTGAATTAAATGACAATTTTAAAAGTTTTAATTCATTTGAATTTTTAGAAAGATATAACAAGAACGATATTCCTGAAAAAGAATTTGAGACATTTTTAAAGATGTGTTTCTATGATACAGAAATACAGAAAATAAAAGAGCAGGAACAGAAGAAAATGAAGAAAGGAAGATGAAATGGCTAGCGGAGTAGGAGTTACTTATGAGTTGGAATTTGTAATAAAAGACAAAAATGCAAAGCAATGGATACAGTCTATGCAAAAGGAAGCTGAAAGGCTAGCCAAAGCATTAGATAAAGTTACTTTAAATAATTTTAATAAGCAAATTCAGCATATGCAGAAGCATTTGCAGTCCCAAGGAGATAAATTAAAATCGCAGCTTAAAACAGCACAGGATATGATGAAGTTGCTTGGAACAGGTAAAAATGTAAAAAGCGGACTGGATAATGTCAAGAGAGAGACACAGGAAGCCAAAAAGAAAATGGATGAACTGAACAAGGCAAAGGAAGCAGTCGGAAAATCAGTTAAAAATCCTCTTGGAAATGTTGCAAAAGGTGCTGATAGCGCAATGAAAAGAGTTAAGGGGCTTTTAAATAAAGTTCGTGACGGAGCATTGTACAAAGCAGGAAGTTTTATTACACAAGCTGGAATGGAAGCGTTACAGGAGTACGGACAGACTGATTACGAGTTGCGTGGGGCTTCTGCTAAGACTGGAGGTTTTGGAACTGACTTGAAAGATTACAGGAAACTTACAAAACAAGTTGGTGGAGCAACTAAGTTTAATAATTTAGATGTTGCACAAGCTATAAATGCAGGAGCAACTTTAGGGATAAAAAAAGATGAGATGAAAGAGATTATTCCATCGGCTGCAAATTTAGCACAAGCATTCAATTCGGACATCACGCCAGCACTTGAAATGGTAAAAATGCACATGAATTCTTATCAGTTGTCCGCAAAAGAAGCGCAAAAAGTAACTGATATGATAGCCGTTACATCTAAAAATACTGCGGCAGATTTGCCAAGACTTGCTGAAGGTTTTAAATACGTTGGAGCTTCTGGAAAAGCGTTAGGAGTTCCTATGGAAACAGTTTATGCGATGCTTGGTAAAATGAATGACAACGGATTGATAGGTTCTACTGCGGGTACAGGATTAAATCAAATGTTTGAAAGTATGAAGGATTTTAAAAAACGAGATAAATTAGAACAATTGATTGGTAAGGTTACAGATGAAAAAGGAAACTTGCAGGATATGACTTCTATTTTGGAGCGGTTAAAAGGTGTAACTGACAAAATGGGAAATGCTGATAAGGCTGGAGTGTTGAAAACTATATTTGGAGTGCAAGGTGGTAGAGCAGTAAATACATTGTTAAATGGAAGTATCGAAGACTTAAAAAAACTTCAAAACGAAATAAAAAATAGTAGTGGAGCAGCTGAAAAATTAAGCAAGTTCATGATGCAGGGAAGTGCTGGAGCAGTTGAAACGTTAATGGGAACAATGTCAAGCACGTTTGCGGCGGTATTTGATTCATTAGAGCCTTTATTAGTTCCAGTTGCAGGACTATTTGTGGGAATTGCTGAAGCAATAGGAATGGTTGCTGAAAAAGCCCCTTGGCTGTTGCAATTAGTTTCTGTTTTAGGAGCGTTGGTTGTAGGAGAATTAGTTTTTCAAAAATTAAAGGCAAGTATTGGACCTTTTATAACTGGAATAAAAGAGGCGATTGCAAGTGCGAATTCATTTAAAATGGTTTTATATGGACTTCTTGCTATTGGGCTAGTAGTTATATTTAACCTGTTTAAGCAATGGCAGGATTATTTGCAGGAAAATGCTGATGTAAGCAAAGTCTGGGAATCGGCGTTGCAAAGTCTTGGCACTGCATTAGGAGCAATCGGCGATTTAATAATGGCTGTTATTGGAGCAATATTTGGTTTCAGCACAAAATCAAGCGATGCAAAGGACAAAACTAAAATATGGGGGATGACTGCTGATGAAGTGAAGCAGAAATTGGAATCATTTAAGAAAAATGTAGAAAAATTTACTGAAAAAATACAAGAGATGTCTAAATGGGTAGAGAAAAATAAAGGAACTGTGGAAACTTTGGGGAAAGCATTTTTGATTTTAGCAGGTGCTATGATAATACTTAAAGGATTGATTGCTTTACAGGCTGCATTAAATGGTGTTGCTATGATGAATCCGTATACATGGATGGCTTTATTGATAGTAGGTGCTTTATTGATAATTTGGGCGGGACTTACTTGGCTTTATAATCACGTAACTTGGTTTAGAGATGGAGTGAACGCAATTTGGGATTTTATAAAACAGCATTGGGTAACAATATTAAGTTATTTAGGAGCTTTCTTGTTAGGTGGACCAATCGGAATGGCATTATTGTGGTTATACAACAATGTAGGCTGGTTTAGAGATGGAGTGAATCTTATATGGGATCAAATAAAACAACATTGGCAAGTAGCAATAGGATTGATTGCAGGACTTTTACTGGGTGGACCAATCGGAGCCGCAATAGGTGCGTTTATTGGTTGGCTTGTTGAATGTTATCAAAAAAATGAGACATTCAGAAATATAGTTAATGGAGTTTGGAATACCGTAAAAACTGTGGTCGGAAACGCGATTAGTGATATGATTGGAAAAATAAGCGGATTGATAGCTGCAGCAAGAGAAGCTGGAGCAGCAATGAAAGCTCTCTTGAACGGAGATATTGGTGGAGCATTGGATCATGCAGGAAAAGTTGTTAGTAGTTATAAAAATGCTGTAGATACTCAAAGAATGAAACATAATATGGGTGGAGGTATTCCTAAATACGGTACTATGGCAACAGGAACAGATTATTTTCCTGGTTGGCGTTATAACAATATGACTACTACAGATGAACACGGAGACGAAGCTATTTGGTTGCCAAACGGTTCTATGATTGCCAGAAATACTACAACTCGTGATATGTTAGGAAACTTAAAATCTATTAAGAAAAATACACGTGGCGGCACAAAAGAAACAGGAACAGTTGTTACAAATAATAATCACTTTGTATTCAATGTTACTGGAACTGACGAAACATTGCAGGAATTGAAACGTGAACTTGAAAAATTAGGGATAGTGTAAAAGGGGGATAGAATGCAAGTATTAGATTTTTTAAAGACAAAGTTTGCTGAATTTGAAGTTCAGAAAGATAAACTTGAAAAACTGTATTTAAAGTATTTTGGTATTAAGCCTAATGGATTTTTAGGCACTATACCCCTTTTAGTGTTGTCAACTGATTACAGCCAAGATAATGAGATAACAGGGTACAAATCTTATTTAAAAGATAATTTCAATGAAAATATGTTCGTAAATCCTTATACATTAAAAATCGAAGTAATTTTGCATGGTAAAGAATGGAAAGATGAGCTTGAAAAACTTGTTAAAGAATCAAGGAAAAGAAATTACACGATGTTTATGTACACTAAATTAAATAAAGTTTATGCTCCTCTTGCAATCACAAGTGTCAGCTATGCCGAAAATTACGAAAGCCACACAAGCATTAAGGTTTCAATAAATCTGAAAGAAATAAATTTGCTTAAATTTACTACAGCTGACGGAAAAACAACAACGGAAGCATACGTTCCTGAAGCAAGTACACAGAACAAGGAAGTTACAGAAATCAATTTAAATGAATCAATGCAAAATGAATTTGAAATTGATCCTAGAGCAGGAGATGTTATAGAATGAAAAAATTATATAGTTTTGATATTACGTATAAAGAAAACGGCAAGAGCAGTTATAAAATATTACTTGATGATGGAGAAAAAACGCTCGTAGCAACGTTGGATTTTTATAACATCAGGGGGCTTTGGTATTTGGATATAAAGAGCGATAACGAGGATTTGCATATTGGACAGAGAATTAATGCTTATGAAGATTTGTTTCTAATATGTAGGAGAAGATATAAGGAATTTCCAAATGTTAAGATGATAGCCTTGCCAATCAATCTAAATGGCTTTGATGTTGAGTTTACAACGGAAACGGCTGGAGTGTTGCAGGATATTATGGTGGTGGTTTAATGGCTGAAAATACACAAAATAGCAATAATTATTATATTCTGTGGGACAGATATGCAAAAGTAACGTTTAAAGTGAAAAACGGAAGCGAAACAGAAGAAATTGAGTTTGAAAGGTTTCAAGTTGAAAATGGTGTTGATTCGTCGCCTGACTTTGAGATAGAAACAGAGTTTGATATTACCGAAAGCACGAATATCGCTAAAGTAGTTATCTATAACTTGACAGATGAAATGATTAAGAAACTGAAAAAAGGCGTGGAAGTAGTTATTGAAGCAGGATACTGGAACGATGGAAAAAACAAGGATATTGGAGTTATTTATAAAGGTATTATTGAAAGTCTGAAAGGGAGCTGGAACAATGCTGACAAGAAATTTGAGATAACTTGCAACACTTACAACGACGAATACAAGGACACAAAAATTAATTTAAAGACTGGAAAAGGAACTAAGGCAAGTACGATTATAAAACTTATTTTGTCTAAACTGGATAAATTAAAAGCTGGGACAATAGAGCTTGGGAAAGATATTGATTATAAGGACGGCAAAACTCTACATAACAACGTAAAACATATTTTCAAGGAACTGGCAAAAGATACAAAAAGCGTTTTCTTTATAACAAATGGAGTTGTAACATTTCAGCCAAGAGACAAGATAAACAGAGGTGTTTTAGAGTTCGATTCAAACAGATTTCAAGATATCAAGGAAAATGACGGAACTTATACTTTGAAAGCGATATTTGACCACAGATTTCAGGAAGGATTTAAAATTAACCTTGATTTGAAAAAGACTTTTGAACAGCTTGAAATTAAAGGGGAGTATCTTATTACAAAAGGCAAGCATGTAATGAATTTTAAAACAGACGCTTATACAGAACTGGAAATAAGAACTAAATTTGATGATGAGGAAACTAAAAAGGCTAATGAAATCGAGATTGTTACAGGTAAGAAAGGTAAAAATGAAAAATCTTCTAAAAAGAAAAAAATAAAGAAAAAAGTAAAAAAGATGGAAAGGATAAAGAAAATAAAGAGAAAAAAGCCGAAAAGACAGCAAAAAAGAAACGAAGAAAGGCAGTAAAAAAACCACTACAAAAAGTGGTGGAAAGAAAAAAGAATCAGATTGGGATAGAATTGTAAATAAATACGGAGTAGGAGGCAACAAATGAGAAAAAAGACAGTAGGGGATCATATTGAAAATATGATAAATGGAAGTTTTGATAATTTAAATACTCTTGCAATAGCCAAAATTGTAGAAGTAGACAATTCAAATATGATTTGCAGTATACAAATGCTTGATATTCCTGAACTTTTTGGCACTCGTGATGAAGTAGAAGTAATTGAAAATGTGCCGATTGCTCCAATATTTTGGGGCAGCAAATGTAAAATAAATGCTCCGTTATCTGTAAATGACAAGGCTTTGGTAGCCTTTTGTCAGCACGATACGTTCAATGCACGAAATGCTTCCGAACCTTGTGAGCCGAACTCTAGTGCTAAATTCGATATAAACAATGCTATTGTGGTTGGACAAATAACAAGTGATGCAGAAAAGAATATATCTAACGACTTCTACATTGCTTACGGCGGAACACTTGTAACGATAAATGATAGTGGAGTTAGTATAAAAGGCGGCTCTATAAATATAAGCGGAGCAGTAAGTATTGAGGGAGATTTGAAAGTGAGCGGAGACGCTACAATTGGCGGCAAGTCATTCTTAACTCATACTAACGGCGGAATGCCGTTGGATTAAGATATAAATAAGGACAATTACAATTAAATATAATAACTGTGATTAACAAAAAATCTTGAAAAATTATATGAAATTTTATATAATTGCTACTGGAGGGAGAAAAACACTATGAACTTAAAAGAAAAATGGGAAATAGCTTTAATGATAATCGCTACTATAGAATATATAGTAAGATTTGTAAAATGGATTATTAAGAAAGTTAGGAGGTCAAAAGAGCGTTAGGCTCTGCTCCCTCCCCCACCCATTTTATCTTTTGGAGGAGCGTTTTATGAATGATTTTATAAGAATAGCTTTTACAGTATTTTGTATAATAAAAACAACGGAGTATATTTATAAAGTTTGTAGATGGGTAAAAAAAAAGAGAAGTAAAAAATAATTTACTTCCCTTCACACTATGAACTTATCATAAGTATATCATAATTTCATAAAAAGTCAAGTAAAATTTCACAGTCATTAATTTGATTGTGATTTTTTTGTTACAATTTTTTAGAAAGGCAGTTGATATGAAAAGTGTTGAAAGTTGGCAAACTGAAAAAGACAACAACAAAGAAATTGATGTTGTAATGGGCAAAAACATAGTATTAAGTTCTGAAATAGAGAAAATAAGGCTAAGGCTTGAGAATAAATTGAGATTATTCTTTAATGAATGGTTTTTGCATAGAAACGAAGGTATTTACTGGATTAAAAGAAATGAAAATAACGGACAGATAGGAAATTTGCTGGAAAAGTTTAATATCGAAACTCAAGTGAAGGAAACTATCTTGGCAGATGAAGATGTGGCAGAAATAATAAAATTTGAAAGTGATTTTAAAAATGGAACTGGAAATTATAATTTCGATGTAGAGATATTGTTAAAAAATGGAAAAACTTTGACAATTTAGGAAAGGGGGAACAATGGATTTTGGAGTAACAGATACAGGATTTGTATTGAAAAGTTTTTTGGATATTATGAAAGATATAGAAAAACGGTATAAAGCAAGACTACAAGACAATGAGTATACTTTAGATTTTAATACTCCTGAGGGTATTCATTCAGAAGCAATAGGATTTGAATTATCAAAATTATGGGAAGAGCTTTTGGACTTTAACAATCAGATAAATCTAAATACAGCAACTGGAATTTATTTGGACTATTTCGGAACTTTGTTAAGAACTCCACGAAATCCAGGGGCTTATGCAACTGGACAAGTAAAAATAACAGGAGAAAAAAATAGAGTTATACCAGCACAAACTATTATAAAATACGCTGAAAAGGAATACAGATTGTTATCTAACGTTACCTTAGACAAGCTGGATAATAACGAATATTACGGAGTAGGATTTATTCAGGCAGTTGAAATTGGAGATGAAAGTAATATTACAAGTGATGTTTCATTTACAACTGAATATGGTGGAGTCGCTAAGATTATAAACGATGCTGATATAAACGGCGGAGCGGATGATGAAAGTGATAGTCTTTACAGAGCAAGATTAAAAAGAAAACAGGCTATCGAACAGACTGCGACACATTCGGCGTTGTATAACGGACTTATGGCGCTGGAAAATGTAAAGAATGTATTAATACTAGATCCTGAAACAGAACCAGCAACGGAAGCTGGAACTATCAAAATATTTCTTGAAGGAACTCCTGATGACAAGATTTTTGAAACTATATTAGATTTGAAAGCGGATGGAATATTGACTCTTGGAGAAAATGAGGCAGAAATATTTGAGAAAAAAATTACTAGAGGAGGATTTAGTAGAAAAATTACTTATAATTTATTAAAATACAGTACTCTTCAAATAAAAGTTGAAGTTGTGAGAGTGAAAAACGAAGCTGAAAAAGATAATAGGTATACTCCGCTGATAAAACAAGAAATATTAAATTATATAAATAATCTTGAAACAGGAGAAGGAGCAAGTTATTTAAAAGTATATTCTGAAATTCTTGGAATAGACGATATTAGAAAAATACGTCTTAAAATGGGAACAATTGAAAGTAACGTTCAAGAACAAGAGTTCACAAAAATTTTTAGCATACCACTAGGACAAAAGTTTAAAATAAATGAAAATAATATTGAGGTGTTTTATGTATCAGAATAGTGAAGAATATACAGATGAAGTAATTAGTAAATTTCCGCATATGTATAAAAGAAACAAGGAGAGTAATAATTATTTTTTATTAAAATTATATCTAGAAGAAATATTGCAATCCAGGCAAGGATTATCAAAGCTTTTTAAATCACTTGATTTAATGGCTGCAAAAGGTTTTGTGCTTGATAGATTTGGAAATACTTTTAATTTAAAAAGGAATAATAACGAAACAGATGAAAACTTTAAAATAAGAATATTGGCAGAAATCTCAAAATCTTTAAAAAATTCTACATTTGATGTACTTCTTGATGTATTGAAGATATTTTCTGAAGATCCCAAAAAGAATATTTTTGTTTTTGAAGAAGGAATCAGAAAAAGCACAGATGGAAATATAAATATAAATGTCAGAAACGGAGGCTATGGCGGAAATAATGAAGCTCAATATTTTGAAAAAAAGGGTGGAAATATTTATATACTTCTGAATAAAGCTATGCCTTACACTTTGAAAGAAAGAATAAGAAATAATTTGAAGACTCTAGGGGTGGCAAGCGGAATAAGAATAACATTAGATTTTAAATACGAAGTAGGGAACTATTATTATGACAGCATTAAACGAAATAAATTTACTGAAACAGGTATATCAAATACAAATGTTATTACTAAGGAAGGAGTGAAATAGATGGCATTAAAAAAATTTAAAGATTGGGAAGGAAACAATTTAGACGTATACAAGATAAAAGATGCGAGTGATGTTGGTGTGGGATTAACAAGGCACGAATGGCAAGGAGAAAGAACAGCAACTCAAGTTGGAACAACAATCACAGCAGATATTATGAATGAACTACAAAAAGGATTAGTACACTCGATCGAAACTATTAAAAAGACTGAATCAGGTAAAGAAATTTACGAAATAAATTTGAACGGAATCGGTGAATTCGGATTATTTAAAGGTTTAAAATTGTTGTTAGAAATAAAAAGCGGAAACCAAACTAATAATGTTTTTATCAGAATAAAAAACGAAGAATATCAAATTCAAAAAAATCAAGACGGGACATTGGGAAATTTAGAAGCAGATGATTTAAAAACAAACGAAAAATATTTCGTTGAATTTAACGGCACTCAATTCGTAATAATAAACATCTTGAACTATGCAACAGAACAAAAAAACGGAATAGCCAAAATCTATTCCGAAGCTGAAGCAAACACAGATATTACTAAAATAGAAAATCTGGTTAAAAACAATGAAAATGAAACAGCATGGGATAGATTAATTGAAGGGTTAAATCACACAAAGATAGTAACAATCAAAAATATAGCCAGATTATTTAGAAAAGTGTTAAAACCGGCAACTGAAACAGATCAGGGGTTAATAACAGAAAAGAAGGTGAAAGATTTAGCTTCTTCTGTAATTCCAGAAGCTTCTGAAACAACGGCAGGTAAAGTAAGATTGGGAACTACTGTTAACACAGCTTTGGAAGGGAAAAGGTTAGCTGAAATAATCGGGCTAGAGTTCGGAGGGAATATCCAAGATTTTGGAAACAAGATTAAAGGAAAATTCTATTATGATACAGTTACAAAATTTTATTACGAATGTATAGCAAATACAAATTTAACATATAACGAAAGTTCTAAGTTCAGAGCAATAAGTAATAAACCAATTTCAGATAGGATAGAAAATTATTTAATTTTTGGGAAAAACACTATAAAATACCCAAACGGAGTTATTGTTCAATTTGGAAAAGGTTTTGCTGGAGCTTTGGGGAGTTTTTATAGAAATGTATTAGATAATGATTTTAAAGAAATTTATAGTGTTGTAGCAATCCATGATGGATCTAGTCATAATACTAACATTGCGATAAATGTTTTAGGCTCCAACACATTCGATGCCTACGGAGAGTTTCCTATTGGTCCAATAAAGATTTTCTTTACGGCATATGGACGCTGGAAATAGATTTTAAAGTAAATTTGAAGAGAGGAATGAAAAAAGATGAATATTGTAATTTATAGCAAAGAAAGTCTTGAAATAATAGCAAGACCAATTATCACAACTCTGAAAGAATTTAAAGAAAATCCAACCAGATTTTACCCGGATTGGGATAGTGAAAAATATATTTGGAGTGAAACAGAATACCAAAATCCGGTTTTGGATAACGGGAATCTAAGAGAAGCAACAAAAGAAGAATTATATAAAGCCGGGAAATACACTTTAAATTCAAATGAGTTGATAGAAAATGGTAAAATCAAGACAGTTGAACTATCTGAATTTGAGTACATAGAAGACAATCAAATCAAATACAAAAAGGAAGAAAAAATCGAGAAATTGAAACAAGAGCTTTATGAACTAAGAATCGAGAGAGAAAAAAAGCCTTTTGAGTTTGAAGTGAAAGGAACTAAGTATTTACAGGGCAACAGGACAATAGACCAAAGCAACATCACTAAAATATTGTTTTCGCTAGTACTAAAGTTTATCCTTGGACTTATGGGAAAAATTTCAAAAGGACAAAAGCTGGACTTTGCACAAGTTATGACTGACTTAATGGCGACAGAGTACAGCAACTGGAAATTCTACACCGAGGATGGAACAGAAAAATATGTAAATGTAAGTGTTCAGAAATTCATAGAAATGTCCGAAATAATGAGAAAACATACGACAGCCTCAATGGTTGCTGAAACTACACTGTCACATAGCTTAGAAAACAAAACAGTAGAGGAACTGAAAACGTTTAATGCTGAAATTGAATATAACAAATTATTTGAAAGCGAAATGAAGCAAAGTTAGGAGGTATTTTATGCAATTAGAAAAAGACAAACTATATATCAGCTTTCATAAACCAAAAAGCCTGATTGGATTTTTAATATCGTTAAGAACATTAGGAAAATATAGCCATTGCGAGTTTATCTATAATGACTATGTGTATCTAAGCAATCCAGGTGGAGTAAGGATAAAACCTTTCGTTTATAAGGATAACATGGATATATATGAGCTTGACAAGCATATTGAAATCCCTGTTGTGCTAAAAGAGTTTATGAAACTGAAAGGCAAGGGCTATGACTATGGAGCAATTTTCTTTAGCCAATTACTTGAGTTAGGGATTGAGCATAAGGACAAATATTTTTGTTCGGAATTATGTATACATCTAATTAATAAAGGGCTGGATGAAAGTTTGACATATAATTTAAAGACATTAAAGGCTAATCAATTCAGTCCTGCAAAGTTATATAAATATTTAAGAGATATGGAATTAATTAAAGAAAAGGAAGTGGTATAAATGGACAGATTTGAAAAGATTTTTGATTATTTGCTGAAAGTTGAAGGTGGATATTCAGATGACAAGCACGACAAAGGAGGTAAAACTAAATTTGGAATAATTGAGGAAGTGGCAAGGGATTTTGGGTATAAAGGCGATATGCAAGATTTAACAATAGATTTTGCAAAAAATATATATCTGAAAAAATATTACTTAGGAAACAAGCTGGATAAAGTCATAAACGACAAAGTGGCTTTATCTATATGCGACTGGGCAGTAAATAGTGGCAGAAATGGAACAAAAAACGCACAGATTGCTATAAACCAGCTTACAAATGCAAATCTTGATGTGGACGGAATAATCGGAAGCAAAACATTGGAAGCATTAAATTCGGCAGATCCTGAAAAATTTTTGGAAGTTTATCACAACTTGCAGAGAATTTATTACAAGGGAAAAGTTGAAGCTGACAGGACACAGGAAGGATTCTTGACAGGATGGCTGAACAGAGTTCAAAGAAAGGAGGAATATTTGAGAGACCAGAATAAGGAAAACACAGCAACAGAGAACAAAACATATTCTTTTGCCCAGTCAAGTCTAGATAAAATGGAAAAAGTACATCCAAAGCTGGTTGACGTTATGAAAGCTGCAATTGAAAACAGTCCGTATGATTTTAGAATTACAGACGGTGCTAGGACAACGGAAGAACAGTTTGCTTTATATCAAAAAGGCAGAACTTTACCTGGACCAAAAGTTACAAATTGTGATGGGAAAAAATTTAAATCTAATCATCAAATCAAAGATGATGGATATGGACACGCAGTTGACATATTTCCTTGTGGAGTTATAGAAAATGGAGTGTATAGAAAATTTACATCTGAAGAAGGGTATGATGAAAAGAAATTAAAATTGATTGCAAATCATATCTTGAATATTGCAAAAAGTAAAAATATTAACATTGAGTGGGGCGGAAATTGGAAAATGAATGATACGCCACATTTTGAACTGAAGTAACGTGAAAATGGCTTGAATACAAGCTGAATTTGAACATAAAAAATTTTTTTGGGTAAATAGGTTGGCTAGCAAGCAAAAATTGATTGTAGAGCCTGCTAGCTGGCTTAAAATTGATTTTATAAATTTTAGGAGGAAAAACAATGGATTTTAATAAATTTCAAGATATTTGCAAAGAAGAAGTGACAAAATATTTTAATAGCAGAAGTGATAAAACAGATAAATTTGAATTAAAAAAGGAAGATGTATTTGTGGTATGGTACTGTAAAACATTACAGAATGCAAAAGCGCTATTGAGTACAACTATTTCAGATGGAATGTATTATGAACTTACATACAACGGAGATAAAGATGAGATGTACTTAGATGCGTACAAGAAATGGGAAAACAAGAAAATAATTTTTTAGGAGACGATAAAAATGGATAAATTAGCAGCAAAAATATATTTAACAGGAAAAATTTTGGAATTAGGAAAAACTTTAATCTATAAAACAGAAATAGTTGCAAAAGGAAAAGAAGGGATAGAAAAATTTAATCAAGTATACGAAGGATTTTGGGATAAATTAGAAGAGTTATTAGAAAAAGAAAAATCAATTGACAGAAAATGGATTCCTAACTTTGCTGAAGAAGTTGGAGAAGAAGCGCTATCAGAAGTCTTAAAGGAAGCTAGAAAAACATTTGATTTAAAAGTTATATTACAACAAATTTTCGATGTAGAAAAAGCTGAAAACAGAAATATACTTTAAAATTTATAAGAAGGAGCAGTAATGGGAGAATACATTAAAGATATTATATTTATAGCTTACGGTCTACTTTTAGGAACTTTAGGAAATTTATTGTACAGAGTAAATAATCATTTGAATATCAGTCCTATCATAATTAGGATTTTATATGGAGCTATGGCATTGGCATTGTATGTATTGACATATTTATCTATATATAAGAAAGTTCCTTCGCTACATCTGATCATAATGATATTGATTATATTTGTAGGATATTTTGTTGAACTTCTTATAGAAGTACTTGAGGATAAAGTACCTAAGGTATTGGATAAGGTTATCGATAAGTGGTTAGGTGGTGGGAGCAATGGCGACAGTTAAGACGAAGAAGACTATTAGGGATTTAATATTTAAAAATAAAAGACACAAAGATTTTCAAGAAAGCGAGAAAATCAATTTTGCGAACAAAGGGATAGTGAAATTAATTTTGCTTTATACTGTCAGCTCGATTTTTTCTATAGCACAGAGAGATTGGCAATACAAAAGAAATATAGAAAAACTGATACTAGAAAACAAATGGCAAAGAATACCTTTAATAGAACAACTAAGAGAAAAATCATTGATAGAAAATCTTATAATAGTTACATTGAGCATAATAGTTTCTTTAATAATATTGTATTATTACAATAAAAAAATGAATGAAGTAAATAAGGGGTAGTCAGAAATGGCTATCTTTTTTTGAAAATTAGCAAAAAATATAGTATAATTATAAAAACTTCAAAATCAGAAAGGGAAAAAATGAAAGAAAATACTATTGACTTTGTAAATAAATTGATAGAAAAATCAACAGAAGCATTTATAATGGGGTTAGAAATCTACAATAAGCCAACGATAAAATATAGAGTGGAAGGTTTTAGTTTCTTCATCTGCAATGCTTGGGAACTAATGTTAAAAGCCCATATAATAAAATTAAAAGGTGAAAATGCGATATATTATAAAGATTCAGAAGATAGGACTCTTAATTTGGAAAACTGCATAAAAATAGTATTTAGTGATAAAAATGGCTCTTTAAGAAAAAATCTGGAACGAATAATAGATTTGAGAAATACAAGTACACATTTTGTAACAGAAGATTATGAGTATATCTATGCCCCTTTATTTCAAGCTTGTGTAATAAACTATGTTGAAAAAATGAAAGAGTTCCATAATTCAGACATAACAAATCATATAGCACAAAATTTTTTAACATTGTCAACAAAAATCGAAAAATTTACAGAAGAGGAAATAAGAGCAAGATATTCGGTTAATATGGCAAAAAAATTAATAAAGGATACAAAAAAAATAGAATCTGAGATAAGAGAAAATAATTCGGAATATGCTATACCTATTGAAGCAAGATTGATAATAGTGAAAGATAAGGGTAAAGCGGACGTTTTAGTGGCATTCGATAAAAACGCTGACAGCAAGCTCGGAATAGCCAAAGAAATTAAAAATCCAAATGAAATATACAAACATACTACCAAAGATGTTGTTCGATTAGTAAACAGAGGATTGAAAAGTAAAAAAATATTTTTGAATAAAATTGAGAACGGTGAACCTAAACCAAAAATTTTTAATAAATACGACTTAAATTTATTTATAAATTTTTATGATATAAAGACTAACGAGAAATATTGTTTTTATTATAGGATAAGTAACAGATATGGATATTCTCAAATGTTAATAGAGTTTATTGTGGAAGAAATTTTAAAAAATCCAGATACTATAATTGAAGATTTGAAAAAAGGGATAAAAAAAATAAGATAACCCCAGGCACATGAGAATTCTCATCCGTTGACTTACTCCCCTTTGGGAACTCAGTGTAATTCCTTCACAAGTTATCTTGTCAATAATATTATAACACAATTTCTCAAAATGTCAAACATAAAAATAAGAGCCTTGTGTGTCTCTTATTCTTTTTCTTTACTATCAATAGCTGTTTCAATTTTAACTTTCAGAATTTTCAAATCTTGAATATTCATCTCTTCCAGCTCTATAATTTTTATTTGTTTTAGATTCTCAATATCTTTTTCATCTAAGTTTTTGATTTTTAAATTTTTCATTTATCGCTCCTTGATTTTTTTGTAAGGATTTGATAGAATAAAAATGTAGTAAATATTTGTAACTCTAATAATATTTGTAGTAGTATTATTAGAGCTTTTTATAAACGAATTTTGGGGACAAATTGGAGACAAAATAATTAAAAATATGGGAAAATGTAAGAAAATGAGATTAAAATAGTGATGAAAAATCCAATAAAATAAGTATTTGATGAAAAAAAGGATATTAATAAGAAAACCTGTCAGGTGCGCCATTAAATAAATTAAATAATGCAAATAATGATATTATTCTCAAAATTAATTTTTTGAGATTTTTTTTTGAAAAAATAAATAGAATGTGGTTGAAAGCCTAGCTTTTTATTTAAT
Organism: Leptotrichia sp. HSP-342; assembly: GCF_041199995.1. Classification (NCBI taxonomy): domain Bacteria; kingdom Fusobacteriati; phylum Fusobacteriota; class Fusobacteriia; order Fusobacteriales; family Leptotrichiaceae; genus Leptotrichia; species Leptotrichia mesophila. The sequence goes on from NZ_CP165646.1 coordinate 666,710, forward strand.
AATTTCCGAGTTTAAAAACCTGAAATTTAAATATAGCAATCTTTATAATTTAATGTCGTGATTTAAAAAAATGCTTAGATGAGTTGAGATTATAAATGAGATGGCGACTAGTATAAAAGAAGAAAAAATATAAGAATTATAGAAAGAATATTTGTTAATCAAAAAATTTAAAATAAATTATCAAATAAATTAACTTATTTGATAACAAAATTAAATTTCAAAATAAGAAAATTGTAGTTTGAGGAGGGCAAAATATTATGAAAATTACTTATAAAGGGATTGGCTCTGATTTAAAGAACATATTGTTTAAAGAGTTTGAAAAGAATGAAAATACGCTTTTTGTATTTGAAAATTCGGCTTCGTTTTTTGAGATAAAAAGGGAATTTTTACAGAATGAGGAAATGCAGCAGAAATTGGGAATTTTTCAGAATTTTAAGATGATGAATAGTTATGATTTTTATGAGAATGTTTTTGTTACTGATAAAATTGTGGTAAAAGAAGAGAAACAGGTTGTGCTGTTTTACAATGCTTTAACTGAAAAACTGAAAAAGGATATAAAGGTTAATAATTATTATGATATTATTGATGTTGCCTATAATTACTACAATTTATTTGTAGAATTGCAGGAATATAAAATTGATTTGGAAAAAATTGAGCTGGAGAAATGGCAAATTGAAACTTTTGGAACTTTGGTTGAGATTAATAATGAGATGAAAAAAGTTGTGCAGCAGAAAGGGCTTATTTTACCATATATGCTTAGAAATGTGGAAAATATTTCGGACAATTTTTTGAAAAAGTTTTCTAAAATTTGTTTTGTGAATAAAGTTAAAATTACTCCATTTGAAAAGGAGTTAATTGGAGAAATTGAAAATAGAGGAATTAATGTAGAAAATATTTTGCAGCTTTCAAAAAATGATTTTAATGAGGAAAAATTGAAAATAAAGGACAGTTTTTCATTGCCATCGAAAGAGATATTTGATAAGAAAGATATAAATGTGGAAATTCATGAATTTAGCAGTAAATTTGGAGAATTACTGGGATTAGTGAGAAAATTAGAAGAAGTTGAGAAAGAGAATAAAAGAGAGAACAAGAAAAATGGAAATTCAATTAGAAATTATAGAATTTTTGAGGCACAGGAAAATTCTCAAGAGGCGAAAAGCGATTATCATCTTTTGAAACAGAAAAAGATTTCTTCAAATTTAGAAATAACAATGAAAGACACGAAAATATATAAAATATTAAATTTAATTTACAATTTGCTAGATAACATGAAAGAAATTGATAGAAAAGATAAGGGGAAATTATTTATATTTAAAACAAAAGATTTTTATGATGCATATAAATCTAATGACTTATTGAATATTTTTGATTTAGAAGAAAGCTATCATATTTTTCAGGATTTAGTTTCTAAAGATTACAAGTATATTTCAAAAGAGGAATTGGAAAAAATAAATAAGGAAAATTTGCAAAAATTAGAAAAAGAAATCCAAAATGAAGAATTTAAGGATATATATAAACGAAGAATGTTGTCTATTGATAAAATTATAAAATTTGTTGAGGAATTGGAAAAAATATATGAGTATACGACATTAAAGGAATATAGCGATTATTTAGAAAATATTTATCTGAATAATGAAAAAAAAGTGAAAGAAGATAAAAATGTGAAAGATAAGTATTTTGAAGCTTTGTCAGAAATGATTGTATTGGAAGATTTTAGTTTTGATAATTTGTGGGATAAATTTTTTGATGAAAATATTTCGGCTAATTTGTTGAAATTATTTTTGAAATATTTGGATAAAAAATCGATTGGGTTGAATTTAGAGGAGAGTACGGAAGATGATTCGGAAAATAGTTTTTCAATAAATTCATTTGAAAATATTTCTGAAAATACAAAAGAGAATATAATTATTTTGAATTTGCAGGATTCATTTCCCAAAGTAAAGATTCACAACTTTTTATTTTCAAAAATTCAACGTGCAAAAATGGGACTTCCAACAAGTGATGATAAAAAACTAATTGAGATGTTTAAAATTTATCAAAATATATTAAGTGCTAAAAATGTATATTTGGCTTATGTCAAGGATTTGGAGAATAATATTGATTCAGCAAGTGTTATTGAGGAATTGAAGTTAAAGTATGGAATTGGGGTTGTAAAAGATGAAATAAGTGAAGCAGAAGAACTTTATTTTGTGAAAAAATATTTTCTAAAAAATAAAAAGGAAAAATGGGAGAAAAAGGAAATTGGAGAGTTTATTCCATCAAAATTAGAAAAAAATCTTGAGAAGATAAATAATGAAAAATTGAGATTGGGATATTATTCGTTTAAGGATATGAAAGATTGCGAGTATGGATATTATTTGAAAAAATCAATTGGAGAACAGGAAGTTGAAGAGATTGAAGATGAAATAAATGTTAAGATATTTGGAATAATAATACATGCTTTTTATGAAAATGTTGTTATGAGAAATAAGACAGAGCTTGAAAATAAAACTTTTAAAATTGATAGGGAACAGTTGTCAGAAATTTTGGAAAAAGTAATAAATTCATTTGATTATAAAGTTCCTAAAGAATATTTGGAGTTTTATAAAAAAGTTTCATTTGAGGAAATTTTAAATTCAGCTGAAAAATATTTTAACGAACTGATTAAGGAACTGGAAACAGAAAAAGATATTGAAATTTATTTTGAGGAGAGAATAAAATTATCTTCAGAGAAAGAGCTGTTTGAGAATGTATATATTAATGGTGTTACAGATTTACATATAAAAACAAGAGACAAGGATTATTTATTTGACTATAAGACAGGAAAATTAAAAGATAAAAAAACAGGGTATAAAAATGACAAAGTTTATGGAGCGATGGAACAGCTGGATTATTATTCAATGATGCTTGAAAATGATTATGAGAAAAAAGTTGAGAAAATCGTTATTGATACTTGGGAAGGTAAGTTAGTGCCAGATGAGAGAACAGATGATAAGATATTAACAAAAGAAGATGTTGGTGAAATAATTAGAAAATATCAGAATGAAGAATTTTATGATTTAGGTAATATTAAAAATCAAAGAAATTATCTCTACAGAGAATATGCGAATATTTGCAGAGGAGAGGATGAATTAAGTGATGAAGAATAATGTGATTTTAAAGGCTAGTGCGGGGACAGGGAAAACTTACAGATTGTCATTAGAATTTATAGCTAATTTGATACGGGGTGTCAATTATAAAAATATTATTGTGATGACTTTTACAAAAAAGGCTACGGCTGAAATTAAAGAGAGAATTTACGATTTTTTATATCAAATTGCTTTTGATAAAGCAAATGGAGCAGAATTAGAAAAAAATTTAAAAGAAATTTATAAATTTGATAACTTGAATAAAAAGGAATTACAGAACATCTATTTTGAAATGATAAAAAATAAAGAAGAAATTCGAATTTCCACAATTGATGGTTTTACTAACCAAATCTTTAAAAATACGATAGCACCCTATTTTAATATTTATAATTATGAGATTTTAGAGAAGGAAACTGACGAATTTTATTCGAAAATTCTGATTAAGATTATTGAAAATAAAGATAATTTTGAAAATTTTAAATTTATTTTTGATGAGAAAAAAGAGAAAAAAAATATAGGAGTCTATATAAAAATTATTGAAGAAATACTGACAATGCATCCAAAATTTATTTTGGCAGGGGACTTGAATAAAATAGAAGAAAATACAGAAAAAGTATCGTATAATTTTTTAAATAGTTTAGATGATATTGTAGAAACATTGGAAGAAGCATCTAATAAAAAAGAAAGTAAAAACATTTATAAAAAAGAATATGAAACTTTTTTTCTTGAATATACAAAAATTTTAAAAAATCAAGAGTTTAATGAAAATGAAAAATTAAAAGAAAAATTAGAATTGGTTCAACAAAATAAAGAACTATTAATAATGATTAAAGAGAACGAGACATATTGGAAAAAGACGGTTGTAAACGATACTAAAAAAGTAGATATGTCAGCAGAGAGAGAAAGTGTTGAAAAAAGTAAAGAGCAACTTAAAGAAAGATTATCTAAATACATCTATTTGACAGAAGTACTGCCATTAGACAAAAAATTAAAAAATATCGCTCAAACGATATTTAATATCGCTCAAAAAATCAAAATTTCTTCAAAAAGATTTACTTACAATGATATTTTGGTATACACTTATGAATTTATTTTCAATAAAGAACTAAAATTTGTGGAAAATGACAAAGTTACAGAAGAATTTCTTGAATTAATTGGTGGAAAAATAGATACGATTATGATTGATGAGTTCCAAGATACGAGTATTTTGCAATGGAAAATTTTAAAGTTAATGTTAAATACTTCTGAAAATATTATTTGTGTTGGTGATGAGAAGCAAAGCATTTATAATTGGCGTGGTGGAGAAAAGGAATTGTTTGAAAAATTAGAAACAATGCTTGAAGGAAATGTACAAAATTTGGATAAATCGTATAGAAGCTATAAAGAGATTATTGAAAATATCAATAAAATATTTAATGATTATGATGCCAAGTGGAATTATACAGATTCTGGCTATAGGGAAGATGAAGAGTATCAAAGAGGATATTTTGGATATTTTATTCAAAATACGAAGGAAGAAAAAGAGAGAATTTATACAAAAGTTATTGATATGATAAAAGAAGGTCAAATTAGAAATTTAGGGAAAAGTGCGATTATATGTCGTAAAAATGCTCATTTAAAAGAAATTGCATCAGTTCTGAATGAAGAAAAGATTCCATATACTCTTGAAAGTAAGGCAACGATTTTGGAGTATAAACCGATAATCCCGATGTATCAGTTAATTAAATTTTTTGCATTTGATAATTTTAAGTATTTGTTGGAATTTGTGAGAAGTGACTTAATTGGTGGATTAAATAGCCATGTAAAATATCTGTTAGAAAATAAAAATGAGATTATGAGGTATATTGCCGGAAATTCTAAAATAAAAAGCTTTGAAGAGTTTATTAATATTCAAAAAGATGATGAGATAAAAGAAAAACTTTTAGAATATAAAAAAATTAATACTTTAGAAAGAAATGGACTGATTTTTGATGAAATTATCAATAAAATTAAGGATTTGAAAGTCTTGTCAATAAACTTAAATGATAAATATCAAAAAGAAAATTTTTCAAGAAAACTTGTTGAGAAATTTGAAATAACAAAATTTTATTCAACAAACAGTGATTTGAAAAACATTTTTATATTTTTTAACATTTTGAAAAAATACAGTAATTTATATGAATTTATAACATTTGTCGAAGAAGAAAAGGAAAATTTGAAACAGGTTAGCAGCAAAGATATAAATGCGATAAATTTGCTGACGATTCATGCTTCAAAAGGATTAGAGTTTGATACGGTATTTTATTATAAAAGAGAAACAAATAAGGGGCGTACAGATAAAGATAATTTTAAAAGCTATTTAGATTTTGATGAAAAATTTAATATTGTAAAAAAATTTATTGTGCTTTTTACAGATTATAATAAAAAAATGTTTGAGAATGAATTGAGTGAAATGAGAGATAAAAATTCTCAAAAAGAAATGATGGAAGAAATTAACAATGATTATGTTGCATTGACTCGTGCTAAAAAAAATCTGATATTATTGTTTGACGCTGAAATAACAAAAGACAAACGATATGCTGATTCTTTAGTGAAAAGAGTGGTTGATGTTTATGAAGATGAAAACAGATATGAAATAGGCGAAATTATAGAATCAGAAATTCCAGAAGAAATTACAGATACTTCGGATGTAAAAGTGAGCAATAATTTATTTGAAACGTATTTTGATGATGATAAATTTGTTGTAAAAAAATCTTCAAATACATTGGAAAATGAGTTTAAACGTAAAAAAGGGCTTGCAATGCATTACTATTTTGAACATATTTCAAATAATCTGGAAAATGATAAATTAATTGCAAAATCTGCACTTTTGAGCCGATATGGAAATATGCTTGGGAAAAAGATTGTAGAAGAATTAATTGTCCGAATGGAAAAATTTATTGAAAAAAACAGCGATATTTATAATGAGAAATACAAAGTTTATACAGAATTTGAAATTTATGATTCTGAAGGAAGAAAGCGTATCATTGATAGAATTAACATTGATGAGGAAAATAAGAAAATTTATATTTATGACTACAAGACTGGATTTGAGCCTGAAACGAATGAGAAATATCAGGAACAGATTAATGAATATAGAGATATTTTAAGCAAAAAAGTTTCAGCAGATTATGAAATTGATATCCAATTATTAGAAGTTTAGGGAATTTTTGAAAAAAACGAATTTTTCTATTTCAAAAATAAGATTAATAGGTTATAATAATATGAAATGATTAAAATTTAGGAGGAAAAAATATGTCAATATTAGTTTTTGGACACAAAAATCCAGATACAGATACAATTTGTTCAGCGATTGCTTATGCGGAACTGAAAAATAAATTGGGAAAAGATGTTAAGGCTGCAAGACTTGGAGAAATTAATGAAGAAACCAAGTATGCCTTGAACTATTTTAAAGTTGAAAAGCCTGAATTAGTGGAAAATGTGGCTGGAAAAGAAATAATACTGGTGGATCACAATGAGAGAACTCAAACTGCTGAAGGATTTGAAGAAGCAAAAGTTCTGGAACTAATTGATCATCACAGAATTTCAAACATTAACGTAGATGAGCCTTTATATGCAAGATTAGAGCCTGTTGGATGTACTGCGACAATTATTTTAAAATTATTTAAGGAAAATAATCTTGTACCAAGCAAGGAAACGGCAGGACTTATGTTAAGTGCTATTATTTCAGATACATTATTGTTCAAATCTCCAACTTGCACAGAATGTGATGTAAAGGCTGGTAAGGAACTGTCTGAAATCGCTGGAGTAAATACGGATGAGTATGGTCTTGAAATGTTAAAAGCTGGAACTGCACTTGGAGATAAATCTGAAGCAGAACTGTTAAATATGGATATGAAAATCTTTGAAATTGATGGTTCAAAAATTGGTGTTGCACAAGTTAATACTGTAAATGAAGCAGAAGTTTTGGAAAGAAAAGAAAAATTACTTGCTGAAATTGATAATATCATTGCAAAAGAAGGATTAAAATTCTTTATGTTTGCAATCACAAATATTTTATCAAATGATTCTGTGGCTCTAGTTTCAGGAGATGGAAATGATATTATCGAAAAAGCGTTTGGAGAAAAAGTTGACAGCAACTTAGTAACTTTGAAAGGTGTAGTTTCAAGAAAGAAACAAATTATTCCGCCATTGACAAAAGCGATTCAAGGATAAATTTATAAAAATAAAAAATAAGGATTTTAAAAATGGCAATAGTAAAATTTAAAAAAAGAGAAGAATTAAAAATATTATTTGCAATAAAGCTGCCTACAATAATTTCTGAACTTTATAAGGAAGTTAGAAGCAAAAAGACAGCGAATGAAATAATAAGAAATTCTCTTAATATGAAAAAAAATAGGGTAATTAATACATTGGAACTGGTAGATGGATTTGGAAATCAGTTTTCTGTCCTTGTAATTTATGATAATATTATGGAAGAAAAGGAGCTTCTGAAATATAATTTGGAAATTGAGGATATAGATTTCAGAATTTTGGAATTTGATTTCAATGGTAAAATGGAAATTGAAGAAATGATAGGGCATGTGAAGAGGCTGTACAGCAACTAGCTGTTTTTTATGGGAAAATGTGCAGTAACTATGCTTAAAATAGCGAGGAAAGTTTATGAAGAAGAAAATAACGATATTGGCTGGCATACTGATGATTTTACTAGTAGGAATTGCAGGTGCAGAGGAAAAGAAGGCAAACAAGTCGAGAGAAAACAAAAAATTCGAAAAAGCCATGAGAAGTTTTGAAATGGAAGCGGTTATTATGACAACGAAGGGAAATATATCTTTTTACCTATATCCCGAAGCCGCTCCTAAAAATGTGGCAAATTTTGTTTTTCTAGCGAAAAATAACTTTTATAATGGACTCACTTTTCATAGAATTATTCCAAATGGACTGATTCAGGGAGGAGATTCTGTGGGAGATGGAACGGGAACAACTGGCTATTATTTGAAAGATGAGTTTACAGACTGGCTAACATTTGCACATGAAGGAATGCTTGCTTTTGCAAATTCGGGGCCTGATACGAACAGTAGCCAGTTTTTCATAACGATGAGTCCAATGACTAATCTTAATAAAAAGCATACTATTATTGGAGGAACAAAAACTCGTGAAGATCTGGGCGTGTTAAGAACATTGAGACAGGATGACAAGATATTGAATATTGATATAAAAGGTAAAAAAATTGATAAATTTCTGGATTATTTTCCTGAGGAAGTTAGTGAATGGGAAAGTAAGCTTGTGAAACCTGCAAAACGTTAAAGAATAAAAGCTCCTGATTAACATTTAGGAGTTTTTCTTTTGAGTATATTTAAATTTAATTTAGATTTGTCGTTGCTGTTCACAAGTAGTAGTAAAAGTGATATAATAATAACAAATAGATAATGGAATGGGGGAAAAATGCATAGGGAATTTGCAGAAATTTACGATACTTTTATGAAATATGTAAATTATGATGTATGGTATAAATTTTTAAGAATGTTTATTGAGAAAAAAGGAGCAGTTCTTGATTTAGGATGTGGAACAGGGGAATTTGTCTGGAGATTTCTTAGGGATGGATTTCCTGTAATCGGAGTGGATTTATCTGAAAAAATGCTAGATATTTCAGAAAAAAAACTGGTTGGAAAAAACTTAACAGATAGCAGTTATAAGCTGATAAAGGATAATATTATAAATTATGAAAATAAGACAGTATTTTACAAAAGTTTGGATGTTAGTGAAAATGAGAAAATTAGTGAAAATTATGATGAAATACATCCAGTTGACTATATTATCTGTAATTTTGACACGGTAAATTATTTAAAAAATGAAAAAGATTTCTTTAAATTTATTAAAAAATGTGAAAAAAATCTGAAAAAAGGTGGATATTTAATTTTTGATGTTGTAACAGAGGATATTTTTGAGGAAATATTTGAAAACGACATATTTCTAGATGAAGAACCTGAATACACAAGTATTTGGCGGCATGAGAAAATAAGTAAGAAAAAACATATCGTGGAGATTGATTTGTTTATTCGTGAGAATGAAAATGATAATTTATTCAGGAAATATAATGAAATTCAGGAAAAATTCATCTATGATCCTGAATGGATTGTGGAAATTGTTCAGAACAAAGGGTTTGAAGTATTTGATACAGCTTCTAATCCTGAATTTGGAGAAAGCAGAATATTTTTTGTATTAAAAAAATTGTAGTTTTTAAATACTTGAACTTTTTGATATTACGCTGAAAAATTAAGAAATACGAGGGGAATAGTTGTAATTTTACTAAAAAATAAGAAGGAAGTAATTTTATGGAATTTGAAAATGAAAATGAAATTTTAGAAAAAAATAACTTGACTGAAGAGGAAAAACGAAAACAAAGGATCTTTGAGATTGAAAAGAAGTTGGGAAGGCATAATAATGAGAAGGAAATGAAAAATAGAAGAAATAATAAAATAATGAAATATTTTGCACTTGCTACAAATATGGTGTATATTTTGTCCTTGCCAATTCTTCTTATGCTTGGACTTTATATGCTTCTAAAAAAATATCTGTTTAAGACGGATCAGCCTCTTGTTCTTGTCATTTTTCTTGTAATTGGGGCAGTATCAGGCTACTGGTCGCTCATAAAGCAGGTAAACAACATAAAATAATATTGGATTTAGATGTTAATTGTAGAGAAAGGCAGGGGAAATGCTGGAAAGAATGCCAAAAAATATAAAAAAGGTATATACTGTTTCGATTTTTATTATGATATTTCTTGTTATTATGGGAATATTTCTTAATTGTGTGGAACTTTATTTTGGATATTTAGTCGGAGCCATTATTTCTCTAATAAATATAAATTTACTTGTAAATGGAGTGCATAAAATTCTCTATTTCCAAAATAATCCAAAGTTTAGGGGAAATTTTGAATATTTAAAACGAATGGCTATATTTTGCCTTGGAATGTTTATTGTTGGGAAAGTTAGTCAAAAATATTTTGAAAGTCATGTTTTAACAAATATTGCAGCAACAGGAGCTGGAGCATTAAATTTTAAAATTGCATATTTATTGTGTCATTTTAAAGAAAAACTTTTTTTCAGTAAAAAATAGTAATTAAAAATTATTTAAAATAAATTTAGTATTAAACTTGAAAAATGAAAAAAGTGTAGTATAATTAGAATGAAAATATTTACTAAAAAAAATTGAAAAGAGGTAAAAAAATGGCACAAAGAATTATTTTGAACGAAATTTCGTATCATGGTTTTGGAGCAATAAACCATATCCCAGAGGAAGTTAAGAAAAACAAATTCAAAAAAGCGCTTATATGTACAGACAAGGGGCTTTTAGAATTTGGCGGAGTTTCAAAAATTACAGATTTGCTGGATAAGGAAAATTTAGCTTATGAAGTTTTTTCTGATATTCAGCCAAATCCGACTATTGAAAATGTAAAAGATGGTGTTGAAAAGTACAAATCTGCAGGTGCTGACTACATTATCGCAATTGGTGGAGGTTCACCAATGGATACTGCAAAAGCAGTTGCCATTATTATCAACAATCCAGAATTTTCTGATGTAAGAAGCCTTGAAGGTGTTGCAGACACTAAAAATAAATGTGTACCAATTATCGCTGTTGCGACAACAGCTGGAACTGCTGCAGAAGTTACAATTAACTATGTAATCACAGATGTTGAAAAAGACAGAAAATTTGTTTGCGTTGATCCGCATGATTTACCAATTGTGGCAATTGTTGACCCTGGAATGATGACAAGCATGCCAAAAGAACTTACCGCTGCGACTGGACTAGACGCTTTAACTCATGCAATTGAAGGATTTACAACAAAAGCCGCTTGGGAAATGACTGACATGTTCCATTTAAAAGCCATTGAATTAATTGCAAAATATTTGAGAAGCGCTGTAAATAATGAACCTGAAGGACGTGAAAAAATGGCACTTGCTTCATATTTAGCTGGAATGGGATTCTCAAATGTAGGACTTGGAATTGTACACTCAATGGCACATCCGCTAGGAGCATTTTATGGTACTCCACATGGAATTGCAAACGCAATAATTCTTCCAACTGTAATGGAATACAATGCTGAATTTACTGGAGAAAAATTTAAAGCTATCGCAAAAGCATTTGGTGTAAAACATACAAGAACAATGTCACCAGAAGAATATAGAAAAGCTGCAGTTGATAAAGTAAGGGAACTGGCAAGCGATGTTGGAATTCCAAACAACTTAAAAGGAATTATGGATATAAAGGATTTGGACTTTATTGCTGAATCCGCATTAAATGACGTTTGTACAGGTGGAAATCCACGGGATACAAATTTAGAAGATATAAAAGAATTATATAAGAAATTGTTATAGTTAAATTATCAATGTCGTGATTTTTTGGAAATAAAAATTACTGTCTGAGCGAAGCGAGTTTAATTTTTGTTTTCAAAAAATACTTAGACAAGCCAGGTTTGCAAAGGGGATGGCGACTGTTCCCCTTTGCTTAAAAAAAAAGAAAAAATACCATAAATTATTGGAAAAAATATTCATTAATAATAATTCATTTTATGAAACTAAAAAGTAATTGTTTATCTAAATATTAAAGAATATAACAAATATATTTTAAAGTTTTTTATTTATACAAATTCTCAACATATTCACTTCTTCCTCCATTTTCATCATAAACAAAAATTGGCATTTCAATAGAAAATCCTTTCTTTGCATCTTTTATTGCTTCTAAAAGGCAAATTTTTGAGTTTTCATTCCATTTTGTATAGCAGTTTTTCATTCGTTTTGGCTCTAAATTATATTTTTGTAAAAGTGATAGAACTTCTACTAGACGTTCGCTTCGGAATACAATTGAGAAACTTCCCATATTTTTTAATAAGTAAGAAGAAATTTTTATTATTTCTTCAAGTGTTAAATTAATATTATGTCTTGCGTTTGCCAGTTGTTCCAAATTGTTTGTCTGGGAAATGTCGCCGGTAAATTCAAAATATGGGGGATTTGTAACGATGGTGTCAAATTCGTCACGGTTAAAAATATCTTCATAATTTTTTATATCTTCGTTTATTATTTTAACCTGATTTTCAAATTTATTACCATTAATATTTCTTATGGCAATTTCTGCCATTGTTTCTTGTAATTCTATGCCTGTAATTTGAGCTTTTGACCGCTGTGCCAGAAGTAATGCGATAATTCCACAGCCAGTCCCAATATCAAGGATTTTTTTAGTTTTTCGATTAATTTTTACAAAGTCTGCAAGCAAGACAGAATCAAGTGTAAAGTTTTGAAAGTCATTTCGTTGAATAACTTTCATATTTTTTATTGGAGTAACTGTTTCTTCTCCGTTTTTTTTCATAAAATGTAACTCCTTTTTCTTTTTATACTAATACTATTCCCCATTTAAATAGGGAATATTTAATAAATTTTGTAAAATATCTTAATACTGTAATTTATTATAAAAATAAATGCGGAAAATAATTCCCGCAATTAAAATTTGTAAATTCATAAATATTTATTATAATTCTCCAGCGTAGTTATGATGAACTTTTTGAACATCATCGTCATTTTCCAGAGTGTCAATTAATTTTTTAAGTTTTTGCAAATCCTCTTCGCCAAGAGTATCAACTTCGATAGATGGCAAATATTGAATATCTGCTTCTAGCAATGTGTATCCTGCATTTCTTAAAGCATCTGCTACTGCATCAAAGTTAGATGGTTCAGTTGTGATATAAAAACTGTCATCCAGAGTTTCCATATCCTCCATTCCAGATTCAAGTGCTACTTCCATTAATGCTTCCTCATCAATATCATCAGTTTTTTCAATAATAATCTCACCTTTTCTTCCAAACATATACGAAACTGATCCAGAAACACCAAGATTTCCACCATTTCTATCAAAAGCTACTTTTACAGATGAAGCAGTTCTATTTTTATTATCAGTAAGAGCCTCTACGATGATAGCAACTCCTGCTGGTCCGTATCCTTCGTAATTTAACGTTTCAAAAGCTGTCGAACCGTCAGTTCCTGCTCCTTTCTTGATTGCCCTGTTAATATTGTCATTAGGCATATTAATCGCTTTTGCTTTTTCGATTGCGTGTTTTAGGGCTACGTTAAATTCAGGATTTTCTCCGCCTCTTGCTGCTACTGTTATAAGTCTAACCAGTTTTGTGAATGATGCGGCTCTTTTTTTATCCTGTGCTTCCTTACGCCCTGCTATTGTACCATGTCTTCCCATTTTTTCCTCCTAAATTAATTATATGAAAATTATATCATAAAAAAAAAGTCTAATCAATGGGGAAATTAAAGGAATTTTTGATAATAAAAAAAATTATTGGGTATATTGTCAAATTAAAATGTGAAAAAAAGTAAAAATAAATTTGCCAAATATGAAAAAATAATGTAAAATATAACTAAATAATAATACAGTTAAAAGGATGTGATCTTGATGAAAAAAACAATTATGTTTTCTATATTAGGTATCTTGCTGTTTTCATTAGCAAGCTGCGCCTCTTTTGAAAATCTTGAGAGAGAAAGACAGGAAAGAGGGGAAAAATGTAGAAACGGTGATGCAGGAAACTGGAGATACTGTGATTACATAAATAACGCCGCCAAAAAATAGGATTATCTGAAAATAATATAGAGCCGTTGAAAAGAGAGAATCTTTAGACCAGCTCTATTTTTTTTGTGGAAAATATTTCCTAAAAAATGATAAATTTTGAAAAATAATAGGAAAAAGAATAAAAATTATGCTACAATGTCTGTATAAAATAAATTTTTAACAAAGAACTTTTAGAGGAGAAAAGTATGGAACAAACTGAAACATTGATAAAAATTAATAATCTTGTTACAAGTTTTCGGATAAAAGATGAATATTTTCCTGCTGTGGATAATATTTCGCTGGAACTTAGAAAAAATGAGATACTTGCGATAGTGGGAGAGTCAGGATGTGGAAAAAGTACACTTGCAACTTCTATTATTGGACTGCATAATCCGATTAACACAAAATTGACAGGGGAAATCAATTTTGAAGGGAAAAATTTGGTAGAAATTGATGAAGAAGAATACAATAAAATTAGAGGAAATAAAATTGGAATGATATTTCAGGATCCTCTATCGGCGTTAAATCCACTGATGAGAATAGGGGAACAAATTGAGGAAGGAATGATTTATCATACAAAATTGTCCAAAACTGAAAGGGAAACCAGAATGCTGGAATTACTACAGAATGTAGGAATAAAAAATCCAAAACGTGTAGCAAGGCAATTTCCGCACGAATTATCTGGAGGAATGCGTCAAAGAGTAATGATTGCAATAGCACTTTCATGTAAACCTGAAATTATTATAGCCGATGAGCCGACAACAGCATTGGACGTTACAATACAGGCACAAATATTGGATTTACTAAAAACTTTGCAAAGTGAAATAAACGCTGGGATTATCCTGATTACACATGATTTGGGCGTTGTTGCTGAAATGGCAGACAGAGTGGCAGTAATGTATGCTGGAGAAATTGTAGAAATCGCAAACGTAAATGATTTGTTCAATAATCCAAAACATCCCTACACAAGATCTCTGCTAAATTCAATACCGCAACTTGACACAGAAACAGAAAAATTACACGTAATTCAAGGAATTGTTCCATCGCTAACTAAATTAGAGAGAACAGGTTGCCGTTTTTCTCAAAGAATTCCGTGGATAAAAGAAAGTGAACACGAAAAAAATCCAACATTGCATGAAGTGGAAAAAGAGCATTTTGTAAGATGTACTTGCTGGAAAAATTTTCATTTTGAAAAATAAACTAATCGTACCTTAGAAGGTTAGTTTAAATTAAAAAATTTTAAAATTTTTTGAATAATAGTAAGTTTTTCTTTTATATTTTCAAATTTCTTTTAACGTAAGGGCATCAGACGCCATGCCCTTTTTCGAAATAAAAGTTATTTTAACATGTATAACTGACTACTACTTAGAGATAATGGCGAAACGTTCTACGAACTACCCCGCTTAACGCAAAACTTTCTTATAAAAGAAAAAGAAAACTCGCTTTTGAATATAGATTATTTTATTATGAATAAGTGAATTTTATTTCAAGTATATTTCAAAAGCTCAAACAGTTCTTTTTCTTCTAACGAAATTTTGCTTGGAAATTTATTTAAGCAAATTACTTGTTATGATTAAATTAAAAATGTTGTATTTTTTTGAAAATAAAAAATATAAAAATTATAGATAAAACAATTATTAATTAAAATAAATTACATATTTTAAAATTTAGGTTATTAAATAATATTAAAGAAGGGAATAAATAAAAATATGAGTTTTATTGAAGTGAAAGACTTGAAGGTTCATTATCCTATTCGTGGGGGCTTTTTCAATAAGGTAATTGACCATGTGTATGCTGTGGATGGTGTTAGTTTGACTATTGAAGAAGGGAAGACTTATGGACTTGTGGGAGAGTCGGGGTCTGGAAAGTCTACGATTGGGAAAGCGATAATTGGGCTGGAGAAGATAAAAAATGGAAAGATTATTTATGAAGGTAAGGAAATTGATGGTAAGTTTCGGAATAGAAGAAGTGAATATAATAGAAACGTGCAGATGATTTTTCAAGATTCATTATCTAGTTTAAATCCTAAGAAGAGAGTGCTTGACTTGATTTCTGAGCCTTTGAGAAATTTTGAGAATTTGACTTCAGATGAGGAAAAGAGGAAGGTATCAGAACTGCTGGAAATTGTAGGAATGAACAGAGAAGATATTTACAAATATCCACATGAATTTTCTGGCGGACAGAGGCAGAGGCTGGGAATTGCACGGGCTGTTGCTACAAAGCCTAAATTGATTATAGCAGATGAGCCTGTGTCGGCACTTGATTTATCTGTTCAGGCACAAGTTTTGAATTATATGAAGGATATTCAGGAGCAGTTTGGGCTAAGTTATCTTTTTATTTCTCACGATTTGGGAGTTGTAAAGCATATGTGCGATTATATGTTTATAATGTATCGTGGAAGGTTTGTGGAAACTGGGATAAAAAATGATATTTATAAAAATCCTGAACATTTTTACACAAAACGGCTAATTGCTGCAATTCCAGAAGTACATCCTGAAAAAAGGCTAGAAAATAAAAAAAGACGATTAGAAATTGAAAAGGAATATTTGAAAAATGAAAAAAAATATTATGATGAAAATGGGCGTGTCTTTGATTTAAAAAAATTAACAGATACCCATTTTGTCGCTATTAAAGATGAAATAATGCAAAATAACGGAAAAGGGGGAAAATAATCAATGTGGAAAACAGTTTTACGAAGAATTCTGGTTATGATACCGCAACTATTTATACTTAGCCTATTAATCTTCATTTTGGCAAAACTTATGCCGGGAGATCCGTTTACTGGGCTGATTACACCACAGACTGATCCTGCAGCACTTGAAGAATTGCGAAGAAAGGCAGGGTTGCTGGATCCTTGGCATATTCAGTATGTAAGATGGCTAAAAAATGCCGTTTCTGGAAATTTGGGAATGAGCTACACTTATAATGTTCCTGTAAAGACGCTTATTGGAGAACGGGCAGTAAACACATTTATTTTGTCGCTGCTTAGCCTTATTTTGACATATTGTATTGCAATACCGCTTGGAATGCTTGCTGGACGTTATCAGAACTCATTTCTTGATAAATTTGTTACATTTTATAATTATGTGAGCTATGCGATTCCGACTTTTGTGCTTTCGCTTATAATGATTTGGTTTTTTGGATATACGCTTGGATGGTTTCCAACAACTGGATCTGTGACGGCTGGACTTAATACTGGTACTTTGGGACATATTTTGGACAGGATTTATCACATCATATTACCTGCAATTACGTATGCATTGCTGGGAACAACTTGGATTGTGCAGTATTTGAGAAATGAAGTAATTGATGCCAAGAATCTGGATTATGTGAAAACAGCGAAAAGTAAGGGAGTACCAGAAAATAAAGTTTATTCTAGACATATTTTCAGAAATTCGATTTTACCGATTGCAGCGTTCTTTGGATATTCGATAACAGGGCTTCTGGGAGGTTCGATTTTTATTGAAAAAATATTCAGTTACCCTGGAATGGGAGGACTATTTGTAAATTCAATTATAACACGGGATTACAGCGTTGTTACAGCATTAATACTGCTGTTTGGATTTTTAACATTGCTTGGAAGTTTGCTTTCAGATATTATTCTTAGCATTGTTGATCCCAGAATTAGAATAGAGTAGGTGGTGAAAAAATGTCTAATAATGAAATTTTAAAGAAAAATAATGAAAAAGCAGAAAATTTTGATGAAATTAAGAAAAGTAGCAAGCCGACTGGAATTAGTGTTATTGTGAGGGAGATTTTAAAAGATAAATTGGCACTTGCTTCGCTTATTATTCTTGTAATTCTTTTTGGAATAATTTTTATCGGATCACTTTTTGCAAATCAGGAGGAAATTATGAAAATAAGCCTTCTAGATAAATATGCCATTCCTATGAAAGAGGGATTTTGGCTAGGTTCTGATTCTGGTGGGCGTTCAATATTGGGGCAACTGATACTAGGTGCTAGAAACTCGATTATTATTGGTTTTACAATAACAATTTTGACATCAGGAATTGGGATATTTTTTGGTTTGATTGCAGGATATTATGGAAAATGGGTGGATAATGTGATTATGAGAGTTATCGATTTTATTACGATTTTGCCTACACTTATGATCATTATTGTGTTTGTTACTATTGTTCCAAAGTACACTATAGCAACTTTTGTGCTGATAATGAGTGCATTTTACTGGGTTGGAGCAGCAAGGCTGATTAGAAGTAAGGCACTTGCTGAAAGTCAGAAAGATTATATTTTGGCTTCAAAGACTATGGGAACAAAGGATTTTACGATAATTTTCAGGGAAATACTGCCTAACTTGAGTTCAATTATAATTGTGGAATTGACATTAGGATTTGCTGGAAATATTGGAATTGAAACAGGGCTTAGTTTTCTTGGCTTTGGATTGCCGCTTTCTACTCCGAGCCTTGGGACTTTGGTTGGTTATGCAGCAGATCCGGAAGTATTGTCTACAAAATTATGGATTTGGCTTCCGGCATCAATATTGATTTTAATTATGATGCTATGTATTAATTATGTCGGACAAGCTTTAAACAGGGCGGCTGACGCAAAACAGAGAAGAGGATAAAATAAAAAAGGAGAACAGTATGAAAAAATGGAAATTATTAATCACGCTTCTTGTATTGATATTCGTAGTTTCGTGCAATCCTGGTAAAAAGAGAAGTGAAATGCCAGGAGCAAAACTGAATTTATCATTATTTCCAGAAAAAACATCAAACAATGAGCCTGCAGTGCAAGGCGGAACTTTGCAAGTGGCGTTAGTAAAGGATAATCCATTGGTTGGAGTCTTTAATGAGACGTTCTATTCAGATGGTTATGATGGTGAGATTATTTCAATGTTTTTAAGCTCGGGTATATTTGAAGTGGATGAAAATTTTGAAATAACAGACAAAGGACCTGCCATTCTTACAGTTGATGCAAAAAATAAAAAAGCTACAATAAAAATAAAAGATGGTATAAAATGGTCCGACGGACAGCCTCTAACTGCTGATGACATCATTTTACCTTATGAAATTGTAGGGCATAAAGATTATACAGGAGTTCGATATACTGAAGAAAGTCAAAAGATTGTTGGAATGAAGGAATATCACGATGGGAAAGCCCCAAATATTTCAGGTATAAAAAAAATAGATGATAAAACGGTGGAAATTTCATTTTTACAACTAGGACAAAGCATTTATACAGTTGCAAACGGACTAGTTGGAAATGCACTACCAAAACACTATTTAAAAGGAATTCCAATAAAAGAATTGATTTCATCGGATAAAATTAGAATGAAACCAGTAACATTAGGACCATATAATTTAACAAAAGTTTCACGTGGAGAAAGTCTAGAATTTACAGCGAATCCTTATTATTACAAAGGAAAGCCGAAAATTGAAAAGGCAATAGTGCAAGTCGTAAATTCACAATCTATAGTGGCGGCATTAAAAGCTGGGAAATATGATTTTGTAATGAGCATGCCTGATTCTCTTTACAACAATTATAAAGATTTTAAAAATATAGAAACATTAGGACAACAGGATTTGTATTATTCGTATTTGGCTTTTAAGCTGGGGCATTATGACAAGTCTAAAGGGGAAAATGTGACAGATCCAAATGCCAAGATGTCGGATTTAAGATTACGTCAAGCTCTTGTGCATGCGATAAATGTTCAGGAAATAGCACAGGCATTTTATTTTGGGTTAAGACAGGAAGCAACTTCATCAATTCCTCCTGTTTTCAAGAAATATTTTCCAAAGGACCTGCAAGGTTATCCATACAATCCTGAAAAAGCAAAGCAATTACTGGATGAAGCAGGATACAAGGATGTAAATGGCGACGGAATCCGTGAAGATAAACATGGAAAGCCCTTTGAAATAAAGATGGCATTTATGGCAGGAGGCGATGTGGCAGAACCACTTGCACAAAACTACATTCAAAGCTGGAAAAAAATAGGGATAAAAGCAGTTCTTACATCGGGAAGATTGCTAGCTTTTCAGAATTTTTACGAAAAAGTGCAAGGAGATTCTAAAGATATAGATGTATTCTTTGGAGCTTGGGGAGTTGGAACAAGTTTAGATCCAACTGGCTCAGCAGGAAGAAAATCCCAGCTTAACTTTTCTCGTTTTGCATCAGAAGAAAATGACAGGCTAATAGGTGAAATATTAGGAGAAAAATCATTAACAGTTCCAAATTATAAAGTGGAAGCATACAAAAACTGGCAAAAATACTATATTGGACAAGCGGCAGAAGTTCCGTTAATGTACAGATATAAACTTTATCCAGTAAATAAAAGATTAAAAAATGTTTATATTGGATATGATTCTTCAAAAAAAGATGAAGGGATTCATAAGTGGGAATTGACAGCAGTTGCTCCAATGAGATAGATTTTAGAAAAATTTTATATACAAAATTAAGATAATGGATAAATGATATTAATTTTAACAAAAAGTATTGAAATAATGCTAAAAAAGTGGTAAAGTGAAGTGGAAATAAAATATTTAGGAGGAAATATGAAAATTGACAAAGCTGAATTAAAGGACAATATTCTTAGGGAACTGAGAAGGCAATATGGGAAAACTCTTGAAGAAGCTCATGAATTTGAGTTATATAATGCGATTTCAAAAGTAGCTTTGGATTACGCAATGGAAAAATGGTACAATACTAAAAAAACTTATGCTAAAAAACAGGTAAAACAAACGTACTATTTTTCAGCAGAATTCCTAATGGGAAGATTTTTGGGGAATAATCTGATTAATTTGCAAATTAATGACGTTATAAAAGAAACATTGAATGAATTAGGCGTAGATATTAACAAAATTGAAGACCGTGAGATGGATGCAGGACTTGGAAATGGAGGGCTTGGAAGACTTGCTGCATGTTTTCTAGATTCGCTTGCAACATTGGCATTACCAGGACATGGATATGGACTTAGATACAAATACGGAATGTTTGAGCAAAAAATCGAAAATGGGTTCCAAATGGAATATCCAGATGACTGGACAAAATATGGGGATCCTTGGTCAATCAAAAGAATGGACAGAGTATTTGAAGTAAAATTTGGCGGGCAAATTGAAGTTCATCGTGATGAATTTGGGAAAGAATACTTTAAACGTGTAAATACGGAAACAGTTCATGCTGTACCTTATGATGTGCCAGTTATCGGTTATGGAAACGATACTGTAAATACGTTGAGATTGTGGGAAGCAAGATCTCCTGAAGGATTTGACTTAAAATTATTCAATGATCAGACTTATTTACAAGCTTCTGCAAAAGCAGTTCAAGCTGAAGATATTTCAAGAGTACTGTATCCAAATGATACTGAAAAAGATGGAAAACAATTAAGATTAAAACAGCAGTTTTTCTTTACATCAGCTTCATTACAGGACATTATCAGAAGATACAAATCAGTTTTTGGAAATGATTTTTCAAAATTTGCAGAAAAAGTGGCAATTCAGCTAAATGATACACATCCAGTTGTTGCAATTCCTGAATTAATGAGAATTTTCTTGGATAAGGAAAAATTAGGATGGGATGAATCTTGGAACATTTGTAAAAATGTATTTGCATACACAAACCATACAATTTTATCAGAAGCATTGGAAAAATGGGATATTTCACTATTTCAGCCATTACTTCCAAGAATTTATCAAATTATCGAGGAAATCAATAGAAGATTTGTCGCAGAATTACAGCAAAAATATCCAGGAGACTGGGAAAGAATCAACAAAATGTCAATCATTGGAGATGGACAAGTTAGAATGGCATGGCTTGCAATCGTAGGATCGCACAAAGTAAACGGAGTTGCGGCATTGCATACAGAAATTCTTAAAAATAGCGAGTTAAGAGAATGGAATGAATTGTATCCTGAAAAATTCCTAAACAAAACAAATGGAATTACTCAAAGAAGATGGCTATTAAAAGCAAATCCAGAATTAGCTGCATTAATTACAGAATTAATTGGAGACAAGTGGATTACAGACTTGTATGAACTAAAAAAATTGGAGCAATACTTAGATGATGACAATGTTTTAAACAGAATTGCTGAAATTAAGCTACACAATAAGGAAAAATTGGCTAAATATATAAAAGATACAACAGGAATCGAAGTAAATCCTCATTCTATCTTTGATATTCAAGTTAAGAGATTACACGAATATAAAAGACAGCTTTTAAATGTACTTCATATTATGGACCTGTACAACAGATTAAAAGAAAATCCATATCTAGATATTGAGCCAAGAACATTTGTCTTTGGAGCAAAATCAGCTGCTGGATACAGACGTGCAAAAGGAATTATCAAATTAATTAATACCGTTGCAGAAAAAGTAAATAACGATAGCGACATTAACGGAAAAATCAAAGTTGTGTTCCTTGAAAACTATAGAGTTTCACTTGCAGAAAAAATATTCCCTTCAGCAGATGTATCAGAACAAATTTCTACAGCAAGTAAGGAAGCATCTGGAACTGGTAATATGAAATTTATGCTAAACGGTGCATTAACTATTGGAACAATGGACGGGGCAAATGTGGAAATTGTTGAAGAAGTTGGACTTGACAATGCCTTTATCTTTGGACTTTCTGCACAGGAAGTTGAAAATTATCAAGCACATGGAGGGTACAATCCATTTGACGAATATAACAGCGTAGAAGGACTTAAAAAAGTTGTGGATCAGTTAGGTGATGGAACTTATAACGATAATCATACAGGAATCTTCAGAGAACTACAAAATTCATTGTTATACGGAGTAGATGGTTCTCGTCCAGATGTATATTTCCTATTAAAAGATTTCGCATCATACAGAGAAGCTCAAGATAGACTTCAAAATGCCTTCAAAGATAAAAGAGAATGGACTAGAAAAGCTCTTAAAAATATTGCAAATGCAGGTAAATTCAGTTCAGACAGAACAATTGACGAATATGCAAAAGAAATTTGGAACATTGAGCCAGTTGAAATTCAAGATTATATAGAAGATTAATTTTCTTATGTAAAAAACAGCTCTAAAATTACCAATACTGAAGTAAAATTAATTCTGAAAAAATTTAGACAGGCTGGAAAATAAGGACTGCTTCATTATGAAGCAGTTTTTTAAGTTATATTCTGTTAACCTGTTTGATAATTATATAATACTAAATCCCATTTCAAAAATAGAAAAAACTATTATTAATCATAATACTTATAAATAAAATTATAAAAGTCTTTAAGACGGATACTTAATGATTAAATTTAATTAAAAGAATATTTTAACAGCCACATAGATTGTATAATAGTATAATCTTCTAAAAAAGACTCTAATTCCATGGATTTTCTGATTTCTGTTACTTGAATGGGAAATAGTATTATTTATGCTGAACT
The DNA here is from genome assembly GCF_041199995.1 of Leptotrichia sp. HSP-342. Classification (NCBI taxonomy): domain Bacteria; kingdom Fusobacteriati; phylum Fusobacteriota; class Fusobacteriia; order Fusobacteriales; family Leptotrichiaceae; genus Leptotrichia; species Leptotrichia mesophila. Next base: position 689,756 of record NZ_CP165646.1, read on the forward strand.
GATAAAAGTGGGTAATACTAGAATATAGACTTAAATAGTTATAATTTTTTAATGACTTTGTTATAGTTTGACAATACAAATATAATGTGATAACATTAATTAAATAAACTAAAAAAAAGGGAAGTGATTTGAATGAATGAATTGATAAAACAATTGCAAAATAGACGTTCTGTAAGGGAATTTACAGGGGAAAAGATAAAAGAAGAAGATTTGAAGACAATACTTGCAACAGCTCAAAGAGCTGCGAATTCAGTTAATGGACAGCAAACTTCATTGATTGTTGTAAGAGATAAGGAAAAATTGGCAAAAATTGCAGAACTTTGTGGAGGACAGAAGCATATTGCAGAAGCTGACGCTTTTGTATTTGTATTAGTTGACTTCCATCGTGGAGTTTATGCGGCAAATTCTGTTGGAAAGAGAAATATCGCTCCAAAATCTGCGGATGGGATTTTAGTTGGTGCAGTAGATGCCGGAATTGTTGTAAATGCCTTGCAGACAGCAGCTTTTGCTCTTGGATACGGAAGTACCGTAATTGGAGCAATTAGAAAGGAAACAAAGGAATTTATAAAAATGCTTGGGTTACCAGAATATGTATTCCCAATAGTAGGAAGTACGCTTGGAGTGCCTGTGGAAAGAAAATTAACTAGAGTAAAACCAAGAGTTCCGTTAGATACATTTGTATTTGAGGATACCTATGATGCGAAAAAAGTAGAAGAAGGAGTGGAATTTCACGAAAAAGATACAGTGGCTTGGCGTGAAGAAAATGGAACACCGCAATTACCGTCATACAAGGAAAGGATTCAGATTTGCTGATGAACTAGATGAGAAATAATCAATGGAATTTTTTAAAGCTGACGGATTAGTTTATTTTAAAAAATGAAAATCATATTTTAATTATTTGAAAATATTAGATTTATATCATTTAGTTGGAAAAGTTTATAATAACTTTATTATTTAAAGGGCTTTAGTATAAAATTACTAGATCGAATTATTTTTGAAATTAAATGAAAAAGTAGGAGAAATTCTAAATTTATTTAATTTTTATCATTTAATCTGGTTTAGTTTTAAAAGTAAAGTGGGAAAGAGAAAAGATTATGAATTTTTTAGCACATTCACTAATTTCGCTCGAAATTGATGAGCAGGAAAATAAAAAGACATTATATGGAAATTTTGCAGGTGATTTTTATAAGGGGCTAGTTGATAAAATAGAGCTTCCTGAAGAATTGAAAGAGGGAATTGTCCTGCATCGGATAATTGATGGAATTTCTGACAGGAATGAGAATTTTTTGAATGAATTACTTGTGGAAAAATTTGGTATTTTTAAAGGAATTGTATCGGATATGTTTATTGACCATTTTTTAGCCAAAGATTTTGATAGGCTATTCAATGAAAATATTAATAATATTGAAAAGAAGATACTGTATAATATATCTGAAAGTCAGAGTTTTTTTCCAAAAAAATTTGCAGGAACATTTAAATGGATTGAAAGTGAAAAAGTAATGTCTAATTATAAAAATATAGATTTTTTAGAACGTGCATTTTATGGAATTTCTCAAAGAGTCAGAAAAGGAGAAATTTTAAGGCTAGCTGTAAAAGAGCTGGAAAAAAATTATATTGCTTTTGAAGAAAAATCTATAAAAGAATTTTTTTATGTGAAAGAAGAAAGTGTAAAAAAATTTATAAATATGGGAATAAGAAAAAACTGATTTTATAAATTGGAGAAAGAAGGAGAATGGTGAAGTTTATGAAAGTAAAAAAAATATTGATGGGATTAATGGTTCTAGCAGGATTGGCGGCTGTACCAAACATAGTGAATGCGGCACCATCTACAAAAGAGACTGCACAAGTTAAGAAGTATGATTCCTTGAAAACAGCTGCAACAGATTATGCAAAAGCTTTGCAGGAAATATCAAATTATGGTTCAAGAAAAATGCTTAAATCAATAAATCCAGATGTGGATAAATATGTAGCAAAAGCAAATAATTCAGCATTAAAGAAACAATGGGAAGAGTCGAATACAATGCTTATTGAACAATTTGAAGTTTCTGTGTATCAAGTGAATGAAAATGGGAATAACGGGGAAGTTGTATTTTTAGTAAAAGGATACGATGAAAAGGCTTTGGATAAGTATTTAGGAGATAATGCGAGCAAATATGTAACAAAAGTTGATAATAGCAAGGATGAAGTAGAAGTTGATATTGAAAAATATATAAAATTACAATATGATTATTTGAAAAAAACTAAGAAAATAAATTTGGCAACATCAACAGTTAAATTTGTAAAGGGCAGCGATAATAAATGGCAAGTTGTTAAATAATATTCTTGCTTTACATAGATTAGTTTTTAAAGTTCAATATTTTTAAAATTTTTATATAAAAGTTATTAAAAGTGTGATAAATAACACACTTTTTTTGTTTAACCAATTAAATATAGAAAGTATGTAAAGATAACAATTTGTATTTGATAAATATGTGTAAATATTATTTAATTTAAGATTTGAAACTTTAAATGGGAAATAGTATTGGTTATACATAATAAATATAGAAGATGCAGGAGAAATATTAAGAAGATTATGTGAATAAAAGAGGGAGAAGGAAATGACATTACAGCAACTAAAATATGTAGTAACAGTCGCTGAAAAAGGGACATTAAGTGATGCAGCAAAAGAGCTGTTTGTTTCACAGCCAGCACTGACAAAAGCAATAAAAGAGCTGGAAGATGAGATGAATATAACGATTTTTAACAGGACAAATAAAGGAGTAATTGTTTCACTTGAAGGAGATAGGTTTTTGGGATATGCTAGGCAAGTTTTAGAACAGACGGATTTGTTGGAAGAAGAATATAAAAAAGGAAATAAGATAACTCGGAGATTTTCGGTATCAACTCAGCATTACTCATTTGCGGTAAATGCTTTTGTGGATGTGATTAAGAAGTTTGGAGAGAATAAGTATGATTTTACACTTAGGGAAACACAGACTAATGAGATAATTGAAGATGTAAGCAAGAGAAAAAGTGAAATTGGAATTTTATACACTTCGGGAGCGAATAAAACTGTAATTGAGAAATTGATAAAAAGAAATAACTTGAAATTTATTGAGCTGTTTACTGCAAAGCCACATGTTTTCATTAGTTTTAATCATCCTTTAGCAAAAAAGGAAAGCATCAGTCTTGAAGATTTGAAGGAATATCCATATCTGTCGTTTGAACAAGGAGACTATAACTCTTTTTATTTTTCAGAAGAAATATTGAGTACACTTGACAGGGATAAAAATATAAAAGTGAGGGACAGGGCGACTTTATTTAATTTGGCAGTTGGGCTTAACGGATACACGGTAAGTACAGGAATAATTAGTAAAGAGCTAAATGGAGAAAATATTATTGCAAAACCGCTGGAAGTGGATGAATATATGAAAGTTGGAATTATAATGCAGAAAAATATTGAATTAAGTGTTTATGGGAAAGTTTATGTGGAGGCTTTGAAGGAACATTTGAAATATACAGAAATTCCCTAAGATTAAAGAATATTGATATAAACAAAAGTTATAACAAACTAAAAAATAAATGTATTTTACAGAAAGAACATATTTGTATATAATAACTTCATAAAATAATAACAAATAAGGGAGTTGATAATATGTGTACAATAAATGCACCTCATAGACACGATACTGTAGGAAGTTTTTTGAGAACTGAGAAATTAAAAAAAGCTAGAAATGATTTTGAAAAGGGAAAAATTGACAAGAAAGAATTGGAAAAAGTTGAGGATGAAGAAATTAGAAAAATTGTGGATAAACAAATTGAATTAGGATATACAAGTGTTACAGATGGGGAATTTAGACGTAGTTACTGGCATTTGGACTTTTTCTAGGGATTCAATGGAATTGGGCATGTGCATGCTGAGAAAGGTTATGAATTTAATGGTGTTGTTACCCGTGATGATACTGCGATTGTTACTGGAAAAATTAGTGGGGAAAATCATCCATTTGTGAAACATTATACATTTTTGCGAGATTTAGTAAAAGATAAAAAAGGTGTGGAAGCTAGATTTACGATACCTGCTCCAGCACAATTTTATGCAGAATTAGTAAGGGAAGATAAGCATGTGGCGGCACTTCTTAAAGTTTATCCTGATTTTATAGGATTGGAAGACGATATTGTCAGTGCCTACAAAACTGTTATAAATGACTTGTATAACGAAGGACTTAGAACTTTGCAAATTGATGACTGTACTTGGGGTTGTCTTGTAGACGATGACTTTATTGCTTCATTTATTGAAAAAAGTGATAGGGATAAAGAAATTATCAGGCAAGAATTTGCAGAAAGATTTCTAAATATAAATAACAGGGTATTTCAAAATAATCCAGAAAATTTGGTAATTAATACGCATGTTTGTCGTGGAAATTATGCTTCTACCTGGTTTGGGAAAGGCGGATATGACAAAATTGCAGATGAGCTTTTTGGAAAAGAAGATGTAAATGCCTATTATTTGGAATTTGACACAGAAAGAGCAGGTACTTTTGAATCACTTGCAAAAGTTTCTGGAGATAAAAAAGTTGTTTTAGGATTAATAACTTCTAAAAATCCAACATTGGAGGAAAAGGAAAGTGTAATTGCACGTATAAAAGAGGCTTCAAAATATGTGCCGCTCGACAGGCTTTATTTGAGTCCGCAGTGTGGATTTGCTTCAACAGAGGAAGGAAATAGGCTTACAGAAGAGGAGCAATGGGCAAAACTTAGATTTATTAAGGAAATTTCAGATGAAGTATGGGGAGAAAATTAATAATAATTTGATTTATATTTATAAAAGTGTGTTGTTTATCACACTTTTTTTTATGAAAATATGTTAAAATAGGTTTGAGAATCAAAATATAATTGAACTTTTTTATGTTATAGTAAAACTGCTTTAAAAATAAACTCAAAAGGCTATGACTATTTTATTCAAACCCTAAATCTATATAATTTTAGTAGTTTAATTTTAAATAGGTTTGAGTATAAATTAACAAAATTAAATATTTCTAATAATTGAGAAGAATAGCAGTAATTTAAAAATTTGGCATAAAATGTTACTAGTGTATATTATTTAAGCAATAAAATCATATAAAATTTGGTTTTAAAATTTTAAAAAAGAAGTTTTATTTGGTTGAAAAAAGATTATAAAAAATAGAAGGTGGTTATTATGGCACAGGATATGAAAAATTATCTAAAATTAGATCTTGAGAAAATCGAGAAAATGACTCAAATAAAAAAAGATTATATTGAAGGAAAGACTGATTTTGAGACTACTAAAAAATTGATAAAAGAAAACTTTGACAAGATGACAGCGAGCGAATTTGCTTATTCAGAGCAAAAAATTAAAGAACTTGGATTTGATGACAATACGGTTCATGACAAGATGAATGATGTTTTAGGGCTTTTTGAGGATATTATTGTGAAGGATGAATTTGACTTGCCTGAGGGGCATCCGATAAATACGTATATTTTGGAAAATGAAGCGGCTAGAAAGCTGATTGCGGAAATGAAAGAAGAGTTTGGGAAAAAGTTTATAAAGAACAGATGGCTTGAACTTTATGAAAAATTATCTCAATTTAACCCCACACATCTTGCAAGAAAACAGCATCAATTATTTTCAATATTAGAGAAAAAAGGGTTTGACCGTCCATCAAGAATAATGTGGAGCTTTGATAATAACGTGAGAGATAGCATAAGTGAAGCATATAAATTGCTTGAAAATGATAAAATTGAAGAATTTTTGGAAAAACAGGAAAATGTGTGGGAATTGACGCTTGATATCATGCATAAGGAAGAAGAAGTGCTTTTTCCAACTTCCATGAAAATGATTAATGAAGAAGAATTTAAGCAAATGCGTGCAGGAGATGATGAAATTGGGTATTTCCTAATTGATAAACCAACTGGATTTTATCCTGAAAACATAGAAAAACAAGATGACAATAGTAACCAGTCTGTAAAAGAGAAAACTGTAAAATCAGAAACTAATGTTCAGAATAATCAAAATGCTGGAAACTTTATGAATGACCTTGCAAGTCTTATGGCAAAATATAATATGGGAAGCGAAAATAAAGAAAATGAAGTTTTTGATGTAAAGCAGGGGAAATTAACGCTTGAACAGATTAATCTTATTTTTCAGCATATGCCTGTGGACTTGTCTTTTGTGGATGAAAATGAAATTGTGAAATTCTATACGGATACTAAACATAGGGTTTTCCCAAGAAGTGCAGGAGTTATAGGGCGTGATGTTAAAAACTGCCATCCAAGAGAAAGCGTCAGTTCCGTACTTGAAATAATAGACGCTTTTAGAAAAGGGGAGCAGGACGAGATTGACTTTTGGCTGGAAATGCGTGGAAAATTCATTTATATCTATTATGTGGCTGTAAGAGATGAAAATGGAGTGTTTAAAGGTGTTCTGGAAATGATGCAGGATGTTACTAGAATTAGAAGTCTTACAGGAGAAAGAAGGCTTGTAACATGGGAAAATAAAGGTAAAGATGAGAAAAAAGAAGAAACAGGAGAAGTATTTACAAGCAAGTATAATTTGACTGCAAAAACTGTAATAGGCGATATTGTTAAAAAATATCCGTATATTAAAGAATATATGCCATTAATTTCTCCAGAATATAAACGTCTTTTAGATCCTGTTCAATATATGATGATGTCTAAAATAGCGACTCTTCAAATGATTGCAATGCGAGGGGAATTGGAACTTGATTATTTGATTATGATGATTGAGGCTAAAATTGATGAAGAAGAAAATAAAAATAAATAAATTTTGAAATTAATAAACATAAAGAAAATAAAAGTATCTGTTTGATGAAAATAAAGTCATTCGGATACTTTTTAATTTAGATTATAATAAAAAATACTGGAAATCCCAGTTTGATTTGTAACAAATTTTTTTAACAATTCTTAATAGTTTAAATTCCTGGAAGTGTAAAACAACTCTCTTAATATCGTATTTCTTAAAATTATAAATTAAAAAAAACATTGACAACTATAAATTTATGTAGTAAAATATTTTTATAATCAAAGTATTTTTGGAGAAAAATTAACTGAAATTAAAGAATTTAATACATAGGAATGAGGAGGAAAACATGTTAAAAAAATTAGCGATTTTAAGTTTTATTGTAGTTGGAATGATGGCATTTGGAGATGATAATGACACATTTAATGTAAAATTGGAAGAATCAGTAGTAACAGCCACGGGATTTGATGATGTGCAGAGCAATCAAATTAAGAATACTACAATTGTAACAGCTCAGGATATACACAATAAAGGATATAACACTATAGAAGAGATATTGAAACGTACACCAGGTGTAAATTTTGTGAATAATGGATTTGGATATATTGTTGATGTAAGAGGACAGGGAGTTCAGGGAGCTGCTAAAAATGTAAAAGTTCTTGTGGATGGGTCTCCTTTAAACATACTTGATATGTCGCATGCAATTTTACCTCTAAATTCAATTTCAGTTGAAGATATTGAAAAGATAGAAATTATTAACGGTGGAGGGACTGTACTTTATGGTGGAGGGACTGCTGGTGGAGTAATTAACGTAATTACAAAGAAAACTCAGGAAGAGCCTGTAAAAAATAAGGTTTACTACCAAAACAGCTCATTTGATACAAATAAATTTGGATTTGGAACAAGCATAAAATTTGCAGATAATTTCTTGTTAGATTTAGCATACGAAAATGTTAATGGAAATGGGTATAGACGTGGGGACAAAAGAGATGGTGAGAATTTAAGAGGTGGATTTACATATAACATCGCTGATAATCAGACATTAAGATTTAAAGCTACAAGATACAAGGAAGAATCAAAAGAATCTGACGGTATAACTAAAACTCAGTTAAATAATGATAGAAAACAGGCAGGAACAACTTTGACAGAATCTGATTTGGATAGAACAGAATACAGCCTAAATTATGAAATTAAGCCTACTGACAATTTAACTTTCTCATTGTTAGGATATAATCAGAAAACAATTAGAGATTATGATCAGGAAGCACCGGCTGGAAGAATGACTCATAAGACGGATGGACAGTTTAAAGATAGAAAAACTGGAGTTGACTTAAAAGGTAAATATAACTATGGTTTAGGAAATGTAATCTTTGGATATGAATATATAAAAAATAATTCAAACAGAAGTTCTTATGGTGCAATGTATATGAGAAACAGAAGATTATTCCCAACATCTACTATAGACATTGATTTGCAAAAAAATACTCATTCAGCATTTGTTCAAGGAAGACACTCTCTTACAGACAAGCTTGAGGGAACTTTAGGTTATAGATATGAACATGCTGATTATGATATTCACAGAACAGATGGAACAAATGTTATAAATAAAAATACTAAAAAGAGCAATAATGCTTATGAAACGGGATTAAACTTTAAATATTCCGACACAGGGAATGTTTATGCAAAATATGAAAGAGGATACAGATCTCCAAGTCCAACAGAAATGGTTGATAAATCAATTACAAGAGGATATGTGTTAAACAATCTGAAATCTGAAAAATATGATACTTATGAAATTGGTATAAAAGACATGATTGGACCTTCATTTGTAAGCTTGACAGGATTCTATACTAATAAAAATGATGAAATTTTAATTGATATGCCAAGTGGACATGGATTAAACTGGACATATAAAAACTTGCAGAAAACAGAAAGAAAAGGTGTAGAACTATTTGCAGAGCAATATTTTGGAACATTTAGACTAAATGAATCAGTTTCTTATGTGGATGCAAAAATTAGCAAAGGTACAGACAAAAATAAAAAAATTCCTTATGTATCAAAAACAAAAGCAACTTTAGGAGCAAATTATGAAATCCTGAAAGGATTAAACCTAACAGCTGACCTTAATTATTTCTCAAACTCTGTGGATGATAATTATGAAAAAATAAAAGGTTATTCTACAACAGATTTAGGGGTAAATTATGCTCATAAAACAGGGTTAGGTGTACAAGCAGGAGTTAAAAATGTATTTGACAAAAAATACTATAAATATAAAAACGGAAATAGTTACATTCCTGAAGCTGAAAGAACATATTATGTTGGTGTAAGTTACAACTTCTAAAAATAATTTTAAATATGGAAAGTGGCAGTCAAGCAATTGTTATAAAGTTGTTTGGCTGTATTTTATAAATAAATTTTTTATATAAATTATTGTACTAAGTTTTAAAATATTTTAGTTAATAATTATTTTTTCGTTTATATTTATAATTTCTTTTTAACGTAAGGGCATCAGACGCCATGCCCTTACAATTTCGCTTGGAAATTAGTTTGTATTGCAATAGTTGTTATTATAATAAAAGTATGATTAATTTTGTTTATAGAAAAAATATTTATAAAAATTTTTAACTTATGGACAAGGATTAAAGTAAAATATGAAAATTCAAAATAAGAAAAAGAAATATATAAAAATTGATAAAAATATGTGGAAAATATATTTGGTATTAATAATTTTTATAATTGTAATAGCATTTTTGTCTTTGAAAATAGGAACTGTGGATATTTCGGCAAAAGATATATTTAGGAGTCTTTTTTGGGGGAAAATGAGGGATGAATCTATAAAATCGATAATAATTGATGTGAGGTTGCCGAGAATTATTATGGCAGTGCTGATAGGAATGTTGCTGGCTAGTTCAGGGGCAGTTGTGCAGTCGGTTTTTCAGAATCCGTTGGCAGATCCTTATATAATTGGTATTTCGGCTAGTGCTACGCTTGGAGCGGTTATTGCGTATGTCTTTAATTTTCCTGATGTTATGTATGGAATTTGCGGATTTGTTGTATCGGTTATCGTGGCGCTGATAATTTTTAGAATTTCGAGAAGCAGGACTAAGACGGATGTGGCGGTGCTTTTAATTGTTGGGATTGCGATTTCGTCTTTTTTAGGGGCATTTACGTCGTTCAGTATGTATTTGATTGGGCAGGATTCCTTTAGAATAGTAACGTGGATGATGGGATATATGGGAAGTGCTTCTTGGTTGAAAATTGGAGTTCTTATGATACCGCTTGTAGTTTCTGTCGTTTATTTTTATTTAAAAAGATATGAGATGGATTTGCTGATGAGTGGGGATGAAGAGGCACATTCGCTTGGAGTGAATGTAGATGAGCTAAAAAGGAATTTATTGATTGTTTCGGCACTGATTGTCGGATTTTCTGTGGCATTTACTGGAATGATAGGATTTGTTGGGCTTATTGCACCGCATACGGTAAGGATTGTGCTAAAAAGTGGAAGTAATACTAGACTACTGCCTTTAGCAACATTGGGTGGAGGACTGTTTTTGCTGATTTGTGATACGATTGGACGTACAATTTTGGCACCGACGGAAATTCCGATAGGAGTGGTAACTTCATTTTTTGGAGCACCATTTTTTCTATATTTGGCGATGAGAAGGAAAAAAGGTGGATAGGATGAGTAGTAGAAATAATAATTCAGAAATTTTGATAAAAAATGTAAGTTTTAGCTATGATAATTCCCAAAAAAAGATAATTGATGGATTAAATATAAATATAAAAAAAGGTGAATTTGTTGGGATTCTTGGTGCAAATGGGAGTGGGAAATCGACACTTTTGAAAATGATTTTGAAATATTTTCCGATAGAAACTGGGAATATTGAGATTTCTGACAAAAATATCAGTTTGTATAGTTATAAGGAAATGGCAAAAATAATAAGTTTTGTTCCTCAAAAGTCGGCTTTGAATATGCCGATAAGTGTAATCGAAATGATTTATATGGGACGTACGCCACATATTAAGAATAAATGGATTGGGTTTGATAAGGAAGATGAGCGGAAGGTAAATAAGATTTTGGAAAAGTTGCGACTTGAAAAATTTAGGGACAGGTCGATTTTTTCGCTTTCGGGTGGAGAATTTCAGCGTGTTCTACTGGCAAGGGCATTGGTGCAGGAAACGAGGATTATTTTACTGGATGAGCCGACTTCTGCATTGGATATGAATTATGCTCTTGAAATTATGAAGCTTACATCGGATTTTGTGAAGGAGAAAAAGATTACGGCTGTGATGGTTTTACACGATCTGAATCTGGCTTCGATGTACTGTGATAATGTGATGTTTTTAAAGGATGGAAAAATTGCATATTCAGGGAGTCCAAAGGAGCTTTACAAAAAGGAGATTTTTTCTGAAATTTATGGATTCGAATGTGAGATTGTGGAAAATAATGAACTTTTGTATGTAATACCTAAAAAAATTTAATAGGAAAGGATTGAGAAAATGAAAAAAATAATAAAAAACTCTTTTTATTTTGCATTGTTAGTTATTTCGATATTTATAGTTTCTTGTTCAAAGAAAAATGCTGAAAATGGTAAAAAAGAGGAAAATAAAAAATATAATAGGATTGTTGTGCTGGATCCTGCGACTGTTGAAATGATTTATATGCTTGGAGCAGAAGATAAAATCGTGGGAGTTGCTAATTTGGAGCGTTCAAAGGTATGGCCTGAAGAAAAGGTTGCAAAACTTGAGAGCGTGGGAACTTTTATAAAGCCATCGCTTGAAAGAATAATTACCTTAAAGCCTGATTTGGTTATAACGTCAGCTCTTACAGATGACAACCTTAATAATGGGCTTAAATCAAATAACATTGAAGCAAAAAGAATTCAGGCAAATTCGATAGAAGAAATATTTACCAATTTTATGGAAGTAGCAAAAATGCTGGGGAAAGAAAATGAAGCAAATAAAATAATTGCTGAAAAAAGAGCAAAGCTGGAAGAAATTAAAAAGATGGCAACGATCAATAAAAAAGGGCTGTTTGTTATGTCAGCTTCACCGCTTATGGTGTTTGGAAACGATAATTTACCAAATGATATAATGAAATTGTTGAATATTAAGAATATCGCAGAAAATCAGAAGGGGAGAAATCCAATTGTAACGCCTGAATTTATAATAAAGGAAAATCCAGACATGATAATTACATTATTACCAAATCCATCTCAAATTGTGGCTACAAATCCACAGTTAAAAAACGTAAATGCAATAAAAAACAGCAAATTTATTGTTGTAAATTCATCGCAGATTTTAAGAGGCTCGCCAAGAATTATTGATCAGATTGAAGAAATTGCAAAAGCAGTTACAAAGTAATATTCTGAGGAAAATTTATTAAATTAAAATAGAAGGAGTGAAGAAATGGATATAAGCATAGAAAGAATTTTGGATCATATGAATAACGATCATGGAGATGTTTTGCCTTTGTATGTAAGGCATTTTTGTAAGAGAGAAGATGTGAAGGAAGCAAAGCTGATTGATGTGAATGAAGAGGGGATGACTTTACTTGTAAACGGAAATGAGAGAGTTCAGATTGAATTTACCAAAAAGACTGATTTTAAAGGAATCCATCTGGAAATGATAAAAATGGCAAAAATTGCAAGAAAAGCCTTGAATGTGCCTGCACCCGAACATTACAAGGACAAGGGGCATCAGGAAGAGGAAAAAATGAAAATGGAAATAAGTGATTTTATTGGAAACTTTAAATCGGTTATAATTGGAACTGTGTCGGAAGAAGGAGAGCTGAATGCAAGTTATGCACCATTTTTTAAGTATCACGGGGACAGTTACTTATATGTTAATGAAACAGAAGCATATTTTGAAAATTTTAAGAAAAATGGGAAAGCAAGTTTGCTGTTTATTCAGGATGAAGGACAGGCAATGGTGCCGTCAATACGACAAAGAGTTACATACAATGCAGAAATTGAGTTTTTAGAAAAAAATGATTACTACAATGAGATTTTAGATGAATTTCAAAAAAATGACTTTTCAATACAAATGACTAGAAATGTGCCAGTTTTTCATTTGGTAAGAGCAAAATTGGCAAGTGGAAGATATGTGAAAGGACCTAGACAGGCTTTTGACATCACAAAGGACAGAAGAATTGTGGAAGTTACGCTAGGAGGAACTGAAAACAGCTGAAAAGAAATGCCAAAGGAAATGCGAAAAGGTGAAATTTCAGAGCCAAATCTAGAGGAGCAGGGAATTTTCCCAAAAAGATTTAAGTCACATAATGATTCGGCGGGAATTGTATCGGATTATTTCAGGAAAAATAAGAAATTTGGAACAGAAGCGGAACTGCTGGAAAGAATGGAGAAACCTGCGGAAAATGAACTTGGAACAATTTACGTCCATACTCCATACTGCGATAAAATCTGTTCATTTTGCAACTTGAATCGAAAGCAGATTGACAATGATTTGGAAGATTACACAAGTTTTCTTGTCTCAGAGTTTGAAAAATACGGAAAGACGCCTTATATGAAAAGTAAAAAAATAAATGTAATTTTCTTTGGCGGTGGAACGCCAACTATTTATAAGGAGCATCAGCTGGAACGAATTTTAAAGGCTATAAATGATAACTTTACGTTAACAGACGACTGTGAATTTACACTTGAAACAACATTGCACAACTTAAATCCAAAAAAAATAAAAATTCTAGAAAAAGGTGGAGTAAATCGGCTAAGTGTTGGAATTCAGACTTTTTCTGACAGAGGAAGGAATATTCTGAACAGGACTTTTTTAAAGGAAGAAACTGTAAAAAGGTTGAAAAATCTTAAAGAAAGTTTTAGTGGAATGGTTTGTACTGATATAATTTACAATTATCCCGATGAAACGGTTGAGGAGGTGCTGGAAGATGCGAGAATCGTGAAGGAGCTCAAAATTGACAGCACAAGTTTTTATTCACTTATGATTTATGAAGGCTCTCAAATGTCTAAGGATATACGAAATAACACGCTGGAGCTGAATTATGAACTGGAAAAAGACTTTGAACTGCATGACGCTTTTCTTAAAAGCATGCTTGAAAGTGGAGATTATGAAGTAATGGAGCATACAAAAATTGTCAGAAAAGGAAAGGATGAGTATAGATATATAAGAAATACACATCAAGGGAAGGATATTCTGCCGATTGGAGTAGGTGCAGGCGGAAAAATTGATAATTTTGAAATTTTTAGATTGAGTCAGGACAAGGCATTTTATGCGATTTCTTCAGATGAAAATGAAATGAAGATGAAACGAATAAGCGGACTTTTACAGTATCCGAAAGTTTATTTTGACAAATTAAAAGAATATGTTTCCGATGAAATGTTTGATGAAATTTATAAGATTTTTGAAAATTTTGAAAAAAAAGGATACTTGAAAATTCATGAAACTCACACAGAACTGACGCCAGAAGGAATTTTCTGGGGAAACAACATAAGTGCAACAATATTAAAAAAATGTTTAGGAGGTGCAAAAGATGTCAAGTCTAGTAGTCTTTTCCACATCAACAGGAAACACAAGAAAAATAGCTGATACCATTTTTTCAGTCTTAAAGGATACAGATAAAAAAATAGTGGATGTAAACGAAATAAACACTGTAAATATGAATGAATTTGAGAAAATTATTATTGGTGGCTGGATTGACAAAGGCGAGATTGATGAAAAATCCAAAGAGTTTTTGACTAATTTAAAAAATAAAAAACTTGGACTTTTTCTAACAATGGGCGGAAATCCCGAAACAGACAGAGCCAAAAAATGCGTACAAAAGGTTAGAGAATTGCTGGAAAAAAATGGAAACATTGTAGAAAAAACATTTGTATGTCAAGGTGCGATTGATCCCAATCTAATAAATAAATTTCGTGAAATGACAAAACAAGGCATAGCAGGGCCTTTTGCAGCAACTCCAGAAAGAGAAGCCAGATGGGCAGAAGCGGCAAAACATCCAGACGAAAAGGATATGGAAAATGCTAAAAGGATATTTGGAGGATTGTAAAATTAAGAATAAAAATAAGGAGGGTAAATTGTGAAAATAATTTATGTAATTGCAGGATTACTGGCAGTAGCGTTGGGATTTATAGGAGCTTTTCTGCCAGGGTTGCCGACAACACCATTTTTATTATTAGCTAGCTTCTGCTTTGTAAAAGGCTCAAGGCGATTTGATAGATGGTTCAAATCAACAAAGCTGTATAAAAACCATCTGGAAGACTATGAAAAAAACAGAAGTATGAGTTTAAAAGCCAAAATAGGAATATTAATTTTTTCAAGCGGAATGATGCTATTTCCAATAATTAAATTTAGTAATCCTTATGTAAGAAGCGCATTTGTTTTGCTGGAAGTTTTTAAATATTACTATTTTATTTTTAAAATAAAAACAAAATTTTAAAACAAGGGAAATAAACTCCTTTCCTTTGCAACTCTGACTAGTTTTTCTTTAAAAAACGAGGATTATATCTTAGAATTGCTTAAAAATATTAGACTTATATACTTTATTAGAAAAGTTTGTAATAAATTCGTTATTAAAATGGGATTTAGTATAATAAAAATTTTTTTCATTTTATAAAGTCATTGTAAATTTAAATAAAAGCCATAGTCTAGACGTAGGTGAAGGATTTGTGACAATGAGCATTCCTACGAAAACTAAATAAAGAAAAAAATTTAAAAATTATTTATTAGTAATCATAACTTGATACATTTTAAATAGAAATAATGCTTAAGAATAAATTTTTTAAAAAATATGATATAATAGAAAAAAATAAGTAAATAAAAGATGGGGGAAATAGTAAGATGAAAAATTATTTAAAAGGTATAAATCAAAGACTTGGAAATATTTTTATAAATGTTCGGACTTTGGAGGAATTGGAAAAAAAGACGAAAAGTGTGGTAAATGAAGAGGAGAATGTATTTGAGTATAATCAGAATATTAAAAAAGTTAATGATTTTATAAAAAAGGGAGAATTTAAAAGAGCGGGAAATGTTTTGGATGAGATGAAGGGACTTCATCGGATGGGGTACTATGAGCTTGGGAAGTATTATTATTTTTGTGAGAGGGATTTGAGCAAGGCAGAGAGCAATTTGTATATTGCTTTTGAAAATGGGATTATAAAGGCTGGGTATTATTTAGGGTTATTAGAGGAAAAGAGCGGAAATATAAACTTGGCTAGAAATTGGTATGTTACCAGTTTTAATTTTTCTGAGGAGTCTGTTATGAAGCTATTTTATTTTGCGATAAGAGAACAAAATTTCTGGGCAATAGACGGATATTTTTATTATTTGTTGCAATACGGCGAGAGTGCTAAAAATCTATATGAATTTGCCAAATATTATTTTTGGAGAAATGATGCTGAAAAAATAAAGGAAATTCAGAATAAACTGCTGAATGAAAGCCAGATTTTGTATTTAACAAAAGAAATTTTATACAATGTTGAATGTATGCTTGGAGATGAAAAAAGCAGGGAATATATAAAGTTTGTAGAAAATGCTAAAAATCTTGAGAAATTGGGAGAAATAGAAAAAGCAGAAAAATTTTATAAAAAATCAATTGAATATAGTGAATATGGAAATGTAGAATTGGCTAAATATTATGGAAAATTTACAGAATTTGATAAATATGAAAAACTAAAAAGGATTTTTAAAAATAATTTTCTGAAACAAATACGATCAGAAACATCTTATCAGCTTGGAAAGTACAGTGAACACCAAAGCAATCTTTACGAGGCGATAAAATGGTACGAAATATCTGCAAAAAATGAGAATTATAAATCTTTCTATAAACTTTCAAAACTGCAAAGTCAAAAATTTTCTGAAGCAGAAACAAATTTACAGAATAACTATTTTAAATATTTAAAAAACTCTGCAGATTTAGGATATGCACGAGCAATGATTGAAATGGCATTTGATTCACATTTGAACAGTCTGGAAAGTTTTGAGATGGCAGAGAAGATTTTGACACAGAATAGTGTTTTTGAATTGACAAAGGCGATAACGAATGAGGCAAAAATGATTTATTTTGGAAATGAAATTAAGGAAGTTCTGGAAATAAATTATGAAGAGGAAAATACGAATACGATAAAAATGTTATTTGAAAATGAGAAAAAAAGAAAACCTAATATTTTCAAATAATTAAAATATAATTTTCACTTTTTAAACAGAGTCTACCATAAACTAATCCGTCGGAGCATTTGGTATTAAGATTATTTTAAAATTATTATTACTTAAAATAGAAAAAACCGTTTTAAATGAATTAATCAAATAAAGCGGTTTTTTGTTATTTATTATAAAATATATTTAAATTTTAGTCTTTTTCTATAACAGGTTTTAATGCTCCTAATATAAGAGCTGAAATAATGCTTCCAATAATAACTGCTACTAAGTACAATAAGAAGTTGTTGCTTAATACCATTACTAAAATTCCACCATGTGGAGCAGGTATTTTTATGTTGAATAAACCTGTTAATCCTCCTGCAATTGCTGAACCTACAACACTTGCTGGAATAATTGTTTTCGGATCTGCTGCCGCATAAGGAATTGCACCTTCTGTAATAAATGATAATCCCATTACATAATTTGACAGTCCTGCTTCTCTTTCTTGCTCAGTAAATTTATTTTTAAATAATGTCGATGCTAATGCAATTGCGATAGGTGGCACCATTCCTCCAGCCATAACTGCTGCCATTGGAATACTTCCTCCAGAAGACAATGTTGCTGCCAGAGAACCTACACCAAATACATAGGCTGCTTTATTTACAGGACCTCCCATATCTATTGCCATCATTCCACCTAAAATCAATCCTAACAATGCTGCACTTGCTCCACTCATTGAAGTAAGCCAGTTATTTAATCCTGTATTTATTATTGAAACTATCGGATTTAATACCAAAACCATACCTAAACCTGTCATTAAAACAGATAAAACAGGATAAAACAAGATCATTTTTAATCCATTTAATGATTTTGGCAAATTTGCTAATGCTTTTACTAAAAATTTAACTACATAACCAGCTAAGAACCCTCCAGCTAACGCTCCTAAGAAACCTGAACCTCCAGCTTTTGCCATTGCTCCAGCGACTAATCCTGCTGTAAGCCCCGCTCTTTCACTTATACTATATGCTATATACCCTCCTAGAACAGGTATAAACAAATCAAATGCAATTTCTCCAATTTGTTTTTTTAGTATATATGCTAATGTTGTGATTGAACCATATACTTCTCTAGGGTTATCATTATTTATAGATTTAGCAAGATTTTCTGCACTTCCTTTTCCTGCCAAAGTATCAACCAAAAATGCCAACGCAATCAATATTCCTCCACTTATTACTAATGGAAGCATATAAGAAACTCCGCTTAATAAGTGTTTATAAAGTCCTTTTTTCTCAGATGAAGATGTTTCAGAAGAAGCTGTAGAAGAACCGCTTGCATGGAAAATAGGCGCTTTTCCGTCTAAAACTTGCTGGATTAATGCTTTTGCATTGTTAATACCTTCCTTTGCTTCCACTTGAATCAATGGTTTACCATCAAATCTGTTAACTTCAATATTTCTGTTAATTGCTAAAATTACACCAGTTGCTTTTTTTATATCTTCATCAGTTAAGACATTTTTTCTACCGTCAGCACCATTTGTTTCAACTTTTATGTTTACTCCCATTTCATCAGCAGCTTTTTTTAATGCTTCTGCAGCCATGTAAGTGTGAGCAATTCCAGTTGGGCAGGCTGTTGCTGCGATTATATAAGGAGCATTTTCATCAGATGAAGTCTGTACAGGTACTTCTTCCTTCTTTTCTTCTTCTGCAAATTTCTCTGCTTCAGCCTTGTTAATAATATCTAATACTTCGTCAGCAGTTTTTGCATTTTCTAGTGCCGCTTTAAAATCATCATCTAATAATAATTGCGATAATCTTGCAAGTGTTTCAATATGAGTGTTGTTTGCACCATCTGGAGCTGCAATCATGAAGAACAGTGTCGCAGGCTCTCCGTCCAATGAATCATAGTCGATTCCTTCAGTTTTTCTTCCCATAGCAAGTGCAGGCTCTTTTACAAATTTTGTTTTTGCATGCGGAATTGCAATTCCTTCCCCAATTCCAGTCGAACTTTGCTCTTCCCTTGCCATCAACGCCTTAACGTAACCGTTATAGTCATTTAAGACACCTGTTTTTTCATGCAATGTTGCAAGTTCTTTTATAATGTCTACTTTATTTGTAGATTTTACATCCAGATTTATTCTATCTTTAATCAGTAAATCTGATATTTTCATATTTATACCATCCTTATTAAATTTATTTTTGCATTTAACATAATAAAACCACTTTAAAATTCGATTCAAAAATCATCATTATTTTACTCAAATTGAAATTTAATTTAAGTTTATTTTAGAAAGTTTCTTTTGTAATTTCAATTTCGCTGTATAATTTATTTACTAAATCTTTTTCTGCAAGTCCGTAAGAATAAGCTGTTGCACTTCCCGAAGCGACTGCCAGCCTAAATGAATCTTCTGGAGAAAGCCCTTTTACAAATCCAGCAATAAATCCTGCAACCATAGAGTCTCCCGCTCCGATTGAATTAATTAGCTGCCCTTTTGGAACTGATGCTTCCAGTACAAAGTCTTTGTTTAAAAGCAATGCACCTTCGCCGCCTCTGGAAAGAATAACATTTTTTACACCTTTGTCCAAAAAGAATTTACATTTTTCCACAATTTCAGCTTTTGTTTCCAATTTTTCGTTAAACATTTCCCTTAGTTCGTGAATGTTTGGTTTTACAAAAAGGTTGTTGTGAATATTGTCCTGCAGTAAGTTTCCTCTTGTGTCAAGCACAATTTCCACATTGGCTTTTACATTTTCAGATAATTCTTTGTAAATTTTGCTACTAACTGAAGCAGGGATACTTCCTGAAAGTACAAGAATATCTTCATCTTTCAAATCAGAAATTTTACTAGTCAGTTCCTGCAATTTTTCAGATGTAATTTCTGGTGAAACTCCCGTAAGTTCGGTTTCCTTGTCGTTACCATTAACTTTTACATTAATTCTAGTATTTCCTTCAAGTTCTACAAATTCAGATTTAATGTTATCTTTTTGCAAATCTCTAATAATAAAATCTCCAACAAATCCAGCCACAAAGCCAATTGCTGTAGATTCCACATCCAGATTTTTCAATACTTTTGAAACATTAATTCCTTTTCCACCAGCTCTGTAATTAACTTCATGAGCAAGGTTTAAATGTTCAGCCTGTAAATCATCTTTCAGATACATGTCATAGTCCAATGCTGGATTCAATGTCAATGTGTAAATCATCGTTTTCCTCCTTAAAATTAAATTTTTAATATCTTATTTTTTACTATATATTTATATCATTTGCCAGTTTAAAAGTCAAATAAAATAATAATATTTTTTTTATTCAAATAATTGTTTTTCGTGATGTATTTCTAGAGTTATGTATAATAATTTTTTCATAAAATTTTAAATTTATCCAGATTTTGTTAGCATAATTCTAAAAAAATCTAAAAATAAATTCTGCATAAGAAAATCATAAATTATAAAAAATTAAAAATTTGAAAAAAATTAAAGATATGATTGCTGTTATTTGATGGTGCGAGTGACGGGAGTCGAACCCGTACGGCTACTGCCACTACCCTCTGAAAATAGCATGTCTACCAATTCCATCACACTCGCAAAATCTAATAGCTTTAGAATTGTAAAAAAATAAGTAATTTTGTTTTAAAATAAAAATGGTGCGAATGATGGGACTTGAACCCATACGGCTAAAAGCCACTACCCCCTCAAGATAGCGTGTCTACCAATTCCACCACACTCGCATTTTTAGTTTACATTTATTATACACAGAAAAGCTATAATTGTCAAATTAAACTGCTTGATTATTTTGATTTCTAGATAAGTTTTTAAATAACAAAAAGATTTGTAAATAAAATAAAGAAATAAGTTAAGATATGATAAAGGATAATTTGAATAGGAAATTAAAATGCCTAATTTAAAAAATACGTTTTTTAGGTTGAAATAATATTTATAGATTATTATTTTTTATTTATAAATTTTTATTGACATTTTTGAAAAAAGTGCTATGATAAAAATATATAAAGGAATTTTTTAAAATTCTGAATTTTAAATGAGGAGGACAGCTATGATGAACGAAAAATTGGAAAAAATGAGAAATGGAAAAGGATTTATTGCAGCACTAGATCAAAGTGGAGGAAGCACTCCGAAAGCATTGAAATTATATGGAATTGATGAAAATGAATATTCAAATGATGCAGAGATGTTTGATTTGATTCATAAAATGAGAACTAGAATTATAAAGAGTCCAGCTTTTAATGATACAAAAATTTTAGGTGCTATTTTATTTGAGCAAACTATGGATAGAAAAATCGATGGAAAATATACAGCGGATTTCTTGTGGGAAGAAAAAGGAGTCTTGCCATTCTTAAAAGTTGACAAAGGACTTGAAGAATTAGAAAATGGTGTTCAAACAATGAAACCAATGCCAGAATTGGATGAACTTTTGAAAAGAGCAAACGATAGACATATTTTTGGGACAAAAATGCGTTCTGTTATAAAAAAGGCATCACAAACAGGAATTGAAAAAGTTGTAGATCAGCAATTTGACCTTGCAAATAAGATTATTGCAGCAGGACTTGTTCCAATAATTGAACCAGAAGTAGATATTCATAATACTGATAAAGCAGAATGTGAAACAATATTAAAGAACGAAATCAAAAAGCATCTTGATAAATTGCCTGAAACTTCAAATGTTATGTTAAAAGTAACATTGCCAACAGTTGAAAACTTTTATGAAGATTTGACAAAACATCCAAGAGTTGTAAGAGTAGTAGCATTATCAGGAGGTTACCCAAGAGAAAAAGCAAATGAAATTCTTTCAAAAAATAAAAGAATAATCGCAAGTTTCTCAAGAGCATTAACTGAAGGATTGTCAGCACAGCAAAGTGACGAAGAATTTAACAAAACTTTAGAAGCAACAATCGAAGGAATCTACGAAGCTTCAGTAAAATAATTTTTTACAAAAAATAAATTGAATATAAGAACTGGCTTGTTTTAAGAAAGATGAGTCAGTTTTTATTTTTGGAAATTGTATTGCTAAAATATTGTAAAAATTATATAATAAAGTTGATTTATTTAAATTAAATTTATTCTTTATAATTGTCAATTAAGTTAATTTCTAAATTTTTTTTATATTTTTTTGTTAATAACAGTTTTTACTATTTTTACTTATGTTTTTTCTCTTTATATTTTTGCAGGATTGCTCATTGCCGCAAATCCTTATCTTGCAGTAAAGGTTTATCCTGATAATTAAAATTGTGGCAAGATTGCTACGCAATACCTATGGCTAGACTCCGACTTTTATTTGTCCAACTCCAAAACTCTTCCTTACAGTCGTAGTTGAACAAATAAAAGCTCCGTCGAAAAGTTAAAAAAGTTTACTTGATTATAATTTAAACTTTTTTAATGAAAATTAATCAAAATTTGTTAAAAATAATATTTGTTATAAATTTCCGAGATTTTTGTTTTAGTTAAATTAACCATTATAATTAAACTAAAAAATGCTTAGACGAGCCAGGGTTGCAAGGGAAATGGCGATTGATTTCCCTTGCTTTAAAGAAATAAAAAAACATAAAAATAAAGGAAAAAACTATTATTAACAAAAAACTCTAAAAAAAATTTAAAAAATAACTTAATTGAATGTCTAGGAATAAATTTATATAATTCATTAAAAAGAAAGGAAAAATTATGATTTTTTTAGATAAGGCTATTTTGTACTTAACGCAAAATATTGAAAAACCACGTGAAATAATTGAAGAAGAACTTGAATTTGTAATAAAGCAAAGTATTTTGAACTATTTAGTGAATGAAAAAGGAATAGATATTAGTGAACTTTCTGATTTGAATGTGACACTTGTTATAGATTTTGAAGATGATTTGACTAACAATCGGAAAAAAATGGTTGTGGAAGAATACATGTTTGAAGTAAATCATAAAAATAATCCACTGGTTCGTACTTTTAGACTTGGAACTGACAATGAGCATTATGTCCAAAGTGATTTAAAGGAACTGGAAAATGAAATTGATATGTTTGAAAACGGAATTGGAGTTTCAAAAAATAAAGGGGAATAATCCCCCCTTTTTTATTGTACATATACTCCAAAATCTTTATTGTCCACAAGAATTTCAATATTCTTCTTTTTGTTTAACTCTGGATAAATTTCTGTCAAAAACCATTTTACAAGTTCTTCATCCCGCTCCACTTTTGTATCATTATTCACAAATACACTTAAGGCTATTTCATCAAAATACTCCTGAGCAAGTTCTATATCTCGTAAAATCATTTCTTTTGTCTGACCTTTTATACAAATCATAAAAAGTCCCATCTTATATTCTTTTTTTATTTTTTCCAAAACTTTATCATTTGTAATAAAATTTTTGGTAAGCACTTTTGTTCTAAATTCATTATCAAAAGTTTCCATTCCAATAGCAAACCGTACTTCCTGCTCATTAAAATATTCCCTAATTTCATTAAGTCTGTTTATATACCCAAAATACGCTTCAAAATACAATATTTTTATATTTTTCTCACTGCAAACTTCCTTAATTTTAGAAAGTGTAAAATCGTTCAGTTCAAAAACAGAGCCAGAGTTTATAACCTGTAAAACTCCTTTTTCACCAGTAATCTGATTAATCGCCTCCAAATTTACTCTGTTCATTTCCTCTTCATCATCTGTATTATCCAAAATATAATTACAAAATGCACATTTTCCATATGCACAGCTGAATCCTTTTAAAAGCACTATTTCTCTAGGATTTTTTTCTTTTATTACACTATATCTTATCATCTTTATTCCTTTTCTTATTATTCTTCACTTACTTTTCCATTATTTTTCCAAATTGTTGC
Source organism: Leptotrichia sp. HSP-342 (assembly GCF_041199995.1). Taxonomy (NCBI): domain Bacteria; kingdom Fusobacteriati; phylum Fusobacteriota; class Fusobacteriia; order Fusobacteriales; family Leptotrichiaceae; genus Leptotrichia; species Leptotrichia mesophila. The sequence continues at coordinate 713,445 of NZ_CP165646.1, forward strand.
AATATATACGAATGGCGTATCTAATAATGCAATTACTACTTTTAGAAAATAAGTTGAAAATATAATTACAATTATTTCTTTCATTGAATAAACTCCTAAGAATGCCATAAACGAGAATACTATATTATCAAGTATTTGACTTAACATAGTGCTTGCATTATTTCTAATCCAAATATCTTTAAAGTCTGGACGCAATTTTCTGATTGCCTGATAAGACCAGATGTCAAATGCCTGTGAAGCTGCAAATCCAGTTACGCTCGCAACTGCTAATCTCGGCATAAACCCGAATACTTGACTTAAAGCCCCTTGCATAGTGTCAGACGGTGCTACCTGTATTTTTAGGACAATTTGCATAATAAAAGTTGTAAACAGCATTGAGGCAAATCCTAGTGAAACTACTTTTCTAGCATACTTCTTCCCTTCATTTTCAGAAAGGATATCTGATGCTAAATAAATCCCACCGAATGCAATATTTCCCATTGTCGTATCCACACCAAACAAGGTCATCATCTTCCCAACCTGAATATTTGCGATAACTATTGAAAGTGGTACAATTGAAAGCAATCCTGCCTTTCCCCAAAATCTATAAGCCAAGATAACCGCTGTAAAATTAAGTAACAAATATCCTAACCACATTAATTCATTTACTCCAAACTGAAAGTTTCTAAAAAATTCCAAAATTTTCCTCCTTATAATTTTTATTTTTTATTTAATTAAATTTTCCCTATTTTTTTAGACAAATAAAAAACACACACTATCCTTTTGAATAATATGTGTTTCCAAAAGGTTTTTTTTAGAGATGGATTTTCCCAAACATCTGAATTAATTTTTAATTTATTATTTAACTAGCATAACTGTAGGAACACTAGGCACCCTAAATCCTTCTGAATGTCCAGGTGTCGAATTTCCTAACCAGTCATAGATAAACTTAATCTGATCATCATAATGTCTTATACATTTATGAGATTCTGGATAAGTTCCTATTTTTTTAGCTGTTGCAGCTTTTCTTTGCTCTCTTGTATTTTTTGGTTCAAACACCGATGGTATACTGTGCATGTAGCCTCCACCACTAAATCTTACAGCATTTTTTGCATCTCCTACAACTGTCTTGTTATCTGAACCTGTGTACTGCATTACAGGTTTAGAATAAGCAATTAAGAAAGTTCCATAAGGTGTGGCAAATGAATTTCCAGCATCTTTTCCAGTAGTTACAAATGAAGAAGTTACTACATTCCACTTATCTCCTGCTTTTTCTATAATCATTTCATTTTGACTTGCTCTGTCAACATAGATAAATCTTGTTATTTCGCCAGTAATTCCTGCATCTTTCAAATATCTTTTTGTAGAAGGTTTTAAGTAATAAGTACCGTTATCATAGGCATCTATTTTAACTTTTACGTATTTATCATTTTCTTCTTCCACAATCATAATAGTTCTGTCTGGAATATTTATATAATCCTTAAAACTTTTATCTGTATAACCAAATTCACTTTGATTAGCACGATTTCCAAATTTATCTCTTTTACCTGATTCCCCTCCTCCAAGTGGAACATAATCATCTAAGACATATATTTTTTTATTGGCACTAACGGCTTCTCTTATAAACTTATTTGTTTTATCAACTTTTTTCATCATATCGTTCCAGTCAAATTCACGTTTTTCAACAGCTGATTTTGGAATATACCCAAGCTGATTGTCAAAAAATACTTCATACCATTCATCTGATTTATTTCCAGTATTAGTTTTAACAATTCCTGTTGTTCTGTATTTATGAGAATATGCTGCTGACTTTATGACTTTAGCATTAGAATTTGGTTCTTTTCTTATGCTTGTTGCTTCTTTTACAAAAACAAATTCATCCATTTCTCTTGGAGAATGCTTGTCATATTGAAAATTAAATGTCAGATTTTTAGGTCTGTTAGAAGAATATTTTTTGATATACACATACGAACTTTTTATGGTTTCACTGCTGTCTTTCTTATCTCTCTCAAGATTGCTTTCGCTTTTTTTTTTCTTTCTGCATCATTAATTTGATTATCAGTTGTTGTTGTTACTGTAGATTCTTCAGGTTTTGATTCTATAGATGGAGTTTCTGTAACTGGAGTAACTTCGGTAACAGATTCTTCAGGTTTTGATTCTTTTGCTACAGGTTGAGGAGTACCATTTTTCTTAGGATATTCAGCAATAAATGTCTTTATAAACGTATCAAATTTTGTTTCAAAATCACCTCTGCTCATTGTTTTTTCAATAGATTTTCCCTTAACAAATTTTGCTTTATCATTAAATATATAGGGAATAAATGTAAGATGTATATCATTTCCATCTTCTGCATATTCAACCTCTATTTTATCTTTAATTCCATCTCCATCTAAATCTGGCTCTAATGTAATTTGTTTCCATTCAATCTCTTTTTTAGCTTTTTTAGCAGAAAAACCATTAATAGATACCATTGAAATCATCATTAATGCCATTATTAAAAATTTAGTTTTTTGTAACTTTACTTTTTTCATCATATATTTTCTCCTTACTTTTTATTTTAAAATCAGGAACAATTGTTCAAGTCCTATAACTTTATATTATAAAACTACTGCTATTACAGGTTCTTCAGGTATTGTATTATCTCTGTCCTTAATTTTACTGTCTGCATTTATCCATCCAACAATAAATTCAATCTGATCGTCAAAGTGTCTTACGCATTTATGGGAATCCTTATATGTTCCTATTTTCTGAGCTACACTTGTATTCAAGGTAGAACCTTTGAAATTAAATCCTGTCGGAATTCCATGCATATATCCTCCACCACTAAATCTTACTGCATATTTAGCACTTCCAGCTACAGCAAGATCAGATCTTCCAGGAATAGTCTTATCCCCTCCTCTTGCTTTTCTTGTAAATGTCATATACGGTCTTGTAAATGCTATAAGAAATGCTCCATGTGGAGTTTCATAAGATCCATATCCATCTTTTCCAGTAGTTACATATGAATATGTTACAACTTCATATTTTCCTGTTTCAGGATTTCTTTGAAAAAGTGCTTCAGTTTGGCTATGGGGATCAATTGCTACAAATTTATTTACCTGATCTTTTATGCTTTCTGCCTTTTGATATGTACCTTCTGTTTTTTCGATGAAATAAGGTCCTCCATAAAATGGCGTTTCAATTTTTAGCATATTGTTCTCTTCTCCGATTATTTTAAAAATCGTCTGATCGGGAATATTTATTATTTCGCCTTCCTTGTTTGACTTTGTATATCCTACAATACTCTGATTGTTTTTGTTACCAAATTTATCTTTTTCACTAGGCTTATCACGTGATAGGGGCTTGTACTCTGTAATAATATACAAATCTTCCTTTGCTTTTAATGCAGTATCAATGAAATTATTTACAATTTCAATTCTATTAATCATTTTATCCCAATAGAAACCTCTTTCAGAAACGTTACCTTCTCCACCTGCGATAAATCCTCTAACAGTTGTTGGATTTTCTGTTATTACTTTACCATCTTTATCTTTTTTTTCTTTTCTAGTTACATTAGTATCACCTTTTTTTGTAAATTCTGTGAAATACCATTTTGCATTTGAATTTACTCCATTTGATACCATATCAAATAATATTTCAGGTTTTTCACTAAATCCCAAATGAGCTACAGCATTTCCATTTGGAGCTTCCAACAAGCTTGCTGATTTTTTTATAAATAAAAAATTATTTGTATTTTCTGGAGTATGATTATTAAACTTTATCTTATCAAATATTATGTCACCTCTTCTGTTATCTCCATAAATCACTATATATCTAGTTTCTCCAAGCTGAATGTTCTTAGAATATTCAGGATAATATTCCTTTACCTTGTCAAACATTTTCTGCATTGCCTGAAGTTCCATAATACTGAACTTCTTGTCAAATGTTATCTGATATGTAAGCATATCCTTTCCATCTTGATTTGTGTATATTGAAACTACAGCTTCTATGAAGTCATTTTTTGAATTATATGTTACGACAACTTTTTCTTTAATTCCATCATTATTAAAATCGTAATCAAATACTTCCTTCTCATGTCCTTCAACTGAAATATTTTCAGAATATTCCTTAGGCAGATTCAATGGCTGAGCATTTACATTAAATCCTACAATAGTATTAATCAATGCTGCCAGCCCAATTTTTCTCCATTTTTTTATTTTTATCTTTTCCTTTCCAGCTTCAATAATATTATCTAGTTTTTTTGTCACAATTTCCCCTCCTATTCATCATTCTCTTTTTATGACATTTCAATTTACAAGCCAATAAGCTACTTGCCTTTCCCATCTTCATCTCTCCGTCCTTTTTATTATTGTTTAAGTAGAAAAAATTATCTCAAAAATTTGAAATTCATTTCAATTTTAAATTCATTGCTATATTATACCATAATATCTATAAAAATGTAAAACATAAATTAAATTTTACTTTTATTTTCTAATAAAATTTTTATTTTATAGCAAGAATTCACTAAAATTATTCCACCAGAACTAAATAAATTATAGATTTAGATAAAAATTATATTATTTGAGTTTGACTTTAATTCTAATTTTTTACTTACAAAATTTTGGAAATTCCACTTTTAACACTTCATAAAGTCTTTCCAGCATTTTCTCCAAATATTTAGTTGGCACAGCTAGATTTACTCTCTCAAATCCATCTCCAGCCTTTCCAAATGTATATCCCTCACTAAAAAATATTTTTGATTTTTTATTCATAAATTCCTTGAGTTCTGTATTTTTAAGCCCCAATGGCCGAAAATCTAGCCATTGTAAATAAGTTCCTTGAATTAGCGGTGCCTTCAAATCTACAAATCTTTCTTCAAAAAATTTATTTACCAATTTCTGATTTTTATCAATTAACAGTAAAAATTCATCTAACCATTCTTCTGACTCTGTATAAGCCAGTTCACATGCTTTATATGCTAATGTTGAAAAAACATGCATTGACATTTTTTCTATTTCAGCCTTGAATTTTTTACGTAATTTCTCATTTTTGATAATTATATTTGAGATTCCTGCTCCAGCTAGATTAAAACTCTTTGTAGGGGCAGTACATGTTATTGTAATCTCAGCAAATTTTTCTGATAAAGTCTGAAAGACTGTATGTTTATGACCAGCCATGACAATATCAGAATGAATCTCATCAGAAATCACAATCAAATCATTCTCAACTGCAATTTTTCCAATTTTTTCCAAATCTTCCCTGCTCCACACAATCCCAAGCGGATTATGAGGACTGCACAAAAGCAATATTTTATTATTTTTATCTTTTGCAAACTCTTCAAATTTTTCAAAATCAATAGAATACTTGACTTCACCATTCTCATTTTTACTCTCAACTAATCCACAATCCACCAATTTTCTATTATTTGAAGTAATTGAACTATAAAACGGAAAATAAACAGGAGTAAACGTAATCACACCTTCATTCTCTTTCGCAAAAGCTTTAATCGCAGCATATATAGCTGAAACCACGCCAGGAGTACACAAAATCCAGTCTTTTTCTACCTTAAAACCGTACCTTCTCTCCATCCAGCCTATAACAGCCTCATAATATTTCAGATAAGTCCCCGAATACCCCAAAACGGCTTCATCAATATATTTTTTCATTCCTTCTGTTATCTCAGGAGCAATCTTTAATTCCATGTCCGCCACAGAAAACGGAACAATATCATCTTCCAGCTCTGGAAGCACTTCATACATCTGCTCCCATTTGTACGAACCTTGCCCTTTTCTGCTTAGGATTGTTTCAAAATCATATTTTTTTGACATTTACTTTTCCTCTTCTGATAAAATTATTTTCTTTACCTCTTTAAATCCTTGTGCTGAAGAATATCCTGATAAAATTCCTCCTCTTCTCCAAACATTTGAATTTTTTTTACTCTTTTGTATTTTTTCTTTAAAATTTTTTAAACTTTCAGCTTCATCAACATTCACAGTCTCTGATAATATCTCATTTATAGAATATACACCTACACTTTTCATTATATTATAATCTATGTAACTACTAAATGCTTCCTCCCATTTTTCAAAAATTACTTTCCAAGCTTCAATAAATAAATTAGATATTTTTTGTACTAACTCTTCATAATCTTCTCCATCAATTGTTATTCTTTTAAAATCAATATTTTTCATATTAATATACGAATCTATAACACTTTTTATTGCTTGTTTAAAAGTATTTAATCCTATTGGTTTTTTAGCTATTTCTTCAGCCATTTTAATTTTATTTTTCCATGGTTGATTTTCTTGTTCATTACAAATTTTTGCTATTTTTGTTGCTAACGATTCTATAAAATCATTCTTATCTTCAAACCTTTCTTTTTTCACATTTCTTAACTTATTTCTTAATTCTATTGCTAAGTCTGTCTTTACTTTTTTTCCTTTGCTATTTATATTAACAAATGTTTCAATTTCTATAATCTTGTCATTATCACTCTCAATCACTAAAACTATCATTGGAATTTCATATTTTAAAAAATTTTCCTTTTGATCAGAATTTTTTTCAAAAAGATATTTAAATCCTTCTTTTCTATGTTGCCCATCAACAATTCTAAGTTCACTATGAAATATTAATATTGATTTTTTATTATCTATTTCAATATCCTTTTTGTCTATAGCACAAATTATAGCATCAGGCATAATAGGATTACTCGTTTCTTTAAGAAATTTACTAATTTTTTTGTAATGTGAGGTAACTAACTGTCTTTGGTACCCCATTTCATTGTCAGGATTATAATATTCTATATATGTATTATTTAATAATTCTTCAACAGTTATTACAGTGGTATACATTACAAAATCCCTCTGATTAATTTTTAAATATTTTTTTTCTAATTTATTATTCATTATAAAAATTCACCTCTTCATTATCTGATAAAATTGCCATAGATAATAGTTTTTTTAATTTCTTAGAAATATCTTTTTTAAATTCAAATTTATTTACTATAATACTAAATTCATTTTCAAATTCATCTGTAAAAATATCATTATCTATTTTTTTTATATTTTCTAATATTTTCTTTAGTAGCTCTTTTGATACTAAAAGTTTATTATCTATATTTGTTTTCAAAATTAATAAATCTGTTATTATTGTAGAAAGATTTTCTTTTTCAATATCATCAATTCCTTCAGTATCAATACAAGCAATAAAATCTAAATGATTATCCATTATCTCTATTACATAACTAGAATTTTTAAACGGCCAAGATATATTTCTATTTTCTATAGTGTATAAGATATAATTATTTAATATATTCTTTGTAAAATTTTTATCTTTTATTTCATCTCTATTATGTATCTCATCCATGTCATACATTAAAATTTTAAAATAGAAATCTGTAATTTCTTCTAAAATGTTTTCATTTTTATCTTCATCATTCTTATCTTGTGAAAATAAAAAACTAAATATACGAAAATAAATTTCTTTATTTTTTTCTTTGATAGCTATTTTTATTTTATTTTTTAAATCTTGATTTTCTAAATCTAATTTTAAATTTTCAAATTTATCTTTTTTTATAAATTCTATAAGAAGTTCAGATTTTATATTATTAATATATAACATAATTTTAGAAAAATTGATATTAAAATCTTCTAGAGAATTAATTTCAAATTCCCTTAATTTAATTTCAATTATTGAATCATAGTAATCTATCAAATCTATTTCAAAATCAAAAATTTTTTGAATTTCATTTTGTAATTTTGTGTATAAAAATCTAGCCAATATACGTTTTATTTCTTGAAAAGAATTTTTATTATTTTGCATCTCATTTTTTATTTCAGATAACTGCTTATCAATTTCTAGTAAACTATTGTATATTGAATCCATAATAACTGTATAAAAATTTTTTCCTATATGATATTCGTAATTTTTATAAAATAACATATGCTCAATTTCTCCCCATAACATATGTACTGATGATTTTATTTGAAGTTCAAATTTATATTCTTTTTTTTCTATATTGATATAACTTCCACTGACCTTATAAATAGAATGGTTATTTTTTTGGACAGCAGGTAACGTAATTTTTTCTAATTTAATTTGACTTTTTCCTATTTCTTTTATATAATATTTTTCGTTTTCAGTAAAATTTGACTTCAAATTATCAAAGATTAATTTTTCATCATCATGTAACAAACAAACTATCCTTATTCCAATAATATCATCTAATTTATCAATTAATTCTTTTTCACTATTGAATCTTTCGTGAAGAGATTTTCTAACAATTTTTTCTTTTAAACTATTTTCACTTTTTAATCTGCATGTGACAATAACTCTTTCATTTGCCAAAATATCAGAGAATATTTTTTGAATTTCAAATGATGTATCTCTCAATTCTTTTTGTCGTAACTTTAAATTTTCTATAACTTTATTTGTAAATTTTTTTATTTTTTCCATAGCTCTCCTAATAAATATTTAAAAAGATTTTCGCCTCTCTACTCATGCTCCTTACAGCTCATCTCCTCAACTACAAGTTTAAACACACAAACTGCCTTCAGCATTTGCTCGTCAAACTCCCATTCTGTTTTTCCAGTATTATGTTTCATCAGTTCCAGCAAAGCCTTCATTTTTTCCTGTGAGTCTTCAATGATCTTAACTTTCCCATTTCCGATTATACTTTGAAATCTGGCGGTATAATTGCAGGCTTTATCGCCTTTCGTGTAAATTTTGTGATTTGTATCAAGTTCAAATCCTACGTAGTTATTTTGTTTTATTATATCAAGTTTTCGTCCTGTTCTTGCACCGTGAAAGTAAAATGTATAGTTTCCGTTTTCTTCAGTGAAGCCAAAATTTAGTGGGACGATGTAGACTTTTCCGTTATCGTTTAAGCCAAGACGGCAACAGTCACAGGCTTTTATAATTTCCTTTATTTTTTCGTTGTCTGTAATTTCTCTGTCCCGTCTTCGCATTTTTACTTTTGTATTTCCCATTTTTGTATCCTTTTTCTAAAATAATCCTGAAATTACCCCATTTTCATCTATGTCAATTAACTCTGCCGCTGGCTTTCTCGGTAATCCCGGCATATCTATAATTTCTCCAGCCATTGCTACCAAGAATCCTGCTCCAGCTGATAATCTTACTTCATTGATTGTAATTGTGAAGCCTGTTGGTCGTCCCAGTAGATTTGGGTTATCTGACAATGATTTTTGTGTTTTTGAAATACATATTGGCAATTTGTCATAGCCATTTTCTACGTATTTTTTTATGTTATTAAGTGCTTTCGGGGCAAAATTTACTCCATCCGCTCCATAAATTTCTTTTGCAATTTTTTCAATTTTTTCCTGAATTGACAAGTTCAAATCATAGAGTGGAGTGTATTTTTTATCTGATTTTTCATTCTTTTCAATGGCGTTCATAACTTTTTCCACAAGCTCTTTTCCACCTTCTCCACCTTTTTCCCAGATTTCGCAGTTGGCAACTTCCACATCCATTTTTGCACAGAAGTCTTTTATCACTTGAATTTCAGCGTCAGTATCAGTTATAAATTTGTTAATTGCCACAACAACTGGCAAGTTATACTTTTGCATGCTTTCAATATGTTTTTCAAGGTTTACAAGCCCTTTTGTCAATGTTTCGATATTTTCTGACTTCAAGTCCTTATCTCCGCCGTGATGCTTTAACGCACGAACTGTCGCAACGATTACAATAACATTTGGCTCCAAGTTCCCAAGCCTAGCTTTTATGTCCAAAAATTTCTCAGCACCCAAATCAGCCGCAAATCCAGCTTCCGTAACTACATAATCCGACAATTTCAATGCCATTTTTGTAGCCAGTAACGAGTTACATCCATGTGCAATATTCGCAAAAGGTCCACCGTGAATAAATACAGGCGTATTTTCCAAAGTCTGTACCAAATTAGGCTTTATCGCATCTTTTAGCAATGCCGCTACTGCCCCTTGAATATCAAGCTGCTTAACTTTTAGCATTTCCCCTTTTCTGTTATATGCAAAAACTATTTCCCCTATTCTTTCCTTCAAGTCAGTAATAGAGTCAGCAAGACAGAAAATCGCCATAATTTCTGAAGCAACTGTTATCTGAAACGAATTCTCACGAGGTACACCATTCACTTTTGGTCCAAGCCCAACGACAATGCTTCTTAAATTTCTGTCATTCATATCAAGCACACGTTTAAAAGTAACATTATTCACATCAATATCAAGTTCATTTCCAAAATGTATATGATTGTCAATGCACGCAGAAATCAAGTTATGAGCAGCAGAAATTGCGTGAATATCCCCTGTAAAATGCAAATTTATCTCTTCCATAGGCACAACTTGCGACATTCCACCGCCAGCAGCTCCACCTTTCATCCCAAACACAGGCCCTAAAGACGGCTCTCTAAGTGCCGCAATCGACTTGTATCCAAACTTATTCAATGCTTGAGTCAATCCAACAGTAACAGTAGACTTTCCTTCCCCCGGAGGCGTAGGAGTAACAGCTGTCATTAAAATCAATTTCCCATCTTTTTTCCCTGCATTTTTCTTCAATACTTCCAAACTAACCTTAGCCTTATACTTCCCGTACGGCTCAAAATCATCCTCTGTAAGTCCAATACTTTCTGCAATCTCACCGATTTTTTTCAATTTCGCATTTTGAGCAATTTCAATATCCGTCATCCTAACATCCTCCTATATTTTTTATTATTTATATAAAAATCGAAAAAGCCGTGAATTGTTAATTAAAAGACTTTTCCGATATTCATTTATAATTTGTTCATTTTTTAACTTTTTCTTTAGAAATTTATATTAGTTACTAATTTCTATAAGTGAGGTTATTTTCCTAAATTAACCTACAATTCTAAATAACATCATCTTCTCATAAATACATCATATTATATCTTTTTATAATTGTCAACATTTTTAACAGCAATTCATCTTTTCCATTTTTTAAAAAACCTGTCTTTACAAGAGTAAATACGAGATTTAACCTTCATTTTTGGAAGAGTGCAAAATAACGGAAAATTAAATTATATTAAAGATAACAGTCAAAATAGAGATAAAATTTTATAACAATTAATTTGGTAGTTTTGTGAATCTAATTTTTAAGTATCCATACAAGATTTTCATAATAGGGTTGTTTAATAGCCAATTCATAATCATTAAATTAAATTATTTTTTAGATATTTTGATTAATAAATATTTTTTCATATTACTATGTTTTTTCTTTTTATTTTCGTAGGATTGCTCATTGCCGCAAATCCTACAATCTATGGCTAGTCTACGACATTTTTCTGCACTGACAAAAAACGACAGTTTTGCTAGCACAGAAAAATGCTCCGACGGATTATTTATACTAGAATCTGATTGAAAAATGAAAATTATATTTTAATTATTTGAAAATATTAGATTTATACCCCTTATCAGAAAAGTTTGTAATAAATCCGATATTTAAACAAAAAAGACAGGAACACATTCCCCCATCTGGAAAGCCCCCTGTCCTTCAAATTCATTGTTTTTAAACTGCTATTATTCATTTAATCTATTCCGTATCACACATAGCTAGTATGTTATGTTTCCGTATCTATCCTTGCAGTAATATTCACCGTTAGCCCTTTGATAACATGTTTCTCCTCTTTCAGCAGCTCTCCGATCTGCATTTCTCCAAATGTCTATATCCTCTGCAGTACATCCCACAACAGACATCGCAAGAATAACCATCAGTAAAATTTTCTTAAACATCGCATACCATCTCCTTCTGTTTTAAATATCCATGTCAAATTATCATTTCATTTTATGTATTAACTGCTTATGTTTTTATATTTTTATTTTACAATATTTTATGTTGGAATACAAGGTGTATTCTATATTTCTTTAATTTGTTATTTTCAAAATTTTTGAAAACGCAATTGATTTTGTATTATTTTCTAAAATAATGTCTGCTGATTTGTTGCTGATAAATCCTTCAAACATCCATATTCTTTCATCAGTTCCACAATCGTTTTATTCAATTTTGTACGTTTTACCAAATCTTCGATTGATAAAAAGTCAACTTTTCGTTCAGAAACGATATTTTCAGCAACAGCTTCCCCCAGTCCATCCATTGCGATTAATGGCATTCTGATTTTACCATCCTGTATTGTGAAAAGTTTTGCTTCTGATTTATAGATGTCAATTTGTTCCAGTTCGATTTTACGGTAGTGCATTTCAATCAAAATTTCGTATAGAAATAATTCCTGCTTTTCTTTAGCATTTAAGTTTCCTTTTCTGTCCATTTCCATTTTCGCACGTTTCAATTCTTCTACTGGTCTGAACATTGCTGTCATTTTAAAATCTCCAACTTTTCTATTTAGGAAAGCTGTGTAAAATTCGATTGGATAATGCACTTTAAAATAAGCGATTCTTACTGCCATCATTACATAAGCCACCGCATGCCCTTTTGGGAACATATATTTTATTTTTTCGCATGAATCAATATACCATTGCTCTACACCGTGTTCTTTCATTGTTTTAGAATATTCATGCCATTTTTCACGATTTTTCGTAGGCTGTCCTTTTCTAACAAATTCCATTATGGAAAAGGCTAATGATTTATCTAGTCCATCGTCAATCAGCTTATTCATAATGTCATCTCGCACCGTGATAATCTGACTCAAGGTTGCAATTCCACTTCTTACGTAGTCCTGTGCATTATTCAGCCAAACGTCTGTTCCGTGTGAAAGTCCAGAAATTCTAACTAATTCCGCAAAAGTTTTTGGACGTGTGTCAACTAGCATCTGTTTTACAAAAGATGTACCAAATTCGGGTATTCCTGATGTTCCAGTCGGAGAACCGATTTCATCTGGAGTTACACCAAGTGCTTCTGTACCGCTGAATAAACTCATTACTTCGTTATCATCAAGCGGAATCGTATAAATATCAACACCTGTCAAATCCTGCAAAATTCTAAGCGTTGTCGGATCATCGTGTCCCAGTATATCCAGTTTTACAAGCTGTTCGTCCATTACGTGATAATCAAAATGGGTTGTCTTGGAAGCTGATTTCATATCATTTGCTGGACGCTGGATTGGACAAAAATCGTAAATTGACTTGTCCTTTGGAACGACTATCATTCCACCAGGATGCTGTCCAGTTGTTTTTCTAGCCCCTTCACAGCCTTTTGCAATCCTCATAACTTCTGCTTTTCTTTCCTTTATTTCAGGTGTTCCTTCGACTTCTTCAAGATACTTTTTCACATACCCAAAAGCATTCTTTTCAGCAAGCGTAGAAATCGTTCCAGCACGAAAGACATTGTCACTTCCAAACAGTTCTTCCGTATATTTATGAATCTCCCCTTGATATTCCCCAGAAAAGTTCAAGTCAATATCTGGCACCTTGTCTCCATTAAATCCCATAAACACTTCAAATGGGATGGCATGTCCATCTTTTATATATTTTGTATCACATTCTGGACAATTTTTGTCAGGATAGTCAACTCCACTTCCTTCTTCATTCATAAATTCCGTATGCTTACATTTCGGACATCTGTAGTGTGGATAAAGTCCATTTACTTCGGTAATTCCCATAAGATAGGCAACTATTGAAGATCCAACCGAACCACGTGAACCTACAAGATAACCTGCATCTACCGATTTATGCACAAGTTTCTGTGCAATCAGATAAAGCACTGCAAATCCATTTTGAATAATCGAATTAAGCTCCTTTTCCACTCTTTCCTTCAGGCTCTCATCAATGTTTTCCCCATAAAGTTCCTCAAGTTTCTTGTAAGTCATTTCCCTTACTTCATCTTCTGCCCCATCAATTTTCGGCGGATAGAATCCAGTTGGAATTGGACGAACCTGCTCTATCATATCATTGATTTTATGAGTATTTTCCACAACAACTTCCTGAGCTGCTTCTTCTCCCAAATAATTAAATGCTTCCAACATTTCTTCGGTAGTTTTAAAATACAATTTTCTGTCAAAAAACTCATATCCTCTCACTCCATCCGAAGTTTCAGTTTTCCACATTGTTCCACTTCCTAAAAGAAGAACATTCCTGTTAATTGCTTCACGCTCTTCAAGATAATGGGTATCTCCTGTCGCAACTACAATTTTATTCTGACTTTTTCCAAGTTCGTAAAAATACTTGTTCATTTCCTTTATTATATCGTAACTTTCAATTTCCTTGCTCGTTCTTTCCACCATGTCAGCATAGTTTGTATGTGGATGAATCTCGATATAATCATAAAATCTCGCTTTTTCCTCAATGTCATCTTTTTCTGCCCCACGTAAATAAAGATTTACAAGTTCTCCCTTATTTCTTTCAGAAGCCGAAGCTGAACTCGCAATTAGCAGATTTTCCCTCATGCTGTTTAACAGAGTTTTTGGTATTCTAGGCCTTCTCATTCCAAAAAATTCTATGTTGGAACGTGATACAAGCTCGTACAGGTCACGAAGCCCAGCCTGATTTTTTACCAGAATCATAGTGTTCAATGTTTCAGAATTTTGAATATTTGGCTGTAAATCCGTATTAATCTCAATCAGTTTCAAAATCCCTTTACTTAAAATCATATTTAAAAATTTCTGAAAAACTTCCGAAGTAGCCTTTGCATCATCAACAGCCCTATGGTGTGTCTCAAGCGTAATTCCAAAATATTTTACCAAATTAGCAAGTCCATATCCTCTCGAATCAGGAAGCAATGTTCTAGCCAAAGGCAACGTATCAATCACGCTCGGAGAATACTCAAGTCCTTGCTCAATAGTTTTTTGCTTGATAAATCCCACGTCAAATTTCGCATTGTGGGCAACTACCGTTGTATCAGTACAAAATTCTAGAAATCTTGGAAGTACAGTTTCTATTTTTTCAGCATTTGCAACCATTTCATCAGTAATCGTTGTAAGCTCTGTTATTTTTGGCGGAATTGGAATTTCAGGATTTACAAATTCAGAAAATTCTCCAATAATTTCCCTTCCACGCATTTTCACAGCTCCAATTTCAATTATCTTGTCATTAAACGGATCAAATCCCGTCGTTTCAATATCGAATACAACATAAATTTCATCTTCAATCATCTTGTCCTTAGGATTCGTAATCAAGTCCTGCTCGTCATCAACTACATACGCTTCCATCCCAAAAATAACTTTAAAATCCTCATTTGCCTCCTTAAACGCAAACGGAAATGAATGTACTACTCCATAATCTGTCACAGCAATCCCGCTATGCCCAAATTCTTTAGCTCTTTTCGCATAATCCTTGATTGACATAACTCCGCTCATTTCACTCATATTCGTATGTGCATGAAGTTCTATTCTTTTTTTCGTAGCATTATCTTCTTTTTTCACATCTTTAGATTCAATAACTTCCACTCTTTGAGTTCTGACATATTTTTCCCCACTATACATATCTGCCTCAAAACTTCCAGTAACCTTTACCCATTCCCCAAGTTTTACTTGAATATCCTCATTTGTGTTAAAAAATATTCTACAACTAACAGAATCTGTATAATCTGTAATCATAAAATCACACATTAACTTCCCATTCTTAGTTTCTTTCATATCTACATTAAAAATTTTTCCTTCTAGTGCCACATCATCACCATTGTTCAAAATATCAAGTGTAGAAAATGGCATTGCATCTATATCAGGAATTTTTTTCCATTTGTAATTACCTTTATTGTTGCCTCCATTAGCATTCCCGCCATTTGAATAACCGTTTCCGTTGTTTCCATTATTAAAATTTCCGTTTCCTCCATAATTACCGCCATTACCATTACTTACACTAGCATTTTCATACTTTGGAAGTTCACTTGCCTTTACCGAATTCAATTCATTTTGAGCCTTAATTTTAGCCTTCACTTCCTCAAAATCCCCATTTACAAACTCAATTTTTATCGAATTGTCCATACATTCATAAATTTTTCTTGTCAATTCTTCCTTTGCCTCAGTTCTTTTGGCCTCTTCTATCAAATGGTGCGATGGCAATTTTATAAACACCGTATTTTCAAGACTTTCCACTTCATAACTTGCAAAAATATACTGATACCTCTTACTCTCATGTTTATAATTCTCAATTGCAAATTTTACAAATCCAATAACATCCTTCTGTATCAGTTCAGGATTGACATCCATCTTAATCTTCAATTTTAGCCCATTTTCAAAACTCTTATAAAGCAGCTGCCTCAAATCCTGTATCTCATTATGTGCCTCAAAATTATGAACCCTCACAAATATTTCAATCTCTCTCTTTTTAGAAAATAAATTAACATACTCAATCTCAAAATTCTTAATTCCGTATTTCCTAAAAAAATCTTCTGAAGGTTTAACCTTCAAATACTTCGTACTCATTTTTCTATCTATGCCCCCTAACATTTTTTATCTTTATCCTCATTCTAGTTATTAAATCTTTTCCTTAAATTCTTCAATTAAGTTATTTTCTAAATTTTTTTATATTTTTTTGTTAATAATAGTTTTTACTATTTTTACTTATGTTTTTTCTCTTTATATTTTCGCAGGATTGCTCATTGCCGCAAATCCTGCAACCTATGGCTAGACTACGACTTTTATTTGCCCAACTCCGAAACTCCTCCTTTTAGTCGTCAAACAGTCGTAGTTGAACAAATAAAAGCTCCGTCGATTTATTAAAATTAAAAAAGTTTATTTTATTATAATCTGAACCTTTTTAATAAAATTACCTGTTATGATTAAACTAAAAAGTGTCGTGATTTTTTGGAAATAAAATCGACTGTTTGAGCGAAGTTTTACGCAGCGAGTTTCGATTTTGTTTTCAAAAAATGCTTAGACGAGCGGGGATTATAAAGGGGATGGCGACTGATCCCCTTTACGTAAAAAAAAGAAAAAAACATAACTTAATAGAAAAATCTTTATTAACTAAAATAATCTAAAAAAAATTAAGAAAATAACTTAATTGCTGATTACAAAAAATAGATTTTAAATAAATTATACAATAAAAAAACTTTAAAAACAAATTTTTTTAGTCTGTTCTTAAAGTTTTTGCAATAATTAGAATTTATGTGTGTAACCAACTGTGAATACGTTTATATTTTTGTCGTATTTTACTTTTGATTTATCAATGTAGACTCCTGGAAGTGAAGTTTGTTCACGTTTTCCGTTAGCAGCATTGTAATTTACATGGGCGATTCCAAATTTCCACTCTGAGGATTCTGTAGGCTTGTATGTCAGTCCTGTTGCGTAAATTTGTGAATTTATCGCGTATTCTACATCAGAGAAAGATTCTTTTTTGGCTCCTGTATTTGCGTAATTGAATCCAGCGTGCCAAGTAAATTTATCATTTATTTTGTAATCTGCTCCAAAATTTACCTCATACCCGTCGTTATACTTGAATCTATCCATTTTTGCAGCTTTATTGAAGTAATGTGTATATCCGCTGGAAAGTGTCCATTTGTTTATATCCTTTGATACTCCTAGTGCCAGGACTCCCGGTAAATCACGTCTTGAATGTACACCATCTGCATATTCAGGATAGAAGAATGAGATTCCAAGAGGACGTCCCGCAAGCAGCATTTTATTATCTTCTTGTGCTTTTGACTTAAATTTTAGTTTT
The DNA here is from genome assembly GCF_041199995.1 of Leptotrichia sp. HSP-342. Lineage (NCBI taxonomy): Bacteria > Fusobacteriati > Fusobacteriota > Fusobacteriia > Fusobacteriales > Leptotrichiaceae > Leptotrichia > Leptotrichia mesophila. The sequence continues at coordinate 730,958 of NZ_CP165646.1, forward strand.
ACTGGAGTTTCGTATCTTAAGGCAAAATTTAATGTGTCAGTAGGCTTATAGTCAAAACCTATAATTCCTCCAACACCTTTTGCATTACGTTCTGAATTCATTGATAGGTAGTTTCTGTTAAGACCAATTGCAGCACCTACAAGTGGATTGTAGTCATATTGAGCTTTTCCATCCAGTTTTCTGTGAGCATATACATATTTTAGACCACCTGACATTGAAAAGGCATCATTAAATTTATATGCTCCACCTAGAAGCAGTTGATAGTAACGATTTTGTCCTGTAAAACGATTTTTTACAACTTTTGCTCCAAGTCTTCCTCCTGTAAGATTATTAAAAGTTTCTCCTGCAAGTTCAATCCCTGCGACACCTTCATTATAACGCAAAGTTGCTCCACCTGCGATAACACTTAAATTTCCGTAAAGTGAATAATTATTCTTTTTATACAGAAGGTTAAATGAAGGAGCTCCTGCATATCTACGTGATTTTAGTTTTTTTCCATTTAGAGTCATTGATTCCTCAACCATTGAATTTTGCATATTTACATTGATGTAAGTTCCGTCATCTAAAAATACAGTTCCAGCAGGATTGTAAAAAACACCTTCCACAGTAATTTTACCAGTCTGAGATGGATTTTGAAAATATGAGGCAGAGTTGTTTGACAAATAGTCAACACTTGCTGCATTTGCAAAAACTGTTGTTAAAATTGATATAATTGCTATTTTTAGTTTCATAAAATTCTCCTTTAATTACATAGATGAGTTTATTTTAAAAATGTTACCATAGTTAAAATCTAAGTATAACACAATATAACACGCGTTATATGAAAAGTCAACAAAATTATTTTGATGATAAAACTATTTTTATATTTTCTAAGTGAAAAAAACTTATATAATAATAGATTTTTATTTAAATTTGTGATAAAATAAAAAGGATATTTCTTTTTAATTGTAAAAAATTAAAAAAAGATAAAATGAAATATTAGGACAATGAAAATGATTATCCTTTTCAAAAAAACAGAAGAGGAGGTAAAAAACGTGAGATGAGATATATAAAGAAATCTTTGATTGTATTCATTTTTCTTCTAATAACCGTATTCGGAATAAAGCTTTGTATTTCTACTCGAAATTTTAGAGGTATGTTGACTTCAATATTAAAAGCTAGTGGATTAAATGTAGAATTTAAGAATGTTAAATTAATAGGATTTAATACTCTTCAAATTGATGATCTGAAAGTTAAGGATATGGCTGGAAATGTCGTTATTTATGGAAAGAAAACTACAGCTGGAATAAGTCTTCTTATGCCTACACGACTTAACAGAATAGACGTCTACAACGGAATTGTGAATTTGGAAAGAAGAAAAAATAATGACTTTAATATTTTCCATGTCATAAAAAAAGATCCGAAAAAAACTCAGACATTCGATCCTACAAGCAGAATCGGAAAGTTACATATTCATAATGCAATTGTAAATTATACAGATTTAAGTTTTCAAAAAAAGATATCAAAAACTTTGAAAAAAGTAAATGGTAAATTGGAAACGGCAAAATCAAGAGGTTTTTCGATTGTTGCAAAAGGTTCTGGAAATAAAAATGAAGATGGTACAGTGGAAGCATTAAAGATTGAACTAAAACAAATTCTGAAATCAAAGCAGTCTATTTATTCGATGTTTGATAAAATGAAGAACAGTGATGCAAGAAGGAAGGATTTTCGGCTGAATTTTAGTTTTGAAAATATTGGTATAAACGAGGAGCTGGGGCAGTATGTACCGCTTGAAATGATAAAAGCGAAAGGTGGAATATTAAATGGAGTCCTTAAGCTTGAAAATGACAAAGTGAAAAAAACTACAAATGCTCTGGGAAGTCTGAAAATACGCAACGGAAAGGTTAGCTATGTTGATTTGGATGGCGATATTGAAGGCGCTAATGCAGTAATTGACTTGAAAAAGGATAAAATTACTGTAAATGCTAACACAAAATTAAAAGAAAGTCCAGTAACTTTTGTGCTTGCTTATTTTGTTCAGAATCAAAAATTGAACTTGAAGCTGACTGCTGACAATCTGCCTTTTGAAGAGGTTGCAAGATACAAGATTATAAAAAATGCGAAAATTAATGCGCAAGGCAGGGTTACAGCTAATCTTGAAGTAAATTCAGATATAAAAAAGAAAAAGACTACACTTAATGGGAAATTTTCATCAGACAATATAAATCTTGCAAATTATAATTTTAGAAATATAAAAACAACAATGAAAATCGCTGATGAAAAATTAACATTGACAGATACGTCATTTGTATTTGATGAAACGATTTCAGGATTTAAGATTAAGGAAGATGTAAAATCCAGCAAGTTTGTCTATGACTTGAAAAATAAAACAGGGAATGGAAACTATATCCTAAATAATCTTGGTTCAGATTTTAGCATTGGAACTATAACAGGAAATCTCAAAATATCAACCAAGAATATTATATCTGGGAATGTAAATTCCAATGTGCTGAATGGAAATTATACAATTAATCCAAGCAGACGGACTCTTGTGGTAAATGCCAGAAGCAAAGGGTATTTTACGGTAAATTACGGTGGCAAAAGTTACACAATCAGCCCTGATGTGGATAATCTGGTCGTAAATTTCAATGGGAAAAACATGCTCCGTTCAGGATTAATAAATGCAAAAATAAAGGATTTGTCAATTCCGCTTGTGCATAGCGTAAATGCCCGTGTAAAAATCCATAACGGGAATTATACGATAAGTGGAACAGCTGGAATCAATGGTGGCGGAACAGTAAGTATAAATGGGACAACAACTTCCAATATGAAACATTCATATTCGTTAAATCTGCCAAAAAACATTGACATAGCAAAGCTGTTAAGAGCCAATGGATATAAGTTCAAAGGACTGGACAAGGCAAAGCTGCCAGCAACATTTACAGCAAGAATTAGTGGAAGTGGAAATAAAATTTCAGGAACTTATGAGCTTTACAGTCCGTATGGAGAATATATCGGAGAATACGAAAAGCTTCATGCTAGTGGTAAAATCAATGATCTTGCCAATATGGATATAACTGTAAATACAAATATGGATGAACTGTGGCTTGGATACCAGCGTCTAAAAAATGTAAGTGGAAACTTGCATATAAAGGACAATGTTGTAAATATTACAGATATCCGCAACGAAAACCTTAATGCGAATGGAAAGTTCAATCTGAAAACAGGAAGAATGGATATAAATGCAGGGTTGAAAGACTACAGGCTTTACAATACTTCAGGACCTAAGGTTAACCTGCAAGTGGGAACATTGGATGCAAATCTTTCAGGAAAGGTTGACAAGCTTTCAGGAACAATAACTATGCCGTCTGCACCGACAACTGTAAATTCAAGATATGTGGGTGACACAAATGCACGTCTAAGCATAAAAGACGGAGTCATAAACTTTGAGGATGTGACTTTGCGTGAAAATAGTCTTTATGGAACTTATGATTTGAAAACTGGAATTTCAGATATTGGGCTTAGCTTAAATGAACCTGACATTCCAAAACTTTTGGAAATGAAGGACTTGACATTTGGGACAAGATCAAATCTTAGCCTTAAGGGTGACTTGAATAATTTCAATCTGGCAGGACAGGTAATTCTTGGAAATATGAGCTTTAAAACTTATAGGATTCCACATATTGTCGCAGAACTTGAATATTCCAATGGGGATATAGACAAGTTTTTTAAATATGGAACATTTGACTTGCAGAAACTGAAATTTGTCGGAGATAATAATGAAACGCTGTTTGAAACACAGACAAAATTCGATCTTGCCAATGTAAATATTGACTATCAGATAGAAAAACAGAAGTTCTCGCTTGATTCGGTACAAGATTTAAAGGATAAAGGATACAGTGGCGATATTGATTTTGGATTCATGTATCGTGGAAGTTTTGAAAATTTCATAACAGGAGTTCAGATAAAATCAGATGAGGTCAAGCTTAGTGGATTTCCAGTAAAAAATGTGGATATTGATTTACAGGCAAATGAAAAGACCCTAAATATTGGACAGTTTTATCTAGAATATGAAGATAATCCATTGCTCGTAAATGGATATGTGCAGTTTACACCAGTAAAATACAATGTCTCTATGCTTGCTAAGGATTTTAACTTAAACTTTCTTGGAGTTAATAAGGATATAGAGCAGGCAGGTGGGATTGCAAACATAGATGCAGTTTTCTCAAATGAGGCAACAACAGGACACATTCTTCTGGATAATTTTAATTATAAAACAAAAGACAGACAGACACTTGTGGACAATATAAATGCCAACATTGAGTTACGTAATAACAAGCTTGTTGTAAATCGTCTAGATGGAGGGTATAATGGAGGAACCTTTAAAGTAAATGGAGATCTAGATGTTCCAAAAATACCATCGGACTTCATGAAGACAAAACGTCTGGAACTTGGAAAATTTGAATTAAATACAAATCTTAATAAAGTTGGACTTCATTATGGAAAAGGTATTGATTTTGCACTTACTGGAGATTTAGTATTTACTGAAAATAGATTATTTGGAAATTTACTTGTGGATGATGCAGAAATCCGTGAAATACCTAACTTTGATTCAAAAAATACAGAAAATAAACAAGAAACTGAACTTTCAGAAGAAGAAGTTGTTAAAAACTCTAAAGATAAGACAATTGTTGAAGGAGTAGTAGAAGAAGTTATTGACAAGATAATGAAGCAATATACAGTAAACGTAAATGTTCGGACTGGAAATAACGTAAAAATTAAAATTCCAAATGTGAGCATTGTAAAAAATATAAAGGGAACTGTAAAAGGAGCTTCTGATATTACTTACAATAATGGAGAAATTGGAATAGATGGAGAATATACAATTACAAGAGGTTCATTTTCTGCAAATGGAAACGATTTTAAAATAGAAGGTGCGGAGATAAGATTTATCCCGTCTGTTAATGGCACTACATCATCAGTGTCGAATCCATTTATTGTATTTGATGCAAGCACAGTAATAAACGGAGAAAGGATAGAAATAAGTGTAAGCGGAAATGTAAGTAAACCTGAAATAAAATTTGCTTCCTCTTCAGGTAAATCAAAAGAGGAAATTATATCACTGCTCGCATTCAACACAATAGTTGGAAATGGAGAAAAAACTGGTAAAAATAGCAATGGAAATTCAGCTGATGGATTAGTAGTTGCAGGCTCTTTAGTTAATACTGCATTAAATGAGTTGATTTTTTCGTCAGTAACTGGTAAAATTAGAGAGGTATTAGGTATGTCCAAAGTATCTGTTTCAACAAATTTAAATCGCTCAGATAAAACAGGAGAATATAGTGCAGCAACAACGCTTACTCTTCAGGATAACCTGTATAAAGATAGGCTGTTCTGGAATGCGGCGGTTAAATTTCCGTATCAGACTTCAAAATCTGAAGGAAAAAATCCAGTAGGATATAACGCATGGCTTAGCTATAACGTTACAAATGGACTAGATTTACGTCTTGGAGGTGAAAGTATAAATAAAAACAAATCCAGCATGGACATGAGTAATGGTGCAAGAGTAAATTATTATTTTGGAGTTGATTTTTCAGCAAGAGCCGATACATTTAGAGATATTTTAAGAAAAATATTTAGAAAAAGAAAACTTGATACATTAAAAAAATAGGAGGAAAAATGTCAAAACAAGAAGTGAGAAATAAGATTTATGCCTTAATCGTTGTAGTAACATTATTTGTATCTGTGAACAACGTATCACAGGCGGAAGAAAAAGGCAGAACAATTGGAACAAGTGAATTAGCCGATAACAAAAATCTTTTAGCTGATGGGGAAACAGAAACAGAAATTGAGACATCTGCAACTGATGAAACTGGAAATTTAAGCAATTTTGATGATGTTGAGCCAATTAGAGTTAAAGGAAGAAAAATTAAAAAAAGCAAAAGAAGTAAAAGAGATACAATTGAGGCTCAGCAGGCAATTGAACAAAAAGTTGAGCTAAAGGTTGGAACAATTGAAGTTTCGAACTTAAATGAAATATCTGCTGACACAATACTTGAAAAGATTCCTGTAAAATCAGGAGATAATTATTCAAATAAGAGCTTAAGTGATATTTATCTTGCAGTAAAACGTCTTGGATATATTGCTGAAGCAAATGTAATTCCGCAAGTTGATGGAGATACGGTAAACATTTTAATACAAGTAAGTGAAGTAGAAAATGCTGAAGCTGTTAGAAAAAGACTTCAAATGCGTGAAGATATGAAAAAAGAAACAGAATTTACAGTTGCAAGAATTGAAATTGAAGGAACAAAAATAAAAGACAAACAAGAATATCTGAAAGATCTTCCTGTAAAATTAGGAGATATTTTTATACCACAAAAAGCTATTGATGGTGCGCAAAAAATATTTCAGTCAGGATATTTTGCGAGTGTTGAACCTAAAATTAATAGAAGAGCTGATAATACAGTTGAAATTATTTATGAAGTACAGGAAAATCCAATTATTCAAAATATAAACTTTGAGGGGAATACACTTTATACCAATGAACAGCTTGAAAGAGCACTTGGTGTAAAAAGAGGAGAAATCTTAAATAGTAATATGTTAAATCCTGATGAAAATGGGGTGATCAAACTATATTCAAAAGATGGATACACTTTGGCAAGAATAGAGTCAATAAACGTGTCTCCTGAAGGAGTTGTAAATATGGGACTTACAGAAGGAATGGTTGATTCTGTTGAATTCCAGAAAGCCCCATCGAAGAAGGATAATGAAAGACAATCATTGAAGGCTACGACTTTAAGAACAAAACCTTATATATTTGAAAGAGTGCAAGAAGTAAAACCTGGAGAAATTTTCAAGAGAGAAAATGTAGAAAATACAATGAGAGAGCTTTATAAAACAGGTATATTTACTTCAATAGAGCCTGTACTTAGTGGAAAAGAAGATGATCCAAATGCAAGAGCAGTTGAATTTCTTGTAGAAGAACGTTCAACAACTACAATAAATGGAAGTATTTCTTATGGAACTTCTGTTGGATTAGTTGGAGAACTTAAATTATCTGACTCTAACTTCCTTGGAAGAGGACAAGATGCATCAATCACACTTTCGGCCTCAAACAAAGGAGATAAAACATTTGATATTAGCTGGTTTGATCCTTGGGTAAAAAATACTGAGCGTGTACAAATAGGTGGAAATATTTACTGGAATGAGTCTGTCAATGATAATGCGGACAGAGATGAAGTTGAAAAAGTAAGAAAATCTGGAACTCGTTGGACAATTGGTAAGGGACTTAACAGCAATCTTTATGTAAGATTAGCAGCAAGATATGATCGTTTTAAAGAATTGCTTGGAAGCAAAGAAGTAAATGATAAATATAACTTACTTGCGATAGGACCTTCATTAATTTATGATACAAGAAATAATTCCTATAGTCCATCAAAAGGTATTTATTCAACAATGTCATATGAAAGAGGTAAACTTATAGGGGATTCTAGAAAATACGATCAGTTTGAAACAGATTTGAGAGCTTACCATCCAACTTTCTTTGGTGATAAGAATGTAATGGCATATAGAGTAGCTTGGGGATCTACAGGAAGTGGAACTCCAGAAGCATTGAAATTTAGCATTGGTGGAGCTGAATCAGTTCGTGGATATGAATATGGTGCATTTGATGGATATGATAAATTCCACGCAACTATTGAAAATAGAACAAAAATCAATGATACATTACAATTAGTAGCATTCTTTGATATAGGAAATGCTTGGCAAAATGAATCAAGAGATCCTCGTACTGGTAAAAGAATTTACAAACCAAACAGAAAAGATGCTCATGATTTTAAAGATCTTAAAAAAGGGTATGGAGTTGGGGTAAGATTAAATACTCCAATTGGACCGTTAAGATTTGATTATGGTTGGCCAATGGATCCTGAGAAAAAAGGTGAGAAAAAAGATAAAGGTAAATTCTATTTTAGCTTTGGACAATCATTCTAATTTTTTAGAAAAATCAAAATATAAACTTAAATAATTATAAGGGGTGATTAATTTCATCCCTATAATTTTATAAAAAATGAAGAAGGAGAGATCCAAAATGTATAATATAAAGGAAATTGCAAAACTGATAAATGGAGAAATCAGAGGAAGTGATGGATTGAATTTTACAAGGCTTGCTCCATTTTTTCATTCAAATGAGAAGGAATTAACATTTGCCGCGGATGAGAAAATGTTGAAAAATATGGATAAATGTAATGCAGGTGCTGTGATTGTTCCTGATTTGCCAAATTTACCTACAAATAAGAACTTTATTGTTGTAAAAGGTAATCCAAGAGAATTAATGCCGATACTATTAAATTATTTCAAGCCTAAATTGCAGCCGTTTGAAAATCAGATAGAAAATTCTGCAAAAATTGATGAAACTGCAAATGTCTCAAAAATAAACACTTATATTGGACACAATGTAAAAATTGGAAAAAATGTTGTTATTTATCCAAATGTATCGATTTTTGAAGGAACTGAAATTGGAGATGACTGTATAATTTATTCAAATGTAACGATAAGAGAATTTACAAAAGTTGGAAGAGGTACAATTTTGCAGCCGGGAGCTGTGATAGGATCTGACGGGTTTGGATTTATAAAAATTAATGGAAATAATGTGAAAATTGAGCAGATTGGACATGTAGTCTTGGGAGAAGAAGTTGAAATTGGAGCAAATTCTTGTGTTGATAGAGGAGCGATTGGAGATACAATTATAAAAAAAGGTACAAAAATTGATAATCTCGTTCATATTGCTCATAATGATATAATTGGAGAAAATTGTCTGATTGTGGCTCAGACTGGTATTTCTGGAAGTGTGGAAGTGGGAGATAATTCGACTCTCGCAGGGCAAGTTGGAGTGGCAGGACACCTTAAAATTGGAAAAAATGTAGTAATTGCAGCAAAATCTGGAGTTACTAACGATGTATCAGATGGAAAGCAGATGTCTGGTTATCCACTTCGTGAACATATGGAGGATTTGAGAGTGAAAATGGCAATGGGAAAAGTACCTGAACTTGTAAAAAGAGTAAAAAAATTGGAAAAAGAACTAAAAAAATAAAAGAGAAAAAATTTATATACTATGACTATTTATCAAAATTTCAAAACTTCCTTGACTTATTAATTCAAATGATGTAGAATAAACAATAGAGAATAAAAAATATCATTAATAAAGAGAAGGGAGTTATAGATGAAAAAAATACTTTTAGGAATTCTTATGCTTTTATGTATAGTTAGCTGCGGATCTGGACCTGACAGAACAGTTTCAAAATTTATTGACAATATAAAAGCTGAAAAAACGAAAGAGGCAGCAAAATATGTGATTGACGATAGTTTTGAGGGGAATTTAGATGTTAAGTACAACAATAAATTTCAAGAATTACTTTTTAAAACATTATTAAAAAATCTTGAATATAAAATTATTAAGTCGGAGAAACAAGATAGTGAAACAACAATTGTAACAGTAGAAGTAACAAATGTGGATGTTGAAAAAATATTTTTACAAGTTTTCAAAAAAATGACACAGGAAACTTTTTCAGGAAACGGTTCTCATTCAATGACAGTTGATGAAAGATTTAAAGAGGAACTTGAAGCAAAAGAAAAACCAAAATCAAAAAATGTTACAAAATTTGTAGTTAAAAAAACAGCAAATGGAGAAAAAATTGTTTTAACAGCAGAAAATATTGATGTTTTACTCGGTAAATTAAACACAACATTATCAAATTTAAACACACTTGGTGGAACAGAGCAAGAAACAGCAGTAGAATTACCAGAAACAGGACCATCAACTGGATTATCACAAAAGCCAGAAGAACTTAGAAATCAAAATAAATAAAATAGTTTAAAGTAATAAATAAAGCAATCATTCTTTTACTTTTATAAGTGAGTCTGGTTGTTTTTTATTTCCAGAAAGTTTTAATTTATCTTTTTATTAAAATAAAATTAAAATAAGTTGATTTTTAAATATTTTCATTGTATAATTGTAGTGTAAAAAATAAAAAAGGGAGGAATTGTAATGGCTACATCGAGTTTTTTAAGATTGCCAGAGTTTAAAACTGAGAAGGAAATAGATGGCTTAATAAAGGCATTGGAGAATGACAGAAAACCAGAATTAACAGGTGTAAAGGCTGAAAAAATAACAGATGAAAAAAGAATTAGAAGAATATTGGATAAGAAAAGATGAAAATATCAAGATTGTCGATAAATGATTTGTTGAAGTATGATACAGAAGAGTATGTAAAAGAAAATATTTTGAATACATTTAGTAGTAGAAAAAATAATAATGTAGAAGATTTTTTACATAATAAAGCAATATTTTTTGAGAAAAGTTCTATTTCAACAACACATTTAATTTTTAATAATAATGATACTTTGTTAGGTTATTTTTCAGTAGCAAATAAAAGTTTAATATTACCGAATGAAAGATTTGAAAATTTAAGTAATAGTAAACAAAAGAAATTAATGCAAAGTGGACAGAAGGTTGGTAACGGATTTTACTTAGTGAACAGTTATTTATTAGGACAATTAGGGAAAAATTTTAATTTATCAGAAAGTGAACAAATAAAAGGTAATTTTTTATTATCGCTTGCTTTTGAGTTATTGCTGGAAGCAAAGGAATTGATAAATGCCAAATATGTCTGGCTGGAATGTAGAAATTCAGAGAAACTTATAGATTTTTATAAAAAATTTGGCTTTGAGAAGATAGATAATTTTATTTCTAAAGATGGATTGATTGTTATGATGATGAAATTGGATAGGCAAAATTGATTGGGATGAAAAATACTGCTGTTGATTTGGAAGGTGGTATTTTTTTTTGTTTTCTATTGGGTTTGCAAATGAATTATCTTGTTTTTTTGTATAGAATATGATATTCTAATAATGTAATTTTTAAAAATAAATTTTAATCAAATTGAGATTGAATTGATAAAAATTAAGTGAATTTAGATTTGAATAGGAATAATTATAATTTTGAAATAAAGAAGGATGTTAGAAAATATGGGAAAATCAGAAATAATTAGAGGGACAAGCAAATGTGCAAGATTTTTTGTCTGTGATACGACAGAGATTGTAAAAGAGGCAAAGAAAGTACATGGACTTGATCCGATAGCGACAACTGTTTTTGGGAAACTATTGACAGCGACAGCTATGATGGGGAAAGATTTGAAAAATGAGAAGGATTTAGTGACAGTTAAAGTAAATGGAGATGGACCTTATGGAAATATGCTTGCAACTGGGAATATGAAAGGGGAAGTAAAAGGTTATATTGGAAATCCTGAAGATAAATTTCATCAGATAATTGACGAAAACGGAAATTTTATAAAAGATGAGACTGGGCAAGTGAGATTTATTGGAAATGGAACAATGCAAGTTATAAAGGACTTGGGACTGCGTGATCCGTTTTCTGGCGTTACAAAAATAAATGAAGAAGATATCGCAGATATAATTGCTCATTATTTTCTTTTGTCAGAGCAGATAAAATCAGTTGTCGCACTTGGTGTAAAACTGGATGAAAATGGAGAAATTAAAAGGGCTGGAGGTTATTTGATACAGCTGTTGCCAGGTGTGGAAGATGAATTTATTGATAAACTGGAAAATAAATTACAGCAGATTAGGACGATTACTGAACTTCTGGAAGGTGGAATGAGCCTTGAGCAGATTGTGGAACTGCTTTATGAGGATATTTCGGTATTTGAGGAAGAGACAGATGTTGATGGTGCTCATAAAAAGGTTTATGTGGAAGATTTTGAAATTTTGGAAAAATCAGAGCTGGAGTATAAGTGTAATTGCACTAAAGAGAAGTTTTACAAGGGATTAATCACGCTTGGAAAAGAAGAAATTGATGAAATTTTGGAAGAGGAAGGCAAAATTCAGGTAGAATGTCATTTTTGCGGTAAAAAATATGATTTTGGAAAAGAAGATTTTAAAAATTTATAAAATAGATTTTCTTGAATTATGTTTATACTGTTTTAGGTAATTATAGAATTAATAATGCAGAAATCAAACTGAATACAGTGTTTTTAATCTAAAATATCAAAGTTTTATTGTAAAAATATTGGAGAAAAATGATAAAAATTAGATTTATAAAAACATTGTAGTTGTTAGAAATTTTAAATTTTTATAAAAAGCAAACAGTTATTTGATTATGATGCAGATTTATTATAATAAAAAAAACTGGAAAGGAAGAGAAAATGTCAAAATTAAGAGTAGGAGTAATACGTGGGGGAGTTTCAACTGAAAGAGAAGTTTCTTTAAAGACAGGAAGTGAAATTGTAGCAAACTTGAATAGAGATAAATATGAGGTTTTTGATATTGTGATTGATTCAGAAAAGGAAGTTTTTGAGAAAGTAAAAGACTTGAATCTCGATTTTGTTTATATCGCTTTACACGGTGTATTTGGGGAAGACGGGAGAATACAGGCGATCTTGCAAAGTCTGGGAGTGGCTTACAGCGGGCCTGGAGTGATGTCAAGTGCAGTTTGTATGGATAAGGAATTTTCAAAAAGAATTGTGGCTGGATATGGAGTTAGAATTGCAAAATGGAAAAGTGTACGTGTAGGCGAAACTGTTGACTTTGAAACAATAAAAAAAGAATTGGGAAATCATGTTGTAGTAAAGCCAAATAATGGTGGTTCAAGCATTGGAGTAAGTTTTGTGGAAAATCAGGAAGAACTTGAAAAAGGGCTGGAACTTGTTTTTGGAATGGATAAGGAGGCATTGATTGAGGAAGTTCTGCATGGTGTGGAAATAAGCGTACCTGTGATTGATGGGGAAGTTTTTCCAACACTAAGAATTGAGGCTCTTGCGGGAGATTACTTTGACTATGAATCAAAATATGCAAAAGGCGGAGCAAATGAATATGTGTTTGAATTTCCTGAAAAAGTGCAGGCTGAAATTAATAAATTTGCAAAAGACAGTTATTACGGGCTAAAATGTGAAGGATTTGCAAGAATAGACTTTATGGTGGTAAATGAAGAAACACCGTATTTTATGGAAGTAAACACATCACCAGGAATGACATCTGCCAGCTTATTGCCAAAAAGTACAGCTTCAAAAGGTTATGATTATTCACAGACATTGGACTTATTAATAGAATCTTCAATAAAAGTGGAAAGATAAATAACTTAAAAATTTGAAAAAATATAGAAAATAAAAATATAAAAAGGAAGTGGAAAAAATGGAAAGAATAGCAAGTTTTACAGTAGATCACATCAGATTGAACAGAGGAATTTATGTATCAAGAATAGACGAAGTTAATGGAAATTATTTGACAAGTTTTGATATAAGAATGAAATTACCAAACAGGGAGCCAGTAATAAACATTGCTGAACTTCATACAATGGAGCATTTGGGAGCAACATTTTTGAGAAATCATCCAACTTGGAAAGATGAAATCGTATATTTTGGGCCTATGGGGTGCAGAACAGGATTTTATCTTATCCTAAAAGGAAAATTGGAATCAAAGGACATTGTTGACTTAATGAAGGAACTTTACAAATTTATGGCAGAATTTAAAGGAGCAATCCCAGGAGCGACTGCTATAGAATGTGGAAATTACTTGGATCAAAACTTGCCAATGGCTAATTTTGAGGCTAAGAAATATTTGGAGGAAACGTTGGAACATTTGGGAGAGGAAAATTTAAATTATCCTGAATAAGTAAATATTTTGATGTGTCTTAAAATATTCCTAATAATTTTATTTTGATTGTTTTCAGGCACATCTTAAATTTGAATTGAATTTCATTTAATTGTAAGTATTATGGAAATAAAATAACTCAAAATAAAGAATTTTAATGGATTTACGATTTAATAATTAATGAACGAGGAGAAAGAAATGCCTTACATTTTAAAAGAGGAAAATATTGAAGAATTTCTGAAAAAATCGGAAATGGATGAATTTGAAGAAGAGGATTTTGGAGAATTTTATCCTGATGACTATGAAATGGTTGATAAAAGTGAAATGTTTGAAGATTTTAGATTTAAGCTGGTTGTTTTGGAAACTTTGCTTGGGAAAAATGCAAGTTTTGTTGAAGAATTTGAAAAATTGACTGAAAAATTAGAAGAAAAATATGATGATTATGTTTTTGAAATAGGAAATTTTGTTAATCCAGTTATAGTTGAGCCAATTTTAAAATTTTTTGAAAATGTGAAATTGACGGCAGAGGACTTGGAAAAAGTAGATAAAATTTGTTTTGATGGTGGGCTTGAAATTTATGGTATTCTTTGTCCAAATTGGGATGGAGAAGATTATTTATTTCAGACATATAGTGTAAAAGGGTTTAAGAAATTAAAAAATTTGAAAAAAGTAATTTTTATTTCATGCTGTGATGAGGAATTGCTGGATGAATTTAGGGAAAATGGAATTGAAGTGGAGTAAAATAAAATTGAAAAATTATAATTTTTAAGTTTGATTTCAAAAGTGAAAAGGAGAGATTTTTTATGAAAAAAGTAATGCTTTTGGTTGCAAGTTTGATGGTTGTAATTAGCAGTTTTGCTGGTTATACGAGTGATATGATTAATAGAATGGAAACTAAAGAGAAAAGTGTAGAGGATTCTTTTGGAGGAAGTAACGCTGAAATGAAAGAAGCATCTTCGGTTATTTTGGACGGATGGAATGATGAATTAAATAAAGTTTATAAATTATTAATGTCAAAATTGTCAAAAAAAGAACAAGAGAAACTTAGAAATGAAGAAAGAGTATGGATAAAAAGAAAAGAAAGAGTTGCAAAAGGAGCGGCAGATGAATTTTGTGGAATTGTAAATGGACAAAAACTTTGTGGAACAGGTTATGGTTTGGAATATACACAATCATTGATTAACTCGACTAAAGGCAGAGCGATTGAGTTATCTAAAAGATATGAAAAATTGAAATAAGTTTGGATAAGAAAATTTAGATATACTGAAATTTTGTAAAATTTTTATTCAGATTAAGTGTTTAAAATATACAACATAAAAAATATAATTCTTGAGTTTACTTTTTTTATTATTTTGGTTGTTTGTAAAAAGGAGTTTTATGAAAAAAATTCTAATTTTATTTTTTGTTGTTTTTTCGTTAAGTTTTTCATTTGAATTAAAAAAAGAAAATTTTAAAATTACAAAAAATAAGAGTTTAAAATTATCAGAAGAGGAAATGAAAAATCAAAGTGAAAAAGTTATTGAAGTTTTTAATAAAGAAATTTCAGATGGGATAGAAAGTAAAAATAAGGGTATTGAATATTCGGAAAATACTAATTTGAAAACAGGTGAAAAAAAATTTAAAGTGAATGTACCTGATGTTTTGATGAATAACAAAGTTTATGAAAAAACAATTTATAAAATTGAAAAAATTAATTTTATTTCAAAAAACAAAGTGGAAATAACTTATACTGAAAAATCTCCGAATATTTTTGAAATTATGTTTTCTGAAGAATTTAACAAAAAACTCGAAGATAAAGTTTCAAAAGAATTGGGTTATAAATTAGATAAGGAAAAAATTCAAAAATTGTCCAATGAAGAAAAATTGAAAGCAAATGTAATAATTTTGTCTGAATCTCAAAATGAAATGATAAAAAGATTGGATAATAACCAATTTGAATATGAAACGGAAAAGAGAAAAATGATTTTGGAAAAAAATCAGAAAGAATGGGAATATAAAGATGAAGAAACATTAGAAAGTGATGGTTTTGATATTTTTGATTCTATGTTTGAAAATTTTGGAAAATAATTTGAATAAATGAGAAGAGGTATGAGTAAATGAAGAAGATATTAATATTATTTTTGCTAACAACAAGTCTTGGATTTTCAGCAACTTACAAAGTTGAAGTTAAGCCAAATGTGAAAATTCAACAGTCAGAAATTGAGAAAAATAATGCAGGGATAGAAAAGGCGTTTGAAAAATTTGTAGAAAAACAAAAGGCTGCGGGTATTAGAGAGGCAGAATTGACTACACAAAGCAGTCAAAGACTTGGAATGATGTTAACTGATGGGATGGCAAAACAGCTTGTTTATGATACGCAATATTCCATAAAAAAAATTGAATATATTTCAAGTGACATAGTTAATTTAGATCTTGAAATAAAGATTCCTGAATTAGATAGTAGAAACTTTAGTGAAGATGAAATGATGAGAGTAGTTTCTAAGAGGTTTAAAGAAAAAACTGGGAAACCAATAGAAATTTTAAAAACTACACCAGAGAAAAATATAAAACCTGAGTGGGTTTCAACATTATTCCAACTAATGAGTGATTTTACAATAGAAAAAGTTAAGACTACAAAAATATTCACTTATCAAAATGCAACAATAAGTTTGAAAAAAGTAAATAATGAATGGATATTTGATAAGATTGTAAAACAGTAAAATCAAAAAAATTAAATTTAGAAAGGAAATGAAGTTATTCTGAAATTTTGGAATAACTTTATCTTGTTAAAATGAGTAAAATAATTGATACGCATACGCACATTTATGATAAACAGTTTGAAAATGATTTTGATGATGTGATGAAAAGGATTGAAGATGAGCTGGAAGTGATTGTGAGCATTGGGTTTGATTTTGAAAGTTCACTTAAAAGCATTGAACTTGCGAATAGATATTCGTTTGTGAATGCAGTAATTGGAGTTCATCCTGTTGATATAAAAAAATATAATGATGAAGTGGAAAAAGAACTGGAAAGATTGGCTTTGACTGAGAAAAAGGTTGTTGCGATTGGGGAAATTGGGTTGGATTATCACTGGATGGAAGATCCGAAGGATGTTCAGATTGCTGGATTTAGAAAGCAGATGGAACTTGCAGAAAGGGTAAAAAAACCAGTTGTTATCCATACAAGAGAGGCTTTGCAGGATACACTTGATGTTTTGAAGGATTATAAAAATGTTGGTGGGATTTTGCACTGTTATCCAGGTTCCTTGGAAGCGGCAAAACCGTTTTTAGATAGATATTATTTAGGAATTGGTGGTACTTTGACGTTTAAAAATAATAAAAAGACGAAGGAGCTTGTGAAGGAATTGCCTTTGGAAAAAATTGTTCTGGAAACAGATTGTCCGTATTTGACACCTGTGCCTTTTCGAGGGAAAAGAAATGAGCCGATTTATACAAAATATGTAGCGGAAGAAGTTGCTAGAATTAAGGAAATTTCGGTAGAGGAAGTTATTAAAGTAACTACTGAAAATGCTAAGAAAATTTATGGAATATAATGGAATTTAGAAATAAAATAGGAGATAAAATGTGTATTGAAAAAGAAAATAAAGATTTTAAAAATCCAATAGAATATAAATTAGAAAAAAAAGATGGAAATGCACGTGCTGGAGTTATAAAAACACCACATGGAGAAATAAAAACACCAGTATTTATGCCAGTTGGTACACAGGCGACTGTAAAGGCGATGACTAGAGAGGAATTGGAAGAGATTAATTCTCAAATTATTTTAGGAAATACATATCATTTGTATTTACGTCCTGGAGATGAGCTGGTAAATGATTTTGGCGGTCTTCATAAATTTATGAGATGGGATAAGCCACTACTTACTGATAGTGGCGGATTTCAAGTATTTAGTCTTGGAGATTTGAGAAAGATAAAAGAGGAAGGGGTTCATTTTCGTTCGCATTTAGATGGATCAAAACATTTTTTATCGCCTGAAAAATCTATTTCGATTCAAAATAATCTAGGAAGCGATATTATGATGGTGCTGGATGAATGCCCGCCAGGACTGTCAACACGTGAATATTTGATACCATCCATTGAAAGAACTACGAGATGGGCTAAGCGTTGTATCGAAGCAAATAGAAATAAGGATAGACAGGGGCTTTTTGCAATTGTACAGGGTGGAATTTATGAGGATTTACGGGATAAAAGTTTTGAAGAGCTGTATGAGTATGACTATGGATTTGCTGGGTATGCTTTAGGAGGACTTGCGGTAGGAGAGCCACGTGAGGATATGTATAGAATTTTAAAATATAGCACGCCAAAACTGCCTGAAAATAAACCACGTTATTTAATGGGAGTGGGAGAGCCTGTGGATATGCTTGAAGCTGTGGAACACGGAATTGATATGATGGATTGCGTTCAGCCTACAAGAATTGGTAGACACGGTACTGTATTTACAAAGTATGGACGTCTTGTTATAAAAAATGCGATTTATTCAAGAGACGACAGACCACTTGATGAAGGTTGTGACTGTTATGCCTGTAAAAATTACACAAGAGCATATATAAGACATTTATTCAAAGCTGGAGAAATTTTGGGACAAAGGCTTGCAACATATCATAATTTGCATTTTTTGCTAAAACTTATGGATAATGCACGTGAGGCAATTATTGATGGAAAATTTAAGGAATATAAGGAAGAAGTGCTGAAAAACTATGCCATGGGGAAAGAAAGTGAATGGATAAAGCCAAAATCGATATAAAATTAGAAAATAAAATGCAATAAAAAAGTGCTATTTATTTCATAACAAATATTTTTTTATTCCAGATAAAAAATATAAGTTAAAAGTAAATAGCACAAACATAAAATACTACATTTCTTTAAATGTCAATGTTTTTCCATCATCTGTCATAAAAATCAAACGATTATTATCTAATTTAATCTTTTTTGAATTTTTCAAAATATTCAAATACTGACTTTCAAGTCTCATAAAGTTATCTGGTCCTGCCATTTTTGTAGAGCCGATAGGTCCAACCATAATATTATCTGATGCCATTATGTAATTTGAAAAATAGTTGTTTACTCCTGAATCGCCATGTAATCTGTCTTCTGAAAAATTAAGAGTAATTCTTATTTCATTTGTTGTCAATATCTTTCTCATTTTTGTGTCAGAAATATCAATAAGTTTCCAGCTAGTATTCAATAATTTTTTTTTCAAATTTAAAAGAGAAAGTGAATCCTTGTCATTCTGATTAACTGTATTTGACTTTTTAAAAGTCCAAATATCGCCAGCCTTGTTAGTTAAAGTTAAAGTATCCTTGTTGTATTTAATCACAGGGTTGGATTGCAGAATATCAAAGAAATCCTGTTCGAGATTCATTAAATCTAGAGAACCTCCAATCAGAGTTGAAGTTATTGTGGCAGAAAGAGTAGAATCTCTGTTAATTTTATAATTTCCTGAATATCCATTAATTCCACCAAATCCATTAATCTTATTTTTTGAAAAATTAATAGTAACATTTGTATTTTCTGAAATATAAGAATTCCATCTATTTTTCTTAATTTGAGTTAATTTCCATGAAGTTTCATTTAAATTTGAAAGAGGAAGTGAATCCTTGTCATTTTGATTAACCGTATCAGGATTTTTAAAAGTCCAAATCTCTCGCTTGTTAGTTAAAGTTAAAGTATCCTTGTTGTATTTAATCACAGGGTTGGATTGCAGAATATCAAAGAAATCTTGTTCAAGATTCATTAGATCTTGAGCACCTCCTGTTAAAGTTGAAGTTACTGTAGCAGAAAGAGTGGAATTCCTGTTTAATTTATAACTTCCTGAATATCCGTTAGTTCCTCCAAATCCGTTGATATTATATTTTAAGAAATTAATTGTAACATTTGCTTTTTCTGAAATACGGGAATTCCGTCCATTTTTCCTGATTTCTGTCAATTTCCATGAAGTTCCATTCAAATTAGTGCTAACAGCGTCTCTTTTTTTCACAGCCGCATTCAAAAAATCACAGCACAAAAGAAGCATTGTAAAAATTCCAACTAAAAAAAATCTTTTTTTCATTTTAAAAACCTCTTTTCATTATTTTTTCTCTTTTCCTTTGTTAATTTAATACTATCATATTATCATTAAAGAATTATGAGAATTTTTAAAATTATTTATTTTTTATTTTTATTAATTGTACAATTTAAAAAAAACCTGCAGGTTATAATTTCCTGCAGATTTTCGGAGGCATAAAATGGCAATTTGTCATCTATTTGCTAAAGATTAGGTATAAAATCACAACCATAATAACAAAAACGACAATATCACCATTTATCATTACAATTCACCTCCCTCCATTTCGAGGTTGGGGGTAGCGAACCCCAAAATATTATAACATAAAAAAATACCTCCTTCAACTAAGAAGAAGATACTTTTCCCGCTATTTTTTACCTCAAAATGGAATATATACCATTGCTTTTTATAGATTAATTATAACACAAATTTTTCATTTTTTCAATCATATAATTTTTATTTTTTTATAAATTTATGATAAATCCAGTCAACAATAATAGCTATTGCATTATCCCCAGATACATTTGCTGCTGTTCCAAAGCTGTCCTGCGTTATATAAAGTGCGATTAGCAGTGAAGCTAGTGGACTATTTGAAGCGATTCCAACCATTCCTAGAAATGGAAGTGCTGACATTATTGCTCCTCCAGGTGCTCCAGGTGCGGCTACCATTGCGACTCCTAGAACTAGGATAAATGGGAAAACTTTTGTTACATCGTAAGCCATATTGTTCATCATAAGAACTGTAACAACACAGCTTGTTATTGTAATGATACTTCCTGCTAAATGGATTGTGGCACATAATGGCACTACAAATTCACGTATTTCAGGCGATGTTCCGTTTCGTTTTGCACATTCCAAATTTATTGGGATTGTGGCTACTGAAGATTGTGTACCAAGTGCTGTAAAATAACCTGGAATTTGATTTTTCATACAGGTAAGCGGATTTTTTCCTGAAATTCCTCCAGCAAATACAAATAAAGCTGAAATATATAAAATGTGAAGAATTATCACACAGACAAATACTTTTAGGAAAATAGAAAGTGTCGTAAACATCTGTCCACTGTAAGTCATGTTCATAAATGTTCCAAAAATGTAGACTGGAAGTAGAGGAATAACCGATGTGCTCAGTAACTTTGTAATTATTTTTGAAAACTCACGAAAAAGGTTGTAGGTAGTTTGTCCTTCACCATTATTTCTAAGCCAGCTTATTGAAAGCCCCATTATAAAGGCAAAAATGATTGCTGAAGTTACATCAAACATTGGTGCAAGAGGAATCTCGAAATAAGCTGTTAAAAGATTTTTCTCAGGGTGTTCTATTGCTGCAAAAGAGGCAAAATGAAGAATTTTTGGAAAAATATTAGTTGCCATAAGATAAGATAAACTTCCTGCCACAATTGTGGAAACATAAGCTATCAATGTAGTAATTCCCAGCAATTTTCCTGCTCCTTGACGTAAATCTGAAATTCCTGTCACAACAAATCCGATTATCATAAACGGAATAACAAAAGATAAATACTTGCTAAATAGCGACGAAAAAGTCACAAAAATCCTAATAACAGGACTTGGTAAAACTAATCCCAGTACTATACCAAGCGTTATTGCGATAATTAAACGTGGCACAAGACCGATTTTTTTCATAAATTTTTCTCTCCTTATGTATTTTTTGTATAACTAAAATAAATCCCACAACCCAACCTCAATATTATCAATTAACATACGGTAGTAAAATTTACAGTAATTTGTACAAATGTAACAATATTGGGATTAATTATAATTCTTGTAATTTCCCCGCACTACTTCATCTTGTAAGATATTTTTTCCCTAATATCCAAAGGTTTATGTTCACCTTAATAATATCTACACCTAAAATTTGTTTAAATTATATTTTTTTATTCTTTAATCAAATCAATAGTCCAGTTTGCCTGCTGTAATTTTGTATCAGTTTCACGAATTTCCTTAGATAATTTATCTAGCTGTTTTTGCTGTTCTGGAATATTAATCGTACTAAAAACCTTTATTTCTGTTGAGGAATAAAGATTTATTTTTTGGCTTGCAATTTCTATAAATTCACGTAGGATTCCTGCTTTTTGTGAAAGTGTGTCCTTTTTTGCAATTAATTCGACTAATGAAATTCCATCAATTTTTGAAAGAGTATTTGTTTTGTTTATTTTTATTATTAAATCATTTAATTGGGAAATTAAGTCATCTAATTCAGTTAATAAAAATTCAGGATCTTCAGTAGGTTTTTCATTTTCCTGAACTTTAGCGTTATTATTAAGTCTTGTTTTTAATTGCGTAATTCTTTTTTGAATATCTGCACGTAAAATAAGAGCTTCAGCAATTTTCATTTTATTTATCCTCCAATTTTTATTTATTAGTACTTAAAGTATAATGTAAAAATTATAAAATGTAAAGGATATTTTTAATATTCTTTTTGTATATATAAAATAAAAAAAACTTTAAAAGATATTTTTTTAACTTGCAAATATCTATTGTAATGGTTACAAAATTATGATAAAATTAATCAGGAAATTTTGGAGAACAAAATATTAATTACTAAAAGTTTGGAAAAATATAAAAAAGATTTAAATGGAGGGAATTATGGAATTGTCGAAAGGTAAATTGCTAAATATTTATGAACGAATGCTTAGCATTAGAAATTTTGATTTAAAGGTAAATCAGCTTGTGAAAAGAGGAATGGTGCCTGGAATGACACATTTGTCAGTAGGAGAAGAAGCGGCGAATGTTGGTGCTATTGCGGCATTGAATGCTGATGATCTTATTACATCTAATCACAGAGGACATGGACAGGTTATTGCTAAAGGGATTGACTTGAATGGAATGATGGCTGAAATTATGGGAAAGGCTACTGGAACTTGTAAAGGTAAAGGTGGTTCGATGCACATTGCTGATTTAGAAAGTGGAAACTTGGGAGCAAATGGAATTGTCGGTGGTGGACACGGAATGGCAGTTGGTGCGGCTTATACTCAAAAAGTAAAAAATACTGGAAAAATTGTAGTTTGTTTCTTTGGAGATGGAGCCACAAATGAAGGAAGCTTTCACGAAGCGATGAACTTGGCGTCAGTATGGAATGTACCTGTGATTTTTTATGCAATTAATAATGGATATGGAATAAGTACTTCAATTAATAGTGTTGCAAAAGTGGAGCATCTTTATCAAAGGGCTGCAGCTTATGGAATGCCAGGATATTTTATTGAAGATGGGAATGATGTTCTTTCAGTTTATGAAACCTTTGAAAAGGCTGTAAAGCATGTGAGAGAAGGAAAAGGACCTGTATTTGTTGAAAGCGTAACTTACAGATGGTTCGGACATTCGAGTTCTGATCCTGGAAAATACAGAACAAAAGAAGAAGTTGATGGATGGAAGTTAAAAGATCCTAACTTAAAATTCAGAAATTACTTACTTGAAAATAATATTGCAACAGAGGAAGAATTAGTAGAACTTGAAGAAAAATCAAAAAAACAGATTGAAGATGCAGTGGAATTTGCAAAAAATAGTCCAGAACCTACGTTGGAATCTGCGTTTGAAGATATATTTGCGAATTAGAAAAGGAGATAGAAAATGGAAACAAAGTTGATGTCTGTAAAAGAGGCAATTATTACAGCAATGTCGGAAGAGATGAGAAAAGATGAAAATGTATTTTTAATGGGAGAAGATGTAGGAATTTTTGGAGGGGATTTTGGAACATCAGTTGGAATGCTCGATGAATTTGGGCCAGAAAGAATAAAAGATACTCCAATTTCAGAGTCAGCAATTTCTGGAGCTGCAGTTGGTGCTGCAATGACAGGGCTTCGTCCTATAGTTGATGTAACATTTATGGATTTTATCGTTTATATGATGGACAATATTGTAAATCAGGCGGCAAAAACTAGATATATGTTTGGTGGAAAAGGACAAGTGCCAGTAACATTCAGATGTGCGGCAGGTTCTGGAGTGGGTTCGGCAGCACAGCATTCACAGTCGCTTGAGTCTTGGTTTACTCATATTCCAGGAGTAAAGGTTGTTGCGCCAGGAACACCTGCTGATGTAAAAGGGCTTTTAAAATCAGCAATCCGTGATAATAACCCAGTAATTTTCCTTGAATATAAAGCACAATATAATATGAAAGGTGAAGTTCCTACAGATCCTGAATTTATTATTCCGCTAGGAAAAGGTGAAATAAAAAAAGAAGGAAAAGATATTACAATTGTAACTTATGGAAGAATGCTGGAAAGAGTAATGAAGGCAGCAGAAATTGCAGAAAGTGAAGGGATTAGCGTAGAAGTGGTGGATCCTAGAACATTGATTCCGCTAGACAAGGAAATTATTTTGAATTCTGTTAAAAAAACAGGAAGAGTAATTTTAGTAAATGACGCTCACAAAACAAGTGGGTTTATTGGGGAGATTTCTGCAATTATTTCAGAAAGTGACACATTTGACTATTTGGATCACCCAATTGTGAGGTTAGCTGGAGAAGATGTACCAATACCTTATAATCACGCTCTTGAAACAGCGATGGTTCCAAGTGTGGAAAAAATTGTAGAAGCAATTAGAAAAGTAAAAAATAAACAATAAAAAATATATAGGAAGAAATAAAATAGAAAGGAAGAAGCTATGGAAAATAATGAGTTAAGAGCTACTCCTGCAGCACGTAAATTAGCGCAGCAGATGGGACTTGATCTTTTTCTTGTGAAAGGCAGTGGAGCAAATGGACGTGTTCATAAGGAAGATGTAGAAACATTTAAATTTGAAAAGCAAGTAAGAATATCGCCACTTGCTAGAAAAATAGCATTAGACCATAATCTTGAATTGGAAAATGTCGTTGGGACAGGGCATAATGGGAAAATAATGCGGGATGATATTTTGAAATTGATTGCTAAACCGCAGGAAACAGAAGACTTGGCAAGACATGAAAAAGCTGTTGTTGCAGAAGAAAAAACGGTTGCACAGCAGGATATAGAAATTGTGCCAATGTCAGCAATGAGAAAAGTTATTTCAAAACGTATGACAGAAAGTTATCTAACAGCACCTACATTCGCACTTAATTACGAAATTGACATGACTGAAGCTATTGCACTAAGAAAGAAAATACTTGATACAATTTTAGAAAGTACAGGAAAGAAAATTACAATAACAGACATTATTTCATTTGCAGTTATAAAAACTTTGTTAAAGCACAAGTTTGTAAATTCAAGTTTGTCAGAAGACGGAACACAGATTATTCTGCATAATTATGTAAACTTGGCAATTGCAGTAGGATTTGACGGTGGACTTCTTGTGCCAGTTGTAAAAGGTGCAGATAAAATGACACTTAGCGAATTAGTTGTTGAATCTAAAAAGATAGTGAAAAAAGCATTAGATATGAAGTTGACGCCTGATGAACAAAGTGGAAGTACATTTACAATAAGTAATCTCGGAATGTTTGGAGTGCAAAGCTTTAACCCAATAATAAATCAGCCAAATTCAGCAATCTTGGGAGTTTCTTCTACAGTTGAAAAGCCAGTTGTTGTAAATGGTGAAATTACAGTTCGTCCAATGATGACTTTGACGCTTACAATTGATCACAGAGTGGTAGATGGACTTGCGGGAGCTAAATTTATGCAGGACTTGAAAAATGCTTTGGAAAATCCAATCGCTTTATTAATTTAGCTTAATAAAAAATTTAGAATAAAACTTATGGAATTAGAAAATAAAAAATGTAAAATTATTTAGTATAAGGAGTGAAATTAAATGGCTACTGAAGTGATAATGCCTAAAGCTGGAATAGATATGACGGAAGGGCAGATTATAAAATGGAATAAAAAAGAAGGGGAAAAGGTAGAAGAAGGGGAAATCTTACTTGAAATAATGACAGATAAGACAAGTATGGAACTGGAAGCTGAAGAATCAGGATATTTGATAAAAATAGTAAAAGGAGATGGAGAAACTGTACCTGTTACAGAAGTTATTGGATATATTGGTGCAGAAGGAGAAGCAGCTCCAGAAGCAGGTTCAGCAAATACAGCAAGTGCAGCTCCAGCACAAGATTCACAGCCGAAATCAGAAAATGTGGCTCAACCTGCCCCTAAAAAAGAAAAGGCAGAAGATGAATTTGATGTCGTTGTAATTGGTGGAGGACCTGCTGGATATGTAGCGGCAATTCGTGCAGCTCAACTTGGTGCAAAAGTGGCAGTTGTAGAAAAAAATGAATTTGGAGGAACTTGTCTGAACAGAGGATGTATTCCTACAAAAACATTCCTTAAAAATGCTGAAATTCTCGAAGGTATCGAAATGGCAAGCAAAAGAGGAATTATTTTGGAAAGTGAAAAATACACAATTGACATGCCAAAAGTTGTGCAGTTGAAAAATGAAATTGTTAAAACATTGACAAATGGTGTAAGAGGACTTCTAAAGAGCAATGAAATTAAAATGTTTAATGGAGTTGGAAAAATCAATAAGGATAAAGATGTTGTTGTAAACGGAGAAACTGTTTTAAGAGCTGATAAAATAATCTTAGCTGGTGGATCGAAAGTCGGAAAAATCAATATTCCTGGAATTGAAAGCAACAAAGTTCTTACAAGTGATGACATTTTAGACATACAGCAAATTCCAAAATCACTTACTGTAATTGGTGGAGGAGTTGTCGGAATTGAGCTTGGACAAGTGTTCTTATCATTTGGAAGTGAAGTTACAGTTGTGGAAATGATGGATAGAATCGTACCAGGAGTAGACAGGGAATCTTCAGCTGTACTTAGAAAAGAGCTTGAGAAAAAAGGAATAAAAATATTAACTTCTACACAAATTAAGGAAATAGTTGATGATGGACACAACTTAACAATCAAAGTTGACGGACATGATGACATTGTTTCTGAAAAAGCATTATTGTCAATCGGAAGAGTACCTGATCTGGAAGCTATTGGAGAAATTGAGCTAGAAATGGAAAAAGGTCGAATCAAAGTTGATAAATATATGGAAACAAGTGTACCTGGAATTTATGCACCAGGAGATATAAATGGAATTAAGATGCTTGCTCATGCGGCATTCAGAATGGGAGAAGTTGCTGCTGAAAATGCGGTTCAAGGAAACCATAGAGAAATCAGACTTGAAACAACTCCATCGGCAATCTACACAGTGCCAGAAGTGGCAATGGTTGGATTAACAGAAGATGAGGCAAGAGAAAAATATGATATTAAAGTTGGTAAATTCCAATTTGCGGCAAACGGAAGAGCGTTGGCTTCAGGAGAACCAGCAGGATTTGTAAAAGTTATAGTTGATAAAAAATATGACGAAATTCTTGGAGTGCACATTGTAGGACCATCAGCAGCAGAAATGATTAATGAAGCGTCAGGGCTTATGGCAATGGAAATTACAGTAGATGAAGTGATTAAGACAATCTATGCTCATCCAACTTACTCAGAAGCTCTGTTTGAAGCATGTGCAGATGCATTAGATGAAGCGATTCATTTACCTAGAAAAAGAAAATAATAAAAAAGTGAAATAAATTGAAATTTTGAAAGGAATTTTAAACATATGAAATATTATGTTAGTAAGTCAAATGATCCAGCATTTAATATTGCTTTAGAAGAATATTGTTTTAAGCAGCTGCGTGATATTGACGAAATATTTTTACTTTGGATAAATGAGCCAACAATTGTTGTAGGAAAATACCAAAATACAATTGAGGAAATTAACACAGAATATACTCGTGAAAAAGGAATCCATGTTGTTCGTAGAATTTCTGGCGGAGGTGCAGTTTACCACGATTTAAACAATTTAAATTATACAATAATCTCCAATAAGCAGGAAGATAAGGAAGGTTTTAACTTTAAGGAATTTTCAAAGCCAATTATAGAAACTCTGGCAGAATTGGGTGTAAAAGCTGAATTTACAGGTAGAAATGACTTGGAAATAGATGGACAGAAATTTTGTGGAAACGCTCAAGCATACATAAAAGGACGTGTAATGCACCATGGATGCCTATTGTTTGATGTGAATTTTGGAGAATTAGGAAATGCACTGAAAGTTTCAAAGGATAAAATTGAGTCAAAAGGCGTAAAATCAGTAAGAAGCCGTGTTACAAACATACTTCCTCATTTGAAAGAACCGATCACTGTAAATGAATTTGGTGAAAAAATAATGGAATATATGAAAAAACAGTATCCAGATATGAAAGAGTACGTTTTTAGCCAAGAGGAGCTGGATTACATTGCCAAGAGAGCTGAAATTAAGAGAAGTTGGGAATGGAATTATGGAGAGTCGCCAGAATTTAATATAACTAGAGGAAAAAGATTTGAAAATGGTAAAATCCAAATTTTTGCCACAGTAGAAAATTCCAGAATTAAAAATATCAAATTCTATGGAGATTTCTTTGGTAAAAATGAAGATTTAAGTGAAATTGAAAATCTTTTGAAAGATACGAAATATACAAGGGAAGCTGTAAAAGAAAAATTAGAAATAGTTGATATTGGTGAATATTTTTCTAGATTTACAACAGATGAAGTTGTGGAAGTTATTGTTGAGTAGCAATAATACGTTCAAATTTTTAAAAAATAAACTAATAAATCAAGTAATTTTTAAGCTTGATTTTAAAATATATCTTTAGTAAAAAAATAAGCACTTTGGAAACAGAGTGCTTTTTTCATAAAGAAGGTAAGATTGTATTTTTTACAGAAAAAAATAAGGCTAGATAGCCCTATTCAAATATTTTTTACATAGATATTTATAAAATTTATTCTCCACGAGGTATTTTGCCAAATTTGACATTAGAAATACCATTAGGAAGTAGATTAGAAAATCTACATGACTTGTCATTTCTCCCATAAATTTTTCAAATATTATGTACAGGGGTCTATGCAGTATGTATATTGAATAACTGATTCCTCCCAGGTAGATAAAAAATTTGTTTCCAAGAAATTTACTGAAAAATCCGTTATCTAAATACAGAAATACAATTAAAGGGATGAAAGATAACGAAATAGCAGTGGAATTATATGGGAAAAACTTGTTGTATGGAGCAAATAATAAGAAAATAATATAAATTATTGTAAGAAAAGAATATATATTTCTTTTTTTTATTTTATCATAAAGGAGCATTCCGAATGTAAAGGTGCTGATGTACATAAGAGGGTTATATTTTATAAATTCAAGAACTGTTCCACTGTTGGAGTTTAACTTAAAAAGATAATTGAAAAAATAATAGACGTAAAAATTGATAATTAATACAAAATATGTAAAATATTTATTTTTTCTAAATTGTAGCAGCGCTGGAAATAACAAAAGTAAAAAGGCCAGTACAGAAAGATACCATGCCGATGAATTGTAGCTTAGAGATCTGTTAAAAATCCATGACTGCACTAGAAGCATGTTATATATTATTGTACCTTTAAATTTTAATGTCAGTATGAGCGATAGGAAGTAGACAGGATAAAATTTAAAGAATCTTGTCTTATAAAAAATCTGAGTGTCAAGATTTTTGTTTGAATAAACATACGTTAAAAGAAATCCTGAAAGCAGAAAAAAGAAAAATACCCAGGCGATTCCATGTTCTAAAATGAAAGGAAGTTTTATAGGAGAAAACTGAGCATGTACTCTAGTATGGTAGTAAAATACTGACAATGCTCCAATAAATCTAAAAATTTCAAACTGATTATATTTTTTCATAATCACGCTCCTCGGAATATTTTGTATAGTGGATTATAATTTAAAGTGTAATTAATACATTGTATCATATTGCAGAAAAAAATTCAAAGACATGATAAAGCTTGACAGAGTAAAAAATATAGGAGTAGTCATAAAAGAATACAATAATCTTTTTTTAACTGCTTTTTTAAATTATTCTGCTTTGTGATATTTCCTTCAGAACTTCCCTCATTGGACATTCTTGTCATCTTAAATATGGAATGTTTGTGTTTCTTGCTTATTTCATTAACAATATCTAGTAAATATTCCATTCCTATTACCTTTTCCATTGAATCTATTCTTTTCCTGCTAAAGTACAGTTCGTACGCCTTTTCTCTGTTTTTCCGTAGTTTGTAAAGGAAATGTAGTATAACGCTTTTACCTTTATTTTGCTTCTTGAAAACGTTTTTGGTATGCTTGAGCATTCTTGGGATAGAAGAGATTCCATTCTTGAGTCTATGTAGTACTCTTTAGTATAGATTTTTTCTTATCTTCATCTCATCTTTTCCTCTCTAGATTATATTCTCCTTTTCCCTGAAATCTCATAAAAGTTTTCAAGCACTGCAAAATCATTTTTTTCAAGCTATTTGTAAAGATTTTTTGATATTTCCTTGTCTCTTTTAGAAATCACATCTATGGATTTTACCAGATGAAACTTGTCATAAATATATATCGTCTTGTAAATCCTAAGTTCCCAAATAAAGTTGTCTATCCGTATCTCCCGTCAGAGTTCACAATCAGTTTCTTCTTGTTCATATCGTATTTCTTCTCAAGATAGTCAAACACATACTCCGATACTTCTTCAAACGGAACAGAAAGTAGGAAACATTATTACATGCATGTCAGCAAGCTTGTTCCTGCCCCTGTAGACTTCCTTAATCCCACGATGTATTGCAATCATCCTCATATATGTGTTTTTACTTCCTCTGCACTTCATCTGATCTTCATCAATCTCCATATATATTGGTGAACTGTCATTCTTTTTAAACCTTTCGATATCAAACTTTGGCATTTCAAAAGAATTGACAAGGTTATACATGGTAGTCCTTGAAACACTGTAAGTTTTTGCAATAAATGAGGCTACAGTATGCTGGTATTCAAAAAGTATAGTAAAAATTAGCTCTTGGGAAAGCCGTCTGTACTGTTAAGCCCAATTTTTCATCAATATAGTAATGAATATCTATATTGATGAAACAGGCTTTAACGAATATTACTACCGTGAATACGGCTGGAGTAAAAGGGGAATATCTGTTGAAGGGAAGAAAAGAGGATTAAGATATTCAAGAATAAATCTGG
This sequence comes from Leptotrichia sp. HSP-342, assembly GCF_041199995.1. Taxonomy (NCBI): domain Bacteria; kingdom Fusobacteriati; phylum Fusobacteriota; class Fusobacteriia; order Fusobacteriales; family Leptotrichiaceae; genus Leptotrichia; species Leptotrichia mesophila. Next base: position 761,591 of record NZ_CP165646.1, read on the forward strand.
TTGCTGGAAAAATAGGGAATGCACTGATAGGAAGTATGATATACAAGGAAACAATGGAAAGTGAATTTTTTGAAGAATGGTTCAGGGAAATACTTCTAAGAGATATTGAAAAATTAGGGAAGAAAGTTCTAATAGTGATGGATAATGCCAGATTTCATAGAAGGAATATATTAGAAAAGATAATAAAGGGGACGGGGCATTGTCTATTATTTCTTCCGCCATATTCGCCGGATTTAACTCCAATAGAAAAATTATGGGCTAATATGAAGAAAAAATTAAAAGGCATAGCCCATAATTTTAATACACTGGAAGAAGCAGTTACTTCTGTTTTATTTAATAAATTAGTTCAGTTTTAAATAGGTTTTACTATAAATTCATACTTTTCTTTTGTTGGAATGGAAAAAGCTAACATCAACTCTTTTGACATAAATTCTAAAGATTGTTTCAAAAGCCTTTGCGATAAACAGTTTGAACTGCTGTTCAAACGGAAGTAAAAAAAACTCTTTACAAGCGAGAAGGAATCTGATCCTCTAATTATTGAGGAAGCACTTTTCAATAGGATTTAGCGATTATTTATATTGTAGCTGGTTTCCTCTTTTTTGTTATTGACTTTAGTTAGTTGAGTACGCAAAGCGTGCGAAACATAAAAACATCCGCATAGCAGGTGCGAAAACATAAGTTTGCAATAAAATACATCTTTCATTATAATAGCGTTGTTCAAGTTACTATTAATGAAAGGAAGGTGTTTGGCTAATAAAACTAATAGCCTGTCTCATACTAAATAAATGTGTAAGTAACATATAGTATTTACACCTAAGTATAGACGAAAAATTATATATAGTCAATACAGAAAAAGTGTGGGAAAAATTTTAAGAAGATTATGTGAATATAAAGGAGTTGAAATAATAGAAGGACATTTGATGAAAGATCACCTGTATATGCTGATAAGCATACCACTGAAAATAGGTGTATTAAATTTTATGGGATATCTGAAGGGAAAAAGTATATTGATGATGTTTGACAAGCATGTAAACTTAAAATATAAATTTGGAAACAGACATTTCTGGTCATAAGGATATTATATAAGTACAGTAGGCTTAAATGAAGCAACAATAAAAAAATATATAGCCAAACAGGAGAAACATAATATAGCAATGGACAAATTAAATGTAAAAGAATTGAAGACCCTTTTAGGTGTAGCGAGTAGTACGGACACCTCTTTAAGAGTAGCAACGAATCGAATACAACATATCTTGAACGTAGGTTAAGTATTGTCTTTAGGTGAAGAGCCCCGTCGTCTTATAGCTGCAGAGCAAGTCACTCTTCAGAAGAGTAGTCTTGAATAATTAGAAATTTGATTGAATTTATTTTTTAATATATCTTAATAACCTCTTTTTCTATTTCTTTCAATTTTTTTATTTAAAGAAGTGCAAGGTGTATCATTTACTGAATTATAATACAGTCTGTCTCCTTCATAGTAAGAACAATTTCTTAAATACCACACCGTACAGCTTATTGTTAATGCTGACAAAAATAATAAAAGCATTAATGTTTTCATTTTTCTTCTACCTCCCGTCTGTAATAACAATACCTTATAAAATTTGAATTGTCAATATATTTATTTACAAAATTTTGAAAAAAACTTTACAAATGTGAAAAAATTAGTTATAATAATAAATATTATGTGATAGAGGTGCAATTATTAAAAGTAAATTTACGGAGAAAAGTCGATTCTGTGAAATAAGTTGAAAGGAATAATTGCCGAAGCGTAGGGATTGACTATCTTTATTGCTGGGGCTATGGAGAATATCCATAGGACTGTCATTATCAAAGGATAATGGGGAGCTGTCAGATATAATTCATATAAATTTTTTAAGTTTTTTAGTTTTAAATAAAAATAATAAAAATTTTTAGATATATGTTTTATATGCTGATGCTTGTTATCGGCATTTTTTATTATCCAAAAAACAAAAATATTGAAAGGAGAAGGAAATTTTTTATTTTTAAAAAGTTTCTGTGGAAATATGAAATTATTTGGAACGTCGAAAGTTAATGAAAATGGGAATTTATCAATAGGAGGAGTGGATACAGTTGAACTCGTAAAAGAATTTAAAACGCCACTTTATGTGATGGATCAGGAGCTTATTGAAACAACGATAGATAAAATGAAAGAGGCATTTAAGTCTACGAGATTTAATACAAGAATTGCTTATGCTGGAAAAGCGTTTTTATCAACAGGGATGATTAAACTGGTTGAATCAAAAGGGCTGGATTTGGATGTTGTTTCAGGCGGAGAACTTTATACTGCTCATAAAGCGGGATTTCCAATGAATAAAGTTCATTTACATGGAAATAATAAATTGGTAAATGAAATTGAAATGGCTGTCGAATTTGGGATTGATACGATTGTTGTTGATAATGAGGATGAAATTGATAAAATTGAGAGAATTTGCCGTGAAAAAGGGAAGAAACAGGCTGTGCTTGTGAGAATCGATCCAGGAATAGAGGCACATACGCATCATTATATAAAGACTTCTGGGCTTACTTCAAAATTTGGAATTTCATTGTTTCAGGATAATTTATTTGATATAATTAAAAGGCTGAATGATAGCGAATGGATAGAATTTAAAGGATTTCATACGCATATCGGTTCGCAAATTTTCCAATCGGCGTTCTTTATATTTGCTCTAGATGAGATTTTTAAATATTTGGATAAATTGAAAAAGGAATTGGGAATAGTAGTTCACACAGTAAATATGGGTGGAGGATTTGGAGTTTACTATAAGGAAGGAGATGATCCGAAACCGATAGAGGAAGTACTTAGTGAAATAATAACATACACGGAAGCAATGGAAATTAAATATCAGATTGGATTTAAGGAACTTTGCATTGAGCCAGGAAGAAGTATCGTTGGAAATGCGGGAACTACTTTGTACGAAGTTGGAGGAATTAAGGAAACAGTCGGTGGAAAAACGTATGTATTTATAGATGGAGGAATGTCGGACAATATAAGAACGGCATTATATCAGGCAGAATATGAAGCTGGAGTTGTAAACAAGCTAAATGACACAGATGTAAGAGAAATAACTTTGGCAGGAAAACTGTGTGAATCAGGGGATATTATCATTGAAAAAGGAAAATTGCCAAAAGCAACAGAAATTGGAGATATTGTCGCAGTAACGACAACAGGGGCATATTGTTACACAATGTCAAGTAACTATAACAGAATGATGCGACCAGCAGTTGTATTTGTAAAGGATGGAAAAGCTAAAGTTGCGGTAAAGAGAGAAACATTGGATGATTTAATTAGAAATGATGAAATTTTTGATTTATAAAAAATAAGAAAGAGGTGAATTTACTGTGATTATTGTGCATAAATATGGTGGAACTTCGGTTGCTACAACGGAGAAAGTAATGAATATCGCAAAATATTTGGGAAGTGTGAAGGATTCTGGAAACGATGTGGTTGTTGTGGTTTCAGCAATGGGAAAAACTACAGATGCCTTAATAAAATTGGCTCACGAAATTACTGATAAGCCTGACTTGAGGGAGATGGACAGGCTAATGTCAACTGGAGAACAGCAGACAATTGCATTGCTTAGCATTGCTTTACAGACGCTTGGATATGAGGCTATCTCGCTTACAGGGGCTCAGGCTGGAATAAAAACGAGCGGACATTATACAAAAAACAGAATTGAGGACATTAATGGAAAAGAGATAAAAGAACATCTATCAAAAGGGAAAATTGTAGTTGTAGCTGGATTTCAGGGAGTAAATGAAGCTGGAGATGTGACAACTTTGGGACGTGGAGGATCTGATACATCGGCTGTTGCTCTAGCAGCTGCACTTGGAGGTAAATGTGAAATTTACACAGATGTAGATGGAATTTACTCAATTGATCCAAGAGTTTATAAAGATGCCAAAAAATTGCCAGTTGTTTCTTATGATGAAATGATGGAGCTGGCTTTTTTAGGAGCTGGAGTAATGGAGCCAAGAGCAGTTGAGCTTGGAAGCAAATATGGTGTAGAAATTTACGTTGGAAAATCGCTTGGAGAAAAAAACGGAACGATTATAACGTCAGTAGAAAAAACAAAGGAGAATAAGGAAATGGAGCAAAAAGTAATAACTGGAGTATCAATCAATGAAAATATGGTAATGGTAAACGTAGAGGAAATCCCAACAAATGCACAAAATGTGTATGAAATTTTTGAAAAAGCCGAAGCAAATGGAATAAATATTGACATAATAAGTCAAAATGACGTAACAAGCCATCACGGAAGTTTTGCCTTTACTTGTCCAAAAACAGACATTGCCGCACTTGAAAAAATTGGTTCAGAAATAGAAGCGGAATTTCCAAGAACATCGTTCATAATAAATCCTTACATTACAAAAGTTTCTGTAGTAGGAATAGGACTGATAAGCAACATTGGAGTAGCTGCCAAAATGTTTAGAATTCTTTCAGAAAACGACATAAGTTTCCATCAGGTTTCTACTTCTGAAATCAGTATTTCATTAGTTGTAGACGAAGTTATGGGGAAAAAAGTGGCTGAGTTATTTGCGAAGGAATTTGATTTGTAGAAGGAAGGTTTGAATGAAAAAAATAGTAATTTTATTAATGTTGATTATTGGAATGGTTTCTTTTGGTAATAATTATCAAAATAATTCAGAACTTGAAAAAGAAGTCAAGCAAATGATTAATAATTTTAATCAGCTTGAAAAAGATAAGCTATTTTCTGAACTAATGAAAAAGAAAACAAAATTAACGCTTGAAACAATAAAGATTAATGGTGCAGAGCCAGAGAATAAAACTAAACAAAAATCATTTATGGCAGTAATGGAGATGGTAACAGAACAACATTTAAAAAATTTAATTTACAATTCAAAAATTGAACTGGAAGATATAGAATATATATCAAAAAATAAAGCTAATGTTTCAATAACTTTGAAAATGATAGATGGAATGGAACTTTTGAAAAGTTCAAAAAAATATCTTATGAGTAAATATGGAAAAGGTGGAAAATATTTAGATACAGATATATTTTTAGATGAAAAAGTCAAGAATGATGTAATGAAATATTTTGATGAACATACAAAAGAATTGATGAAAAATGATGATAATAATGAAATAGTTGATATCGAATTAGAATTCACTGTAAGAAATGGTAAATGGGTTAGTAATGAAACTATCTCAAGATATATTTTGAACCAATTTAAAGATTATTAAATATAAAATATAAAAAATAATGGAGGTTTTTGAGATGTTAAAATTTGAGAAGTATCAAGGTGCGGGGAATGATTTTATTATTGTTGCTGAGAAGGATCTTATTGAAAAAGGAATACCTGAATATGGGGAATTTGCGAGTCAGGTTTGTGACAGGCATTTTGGAGTGGGTGCAGATGGACTGATTATTTTGAAATATGTAGCAAGCATGCCATTTATGTTTTTCTTTAATGGAGATGGAAGTCAGGCACCAATGTGTGGAAATGGAATAAGATGTTTTTCACATTATCTTGTAAACAATCACCTAGTTGAAGGAAACGAATTTACTGTAAAAACAGTTCCTGGCGATTTGATAATACAAGTAAATTACGATGAGGAAAAAGACGATTTCACAGCAAGAGTAAATATGGGAAAACCTGTTTTTAATGTAAAAGAATTAATAAATATTGAAAAAGAGGAGTTTTTAAGAGAAAAAATCAATATCGACGGAACAGAAATTGAAATTTCGTATATTTTTATGGGAACTGACCATTCTGTAATATTTGTAAATGATTTTGCAGATTATAATATTGATGAGCTTGGTAAAAAAATTGAAAACTATACTGACTTATTTCCCAAAAAAGTCAATGTAAACTTTGTAAAGGTGTATGACAGGGAGCATATAGAAGTAATCACTTGGGAACGTGGAGCAGGAAGAACATTGGCTTGTGGAACTGGGGCTACAGCTTCAGCTGTACTTGCCAAAACTTTTGATTTTGTAGATGATAAGGTAAATGTGAAAGTTCCAGGAGGGCAGCTTGTTATTGAGTATGAAGGTGAAGAAAATGATGTATTTATGACAGGACCTAGTGAAAAAATAGCTGAAGGAATGTATAAATATCAAAGATAATTAAATTTTTAATTTAGGAAGTTAAATTAAGGAAAGAAGGAATAAAATGAAATTTGAAGGTTCGTATGTGGCGCTAATTACGCCATTTAAAAATAACGGAACGGAATTGGATGAGGATAAATTAAGAGAATTGGTAAATTATCACATTGAAAATGGTACATCTGGAATCGTACCTTGCGGAACAACTGGAGAAGCTCCAACTTTGACATTTGCAGAACATGAAAAAGTAATAAAAATAGTTGTGGAAGAAGTGAAAGGGAGAATACAGGTAATCGCAGGGGCAGGATCAAATAATACAACAAGAGCGATAGAACTTACAAAATACGCAAAGGAACTGGGAGCAGATGCAGCGTTAAGCACTTGCCCATACTACAATAAACCAAGTCAAAGAGGACTTTATGAGCACTACAAAACAATTGCACAAGAAGCAAAATTTCCTATAATGCTTTATAATGTGCCTGGAAGAACAGGAACAAATATTGAAGCGGAAACAATCGCAAAACTGGCTGAACTGCCTGAAATTGTAGCTGTAAAGGAAGCGACAGGAAGTCTTGAACAAATGATAAGAATTCAGGATTTATGCGGAGATAAAATTGAAATTCTTTCAGGAGAAGATCACCTAATCCTACCAATGCTGTCAATCGGTGCAAAAGGAGTTGTTTCTGTAGTTGCCAACATAATGCCCCAAGAAATGAGCGATTTAATCAGTTCATTCTTAAACAAGAACTTTGATAAGGCGTTTGAACTGCACACAAAATTATACGATGTAAGCAGAAACATGTTCGTGGAAGGAAATCCTGTAACTGTGAAAGCTGCTATGAAAATACTTGGAAAACTTGACAATGACATAGTAAGATTACCATTGGTAGAGGCTGAGGCGGATACTTATGGGAAATTGACAAAAGTGTTTAAAGAAAAAGGAATTTTTTAATTTTTTATTTGTTGGAAATTTTAGATTTACAAATTGCAATATTAATTACGGTATTTTCCTAAATTTTTTAAAAATAAATTTATTCTACAACCTTGGCTAAAGAATAATACTAGGGTATAATATACTGATGACGAAAATGATAAATAATGCTGAGAGAACAAAAAATTCTTAAAATGAATACAGAGTAGCAAAAGTAACAATTAGAAAATGGAAAAAAGAATCTAAAGGAATTATAGATAAAAAATTACAGAAATACCTGAATAAAAGGAACTGGAATTGATATATTAAAAAGATATCAGCCGTATTAATGAAAAAATAAGGACTGTTGACAAGTATGCATGAGTAAAAATTTATTCGATCAGTAATCTTTTCTTTCATGCCCTTCACATATACAAAACTTGGCGCTGAGAACGAGAATACTATTAATCTTAAAAATAATCCTGGTAACATCTTTTTCACATAAATTCCTCTTGAATTAATCTTTTTGTATTTTTATTATTTAATATATTTTACAGTAAATATTATATCATATTTATATAAAAAGTCAATACTATTAAGAAATAAAAGTGAAAAAATCCTACACGACAAACGCATGAAAAAAATCTAAAAGAATTGTTAATATATATTACTCAAATAGAGGACAAGTGACAGGCTTCAAAAATAAAACACAAATTAAGTCACATTGTTGTGATTACTCTTTTTGCTATGCTTGCGAATGTTGAATATTGGGAAGAGATTGAGGAATTTGGGAAACTGTATCTTAAAGCATTAAAAAGATACTTGGAGCTGCCAAAAGGAAAAGGGAATGAGATAGAAGTGATATTACGTCTGCTTGATAAAATCTTAGTAAAGGAATGTATAGTTATAATAGATGCGATAGGAACCCAGAAAGAAATCATAAAAAAGATAGGAAAGAAGAAGGGCTATTTCTGTCTCCAGGTAAAAGGGAACCAGAAGACTTTAAAAGAAGATATAGAAGATTACTTTGCTGACAAGGGATTCAGAAAAAAATTAAAGGAAGAAGGAATGTACAGCAGGAAAACAGAAAAGCAAAGGGGTCGACTGGAAACTAGGGAATATTACTATACTGAAGAAACAGAATGGCTTATTAAAAGAAATAAGGAATGGAAGGAAGTAAAAGGGATAGGTGCATCATTTTAACAACAGAAGAAAATGGAAAAAATCAGGAACAGAAAAGGTATTACATAACGAATACAGCAGGGGGAGTGGAAGAATTCGTAAGAGCGGTAAGAGGACATTGGGCAATAGAAAGTTATCATTGGATACTGGATGTGACATTCAGAGAAGATGCAAATAAGACATTAAACAAAAATGCGGCAAGAAACTTAAATATTCTAAGGAAATTAGCAATTTCAATACTGGAAGAACTGCCGTTCAGAAAGAAATTTAGCAGAAGGATAAAGAAGTACATTATATCATTAGATATAAGGAAATATTTAAAATTATTTTTTGATATTATAGAAAAGTTGTTGTTAAAAAAATGGATTAAATATAAAGAAATAGTTTAAAATATTCATGCGTTTGTCGTGAAAATCCTCTATTTTAATTGATTGGGGTATTTTTTTATGTTATAATACTTTATAAACAAAATAATTAAAAAGAGGTGTAATTATGAATTATAAAAGTACAAGAGGCGGTGAGTTACAAAACTCTACTTTTGCCACATTACATGGACTTGCAAATGGTGGTGGGCTTTATATTCCTGAAAAATTGCCAGAAGTGAAATTGACTTATGATGAACTGAAAAATTTATCTTATCAAGAACTTTCAGAAAAAATTATAAAACTATTTTTTACAGAATTTTCAGACGAAGAAATAAAAAATGCTGTGAATAATGCTTATAACAATACTACTTTTACTGATGAAAATATTGTTCCTGTACATAAATTAAACGAAAAAGTGAGTTTTGGAGAACTGTTTCATGGAAGAACATTGGCATTTAAAGATTTAGCTCTTTCATTATTCCCGTATTTACTGCTTTTAAGTAAAGAAAAACAAAAAGAAAATAAAAAAATATTGATTTTAGCTGCAACTTCTGGTGATACTGGAAAGGCTGCACTTGAAGGATTCAAAGATATTGATAGAATTAACATTGTCGTATTTTATCCTAAAAATGGAGTTAGTCCGATGCAGGAAGAACAAATGCGAAAACAGCTTGGAAACAACGTAGAAATAGTTGCGATAAACGGAAACTTTGATGATGCTCAAAGTGCCATAAAAGTCATTTTTTCAAGTGAAGAATTTAAAAAATATGCAAACGATCATAATGTAATGTTTTCCAGTGCAAACTCTATCAACATCGGAAGATTATTCCCACAAATCATATATTATGTATCAACTTACGTAAATTTGGTAAAGGCTGGAACAATTAAACCTAATGAGGAATTTAATGTTGTAGTTCCAACTGGTAACTTTGGAAATATTTTGGCTGGATTTATCGCCAAAAAGCTTGGGATACCAATCAAAAAATTTATTTCGGCTTCAAACAAAAATAAAGTTCTAGCTGATTTCTTCCAAACTGGAATATATAATAAAAATAGAGATTTTTATGCAACAAATTCTCCATCAATGGATATTCTTCTTTCATCAAACTTTGAGAGATATCTATATTATGCATTAAATGAAAACTCTGAAAGAGTAAATGAATTAATCACAAACTTGCTTTCAGGAGGAGAATTGTCTGTAAATGAAGAGGAATTGAAAAATATTCAAAATGAATTTTATGGAGAGTTTTCAAATGACGATGAAACTGTAAATGCAATTAAGAGTGTGTATGAAAATTATCATTATTTAATGGATCCTCATACAGCAGTTGCTTATTCTGTTTATGAAAAATTAGATAACAGTAATTTAGACAAAAATACTCATACTATAATAATGTCAACAGCACACCCTTTCAAATTCCCAACTCCAATTGCAAAAGCATTGGGAATTGATGAAACAAAAAATCCTTATACAATTTTAGATGAAATATCAGAAACTACTGGGGTAAAATTTCCAGAAAAATTAACAGAAGTCAGAAATTCAGAAATAAGATTTTCGAATGTAATTGATAAGGCTGATATTCAAGATTTTGTAAAAAAATATATAAAAGATTTGAAATAAAAATATACTCGATCGATTATTTTATGAAATTATTAAAATTTATCACTTGAGTATTTTATTTGAAATCTCTCCCGTTATTTCATATACTTTTATTACTTTCATCACTCCATAAGCATATTAAAATTATGGGCTATGTCTTCTAATTTTTACTTGGCTAGCCCATGTTTTTTTATTTGATTTAAATCCAGTAAATATCGTAGAAGGAATAATAGATAATGTCCCGTTTTCTTAATTCTCTTTTCTAATATTCTTTTTCCATAAAATCTGGTATTATCCATAACTATCAGGATACTCTTTCTTTAATTTTTCAATATACCTTAAAAATATTTCTCTGAGTCATTTATTAATTAGTGTATCCTCTACTTTTTCAGTAACCAGATTTATTTTTGAATATCTTAATCTACTTTTCTTTTTTTCAATAGATATTCTTCTTTTACTCCAGTCATATTCACGGTAGTAATATTCGTCAAAGTCTGTTACATCAATGTAGATTATTTCCCTACCTGAACTTGTTTCTAATAATTTTTTAAAAATTTTAAACCCTTTTCTTTCGTAAAAAATATGTTATACTTATAATGAGAAAAAGTAGAAATTCAGATATGCAGTAAAGAGGAAAATATGGAAAAATATGTGATGTTTAGAGGAAAAGTTATAGATAAATGGTACGACTTTGATAAAAGGGCACATTATCATATTGTAGCGATGGATGATGAGGGGAAAAGATTTGATTTGGCGGTTAATATTGGAAGTATTTATGAGAAGATGAATGAAATTGTTTCTTCCAATTTGAAGGTTTATTATGATGAGAATTATAATTGCCGAAAGAGGATTGTCCGTAAAATGCTGTCACAAAAAAATGGCATTACAGAATGTCACAAGGATTTATATCTGGATTATATTAGAATGAAACTTTTTCCACACGAAAAGATGATACAGATGAAGGGGTTTGATATAAAAAGCGTTTATTTGACCGGAATTATTGAAAAGAATGTTGTGCAGGCTATGAATAATGATGATTATGAAGTGATTGCGTTTGGAAGGCTTTATGCGAATGGGAAAGGGTTGCATGATATTCATATGAATCAAGGAAGTACAGATAAATTTAGGAAAAATGATGCTTCGTATTCTGATGGAGGGTTGTTTTTTAGAAATAGACGAGATGATAAGATTACAGCTGTATTTATTGCATTTATTACTCAAAGTTTAAATATGCCTGAAAGTGTTTAGAGTCAGATTAATAAGAATTAGACGTAATTTATGAGATGGATTTTAAAATAAATTTTTATAAAAATAATTAATAAAATATGGGGAAATATAAAAGTTAGAAAAGAAAAGAGGTGTGACAAAGATGTCTATAAGAAATTTTGCTACAAAACTTAAAATGAAACGTGAAGAGTTTTGGAAATACATTTCCATATCGCATAAAAAAGCCAAAAATAATAATGAGTTTGTAGACTATTTAATAGATATTCTATCAAAAAAAACAGATGAGGAAATTTTTGATTTTGAAATAATTACATTTGAATTAATGCGTGAAAGTTATAATGAAAAGTTGTGGTGTGCCTCGTATCTTGTGAACGGTGACACAGCGAGCTGGAGTTTTGATTTTTTTAGGCTATGGTTAATTTCGCAGGGAGAAAAAATATATCATTCGATTATAAAAAATCAGGATAATTTATCAAAATATATAAATATATCTTTTGAAGCAAAATTTATGACAAATTATTTTGAAAATGAAAACTTTGCTTTTATTCCAGCCTATGCTTTTTCAAGAAAAAACTGCTCACACAATATTTTAAATAAGGAAAGTTACAAAATTAACAGTAAAACTATTTTTCAAGATAATTTTATTGATAATTATAATAAAAAATTGAATAATTATAAAAGAAAAATAGGATACATCAACAAAAAATATCCAAAAATAATATTTCACTGGTGTGCACAATTTCCAAACAGTATGAAAGAAGTGTGTCCAACATTATTTAAAAAAATGTACTTTTAAAAAAAACAAAGGAGTGTCTCAATTTATGGGACATTCCTTATTTTTGTAATTAGTTTTAATTGATTTCTGCTACTTACACAAAACCCTATTTAAATAATAGATTTGTTACAAATTTTTTCAATGAAAGGTAAAAAAATTAGCATTTCTAAATAATTAAAATATAATTTTTTAGTTTTAATAAATCGACGGAGCTTTTATTTGTTCAACTGCGATTGTCTGACGACTGAAAGGAGGAGTTTCGTAGTTGGGCGAATAAAAGTCGTAGTCTAGCCATAGGTGCAGGATTTGCGGCAATGAGCAATCCTGCGAAAATTAATGTAAGATAATTAATTCTTTATTACTTTTATTTAATATTTCTCTACCATCTTTTTTAACTACAACATCATCTTCAATTCTAACTCCGCCCCATCCATCAAAATAAAGTCCTGGTTCAGAAGTTACAACCATATTTTCTTTTAGTTCAATATGTGAAGCGCTTGATAAGTAAGGTAATTCGTGAATTTCAGCACCGATTCCGTGTCCTAATCCGTGTCCAAAATACTCGCCATAGCCTTTTTCAGTTAAAAAGTTTCTAACAACTTTGTCAACATCATCTGACATTATTCCTTCTTTTATAGTATTTACACCCAATATTTGCGCTTCTAGAACAGTATTATAAATTTCTACATGTCTATCAGAAATATTGTCCCCATAGTAAACAGTTCTTGTCATATCTGACACATATCCTTCATAATATGCCCCAAAATCCATTGTAATAAATTCTTCCTTTTGAATCTTTTTGTCAGAAGCTACCCCGTGTGGCATAGCTGAACGGTATCCACTGGCAAAAATTGTAGTAAATGAACGGTCATCAGCACCTAGTTTTCTTTGAATGTATTCCATATATGAAGAAACTTCCTTTTCAGAAACGCCTTCCTTTATAATTTTTAAAGCCTCTGAAAATGCCACATCACTAATTTCTACAGCCTTTTTAATAAGTGCGATTTCTTCTTCTGATTTTACCATTCGTTCCATTACAAGTTTATTTCCAACTGGCACTAATTCTACTTTGAAAATGTCTTTTATCGTTTGATAAAGAGAAAATGCCACATTTACATCTTCAAATCCCACATTTTTTAGCCCAAATTTTTTTATATATTCTCCAACTGTCTGCAGTGAGCCACGTGAGACTTCCACAAATTCAAATCCCATTTCACTAACTTGTTTAGTCGCTTGCGTCTTGTATCTAAAATCCGAAAAGAAAAAATTCCCATTTTTTGTCGCAAGAGCAACTCCAGTTGTCCCAGTAAACCCAGTAAAATATCGAAGGTTATACAAGTCTGTAATAAACAATCCATCAATATTCAGTTCATTTAAAATTCTTGATAATTTTTCAGTTCTTTTTTCCATGTTTTTTCCTCTTTTTTATTAAAATTTTTTTACTTTTAAAGTGTAACACAAATTCAAAATTTTTTCTATTTATTTTTTGTAAGAAATTTTAATTAATATTAAATTGCAATGTAACTATTCCAGAAGAACAGTTATTTGTCAAAAAACTTACGTGTACATTACTAGCCGCTCTTCTTGCAGCAGCTTGAGACTGACTGTTTCCTCCTGCAACGGATTGGATAGAAACAGAGCCACCACGAGTAAATCTGATTGTAGCAATGATGGTTTCTTTTCGTTTTAACCGTTGGTTTGCAGTTGGTACTTCCAGATGGCTATTGTAAGAAACAGAAAAATCTACGCCACGTCGACATCCACCACCTCGTGTACTTCCAGACTTTTTATCATTTCCATTTCCAGAACTAGTTGAATTTCCGCTTGTTCCTGTTCCATTTCCGTTTTTGTTACTTGTAGAGTTTCCGTTAGCAGTATTTCCATTTTTGTTTCCATGTGAAATTCCTGAATTTGAGGGAGTGTTTTTATGTCCAGAATTATTGGAAATAGTGGAGTTTGAAGCAGTTATGGTGTTTTGTACTGGTTTTGTACTGGCAGAATTTCCTGTGGATTGTGAAATTACTGGTTGTGTAGCATTTTTAGGGGTGGAGGTAACTGGGGGGATAATTGGGTGTGATGTAGGTTTTGGTTGTTCTTTTGGTATGGTCTCTTGGGGTACTTTGGGAGGTTGTGGTAATGGTTGCTGTGGTTGTTTTGGCTGTATTGGTTGTGATGGTGAGAGTTCGGGCTGTTTTGGATTTTTAGGCTGTTTACTTGGTTCTATGTTTTGAGCTTCGGAAATTGCATTGTTTTTATTTGGTAGATTTCCCTTTTGTAACCCAGACGTTCCGTTACTTTCCTCATTGCTATCCGTATCAACTGTGCTTTTTGTCTTATTTTCTTCCAAAATACTATTTTTTAAGTCAACAACAATAGTCTGCTTTTCTTTTTTTTCTTCAAGTTTCTGTTTTAAAACTGGAGTTGCAATTGGAATAAGGAGTATTCCCAAGTTTATTGCAGCTGAAATTATATAATATTTCATTTTTCACCTCCATTCGTTTTCTTTAAATATCTAATTTTATATAGTTTTAATTTTTATTTTGAATATTTAAACTTATATTTTCTATGTTCATATTTTTTAAAATACTCATCGTATCCACAATGTCCTTATATTCCAAATGTTCGTCGGCAGTTAAAGTTATATTTTTTAATGCTTCCTTTGGTAATTTTGAAAATTCGGAAGCTATTTCATTTTGGGAAAGTTCCCTAGTTTTGTCGTCTATTTTTAAGAAGTATTTTTTGTCTTTATTTACGATTACTTCTATTTTTGTATCTTCCTTTTTTTCAAGCTGTGCTGATGTTTTTGGAACTGACAGCTGAAATTGTGAATAATTGTTAAATGTAGTTGCAAGCATAAAAAATATTAGCAGCATAAAAATTACATCAATTAAGTTTAACATTGATATATCAACGTTTTGACGTTTTCGTCTGTTAGAAAATTTCATATTTTTCTCCTAAGAAATTTGATTTGTAAATTTTACTTAAATTTGTTTGAAGTTAAACTAATCTAAATCGGATAAAATTAGTTTGAATTTTAAGTATAAGATTAGAATAAAAGGTTGTAAAAATCAATCTTTTACTCGGCTCAAAAACTGCAATGCCGCCCTTTCCATCTCGGCTACAATAACATCAATTCGTCTGTTAAAATAATTATAAAAGACTAATGCAGGTATTGCAACGATTAATCCAAATGCAGTTGTGTAAAGTGCTTCTGAAATTCCACCAGCCACTATTTTTGCTGTGCTTGTACCATTTCGGGTAAGAGCTGAAAAGGCTGTAATCATTCCTGTAACAGTTCCCAGAAGTCCTAGTTGAGGAGCTGCATTTACAACTGTTCCCAATAGACTCATACCTTTTTCAAGTTCAGTAGTCTGTTCCAGAATACTTTCACTAATAATTCCTTCTATAACTTGTCTATGTGAATTATCAAGTTTAGTGAAGTTAATATCCATATTGGAAACGATTTTTGTCACACTTTTTGAAACTGAATCAGTCTTATCTTTGCAAAGTTTTAAAATTTCTTCCTTCTTTCCAGTTCTAAGTGCTTTATAAAGCTGATTTTTCTCATTTTCTGACAATTTTTTTTCCTTTGATAAAAAAGTATACATTTTTTCAATAATAACGGAAAGTCCAGATATTGAGGCAAGTAAAATTACCCACATAAATATTCCGCCGTCAAAAAGGTATTTTAACATAATTCGTCCTTCTTTCTTTTTATATTTATTATTTCAACTGCTTAATTTATTTCCATATAAATTTAAGATTTTAAGTAAGATAATTATAACTTTTAAACATCGATTTTTTAAGTAATATTTCTACAAAATTAAAAATTCTATATTAAAAGTTTTTATATAAAATTATTTTACTATAAGAATAATTTTGTGTCAAATTTTATGTAATAATTCAAAATATTTTACTTAGATACACAAATAATTATTTTAAAGTAAGATTTGTAAAACAGATTATTCTATCAAAATTCTAAGTTTTTTTAAATTTTAATAATTTGATAAAAAGTAGTATTTATCGTATATAATACATATAAAATGATATAAAATTTGAAAAATTTAAAATATTTGGGTTGAATATAATTAAAATAACTGTTATAATAAATTAGAGTATTATAACAGGTGATATATTTTATAAAAGAGTTAAAATTATAATGATAACAAAATTAGATTATTTTAAATAGTTGTCAAAAAAATAAAACTAATTTATAAGGAAAAAAAAATAATTTATAAAAGTTTGCATGATATTATTATAACACAAGCTATTTATGAATTTGATTTTATGTTCAGATAACTTTAAAAATAGGATATTTCAAGCATTTGTCAACTATATAATATTACAGTTTTAAATATAAAAAATATCTTTGTATCTGAAAGGAAAAATATGAATAAAAAAACTAAGAATAATAACTCATTAAATGAAATACACAAAAAAGCTGAAAATTTCTCACGCGGAGAAGAAATTGCAAATTTTGTAAGTCATACTGTTGGTGCAGGATTAGCTGTTTTGGCATTTCTGATACTAACAATTCGGGCGAGCTGGACACGCGATGCTGGGATCGTTATTTCATTCATGGCATTTGGATTTGGACTTATTGTTCTTTATACAATGTCATCAATATATCATGGTTTAAAGCCTGGAACAGCTAAGATTGTTTTTGAAATTTTTGATCATTCAGCAATTTATATTCTTATAGCTGCCTCATATACACCTTTTCTTTATTTGGTCGTTAATTCGCCAATGAATAAGATAGTGTTGACTATCCAGTGGACAGTATGTGTGCTAGGAATTATATTCAAAGCTTTTTTTACAGGAAAATTCAAGATGTTGTCAACATTGTTGTATCTGATTATGGGATGGATGATTATATTTGCATGGAATGATCTTATAAATAATATAAATCTTACTTCATTGATTTATCTGATTGCAGGAGGTGTATTATATTCACTTGGTACAATATTTTATTCGTGGAAAATATGTAAATTTAATCATATGATATGGCATATTTTCGTAATTTTTGGAAGTGTGTCACATTTTTTGGCAGTATTTTATTTGGTATAACAGTTTATTTATTTTTAAGCAGTTTTATTATTATCATTAAGTAAATTAAAGAATATATATTTTATTTATAGAAAGGGAAATTTTAATGGGAAGAAAATCAAAAGTATCTAACGAACTAAAAATTGAACTCGTAAAAAAAGTATTAGATGGAAAAGCAACTATTCAGGGATTAGCCAAAGAATATGGAATCGCGAAATCTTCAATAATGACTTGGAAAAAGAAATACCTTGAATTAGGTGAAGAAAGCGTAGTTGTAGGAGATAAAAATAGACATTACACTCGTGAAACCAGAGAAAAAGCCATTAAAAGCTATCTCAATAATGAAGGTTCTTTATTTGATATTTGTAAAAAATATGATATTGCCTCTGTGAGCGTGCTAAATTATTGGATAAGAGACTATAGAAGAAGTATAGATATCAATGGAAACTACACTGTAGTAAAAAAACATGTAAGAAAAACAATAGAAGCAAAGGTAGAAGCAGTAATTTTCTGTCAAAACAATAATTATGACTACAATCAAACAATTAGAAAATTTGGAGTTTCATACCAACAAATTTATTCTTGGGTAAAAAAATATGAAAAAGGTGGAGTTGACGCATTAATAGATAATCGCGGAAAAAGAACTTCAAGCAATAAAACTATAATTACTGAAAGTAAGTAAGTAAATAAATAAACTGTCAGTCCAAAAATGGATATGACAGTTTTTAATTTCCTATTTATTATTTAGATTTTCGGTAGGTACAAACTTTCTTTCTGGATTTCCAAAGAATTTTATTCCAATAACTGCAATTATAATCATGACAATACTTATTAGGTATGGAAGACGTATTCCTAAAATTAGTAAATCTTCAGCTCTGAATGTGCTTACGAATATCCTTATAATTGCATACATTATTAGATAAATCATTGACAAAACTCCAGGATTGTATTCTTTTTTTCTGAAATAGAACCATAGTATTACAAAGCCAATAAGATTCAAAGCACCTTCATAAAGCATGGCAGGATGTAACGGCATATTTGGAAATTCCGATCCTGCAGGTGTATCTAACGGAAATATTAGTCCCCAAGGTACAAGCTGTTTGAACTGAGCTTTCGCAGAAAGACTCAAAGACTGGTATCCAGCCCACCATTTACTAAATGTCCCTGAAAAAATTACACTAAGTGGAGTAAATGTAGGTACTCCATGAACTTCTCCATTTGCCAAGTTCCCAAATCTTCCTAGGAACTGTCCAAACAATAAAGGGCCAACAGCCATATCTGTAAGAACCCATAAGTTCATTTTGTTTTTTTTGGCATAGTAACATGAGCCTATAAATGCTCCGATAATTCCACCGTGAATTGCAAGTCCGCCTTCCCAGATGTACAAGATAGATAAAGGATTTCCAATGTAATCTGAAAATTTAAAAATAACATAATATAATCTTGCTCCGATTAATCCTGCCACTATTGTAGTAAATGCAAAATCTTCAATAATTTTTCTATCATCGATGCCTCTTTTTTCAGCAACATCATCAGCAAGTGCGATAAACATTCCAAAAAGAAAGGCTAAAATATACATTAAACTATAAATTCTAAGTTCAAAACCTCCAATTTTAAATAGATATGGTTTCATTTATGCTCCTTTTCTATATTTTGCAACAGGAACTGCCAGAGCATTTTATTTCTTTATAAGAAATAAAACCTTTAAAACAGTTCCAGTACTTCATTCATTTTTTTGTAAATTTTATAATTGTTTTTTCAATTCTTTTTCAAAGATTACAAAGAAGTCATCAATCTGCTCTTTTGAAATTTGTCCTAAAATTCCAATTCTCATAAGACTTTCAGCATATTTTCCCTTTCCACCTGTAACAGTGTATCCTTGTTCTTCAAGGGCTGAAATTATTGATTTTATAATAATTCCTTCTCTATAAACTGAAATTAGTGTATTTGTTCTGTTTGCTTCATTTTTAACTAATAGTTCAAACCCAAGTTTCTGAGCTTTTTCTTCAACATATTTTCTCAAATCGTGTTTTTGCTTGATTGTGTTTTCAATTCCATTTTTTATCAAGTCTTTTAATGACTGATTCAATGCTAGAATTAAAGCAATTGCTGGAGTGTATGGCGTTTCTCCATTTTCTTCAAAATATTTTGCATATTGTTTCAAATCAAAATAATATTTAGGTAAATCAGAAACTTCCATAGCTTTTTTTGCTTTATCGCTTATTGCGACAAATGATAGTCCTGGAGGTATTAGAAATGCCTTTTGGCTTCCTGCAATCGCCACATCCACATGCCATCCATCAAAATCAAATTCATTTACAACAAGTCCACTGATTGTGTCAACAACTAGCAAAATATCAGTATTTTTTGTCAAATCTCCTAAAGATTTTATGTCATTCAGAATACCAACTGAAGTTTCGCTATGAGTGGCTAAAATTCCTTTTAAATCTGGATTTTCTGAAATAACTTTCTTTACATCCTCCAAATTGTAGCTTTCTCCAAATTCATATTGTAAATTAATTACATTTAATCCATAAATTTCAGCAATTTTTCTAAATCTATCCCCAAAATATCCAGTATTTATGGCAATAACCTTGTCACCTTTTGAAAAAAAGTTTACAATGGCAGTTTCCATTGAACCTGTACCAGATGAAGTTATAACGGCAACATCATTTTTAGTTTTGAATACTTTTTTCAAATTTTCGTTGTTTTCCTTCATAATTCTTCTAAATTCAGGTGTTCTGTGGTGGATAATATCCTTTCCAAAAATTTCCAGATATTCTTCTGGAATATTAGTTGGTCCTGGTGTCAATAATAATTTTGAACTCATAAATCTATTCCTCCTAAAATTTATATTTTAAAAATTTTTATATTAACTCCTTTGTCAATTTATCATATTGAAGCAATTTCGTTAAGATTTTTTCTACATCATCTAATTTTAGCATGTTTGGACCGTCAGACAATCCTTTATCAGGTTCGGGATGTACTTCTGCAAATATTCCATCAACTCCAACAGATACTGCCGCTCTTGCAAGTGGATACACATAAGCACGGTTACCTCCTGAAGTTTCTCCCTGTCCTCCAGGAATTTGTACTGAATGCGTAGCATCAAATACGACTGGATATCCAAATTTTCTCATTTCCAAAAGTCCACGCATATCTACAACAAGATTATTATATCCAAACGAAGCTCCACGTTCGCAAAGCATTATATTTTCATTTCCAACTTCCTGAAATTTCCTTACAACATTTTTCATATCCCAAGGCGCTAAAAATTGACCTTTTTTGATATTAACTGCTTTGCCAGTTTCTGCTGCGGCAATAAGTAAATCAGTCTGTCGTGATAAAAACGCAGGTATTTGAAGCAAGTCAATTACTTTGGCTGCTTCTTTGCATTGATAAGGCTCATGAATGTCTGTTGCAAGAGGCACACCATATTTTTCCTTAACTCGTGCCAAAATTTCAAGTCCCTTTTCAAGTCCTGGTCCTCTAAATGAAGAAATAGAAGAACGGTTAGCCTTGTCAAACGAAGCCTTAAATACATACTGAATTCCAAGTCTATCAGTAATTTCTTTCATTTTTGCAGCTACTTCCATAACTAAATCTTCTGATTCAATTACACAAGGTCCAGCTATCAAAAAAATCTTATCATTACCAATTATGATATTATCAGTAATTTTAACTTTTTTCACTTTATCTATTAACATATCCAATTCCTTTCTAAAAAATTTTCTTATATTTTCATTTTATCATAATATTTCTTTTTTTCCTAATATTTTTCTAAAATATTCTTTTTGATAAAATAAATAAATTATGTTATACTTTTAACTGAAAAAATAATTGAAAAACAAAAAGCAAGATAATAAATAAAAATTAATTGAAGAACAGGAGAAAATATGAATAAAGTAGCTTTAATTATGGCTGGAGGAAGTGGAACAAGATTTTGGCCGTTATCTACAAATGATAAGCCGAAGCAATTTTTGGATCTTGTGTCGAAAAAGACTATGATAAAGGAAACAATTGACAGGATAAAGAAACTTATTCCGATAGAGAGAATTTTTATTTCAACGAATATTAAGTATCTTTACATAATAAAAAAGGAATTACCTGAGATTGCTGACAGAAATATAATTTTTGAGCCAATGGCAAGAGACACGGCAGCCTGTATTGGATATGCGGCCTGTATTATCAGAAAACTTTACGAGAATAGCATTATGGCAGTTTTGCCGTCAGATCATTTGATTAAGAAGGAAAAGGAGTTTTTGGACAGTTTGGAGTTTGCGTTTAAAGAGGCTGAAAAAAATAAGATTGTTACTCTGGGAGTTAAGCCGACTTATGCTGAAACTGGGTATGGATATATTGAGTATGTAGATAGAAAAAAATCAAAAGATGACAAAAATAACTGTGAAAATAAAGAAAGATTTAAGTCATATAAAGTTAAGAAATTTAGGGAAAAGCCTAATAAGGAGCTGGCTGAAAAATATATTGAGCAGGGAAATTATCTTTGGAATAGTGGAATGTTCCTTTGGAAAACGGAATTTATCTTGCATGAAATAAAAAAACATATGGAAACTCATGGCATTATTTTGGAAAAAATTGAAGAAATGCTCGAAAATGTTGATTTAAATGAAGTTTATGGAGAAAGACTAAGTGATTTTGTGAAGGATGAATTTGAAAAATTTGAAAAAATTTCGATAGATTTTGGAGTGATGGAACATACAAAATCTGTTAGTGTCATACCTGTTGACATTGACTGGAACGATGTTGGAAACTTCAAGTCACTTGAGGATATTTTTCCAAAAGACAAGGATAGCAACGTTGTGCAGGCTGATAATTTTGAGCAGATTGAATCAGAAGGAAATATCGTAATTAATAAAGAAAATGACAAAATTATTGCTACAATCGGGCTAGAAAATATCGTCATTGTAAACACAAAAGATGTCTTGCTTGTCTGCCATAAGGATAAAAGTCAGGAAGTTAAGAAAATATTGAATAAGATTGAGACGAAAAATAAGTAGTCTAAAATAGCATTTGACTATTTTACTTGAATTTTATTGTTATTTGAAATTTAATAGTTTGATATAAAAAGCTTGGTGTAATAAAAAAACATCAATGTAAAAATATTTATTGAATAAAGGGAGCAAAACTAACAATGGAAATAGATATTATAAAAGAAGCCAAAAATGTATTTGATATTGAAATTGCAGAACTGGAAAAATTAAAAAGTAAACTAGGAGATGATTTTCAAAAATTAGTCCGAATGATTTTAGAATTGAAAAACAACAATAAAGTTGTTGTGACAGGGATTGGAAAGTCAGGAATAATTGGTAAAAAAATTACAGCGACACTTGCCTCAACTGGGACAACATCGGTATTTATAAATGCAGCAGAAGCACTTCATGGTGATTTGGGAATGATTAGCGATGGAGATGTGGTAATAGCCATTTCAAACAGCGGAAATTCTGACGAAGTATTAAGCATTTTAGCGCCAATAAAAAAAATTGGAGGAAAAATAGTTGCATTTACTGGAAATCCTGATTCTATGTTGGGAAGATATGCAGAACTTACAATAAATGTTGGAGTAGAAAAGGAAGCGTGTCCGCTGGGGCAAGCGCCAATGAGTTCGACTACAGCAACTCTAGTAACAGGAGATGCTCTGGCCGTATGCCTTATGAAATTAAAAGATTTTACAGAAAATGACTTTGCTAAATATCATCCAGGAGGAAGCCTTGGAAAACGGCTATTATTACATGTTTCGGATTTAATGCACATTGGAGATGAATTGCCAGTTGTAAAAGAAGACGAAAAAATTGAAAATATATTAATGGTTCTTACAAAGAAAAAATTAGGAGCTGTGTGTATTTCGGACACAGGACTTGAAAACGGCAAACTGCTTGGAATTATAACAGAAGGAGATATTCGGCGTGCATTGGAGCATAAGGAGAAATTTTTTGATTATGTGGCTTCTGATATTATGATTTCTACACCAGTAACGATTGAAAAGGATGCGATGGCTCTCGATGCACTTCATCTGATGGAAAACAGAAAAAGCCAGATTAATGTATTGCCTGTTGTGGAAAATGGAAATGTTGTAGGCTTGATACGGGTGCACGATTTAATAGGATTAAGATAGCAACATATTTAATTTTTTTATTAATAACAAAATTGTTTCTTAAATATACAGATAAATAATTTTTAAAAATTCTAAATTTTTTTGATTAATTGTTGTTTTTTCTATATTTTTATATTTTTTCTTTTTTAAATGTAAAGGGGATCAGTCGCTATCCCCTTTACAATCCCAGCTTGTCTAAGCATTTTTTGAAATAAAATTGAAACTCGCTTTTTAATAACAGTTATTATCAACTCTATAAATTGATTGTAACTTAAAAATTTCAAAAAAGCTCAAACAATCAATTTTATTCCAAAAAAATCACGACAATCTTTAGTTTAACTATAATAGTTAATTTTAACTAAAACAAAAAACAAGTGAAATTTCATTAAAGAAAAAATATTAACCCAAATTATCTAAAAATAACAACATAAGAAATCAACATAAAAAAACTATATGTTTTAAAATTAGTTTAAGATAAGTAAGGTTTATGAAAAGTTTTGGAAATGGAGAGAGATGGATAATAAAAATTTATTGAAGGGAACGATGGTTTATTCTCTTATGAATTTAGTTACAAAGATGGGGTCGTTTATATTTTTGCCAATAATAACGAGGTTATTGACACAGGAAGAATTTGGGATTGTGGGAACATTGGCTCCGATTACTTCATTATTTACTGTAATTCTGGGGCTGGGGCTTTATAATGCTCAGATGAAGAAATATGTAGATTTGAAGGAAAGTGAAGATGAATTTGGAAGTTATATGTTTTCTTCAACTTTGATTATAGTAGTTTTTAATATGCTTACTTATATTTTTTTATTTACACCTGTAGCCAAAAAACTGTTTTCATATATAGTTGATTTAAGCAAGGTAAGTTACTATCCTTTGATAATTGTCAGCGTCTTAATTGCCACAACGAACGCTTTTAACAATCTTTCGACAACTTTGTTCAGAATGAAGAGAATGTATATGAAGGTTGCGATAGGGAGTGTTGTAAGCCTTTTTACAACTTATATTCTGGCAATTTACTTTATAAAATACTTAAAATGGGGAGTTTTTGGAAACCAGTTTGCAAATTTAATTGCGTTGCTTATAGTATTTCTGTTCTATTTTAAGGATTATTTTGGAAAATTTAGATTTAAGTTGAACTTTAATTATGTGAAATATTCACTAAGAAATGGATTGCCACTAATCTTTATTGAACTTACGGATCAGGTTGTGAATTTGAGTGATAGGCTTGTTTTGGCAAAATTTGTTTCTCTTGCGGTAGTTGGCGGATATACGCTTGCATTTACTGGAGGAAGAGTTTTGTCGGTTGTTACAGGTTCTTTTGTAAACAGCTGGACGCCAGAGTTTTATGAGGCGATGAAGGAGGATAGGACAAATCCGAGAATAACACGAAGTGTGGAAAACTTTATTGCAATTATTTCCTTTGCCTGCGTAATTGCACAGTTGTTTGCTCCAGAAGGGATAAAATTGATATTTCCAAAAAGTTATTATCAGGCGATAAATTATATGCCTTTAATTCTAGCTGGAATTGTCGTTCAGGCACTATTTTGCCTTGATTATTTTTTTCATTTTCACGAAGATAGCATATACATTTTTTATTTTACAATGTTTGCAATGATATTTAATTTAGTTGGAAATATAATTTTTATACCGAAATTTCGAGAAATTGGGCCTATTATTGCGGCGTGGACTACGTTACTTGCCTTTTTATTTAGAGCAATAATGGAAATGATGATTATAAGAAAAAAATACAAGATTTCGTTTAATTATAAAAAATTATTTTTATATTTCATAATTATTGTAAATCCTATAATATTCTATTTGTCAAATGATCAGCTTTCGTGGATGAAATTTGGCTTGAAAATAGTTTATTTGGCGATAGTGACAAAATTGCTCGTAAATAGGGAAGTTTACGCTAAAATTGCAAATCTTATAAATGGAATAAAAAGAAAAATTATAAAACGTTAAATTTTAAAGCTTTGGAAAATAAGGGGAAATAAAAAATGAAATTTACGATTTTTACACCAACTTTTAATCGAAAGGAACTGCTTGAAAAATTGTATAAATCACTTCAAAAGCAAACCTACAAGGATTTTGAGTGGCTTATTGTCGATGATGGCTCTGCTGATGGAACTAAAGAGAAAGTAGAAGAATTTTTGAGTGAAAAAAAACTGGATATAAAGTATTATTTTAAGGAAAATGGAGGTAAACAGCGAGCGTATAATTTTGCAACTGATAAAGCAAATGGAGAGCTTTTTATCTGTCTTGATTCTGATGATGAATATGTTGAAAATGGTCTTGAAACTATTTTGAAATATTGGAAAAAATATGAAAAAAATAACAATATTGCGGGAATGGGGTATTTGTCAACTTATCCAAATCGAGAAGTTATAGGCTCTAGTTTTCCAGAAAAAGAGATGGTTTCAACACAGTTTGATATTTACAATAAATACGGAGTTAAGGGCGATAAAGGGCTTATGTTTCGGACTGAAATTATAAAAAAATATAAATTTCCAGTTTTTGATGATGAGAAATTTATTACAGAAGCTGTTGTCTATAACAGAATTTGTGAAAAATATAAAATGGTTTATGTAAATGAGAAAATCGAGATAAAGGAATATCAGGAAGATGGATTGACAGCCAAATATAACAATTTACTGCTGCGAAATCCGAAAGGACAGGCACTTTATCATAACGAAATCAATTTCCAAAATTTATCTTTTAAGCAGAAAGTTCTAAATAATGCTGTTTATTACAAATTTTGCAGGGCAGCAGGATATAAATTTGGAAAAATATTTAAAGAAAATAAAAATAAATTGTTTTTAATTTTTGCTTTAGGAATTGGGGAATATATGTGGCAAAAAGAGAAAAATAAAAAATAAGATTTTGAGTTTAGGAACATAGAAATTAAAAATTTAGAAAAGAGAAAGAAATACGAAATGAACAAAAAATTAGATGATAAAAAAGTAGTAGTTGGAATGAGTGGCGGCATAGACAGTTCTGTCGCTGCTCTTTTGTTGAAACAGCAAGGCTATAAAGTTATAGGGGTTACGTTAAAGCATTTGCCTGATGAGCTTTCAGAAAATCCTGGAAAAACGTGCTGTTCTCTTGATGATATAAATGATGCGAGATATACATGCTACACATTGGGAATCCCTCATTATGTACTAAATGTCGTGGAAGAATTTAAAAAGGATGTAATGGATTATTTTATAAAAATGTACAATGCTGGAAAGACACCTTCACCTTGTGTAATTTGCGATGAAAAGGTAAAAATAAAAAAACTCGTAGAATTTGCTGATAAAATGGGAATAAAATACATTTCGACAGGGCATTATTCAAAAGTTAGCGAGAATAATATGCTTTTATGGGACAAAAATAACAGAAAAGATCAGACTTATATGCTTTACCGGTTGGATAAGGATGTCGTGGAAAGATTTTTATTTCCACTTGCTGAATATGAGAAATCAGAAGTTCGTGAAATTGCAAGACAAAATGGTATTCATACTCATAATAAGCCCGACAGCCAAGGAATTTGCTTTGCTCCCAACGGATATATTCCATTTCTGAAAAAAGTGCTTGGAAATGATGTAAAAAAGGGAAATTTTGTAGATAAAAATGGTAAAATTATTGGAGAACATATAGGTTATCAGTTTTATACGGTTGGGCAGCGGCGTGGACTGGGTCTTAATTTAGGAAAGCCGTTTTTTGTACTGGAACTTCGATCTGAAACAAACGAAGTGATTGTGGGGGATTTTGAGGAATTGCTAATAAAGGAAATAGAAGTGATAAATTGTAAATTTCATTATGATTTAAAAGAAATAATTGGAAAAAAATTAACCGCACGTCCGAGATTTTCTTCAAAAGGACTGGCTGGGGAATTGAAACTTTTGAAAAGTGAAGAAAGCAATGAAAATAGGATAGTTTTTGAGTTTGATGAAAAAACTCACGAAAACTCAGAAGGACAGCACATTGTATTTTACTTAGATAATGAAATTGTTGGTGGCGGAGAAATAAAAATATTTGACAAAATTTAAAAAATATGATAAACTTATCAAAGTCAAGTGGCGACATGGTCGAGGGGCTTAGGCAGAGGTCTGCAAAACCTTGTACACCGGTTCGAATCCGGTTGTCGCCTCCATTAACTGATTACTGATAATAATTAATAGTTATAACTACTAAATCCTTAGTAGTTAATTTTTTATTGAGAAAAAGGTATGGCGCCTGATGTCCTTACACTAAAAAAATAGAAAAAACTATTATTAATCATAATACTTATAAATAAAATTATAAAAGTCTTTAAGATATATACTTAATGATTATTTAATTAAAGGATTTTTAATAGCTATAAAGGTTGGATAATAGCATAATCCTATAAAAAATAACTTTAAATTCATAAATTTTTTGATTTTTACTCTTTAAATAGAAAATAGTATTAGATGATTTTTAAGCAAATCAATATGATAAATTAATTAATTTATTAATTATAATGTAATTTTTCTCCTAAATCCTTTTTCAATTCAAAAATTTCTTTAGTCAATTTTGAATAAAAATTTGTTTCATAAATTTCTTTTTCCATAAATTCATTATACTTTTTTTGGGGAATTTTACCCTCTTTATCCTTATTTTTCGCTATAAACTGCTTTAAATACTTATTCAGTTCATCTAAACTTCTCCCTGTATATTCTTTCCACATAACTGCTGTATCAATATTTTCGTAATCTAAAACATAAAAATATGGATACGATAATTCAGGAATTTTTATTACAATGTACGTTGAAAAAATCTTTCTTCGATCTTCTATCCCAAATAAATAATCATCTTCACTAGATCTTATTATTTCATCAGCTTCATCAATACTTACGGCAATATTTTTAATTGTATTATGAATTATCAGCATCTTTTTAATTTTTTTTATTCTTTCTTTATCAGAATCTTTTAACATAACATCTGACTCTTTGTTAAAATACAGTTTATCATCTTTAAAACTAATATCCCAATATCTTTTTGCTTTAAAATTTGATAAATCAACATTAAGTTTAACTAAAACACCTATATTTCGTTCACCCCATTCTAAGGATTTGGGATCTGTGATAAACAATGAACCCAGACATTCTCCTGTGGTAAATTCACAATATCCTCTTACTCTTTGGATTTCAAATCCAGTTTCTAATTTTTGAACAAGATTTCGAGCATAGTGATAGTAAACTATTTTATCCATTTCTATCGACTTAGAAAATATTATTGTTTGTAATATTAAAAAACATAAAATAATTTTTACTGCTCTCATTTTGCCTCCTTTCTTTATTATATATCACAAATTTTTAGTTAATAACATTAATGTTTTTTATTATTTTAACATAATTTGTATCATAGATTGTATAATCATCCTTTTCAATGTTTTTAATTGAAATACCCCATAAAATCATTTTTTAATTCTAAAATTTTTTTAGTTAGTTCAGGATAGAAATTTGTTCCATAAATTTCATCTTCCATAAATTTATTATATTTTTCAATTGGAATTTTACCATTCTTATCCTTGTTTTCTGCTATAAACTGCTTTAAGTTTTGATATAATTCATCCAAACTTTTACCTGTATATTCCATACGCCAAACACTGTCATCAGCATTGTCATAATCTAATACATACATATGTGGAAAAGACAGTTCAGGAATTTTTATAATAATATATGTTGAAAAAATTTTTTTTGTACTTTTATCTTTTTTGAATGTTATATCTTCTTCCAAAAATTTATCATCCAGTTTCATTTTTTTTATTGCATCATAAATTAATAACATTTTTTTTATTTTTGTTACAAGTTCTTTTCTAGAATCATTCAACACAATGTTTTTTTTACTTTCAAAAATAGGAATATTATTTTTAAAAGCAATATCTCTATATTCTGTCATATTAAAATTTGAAGTATTAATTTCAAATTTAACTAAAGTTGTCATATTTCTTTCAGAATAATTAAGATATTTTGGATCTAGAATGTATAAGTTTCCATTACAACGTTCATTATAATCAAGTACACAGTATCCATGTCCATTATTTATTTTATAAATTTCCATTCCAGATTTTATTTTTTCACTAAGAAGGGGAAAATACTCATAATAAACTATCTTATCCGCTTCAAATGAATTAGTAAAACCTGAACTTTGAAATATTATCATAAGACTAAGAAATAAACACCAACTTGATATTTTAAATTTTTTTTCCAAAATAATTTGATAATTCATAACCAGTCTCCTTTATCGTTTTCTTTTATTCTAAAAAGAAATTATATCCCAATTCATTATTTAACTTTAAAATTTCCCTAGTTAGTTCTGGATAAAAATTTGTTTCATAAATTTCTTTTTTCATAAATTCATCATACTTTTTTTCTGAAATTTTACCATCTTTATTCTTATTTTTTGCTATAAACTGTTTTAAATATTGATATAATTCATCAAAATCTCTACCTTTATACTCTAAATTCCAAATTGATTTGTCGATATTTTCGTAGTCAATAACATACATAGGTGGAAAATACGACAATTCAGGAGTTTTTATAATAATATAAGTCGAAAAATCTTTTTTTATGTGTATTGTTCCTGTCATTGAACTGGGTCCGTCATCTACTTCGATTATGTCTTCATCCGTAGTTATATTTTTAACCAAATCATGTATCATCAGCATTTTTCTTATTTTTTTTATACTTTCTTTTTGAGAATTTCCTAAAACAATATCTGATTCACTGTTAAAATGCAAATAATCATTATCAAAAGTAATATTTCCATATTTTTTTGCCGTAAAATTTGATAAATCAATATCCAGTTTAATTACACTTTGCATATTTTTTTCTATACCATTAGCATATTTGGAATCTAAAATTTGTAGCAGACCATTGCATTCTTTCACAAAATCTGTAGTTCCACAGTATCCTTTCACTTTATGTATCTCCATTCCAGATTTCAGCTTGTCTGCAAAACCCTGATAGTTATAATTGTAGTATACTATTTTATTTAACTGCTTCGGTTTAGAAAATATCATTACTTGTAATATAAAAAAACATAAAATAATTTTTATTGCTCTCATTTTGCCTCTTTTCTTTATTATATATCACAAATTTTTAGTTAATAACATTAATGTTTTTTATTATTTTAACATAATTTATACATAAATGTAAATGTTAAAATTTTTATTAGAGAAATAAATTTTTGAAATGTAATTTTAGTAAACTGATAAGATTAAGTAATCTTGTTTTTTAGTAAAAAATATGAGATTCTTGTGTATACCAAGGGATTAAGGCTCTTTGTCAGCGAGTGGGGGGGGATAAAAAATTAAACATTAAAAAATATTGTTTTTATCGAAATTTTTAGATTTTTATGGATGATAAAAAATATGAAAATAGGGAGAGAAAATGAAAAATTTATTAATAATACCAATGTTAATTGTATTTTATGATTTGTTTAAATTGATATACAGTATATTTTTACAGAAAAAAGTAAAAAAAATTTTACTTGTTGACTTGATTATGATAATGATATTTTTTATGATGTTTACGATTTTTATATTGCCTAATTTGTTAGTTCATTTGGTACTTTGTTTTATAAGTAGTTTAGTATTTGTATTTATGAATGACATTAATAGAAGAATTTATAGTGTTTTTATAATTATAATGACAATAATTGATATGATGCTTGCTTGGGGCAGTTTGTATCTTTTGGGAATAGTATCGTTCATTATATTTATTTTATTTCACGTTGGAATTTATCTGAAAATAAAAGAACGTAATGAAGAATTAGATAACTATATGTATTTGGCATTATCTTTAAATGAGATTGCAATTATTTTAGGATCTATTGCAATGCTTAACTTAGCGTCTTAACTTTTAAAGAAATATTTTGTGAAAAGTTTTGATAAATTATAGACAATAAAGTATAATAATATTGTTATATATTTTTGGAATTATGAAATTTATGAATTGAAAAAAGATGAAAAAATAAGCTTAATACCAAAGACCTAAACACAATTGAATACCTGTTTTATATTTATTGATTTCGGAAAGTAGCTGAAAATATTATAAGGAATGGAGAATAAATGGACGAATTAATAATTATGGGATTAGTAGTATTTTATAATCTGTTTAAGATTATTTTTAATATTATAAGAATAATTTTTTTAAAGAAAAAAGTAAAAAGGTTTTTGAAAATTGATTTAATTTCTGAAATAATTTATTTTTTAGGATGGATAAATTTGATGAGAAATGCAATTATTTTAGTACCTAGTCAAATATTTCATTCAGTTTTTTACTATGTTGCTATTTTAATATTTTTGATAAATAAAAGAAACAAAAAAATTCATAATTATATTTTATTTTCGATAATAACGATTGATATAATAATTGTTTTATTTCTTCTAAATATGCTAAAATTATATCTTATTACGGTCATTACGATAATTGTGTATATTTTTATAATTGTAATTTTAAGAAAAGATAGAGATAAATTGCGAGATTGTGGATATTTAACACTATCTTTACTGGATATTGCAAATATTTTTATATCATATATTGCATTTATAGGATATGTTGCTTCGGCATTCTGAAAAATAATAGATAGAATAATAAATAAAAAATTTCTTCAAATTAAAATCACGGTTATTAAGATTAACTGTGATTTTTTGCTATATACATTTGTGAAAATGTATAAATTTTTTTAGAAAAATGCTTTAGGAAAAAGTATTGATAAATTCCAGGTAATACAGTATAATAATATTGTTATATGCTTTTTGGATTATGAAATTTCTACAATAGAAAAAAGATAAAAAAATAAGCTCAACACTAAGAGCTTAAACACAATCAAATTTTATTTTAATATGTATACCATATTTTAGATAAAATCAAAATGGAAATAAGAAATTAAAGTAATGTTTTTTAGAAAGGAAATTAGAAAAATGGAAGATATTATTAAAAAAGTAAATGAATTTTCAAAGTTGGCACGTGAGAGGGAATTGACGGAAGAAGAGAAGAAAGAGCGTGAAAAATATAGAAAAATGTATATTGAAAAATTTAAGGAAAGTGTGAGAGGGCATTTGGATAGCATTAAGGTTGTTAGAGTGGATGATGATGGGAATCCAATTGATGATGACGGAAATGTTATTGAGCCTGAAGCGTAAATAAAACAGTAATAATAGTATTTAGAGATTAATCTCTTAAAATCTTGAAAGTTGGATTGATAAGATTTTGGTAATTGTTTAAAGTGGATTAGGAAGGGAGTGAGTGGAAATTTATGAAATATGAGTTAGTTATATTTGATTTGGATGGAACGCTTATGGATACGTCAAAATCTATTACAAAGACTGTAAATTCAGCGATGGAAGAACTTGGGAAAAAGCAATATTCTGCTAATGAATGCGTAAAATTTGTTGGTGGTGGAGTTTCAGGGCTTGCACGGAATATTTTGGGAAAAGAGAAATATGAGGATGTAACGAATGAGGAAATGGAAAAAATTATAAGAAAATATTATGATATTTACTTTGACTATGGTGTTGAGCCTTATGAAGGAATACCTGAATTGCTTGATTTTTTGGAACAGAATGGTGTGAAAAAAGGTATTGTAACAAATAAGGATCACGAAACAGCCCTGTCTGCAGTTGAAAAAAAGTTATACAAATGGAAATTTGATGGAATATTCGGCTCAAATGAAAAGGAATATCCAAATAAGCCAAATCCGTATAATGTTGATAAAATGGCACAAAACTTAAATATTTCAAAAGAAAAAATATTATTTGCTGGAGATATGCTTGTGGATGTAAATACAGCTAAAAATGCTGGAATTGATATTGTTTACTGCAAATGGGGATTTGGCGAAGTAAAAGGCGAGGATGGAATTGACGAAGATGTAAAGGTATCTAGCGTTCAGGAAATTATTGAAAGAATAAAAGGTAAATAGAAAGTTTTAGGGAAATCGTTTTAGTATTTTATATTAAAGCGATTTTTTTTGATTTGTAAAGTGCTATACATTTACTAGAGAAAATGATAAAATAAAGTCAAGATAAAAAAGTTTGGATAACAAATGAAAAACAGAAGAAGGAACGGTGAGATATATGCAAGAGCAGAACAGTCAGAAGATTTTGGTAATAAATACAGGTGGGACAATCAGCATGGTTCATTCAGATAAAGATGACAATAAAAGTGCATTGAAACCCTCTTCATCTTGGGAGGAAGTTATATATAACTATCAATTTTTAAAGGATATGAAAGTTGATTATGTTCAGACAAGCAAAATCATTGATTCTTCTGATATGAATTATGAAATTTGGCTGGAAATTGGTAAAATAATTGAAGAAAATTACGATAAATACAAAGGTTTTGTAATACTGCATGGAACGGATACGATGTCCTATACTGCAAGTGTTCTTTCTTTTATGTTAAAAAATCTTGGGAAAACGGTTATTTTGACAGGAGCACAGCGTCCGATTCAGGAAATTAGAAGTGATGGACTGCAAAATTTGCTAACTTCTATTGAAATAATTGAAAAGCAGACACAGGTAAATAGTGAAATTTGTAATTCAGAAAATGAAATACTGCCTATTATTCCAGAAGTGTGCGTATTTTTCAGGGATCATCTTTTTAGGGGAAATCGTTCAAGAAAGCTGGATTCTACAAATTATTTTGGATTTTCTTCCCCAAATTATCTTCCGTTAGGGCAGGCAGGCTCAAAAATAAGAATATATGAAAACAGGCTATTATCAAAGCCAGAGGAAAAATTTTATGTAGATTACAAAATTAATCCAAATGTACTGATGATGGATGTATTCCCTGGATTTAATCCTAAAATTTTAAAACGGATATTCCAAGATGATGATAGTATAAAAGGACTTGTATTACGGACTTACGGAAGTGGCAATACTCCACAAAATAAAGAATTTTTAGAAACAATAAAATATATAATTGATATGGGAGTTATAATTCTGAATGTAACTCAATGCACAGTTGGAAGCGTGGAAATGGGACTTTATGAGTCAAATGCAATACTTACGGAACTAGGTGTTGTAAATGGATACGATATGACACCAGAAGCTGCAATTACAAAATTCATGTGCCTTTTAGGGAAATATGATGTGGAAAAAGTTAAGGAAAGATTGGTAATGAATATTGCGGGAGAGCTTACTAAATAGATTTGTTTTTTAATTATGCAGATTTAAATTTATGTTAATACTAAACCCTGTTTAAAAATGAGAATAAATTTTTATAATAGGGTTGTTCAATAGCTAATTTATAATCATTCAACTTTTTCATTTTTATTTCTGTAGGATTGCTCATTGCCGCAAATCCTACAACCATGGCTAGTCTACGACATTTTTCTGCACTGACAAAAAACTCGCTATGCTCAGACAGTTTTGCCAGCACAGAAAAATGCTCCGACGGATTAGTTCATGCCGGATTCTGTTTAAAAAACGAAAATTATATTTTAAATTATTTGAAAATATTAGATTTATATCCTTTATTAGAAAAATCTATAACAAATTCGTTATTTAAATGGTGTTTAGTATAAAATAAATTTAGCAAGAAATTAAGAATTATTGTAATAAATGAAGATCAGACAATTTAATAAATTGATAAAGGATATAAAATGGAAAATATTAATACAGAAAAAATAAAGCTAGATAAATTAATAAGAGATTTTGAGAATACAAAATATTTTGGATATATGTTTTTTGTGGAATATGATGGTCAAAAGTTTGAATCTTTTGATGAAAATCCTAATAAAAAGAGTGTTAAGTCAGAATTTAGGAAAATTTTGGAAAAGAATAAAATAAAGATTTTTAAAGGTATTCAGCAGGCTGGAAGAACTGATGCAAATGTGAGTGCAAAGGAAAATATTCTTTATATAAATTCCAAAGAGATAATTGACTTTTCAAAATTAAAATTTTTGAAAGCAGAAGGGCTGAAAATCAATAAAATAGTGAGAACATTGCCATTTCTTGAATTTCCACAAATGATTGAAAAAAGATATTATATTTATGAATATCCAAAAAAACTTAGGAAAAACGACGAAGAGAGAATAAATCAGATTTGTAATAAAGTATCTGGGAAAAAGAATTTTTACGAATTTACTTCGGAAAAGGGGAAAAAATTAAAAAATCATACAAGAGAAATTTTTGTGAAATATGAAAATGGTAAGCTGTATTTTGTGGGAGATGGATTTTTGCCACAGCAGGTGCGGATTATGAGCAATTTTATTTTAAATAATACAAAGTTTGATATTGAAAAGTTAAATGATGGAAATTTTGAAAATAGAAAATTAGGGATAAAAGATAAACCGCTTGATGGGAAATATTTGACACTTATGAAAGTTGATTTTTCAGAGAAATTGGGCAAAATCAGTTTTTTTGATGTGAAAAATATTGAAGAATTGATAAATTTGAAAAAAAATAATAATGAAATATTTGAAATAGAAAATTTTGAAATCAAAATAGATGATTTGAATGAACAATTAAAAAGTATTGGTAAAGTTAAAAAAATTGAGAGAAATAGTTATTTTACGGTATTTTTCGTTGAAAAGAAAGATAAAGGCGAATTTATTGGGAAAAGAGGGAAAAATATTAGGAAGTTAAAGAAGATTTTTGGAGATATAGTTGTAAAAGAGATTTGAAAAAATTGAAAATATTTTATAGATTATGTAAAAATTTATTGTTTTTAAAAGTTTTTAGATACTGTTTATAGAAAAATATTGAATGATGAAATTTGATAACAGGATATTAATATATTTTGTCAGAAAGTTTAGAAAAATAAGAAAAATCAAGATTAGGAAAAGAGTGGAAAAATGTATATAATTAGAAAAGCAATGGAATATTTTAAACCGAAAATTAACAGGGCTTATATGAATGAGGCTTTGAAAAAATTGACAGAAAAAGAAAAGAAAATATTTTTGGAAATGTCTGATTATGATAAGTTTCATTCGCTTAAAGTTTATAAAAAAATAAAAAAAACAGAACTAAAAAATAATGAAAAATATTTAAAATTAGCACTTCTACATGACTGTGGAAAAGAAAATGTGTCGATTATAACGAGAGTTTTGCATAAATTAGGATTTAAAACGCGGTTACGAAACCACGCCCAAAGAAGTTCTGAAAAGTTGGAAAAAGTCGATGAGGAAGTAGCGGTTTTGGCGAAAAATCATCATAATAGAGGTTATTCTCAGGAAATGGATATTTTTCAGAAATGTGATGATGAGAGTTAAGAAATTGATGAAAAATTTTTAGAAAAGAGTGATTTTATGGAAGATAAGTATAAAATGACATTGGAGGAGAATATTTTTGTCGCAAAAAGAAATATAGTGGATTCAATTTGGAAATCGGCAAATCTGGAAGGAATAGCTGTAACTTATCCTCAGACAGAAACGATTTTTCAGGGACTGGGAGTTCAGAATATGAAAGTTAAGGATATAAATGCCATTGTTAATTTAAAACATTCGTGGGAATTTATTTTGGAAAATATTGAATATCCTCTTGATTTAAACTATATTTGCAAAATTAATCAGCTTATTGGAGAGGCAAATGTAAATCCTTTTCCTGGACAATTGAGATTCTCGGATGTAAGTATGGGTGGAACAGATTGGAAGCCTGAAATTCCAGATAAGAAAAAAGTGAATGATAATTTGAATAAAATTTTGGAAAGTGAAAACTCTGCAACAGAAAAAGCAATAAATTTAATGTTGTATTTAATGAGAAGCCAACTTTTTTATGATGGAAATAAAAGAACAAGCATGATGACTGCAAATCACGTAATGATTCAAAATGGTGCTGGAATTATTTCTGTACCGATAAAACAGCAAGAGAAATTTTTGGAACTGCTTATCAAATTTTATGAAACTAATGATATGAATGAAATTAAGGAATTGATTTATAATCATTGTATTGACGGGATAAATTTTAAAAGAGAATAGAATTTTGGGAAATAAAAAATTATAAAAGAAAGAAAAATAGATAATTATGAATGAAAAATATGAAATCGAAAATGAATTTGAAGATGAAATAGATGTTGAAAATAGTGAAAATGAAGAAAATATTGTTGTTTTGAAGAAAGAGGCAGGGAGCAGGATTGATAAATTTTTGTCAGAAAGGCTTGAGTTTACACGGACACGTATTCAACAACTTATAAAAGATGAAAATATTTTGGTAAATGAAAAAAAGACAAAGCCTGCTTATAAGATTGAAGAAAATGATACAATAAAAGTTGTAATTCCAGAACTGGAAACAGTTGAAATTAAACCTGAAAACATTGATATTGAAATAATTTATGAAGATAATGATTTGGCAGTTATTAATAAAAAAGCTGGAATTGTTGTACATCCTGCAAATGGGCATTATTCGGGAACGCTTGTAAATGCAATTTTGTATCACATCAAAGATTTGTCAGGAATAAATGGAGAAATCCGTCCTGGCATTGTGCATAGGCTAGATAAGGACACAAGCGGACTTTTAATAATCGCCAAAAATGACAAGTCACATCTAAAATTGTCACAAATGTTTCACGATAAAACTGTAAAAAAAACTTATCTTGCAATTTTAAAAGGAAAACTAAACCAAAAAAGCGGAAGAATTGTAACACAAATCGGGCGTGATAAAAACGACAGGAAGAAAATGACCGTAATAAATGACTTAAATTCAGGAAAAACTGCAATTACGAATTACGAAGTAATTTCACAGACGGAAAAATTTACACTTGTTAAAGTTCATATTGAAACTGGAAGAACTCACCAAATCAGAGTTCACATGAAACATTTAGGATACCCAATTTTAGGTGACAGTGTCTACGGCAGAGCAGATACCGAAAAACGCCAAATGCTTCATGCCTATAAGCTTGAATTTCAACATCCGATTACAGAAGAAAATATAGAATTTATTGCAGAATTGCCTGAAGATTTTGAAAGGGCATTAAAAAAATGTGGGCTGGAATTTGAAATTTTTTGATTTTTTTAAATATTCATTCTAATTAAATGAATAATTATAGTTAAATTAAAAATGTTGAATTATAAGTTATTAGTATTAGATAAATTAATTAGAAATATTATTAAGCAAAATTTTGTTAAGAAAAAAAACTAATATAAAATTAATTATCATACTAAACCTCTTTTAGAAATAGGAATAAATTTTTATAATCATTCATCTAATTACTATGGTTTTTTCTTTTTTATTTTCGTAGGATTGCTCATTGCCGCAAATCCTTATCTTGCAGTAAAGGTTTATCCTGATAATTAAAATTGTGGCAAGATTGCTACGTAATAACTTATGGTTAGTCTACACATTTTTCTGCACTGCCAAAAAACTCGCTATGCTCAGACAGTTTTGCCAGCACAGAAAAATGTTCCGACGGATTAGGTTATGCTAGACTCTGTTTAAAAAATGAAAATTATATCTTAAATTTCTTGAAAATATTAGGTTTATATCTTTTATTGGAAAAGTTTATAATAAATTCATTATTTAAATTGGGAATGGTATCAAATTTTAAGTTTAGAAATATTATAGAAAGTAAAGGAATATGCTTATGGATAAAAAAAATGAATTAATGGAATTTGACGAAAAATACAATAAGATTGTTGTTGGGGTTGATGAGGCTGGAAGAGGGCCTTTGGCAGGGCCAGTTGTGGCTGGAGCTGTAATTGTAATTCAGGATTTTCCAGAATTGCAGGAGATTAACGATTCGAAGAAGTTGACTGAGAAAAAAAGAGAAAGATTGTTTGAAGCAATAGAAAAAAATTGCATCGTGGGAATTGGGATTGCGTTAGAAAAGGAAATTGATGAGATGAATATTTTGAATGCAACATTTCTAGCAATGCGTCGAGCGATTAATCAAGTGGCTGAAAAATCAGCATTTGATATAGTTTTAATTGATGGTAACCATTTGATTCGTGAGTATGAAGGAGAGCAGGAGTGCATTGTGAAAGGAGACAGCAAGTCGTTAGCCATTGCGACAGCTTCGATTGTGGCAAAGGTTACAAGGGATAGAATGCTTTGTGAGATTGCAAAGGAATTTCCTGAATATGAATTTGAGAAGCATAAAGGATACGGGACTAAGAAACATAGGGAGATTTTGCTTGAAAACGGGGCTTGTAAGTATCATAGGAAGACGTTTTTGAAGAAGATATTGGGTGGAAGTGGGAAGAAAAAATAGATTTTTATTTATTTAGTAGAATGAAGGGGATTAAAATGTTGGAAATTATGGAAGATGAAGAAGAAAGATGGATTGAGATAGTAGATGATAAATTATTAGGTTTTCTATATAATATTAGTGATGATGTTTTGAAATTTGTTTGGAAAGAAAAAGGTATTGAAATATTGGGGAAATACTTTGATGAAAATCAGTCAAATTATCTTGATGAATTTGCAGAAGGTTTTTTTGAAAATATAGAAGATGTTGGTTTTGATGAAATTATTTATGAAGTTATAGGTGAAACAAAAAAAGAATGGCTGACAGAAAAGTTTTTATCCCAAAATAAATATAGAAATTTTATACATATTTCATTATTTACTTGTCCTGATGAAATAAGAAATTTAGATGATGAAATTCTTTGGAAAAGTTCAGAGTTGGATTTAGAGGATAGGGAACTTGTGGAGAATATACGTAAAAAAATGGAAGAAAATTTTAAAATTGGAAAAAAATATGTAAGTTACAAAAATGAATTAGAAAAATTGGAAAAATCAGAAATTAATAATGAAATTATAGAAGCAAAAAAACAAAAAATTATTAAATTTTTAGAAAAAAATCGGAAAATCGGTATGGAATATTTGAGATATCTGAAATTTTCATAAATTTTTATGAGAGGTGGGAAATTTGAAGTGATTTAGAGATGTTTGATTAAATGAGAAGATGAAAAGTTTTATATGAAAAAATATTTAATGGAGAAGTTATGGACATTTGAATATGACTATGATACGGTAGTAATAAAAGAATTAAAAAATAATGACAAAAAATGGAATGTTTCATTTGTAGAATTTGATGTAAAAGATTTTATTAGAAAAAGGGATATTGTTAAAGGAAAATATGTATGTGAAAGTTTGAAGGTGGATAGTGAATTGATAGCTGTACAGCCTTTTCCAAATTCGCCACATATAGAAGCTATAGTGAAAAAACATATAAATTCATATTCTTTATTATTAGAATTAGCTATTTTAGATTCAGAAATTTTAGTTGAATTTGAAAATGATGTGACTTATGAAAAAGATGATGTTATTTTTTTTGAAGGTGAACTTTCGTTTGAATTTTTATAAGAAAATATTTTGAATGAGAATTAAAAAGGAATTTAGGTATGAAAAAATGGGAAGCGGTTGCATTACAAGAATTTTCACAATGGTTTATTATGGATGTAGACGATGATAGAGAATGGATATTTACCGATATGACATTAGGAACATTTATGCAACCATTAAAGGATACAAAAGAATATTGGATATTTTTTGTAGAAATGATTTACAAACTTTATAAGTGTGATTTGATAGAATTTCCAGATGGAGAATTTCCAATAAGAATGTTAGTGGGAACTAAAAATTTAGAAGAATTTTATTCTAATTCAATAGAAGAATTTTGTTATTTATTAGCAAATAGATTTGAATACAGAAAAAATGATTATGCTCATGAACCTTATATTTATCCAAAAGAAAGGTATAGAGAACTTATAACAAAATATGAGAATGATATGGACTATATTTCTGTCTGGTATATTAATCCAAATAAAATTGATGAGGAAATAGAAAATTTTAAAGTAAATGAAAATTTTGTAAATGAAATTGAGAAAATATTTGAAGAAAGTGGAGTAGAGTGGAAAGATAAGGAAAAATTTTTGGGAAAAGAGAAAATAATAAAATGAGAATACAAATCTTAAAAAATAGTATTTTTTAAAAAGAAAGTTTAGAAAATAGGAGAACTGTTATGATTTTGTGGAAATTAAAAAAATTTTATAGTAAATATTTACTAACTATTTTATTTTTATGGTTATTAAGTTTTACTATAATAAGTTGCTCTAAACCCACAAATAGAGTTAAAAATGAAGATAAAAAATATCTGGAATTAATATCTTTAGGAGATGTAGAAAGAGATGAAGGCAATTATAAAAATGCCGAAAAATATTATGAGGAAGCAAAAAAATACGATAATGGTGCATATTTAAGTATTGCTTATTTATACTACAATTTTATTGATAAGAATGAAGGTGAAAAGAAATACAAAATTGCATATGATAAAGGAAATTCTCAAGCAGCATATATATTGGGGAGTATTGCTTATAAAAAAGGAAATTTTAATTTAGCGAAAGAATGGTATTTAAAGGGTATTGAAAAAGGAGATAAATTTTCTAACATTGATTTGGGGAAATTATTAATAAGTGAAAATAAAATTGATGAGGCAAAAAAATATTTGTTAAAAGTGGAAGATGGAAATGATGCTGAAGGAATATATTATCTTATGACAATTTATTACAGAGAAAAAAATAAGAGTAAGATTCATAGCTTAAAGGAAAAAATGTTTGGAAAAAATAAAATGAATGGAATAGATGATGAAATAATGTTAAAAATAGACTTGATGTTAGGAGATGAGAATGAAAATAAAAAATTTGAATTAATTGATGAAGCAGATTCCTTGATGAGAATAAATAAATACGAAGAAGCAAAGAAAAAATATGAAAAATTATTAGAGTATGGATTTGAAGGATACTATTTTCTAGGAAATATGTATAAATTTTTAGATAATAATTCAGAAGCTATGAAGTATTACGAAATCGCTTATAAAAAAGGAAATATGGGAATGGCGGCATATAAGATTGGAAATATTTATGAAGAGGAAAATAATAAATTAGAAGCAAAAAAATGGTATCAAGCAGGAATAAATGCAGGAAATTTACAATCAGCAAGTACATTAGGAATGTTAGAAATATCCGAAGGTAATGAAGAAAAAGCTAAAGAACTATTTTTAAGAGGTATTGAACAGAAAAATGCGGAAGCAATATTAGGAATGATGGGTTATTATCAGAAAAAAGGGAATGATAAAAAAATAAAAGAGTTATCCAAAAAAATATTAGAGGAAAAAGGATTATTATATAATTCATTAAATTTGAATAATATAGCGACAAAAGTGTTTTTATATGATTAAATAAATTCAAATAAAAAAAGAAGAGAAGTTTTCCAGTCTTGAAAAATAAGTGAAAAATTGGTATCATATAATATAAAATTAAAAGAATAAATATGGATATTTATGATACAATGTAAAAAAGGAGATGGGACGAGAATATAGTATGAATAAAAGGGAAATTGGGTTTAAGTATGAGAATGTGGCGAAGGAATATTTGATTTTGCAAGGGCTTACGTTTGTTGAGAGTAATTTTTATACTAGGTTTGGGGAGATTGACTTGATTTTTTTTGAAAAGAAGAGTCAGACGCTGGTGTTTGTGGAGGTCAAATATCGGAAGAATGATTTTTTTGGATCGGCAATTGAGATGGTGACGGAGGATAAGCAGAATAAGATTCTTGCAAGTTCACAAATTTATCTTTTAAAAAAGGAATGGGATAAAAATGTAAGGTATGATATTGTTGGAGTAAGTCGTGGCTCTAACAGTATTGAGTGGTTAAAAAATGCGTTTTGAGGTGATTATATGAGAAATGATGAGAAATGTTGCAAATGTGGAGAAGAAATGTTTGAAATGAAAAAGGTGGCAATTCCTACAAAAAAAGTTGCTGGAACGCAGATTGCCATTGATACATTTTATTTGAAAATATGTAAAAATTGCGGATATACAGAGATGTACTCAACTAAAATAGTTCAAAAGGTTGAGGATCCAGTTGAGGGATATTAAATTTTTTAAGGAAATAATATTTAATTTTAAAGGAATTTTATTTAGAAACCAGGATATAATTTCAGGGGTGGAATTAGTTGAGTACGGTATTGTATCGAAAGATACGAAAAATATTCTGAAAAGTCTGAAAAAATTGCGGAAATTAAATAATATTTATTATGTGTGGGACTACAATAAGGAGTTTAAGAGGTTAATTTATTCTT
Source organism: Leptotrichia sp. HSP-342 (assembly GCF_041199995.1). NCBI lineage: Bacteria > Fusobacteriati > Fusobacteriota > Fusobacteriia > Fusobacteriales > Leptotrichiaceae > Leptotrichia > Leptotrichia mesophila. The sequence continues at coordinate 804,939 of NZ_CP165646.1, forward strand.
ATAAATATAATCATAGAAAAATCATGGCAAAATTGATTGCTGAATTGATAAAGGAAGAATTTTATTATGTTTTGAAACGTGAAAAGATAGATGTTGTCGTGAGTGTGCCTGTCAGCAGGAAAAGAAAGAATGAAAGAGGGTATAATCAGGTTGATGAGATTCTGAACTGTCTGAAAGTGAATTATGTTCGGATTGAGAGAATAAAAAATACAAAAAAGATGGCTGGAATTTTAGACGAAGAGGAAAGGAACAGGAATATTGAGGGAGCTTTCAGAGTTTCTAAGAATGTTGACTTGAGCAATAAAAAAATTTTGATACTTGATGATATTGTAACGACAGGAGCTACGCTTAGGGAAATAAAAAATAGCATTTTAAGGCAATTTGATAATAAAGATAAAAAAAATGGAAATAATATAAAAATTACCGTTTTTTGTCTGGCTGCGGCTAGGGAGATTAAGGTAAATAGAGGAGAAATATGAGTTTTAAATTAAAAATGAAATTTTTATTGTTTTTAGTAAGTTCAGTTGTTTCATTTTCTGCACAAAATGAAAATTTTCAAATGAATATTAAAAATAATGATATAAACAATCGTGAAGATTATTTGATTAATGCAGTAAAAAGAAAAAATAAGAATAAACAGGAAAATATTGAAAATTCAGAGAATAATGAAACAGGGCAAAGTGAGGAAAATTCAACAGAATCATTGAAATATAGCCAAAGAAATGATGGAGTTATTGACTTGAATTCGTTAGTTCATAAGGAAGATTCTGAATTCAGGGTACTTAATGGAAATAATGTAAAGATTATGTTAAGAACGAAAAATAACGATGTTTATTCTGCCGAAGTTGTCTACAGTGGCGGAAAAAAAATGATGCGTGGAATTGGAAATTATGGTGGTAACGAGATTTTTATGGCTGAAATTCCAAGCAATGTGTCAAGTTATTATTTTGTATTAACTGATGACAAGACAAAGTATTATATGGGAAGAAATATTACGAAAAATCCTGCAAATGTAGAGAAATTTGAATATTCACGTTCTACAAAGCTTACAACGATTCCAGAATGGGCTAGAGGCTCAGTTGGATATCAGATTTATATTGATTCGTTTAGAAATGGCGATGTGGATAATGATGCGATTTTTAATGAATTTGGGACAGATGACTTTTCAGAGCCTACTGGAGAAATTCGTTCAGGAACATCTAAGAAAGACTTAGTGCTGGCATATTGGGGTGGAAATGAAAAACCGCAGTTTTCTTTGAATGAATGGAACAGTAACTATGAGGAAAAAAATGAATGGGAAGAAAATACGCTAAATGACGTGCAGAACTACACACGTTACTATGGTGGGGATTTACAGGGAATAATTGACAAACTTGACTACATCAAAAATCTTGGTGTGGAATACATAATTCTATCATCGCCATTTTATTCGCTTTCAAACCATAAATATGATACGATTTATTTTAATCATGTGGATCCGTATTTTGGATACATTGAGCAGACTGGAACATCAAAAGGGCTTGATATAAAGGCAAAAGTTCATAATAACAATGGGGATAAGGAATTAAACTTGCTTATTTTCAATCCTGAAACGGATAAAAATTTACTTGACGAGGATTTACTTAATGTAAAAAGCTGGATTTGGACAGATTCTGATTTGCAGTTGGCAAGTCTTGTAAAACAGGCTCACCAGAAAGGGATGAAAGTAGTTCTGGAAGTGGCTCCTGATACAACGTCAAGCAGATTTTTTGCTAGAAATAATAAAGAATTTTCTAACTGGTATTTAAAGGATACTGTGCTTGACTTAAAAAATCCGCAAGTTAGAAATTATATTGAAAATGCGATGAAAAAATGGATTTTAGGACCTGATGAGACTTTTAAAAAAGATGTATATGATGACGGAATTGACGGAATAAGATATGTTTATTACGACAATGAGAATAAGGAATATCTTGCGCAAATTACAGAAAATTTGAAAAAATATAAACCTGACTTGCTAATTACAGGAGAGGTTTCAAACAGTATTACAAAAGATGTTGAAGATGGGATTTACGATAGCGGTGCAGATTACAATATAGTTAATAATATCATAAAATATACTGTAAATACTAATCCAAGCTACCGTATCGGCGGAGTAGAATTTGCTACAAAACTGAATGAAATTTACAACAGATATTCAAGTAACCGTTTTAATATGACACAAGTATTTATTGGTTCTCTTGATACAGATAGAATCTTTAGTGGAATGATAAATCCAAATAGAGTTTATGATAGAAATAATCAATCGGATCAAGGATACTTGAATATTCGTCCTGATTTGTATGACGGAACAGCTGTAAGTAAGCTGAAAAGAGTCGTTGCAATGCAAATGATGCTGCCTGCTACACCAGTTATCTATTACGGTGATGAAAAGGGAATGTGGGGAGCAGATTCGCCACGAAATAGAAAACCTATGTTGTGGGAAGATTACGCACCATACGATCCTGAGACAGATAGTATAAGTAAATATAAAGACAGACTTAGAAGTTTTCCTAGTGTTGTGGAAGTAAACGAAGTTCAAAAATGGATTTCGTATCCTGTAAATAGCAATGCAGATATAGAAAATCATTATAAAGCCTTACTAAAAGTCAGAAAAGAACATAAAAATCTGTTTAAAAATGGTAAATTAAGAATCCTTGAAGTTTACAGTGATCCCAAAACACGAGGTCGTATTGATTCAGAAATATCAGATTATTTAACTGATCAGAATAGACGGGCAAAATTGTACCAAGGGCGTGATTTTACACCAGCAAGACCAAATACAGACTTTATTTCCTACGAAATTTCAGCTGGAAATGAATCAATGATAATTGTAGTAAATAACGGAGCAGACGAATATCCATTATCATTGCAGGTACCAAAATTATTTGGATTTTATCGAAATCAGCTGAACTTAAAAGAAAATTACGCAATTTCTGATAAAAAAATTCAAATTAACGTAAAACCTTATGAAGTCAAAGTTTTATATAGTAATGCAAAAAATATGTTTGATTCATTTAGGCAAAATAAAAATTAAAAATATGGGGGCAAGTCCCCCTTTTTAAAACGTAAATATGCTAAGCAAAAGAGATATTTTTGTTCAAAAAATTGTGGCAATGAGAAATCTGTAAAAAATAAATAAAAAAGGAAGATAAAATGATACAAAATTCTAAAATAGGAACATTGGAAGTTGTTACTGGAAGCATGTTTTCAGGAAAAAGCGAGGAACTTATAAGAAGGCTTAGAAGAGCTGAGTATGCGAAGCAGAAAATTGTAGCATTTAAACATGCTATTGATAACAGATATGGAGAAGAGGGAGTATTTTCGCATGGGAATGACAGTTTTAGAGCATATCCCGTGAGTGATGTTTCTCAAATGGAAGAAATTATGGAAAAAAATGTTGATGCGGAAGTAATTGGAATTGATGAGGTTCAGTTTTTTGGGGAAAAAATAGTTGAGTTTTGTAAGAAGTATGTGGAATATGGGAAAAGAGTGATTGTCGCAGGGCTTGATATGAGCTTTAGGGCAGAGCCTTACGAGCCAGTGCCAGAACTTATGAGTATTGCCGATCAGGTGGATAAGCTTCACGCAATTTGCATGATTTGTGGAAAGCCTGCTTATGCGAGTCAGCGTCTTATAAATGGGGAGCCTGCTTATTATGATGATCCGCTGGTTATGGTTGGCGCAAATGAAAATTATGAGGCAAGATGCCGAAGGCATCATATTGTAAGGCACAGAACTGATAAAAAAGGAAAAATATATTTTATAGTCGGAACGGAAATTAACGTTGGAAAGAAATTTGTTGAAAAAATGTATGAAGAGCAGCTATTTGAAAATAAAAAAGTAACAACAATAGTTATAAAAGGGCAAATGGAGGAAAATGAAAAAAGTGATTTAATAAAATTGCGTGAAAAAATAAATTTAGCATTAGTTGAAAATGATTATATCTTTGTCAGAATTACTGGCGGGCTTTTGTTAAAGCTGGAAGGAAGCTACAGTATTCTAGACTTTATGTGTGAATTTAGAAAAAATTCAGAAGTTATCATTGTTTCAAAAAACAAAAAAGGTGTACTTAACCAGATTTTATTGACAGTTGACTTATTAAAAAAATCAGACTTGAACTTGAAGGAAATTGTTTATAAGAATGGGAATAGTCACGCTGGAGAAGAAAAGGAAGAAAATGGTGTTATTGAGAAAATATCGAAAATAACGGAAGTTAAATATAGAGAATTGTAAAAAATAATGAGAAAAAAGGAGAAATATGAGCAGTATTTTAGATGAATTAAATGAAGAGCAGAGAAAAGCTGCGGAAAAAATAGAAGGGCCTGTATTGATACTGGCTGGAGCGGGAAGCGGTAAAACACGGACAGTTACTTATAGAATTGCACACATGGTAAAAGAAATAGGGATTTCACCGCTTAATATTCTGGCACTTACTTTTACGAATAAAGCGGCAAGAGAGATGAAGGAAAGGGCTACGGCACTTATTGGACATGAGGCGAATAATCTTGTAGTTTCTACATTTCACTCGTTTTCGGTAAGATTGCTTAAAACTTATTCTGAAAGAATTGGATATGGGCGAAATTTTAATATTTATGATGTGGATGATCAGAAGTCGATTATTACAAAAATAAAAAAGGATATGGGAATTAAGGATAATGATGGTGTTCAGCCGGGAAAACTTGCAAATAGAATTAGTAAATTGAAGGAACAGGGGATAGGAATTAAGGAGCTTGAACGTGAAATTGATATGAGAATTCCTGCGAACAGGCTTTTTGCCGAGATTTATCAGAAGTATGATGAAGTTTTGAAGGCAAATAATGCGATGGATTTTTCGGATTTGCTTTTGAATGCGAGAAAATTGCTGGATGATGCTTTTGTTCTGGAAAGAATACAGGAAAGGTATCAGTATATTGTGGTGGATGAGTATCAGGATACCAATGATATTCAGTATGAAATGATTAATATGATTGCAGCAAAATATCGAAATATCTGTGTCGTAGGAGATGAGGATCAGAGTATTTATGCATTTCGTGGGGCAAATATTAATAACATTCTGAATTTTGAGAGAGATTACAAGGAAGCATTTACAGTAAAATTGGAAAGAAATTATCGTTCTACAAAGAAAATACTGGATACAGCCAATGAACTTATTAAAAATAATAAAAGTTCAAAAGGGAAAACACTTTGGACAGATGGCTCAGATGGAGAAAAAATCAAGATTTATAATGCAATGACTGTTTATGATGAAGCAGATTTCATTGTGACAGAGATGAAGAAAAAGAAAAGAGACGGTGCCGATTACAAGGATATGACGATTTTGTACAGGACAAATGCACAGTCAAGAGTTCTGGAGGAAAAACTGTTGTCTGCAAATATTCCATATAAAATTTATGGCGGAATGCAGTTCTTTCAACGTAAGGAAATAAAGGATATTTTGGCATATTTGAGTCTTTTAAATAATAAAAATGATAATCATAATTTTTATCGTATAATTAATGTTCCCAAACGTTCTGTTGGAGAAAAGACACTGGAAAAAATACAGGAAGTTGCAAATGAAAAAAATATTTCGATGCTTGAAGCGCTTCACTACATTGATGAAATTCCTGTAAGAGCATCTACAAAACTGGCATTAAAGGAATTTTACAATTTAATGCAAGGTATTTACTCAAGCCTTGAAGAAATGTCAATTAAGGAAATATTTGATGAAATTCTTATAAAAACACGTTATATTGACTCAATTGAAGATAATAAGGAAGACAGAGTTAGAAATATTGAGGAATTGTTAAACAGTATTACTGAAATTGAAAAGCAAAATCCAAGCATGACCTTGAATGAATATCTTGATATGATTTCGTTAAGTTCAGCAACTGATGAAATGGAAGATGATGAAAATTATGTAAAACTTATGACAATTCATAGTTCTAAAGGACTAGAATTTGATTATGTCTTTCTTGCGGGAATGGAAGACGGGCTGTTCCCATCAATTTCTTTTGACGCTCCTGAAGAAGAGCTGGAAGAAGAGCGTAGACTTTGCTATGTTGCGATAACTCGTGCTAAAAAAGAACTGTTTATTTCCTATTCTTCATCAAGAAAAATTTGGGGAAAAGATGACAATTTACGTCGTCCATCAAGATTTATCTACGAAATGAAGCAAGACAATCTGGAATATGTGGGCGGAAAATACGCAAGCCTAAAAGGGCAATCTTCATCTCCAAGAAGTTTTACACCGAAAATAGAAAATTTTAATCCATTTTCTAAAGATAAACTGGGAATATTTGGTAAAAAATCAGGCTCTCAAACAACTTCAAATGTAAATTCTAAATATAAAGTTGGAGATGTTGTTAATCACAAGAAATTTGGGCGTGGAAAAATAAAAAAAGTGGATGCAAAAAGCATGGTTGTCGAATTTATGGTTGGAGAAAAGAAGATAGCGTTGGTACTGGCAGATAAAATTTTAGAAAAATAAGAAATAATCAATTATAGTGAGATTTGTTTTGTTAAATTCAAAGAGGTTTTACTGTATTATTTGTATGTATTCAAAGGAAAAAAAGTTATAATTGAATATACAAATAAAAAAGTGTAGGGAAGGAGAGTATGATTTTTACGTAACTTGCAATTATCATACAAAATAAAAATGAAAAATTTAATACTATCGACAGATTCTTATAAAATTACTCATCCATTTCAATATCCAGCAAATATGACGTATATGCACGATTATATCGAAAGCCGTGGTGGCTTGTACGGATATGTAAAATTTTTTGGACTGCAATATTATTTAATGGAATATTTAACAAAAAAAATTACAAATGAAATGATAGATGAAGCTAAGGAAATTTGTGAACTGCATGGATTGCCATTTTTTGAAGAGGGATGGAGATATATTGTAGAAAAACTGGACGGGAAATTGCCACTTAGAATTAGAACCGTGCCAGAAGGCAGTGTTGTAAAAAATCATAATGTGCTGGTTACAGTTGAATCAACTGACAAAAATGTGCCTTGGATTGCGGGCTGGGTGGAAACATTGCTGTTAAAAGTATGGTATCCAATTACAGTTGCAACATTTTCATACAAGGCAAAACAGATTATAAAATACTTTTTAGAGGAAACAAGTGATAATGTGGAGTCAGAATTGAAGTTTAAATTGCATGATTTTGGTTATCGTGGTGTTTCCAGCGAGGAAAGTGCCGGAATTGGCGGAATGGCTCATCTTACAAATTTTTATGGAACAGATACCTTAAATGCACTTGTCTTTGCCCGTAAATATTATAATGAAAAAATAGCCGCTTACAGCGTGCCTGCTTCTGAACATAGCACAATGACTTCATGGACTCAGGAATATGAAAAAGAGGCATACGAAAACATGCTTGATAAATTTCCAAAAGGAATTGTTTCAATCGTTCTTGACAGCTATAATTTTTTTAATGCGGTAGAAAATATTATTGGAAAAGAGCTGCGTGAAAAAATATTGGCAAGAGATGGAATGGTTACAATACGTCCAGATAGCGGAGATGCAATTACAAATATTTTATTTGCACTCGAAAGTCTGGAGGAGAATTTTGGGTATACTGTAAACTCCAAAGGATATAAAGTGATTAACAAAGTCCGTATTTTACAAGGTGATGGAATTAATGAAGATACAATCTGGGATATTTATAAATCTTTAAAGGATAATAAGTATTCTGCTGAGAATGTTACTTTGGGCTGCGGAGGATCTCTTTTGCAAGGAAATGAAAAATCTGGCATTAACAGGGATACTCATAAATTTGCCATGAAATGCAGCTGTATAAAAATTGGAAATGAAGTTAGAGATGTTTACAAAAATCCTGTTACAGATAAAGGAAAAGTCAGTAAAAAAGGACGGCTTGACCTGATAAAAAATAAAAATGGAGAATTTGAAACAGTAAATATTTCAGATTTACCTGAAAATCAATATCATGAAGATTCCGTAATGGAATGTGTTTTTGAAAATGGAAAAATTTTAAAAACATATACTTTTGAAGAAGTAAGAAAAAATGAAAGTTTATTGTATAATCCGAGTTTAATTAGAGAAGTATCAGAATAGAAATGATAAAATTAGATAAAAATAGTTTAAATTAAAACTGTAAAAATCATACAATTTAAATTTTTACAAACGATGGATAAAATTACGAAAGAAGGAAAAAATGAAAAAAATATTATTATTAGGAGCAGCTGCAGTAGTTCTGGCTGCCTGCGGAAATAAACCAAAAATAGAAAATGAAACAGGAAAGGCAGGACAGAATACAGAATATACACAATATTTGGATACTTTAAAAGCTGATAATAATTTAAAAATCACAATGGGAAAAGTTCCTGTAACAATTGTTGGAAAAGAATTAAAAGTTGGAGATAAAATAAGGGAAGTACCTTTAGTTGTAAATACAAAATTAGAAGAAAAAAATATTTTTGAAGATAAAAATATAAAAGTAATTTATACGGCACCGTCACTTGATACAAAAGTTTGTTCACTGCAGACAAAACAGTTAAATGAAGCAGCAAAAACTCATACAAATGTGAAATTTTACTCGGTAACAGTTGACACTCCATTTGCTCAGGAAAGATTCTGTACTGCCAATGAAATTAATGGATTAAAAGCAGTTTCTGACTTTAAATATCATCAATTTGGTATTCAAAATGGATTTTTCATAAAGGAAAAAGGGCTTTTAACAAGAGCATTGATGATAGTGGATGAAAATAATAATGTGAAATATATTGAATACGTATCTGAGGAAGGAAAAGAGGCAGATGTCGATAAGGCATTGAAATTTTTGGAAAATAAGTTGCTAAAAAAATAATATAAAATTAAAAAAAGATTAACTTAGAATACAATGAGAAAAAAATTGACACACAGAAAAAAATATGCTAACATATAGAAAAGTGAATAATTTGGATGAAGGTATGAGGAGAGATTTTGTCTCATTTATAAATTTTGTAAATGTAGAATAAAACACCGAAGAAGTGACTCTTTCAGGTAAAAGGACTCATAGTGGACGAGCCTCTGGAGAGACTGTCTTAAATGATGGCACCGAAGGAGCAAAGGAATTTTTATTCCCTAAACTCTCAGGTAAAAGAACAGAGAATGATACATATAAAATTATGGATTTTATATTTCTTTTTTAATATAAAAGAAATTTAAAGAGGTTGTCTTGACTTTATTTAAGTAAAAGACAGCCTTTTTCTTTGATTTATAATAAAATTTGTATTAAAACGCTTTAAACTTTTCTATCCATTCTAAAATTCAGAAATAAAAAACGAAGGAGAAGGATTTAGATGTTAGAAATTATTAAAAATTTTAATGAATTTTTTTGGGGAGTTATTTTAATTGTTTTGTTAGTTGGAACGGGAGTATTTTATACATTTCGGCTAAAATTTATTCAAGTTAGGGAGTTTAAAAGCGGTTTGAAACACTTGACGAGCGGATTTGATTTAAGCGGAGAAAAGGCGGATAATAATGGAATGTCGTCGTTTCAGGCTTTAGCAACAGCTATTGCAGCGCAAGTTGGAACAGGAAATCTCGCAGGAGCGGCAACAGCGATTGTATCAGGAGGACCAGGGGCAATATTCTGGATGTGGGTAAGTGCATTTTTTGGAATGGCAACTATCTATTCAGAAGCAGTATTAAGTCAGATTTTTAAACAGAAAAAAGATGGAGAAATGACAGGAGGCCCAGCCTACTACATTGAAACATTATTTAAAGGAGGAAAAGCGGCCAAATTTCTGGCAGGATTCTTTGCGGTTTCATGTGTACTGTCTTTAGGATTCATGGGAAATGCGGTTCAGGCAAATTCAGTAGGAGATGCTTTTCATAACGCTTTTCATGTTCCGACTGTTATAACAGGTATATTTTTGGCAATTTTATCCGGATTTATATTTTTTGGAGGAGTGAAGAGGATTGCTTCGGTTACTGAGAAAATAGTACCTATTATGGCGGTTTTATACGTTGTTATATGTGTGCTTATTATTGGGCTAAATATTGGAAATGCAGGCTTGGCATTTAAGGCAATTTTTGTAAATGCTTTTTCTACAAAGGCTGTTTTAGGTGGATTTTTAGGAATGGGAATAAAAAAAGCAATAAGATTTGGGGTAGCAAGGGGGCTGTTTTCAAATGAGGCTGGAATGGGTTCAACTCCACATGCTCACGCAATTGCAAAGGTTAAAAATCCTGAAGATCAAGGGCACGTTGCAATTGTTACAGTTTTTATTGACACTTTTGTAATTTTGACATTGTCAGCATTAGTAATTTTGATTGCAGACGGAAAAGCAGATGGAACTGGGATTTCATTGACACAGCACGCATTTCACGCAGTATTGGGGCATTTTGGAGTAATATTTGTTGCTATTGCGTTATTCTTTTTTGCGTTTTCTACTATAATTGGATGGTATTTCTTTGGGGAAGCTAATGTGAAATATCTGTTTGGTAAAAAAGCGCTTAATATTTATAGAATTTTAGTAATGATTTGCATAATTGCCGGTTCACTTCAAAAAGTTGATTTAGTGTGGGAACTGGCTGATATGTTTAATGGACTTATGGTAATTCCGAATTTGATAGCATTGATTGGACTGCGTAATCTGGTAGTAGAAGTCACGAAGAAAGATCCGCTATTAATAGATTAGATAGTTAATAAAAATACTCAAACTGTAAAAATAAAATCTGTAGTCTGAGTATTTTTTATTGTTTAAATCAGTTCAAATTCTGACTGTGCCTTTTCCATTTCAATGTACATTTTGTAATACCGCCCTTTATTTTTCATAAGCTGCTCATGATTTCCGATTTCTTCGATTATTCCGTCGGACATAACGATAATTTTATCATAATCTTTTATTGTATTGAGTTTGTGGGCGATTGTAATTACAGTTTTATTTTTTGTAAGAATATTGAGAGATTTTCTTATTTCGTATTCATTATCAGCATCAAGTGAGGCTGTGGCTTCATCGACTAAAATAATTGGCGTATCCTTTAATAATGCTCTTGCAATTGAAATTCTCTGTTTTTCTCCACCAGACAAAGTAGAGCCGCCTTCTCCGATTATAGTGTCGTATCCATTTTCGCTTTCCATTATAAAATCATGACAATTGGCATTTTTAGCCGCATTTATCACTTCTTCCCTTGTAGCATTTGGTTTTCCTAGTCTTATGTTATTTTCAAAAGTGTCATTTACCAAGTAGACATCTTGAAAAATCATGCTTATATTCGTAAGCAGTTCTTCAGGATATATTTTTTGGATATTTATTCCACCAATGGTAATTTCACCGGACTGGCAGTCCCAGAATCTTGCAATAAGGCTGGTAACGGTTGTTTTTCCAGAGCCTGACGAGCCAACTAGGGCAGTTTTTGTCCTCTGTTTTGCTTCAAAAGTGATGTTTTTTAGGACAGGAGTATCTTTTTTATAAGAAAAACTTATATTCTGGAATTTTATATCGTAATTTGGCAAAGTAACTTTTTCAAGTTCATAGGAAATTTCCTTTTCATTATCCACATTTATCAGTTTATCTGTGGCAAGTTTCAAGTATTGGATAAAAGTATATTGTGTAGAAAAGGCTTTTAGCACGTTTGAAAGTGAAAGTCCAATAATTATGTATGAAAAAAATTCCACTTTATTAATGGAAGAAGCCATAAAAAGTTGTGTAGACACAAGCAGAAGCAAGGCAAAGGAAATATCCGTAATAAGCTGAAAAATCATAACATAAGGGGCAAGAGCAATTTCAGTATTTATACTTTCCCTTTTCAAATCATTAAAACTGTCTTTTAACCTCTTAAATCGTTCCCCAGTCAGATTATATGCTTTAAAAAGTTCCATTCCAGCGATATATTCCACCATCCGTGAAACAACATTATCCATAGTATGCTTCTTTTTCAAAGCTATTTTTGCACCTTTTTTCGTTCCCAGAATGACAAATACTAATCCAGCCAGCGAGATTATTAGTTGCAGTATGGCAAGCAGGGGAGAAATTGCAAATATAATTAACAGAAGATAAATTGTCAGTATAGATAACTTTATAATTTCTGATGTGCTGTGAGTTATAACCTGCTCAAAATCTTGTAAATCATTTGTCATAATATTAATAATATTCCCAATGTTGTGACTGTTAAAGTATCCTAGATTCAAATTTCTCAAATGATCACCCATCCTGATTCTCAAATCCTGAATAATTTTAGCCCCCTCACTTTGAATCCCGATATATCCGATACGATTTAATACAAATCTGCAAATAATTGCAAAAATCATAATAAAAGTATAGATTATCAATTTTTTCATCATAAAATTATTATTCATCAAATCAATAATTGTAAAATAAAACATTGCATAGTTCATCATATAAAATAAGGCATCTATTGTTAGAAAAAACATTGGCTTTTTAAGATTTTTATATTTATTTCCAGCAAGAGTTTTTATATTTCTAATATCGTTAATCATTGTCTGCACCCCCTAAATTTCCTTATTTTCCATTAAATCATTATCGGTATATAAATTCCACAAATGCCAGTATTCTGACTTGTTTTGCAGAAGCTCCTTGTGAGTACCTTGCTCGGTAATACGTCCTTTATTCATTACAACGATATTATCGGCATTTTTTATTGTGTAAAGCCTGTGAGCAATTATAATGGCAGTTTTCCCTTTTAGTAAAGTACGTAAAGCCTCCTGAATTTTGGCTTCGTTTTCAATGTCGGAGTAGGAAGTAACTTCGTCTAGCACAATAATTGGGGCATTTTTTAAAATGGCACGAGCTATTGAAATTCTCTGTTTTTCTCCACCACTTAATTTAATTCCGCCTTCACCAATCACAGTTTCATATTTTTGAGGCAAAGACATTATAAAATCGTGAATTTGTGCCTTTTTTGCAGCATTTTCCACTTCTTCCAGCGAATAGTCCTTTCCCATTCTTATATTCTCAAAAATAGTATCGTGAAGCATAAACGTATCCTGAAAAACAAACGAAACATTGTCAGCCAATCCTGTGTAAGTAAAATCCTTAATATCAGTTCCATCAATTGTTATTTTTCCGCTATTTATATCCCAGAATCTTCCAAGTAGAAGTCCTATCGTTGTTTTTCCTGAGCCAGAAGGCCCTACAAGTGCGGTTGAAGTTCCAGCCTTTATTTCCAAGGAAAAATCATTTATAACATTTTTATTTTTATATGCGAAATTTACATTTTTATATTTTATATAACCTGAAAAATTAGAAGGAAAATTTACACTTCCAGATTTTTGCTCCTGTTCCCCATTGATTTCCATAATTTTCCCTAATCCTTTAGTTAATGCGGAAAGATGGTGTGCCAAGTCAAATAATGACTTTAATGAGCTTAAAAAAATTGTACTCATTAAAATAAATAAAATGTACGCAGATACTGAAATTTGATTATAAAACAGCATAAGTCCGCCAACAGGAATAATGAAAAGCAACCCCGAATCAGTCAGACAGAGAAAAATCGAGTAAAACGGTACACTTAGTTCTGTAAGCTCAATCCAGTAATCCGCATATTCCTGAGTAATATCCCGATAATCCTTGAAGGATTTAGCAGTAAGATTAAACGCTTTCATAACATTCATTGCATTTATGTATTCCATAATAGTAGCGTTTAAGTTTGCAAGAAGAGTATAATAATGTTCTACACGACTTCCATAACTTTGAAACATTTTCCCTTGTGCCATTATGCTCAAAATAATTGGAATAAATAAAACAAGTGTCAATTTCCAGTTAAAGTAAATCATAATCCCCAAAAATATTATCGGAGTTACAAGTGCCGATGACAAATCTGGAATCTGATGTGCAATAAAAAGTTCCAATTTTTCTATATCCTCATTAATAATCTTTTTTAGTTTTCCAGACATATTTTTCTTAAAAAATCCCATATTCAGCTTTGACAAATGCTCAATCAAATCAATTCGAATTTCGTACAAAATCGAAAAAGCTGCAATATGTGAAAAAACACCTGATAAAATTTGCATAATTATTTTTACAATTATAAAAAATATCGCAATAAATACACAGAACTTTATTTTCAAATAATCAATATTTGTTTTAAAAAGTTCTAGAACAATCTGATACACAAGAAGATAAGGCACAGCAGACAATATTGTACCGATTATACTGAATATTGCTGAAAAAATCAGCTTTATCCTATGTTTACCAGATAGACTTAGCAAGTATTTCAATTCTTTCATAATAACTCCTCCATTCATTTGTTTATAAAGGACTTTCTTTTAACAGAATTTTACTTGAAAATCATTTTAGTTGAATTAATAAATTTAGAAATGTCGTGATTTTTGGAATAAAAACGATAGTTTCCTCTTTTTTTCTAATTAAGAGAAAAAACTAAAAAATATAATAAAAATTTTTATTAACAAAGAATTACTAAATTTAAATGAAAACCATAATCTAAAGACTGAAAAAAAAATTAAAATTTTTCAAAAGTATAGATTCCTAGTCTGTTATTAACAATATAGAAGAACGGAATAAATAATTTTTTCCATCCAGGAAGATGTAATTTCATTTCATCAGTAAAATTAATAAGTCCAGTTTGCTTTAATTTTGGATTTAATTTTACAACTTCACTTCCATCCTTTACTCCCCATTTAAAAGTTGCGTTCATATTTTTTAGTACATCGTGATGTTTTGTCGCTTTTACTGTTCCTTTGTAAAGCAAGTCAAACTGAGCTTCAAAAGAATCAAAACTGTCAGTCAGCATTTCCAAAAACTCTTTAATCTGTTTTTCCTCAAAATACATGAGAACACCTTCTGAAATAATAAGAAGATTTTTACCATTTAATTCAATTTCCTTAGTCCAACTAGAATCAAATGCCGATTTTGGAATGTCAGTAACCCTTTCGCTAGGCTCAAAGAATAATTTTCTTTCTTCAATAACTTCAGGCAAGTCAAGGTTATACCATCGTATTTTTCCGTTGTCAATTCTTAAAAATCGTGTATCAAGACCGCTTCCTATGGATACAATTACACAATCTGGATACTTTTCCATAAATTTTTTTACTTGATTGTCCATGACTTTTGCACGTGACAGAATTCCATAGTATGAAGCCCAGGCCTTTTCAAATTTTGAAAAATTATAATCCAGCTGCGAAAAAATCTCGAAAGATTTTTTGTCATTTAAAATTGGATTTTTGCTTTTAGCATCTTTTGCACGTGTATATAACGTAACAAGCATAGTTTCTGAAACATTGTCAAGTTTTATTCCCATAACATGTTCCTCCTTATCATAAAAATTTTGATTATCAAACTATCTAATAGAATTATACCCGCATTTATTCAAAATGCAAGTTTTATTTAAAAAATAAAAATAGCTATTAAACTGTTAAAATCATATAAATTTGGTATTTGAGACCAATAATTATAATCGTAAGCCTATTTATATAAAGGAAAATTGATTGAAAAATAGCCTGAATTATGTTAAAATTAGTTGTATTTTTATTGAGGGAAATTGATAAATTTGGAGATTTATAAATGGTTAAAAGTAAAGACAGATTCTTTAATTTTGATATTTTAAAATGCATTGCAATTAGTATGGTTTTATTTATTCATATCGTTGCAAGCGAGTTATATAATTATGGTAAAATATCTGGAAACAGATGGATGATGGCAAATATTGCAGATTCACTTAGCAGAATGTGCGTGCCGATATTTATTATGGTTAGTGGATTTTTTCTGTTGAGAAAAGATGAGGATGTGAAAATATTTTTTAAAAAAAGATTTGCAAAAATCCTGCCTAAGTTTTTTGTATATTCTGTTATTTTTTTTATATTTACAATAATTTTTAAAGATGTTAAAGATAATGAATTATTTTCAGTTTTTTTTAGAAAATCAACTTATAAGACTATAATTTCGATTTTTTTCCAGAAAGAAAGTTATAATAATTTTTTTTCAAACTTTTTTCAAGGGAAAATTTATTATCATTTGTGGTATATTTATATGATATTGTCGCTTTATTTGATAACTCCATTTTTACGAAAAGTTGTAGCAAAAGTTGATAAAAAAAATATTAATTATCTGGTTTTTGTGTGGATAATATTTATGATTTTAGTACCATTTCTAAATGTGATTTTTAAGAAAAATATAAAAGTATATTCTCCAGCTGGGCAATATGTCGGTTACTTCTTAATTGGCTATTTACTTGCAGAAAAGCCTTTGAATATGAAAAAATGGAAAAAATATACAGGTTTTTTAATAGCAGTGTCACTAACTGTCTTTTTAACATATATATTTACAAAATCAAGTGGAAAATTTTTTGACTATTTTTACGATTATCACTCAGTTAGTGTATTTGTAGCCACAGTTTTTCTTTATGATTATATTGTAAATATTTTTGATGGAGAAAAAGTTTTAGGCAAAGTAAAAGGAATTATAAAGCCTGTATCAGCAAAAACTTATGATATTTATTTAATTCATCCGATTTTTTTATTTTTTTGCGAAAGAATATTAAAGTCCAGAATGAATTATTTTTTATATATAATTATTACGTTTTTAATAGTATTTTTACTATCATTTTTTACAAGTGAAATATTAGATAGAATATATAATTTTTTAGCTGGAATGAATAAATGGAGGGAGAAATATGGCAGAAAAAAAGACTAGAAATAGAAAGCCTTTGCCAATAGGGGTGTCCGATTTTAAGGAAATTATAGAAAATAATTATTATTATATTGATAAAACAAAGCTAATTGAAGATATTTTACACTACAGAGCAAAAGTAAACTTATTCACACGTCCAAGAAGATTTGGAAAAACCCTTAATATGTCAATGATTAAATATTTTTTTGATATAGAAAATAAAGAAGAAAACCGAAAATTATTTGAAGGATTAAGTATTTCTGAAAGTGAACACATGCAGGAGCAGGGGCAATATCCTGTTATATATATAAGTTTTAGGAACATGGAAGAAGTTAGCTGGAAAAACTGTCTGAGTCAGATAAGAGATTTAATAAGAAATATTTATATAGAATTTAAGTATATAAGAAAAAAATTGGATGAATTTGATTTGATGGATTTTAACGATATTTGTTTTAATAATGAAAATTCAAATTGGAAAGGCTCATTGAAAGCGTTGACAAAATATTTGTATGAATATTATGGGAAAAAAGCTGTTGTGTTAATAGATGAATATGATACGCCGATAATTCAGGCTTATCAGGAGGGATATTATAAACAGGCAATTTCTTTTTTTAAGAAGTTTTATGGAGATGCAATGAAAGATAATGAATATTTACAGTTTGGAATTATGACTGGAATATTGAGAATTGCAAAAGAAGGAATTTTTTCAGGATTAAATAATTTGAAAGTAAATAATATCTTTAGTGAAAAATATTCAGAGTATTATGGACTTACTGAAAATGAAGTTGTTGAGGCTGTGAAATATTATGGGCTGGAATATGAGATGGAAGATGTAAGGGAGTGGTATGACGGTTATCAGTTTGGAGAAACTGAAATTTATAATCCTTGGTCGATTATTAACTTTTTGGATGAAAAAAAATTACATCCCTATTGGATAGGCGTTTCAGGAAACAAGACAATATATGATTTGTTAGGAAAAACAGATAAAAAAGTAATAGAAGACCTGGAAAAACTTTTTGTGGGAAAAACAGTTTATAAGGCAATAAATGAGTATATGGAATATGTATTTAATGCAAGTGATATATGGGAATTATTTTTGTACAGCGGATATTTGACAACCGATGGTGAGAAAAAGGGTGAACTCTATCCATTAAGGCTTCCAAATAAAGAAATACAGACTTTTTTTAGAAAAATTTTTATAGATAGATTTGTTGGAAATTATACACAGTTTTCAAATATTGTAGAGAATTTAAAAAATGGAAAAATAGAAGAGTTTGCAAAAGGGCTTCAAGACGAGATACTTTCCTCACTTAGTTATTTTGACATGGAAAAAGATGAAAAGTATTACAAAATATTTTTAATTGGAATATTTATAATACTTGCAAATGACTATATTAGACTATCAGAAAGAAAAAGTGGCTATGGAAGGGCAGATTTAGTTTTAGAACCTAAAAACAAAATAAATCCAGCGTATATATTTGAATTTAAAGCTGTAAATAATGAGAATGAGCTGGAAAATTATGCAAAAACTGGATTTGAGCAGATAAAAGAAAAAGAGTACGATGTGGAATTAAGAAATAGAGGAATAGACAAAATTGTCTGTGTCGGGCTTGCGTTTTATAGAAAAAAACTTAAAATGAAATATGAAATAATGAAGTAAAATTATAATTAACTATTATTCAGCAAGAATAAGGCAATAGGTGTTAGGTTGCTGAATGTATATTGTAAAAATGGAATTATAAGTTATGAACATTTAATTTTAAAGAAGAAAAATAAAAAAGGAAGTGTAATTTAGAATGGCAGTAAGTGGGATGAAAAAAAATTATTCCTATTTGTTTGGGATATTGACAATTGTGACGTATTTTATAGGATTATTACTTGTAAATCGTGGACTTGGATTTACAAATGTGGCTGTGATTGTTTGTTCAATGATAATATATTATGTGGCAAATGTATATAATATGACTGGAATTTACAGATTGAGGGATATTATAATTATTGTTGGAATAAATTTTATACTTGTTGTAATTACAGCGTTTTTACGGATTTTTATTGTAAATGAAGCAATAATTCTGTTTGGACTGATTACAATGTTTCAGATTATATATCGTTATATTATAATTGTAGGACTTTCAGAACGAAAAAGAGTTGTTTTTGTTGGAGAAAATGGATATACAAATGATTTGTTGGAGAGTATAAAGAAAGATCGTCAATATAAATTATCGGACTTTCTAAAAGAAGAAAAAAATTTGAGTTCTTTGACAGAAAAACTGTTAACTTTATGTGAAAATAAAAAAGTTGATATAATCGTTGATTTTACAAGCAATCTTTTATACGATACTAAACTTGTGGATAAGCTTTTACAGTACAAACTTGGTGGAATGCAATATTATAACTATTTAGAATTTTATGAAATGTATGAGAATAAATTGCCAGTTTCAAACTTGAGTCCAAAATGGTTTTTGGAAAATACAGGATTTGAAATTTACTACAACAGTTTTAACTTGAAAGCCAAACGTATTCTCGATATAATTTTTGCACTTTTAATCGGAGTTTGTGTAATTCCAATTATGATTGTTGCTGCAATAATAATAAAACTGGAGTCGAAAGGACCGATATTCTTTATACAGGAAAGAATTGGGGAAGGAAATAAGCCATTTAAAATAGTAAAATTTCGTTCAATGACAACTGATGCGGAAAAAGACGGACCAAAATGGGCTACAAAAAATGACAACCGTGTTACAAAATTTGGTAAATTTATGCGTCTTACAAGAATTGACGAATTGCCACAATTGTGGAATGTGCTACGTGGAGAAATGAGTTTCGTAGGACCACGTCCAGAAAGAGAATTTTTTATAAAGCAGCTGGAAAAGGAAATTATGTACTACAATTTAAGACACACTGTGAAACCGGGGCTTACTGGCTGGGCACAAGTTATGTATCCGTATGGAGCGAGCATTGAAGACGCTTACAGAAAATTGCAGTATGACTTGTATTATATAAAAAATCACGATATTTTATTTGATGTGAAGATATTGTTAAAGACAGTTACGATTGTGATTTTTGGAAAAGGGAGATAATGATTTTAAATTGGAGGAAATTATGATACTAAAGGTGGTAATTGATAAATTTAGATTGGCAGAAGATTTAGAAATTGAAATAGGTAAAAATTTAACTGCTATATGTGGGCAGAATGGGACAATGAAGAGTACGTTACTTGGATGTATAGCGCAGCCTTTTGGTGTTGGGAGAGGAAGAAAAAAAGATGATAAAAAAGAAAAGTACTCTGATTGTATGATAGTGAATCAAAAATTTTATACAGATATAAACGATATTTTTAAATTTAGTAAAGAATATGATTTACCAGGAAATCACGTTTATCACGTTTATTTCGATAAAGATAGTAATATTATGAAACAAGAAGAAAAAATTGTTTATGAGAATCCATTACAAGTCAAGTCAAGAAAAAGGCCTGTTGGTGAAAAAAAACATATAAGATTTGTTACTGGGAAAGAACGTTCAACTGGGAAAGGGAATATACCAATTCCTGTAGTTTATTTAGGGCTAAGCAGATTATATCCTATTGGAGAAGTTGATAATTTAAAAGAAAACAGTCTTGAATTATCTAATGAAGAAATAAAATTTTTAAAAGAAAATTATTCTGAAATATTATTGAGTTTTGACAGCGAAGAATATAAAGATGAAATAAAATTGATTGATAAAAATAAAATATCAACGGGAGGAATTTCTACCAATTCTTATGACTGGCAAACTATTTCTGCGGGACAGGATAACATTGGTAAAATTATATTAACTGTGTTAGAATTTAAAAGGTTAAAAGAAAAATTTAAAGAAAATTATTTTGGAGGAATTTTACTTATTGATGAATTAGAAGCTACATTATATCCTGGGGCTCAGAAAAAATTAATAGAGTTTTTGAATAGATATTCTGCAAGATACGATATAAAAGTTATTTTTACTACACATTCTTTAGAGATAATAGAAGAACTTTTAAATAGTAAAACTTACAATAATTCTAAAGTAAATTTTTTAGATAAAACAAGAGGAAGTTTAATAAATAAAACACGTATAGATTATAATGAAATAAGAAATAATATATTGGTTAAAATAAACGAAGAAAATAATAATCGAAAAGAAATAAAAATAGATGTATTTTTTGAAGATGAAGAAGGAGAGTATCTTTTTAAAAGAATTGTTTTAAGTAATATAAAAAAATATTGTACATTATATCCTTTAAAAATAGGAATAACAAATATAGCATCTATATCTAATAAAATATCTCAATTAGAAAATGGAATTATTATTTATGATGCAGATTATAATAAGAAAAGTGTAAATTATAAAAACAATTTTAAAAAAGATGTTGAAAATCATAAAAATTCTTTATTTTTTCCGGGAGCAAAATCGTTAGAAAAAGAATGTTTGGAAATTTTATTAAATATGAAAATGAATGATAAATTTTGGGATGAATGTAAGTGTAATAGTAAGCAAAAATTTCAAGCACAAAGGTTAAAATACACTAGTACAAGTAAACCTGAACGAGAACAAGATAAACAGTGGTTCTTGAAAGAACGAAAAAATTTTGGGACAAATGGAAAAAAATTGATGGAAAAATTTGAAGTGAAATATAGAAAAGAAATAGAAGAATTTAATAAAGAATTAGAAAAAAAATTGATAAATCAATTAAAGAAAAATTATGGAATAGTAAAAGAAAGACTAAAATAAGTAGGTGGTATTATGAGAAATTTATTTTCTCCACTACGTTATCCTGGCGGAAAATCAAAGGTTTTTAATATCATAGTTTCTCTTTTTGAAAAAAATGATATTAGAAATCCTGTATATATAGAGCCTTTTGCTGGAGGAGCAGGTTTAGCATTATTGTTGCTAAAAAAAGAAAAAGTAAAAAAACTGGTACTTAATGATATAGATAAAGGTATTTATTCTTTTTGGTATTGCGTTTTAAATCATACAGAAAAGTTTTGTAATATAATAGAAAATATTGAAATTTCTCTTCTTGAGCGAGAGAATCAAAAAAAAATATATATAAATAAAGAAAATTTGAATTTGTTGGTGGAAGAAAATATTTTAAAATTAGGTGTAGCTACTTTTTATTTAAATAGAGTGAATAGATCTGGGATTTTGAAAGCAGGTGTAATAGGTGGTAATTTGCAAAATGGAAATTATAAAATGGATTGTAGATTTAATAAAAATAAATTGATAAAGCAAATAAAAGAAATAGGTAGATTAAAAGATAAAATAGAGTTTTATAATTTGGATGTTTTAGAATTTCAGAAAAATATAATAAGCAAAATAAAAAGAGAAAAATTTATATTTTTTGATCCGCCATATTATAAAAAAGGCCCTGAATTATATACAAATTTTTATAATCATAAAAATCATTTGGAACTTTATGAAACTATAAGAAAAATAACTAAAAATTGGATTGTTACTTATGATAATTGTGAAGAAATAAAAAAAATTTATAAAAAATTTGATTTTGTAGAATTTGATATAAATTATTCTTTAGAAAATAAAATGAAAGCCAAAGAAATTATGATATTTAGCAAGAATATAAAAAATCATGATATTTTTATTATGAAATAAATCGGAAGAAAAGAGGAAACAAGTGTACTTAAAAGCATTGGAGCTGACAGGGTTTAAATCGTTTGCAAATAGGACTGTTGTGGAGTTTGATAATGGGATTACTTCCATTGTCGGGCCTAACGGGAGTGGAAAGAGTAATATTTTGGATGCAATTTTGTGGGTTTTGGGAGAACAGAGTTATAAAAATATACGGGCAAAAGAGAGTTCGGATATTATTTTTTCTGGCGGGAAGAATAAGAAGCCAAAGTCTATGGCAGAAGTTAGTCTTATTATTGATAACGGAGATAGATATCTGGATGTAGATTTTTCAGAGGTTAAGATTACTCGAAGAATTTTTAAGACTGGAGAAAATGAGTATCTAATAAATAACAAGAAATCCAGGCTTAAAGATATTCATAATCTTTTTATGGATACTGGGATTGGAAAGCAGGCTTACTCGATAATTGGGCAAGGGCGTGTAGAGAGAATTATTGGCTCTTCTCCAAAGGAGTTAAAGGAGATTATTGAAGAGGCGGCTGGAGTCAAAAGGGCTAAGATTGAGAAGGAAGAGTCTGAGAAAAAGCTGCAGGACTTGAAAAATGAAATTGAAAAAATTGAATATGTAGAAAAAGATTTAAAAAAACGTGTTGATTATTTAAAAAATGAGCAGGAAAAAGCTAAACTTTTTAAAGCGTACACAAAAAAAATTGATGTACAGCGGTTTATGATTCTTGAATACAATGTCAATGAAAAAACTTCATTAAAATATGAATATGAGGAAAAAAGTCAGGAAATAAAGGAAGAACTGGAAAAAAATGAAAATAATTTTTCAGAAAAGCAAGCTGAACTTGAAAAAACGAATGAAGTAAGAAAAGAATTGTATGAAAATCTGGAAAACCAGAAAAATGAAAACAGCGAAAACTTTAAGAATATGGAAATTCTAAAAGAAGAATATTCAAAACTTGTAAATCAGAATTCTAACTTAGAAACCGAGGCCAATGAAAAAAATAAAAGAAAAAGTATTTTGGAAAAAGATATTGCTGAAAAAGAAGAACTTTTGAATAATTCCAGAAATGAGCTTGATTTGATAACAAGGGAATTGGCTATAAAGGAAGAAGAAAAGGATAAATGGGAGGCTAAAGTTGGAGAACTCAAGCATAAATGTGATAAAATTACAATTGAATTAAAAGAACGAACGCAAAAGAATTCTAATTTTGAAGTGGATAAGATAAAAGTCGCCGGAGAAAATGAAGATCTTGAAAAAAGAGTTCAAGGGGCAAAAAATGAAAATAAAAGACAAATTGCCGAAAGAAATGATGTAGAAGCTGAGTTTAATAAAATAAATAAGGAAAAACAGACATTTGAAATTCAAAAGTCAGAAAAGGAAAAAGAAAAGCTTGAAAAAGAGCTGAAAATAAAAAAACTTAACGAAAAGATTGATGAACTTAGAAAAGAATATGCTGAAATAAATAAGCAAAAAAATGAAATTAGCTACAAACTTGAAAGTTTTGAAGTTAAACATAAGGCAATAGCTAGTGCGATTGAAAAAAATGAGACTTTTAACCGAAGTATAAAACATATTTTGAATGAAAAAATTGATAGTGTAATTGGAGCTTTTGTTAACTTGATTGATGTTCCAGCGGGATTTGAGGAAGCAATACAGACTTTGTCTGGTGGAATGTTTCAGGATATTGTAGTAAGAGATAGTGAAATTGGAAAAAAATGTATTGAAATTCTGAAAGACAGAAAACTTGGAAGAGCTTCGTTTTTACCAATTGAAAATATTCGAATTTCAAGAATGAACGAATTTTTGCCAAAAATTGAACAAGTTTCACAACAAAAAAGTTTTCAAAATAAAATGCCTCAAGATGAAGTTCAAAATATTATTTTAAATACAAAGGGGAAAAATGGAATTATTGACTTTGCAAGAAATATTGTAAAAGTTGATAAGAAATTTTTGAATGAAGATGTAGAAAAGGTTATTCAGTTTGTGTATGGAAATTCAGTTGTTGTGGAAAGTCTGGAAGTTGGAACAGAGCTTTTGAAAAAAGGATTTAACGACAGAATTGTTACACTTGAAGGGGATATTATCACTTCTCGTGGGAGAATGACTGGAGGGCATTCATTTAAGGGGAAAGATGAAATTCTTGAGCGAAAAAAGGAATTGAAATATCTGGAAAGTGAAATTGAGAAAAATAAAAAGAATTTTAAGGAATTTGAAAAAAAATTATCGGAAATAGTTTTGGAAGCTGAAAAAATTGAAGTAGAAAGAATAGAAGCAGAAAAATTATTTGAAAAATTTAAAAATGATTGTCAGGAATTTAATGAAAATTATGATGACTTTAGTATAAAATTTAATCGAAAACAGCGAGAAATCAATACTCTGAACTATGAAATTTCTGAAAATGAGAAATTTATTTTGGAAAAAGAAAACAAAATAAAAGAAAATAAAGAACTAATTCAGAATATTGAAAAATATATCGAAGAAAATAATCTGAAAATGCAAAATCTGAATGAAGAACTTAAAAAATTTGAAAATATTGATGAATTTATTCAGAAATTGAATGAGACGGATAGAGATTACGAAATTTTGAAGGTTCGAACTGATAACAATAAAAATCGTTTTTCAGAAATTGAGTCTGATTACAAGAAACTTTTAAGTGAAAAGGCAGAACTGGATGAATTTGAGAAGAAAAGAGAGAGGCTGGGGAATGAACTTTCTGAAAAACTTTCAGATAAAAAGACTGAAATTGAAAAAAATGAAAAAATTAATGAAAATATATTGAATGAAATCAAGGAATTTGAGAAAAAAATACAGGAAATTGAAGTAAAAGAAAGAAAGTTAATTAGTGAAATTAAGGATATCGAAGTAAAAATACTGGAAAATAAAAATAATTATGAAAAAATTGTTGAAAAAATTACACGTAATGAAAGTGAACTTGAATTTCAAATAGCGGAATTTAAGGAACTTGAAAGCGAAGAAATACTCGAAAATGAGGAATATTTTGAAATTGCTGATGAAGAGGAACTTACAGCAACAAGAAGAAAATTGTCATCAAATGAGAGAAGCCGTACAGATATTGGGGCAGTCAACCTTGCTTCAATAG
This sequence comes from Leptotrichia sp. HSP-342, assembly GCF_041199995.1. Taxonomy (NCBI): domain Bacteria; kingdom Fusobacteriati; phylum Fusobacteriota; class Fusobacteriia; order Fusobacteriales; family Leptotrichiaceae; genus Leptotrichia; species Leptotrichia mesophila. The sequence goes on from NZ_CP165646.1 coordinate 830,255, forward strand.
ATGAATTTGAATATGAAAATGGACGATATCAGGATATTGTGGCACAGAAGAAGGATTTGCTGGAAAGCCGTGAAACATTGTTTGGATTTATTCGAGAAATCGAAGAGGAAGTTACAAACAAATTTTTTATAGCTTATGAGCAGATAAACAAGAATTTTCAGTATATGTGTGAAACCATCTTAAATGGAGCAAAAGGAATAATCAAAATGACAGATCCTGAAAACTTGCTTACCACAGGACTGGAACTGAGTGTAAAATATAAAAACAAGCCAGAGCAAACTCTTCTTCTTCTTTCAGGAGGAGAAAAATCAATGCTTGCAGTATCATTTATAATGGCAATCTTTATGTTCAAGCCAAGTCCATTTACTTTCTTTGATGAAATCGAGGCAGCTCTTGATGAAAAAAATACAAAGAAAATTGTCGAATTATTACATCAGTTTATCAATAAGTCGCAATTTATATTAATTACTCATAATAAGGAAACAATGAAAGGATCTCATAGACTTTATGGAGTTACGATGAATAAAGAAATTGGAGAAACTAAGATTGTTTCAGTGGACATATAATTTGATAAACTTTTTTACTGGAAATTTTTTGATATTTTTGATAAAATATAGTTAAAATAAATAAAAAGTATAATTTTTGAAAATTAGAAAGGAGAAATGTGAAAAAGTTTTCACATAGATTGAAAATTATGTTAAAAAAAATATTGGGTTTAATGATGGTACTTGTGTTTTCAGTTATTGGACTTGCTGAGATAGATACATCACAGATTGCAAATGATTATCCATATAAGGAAAGTGCCATAATGGCGACTGTTCTTGGAACGCCTGCAGAGCAACACTATAAGTTTAAAAATCCAAAAGGTCCTAAAGTAAGAAAATTCAAAACAACAAAGACAATTCCTGAGATTCTTAGACAATGGAGTAACTATGAATATGGTGTTTGGACTCAAAAGAAAGAAGCACCACTAATGATTGTAATTTCAGGTACAGGTTCACTTTATAATAGTGGGATGTCACTTTATTTGGCAAATGTATTTTATGATAGAGGCTATAATGTAATCACATTCAGCTCGCCAACGACAATGCCGTATATTGTAAGTCAAAGCAAAAATGCATATGCAGGATATATAAAAGATGAAACTGTCCAAATATATGATTTAATAGAAAAAGCAATTTCAAGAGAGAAAGCTGATGGTATGAAATTAAACGGGAGAGTATATATTGGTGGTTACAGTTTGGGAGGATTTCAGTCTCTTCAAATTCATGAGCTGGATGCCAAAAAGAATAGAAGAATAGGAATAAATAAGTCGCTTATGTTAAATTCACCAGTCAGTATTCTAACTGCAACACAGAATTTAGACGGCTTTTTAGTAAAAAATGGAATTTATGATGCAAGAAGCTTGGAAAAATATTTAGATACAATATTTAGCAGACTTATGTATGATAAGTCAATTCAGATAAAGGACATTGAGTTCTCAAATCTAACAACTTCATTAGGAAAACTGGGACTTGAAGAAAAAGATTTTGAAGTTCTGACAGGACTTCTATTTAGATTCTATTCAGCAAATATGACTTTTGCAGGAGAAGTTTTTAGTGGAAATAACGCGATTGGAAGATTATCTAATAAAAAATCATATAAAAGATTTGATTCAGTTACTCAGGAATTTAGGGAAGGATTGTCTGTCTCATTTGATGAATATGCTAAGGAAATACTATATCCATACTTAAAAAAATATAAAAATCCTAGTCTTGATTTTAATGATTTCATAAATGAATTTGATTTAAGAAGTAGTCAGGATTTTATAAATAAAAATAATAAAAATATTATATTTATAACATCAACAAATGATGTTTTGTATTCAAATGATGATATAAATTATATAAACAATACGTTTTCAAACAAGGTATTAATACCGTTTGGAGGGCATACTGGAGTCTTATGGCATGCCGATGTGGCAAAATTAATGGTAGATAAATTGGAGGAAAAATAAAAAATGGCAGGAAAAAATAAATTTATATTACTAACAGCAATGCTTACTGTTGCAACAATTTCTCAGTCACGAGGTAACGAATTAAAAAATGAGGAAACAGTAATGTTCGCTGAAGAAATTGAAAAGGAAGCAAACGATGATATTTATATTGAATTTGTAGATGGAAAGGTTGCTGAAGCACCCGGAAAAAATATTGACAAAGTTTCACGCACAAATATAGCTATGAAGAAAAATAAGAAGGACACTAATGGATACATTGCCTTTGAACAAGATGGATACGGAGTTCTTGCAACAAATTTGGAAGAGCTGAATGAAGATTATATTGTTTCAAGTCAGGTGTTTCAGCTAACAGGAATAAATGATTCGCTAGAACCTTTAAATAGAAGAATGTACGCTTTTAATACACAGCTTGATAGAAAGGTTCTGTATCCAGCTTCACGTGTATATTCGGCAATAGTTCCAAAACCAATAAGAAAGGGAATCTCAAATTTCTATCAGAATTTCAGTGAGATACCTACATTCGTAAATTCACTGTTACAGTTAAAACCTGGAAAGGCTGCAAATGCGCTTGGAAGATTTGTGGTAAATTCGACAGTAGGAGTACTAGGAGTAGCTGATGTCGCTAAAAATATGGGAATGAAAAAAGATCCTGAAACTATGGGAGATACATTAGGACATTACGGAATGGGGACAGGACCATACTTAGTGTTGCCCATGTTTGGACCAAGCAACCTGAGAGATGCCTTTGGAACTGCCATAGATTCTGTTGGGGAAGGTGCAGTACGTGGTGTTGTTGATAAAAAACTATTTTTTGATACGGGAGTATTTGACAAGAATGTATATGGATTTACAAGACCTGTTGTAACAGGGTTGAATGCACGTTCTATGCTTAGCATGAAGTATGGAGATCTAAATTCGCCGTTTGAATACGACTTAATAAAAGCACTTTATTATAATTATAGAAAAATACAAGTTATAAAATAGACAATATTTAAAAATTAAAATTTGTGTTATTCGATAGGAATTATTTAATTTTAAATAAAATTAGGAGGAAATTAGAATGAGCTATATAAAAGATGCAGATTTAGAAGTTTATAATGCAATTATGGAAGAGGAAAAAAGGCAAGAGGAAGGAATTGAGTTGATTGCTTCAGAAAATTTTGTTTCAAAGGCAGTAATGGAAGCGGCTGGGTCTGTGTTTACAAATAAATATGCGGAAGGTTATCCTGGAAAGAGATATTACGGTGGATGTTCAAATGCTGATGTTGTAGAAAGTCTTGCTATTGAAAGATTGAAACAAATATTTGGGGCAAAATATGCAAATGTACAGCCACATTCGGGATCTCAGGCAAATATGGGAGTTTATGTTGGACTGCTTGAAGCTGGAGATAAAATTCTAGGAATGAGCCTTAGTGCTGGTGGACATTTGACACATGGTTATAAAATCAATTTTTCAGGAAAAAATTACATTGGATTGGAATATGGTCTAAATCCCGAAACAGAACTGATTGATCATGAAGCAGTCAGAGAAATTGCATTAAGAGAAAAGCCTAAAATGATAGTTGCAGGAGCAAGTGCTTATTCAAGAATAATTGATTTTAAGAAATTTAGAGAAATTGCTGATGAAATTGGTGCATATTTGATGGTAGATATGGCTCATATTGCTGGACTCGTAGCGGCTGGACTTCATCCAAATCCAATAGAATATGCAGATGTAGTAACTTCTACGACTCATAAGACTTTAAGAGGACCTCGTGGTGGAATAATTTTGACAAATAACGAAGAAATTGCAAAAAAAATTGATAAAACAATATTCCCTGGAATACAAGGAGGACCGCTAATTCATATAATTGCGGCAAAAGCTGTTGCATTTAAAGAGGCACTTAGCCCAGAATACAAAAAATATCAGGAGCAAGTGGCAAAAAATGCTAAAATTTTGTCAGAAGAATTGGTAAAAGGCGGGCTTAGAATTGTAAGTGGTGGTACTGACAACCATTTAATGCTGGTTGATTTACGTCCAATGGGAGTTACAGGAAAATTAGCCGAAGCAAAATTAGAAGAGGCTGGGATAACTTGTAATAAAAATGCTATTCCAAACGATCCTGAAAAGCCATTTGTTACAAGTGGAATAAGACTAGGAACACCCGCAATTACAGCTCGTGGATTTAAGGAAGAAGAAACAAGACAGGTGGCACAGTTTATATTAACAGTATTAGGAAATATAAATGACAATGAAAAAATTGCCCAAGTAAAAGAGCAAGTTTTAAAATTAACTGAAAAATTTCCACTTTATAAAGGTAAATAATTTAAAGATAAAAAATTAGGAGAAAATGTGAGAAATAATAATAGAAAAAACGATGAAATGCGTGAAGTAAAAGTAACTAAAAATTATATTGTCCATCCAGAAGGTTCTGTTTTAATCGAATTTGGAAATACAAAGGTTATTTGTAATGCAACAATTGAGGAAAAGATTCCAAGATGGCTAAAAGGGACAGGATCAGGATGGATAACTGCTGAATACAGCATGCTTCCAAGAGCAACACATACACGTATCCAAAGAGAATCAATAAAAGGAAAACTATCTGGAAGAACAATGGAAATCCAGCGGTTAATAGGAAGAGCCTTGAGAGCAGCGATAGATTTGGAAAAACTTGGTGAAAGAACTATAATGATAGACTGTGATGTAATTCAGGCAGATGGAGGAACAAGAACAGCTTCAATCACGGGAGCCTATCTTGCTCTAGAATTAGCAGTTGAAAGACTTATAGATGAAGGAAAATTAAAAGAAATTCCAATAAAATCAAAAGTCGCAGCAATAAGTGTTGGAAAAGTCCGAAATGAAATGCTTCTTGACTTAGAATATGAAGAAGACTCGAAAGCTGATGTGGATATGAATATTGTAATGAATGACAAAGGTGAGTTTATTGAATTGCAGGGTACAGGAGAAGAAGCAACTTTTACTCATTCAGAACTATTGAAGTTTATTGAATTGTCTAAAAATGCCTTTGATAAGTTATTTAGTTTATAAATCAAAAAAATTTAAGAAAGGATGGTGAAAGAATAGATGAAGAAAAATGGAATGGAAAAATTATTTGATGAATATATGAAAAGAATACAAGACGGTGATACAAAGGCTATGAATGAGATTGGTCTTATTTTTCAAAATAATTATGACAATGAAAATGCCAAAAAATGGTTTTTGAAGGCTATTGAGGCTGGAGATTATGAATGTGCAAATAATTTGGGATATCTTTATGCTAGCCAGCATGATTTTGAGAATGCTGAAAAATATTATTTAATTGCGATTAAAAATAAAGATTATGATGCCTTAAATAATTTAGCAATTTTGTATGAGCAGAATGGGAAAAATGAAGAAGCAGAAAAATATTATGTAAAGGCAATCGAAAAAAACTGTGAAGGTGCGCAGGAAAATCTTCTGACATTTTATAATTCGACTAAGCAGACGGAAAAAGAAAAGGATATATATTTACAGATGGCTTGGAAAGATGACATCAATGCGATGAATCATCTAGGAATGATTTTTGGAAATGAAGGAAATTTTAAGGAATCTGAGAAATGGTTTTTAAAAGCTGCGGCGCTTGGAGATAAGTATGCAAAAAATAATTTAGAAGTATTGAGAAATAACTTGAAAAAATCAAATTAATAAAAATAAAAAAGTCTTACTAAGTGAAAAAGAAAAATTTGACTAATTTGATTATATGTGGTAACATTAAAATAAGATAATTAAATATAAAATAAATAAATTGGAGGAATTTAGAATGGGATTATTTGATTTATTCAAAAAAGGTAATAAAGGTGAAGAAGTTAAACAGGAATTTGATGGGAAAGTAATAGCTCCTATTTCAGGAAACTTATTGCCTTTATCAGAAGTACCTGATGAGGTTTTTGCTAAGAAAATGGTGGGAGACGGAGTTGCCATAGAGCCAAATGCATCAGGCGTAATGTTGGCACCAGCTTCTGGAAGAATAGAAAAAATCTTCGATACTAACCATGCTTTCAGTATTGTAACACCTGCTGGAATTGAAATTTTTGTTCATTTTGGAATGGATACAGTTCAACTGGAAGGAAAAGGATTTGAAAGAATCGCTGAAGAGGGAGCAGTAGTAAAAGTAGGAGATCCGTTAATTAAATATGATTATGATTTCTTAAAAGCAAATGCAAAATCAATTATTACACCAGTAATTATTTCAAATTATGAAAGCTACAGTGCATTAAATCCAGTTGAATCAGGAGCAGCAGTAGCTGGAGAAACAACAGTTTTAAATGTTGAGAAATAGTTTAATTAAAAACAAGCTTTAATAAATAATCTCTATTTAAGTGAACTATATTTACTTTTTTAGAGATTTTTTTGTAATGTTATTTCCCTTTTTTCTAGTCGATACTTTTCACTAGAATAAAGAATATTAATCCTGTTAGTATATTTGAAAATAAATTTTCCTTAAGAATTGAGGAAAGAGCAAGATATTGTGAAATCATAAATAAACTAAATCCAATTATGGAATATATGAATTTGTAAAGCTTTATTAGAAATTTCAACAACTTTCGAGACGTTTGTAAAATGGCATGGAGATTGGAAGAATCAAAACAATTGTTAAAATAGAAATTAAAAAACAAATGATATTGATATTAGAAACAATTCCTTGTACGTTTAGAACAATTGCACCAAATTTTTTTATTTCTTTTTTATAAGAAGAATCTAAGATAAAAAGGCACAGTTTAAATATTTTCTTAGTCTTGAGTTTATAAGTATTAAGATCTTTATTAATTCTTCTGTTTCTATCTTTAATATACCGATCTTCTTTGGATAAAATTTTCTTAGAAGACGTTACTGTTTTTGTTGCATCCTTTCTGCCACGAGCAACAAGGAGCTGAAAAATAGAAATCTATTCCTATTTTCTCTAATTTTTTTAAGAAAATTTTAATGCTCTTTTTGGAATATTGACTGTCAGACGCTCTTTTGCTTCCAACTTTATTGCTACATAAAATCGTGTCTTTAATTCCAAAAATGTTGCAAAACAGGCTTTACTTTCCCCTTTCGATGAAACTACAGAATTCAGTTCCTAATGACTGGAAGTGCTTACTTTAGACGATCTTTCGTCAATTGATTTGCCAATATTAAATTTTCCTCTTGGTTTTTTAGTCTTTCCTTTTTTCCCTTTTTTTCTCAAAATATCTAAAGAAATATTCAAAAGATTCTTATGCAGCCAATCGTAGATATTTTAAAAGATAATTTTCTTTTCAATTCTCTTCTTGCAATTTGTTTTGGTGACCATGTTTTACAAAGTCTAGATTTTATTAAATTTTTTAATTCAGCAGTAATTTTATAGTTTCTGCCTTTTTTACAGACTTTGTTATCAGCATCTTTCTGAGCTTTCTCAGCAGAATATTCGTTTTTAACTCTCTTAATTTTCCAATAAATAGCAGCTTTATTTTTTTCAAGAATCTCAGCAATTCTCGTTATTTTGTAATTTTCTTTTAGCAAAATCTCTAGTTTATTTCTTTCAATTATGGTAAAATGCTTGTGACTCATGATATATTTCCTTTCATTAATGTTTTTGTAATTACTAACATTTTAACATAAAATTATCATGAGTTTTATTTTAAATTTGTTGCGTTTTATTATACAATCTATCATGAAAGGCAAGAGAGTGAGAAAAGTTAAAATTTTATTTTTGGTTGCTAGGAGTACTCGGGTTAAATTGTTGTTTTGCATTAGCAACTACGGGAGCGATAACTTATTTTGGAAGGACAATGTTGGCATATGGTTATGCTGAAAATCCAAATTTTTGTAATCCGTTTTTAGAAAAGTCTAAAACTCCAGAGCAGATAAAAAAAGGGGAAAATCTTTAGTAGACCTAATCGCCAACCTTGAATAAAAAATAATATTGGAGTATACTAATACTAGTGACGAAAATGATAAATAATATTAAAAGAATAAAAAAAATTAAAGAAGAAAACTATCAGAAAATTTTTGGCATTAAAAAAAATACTTTTGATAAAATATTGAAACTTTTGAACGAGGTATACAGAATTGAGCACTTAAGAGGCGGACATCCGCCAAAACTGTCTGTTTTTGACAGGATTGTAATTATGCTTTTGTATTATCATAACTATAGAACTATGGAAAACATTGCCTTTGAATACGGCGTTGCAAAAAGCACTATCTGTGAGTGTGTTAAATGGGCTGAGAACATACGGATAAAAAGCGAAGAATTTTCATTGCCTAAAAATAGGGAGCTTGTCAGAGACACTGAGATAGAAGTTGTACTGGTAATGCGAGATTGAGCGTCCTAAAAAAATAGTCGAAATATTATTCGGGAAAAAAGGCACACGATAAAGGTTCAGATAGTGGCAGACGAAAAAGATTTTTTGTGCAATTCATATCGAATAGGTTTAGTATAAGATATCACGTTAGCAGATAGAGACAGATACGATGGCAGAGTCCATTCTCTTTTGTCAAAAAGCAGAAGATTCAAAAACTTTCCAAACCAGCATACGCAGGAAGAAATAGAGCTAGTTATGAAAAAATAAAGAAAATTTGGTTACGAAGGACTGGTAGAAGTTTATGTCAAGACCAGAAATACATACGATTCAATGTGCAGGATAACAAGGAAAATGAAGGGCGATGTCAAGAAAAAATCTAAAAAGCCGCATAAAAGAAAAAAGAAGATTGAACAGGCAAAGTATCCAGGAGAAGGAGTACAGATAGACGTAAAGTATGTTCCAGAAGAATGCATACAGTTTGGCACACGTGACCAGAAGCACTATCAGATAAAATATATTAAGAAAAAGGGTGTTAAGGATAGCAGATGAGAAAACACCTATCAGATCTCAAAATTTCTTGAGAGCTTGGAAAAAGAGGTGGGATCTGATATAAAGAAACTTCAGACAGACAATGGAAAGGGATTTACAAACTCAGAAAGCGAGAAGAAAACGCTGTTTGAGCTGAAACTGGATGAAAAGGGGATAGAGTATGGGTTCGTCCATATTTACCATGGGAGAATGGGAAAGTGGAAAGAAGCCATAGGCTTGATAGCAAGTACTACGCAGGCAAGAAATTTAAAAGTAAAGAAGAACTGTTAAGGGCAGTAAGGAAATACAATAGTAGATACAACAACATATCAAGAAAAGTATTAGGCTTCAGGAGTTGAAATGAAGTGTTAAAAGAGTACAAGTAAAATCAGTAGGTGAAAAGCTACATTAAGAAAGAAACTTTTTTAATATATTTTTGTAATAAATGTTTGACATCTATACACATTTGTCATGTAGAACTATCACGACAAATGCATGAAAAAAATCTAAAAAAAAGGTATAATATTACTGAGATATTTTATGAAAGAAGCGGGTAAAAATGTCGGAAAATAACCAAAATTTAAAAGAATTGTTAATATATATTACTCAAATAGAGGACAAGCGACAGGCTTCAAAAATAAAACACAAGTTAAGTGACATTGTTGTGATTACTCTTTTTGGTATACTTGCGAATGTTGAATATCGGGAAGAAATTGAGGAATTTGGGAAACTGTATCTCAAAGCATTAAAAAGATACTTGGAGCTGTCAAACGGAGTTCCTTCACATGATACTATTCAAAGAGTCATGGCTATAATAGAGCCTGAAGTTACAGAAGTTCTTTTGACAAAATGGATGGAGTTAAAAATTTCCGGGGAAGATAAAAAAATAAGGAAAAGGGAATGAGATAGAAGCGATATTACGTCTGCTTGATAAAATCTCAGTAAAGGAATGTATAGTTACAATAGATGCGATAGGAACCCAGAAAGAAATCATAAAAAAGCTAGGAAAGAAGAAGGGCTATTTCTGTCTCCAGGTAAAAGGGAACCAGAAGACTTTAAAAGAAGATATAGAAGATTACTTTGCTGACAAGGAATTCAGAGAAAAATTAAAGGAGGAAGGAATGTACAGCAGGAAAACAGAAAAGCAAAGGGGTCTACTGGAAACTAGGGAATATTACTATACTGAAGAAACAGAATGGCTTATTAAAAGAAATAAGGAATGGAAGGAAGTAAAAGGGATAGGTGCATCATTTTAACAACAGAAGAAAATGGAAAAAAGCAGGAACAGAAAAGGTATTACATAACGAATACAGCAGGGGGAGTGGAAGAATTTGTAAGAGAAGAGGACATTGGGCAATAGAAAGTTATCATTGGATACTGGATATGACATTCAGAGAAGATGCAAATAAGACATTAAACAAAAATGCGGCAAGAAACTTAAATATTCTAAGGAAATTAGCAATCTCAATACTGGAAGAACTTCCGTTCAGAAAGAAATTTAGCAGAAGGATAAAGAGATATATCCTATCATTAGATATAAGAAGATATTTAAAATTATTTTTTGATATATAGAAATGCTGTTGTTAAAAAAATGAATAAATATAAAGAAATAGTCTAAAATATTCATGCGTTTGTCGTGTAGAAGGATAATTTACTATATAAAAAGAAATCAAATTGTGATATAATAATGTTTGGAATATAACAATAAATAAGGAGAGGGTATAATGGCTAGAAAAAAAGCTGAAGAAAAAGAAAAAGACGATAAAGGGTTAAGCGAAAAGGAGAAAATGCTTGACTTGGCACTAAAGCAGATTCAGAAGGATTATGGTGACGGTGCTGTAATGAAACTTGGTGAAAATCAGAAAATGAATATAAGGGCTATTTCTACAGGAAGTTTGAATTTGGATATAGCGCTTGGAATTGGTGGGGTGCCAAGAGGAAGAATTGTTGAGATTTATGGAGCGGAATCTTCAGGGAAAACAACGCTTGCACTTCATATTATTGCGGAAGCTCAGAAGGCTGGAGGAACTGTGGCATTTATTGATGCGGAACATGCTTTAGATCCAGTTTATGCAAAGGCTCTTGGAGTAAATATTGATGAACTTTTAATTTCGCAGCCTGATACAGGGGAGCAGGCACTTGAAATTTCAGATATGCTTGTAAGAAGTGGAGCAATGGATGTAATTGTTGTCGATTCAGTTGCGGCGCTTGTTCCAAAAGCTGAAATCGAAGGAGAAATGGGCGATCAGCAAATGGGACTTCAGGCAAGGCTTATGTCAAAAGCACTTAGAAAATTGACAGGAAGTATTTCAAAATCTGATACAGTTATGATTTTTATTAATCAAATAAGGGAAAAAATTGGTGGATTTTCATTTGTTCCGGGAGTGCAGACAACTACTTCAGGAGGACGTGCTTTAAAATTCTTTTCAACTGTGAGGCTGGAAGTAAAAAGAGTAGGTTCTGTTAAGCAGGGAGATGACGTTATTGGAAGTGAAGTTGTAGTAAAAGTTACGAAAAATAAAGTTGCACCGCCATTTAAAGAAGCTAAATTTAATGTTATGTATGGAACAGGAATTTCTAAAATTGGGGAAGTACTTGATGCAGCGATTAATCTTGGAATTGCTTCAAAAAGTGGAGCATGGTTCAGTTACGGCGATGAACGTCTAGGACAGGGACGTGTAAATGTTGAAAATATGCTAAAGGAAAACAAGGAAGTATATGGAAGACTTGAAAAGCAAGTGCTTGATGCTATTCGTCCAAAACAGGAAACAGAGCAGTTAAAAATAGTAGAAACTGTTGAATCTGAAAATACTGAAAATAAAGAAGCAGAAACAGATGAAAATTAATAAAATTTATCGTAATAAGATATATCTTGATACTGAGGAAATTATTGATATAAGCCCTCTTATCAGGCAGAAATATGATTTAAAGGTAAATGACAATATTGAGAGGTTTTATGATGAGATTTCGTATGAATCCTCTCTTGAAAAAGGTATTTTTCTAATTTCATTAAAAGACAGGACAAAAAAAGAAATACGTTTAAAGCTGGAAGAAAAATTTAGAAACAAGTCAGCTATTTTACAGGCAATAGAAAAATTGGAAGAACTAGGGTATCTAAATGACCTAAATTATGCTATTTCATATATTGAAGGCAGAACTTACGGGAAAAATCGTATTTCCTACAACCTTTTTCAAAAAGGAATTGATAAAGTCACAGTTGAAAAGGCTTATCTGATTTTAGATGAGGAAAAAGAAGACAATGTCGATGACACAAAGTTAGAAAAATTGATTGAAAAAAATAGTAAAAAGATTAATATAAATAATAAGAGGGAAGAAAAAAAAGTAAAGGAAGAACAGAAACTTATACAGTACTTAGCAAGACAAGGTTTTTCCCTTGACAAAATTTTTAAAAAGCTGAAAGAATATAAAGAAAATTATGAATAACGGTAAAGGAGGAAATCGTATGAGAACGATATTTTACCATCTTGTGTTAGTTGGAACTTTTATTTATGGAAGTTTTGTTCATATATGGTATCTAATATTCAATAAAGGCGAAAAAAGATATAGATATGTATGCCGAGTAGCCAAAAATTGGGGGAAAAATCTGATTTGGGGAGCTGGAAGCAAAGTAAAAGTTATTTACAAAAATGGTAGTGAAGAAGAAATAAAAAAAATAAAAGAAACAAAAGAAGCTGTTATATTAATCTCAAACCATCAGAGTAATGTAGATATTCCTGCATTATTAGGATATTTGCCACTTGATTTTTCTTTCATTGCAAAAAAGGAAATGAAAAGATGGCCTGCAATTGGACGTTGGATGCGTTCCTTTGACTGTATATTTTTAGATAGAAAAAATGCACGGCAAGGAATGAAGGATATGAAAGATGCGATAAGTAAAATAAAAAAAGGGCATTCTTATGTGATTTTCCCTGAAGGAAGCAGAAGTGAAGATGGTACAATTGGTGAATTTAAAAAAGGAAGTTTTAAACTTGCAACAGATACAGATGCAAGAATTTTACCAATCACAATTATTGGAACTTATGAAGTACAAAGCCGTAAAAGTTTAAAGGTAACACCAAATAAAAATATAAAAATTATTGTGGATAAACCAGTAGATTTAAAATCTATGTCAAGAGAAGAAAAAAAGGAAGTTCACAACATTGTAAATAAAATTATAAAAGATAATTATACAGAAGAAAAAAATCTTTAGGTGGGGGTAAGTATACCCCTATTTTGCGTAAGAAAGGAAAGTGATACAATGAAAGTATTTTTAGCGACGAAAAATAAGGGAAAAATAAAAGATTTTGAAAAACTGACAGAAGGGATGGATTTGGAAGTTGTAACAATTTTAGACGGGCTTGATATTCCTGATGTTGTGGAGGATGGAGAAACTTTTGAGGAAAATTCACGAAAAAAGGCAAAGGAAATTGCAGATTATACAAATATTGTGACAATTTCAGATGATTCAGGACTTTGCGTAGATGCTTTAGATGGAGGGCCTGGAGTTTATTCGGCAAGATTTGGAGGAGAAAATACGACTGACAGCGAAAAGAACCAAAAAATGCTGGAACTTCTGAAGGATGTGAAAAAAGAAAATAGAAAAGCACATTTTGTATCTGTTGTAAGTATTGCCTTTCCAAATGGGGAAATTCATTCATTTCGTGGAGAAATAGAAGGAGAGATTTTGTTTGAAGCAAGAGGTAACAATGGGTTTGGCTACAATCCAATTTTTTATTCGTATGAGCTAGGAAAATCATTTGGAGAAGCAGATGACGAAGAAAGAAAAAGTGTGAGCCATCGGGCAAGAGCGTTCAGAAAACTTATTGCATCAGGACTTTTGGAAGAAAAGTAAATATTAATTGTTTTTCAGACTAAAAAATAGATTTAGGTAAATTATAAATTTTGATTTCAGTTTTTAGTATTGTTTGTTAAATAAAAAAAAGGCTGGAAGGGAGCTGTTTATTATGGAAATTACTAATGAAAAAATTGAACTTAATGGATTAATTCACAAGGGAGTGGATAAAATTCTGATATTAATGGCGATATTGTCTATTGTTTATGGAATAGCATTTACTTTGCTGGAAAAAATTTCGGTTGTAAGGACAATTTCAGCTTTTTTGCCAGTTGCTGCCATTGTTGTCTGGATTTTGTTTATTTTTTTGAGAATTGACAAGTTAAAATTTGAAAATGGGGTGGTTTCATTAAATGGGAAAAATTTGGATAGTAAAAATACGACAGGATACATGGATAAATATGTAGGAACACCAAGAATACATTTAACAGTTAACGGAGAAAAAATATTATTCGAACCATACGTAAACCGTTACAGCAGAAGCGACACTTCTAATAAAATCACAGCAATCGGATTTTCCCTAAAAGAAAAAGGAATACCCGAAATACAGTATCAAAAAATTTATCGTAAAATCCTGCTTTTGAGATTAGTTATCCTTTTAGGAATAATGGCTCCATTAATAATAACAGTTTAGGAATTTGTTAAGGAGAGAAAAAATAAAAAATGTTAGTAAATTTGGAAATAAATAGGGAAAATCTAAAAAGGAACTTAGAAAAAATACGTTCTATAAATAAAAATATCGTTTGTGTAATTAAAGATAACGCTTATGGACTAGGAATTGAAAATATTTTTCCGATATTGTTAGAAAATAATTGTAATTACTTTGCGGTGGCATATATTCAGGAAGCGATAAAAATTGGTGAAATTCTAAAAAATTTTGAAAAAGAAAAAAAATTAAACTTTTTGGAAAATAGAAAAATAAAGATAATGGCACTTAATTATATTGAGCCTAAAAATTTAAAATATGTGATAGAAAATAATGTTGAACTTACAATTTTTAATTTTTCACAATTATCAGATTACTTAAAAATTTTGGATAAATCCTTTGAAAATACAGTTTTGAAAATTCATATAAAAGTAAACAGTGGAATGAACAGGCTTGGATTCAATGAAAGCGAAATTTTGGAATTAATTGAGACAATAAAAAAATATGAAATGAATTCTAAAAATAATAAATTGGAAATAATCTCTATTTTTTCTCATATTTCAGATGCGGAAAATCAAATTGAAACTGAAAAGCAAGTTGAAAAATATGAAAATATTTTAAAGATATTTGACAAAAATAATGTAAAATACCAGTACAAACATTTGCAGGCAAGTCCGTTACTTTTTAAATACGGAGAAAAATACAATTATGATTTCGCACGTGTGGGAATGGCACTTTATGGAATGGAGCCTTTATCTTATGATGTGGGATTATTAAACGTTATAACAGTAAAGTCGCAAATTATAAACACAAGAAATGTGAAAAAAAATGATAAAATTTCCTATGGAAGTAAAGGCATTGTAAACAGAGACTCTAAAATAGGCATTGTATCAATAGGCTATGCACACGGATTTCAAAAGCAAATTGAAAATTCAGAAGGAGCATATGTTTTAGTAAATGGTAAAAAGGCAAAAATCGTTGGAGAAATTTGTATGGATATGATTTTTATTGATTTAACGGACATAGAAAATGTGGAAGTAAATGATGAAGTTGTAATTATCGGAAGTCAGAGAAATATTGAAAATGGAATTACTGAAAAAATAACATTGAGGCAAGTGGCAAAGTGGACTGGGACGATACAGGACGATGTGCTGACTAAGTTTTCGGAAATAAAAAAACAGTAGATTGATTTGGATTTGAATTTTTTTATATTTATGTCACACGAATTACTAATGAAAAGAGGTGTTAGATGCTAAGTGAAAATGTGAAATGGGAACGGGAAAGTATTATAATGAAATGGACTGAAGTCGGATTTTTTCATGAAGATTTAGGTGATTGGATTTATGATGACAGGTATGAAAAAGAGATGATTAAAATTATGAAAAAAGATAAGGCTGTATTTTGGGGTGAAGAATATAATTTAAAGTGGAGAAATTATTATGGAGAAAACAAAAACGAGGAGAAATACAACTGGGAACTAAGTAATTGTGAGAATGTTTACTTACGTAGATTTGGAAATATGATTTATACTGTTCCAAATTATCTTGAGGCACATGAAAAACATTATTTTTTCACATCTATGGGATTTACTGTGGAAAATATGAAACTGATTTATTCTAATAAGGAAATATTGGAAATGGAAATTTTGACACTAAAGGATGTTATTTATCAATGGTTATTTACGAGTCATTACAGTGATGATTTTATAAATAACTTGAAAGAATATGCAAGTGCATTAATAAATCAGATTTATTTTGTTGACGATGAAAGAATAGATGAGAATATTGACAAAAATTTCAGGAAAATAGTTAATTTGAAAGAAAATGAAGTAAAACTTGAAAGAATAGATATTTCTAAATTTGAAACGGTTGATGTATATTTAGAAAATGGAACAGTTTGGCAGGCATTTTTACGAAAGAATGAAAAGTTATATTTAAATACAGATGTTGATGTCAGCATTCGGATATTGTAGAGAATTTTGAAACAAAATTTAAAGAGAAAACTTTATTAGAAAAAATATTAGAATCACGGTTTGAGTAACTGTGGTTTTTTTATAATTTGATAATTTTATTAAAAAAATTAAATTTAATTCTTAAGTATCTATCTTAAAGATTTTTGTAATTTTATTTATAAATATTATGATTAATAAATGTTTTTTCTTATTTCATTTATATGTTTTTTTAACGTAAGGGCATCAGACGCCATGCCCTTTTTCGCAATAACAGTTATTTTAACATATTTAACTGACTGCTACTTAAAGATAATGGCGAAACGTTCTACGAACTACCCCACTTTACGCAAAACTTTCTTATAAAGAAAAAATAAAACTCGCTTCGTAAAACTACGCTCACTTTCGCAAATAAGAGTTATTTTAACATAAATAAGTTCTATCATTATAAAAATTATGGCGAAAGAAATACATTCGTATTTAGTTATTTTTCCTTTAACGAAATTTTGCTTATTTAATATTTTCTAAATACAAAAGCCTAGAATTTAAATATAATAATCTATATAATTTAGTATAGAATGTCGTGATTTTTTTGGAACGAAAACGACTAAACACATTTATGTGTTTCGTTCGCCAGAACCTTCATAGTAAATATATTTTATAGAGCTGCTCTAATCTTTATTTGCGAAAATGAGTGTTAGCGAGTTTCGTTTTCGTAGTAATTTAGGTTTATCCAAATAATAAATGTTTAGACTATTTTCCCAAATAAAATTTGGGAATATTTCAAAAAAATGCTTAGACAAGCCAGGGTTAGTGTGTAGCACTTTCGCCATTCTCTTTAATATGCCATTATTTAAATATATTAAAATAACTTTTATTGCGAAATGAGGCGAAATGGCGATTGATTTCCCTTGCTTATATAAAAAGAAAAAACATGAAATTATGAAAAAATATTTATTAATAATAAGCAGTTTTTCAAAACTTAAACAAAAATCCCTTATATAGATACTTAATGACTAAATTTAACTAAAGGATATTTTATAGTTATATAGGTTGTATAATAGAAAAAATGACTTTGTTTTCATAACTTTTTTTGATTTTTAATCTTTAAATAGGAATATAGTATTAATAAAAATATTATTCTATACCGATATAGTTTATATTTTTTATAAAATTATTTATAAATTATTTGATTAGCATTGAAAAAAACTGTAAAAAATTGTAAAATAGGTTATAATTATAAAATATGGAGAAAGTAGGAAAAATAAATGGATTTGAACAAATATGAAACATTAAAGGATAGATTTTTGAAATATGTAAAGATTGAAACTAGATCGGATGAAAAAAGTGAGAGCATCCCATCCACACCAACACAGCTTGAATTTGCTAAAATGCTTGTAAAAGAGCTGGAAGAAATAGGGATGGAAGATGTTTATGTGAACGAAAATTGCTTTGTTAATGCAACTTTAAAAAGTAATGTTGATAGAGATGTGAAAACTGTTGGATTTATTGCACATATGGATACTGCTGATTTTAATGCAGTTAATGTAAATCCACAGATTGTCGAAAACTATGATGGGAAAGATATTATTTTGAATAAGGAACAAAATATTGTCCTATCTGCCGATGAATTTCCAAATTTGAAGGAATATGTTGGAAAAACTGTAATTACTACTGATGGAACAACTCTTTTAGGGGCTGACGACAAGGCTGGAGTTGTGGAAATTATAGAGGCTATGAAATATTTGATTAACCATCCAGAAATCAAGCACGGAACGGTAAAAGTAGCATTTGGGCCTGATGAGGAAATTGGGCGTGGAGCAGACAACTTTAATGTAGATGAATTTGGAGCGGATTTTGCCTATACAATGGATGGCGGACCAGTGGGAGAACTTGAATACGAAAGTTTTAATGCAGCTGGAGCTGTATTTAAAGTAAAAGGAAAAAGCGTTCATCCAGGAACAGCCAAAGGAAAAATGATAAATGCAAGTTTAATAGCTGCAAAAATTATAAATAGCTTTCCAGCAGATGAAGTACCTGAAAAGACAGAAGGATACGAAGGATTTTATTTTCTTGAAAAAATTCGTGCAAATTGTGAAGATGCTGAATTATCATACATTTTGAGAGACCACGACAGACAGAAGTTTGAAGAAAAAAAGAAATTTGCTGAAAATGTCGCAAAAAAAATTAATGAAAAATACAAAAAAGAATTAGTAACATTAGAAATAAAAGATCAATATTACAACATGGGAGAAATTATAAAAGATCACATGGAAATCGTAGAAATAGCTAAAAAAGCAATGGAAAACCTTGAAATAGAACCAATAATCAAGCCAATCCGTGGTGGAACAGACGGCTCAAAAATTTCATTCATGGGACTTCCAACACCAAATATTTTTGCAGGCGGAGAAAATTTCCATGGGAAATATGAATTTGTAGCACTTGAGAGTATGATTCTAGCAACTGATGTGATTGTGGAGATTGTAAGATTGAATGCTGAAAGGGAGTAAAAAATGCGTAAGGCGGCACTAAAAACTTATCTGTATGAAATAATTTTTATATTAATTTATAAATTAAGCATGGACATATTTTTGAGAGTGTCTTATTTTGTATATTTTTTATTATGGATATTGTCAGTAATAATAATGATATATTTATTTCCGTATTTAATAATATTTTTGATAGGAAATCATTATTTATTTGTTAAATTAGATCCTGAAAAATATATTTTAATAGTAGAAAAAATGTACAAAATTTTTAAAATTAATATTATGAAAGATTTTATCAAAATTAATTTATCAGTTTGTTATTGGTTGCTAAACGAGAAAGAAAAAGCGTTAAAGTATTTAAATGAAATAAAAATAACTAGATTAACGTTGCCAATAATAAAATATTGCTACTATAGAAATTTAATGGAATATAAATATTTTATGGGAGAAAAAGAGGAAGCAAGAAAAATATTTGACGAAAATTTTAGAAAAAGTGGAGAAAAACTTGAAATAGGGATTATGTTGGATTATGAAAATAATCCGCAACAGAAAATTATTGAATTGGAAAAGCTATTGAAAGGGAAAAGAAAATTGTACCAAATAGAGATAAAGTTCAATTTAGCTAAAACATATGAAGAAATTGGAAATTTTGAAAAAGCAAAAGAGTTATATAAAGAAGTGGCTGAAAAAGGTAATAAACTTTATATGGGGAAAATTGCACAGGAGAAAATTTTGGAACTGAGTTGAGAAGGAGTAAAAAAATGAAAAAGTTTTTATTGATTAGTTTTATTTTAAGCAGTATTTATGGATTTTCGACAAAGATAAATACATCGAAAAATAATACTTCGGTAACTAAAAATATTGGTAAAATAACTATATTAAAGATGCTGTAAGTGAAAATGATATAAAAAATTGAAGAGATAGCTAAAGAAAAAGGGACAATTTACAACTTGTAGAGCAACTAACGAGATTTAAAATATAAAATGAAAGGCGTGATTTAAATGTTTGATTTAGCTGGGGAAGTTGCTCTTGTTACAGGTGGAGCAAAAGGTATTGGAAAAGGAATTGCAAAGGCTTTGAAACAGGCAAGAGCAAAAGTGATTATAGGAGATATTGACAAAAAAAGAGGGAAAGAAGTTGCAAATGAGATAGGAGTTGAATTTCGTCATTTTGATGTTACAAATAAAGATTTGGTAGATTATACAATTCAAAGTATTTACGAAGAATATGGAAAACTTAGTATACTTTGTTCAAATGCAGGTATTTTTCCTAGAACAAATATTGAAAATATAACGGAAGAAGAATGGGATAAGGTACAGAATGTAAATATGAAAGGGAGTTTTTTTGTAACACAAGCAACATTAAAATATATGAAAAAACAAAGTTATGGACGAGTAATACTGACTTCTTCAATTACAGGACCTATTACAGGACTTTCAGGATGGGCACATTACGGAGCGAGCAAATCCGCTCAACTTGGATTTATGCGTAGTGCAGCATTAGAAATGCAAAATATGGAATTACAGTAAACGCAATTCAGCCAGGAAATATATTAAGTGATGGACTTTTAAACATGGAAAATTCTAAAAATTATACAAAATATATAAGAGAAATAATACCGTTGTATACTTTGGGAAAACCAGAAGATATAGGGTATACAGCGGTTTTCTTAGCAAGCCGTGAAGCTGGATTTATTACAGGACAGACAATAGTTGTGGATGGTGGACAAGTGCTTTTAGAAACTCCTATAAATGTTTAGAATTTAGTATGACATAAAAAAACTTTTGAAAAAAGTATTGAAATTACGGTTTATTTCGTGCTAAAATAATATAATTTAAAAAAGAAATATTATATAAAAAGAGTTTTTATAAAATTTCTCTTAATTTACTAAATTTGCAGGATAAAAATAAAAAAATAGAATAAGGAGGATATTTAAAATGAGTCAAAAAGACAAAATTGTAATTTCTGAAGGATTAACTTTTGATGATGTACTATTAATTCCACAAGCATCGGATGTGGTACCGCATGAAGTATCATTAAAAACGAATTTAACTAAAAAATTGGTACTAAATATACCAATACTAAGTGCCGCAATGGACACTGTTACAGAATCAAAACTTGCAATTGCACTTGCAAGAGAAGGTGGAATTGGATTTATTCATAAAAATATGACAATTGAAAGACAGGCTGAAGAGGTATCAAAAGTAAAAAGATACGAAAGCGGTATGATTACAAATCCGATTACATTAAAGGAAGACGCTATTTTAAAAGATGCAAATGACTTAATGAAAAATTATAAAGTTTCAGGACTTCCTGTAGTTGATAACGACGGTAATTTAAAGGGAATTATTACTAATCGTGACTTGAAATATAGAGAAGATTTATCATTAAAAGTTGTAGATATTATGACAAAAGATAACTTGGTAACTGCACCTGTTGGAACAACTCTTGAAGGTGCAAAATCTATTCTTCTGGAAAATAGAATAGAAAAATTACCAATAGTTGAAGGTACTAAATTAAAAGGTTTAATTACAATTAAAGATATTGACAATGTTATAAATTATCCTAATGCTGCAAAAGATGAACATGGTAGACTTAGAGTGGGAGCAGGAGTTGGAGTTGGAACTGATACAGTAAGAAGAGTTGCAGCTCTAGTAGAAGCTGGAGTTGATATTATTGCTGTTGATTCGGCACACGGACATTCAAAAGGAGTTATTAATAAAATAAAGGAAATTAGAGAGGCTTTCCCTGATTTAGACATAATCGGAGGAAATATCGTAACTCCAGAGGCAGCGCTTGACTTGATAGAAGCAGGAGTAAATGCAGTGAAAGTAGGAGTTGGACCAGGTTCAATCTGTACAACTAGAGTTGTTTCAGGAGTTGGAGTACCACAAATTTCGGCTGTAATGAATATTGCGGAAGTTTGTAAGGATAAAGGAATCGGACTTATTGCCGATGGTGGAATAAAATTATCTGGAGATGTTGTAAAAGCTATTGCGGCTGGAGCGGACTGTGTTATGCTAGGAGGAATGCTTGCAGGAACTGATGAAGCGCCAGGAGAAGAAATTTTGTATAATGGAAGAAAATTTAAGACTTATGCAGGGATGGGTTCACTTGCGGCTATGAAGAGAGGAAGCAGCGACAGATATTTTCAGCTTGAAGCAGCAACAGAGAAATTAGTTCCAGAAGGAATTGAATCAATGGTTCCATATAAAGGTGCGTTAAAGGATACAGTTTACCAAATTTGTGGTGGACTTCGTTCTGGAATGGGATATTGTGGAACTGGTACAATTAAGGAATTAAAAGAAAATGGAAAATTTGTAAAAATAACAGGAGCAGGACTGAAGGAAAGCCATCCACACGATGTTATTATTACAAAGGAAGCGCCAAACTACAATAATTCAAATAACTAGAAGATATCTAAAAAATTTAAAAATTGAATTATGAATTCAATGAAAGGATGAGAATGAATAAAGTAAAAAAAGTAGCACTTTTATTTACATTGGTAATGGGAATAAGCGTCTTTTCGTATTCCTATGAGGACTATTATCAAAAAGTTTATACTATAAAAATTTCTAAAGATGATATATTTAGGGTAACGAATGCAACAAATAGCCAGCAGAAAAAATTATCAAAAATATTTGATGAATATCAGAAAAAAGCTGAAAGTATAGAAAAAACTCTTGTACAATTTGATGGGAAAAAGGAAAAGCTTGGTAAAATCGAGCAGGAAAGATATAGAGCTATTGCAAAAGTTCTGACAAATGAACAGTTTGAAGCCTATAATTCTTATATAAATTCGCAAAAGTCATCATTTATCGAAAAAAATGATAAAGTTAAAAATTTTATTGACAGTATGAATTTATCAAATGAGCAGAAATCACGTATATTGAAATATGAAAGAGATTTTAAACGTGAAGTTGAAAAATTAAAAGAGCAAAGACTGGCAAAAGATACATTTATTTCAAAATATCGTGAATTAAAACAGGAAAGAAACGAAAAAATGAGAACAGTCTTGCTGGATGATCAAGTAAAAATGATAGAAAATTTTTAAAGTATTGACAAAAGTTATAAAAAAATGTTAAAATATAACGATTAATCACACTTTGTACTGTTTAGAGATAGGGTGTTGCAATTTTATAGTTTATTTTTTAAAAGTTTTTTATTTGCAAAAATTAAGAAATTGATTAAAATAAAAAATAGAAATTACAATCTGTCTTTTAAAGAAAAGTGGGAGAAAAACCAAAAAAATTAGGAGGAAAAACGTAATGGCAGTAATTACAATGAAACAATTATTAGAAGTAGGAGCACATTTTGGACATCAGGCAAAAAGATGGAACCCTAAAATGAAACCTTACATTTTTACAGAAAGAAACGGAATCCACATTTTGGATTTACACCAAACTTTAGGAGCAACTGAAGCAGCTTACGAATTTGTAAGACAAATCTCTGAAGAAGGTGGAAAAGTATTATTCGTAGGAACTAAAAAACAAGCTCAGGAAGCAGTTAAGGAAGAAGCTGAAAGAGCTGGAGGATTCTATGTAAACCATAGATGGCTAGGTGGACTTTTAACTAACTTGGAAACAATCAAAAAAAGAGTAAAAAGATTAAAAGAACTTGAAGAAATGGATGCAGACGGAACTTTAGACGAAGCATACACTAAAAAAGAAGCTGGATTACTAAGAAAAGAAATGGCAAAACTTTCTAAAAATATTGGTGGAATTAAAGATATGAACACTTTACCAGCAGCATTGTTCGTAGTTGATATCAAAAAAGAATTCTTGGCATTAGAAGAAGCTAAAAAATTAGGAATTCCTGTAATCGCATTAATCGATACAAATGTAGATCCTGATTTAGTAACTTACAAAATCCCAGCAAATGATGATGCTATAAGATCAGTAAAATTATTTGCACAAGTTATTGCAAATGCTGCAATTGAAGGAAATGGTGGAATTGAAAATGTTGTTGAAGGAGCAGAAGTAGAAGTTCCTACAAATGAGGAAATTATTGAAGAAGTGGTAGAAGAAGTTACCGAAGAAACTACAGAAGCATAATTTGAAATACAATCTAAAAAATCGAATAAAAAAATAGGGGAATAAAACCATTCCCCTGTTCTTGTAAAATAGCAATTAAAAAAATAAGAAAATAGACTCATACTTCTATTAGCTGAACTAAAATAAAAAGAAATGGTGAGAAATTATGAAAAAAATTTTAATCGGATTATTTTTGGTAGCAAGTTTAAGCGTTTTGGGTGCAAAGAGCCAGAAAAAAACTGCGAGCACTTCAAATTATAAGACAAATGTAAATAACCAATATTTTGCAGTAGATGGAAATCTTATGAATATGTATTCAAAAGAAAAAACTGAATTTAAAAATAAATATATTGCTTTGTCTGAAAAGAATGATAAGAAAAATCTAATTGCATTACTAAAAGAATATGTTAAAAAATATCCAAATGATGCTTACGCTTATGAGGAAATAGGAACTGATTATGATATATTAGGTAATCAAAAAGAGGCAGAGAAGTATTATTTAAAGGCAATTGAATTAGGAGATAACGACACAGGCGTGTACTCACTGTTTTTATTATACAGTGACGAAGATTCTTTAAAATCATTAAATTTGACCGCTAAAGAGAAAAATGAAAAAAAGAACATAGTAGACAAATATGAAAAGCAACTAACAGATGCTGGTTTTACGCACGAGAAACTTAAAGAACTTAGAGAGCACAAACAAATGGCATTAGTTGGTAATGCTTATTCAATATACCGATTAGCAATCCGTTATTATGGTACTAAAAATTATAAGATGGCAGAAAAATATGCGAAGGACTTTTTAGAATTTGATAACGAAAATCCAGAAATTTTAAATATGCTAAAAAATGTTTCAAAATAATTTTTTGAATGTTAAATTAATCATTAAGTAAAATAAATAAAAAAATTAAAAATATAGGAGGGAAATAAAGTGGCAATTACAACAGCACTTATTAAAGAATTAAGAGAAAGAACAGGAGCAGGAATGCTTGACTGTAAAAAAGCTTTACAAGAAAATGACGGGGATATTGAAAAAGCAATTGACTGGTTAAGAGAAAAAGGGATTGCTAAGGCAGCTAAAAAATCTGGAAGAGTTGCAGCAGAAGGATTGGTATTTGCAGCAATTTCTGAAGATAGAAAAAAAGGTGCTATCTTGGAATTCAACTCTGAAACTGACTTCGTTGCTAAAAATGACGAATTTAAATCTTTTGGAGAAAAATTGGTAGAATTGACTTTAAGCCATGACTTGACAAGCGAAGATGAATTAAAAGCATTTGAACTTGAAGGAAAAACTATTGAAACTCATTTGACAGAATTAATCGCTAAAATTGGTGAAAATATGAATATTAGAAGATTAAAAGTTGTTTCAACTGACGGATTTATCGAAACTTATATTCACTTAGGTGGAAAAATTGGTGTATTATTAAATGTTAATGGAGAAGCTACTTCTGAAAACATTGAAAAAGCAAAAGGTGTTGCAATGCATATCGCAGCAATGGATCCAAAATATTTGGATAAATCACAAGTTACAGCTGATGATTTGGAAAGAGAGAAAGAAATCGCAAGACATCAGTTAGAATCAGAAGGAAAACCAGCTAATATCATTGAAAAAATATTAGATGGAAAAATGAGAAAATTCTATGAAGAAAACTGTTTAGTGCAACAAAAATATGTTAGAGATGACAGCGTTACTATCGAACAATTTATTGCCCCAAGTACAATAAATTCATTTGACAGATTTAAAGTTGGAGAAGGAATCGAAAAAGAAGAAGTAGATTTCGCTGCTGAAGTAGCTGCACAAATTTCTGGAAATTAATTATAAGGGGAATTATCCCCTTATTTTTTCGTAAATTTTTAAACAGAGGTTATTATAACCTATATAAAATTCATGGAGGCTCCTATAATGCTTAAATATAAAAGAATATTATTAAAACTAAGTGGAGAAGCACTTGCAGGGAACAAAGAATTTGGTTTTTCAAATGAAGTGCTTGAAAGTTTTGCAAAACAGATAAAGGATGTGCATGAAAAAGGTGTGCAAATTGCTATCGTTATTGGTGGTGGAAATATTTTTCGTGGAATAAGCGGAATGGAAAAAGGCTTTGACAGAGTGACTGGAGATACAATGGGAATGCTTGCAACAATCATGAATGGACTTGCACTGCAAAATGCAATTGAAAGTATAGGAGTACCGACAAGAGTTATGACAGCGCTTCAAATGCCGCAAGTAGCCGAGCTTTATATCAGACGTAAAGCAATAAGACATCTGGAAAAAGGAAGAGTCGTTATTTTTGCAGGTGGAACAAGCAATCCTTATTTTACTACAGATTCTTCGGGAGCATTGAGAGCTGTGGAAATTCAGGCAGATGTACTTGCGAAAGGGACAAAAGTTGATGGAATTTATGATAAGGATCCTATGAAGTTTAATGATGCTGTAAGATATGATACAGTAACATTTGACGAGGCTATTTCAAAAAATTTAGGAGTAATGGATACGGCAGCACTTTCACTATGCAGGGAAAATCAAATGCCAATTGTAGTATTTAACGCCTTAGAAGAGGGGAATATCTTGAAAATGGCACAAGGCGATAATATAGGAACAACTGTAAAAAAATAATTGATATAAAACAAAATAAGAAAATAAGAAAATAAAAAACAAAATATTTTAATAAAAAATAAAAAGGTGGTAAGAATGTTAGATGCAATTTTAAAAGAAGCTGAAGAAAAAATGCAAAAATCTTTAGAAAACACAAAAGATAAATTTTCTCACGTAAGAGCAGGACGTGCGAGTGTTTCCATGCTTGATGGAGTCACAGTAGAAGCTTATGGTGCTCAAACTCCCCTTAATCAAGTTGGAACAGTTTCAGCTCCAGAAGCTAGATTATTAGTAATAGATCCTTGGGATAAAACATTAATCCCAGTAATTGAAAAAACTATTTTACAGGCAAATCTAGGATTTAATCCATCAAATGATGGTAAAGTTATTAGGCTTGTCGTGCCAGAACTTACAGAAGATCGTAGAAAAGAATATGTAAAAATGGTAAAAAAAGAAGCTGAAGAAGGAAAAGTTGCAATTAGAAACGTAAGAAAGGATGTAAATAATAAACTTAGAAAACTTGAAAAAGACAGTGAAATTACAGAAGATGAACTAAAATCAAGTGAAGAAAAAGTACAAAAATCAACTGATAAATTTATCGCACAAGTTGACGATGCTTTGAGCAAAAAAGAAAAAGAATTGTTAACAGTTTAATTTTTTGGATAAAATTTAGGAATGAAATAAAAATAGGGAATTATTCTAGTTTTGGTAGAATTAGAATAGTTCCCTTTTTACATTTTTTATGCTTTAATTAATACTTGAGTTTTATCTTTATTTAAAAATATTATTTCCAAAATAATTTATCAAATAATGTTTTTCGAGGTGGCATTCCACCAAGTTTAGCTCCATTCTTAATCCAGTATGTTTTTTTGGAAATATCATAAAGAGGCTTGTCTGCTAGACTGTCAGAGTAAAATTTTATGATTTCATACTCAAAATTGTTTTGTTTTGCCCATTTGTTCAATTTTTTTACTTTTTCATTGCCTTTATTATTTTCTCCATCAATTTTGGCAATGAAAGTTTCCTTGTTATCGTTTACAAAATTTGTACCAAAGACTTTGTCATAGCCAAGTGTTAATAAAAATTTTTCTATTAGGAATAATGGGCTTGCTGAAGACACGATAACCATTTCGCATTCTTTTTTGTTTTTTTCCAGCTCGTCCTTTATCCAAGGATAAATTTTATGTTTTTTAGTTTCCCAGAAATCTGCTACTAATTTTTCGATTTCTTCTGTTGAATGACTTTCTAAAAATTCAAAATATCTTTCTTTCAAAGTAGTTAGATTTATTATTTTTATTAGATAAAAAAGTAAATCCTTTGAATATTTTATCAAAAATAAAATAGATTTTAGTGGATATTTTTTTAAATAAAATGTGGAAAAATTAACACCAGTTTCTCCATCGTAGATTGTCTTGTCAAAATCATAGACTATAATTTTTTTTTTCATTAATTAACTCTCTTTCTTTAATTATATTCATTTAAAATCAATTTTTGATATACAGTTAAGTTATTAGCTGATTTATTAAAATTTTTGCATAGAAAATTCCAATGTTTTTCCGTACAAAACATATTTTGTATTTTGTAATTCTTTAATATTTTTTGCATTTAAAGCGCACATTATCATTTTGCATTCAGTTTTCCAGTTTTCCACAATTTTGATTATGTTTTCAACATCATATTTTACAGCTAACTCTAAAATCGTTCTGGAAAGACCAACAGCCTTTGCTCCCAAAACTAGGCATTTTATCATATCCAGGGGATTCCTTACACCGCCACTTGCGATAATTTCTACTTTGTCAGTATAATCTTTTAGATTTAAAAGGCAGGAAACAGTAGTTTGTCCCCAGTTATTTAGATAATCAAGGCTATTTTCACGTCGCATATTTTCAATAAAGGCAAAACTTGTGCCGCCACGCCCGCTTATGTCAAAAGTCTTTATTCCCAGCCCAATTCCTTGTTTTATAGTATCTTCAATCATTCCAAATCCAACTTCTTTTAAAATAATTGGAATTTCTATATTTTGTACAAATTCTCTTAAATTATTTTCCCATTCGTTAAAGTTTCGGCTGCCTTCTGGCATAATTAATTCCTGCATTAGATTTACGTGAACTTGCAAAAATAATGGGTTTAGAGCCTTTATAGCGGCAATTCCAG
Source organism: Leptotrichia sp. HSP-342 (assembly GCF_041199995.1). Classification (NCBI taxonomy): domain Bacteria; kingdom Fusobacteriati; phylum Fusobacteriota; class Fusobacteriia; order Fusobacteriales; family Leptotrichiaceae; genus Leptotrichia; species Leptotrichia mesophila. Next base: position 858,779 of record NZ_CP165646.1, read on the forward strand.
CTGTGTAATTTTTATCAATTCCAATATTTGTGGCAAGCTGTAAATCTGGATTTTCCTTTTTTACAATATTAAATGAATCATCATCAGAATTTTTTAGAGCGGCACTATACGAGCCTGTTACGAACAGCAAATTGCATTCATTTGCAACTTTTGCCAGTTTTTGATTAATCTTTTTCGCATTTTCGCTTCCGCCTGTAATTGCGTTAATAAAAAATGGAAATTCAAAATCATGGCTTGCAAAATGAGTTGATAAATCAATTTCATCCAGATTATATTTTGGAATGGAACTATGAATAAGTTCAACATCGTCAAAGCTGTTATATTCACTTTCATGTTCCAATGCATACTTGATATGATCATCTTTTCTATTTTTCATATTTCTCCTATTTTTTATAATTTTTCAACATACAGCAATTCAATCCCAAATTTTTCCCATCTATCAATAATAGTTTTTGTATCATTTTTATTAAAGGAAAAGGCAATTCCGCAATCTCCACCGCCAGCACCGCTGCTTTTGGCACAAATATCCAGTTTTTGAGCAGAATTTACTAATTTTAATAATTTTTGGCTATAAATATTTTCATTTAAGTTTTGAAGTAATTTCCCATTTTTATTAATGCATTTTTTTATCATTGGCTTATCTCCATTTTTCATGGCAGTTCTCAAATCTTGTACGATATTTTCTACATTTTTTAAAAAGTTTTCATCAATGGAACTTTTTACAATATTTATTAAATTGCTAGAAATAGCAGGTTCTTTTGTCCAGCCGACTAAAAAATTACAATTTAAATTGTTTTTGTTAAACTGAAGTTCGGAGATTTCGTAATTCCAGTTAGTTTTTAGAATATTTTCCAGAGTTTCGTTTTTGATTAATTCACTAATTTTTTTTCTATCAAAGGATTTATAAAAAATTAAGCTTTCGTAGGAAATACAGGCTATATCGCCCATAGATCCGTTATCTCCACGTTTTAGCAGCACATAGGAAGACAGCTTGAAAAGTATTTCCTTTGAAACTTTTAGATTGTATAGGCTTAAAATGGATTTTATTGTTAAAACAACAACACTGCCACTTGAGCCGATTCCTAGTTTTTTGTTATCTATTTCCATTTTTCCATTAATTTCCAGATTAAAAGGCTCGATTTCCAAATTTTGAAATTTTAAATATTCAGTCATAACGGATATTGTTTCACAGATGAGTGAATAATTTTTGTCAAAATTTTGTGAAGTTTTTTTATCGAAAGCCGTTTTTTCAAGAGTTATAGGATAATCAAACATATCTGAAAAAATTGTATATTTATCAGCAAAATTTATTTTTGAAGTCATAAAAAGGTTTATGTTTTTTATGATTGCACTTTGCCCAGCTGTTAGAATGGAATATTCTCCAGCAATATAGAGTTTTCCGCAGGTTTGGTTAGTTATTATTTTATTTTTTGACATTTTTTTCTCTTTCATATTTTTACAGGTTTAAGTAATTGAGTTTATTTTCTAGCTTTTATAAAGAGATTATATCATAAAAAATCAGTATAGTAAAACCATTTAACACACAGTAAATTTTAAATTATATTTATAAATTTTTCACGGAAGATTTCTTGCTTTTTTTTTCTGATTTTAGTATAATTTTAAGGAGTTAAATATATGACTTTGAAATTTTGTTAAATGGGAAATCCTAAGAAATAGATTACATTTTGGGAATAAAGTTGGAAGTTAGATTTGAAAGATCAGAAATATAAAATAATCTAATTTCTAATATACTCTAAAGAAAAATTAAAAAAGTTATGTTATAATAAAAACAAATTATTTCTTGTAGAAGAAAAAGGGAAGATGAATGGATATAAATAAAAATTTGGATTTGGAAGAAATTCGGGAAAAAATTGATAGATTGGATAGCCATCTGGTGAAACTACTGGAAGAAAGGCTACATATTGTGCAGGAAGTGGCACAGTTTAAAAAATTAACTGGAAAGAAGATTTTCGATGAAAAACGAGAAAAGGAAGTTATTCAGAAAAACTTAGAAAGAGTTAAAAATAAGGAACTGAATCACTATATTGAGTTGATTTTAAAGGACATTATGGATTCTAGTAAAGAATATCAGAAGTTTAAAATTGGTATTTCAACTAGATATGTGAATGATTTGGAATTGGAAAATAAAAAGCTGGGATATACTGGTGTGCCTGGTTCCTATGCGTATGAAGTGCTAATGAACTTGCTTAAGAATAATAAAAATTCAAATATTTATAATATTGAAGAAAATAAAAATATTTTTCATTTTAATTCACATAAAGATTTGGTAGAGGCTGTACATACTAATCAAATCGATATTGCAATATTGCCGATAGAAAATTCCATCGTTGGAGAAGTGCGGGATAGCATTGACTTGATAAATACAAAAAATATCCACATAATTGGAGAAGTCAGACATAAGATTTCACACAACTTGCTTGGTGTAAAAGGAAGTAAAATGGAAGATATAAAAAATATTTATTCTCATGAACAGGCTTTTATGCAATGTTCAGAATTTCTATCAAAGCATGAGTGGCATCTTAATCGAATGACAAATACTGCAATTAGCGGAAAATACATCGCATCAAAAGATAAAAAAGAAAATGCCTGTATTGCAAATATGAAAACAAAAGAAGTATACAACTTGGAATTGCTGAAGGAAAATATTAATAATGAAGAAGAAAACTATACAAGATTTTTTATCATTTCAAATGAGGATATTGTAATTGATGGAAGCGATAAAATAAGTATAGTAACGAGTGCAAATAATGAATCAGGAGCATTAATTGGATTATTGCAGATTTTTTATAAATATGGTCTAAATATGGTGAATCTGAAGTCACGGCCAAGAGTAAGTAAACCTTGGGAATATTATTTTTACATTGATTTTGAAGGAAATATGTCTAGTGAGAAAGTAAAAATGGCACTTGAGGAAATGAGAGAAAAATCTAATTATTTACAAATTCTTGGAAATTATAAGCTGTATAATTTAGAAATATAAAAAATTTTACATTTTAATATTTTTTATTTTAGCTTAGTTTTAAAGGAGTTCGAGAATAATGAGACTGGATAAATTTTTGGCAAATTCGGGAATTGGAACACGAAAAGAAGTCAAGGATATTTTAAAAAATAAGAAAATTAGTGTTAATGATATTTTTGTAAAAGATGGAAAAATTCAGATTGATGAAGAAAAAGATATTGTAAAATATGAAGATAAAATTATTTATTATAAGCCATTTGTCTATATTATGATGAATAAGCCCGCTGGAGTAATTTCAGCAACGGAAGATAATCATCATAAAACAGTTATTGATTTACTAAACAATGAATACAGAACTTATGACATTTTTCCAGTCGGACGGCTGGATATTGATACGGAAGGCTTGCTATTGCTTACAAATGATGGAGTTTTGTCACATAATTTACTTTCTCCTAAAAAACATGTAGATAAGAAATATTATGTAAAAATAGCAAATTCTCTTAGCGATGATGATATAAAAATGTTGGAAAATGGAATAAAATTGGAAGAAAATTTTGTAACAAAAAAGGCAAAAGTTGAAATAATTTGTAATAATTCTGAAAAAAATGAAAATTTGGCATATATAACAATTTCTGAAGGAAAGTTTCATCAAGTCAAGAGAATGTTTAAAGCTGTCAATAATGAAGTTCTTTATTTGAAGCGAGTAAAAATGGGAAATCTTTCGCTGGATGAAAAATTGAAGCTTGGAGAATATCGGGAATTGACAGAGGAAGAATTGAATAATTTGAAAGTTTAATTTGCAGAAAGAAGGAAACAATAAAATGGAAAAATTTGGATTATTAGGAGAAAAATTGGGACATAGCTATTCAAAGGAAATTCATGAAATTTTTTTTGAGCTGACTGGGAAAAAAGCAAGCTATAAGATGATTGAAAAGGAGATTGGTGAAATTTGGGAATTGATGGAAAGCATAAGAAATGGAGAATTTAATGGTATTAATGTTACAATTCCTTACAAGTTGGAAGTTATTAAATATTTGGATGAAGTATCAGAAACTGCTAAGAAGATTGGGGCAGTGAATACGATAACATGTCGAGATGGCAAACTGATTGGAGACAACTCTGATTATTTTGGATTTTTGAAAACTTTGGAGTTAAATGATATTGACGTAAATGGTAAAAAAGTGCTTGTGCTTGGAACTGGAGGAGCTTCAAAGGCTATTTACAATGGGCTGATTGACAGTGGTGCTGAAAATATTTTTCTTGCTACAATTATTGAAAATGATCCCTTTAATGTGAGAACGCAAGACAGGCTAATTCATTATTCAGCGATTGCAGGGCTTAGGGATATTGAGCTTATTGTAAACTGTACTCCAGTTGGAATGTATCCTGCGGTTGATAACTGCCCGCTTGAAGAAAAAAACTTGATTAATGCAAACGCAGTAGTGGATATTGTTTACAACCCGAAAGAAACAGTTCTTATGATAAAATATAAGTTAAAGGGAGTAAAAGTGGCAAATGGACTAGTAATGCTTATTTCACAGGCAATAAAATCTGAAGAAATTTGGCATAATGAAGAATATAGCAAAGAAATTATAAAAGAGATTCATAAAAGATTAGAAAAAAAATTATACAAATAAAAACAAAGTTGAGAAGAAAGGAAAATTTAATGTTAAAAAAAATAATAATAGGAATACTCATTTTTTCAAGTATTGGTTTTGCACGAACAAATAAGGAGATTATTGATGCAGGTAATGAAAAACAGAAAACAATCTTTGACAAACACTTTAATTCATCAGCAGGATCTGGAACTATTGCCAATGCCGCCTATTCAGAAACAATGTCAAGCTTGTATAGTGAAAATCGTTCATATTTTGATAGGGAATTTGCAAGGCTTTCTGGAAATAGAAAATCTAATTTTAGAACAATGTATGCATATTATAGTGATTATGTAGTGGAATATCCAAAATTTCTAAAAAATGCATTTGGGAGTTTTCTTGCAGAAGCAGGAGAGTTCCAATCATATTCTTATACTAATACTTACCTTGTGTTGGAAACATTTAACTTAAATATGAATACTTATCTTGAAGCTGAAAAAGATGCTAAAACTGTAGATGCAAATATTAATGCCATCTATGACTATTTATATAGTGTAGGCGATAAAATTTCAAAAGAGGATTACAAGAAAATGTCGTCGGCTCAAATGAAAACGCTTGTAAATGAGGAGTATGACAAGCTGGAAAGATTGCTGGACGTAAGAGGGAATGAAGGAAAGGAAAAGAAAAAAGCTGCAGCAGCAGCAAAGTCGAGTTTGAAAAAGCTTAGAAAATCTTATGGAAACTACGACAAATGGTTTGATGATTATATAGATACGTCTGCATTATCTTATGAGAATAAAGAAAAATTAAAAAAATTAGCAAAATTTGAAAATATTTCAAATATTAAATTTATAATTCAATCGATTAGTAAAAAATCTGAAAATAAATAGTAAAACAGATTTCAAAAAATAACTTAAAAATTACAAATATTTTATTTAAAATCTAAATATGTTTAGTTGTATTATATTAATAAGACATTTAAGTTATTATAAAGCTAAAAATTAAAATTTAAAAGATGAGAGGAGTCAAAATGAGTGAAAAAAATATAAAAAGTAATGAAGAACTAGAAAATAAAAAAGAAGAAAAAAATACTATCAACAGTATAAAACATCTTGATCTTACAATTTATAATGAACTTGATGATTTTGCTTCGGAAGTAATGGATGGAGATAAATTTATAAAATATATAGGAGCAAGAAGAGAATATTTATTTAAAGCTGAAGAGACTATAAAAAAATATTTGGGTGAAGAGTTTTTGAATGAGAAAGAAGGACACGAAAGAATAGAAACTTTTTCAGATTTTTATTATCAATATATGATAAAATATTCAGATTGCTATCTTTACGAATTTATGGCAAAAGGTTACACTGACGGATTTAGGGAATTGCTTCAAAAAAAAGGTATAGATCCTGACAGTCTTAATGTAAATTGGGAAAATATCCGTTCTAAAGAGCTTGAGTATGATGAATCGCTTGTGGATATTTTATATTCAATTATAAATTATGATCTTGAACACCGTGGATACTCTATTTTTGGAATAAATATGGGATATGAATCAACATTGTATTTCATTGTTCCGCAAAAGACATTTTCAAGAATTGACAACGAGCCTGAATTATTTACTATTTTTGATATTGGATTTTTAGAAACAATCTATAACGAAATTTATGAAGTGGCAGGAAATCTTGGAGCTGAAAATGTTAGAATTGGAGATTTTCTAGAAAAACGAGGAAATGAGTATTATACTTTATTTGCTGACGCAAGTAAAAATGTCATAATTGAAAATATTGATGAAAATGATGAGTCAAAAGTGAAAATAATTTTGTAAAAAAGGGAGCGAAGAATGATAAATTTTGAAACTAAAGATACAATGCTGCTTTATAGTCTTGTAAATATGAAGTTGCGTGATGAATTTTTAGATTTAGATGATCTTGTAAATTATTATGGTGTTGATAAAAAGGAACTTTTAGATAGATTTTCAGATGCTGGATATGAATATGTGGAAGGGGAAAATCAATTTAAAAAAATATAATTTTAGAAAGTAAAAATTAAAAATTCTATGAAAAAAGGTAGATAATATATGAAAAATATAGTATTGATTGGAATGCCTGCCTGTGGAAAAAGTACAATTGGGTACTGGCTGTCAAAAAAAATTAATTTCCCTGTTCTAGATGCAGATAAATATTTGGAAGAAAAGGAAAATAGAGTTATTTCAGATATTTTCTCAAATGAAGGGGAAGAGCATTTTAGAGAACTTGAAACTAAATATTTGAAGGAATTATCGGAAAAAGAAGGAACTATCATTTCAACAGGCGGTGGAGCTGTTAAAAAGAAAGAAAATATTGATATTCTAAAAAAAACTGGGATTGTCGTATTTCTTGATAGAACAATAGATGCCATTTCAAAAGAAAATCATAAAAACAGACCTCTTTTGCAAAATCCTGATAATCTTCAGAAACTGTATGATGAAAGAATAAAGCTGTATAGACGATATGCTGATATTATTATAAAAAACGACGATAGTATAGATGTAATTGTCGAAAGGATAATTACTTCATTGAAGGGTAAAATTTTATAAAAAGATGGACGGGAAAATAATAATGAAAAAAATATTAATTATAAATGGGCCTAATTTAAATTTTCTAGGAATTAGAGAAAAGGGAATTTATGGAAATGATGATTATAACAGCGTTTGTAAATACATAAAAGAAAAATATGAAAATGAAGATGTAAAAATTGATATATTACAGTCAAATTCTGAAGGAAAAATTATAGATTTTTTGCAGTCAGCATATTTTAATGAAGTTGATGGGATTGTAATAAATCCCGGAGCTTATACTCATTACAGCTATGCAATTTTTGATGCAATAAAATCAGTGTCTATTCCGACTGTGGAGGTGCATTTGAGCAATATTGACGAAAGAGAGGAATTTAGAAAAATTTCGGTTACAGCTCCTGCCTGCATTGCACAGATTTATGGAAAAGGTAAGGATGGGTATGTAGAGGCTGTAGAGCTTCTTTTAGAAAGATAAAAATATAGAGGATAGAAAAATGGAAGAAAATAATAAAAGTGTTGAAATATGCAGAATAGCATTGAAAATGTCAATTTCTTCACGTGATGAGGAAAAAAAATTGATGCAGGATTACAAAAAAGTTGGTATAAAGACAGCCGCAGTAAATGTTGGTGGTGCAATGCCGCAATCACGTTTTAAATTTATAGAAAGTGCCTTAATGGCAGCCAAAAGAAATAATTTAATTCAAGACGTGCATGCTCACGATGGTGCGGTAATAGGTGCAATGCGGGAAGCAATGAGCCAAATTGAAGCAATTATAAACGGTCTTAGTGTCGGTGGGAAAATTGGGCTGGCAAGAGAAGGGGAACATCTGGCTGTAGCAATATTTTTAAGTGTTGGAATATTACAATTTAATGAAGTGATAACTTCTGTTGCACATCGTTCAGTTTCAATACTTGAAAATGAAAAATAAAATTAAGGAAAGGCTTATTATGGGAAAGAAATTTTTTGATGAAATAGAACTATTTTTGTTTGATATGGATGGGTTATTGTTTGATACAGAAACTATTTATGTGGAATATGGACGTGAAGTTGCTAAAGAAAAGGGATATACAATAACAAATGACATTGTGGAAAAAACGACGGGCGTTACAAATGATAAGGCAAGAATATTGTTTAAGGAAGCCTTGGGACAAGATTTCCCGTATGACGAAATGATGGGAACAGTTAAGGATCATATAATGGAAAAAGCTGAAAAAGGCGAAGTTCCATTAAAACTTGGTGCATTGGAATTGCTTGAATTTTTGAAAAAAAATAATAAGCAGATGATTTTGGCAACTTCATCAGATTTACATCTAGCAGAGGCATTAACAGAGGGAAAAGACATAAAAAAATATTTTTCCCATTTAGTAACAGCAGAAGATGTTATTCACGGGAAACCTGATCCGGAAGTATTTCTAATAAGTGCAAAAAAAGCTGGGGCATCTCCTGAAAAAACGGTAGTATTTGAAGATTCGTTCAATGGAATAAGAGCAGCTCACGCAGCTGGGACATTTCCAATTATGGTGCCAGATAAGTTGAAACCAACAGAGGAAATTGAAAAATTGGTTTATAAAAAGTTTGATAACTTAATGGAAGTGCTTGATTACTTTGAGGGAAAGTAAATTACTAAAAATAAAATAGAAATTAATTAATAGGAGTTATTTGTGGCAAATAAGATAACTCCTATTTTTTTGTGAAAATTATTTTATTAAAAGATTTAAATCAATTGAAAAAAAATAGTAAATATAGTAAAATGAATAGTAAAAAGATAAAATTTTAGTAAGGTAAATTTTTTAGTTTTTATGGTTCAGTTTCAAAAAAAGTAAGAAAATTCTAAAAATTTAGGAGGAATGGAATATGGAAAATAATACTTTTGTAATTGTGGGAACGCAGTGGGGAGATGAAGGAAAAGGTAAAATTATTGACGTACTCTCTCCAAAAGCGGATTATGTAGTTAGATTTCAAGGTGGTAACAATGCTGGACATACAGTTGTTGTAAACGATGAGAAGTTTATTTTGCATTTGCTGCCGTCTGGAATTATTAACTCGGCTGGAAAATGTATAATTGGAGCTGGAGTTGTTGTTGATATTGAAGTATTATTGACAGAAATTGATGAACTCGAAAAAAGAGGGAAAAATCTGGATAATTTATTTATCGATGAAAGAGCACACATAATAATGCCTTATCATATCGAGATTGACAAGGCTAAGGAAGAAGCTATGGGTGAAAACAAAATTGGTACGACTCAAAGAGGAATTGGACCTTGCTATATTGATAAAATTGCAAGAAATGGAATTAGAATTGGTGATTTACTGGATCCTGAAAGATTTAGGGATAAACTTACTTGGAACGTAAAAGAAAAAAACGATATGCTGACTAGATACGGTAAAGGAACTTTCGATTTGGAAGAACTTTACGAAAAATTTATGAAACTTGCTGAAAAAATAAAATTTAGAATAATTGATGCGGTTGTAGAAATCAATGAAGGAATTGAAGATAGAAAAGTAGTGCTTTTTGAAGGGGCTCAAGCATTAATGCTTGACATTGACTACGGAACTTATCCTTATGTAACTTCATCATCGCCAACATCTGGTGGAGTAACAGTCGGAACAGGAGTAGCTCCAACAAAGATCTCAAGAGTGCTGGGAGTTATGAAAGCCTATACAACAAGAGTGGGAGAAGGGCCTTTCCCAACAGAGTTAGAAAACGAAGACGGAGAAACTTTGAGAAAAGTGGGACACGAATTTGGTGCGACAACTGGGCGTCCAAGAAGATGTGGATGGCTTGACTTGGTAATTGGGAAATATGCGGTGTTAATCGACGGATTGACAGACATTGTATTGACAAAACTGGATGTATTGACAGGATTTGAAAAAATAAAAGTGGCAGTAGGTTATGAAATTGACGGAAAAGTGTATCATTCTTATCCTGGAAACTTGAGAAAATCTAAAGACTTGAAAATAATTTACGATGAATTAGATGGCTGGAAAGAAGATATTACGCAAATAAAAAATTATGAAGACTTGCCAGAAAATTGTAAAAAATATATTGAATACATTGAGAAAAAATTGAAATGTAAAATCTCCATGATTTCAGTAGGGCCTGAAAGAAGTCAGAATATTTATAGATATGATTTGGGAGAGTTTGTGAAGTAATTTTTGAAAGTTGGAGGAAATTATTTAAGAAATGAAGTAAATTCAAAAGATAAGATTTTAGAATTTAGAAAAAGACTTTTGGATAGAAATAAGAATTTTATAAAAGAAAAGCAAGATATTGAATTTGAGAAAAATTACAAAATAAAAAATTTGAATAATGAAATGGAGAGATAAAATGAAAATAAGAAAAATAGCGTTATTAACAATGGTTGGAGTAATTTCTGTGTTGGGATTTTCGTGTAGTAAATCAGGAAATGAAAAAGAAACTTTAGCGATGTCAAAAGAAGCAAAAGCTGGGAAAAAAGCAGAATATAAAAAGATAACTTCAGATGAAGCTAAAAAGATGATGGAAACTCAAAAAGTTATAGTTGTAGATGTTAGAACTTTGGAAGAATATAACGAAGGGCATATTCCAAATGCGATTTCTGTTCCATTGGAAACTATTGAAAATGAAGCAGAAGCAAAATTGAAAAATAAAGATGCTTTAATTTTAGTTTATTGCAGAAGTGGAAGACGAAGTAGGGAAGCAGCATTAAAATTGATTGAAAAAGGTTATACAAACGTGATTGATTTTGGTGGAATAAAAGATTGGAATGGAGAAGTTGTGAAATAATGCAAGCAGGAAAGAGAGCGTTATTGATGAATGATAAAATATAAAAAGATTATTTGAAAAAAGAAAGGAATGAGTAATGAAAAAAATATTAGTAGTGTTGATGTTGGCTGTAGGAGCAATTTCATTTTCAGCTCCAGCACAAAATGGTAAAAAGTCTAAAATTGATAAAACTGTGAATGAAAGTACTGCTCAAAATTTATCTTTTAATACGATTACATTGAAATTAGTTGGAACTAGAGTTTCAAAAACTGATAAAAATAAAATAGAATTAGAATATGAAAATTTTAAGGCAACTGGAAAGAATAAAAAAGTTTATACAGAAAAAGACTTTCAAGTAAATGGAAAAAATCCAAAAATTATTATAAATAAAACAATTTCAACTGCAATGATGGAAAATTTTGTTAATAGTGATGAAGAAATAGTTGTAACAGAGTTTTATGAAAATAATGAAGGAATTAAGTATAAACCATTTAATTTTAGTTTTAGTGTAAATAAAGATGAAGTGAAAAAGATGTACTTTAAGGATGGGGCAATTTACATTTGGGATAATTAGTTACTAGAAAGTTTTGTAAATTAAGATTTTGTGTATATGAAGGAGAATTATGAATAAAATAGTAATCATATTATTTGGGATTTTGAGTATTTTATCATATTTTTCCGAAGCTCAAATAATAACATGTTGTGAAAATTGTTATCATAAAAACTCAAAAATAAAAAATGAAAATTATGATTGGGATAAATTAGGTACTGGATTTAACTGGAATTTAGATTCAGAGTATAAATTACAGGAAAAATAAATCAAATCAAGTAGGAGGAAATGGGAAAATGGAAAATATGAGTATATATTCAAATCCGTTGGCGGAAAGATATTCTAGTAAGGAAATGTTGCATATTTTTTCACCTGAATTTAAATTTAGAACTTGGAGAAAGTTGTGGATAAATTTGGCGGAGGCTGAGAAGGAAATTGGGCTTGATTTTATTACGGATGAGCAGATTGAGGAACTTAAAAAATTTAAAGATGATGTGAATTTTGAAGTTGCGGCCGAATTTGAGAAAAAATTGAGACACGATGTGATGGCTCACGTTCATACTTATGGAGAACAGGCGAAAAATGCAAGAAAAATCATTCACTTGGGAGCGACAAGTGCGTATGTTGGGGATAATACTGATTTGATTCAAATTAAGGAAGGACTTTTAGTTATTAAAAGAAGAATGCTTGCTTTGATTGAAAAAATGAGAGATTTTGCATTGCAGTACAAAGATTTGCCTACTTTAGGATTTACGCATTTTCAGGCAGCACAGCTTACAACTGTTGGAAAAAGGGCGACATTGTGGCTTCATTCGTTACTTCTTGATTTTGAAGAATTGGAATTTAGATTAGAAAACTTGAGATTTAGAGGAGTTAAAGGGACTACTGGGACTCAGGCTAGTTTTAAAGAATTGTTTGAAGGAGATTTTGAAAAAGTAAAGCAGTTGGATGAACTGGTTACAAAAAAAGCTGGATTTAGTAAGAAACAAGGTGTTTCTGGGCAAACTTACGATAGAAAAGTAGATGCACAAATTTTGAATTTATTGTCGAATATTGCTCAATCTTCTCATAAATTTACGAATGATTTTAGACTACTGCAGCATTTGAAGGAACTAGAAGAGCCATTTGAAAAAAATCAGATTGGTTCAAGTGCGATGGCTTACAAGAGAAATCCGATGAGAAGTGAAAGAATTTCATCACTTGCAAAATATGTAATTTCAAGCTCACAAACAGGTGCATTGGTATTTGCAACACAATGGTTTGAAAGAACATTGGATGATTCGGCAAGTAAAAGACTTTCGATTCCACAAGCATTTTTAGCAGTGGACGCAATTTTGATTATTTGGCTTAACATTATGGACGGAGTTGTCGTTTATCCGAAAGTAATTGAGGCAAATATTCAAAAGGAATTACCATTTATGGCAACCGAAAACATCATTATGGAATCAGTAAAAAAAGGAATGGATAGACAAGAAGTTCACGAAATTATTAGAGAACTTTCGATGGAAGAAACAAAGGAAATTAAATTGAACGGAAATCCTAACAGATTAATTGACAGAATTATAAAAGACGGCAGATTAGGGTTGAAAGCCGAAGATATGGAAGGAATCTTGGTTTCAGCTAATTATACTGGATTTGCTGGACAGCAGACTGAGGATTTTGTGAAGAATGAGATTAATCCGATTTTGGATAAGTATAAGGATGAGATTGTGGAAGATAGGGAGGAATTGAGGGTTTAATGAAAAATAATATAGTTGATTATGAAAATTCTTGGAAAAGGAAAAATGAAGAAAGAGAATATTTTAATTCAGAATTTTTGAATAAAATAAATATTAAAAAATATAAAGATGAAATTGAAAAATTTGATGCTTTAGCTATAAAAAATCGTGCAAAATATAAAATTTCTAAAAAAACAATTGACGAAATAAAGGATTACTGTTTTTCATATTTGCCAATGCTTATAGGAATGGAAAAGGAAGCAGTTGGTGAACTGTTAAATGAAAAATACAATATTGATGAAATGGAAATAGACATTCCAAATAAATTGTTTTTTGAAGATGAAGAAGTAAAAAATGAGCAGAAACATTGGTTTCAAATGTATAAAATGTTATTTGGAGAAACAGAAATTGAAGAGTTTAAAAAAGAAGATTTGATTCCAATTGCGGAAGACGATGAATATATGTTATTCATTGAAAGAAGAACTGGAGAAGTGTATATTAATATTTATGAATTATTCTTTTTTTGTGCAATTTCTGATAGTTTTGATGAGTTTTTAGATGCAATTAAAAAATAAGCAAAAGGTGATTTTATGAAATTTATAAAAAAATGGAAATTACTATTTTTATTGGTGTTTTGCATTACAATGTTAAATTCCTGTGCAGTGGTACTGGGAACAGCAATATTGGCACCGACAGCACTAATAGGAGGAGCATGTATAGCTGATCCGGGAAAATGTCCGTAAGGATGTGGAAAAATGAAGAATACAAAAAAAAAATCTGAAAATTTTGAAAGATAGGATTGAGAGGGTTTTTAATTATGAAGAAGAGAATATTTCAGTGCAGATGGAAGTTGCAGAGAAAAATAAAAAATATATGAAATAAGGAGATGATGCAGTGAAAAGCAAGTTATTATTAATTTTTTTAGTCTTGATATTGTCTTTTAACATTTTTTCAAATACAAATTCTAAAGAAAAGTTTAAATTGGCAAAAACATATTTAGATCAGAAAAATTATAGGGAAGCTGAAAAAATATACTTGGAATTGGCTAAGGAAAAAGATATTCATGCGATGTATAATTTAGGTTATCTTTATATGGAGCAAGGAAAAATAGTGGAAGGTGAAAAATATTATAAAATGGCTGCTGATATGGGGTATGATGATGCGATGTATAATCTAGCGATGTTTTACGATAGACAAAAAGATTTTGTTAAAGAAAAATTATATCTAGAAAAATTGGCTGTGAAAAATCAAAATGATGCAATATTCCAATTGGCTATAATTTACAGGCAGGAAGGAAACTATCAGAAGGCAGATGAACTTTATAAAAAATTATTAAAAGCAAAATATCAAGAAAGTGAAGTTTTTTATAATTTAGGGGTTTCTTGTTATTATCAAAAAAAATACGATGAAGCAGAAAAATATTTTTTAAAAGCAATAGAATTAGGTAATAATGATGATCCAAAATATAATTTAGGTATCTTATATAAAGTTCAAGGAAAATTTACACAAGCTAAAAAATATTTAATACCGCTTGCTCAAAAAGGAAAAATAGATGTAATGATAAATACAGGAGCAATTTATCGAGATGAAAAAGATTATAAGAATGCTAAAAAATATTATAAAATGGCGATGGATAAAGGTTCACGAGAAGCAGAGGCGGAATACAACACTATATTGATAATGGAAGAACACGGATTATAATATTTTATAAATTGCAATATTAATTGCGACATTTTGCCAATTTTTTATATTCTTTAACAAGGGGGAATCCCCTTGTCTTTTGTGTTAAACCAAAATTTTGAGCATCTAAAATTTTATAAAAGACAGTATATTCTAATTTTTGTAGACTTTCAATAATAGTTTTAAAAGTTTTTTCATCATCAATGGTTACTAATCCCTTTAAAAATGCTCTAGGTAGTTTTTTTCATAAAATTAACCGATAAATGATTGTTCTTTACAGAAAAATAGTTTCATGTTATTAGTTATTACATAATCTATTATTTAAAATATCTAAGAAAGTACTTATAGTAAAAATGAAAAAGAAAAAACCTCTCACAAGAAGCCAGAACATGGCAAGAATAAAATCTAAAAACACGAAACCTGAGATTTATATTCGGAAATTGCTTTATAAAATGGGATATAGATACAGGGTTAATTATTCGCAGCTTCCAGGAACATCTGATATTTTTATTTTGAAATATAATACTGCAATATTTGTAAATGGATGTTTTTGGCATAGGCATGAAAATTGTAAAATTGCAACTTTTCCTAAGAAATATGCTGAATATTGGGAAAAGAAGTTTAGGAGAAATGTAGAGAGCGATATTGAGGTTCGTGAGAATCTTTTTGAGATGGATATTAGCGTTATTACGATTTGGGAATGTGAAGTTAACAGGATGAGAAAAAATGAGGATTGCAGAAGTATTTTCTGAATTTTTGACAGAAAAAGGAATAAAAATGGTATTGAAGGAAATAGGAGAATATTAGTATATTTATGAGATTGAAACTGGATATTACTTATTACCTTTATTTGTTGGAGGTGAAACTACTGATAAAAAAATGTCAGTGAGCCTTAATATTCATCTTTTTACGAAAAATTATTTTCCAGAAGGAAAATTATATATTCAAAAATTGACAGGAGAACCGCTTTATAATGCAATTTGGATAAATTATAGAAACTGGATAAATAATGACTATAAAAAGTTGTGTGAAAATATTTGAATAAAAAATAAATTTTAAAGTATTAGAAACATGAAAAGATCATTGGGAAAGATAAGTATTCAGAATTAGAAAGGAAGAAGGTTTAATGGGAATTAAAGAGAAAAAGGAATTAAAAAATTGAATACTTTACAAGTAAAATTACAAAGTGAAATTGAAGCTATATATTTTTTCTATTTATAATGGAGAAAGTGTATAGTTTTTTATTTTAATAAAATATGCTATAATTTTATAAAAATTAAATGAAAAGAGATGATAAATTATGACTAAAAAATTTAATTACAAGGCATTAATTGAATATACAGATTATGCTGGGAGAAAATATATTAAACCTGAAAAAGCAGGGGATTTAAAGGAAGATATGGAGCTTTTTAGAAAAAATGGACAGGCTGCACGAAAGATTTTTACTGAAATTGCCAAGTCTGTGGAGGAAAGTGCGGAAGGATTTCATTTACAGAAAGTTAGCAGCTGGATGAATCAAGGACAGGTTGCAAGACCTTATCTTTGGGTGTTTTTGAAGCAGGATGGAGATACTGAAAATGAATCTGGAATTGCACTTAGAGTCTTTAAAAATGAGAAAACTAAAAAAGTGGGAATTTCGATGGAAGTGAGTTTTGTTGAACGTAAAATTGGAGAAAATACCCTTGAAAGACAGAATAAGGTTTTAAACTTGCCAATTAAGAAGCCACTTTATTATTTTGTGCAGTTTTCAAAAAGTAAGGAAAACTGTATGCTGGATAGAATTGAAGGAAGTGAAAAAAATAGGGAAAAATTACTTGAAGATATTAAAGAAGGAAATATCAGAAAAGTGCTTGTTAAATTTGATGTGGAAGAAATTGAAAAATTTGAAAATCTTGAAGATTTGACAAAAGAATTTTTAAAAGGCTTTAAATTACTGATGCCATTTTATTTAAAAACGAAAGAAATTTAGGGAGTGATAATTTTGAATTTAAAAAAATTGTTAAAAATATTTGGGTTGTTAATTTTGGCAGGAAATATTGTGAATGCAGAATACATAAAAAGAAATGGAGAAATTTATTATCGGAACTGGAGTGAAGAAAAGACAAGAATATTAAAAAATATAGATAAAAAATCATTTGAAATATTGGAAAATGATTTTGCAAAAGATAAGAATAATATTTATTATCAAGGAGAAAAGATTGAAAAAATAGATCCTAAAAGTGCTAAAATATTTGGAAGTCATTTTGTGAAGGATGAGAAAATGGTTTTTGATGCTGATGAAAAAAAGGAATTGAAAGATGTAGATACAAAAACGCTTAAATCGGTTGGAGATTATTATTTTAAAGATAAGAACAATGCTTATTTTGATATGAAAAAAATTGATGAAAAAGTTGATTTGGAGACGTTTGTTTATTTGGACTATTTTTATGCGAAAGATAAGAATAATTTGTATTTTTATGGACAAAAAGTGAAAGGTGTAAATCCGAATAATTTTAATTTTTTGACTTTGTTAAGCAGTGTTCCTGATAACATAATTAAAAGCGGGAATGATTTTTATCTTGTTTATGAAAATGATTTGAATAATAAAATATATGCGAAAAAAATGGATTTTCCAATTGACAGGGATACTTTTGAAAGTTTTTCCATGAGAGTTTATAAAGATAAAAATAATTTTTATTATTATGACGATACTGATGATATAAAAAAGGGAAAAACGCTTATTAAATTTAAAAATGAAGCTGATATAAAAACACTTAAATTTTTGAAGGAAAAAAATGGCGAAAAAAGTAATGAATATATAAAAGATGAAAAGAATGTCTATTATGTGGATGAAGAAAATGTAGAAATAAAAAAGATAGAAAATGCTGATTACAAAACCTTTCAAGTTATTGAATACTTATATGCAAAGGATAAAAACAATGTTTATTATCAAGGGAAAAAGTTAGATAATGTTAATCCAAACCATTTTAAAATTGTAGACAATGAGATAAAATATAATAATGAATTTTATAAAATTGATGACAATATGAATCTTATAAAAATAGAAAGAGAATAAAAAGTTGAAAAGTTAAAAAGGTATTTTATTTACTAAAAATTAAAGATTATAAAAAAAGGAGTAAGTGCATGAAAAGAAAAAATTTATTAAAAATATTAATTTTATTTATCCTAGCAGGAAGCATTGCAAATGCGGAATATTTAAAGGAAAATGGTGAAATTTATTATAAAGTGCCATATTATGAGATTAAGTCGAAAGTAAAAGATGTAGATATTGAAAGTTTTAAACCTTTAAAGGAAGATAGAGAGCTTATTGGCGATTATTATGCAAAAGATAATAAATATGTTTATTTTTATGGTAAGAAACTTAAAGATGTTTTGCCTGAAGGATTTGAAACAGTAAAAGAAAATTATGTAAAAGATAGTAAAAATGTATATAAAATTGAAGCTGAGATTACAGATAGTATACCAATATCTTCGGATAATAAAATAAATACAAAAAAAATATCTTTAGATGGAGTTGATGTTAGAACTTTTAGAGCTTTAGAAAATAGCAAAGATGTTACTAGCATAGATTATTTTGTTGATAAAAATAATATTTACTATGCCTATGAGAATTTGGAAAAAATACAAGGAGCAGATAAAAATTCTTTTGAGGTTTTGGGTTATTATATCGCAAAAGATAAAAATAATGTTTATTATAACGGTAAAAAGATGGAAAATGTGGATTCTAAGAGTTTTAAAAATTTTGGTAATTTTATAGGAAAAGATAAAAATAGAGTTTTTTACATTACAGGAAATGAGGATATTAAAGATGCTGATGCGGAAAGTTTTGAGATAATGGGAGATACTCGTTATTTTAGAGATAAAAATAATATTTTTGTTATTAAATACAGTAATGATTTTCCTGATGGAGAAGGTTTTATAAAATTACCAAATATTGATAGGAACAGCTTTATTACTTTGAGCGAGGAATTTGGAAAAGATAAAAATGGAATTTATTATATTGGTGAAGAAATAAACGGAATTAATCCCAATAATGTTAGAGTTATTGAAGAAATGGGACAGGATAATTATATTCTTCAAAGCGGAAATAATTACTATTTGACATTTAATAGCAATGAAGGGATGTATGACAGTAAAAATGATAAAATTGAAGCGAAAAAAATAAATAATTTGAACATTGATTTCAGTACATTTAAGTATTTTGGAATTTTTAACTACTATAAAGATAAAAATAGTTTTTACTATCATTCAGATAATGATTTTAAAAAAATCAAAAGTGAAATTGATGTTAAAAGTGCTGAGAAAATACTTGAATTAAATGATTTTGTAAAAGATAAAAATAATCTTTATTATTTTTCTAATGGAAAGATTGAAAAAATAAATTTGAATATTGATGTAAACAGTTTAGTATTTTTGAACAATAACAATTCTTCTTACAGCAGTTATATAAAAGACAGAAATAACATATATTTTGTGGATAATGAAAACAGGAAAGTAAAAATAGTAAAAAATGCTGATAAAAATACATTTCAAATTGTAAACGGAAATTACGGGGTAGATAGGAAAAATGTTTATTATAATGGAGAAAAGCTAGATTTTGTTGGAGTTGAAGGGCTTAAAATTTTTGATGATTATTACTTGAAGGATAATAAAAATGTCTATGAGATTTATACGACAGATGATGAAAAGATAAAAATAAGAGCAATAAAAAATTTGAACATTGATGTGGCAAGTTTTGAGAATATTTTAAAAGGAACATTTTATAAAGATAAAAATTCGGTTTATTATGTCGATATGACTGGAGATAAACAGGAATTAAAAAAACTGGAAGGAGCAGATGCTGATACATTTGAGCCAGGAATTTTTTCAAAAGATAAAAATAGTGTATTTATTGATAAACAGAAGTTAAAAGGGGTTAGTCCGAAAGGATTTGAAATTTTGGATAAAAATAGGTTTCAATTTATAAAAGATTACAAGAATGTTTACTATTTGAGTGAAAATGAGAATGGTACGACTTACACACCAGTAGTACTGAATATAAATGGAGTAGATATTTCAACATTTGAACTTGTTGAAAATTCTTCTATGGGAATTCATGCATATTTTAAAGATAGCAGAAATGTTTATTTTTTTACGACATCCAATGCTAGTAATATAATAGAAATTAGAAAAGTAAATGGAGCAGATCCAAAAACATTTAAATATTCAGGTTACTATTACTATGGAAAAGATGATAAAAATGTCTATTTGTTTAATAAAAGAGCAAACGGAATAGATGCAAGAACTTTTGAAAAAGTAAGTTATAATATCGCAAAAGACAAAAATGGATTATATATTTTGGAAAATATTAATGAATGTGAAATGAGAACTAAAAAATTGAAGATAGATGGATTGGACTGGAAAAGTTTTGTGAACATTGATGATGATTATTATAAAGATAAAAATAATGTTTATTATGAATCATACAATAATCTTTATAAAATAGAAAATGCTGATTTAAAAACTTTTGAAATTTTAGATTCAAGTTATACTGGTTATGGTAATTTTTCAAAAGATAAAGATTATATTTATCTAAATAATAAGAAATTAGAAGAAATAGATGCAAAAACTTTTGAAAAAATGCGGGCTAATCTTATAAGGGATAAAAATGGTATTTATAAAATTGAAGAAGACGAGGGAAAATACAAATTTAAAATAGTTCCAATCAATATAAAAATTGATTTCAAAAATCTAAAAAACTTAGATTTGGGATATTTTAAAGATAGCAAAAATGTTTATTATTTTGACGTGGATAAATTTGAAAAAATAGAAGGGGCAGAGGCTAGTTCATTTGAAAAAGTAGAATATGCTGGTTTTTACAAAGATAAAAATTATGTCTATTTTAACGGTAAAAAGATAGTTGGAATGGATTTTAAAGATATTGAAAATAGAGATGAGGAATGGTCAATTATAGAACTGGAGGGAACGTGGATAAAATACAAAGATAACGTTTACTATAAAGGAAAAAAATTAAAAGGAATCAGCTCTGATAATTTTAGTTATTTTGATGGCGGATTATGGTATGAAATAATACTATCTGATAAAAATGGTGTTTATAAATTTACTGAAACTGAAGATAACAAAAAAATAATAGAAGTAACTCGATTGGATAGTAAAGGCATTGATTTAGAAACTCTTGAAAGAATTTATTCGCCAATGGACAGTTCCTATTATTTCAAAGATAAGAATGGCGTTTATTTTATGGATGGAAATAAATTTGTAAAAATAAATGGAGCAGATAAAGACAGTTTTAGGGTAACAATGACTGGAAAATATGGAAAAGATAAAAATTATGTTTATTTCGAAGGGAAGAAAATGGAAGGGAAAAATCCAGTTGACTTTGAGGAGGAAATGGAGATTAAGTAATAAAAATTATTTTATTTGAATTGTTAATAAATCAAAAACTTGAGAATAAAAAAGGAGAGTTGTTGTGAACATTAAAGGACATTTGTTAAAAATTCTACTTTTGTTTGTTTTGGTGGGGAGTATTGTGAATGCAAGGTATTTAAAAGATAAAAATAAAATTTATTTTATTGACACAATGGAGGATTCTGAGAAAAAAGAAGTTGTGAAAAATATTGATTTTAGGACTTTTAAAGTTTTTGAAGAGAATGATAATTTTGCGAAAGACAAGGATAATGTTTACTATAAGAATAAAAAGCTGGAAAATGTAGATGCGGATTCTTTTCAGATAGAAAATTCTTTTATTGCAAAAGATAAAGATAATGTTTTTTATATTACAAATAATGAAATTATAAAAATTAAAGGATTTAATCCAGCAAAAAGTAAAGTTATTGTTCAGTTTTACGTACCAACTATACTAATTAATAAAAATGGTATTTATACTTTTGATAAATATGAAAATGGAGAAATTACGATAAAATCAATAAAACCTGCAGGAATAGATATGAATACTCTAGAAGTCGTGGACGGAGAAAACATGACGATGCTTTTGTACTTAAAAGATAAAAATAACGTTTATTTTATTAATTATAAAGAAAGTGAACAGAAAATTTCAGATATTGATGTCGAAAATGCAGAGGATGCGGGAAATGATAACTATAATATCGATATTGAAATAAAAAAATTAGAGAGTACAGATAGCGACAGTTTTAAAATAGATTCTATATACGGGAAAGATAAAAATAACTTATACTTTTTAAATAAAAAAATAAAAGGTGTAAATTCTAAAACTTTTGAAATTGTTGGCTCAAATAAATTTATTATCAAAGATGATAAAGGGGTTTATTATCTTGGAAGAGAAGAAGTAAAGAAAATTCAAAATGCTGATATAAATAGCTTTGAAGAAGTATCGAAAGAATATTATCGAGATAAAAATAATGTTTATTATTATGATAATTATGATGGCGATGTAAAAAAAGTTAAAGGGGCAGATGCAAAAACTTTTGAAGCGATAGAAGGCTATGCGTTAGGAAGAGATAAAAACGCTGTTTATGACAGAGGGAAGCTGATAAAGGGCTTAAACCCTGTGACATTTGAAGATTTGAACGGAGATTTTTACAAAGATAAAAATGGAGTTTACTACGAAGGAATGCTAATGAAAGGGATTGATTCAAAATCTTTTGAGCCATTTGTAAATTATACACATGTAAAAGATAAAAATGGAATATATTCTTTTTATCCAAAAGAAAATGAGATAGTTATTGAAAAAGTTGAGATTTCTCCAGAAATTGATTTAAAAACTTTACAGCCTATTGAAAATTATTCTCAATATTCAAAAGATAAAAATAACGTTTACTATCATTTCCAAAAAATAGAAGATGCAGATACAGGAACTTTTGAACCTGAAGGATATTCTATAGGAAAAGATAAAATGGGAGTATATTATGAAACTCGTAAAGTAAATGGAGTGGATGTAAATAGCTTTGAATATTTAAAAAATGATTTCTTTAAGGATAAAAATAATATTTATTATAAAAATAAAAAGGTAGAAATATTCAAACCTAAAAACTTTGAAGTAATAGACTATTCTTTAGTAAAGCAAAATGAAGATTTGTACTATTTTACTGAAGATGAAAATAATAATACAAAATTTGTTCCATTAGAAAGTAAAAATGTTGATATTGATACTTTTCAAATTCTTGATGATGATTATGCAAAAGATAAGAATAATGCCTATTACAAAGGTAAAATTTTTAAGGAAGCAGATGTAAAAACTCTTGATAAACATTATAATAAAAATGATAACGGATATAAAATAAAGGATAAGAAGAAAGTGTATAAAATAAAAGAATTAGACTAAATAAAATAGCTATGTTTATAAAAATGTAATAATTCAAATATAAAATATAAAAAAAATTTGCTAAAAAAGTTCTGGATGTATTTACAGTTTATATGTTGTGTTATTTATGCATCCAGTCCTTAATTTTCCTGAATTTCTGTTTTTCATTGTAGTTGACAGTTTTGTTACTAATATTCCGATAAATGATAATATTGCGAAGTAAATTTTAACCTTTTCTTATTCTCATTATGTTTTTTATATTTATTGTTATTTTTATTGAAAATAATTTTCTCTTAACTTCTCCTATTTTTATTCTGAAATATAGTACAGCCATTATATTAGTTTTATTTTAATTTTGTAGTAAGAATATTCATATTATCGCTATTATTCTTAATCTTTAATTTTTACTAATTTTTCCGAATTTCTGAGAATTAAGGTAGGAGATACAATAACTATTTTCTTACTTCTGTTATTATTTTTCATTTCTTCAAGTAAAAGTTTTGCTATTTCCACTCCTGTTTCCTCTATATCTCTATTTATTGCACTTATATTTATTCCTAATATTTCAAAATATTTATGATTGTCATAGGATACTATTGCTATGTCATCCGGTATTTTTAGATTTTTTTCTCTTATTGCTTGTAATGCTCCTAAAGTCATTTCATTATTACATATAAAGATTGCAGTTATTTTCTTATTTTTTTCAAGAATTTTTTTTGTGTTTTCATATCCGCTATCAAAGTGAAAATTCCCTTCATATATATTTTCTTCAGATATTTTTTGGTTTTTTTCCAACATTGCTTTTTTGTATCCTTCCAATCTGTTTAATCCATTTGTTGTAGAAAAAGGACCTGTAATTATCGCAATATTTTCATGTCCTGAATTAATTAGTGCTTCTGTTGCTAAATAACCACCTTTTATATCATCAAAAAATACTCCTGTAAATGTTTCATCAAAAATTTGTCTGTCAAATAAAACAAAAGGAATACCAGAATCAAGTAATACTTTTATATCCTTTTTTTTATGATGCTGAAGAGATACCGAAAGGATAATACCACTTGGTCTTTGCTCAATTACATTTTGAAATACTTTTTTTTCTTTTTTAATATTCTCATCAGTACTGTAAACAAGCATATGTAAATTATTTTTATCCATTATGTTAGAAATTCCTTTTATTATATCTCCAAAATATGAATTTTGAATATCTGGTATAATTACAGCTACTGTATTTGACTTATTGCTAGACAAGGAACGAGCGATTCCATTTGGTATATAATTTACCTCTTCAATAATTTTCAATATTTTTTCTTTTGTTTCTTTACTAACATAACCATTATTTGAAATTACACGAGATACTGTTGATTTTGAAAATCCTGATAATTTAGCTATTTCTTCTATTTTCATTATATTACTTCCTTAAATCATAAATATTATTTTTTTATATCAATTCATTAGCAAATATTACATTATATTTAACCATAGTAAATATTCAATATTAGTTTAGAACTTTCTATTTTTATATCTTTTATTTTTTGAAAATGATAAAATTATTTTCTAAATTTGATGCAATAGATTAATTTATGATATGTAGATCCTTTCTTAGTGTTCCTGTTCAAAAATATAATACCATGAATTTATTATTTATGCTATCTTTTTCTTTATTTATATAACTATACAGTTTTTTTATCAAATAATATTTTAATATTTTTAATTGATAAAAAGAACACAATTTAAAGATTAAAATTTAAAGCTTAAAAAATCTATAAAATCGTGTTCCCTTATTTTGATATTTGTTATTTATACGTTATTTTATAATTCCTTTCTTTAAAATAACATTTGCATAAATAGCTTCTTCAGATGTGGCAATTATAGCATACGCTTTTTTTGCCCTTTCATAAAATTCAAATCTTTCTACAAATTCAAAGTCTTTAAATTCTTCATGTTTTTCTAAAGTTTTTCTATAAACACTCCATACTTCAGGTTCTCCTACATACTCACTTCCTGTTTTCATTAATGAAACTGCACTTTCTACATACGTATCAAGGGGGAATATTTCTAGTATTGATTCTAGAAGTTCAGCTACACCGCTTGCATCTGATCTGATAAGTCTTTGTGCATGACTTGCAGCAGGAAAGTTTCCATCTCCTATCACTATTTCATCTCCATGTCCCATTTCACATAATATTTTCAGTAATTCTGGACTTAAATTCTTAGGTATATTTTTAAGCATTTTTTACTCCTTCATTTAGATATTTTCTATTTACCTATTTTTTTATAAATTGGCCCAAAATTTTCACATGCTCTGTAATCAGCACCTTCTTCATTCATATCTCCAAAACTTGCCCAAACTTTAGGACGGAATATTCTGTCAGGATTTACATTATGCATGCATACTGGGATTCTAAGCATAGATGCTAGTGTTATCAGTTCATCACCTATATGTCCATAAGATATTGCTCCATGATTTGCTCCCCAGTTATTCATTACAGAATAAACATCTTTAAATGCTCCTTTACCAGTAAGTATAGGTGCAAACCAAGTTGTTGGCCAAGTTGGATTTGTTCTGCTATCAAGTGATTCATGAATATCTTTGTCTATGTCAATTGCATATCCTTCAGCAATTTGAAGTACAGGCCCTTGCCCTTTAACAAGATTTATTCTGCACATTGTAACAGGCATTTCACCTTTTGTAAGGAAGCAAGAAGAGAATCCTCCACCTCTGAAATAATCATAATCTGCTGCAGGCCAGCTTGTAGATTTTAAGGCATTGTTAACTTCTTCTTCTGTAACTTCCCAGTATGGTTTCATAACTCGTTTACCATCTCTTATTTGATCTCCAGTTGCATCTAACGTAGCTGATCCTGAGTTAATTAAGTGAATTATTCCATTTTCAGCTTTTCCTGTCAATTTTTTACCTGTAACTCTTTCTACAGCTTCTGGACTCCAATAAGTTCTAACATCTGCAAATATTTGCGCAGTTCCAGTTAAAAGGTGTCCAAACAGCATAGATATTCCATTTAAAGCATCATTTTCAGTTGCAACTGTAAAAGCTTGTCTTATTCCATTCCAGTCAAAAGATGAATTTAATATAGCTTCAGAAAAATCACCATTAGGCATAAAATCTGTCCATTGTCTTTGTCCTTGGAAACCTGATACTATTGCATTATTTCCTTCAGATTCTTCAACAAATCCCATTTCAGCCAATTTAGGATTTCCAATCATCATGTCTCTTATTATAAGAGTCATTTTCACAACTGTCTCCCATTCTTTATTTTTAACTTCCTCTGTTCTAGAAACTTTGTTTATATCTAGTCCTTCTTTACAATGTTCTTTGACCCATTTCAAAGCTTTTTCATATTCTTCCTTATCGTAAATCTCATTTTGTATTCTTCTAGTAATTTCACTCATATCTTTGAATTCAGGACGAATTCCCAAATAATCTAGAAGGAATTCGCTATTCACCATAGATCCTGCTATACCCATGGAAACTCCACCTACAGATAAGTAAGATTTGTCCTTCATTGTTGCAACAGCCAATCCAGCTTTTGTGAATTTCAGCAATTTTTCTTTTACATCGTCAGGAATGGAATCATCAGATAAATCCTGTACATCGTGTCCATAAATTCCGAATGCAGGAAATCCTAGTTGTGCATGTCCTGCCAATGCTGCTGCAAGATAAACTGCTCCTGGTCTTTCTGTTCCATTAAATCCCCAAATTGCTTTTGGAATATCAGGTGTCATATCAATTGTTTCACTTCCATAGCACCAACAAGGTGTCACAGTTATTGATAATCCGACATTCTGATCTTTAAATTTCTGATTACATTTTGCTGCTTCAGAAAATCCTCCAATTGTTGTATCAGAAATTACGCATTCTACAGGTTCTCCACTAGGATGTCTTAATGTGGAAGAAATTAGCTCTGCAAGTTTTTTTGCCATCCCCATTGTTTTTTCTTCTAAAGATTCTCTAACCCCATTTCTTCTTCCATCAATAACAGGTCGAATTCCTACTTTAGGAAGTTCTCCTCTTAATCTGTTCATTAGTCTCACTCCTTAAATTTTTGTTTATTTATTTTCTTCCAAAAGGAAACATCTTTTTAGTAATATCTGGATTGTTTATGTTTTCTTTAGTTACAAGAATTGCTCCTGTGTCTATTCTTTTTTCAACTTTTTCACCTTTTGAAAGTTTATACAATTGTTGTACTGTTTGATATCCCATATTGTAAGGATCTTGTATAACTAGTCCTGAGATAACTCCTTTTTCAAGGAATTTAGCTAAATCTTCAGATGAGTCTATTCCTACTAGAGCTACTTTACCAGTTAACCCTTTTTCTTCTACTCCTTTAGCAACACCAAAAATAGAAGGTTCGTTTGTTCCATAAATTCCTGCAATATCTGGATTTGCATTGATAATATCAAGAGTTATTGCCAATGCTTTTGATTTATCTCCATCACTAAATTGTGTATTTAATATTTTAATATCTGGATATTTTGCCAATGCTTCCCTAAATCCAGCTTCTCTTTCTATAGCTGTTGTTGTTCCAGGATTATGAGATACTACTGCTACTTTACCTTTTCCATTTATAAGTTTTGCTAGTTGTTCTCCAGCCATTGCTCCTGCAACTTTATTATCTGTCGCAATAAAACTTGATGTAATATCACCTTTTACATTTGAATCAAATGTTACAACTGGTATTTTTGCATCCATAGCTTTTTTTGCTACTACTGCCAATGCATCTGGGTCAAGAGCTGCGATTCCTAACGCAGATACTTTTTTGTTAATTGCGTTTTCAACCATACCTACTTGTTTACCAATTTCAGTTTCTTTTTCAGGTCCAATAAAGTTTACTTCTACTCCTAATTCTTCTCCAGCTTTTTTAGCTCCTGCTTCTACTGATCTCCAAAACTCATGCTGATAACCTTTACTTACCAATTCAATTTTAATTTTGCCTCCAGAATTTGCTGCTTGTCCTGCTCCAGCATCTTTTTTGTCTTCACTTTTTCCACAGCTAAGAATCGCTGCAAATACTACTAAAAATAATAATAACCTTTTCATAAGAAATCTCTCCTTTAAATTTATTTTTTATTTTTTAAACTATCTATATATACTGCCACAAGTACTACTACTCCTATGGCAAATTGTTGCCAGAATCCTGATACATTAAGCATATTAAGCCCATTTTTCAATGTACTCATTATAAAGGCTCCTAGTATTGTTCCTAAAATTGATCCTGAACCTCCCATAAGACTCGCACCACCGATTACTACTGCGGCAACGGCATCCATTTCGTATCCTGTTCCTTCAGTAGGTTGTGCTGAAATCAATCTTGATGCAAGAAGAATTCCTGAAATAGCACATAGAAAACCACTTAATCCATATACAAATAATTTTATTTTATCTACATTTACTCCTGAAAGTTTTGAAGCAGCTTCGTTACTTCCAACTGCATAAGTATATTTTCCAATGACTGTTTTTTTCAGTACAAATGAGAATACTGCTGTTATTATAATTAGATAAATTACTGGATTTGGAATACCTAATACTGTTCCACCTGATAATTTATCAAAACCATCGTTTAATCCTGAAACTGGGATTCCGTTTGTTATTGCTAAGACAAGTCCTCTAGTAATCATCATTAAACCTAAAGTAGTTATAAATGGAGGCAGATTAGCTTTAGATACTAATAGTCCATTTATTATTCCACATGCTATACCACTTACTAGTCCTAAAATTATTGCTAGAATTGTAGGAATTCCAGCTTTCATTGCCATTCCCATTATAACTCCTGAAAAAGCTACAATGGAACCTACTGATAAATCAATACCTCCTGTTATTATTACAAATGTCATTCCTATAGCTATAATTCCAATGATAGCAGTCTGTAAAGCGATTGTCATGAAATTTGTTATTGAAAAAAACTGACTGGATGTTATTGAGAAAAATATTATCATTATTATTAAACTGGCAAATGTAACCAATTGTTGCATTATTTTATTCTTTTTCATATTTATTTATTCCTCCTGTCGCAAAATATAGTATTCTTTCTTCTGTTGCATCTTTTATATCTATTATATTACCTATTTTCCCTTCATGCATAATCATTACTCTATCACTCATTCCAAGTATTTCAGGTAATTCAGATGAAATCATTATAATCCCTGCTCCTGTTTCGACCAGTTCATTCATAAGATTGTAAACTTCTCTTTTTGCTCCTACATCTATTCCTCTAGTAGGCTCATCAAATATTACTATTTTCTTATTTTGACAAAGCCATCTTGCCAATATAACCTTTTGCTGATTTCCTCCACTCAGATTTTTTGTGAATTGTTCTTTTGATGGAGTTTTTATTTTCATTTTTTCTATGTATTTCTTTGTTATATTTTCAGATTTAACTTTGTTTAAGACTGATTTATCTGATACTAAATTTAAATTTGCAATCATAATATTGTCTTCTATTGATAAATTAAGAAAAAGTCCATCTTTTTTTCTATCCTCTGTCAGATATGCGATACCTAACTTTATTGCTTCCTTAGGATTTTTTATATGAACCTCTTTCCCCTCCATGAAGACTTTTCCACCTGATTTTTCATAGGCTCCAAAAATAACTTTTGCCATTTCTGTTCTTCCAGATCCCATTAATCCTGCAACACCTAAAATTTCTCCTTTTTTAACTGAGAAATTTATTGCCTTTACATGTTTTTTATATGACAAATTTTCAACTTCTAGCAAAGCTTCACCAATTTTAACATTTCTTGCGGGATATTGTTCAGTTATATCTCTACCTACCATCAGTTTTATTAAATCATCATTCGTTGTATCTTTATAATTTACAGTGTCTATATATTTACCATCTCTCATTACTGTTGCTCTATCTGCAATTATTTTAAGTTCTTCCATCCTATGTGAAATATAAATTATACCTACACCATCCTTTTTAAGATTTTCAATGACTTCAAAAAGCTTTTCAATTTCCCTGTCTGTAAGAGCTGCAGTTGGTTCATCCATAATCAATATTTTTGCATGTGTTGAAAGTGCTTTTGCTATTTCCACCATTTGCTGTTCTGCTACACTTAAATTCATTACCTTTTCCTCAGGTGATATTTTTAATCCTAGCTGATTCAGAATTTTTTGAGCTTCTTCGTTTTGTTTAGTCTCATTTACAATCCCTTTCATTCCTTGGAATTCTCTTGTAATAAATATATTGTCTGCAACTGAAAGATGAGGAAGCAGGTTAAATTCCTGATAAATTATACTTATTCCATTTTCCTGTGCTTCCTTAGGATTTTTAAAATTTACACTTTTTCCATTGTAAATTATCTCACCTTCATCCTTTTGATATACTCCAGTAAGAACCTTCATTAATGTTGACTTCCCAGCACCGTTTTCTCCTAGAAAAGCATTTACTTCTCCAGCGTACAAATCAATGTAAGCATGATCCAGAGCTTTTACTCCTGGAAAAGTTTTTACTATATTTTTCATTTCCAGTATTTTTTCAGCCATTTATTTTTCCTCCTTTCTTTTAGATTTATATTCTATTATTTCTACAGAATTTTTTACAATTTCTCTTCCTTCTTCTAAATTTTTAACAAGTCCAAGAGCGATAAACTGTGTTATTATATTTCCAAATGCTGATGCTTCTATCGGTCCTGCCTTAATTACTCTATCTGTTTCATCTGAAATTTCCTGACATAGGAATTTATCCTGTATTCCTCCTCCAATTGCTATAATTGAAGTAAATTCATTTCCAACCAGTTTTTCTAGTTCCTTTATACTCTTATTGTACTGTTTCTTTAAGCTGTTATATGCTACTCTTAGTAAATCTTCATCTGTCTCTGGAACTTCTTGCCCAGTTTCCCTGCAATATTCTTTTATTTCAATGTCCATCTTTTCAGCGTGTAAAAATCTTTCATTTTCTAAATCAACAAATGAAATCAAGTTTGATTTCTTAGCCATATTTCCAAAATCTGAATAATCTATATCAAGATTTTTTTCATTAAATATTTTTTTCAGCTGCTGCAGTATCCACAAACCTGGTATCATTTTGAGCACTCTTGCTTTTTTTTCTATTCCGCCTTCATTTACAATATTATTTTTAAAAGCTTTTTCATTTACAACGGGAACATCTGATTCAAAGCCAATTATTGACCATGTTCCGTTTATTACATATAAAGAATTTTCTACTAACGGTGCTCCTGCTATTGCTGCTGCTGAATCATGAGATGCAGTCAAGATTACATTCAAAGGTTTTATTCCTAGTTCCTTCTGAATAGTTTCCTTCAATGGTGCAAGAACTTGACCTCCATGTTCTATATCTCCAACAATGCTTTCAGGAATATCCAACTTTTCAAATATTTTTTTGCTCCATTTCTTATTATCAATATTTATCATTCCGCTAGTGGAACTGATTGTATATTCCCACGATTTTTTTCCTGTAAGAAAATATGCAAATAAATTTGGCATAAATTGAAGCTGTTTTGCTCCTTTTTCAAGAACTTTTCTTTTATGTATATCATAAAATATTTGATAAATTGAATTAAAAGAATAAAACTGCACTCCTGTTTCATTAAATATTTCTTCAAGAGAAACTTTACTGTGAACTTCTTCAAAAACTTCTTCCGTTCTTGTGTCTCTATAGCATATAGGAAGTGATAGTAGTTCTCCTTTTTCATCAATCCATCCGTAATCTACTCCCCAAGTATCTACACCTAATCCTAGAACCTCTATATTTTCGTTATTAACAATACTTTCTTTTGCAAATACTTTTTTTAAACCTTCTTTTAATTCATTATACAAATAAGGAAAATCCCAATATTCATATTGATTTAGTTTAACAGAGCAATTTTTAAATCTGTGCATTTCCTTCAATTCTATTTTCTTAGTATCCTCATTTAAGATACCCAAAACTAATCTACCTGACGAAGCTCCGTAATCAAATGCCAGAACTGCTTTTTTTCCCAATGCAATCACCTACTTTATAGATTTTATTTGTCCGTATGTTTTAAATCTCTCAAGCATGCTGTTCATTTCATTGTCAGGTAATATAATAGGTTCTCCTATATTTCTCGCCTTTATATACAAATTAGAGATATACTCTACCTGAACTGTTATATTGAAAGCATTTGCTATATCCTTTCCAGCTGTTGTCAATCCATGGTTTGCAAGTATTACTGCAAGACTACTTCCCATTGCCTTATATGCATTTTCAGCAAGTTCCTTTGTACCATATGAAGCATATTCAGCACATCTTACTTTCGTTGCTCCTGTAACAGCAATCATATAATCAATTGCCGGCAAATCTTGTCTCAAGCATGCTAATACTGTAGTGTACACTGGGTGGGTATGTATAACAGCATTTACATCTTCACGATTTCTGTATAAAATCATGTGCATTTCTAATTCACTTGAGGGTTTTAATCCTTCAATAAGTTTTTTGTCCAAATCAACTATTGAAATCATTTCTGGAGTTAATTCTGAGTAGTTTACTCCAGTTGGGCTTATTGCAACCAACCCTTTCTCTCTGTTAAAAATACTTACATTACCAGCTGTCCCGTTTGTAAGTCCTTCTGACAATAATTTAAGAGAATATTCAATTACTTGTTTTCTTTCTTTTTCAAGAATCATAATTTCCTCCTTTTATTTGTGGAATCGCTCCCAGTTTAATTTTTTGATTTTTTCCACAAATTACAATTTCTCCTTTTATTCATAGGAGCGTTCTTAGTTACCTATTTTACTTCTTTTTCAAGAATCAAAATTTTGTCATCTATTTATAGAAGCGCTCCTGATTAGCTGTTATCTTTCTTTTTTAAAATCATAATTTCCTCCTTCTGTTTATGAGAGCGTTCTCATTAAATAGTGTCCTTCGCAGCTTATTATCAATATAATCTAATTAATTTAATTATATGAGAACGTTCCTATATATATCTTACTACTAATATAACCTATTTTTTAAAAAAGTCAATACCCTTTCTTAATTTTTTTTAATAAAAAATGATGTTTTGATTTAATTTTTTCAACATCATTTTTATATCTATTATTTATACTTGAAATTTTCTGCTTTATTCTTGTTCTCCACCAATATAAGTTGCTACCTTCAGATATGGACAAAATGGCTGTTCCTTATTTTGATCTAGATATTTTTTTCCAGCTTTTTCAACTAGGCAATCTGGCGCCATATTTTCTTCAGTCCATTTTTCAAGAGCTGTTAAAGCATCAAAATTTTTCATTGCAGGAACTATGAATAAATGTGTTAAACTATCTACATTTAACATATTTTTGATGAATTTACTATTACTAATACAACAAAAAATATATATTTTGAAGTTTTAAATTTTTTAAGAAAATATTTTTTTGACTAATTGACTTTTTTTTAAAATATGATATAATTAAATTGTTAAAAACCCTAAGGGGAACTTATAATAGAATAAAATTACTGACAAATTAAGCTAGAATTTTCTAGCTTTTTTTGTTATAATAACAAAGAGTTCAGTAAACTCATATTCTATTATAAGGAGGTTTAGAGCAGTGAATAGCGATGAACTTATTAGACTTCTAGTTATTATGTATATTGTTTACAGATTAACTAGATATTCGAAAAATCTCGAATTTCACCTCTATCTCTACCCTTAGGGATTTCGATTAATAAATTTAACAATTTTCTAAAATCCAAACAAATCCTTTTCCAGTTCGTATATCTGAATTGTTAAAATGATTTCCCTCATTCCATTCCAAAATACTTTTTTCAATTCCAGAATTTTTTAATATTTCAGAATATTCCCTTATATTATCACCAATTTTAGCTAATATTTTATGTTTAGAAGTTTCTTCCAGTTTTCCAAGGCTTAGATATACATTATTTGCCTTTAGTTCAGCATTTCTTACAAAATCTATCCAGCCCTCATACCATACAGAAGGAGAAACGCCTGCTACTCCATAAAAAGTATTAGTTTTATAACCAGACCACAGCGAAAATAACCCAGCAAGAGAATATCCACCTAAAATATATTTCACATTCTTATCTTGAATATTCATAAATTCTTCCAAATTTGGAATCAATTTTTCCTTTATAAAATTCAACGTTTTATCAGCTCTATTTCCAAAGTTACCTTTCCCACGAAGAAGTGGCATTTCCCACGGAGTCAGTTCGCTGTTCCAGTCGTTTATTTTAAATGCAATAAGACTAAAATTTTTATTTGTATTTTCAGAAATATATTTCACTTCATTATCTAGAACTTTGATATCATTTTCGTCTACAGGCTGTATCAAAACGTAGTCTGGATTTTTATTTTTTTTTATATACAAAATGCACTCTTTTTCTTTAATTATTGTTTCTATTTTTTTCATATTTTTATTCCTTTCACAAATATAATTAATCTCTTCAAATTCATGCTAATAAACTACTAACATAATAGAATGATTAAAATTTTTGATTTTAATTTTATTATATAATTATTGTATCATAAAAATTTTATTGCTCCAAATAAAAAAAGATAATAATGTTTTTGGCATTACTTTTCAAAATTATTGATTCTTCTATTTTTATAGTAAATCTAAAATTTTTTAGAAATTTACAAAGGCAATATTTTTTGATATAATAAAATCATAAAAAAACAGAGATTTAGAAAGGGATGAGGGAAAAATGGAATTGCTTAAAATTAACGAGTTTATAAAAGAAAATGTGGATAAAATTTATGACGAAATGGTAAAGATTAGACGAACTATTCACGAAAATCCTGAACTTGGGGATGAAGAAATTGAAACGAGTAAATTAATAAAGAAATTTTTAGCAGAAAATGGAATTGAATTTTCTGAGATTATAAATACAGGAGTTGTTGCGACAATTTATAATGATAAGGAAAATATGAAAAATAAGACAGTTGCGACTCGTGCAGATATTGATGCATTGCCAATTTTCGAAGAAAATGAAGTTGAATACAAGTCAAAAAATATTGGGAAAATGCATGCTTGCGGACATGATGCACATACAACTATTCAACTTGGAGTAGCAAAAATTTTGGCAGATAACAAGGATAAATGGCACGGAACTGTGAGATTTTTCTTTCAGCCTGCGGAAGAAACAACTGGCGGTGCTGACAGAATGATAAAAAATGGAGGATTAAAATTTGAAAATGATGAAAATCGAAAAATAGATGCCTTTTTTGCATTACACATGGCTCCAGAAATAAAACTTGGGAAAATTGGGATAAAATATGGAAAAGCACATGCTTCATCAGCAAGAATACACCTTACGATAAATGGTACTTCTGCCCACGCCGCATTGCCTCACAAAGGAGTTGATGCAATCTTAATCGGAGCAAAAGTTATGGAATACTTACAATCAATAGTGAGCAGAAGAATTGATCCAAGAGAAGAAGCCGTAATTACAATAGGAAC
The DNA here is from genome assembly GCF_041199995.1 of Leptotrichia sp. HSP-342. NCBI lineage: Bacteria > Fusobacteriati > Fusobacteriota > Fusobacteriia > Fusobacteriales > Leptotrichiaceae > Leptotrichia > Leptotrichia mesophila. The sequence goes on from NZ_CP165646.1 coordinate 894,277, forward strand.
ATTTAACGGAGGCTTTGCTGATAATGTAGTGTGTGATAAAGTGGAAATGAGAGGAACTGCAAGAACAATGTCCGAAGAAACAAGAACATTTATAATTGAAACAATTGAAAAAGACCTGCCTAAATTTGTAGAATCACTAGGCGGAACAGTAAACGTGGATATTAAGCGTGGCTATGCTCCTGTAATTAACAACGAAGAAATAACAAAAAAAGTAGAAAATAATATTATTGACTTATACGGTAAAAATGCTCTGGAATTAATAAAGCAGCCTAGAATGGATGTTGAAGATGTTAGTTATTTCCTAAATGAAATACCTGGGTGTTTTTTCAGACTGGGAACAAGAGTCGAAGAAAAAGGCTTAATCTATGATTTGCACCATCCAAAATTTAATATTGATGAGGAAAGCTTGAAAATCGGAATGGGATTACAATTGAAAAATATTTTAGAATATTTGAAATAAAAAGTTTTTATTAAAGATTTACTTATTAATGTTTATTTTCCCTATTTATATTTTATATTTTTAAACTTTTTAACGTAAGGGTATCAAACGTCATGCTCTTTTTCGCAATAATAGTTATTTTAATTTCTTCAAATTATAATTTTAGATATTGGCGAAAGTGCTATGCACTAATCCCCATTTAAATAACGAATTTATTACAAACTTTTCTAATAAATTATATAAACCTGATGTTTTCAAGTAATTTAAAATATAATTCTTATTTTTTTAAATAGCGTTTATTATAAATTAATCCGTCGGAGCATTTTTCTGTACTGGCAAAACTGTTTGAGCATAGCGAGTTTTTTGTCAGTGCAGAAAAATGTCGTAGACTAGCCATAGGTTATTGCGTAGCAATCTTGCCACAATTTTAATTATTAGGACAAACCTTTACTGCAAGATAAGGATTTGCGGCAATGAGCAATCCTACGAAAATAAATAAAGAAAAAACATAGTAATATGAAAAAATATTTATTAATCAAAATATATAAAAATTAATAAAAAATAATTTATTTGGATATTTGAAAAGAATATTTGAAATAAAAAAGGAATGAGATGGATAAAATAAAAAATAATTATGAAATTGGGCAAAAACTGGAAATTCAAATAGAAAAAATAGTATTTGGTGGGGAAGGACTCGGAAGAGTTGATGGATTTACAGTATTTGTACCGATGAGTGTGCCAGGAGATAAATTGGAAGTGGAGATTATCTCGGTAAAAAAGTCGTATGCAAGAGGGCTTATAACTAGGATAATTGAACCATCAAAGGACAGGATTGAGGATTTGTCCAAAATTAGTTTTGAGGATTTTGATGGCTGTGATTTTGGAATGCTTAAATATGAGAAACAGCTTGAATATAAGGATAAAATGCTTGAAGAAGTGTTGACAAAGATTGCTGAAATTGATTTGAAAAAGGTAAAAATTAGCAAAATTATTGGAAGTGATAAAAAAATTAATTATAGAAACAAGACGGCTGAGCCATTTTTCAAAAAGAATGGAATTATTCAGACAGGATTTTATTCAAGAAAGTCCCACAATGTATTTTCAGCTAAAGAAAGTCTTCTGAAGTCAGAAATTGCTAAAATAATTATTGATAAATTTTTGCAGAAAGTAAATAGTTTTGCAGGCACAAAAAAGGAATTTAAAGTTTTTAATGAAGTAAATAATACTGGATTTTTGAAGCAGATAATGGTTAGAAATAATGAAAAAGATGAAGTTATGATAGTTGTTGTCGTGAATAAAAATTCGCAGTATAATCAACTTTCAAAAGTTCTGGAAGAAATGTATGATGAAAATGACTGCATAAAATCAATCTATATTTCTGTAAAAACTGAGCAGAATAATGTAATTTTAGGTAAAAATGTTCATTTATTTGGAAGTCAGTATTTGGAAGAGGAAATGGAAGGATTAAAATTCAAGATTTATCCAAATTCATTTTTCCAAATTAATAAAAAACAGGCACTAAAACTTTACGATGTTGCAATAAAATTTTTGAATGAAGAAAATAAAAATATTGATAAAATCTACGAAAAAACAGTAATTGACGCATTTTCAGGGACTGGAACAATTGCGATGATGCTTTCAAAAAATATAAAGAAGGTTATTGGAATTGAAAGTGTAGAAAGTTCAACACTTGCCGCAAAACTGACTTCTTATGAAAACTCCATTCAAAATGTAGAATTTGTAAATGGAAAAGTTGAGAAAGAACTCCCAAAAATTTTGAAGAGAGAAGATGTCGGAGCAATAGTTTTTGACCCGCCAAGACGAGGAATCGAAGAGTCAGCATTAAAGAGTGTTGTAAAGAACAAAATTGAAAAAATTGTCTATATTTCCTGCAATCCTGCCACTTTTGCACGAGATGTGAAGATTTTAGCTGAAAATGGGTATGTATTAACGAAAGTTACTCCTGTGGATATGTTCCCGCAAACTGGGCATATTGAGGTAGTGGGATTATTGGAGAAATAAGGAAAAGTAAATATTGGTCTAATATTTTATAGAAAAAGCGTGGAAATTGTTAGCAAATAAAATAAAAAAAATAATAATAAATAGGAGAAAATATAAGAAATGATGAAGTATTTTGAACTGGATAAAAGAAAAAATTTTGATGAAAGAAAATATTTATCAACAGAATTACTTGATAAATTAGGGTTAAATAAATACAGAAAATTGATAGAAGAAAATGATGCTATTTATTGTTCTGGAAAATATGGTTATAAATTAAAAAATGAAACTTATGAAAAAATTAAAGAAATTTTATGTGAAATGTATAAAGATGCTTACGATTTGGAAGATGAAGAAGAAAAAGAAATGTTTAATGAACAAATAGAATCCTTTTTTTGTGATAAAAAATTATTAAGTGTATGGCAATTATTCTTTGAAGATAGAGTTTTAGAGGCATGTGTGAAAAATTGGAAACACTCTCCTCATATTGGATTAGATAACGAGGAAAAATTAAGAGATGATTTGATTCCGCTTGATTTAATTGAAAATAAAGAAGATGAAATTTTTCTTTTACACAAAGTGAATGGAGGAATTTATTTTTATTACGCATTTACATTCGTTATAAAAATAGCGGATAATTTTGATGAATTTATAGATAATTTATATGAAATTTAAAAATTAAAAGATTATTGGAAAATAATAAAAATATATTAAAGGAAGTTGATATTTATGAAAATATACACAAAATATGGTGATGAAGGTTTTACAAGACTTTATGGTGGACAAAGAGTCAGCAAGACTCATGTTAGAGTAGAAGCATATGGAACAATGGATGAAGTTTGTTCATTACTTGGAGTAATTATTGCTGAAATTCGTGAAGATGAAAAGCTGAATGATATACTTGGAAAGATACGTGAAGAATGTGAAAATATACAGCAGCAGCTTTTTGACTGTGGAAGTGACCTTGCGACTCCTGATGGATTGCGAGAGTACAAGCAAACAATTGATGATGTGAAATGGCTTGAGGAAAGAATGGATGAATATATTCCACAATTGCCTAAATTAGAATGTTTTGTAATTCCTGGAGGAAGCAGAATGTCAAGCATGTTTCATCTTATGAGGACAAGCACTCGTAGCTTGGAACGAAAAATGATTGCTGTAATTGAAGCAAATGAAGGAATAAATAAAGTTGGACTTCAATATATCAATAGACTTTCTGACTATTTCTTTGTAGCAGCATGCCTTACAAATCTAAAATTAGGAAATAACGAAACTATCTATAAAAGAAGTGCAAAAATTTTTAGAAATAACAAATAGTGTGTATTTAAATTAAAATTTTAAAATTTCTAGAATAATTTTTTTAATATCAGAATAAGGAGCAAAATCAAATGAAATTAGGAATTATTGGAGCAGGAAATATGGGAAGCTCTATATTGAAAGGCGTTACATCTTCAAACTTTCTTGAAAATAAAAATATAACTATTTTTGATTTAAACAAGGAAAAAATTCAAGAATTATCAAAAGAGTACGGTGTAAAAAAAGCAGAAAATGAAAACGAACTTGCAAAAGAAAGCGATATTCTCATCCTTTCTGTAAAACCAAATATTATTCCAAAAGTACTGGATAAAATAAAAGATGACTTGTCAGAAAAAACTATTGTTTTATCAATTGCTGCTGGAATTAGCATTGGTTTTATTGAAAATATTATTGGAACTGACAAAAAAGTTATTAGAACTATGCCAAACACACCTGCTCAAGTGATGGAAGGAATGACGGCAGTTTCTTTTAATCATAACATTCAGGAAAATGAAAAAAGTATGATTTTTAAATTGTTGAATAGTTTTGGAAAAAGTATTGAAATTGAGGAAAAACTTATGCATGTATATACAGGAATTAGTGGCTCTTTACCAGCGTATGTTTACGTATTTATGGAGGCTCTTGCGGATGGCGGGGTACTGGAAGGAATGCCAAGGGACAAAGCTTATGAAATTATTGCCCAAACGGTGTTAGGTTCAGCCAAAATGATGCTTGAAACAAAAAAACATCCAGGAATTTTGAAAGATGAGGTAACTTCTCCAGGAGGAACTACAATTGCCGCCTTGAAAGTACTGGAAGATGGTAAATTTAGAGGAACTGTAATGGAAGCCGTTAAGTCTTGTACGGAAAAGTCTAAAGAAATGGCAGGGGAGTAAAATCCCCTTTTTTATTATATTTATAAATATTTTAACACTAAACCCTATTTAAATAATGAATTTATTACAAACTTTTCCAATAAAAGATAAAAACCTAATATTTAAAAATAAGTAAAATATAATTTTTTTCTGTTAATAAACCGACAGAGATTCTCAGTATAAACCTTTACTGCAAGATAAGGATTTACGGCAATGATCAATCCTGCGAAAATAAAGAAAAAACATAATAAAAATAGTAAAAACTTATATTAAACAGAATAATCCAATGCTAAATCACATTAGAAAATAGTATACAATTCAAAATTTATTAAACATTTGCTATTTAGATGAAAAATAGTATAAATTTTCTTTTATATAATCTGATATTTTTCCACATATTTTAATTTATGATTTATCCAATATTCCAACTGATTTTCAGACTGATTTACACGAAATTCAAGATTATATTTCGCCATATCCACAAATAGAGAGTTATCCTTTTGATAAATAGTTAAATAATGTTTTCCTTTTTTATCCACAGCCATTACTTTTCCATTCTCAACTGAAAATGTATATTGAATACTGTTATAATCACGATTTGGACTCCACACCAAATTTTTATCGCCTGTCATTTTTATATAAAATGCTGAATTTGTAGGAATAAATGCCAAGTTTAACCAATTTAGCCCTTTACTGTCAATTCCTCCAGAAATTCCCTTGTTCCCATAAGCAGTTATTTTATATTCTCCTATTCCTACATTTTTTACTCCTGCAAATACCATTCCTAGCGACTTTAGTTCAGCTTTCTCAAAATCTACATTGTCTTTGTAGTTTAGAAAAAAATCATTTGACGAATATTTTATAATTTTAGATTGATCCGTTATTTTTCCTTTTTTATTTACCTTTATAATTTTAAAATCTTTTTTCAACGTATCAGATAAAAATTCATAAACATTAACTGCAGCATATCGTGAAGGCATAAAAGCCAGATAATTTCCCACATTTAGCTGAACAGGATATTTATCCCCATTTCCTGATATTATTCTGTAGCTTATGTAATCGGGATTATTTGACATTCTAAATGAAAATTTTTCAAAATTGTTAAAATTTTCTTTATTTCCCGCATTTAATGTGAAACTTAGTAAAATACCGATTAACAGCATAAATTTTAATAATATATTTTTTTTCATAAAAATCTCCTAAATTTATAGTAATTTTAGTTTAAAACGAGAGTAAAAAGTTAGGTTCATCTATAGCCGGTTATTTCTTTTTATATATTTTTTTCAATCTCAAAAAGATTACCTATCATTTTAAAACTTCGTAAAAAAAGGAGTTAATTCAAAATTTAATTTGAAAAAACCCCTAAAAATTTTTAAAGATTATTGTTGATTCGCGATTATAGTAATTTCTACTCTTCTATTTTGAGCTCTTCCAGCTTCTGTTGAATTACTTGCAATTGGCTGTTTGCTTCCATAACCACGTGAAGTTATTCTTGAGCTTGAAATACCTTGTGACTCAAGGTAAGATTCTACTGAATTTGCACGATTTACAGAAAGCGGATTGTTAATTGCATCATTTCCTGTTGTGTCTGTATGTCCTGAAACTACAATTGTTGAGTCAGGGTAAGTTTTTAATACAGTTGCTACTGAATCTAGTGTATTTCTAAATTGTGGCTTAATTACGTAGCTATTTAAATCAAAAGTAATATTTTCAGGTGCTGTCAATTTGATTTCACCTTCTCCAGTTCTTTTTACATCCACTCCTGTTCCTTTTAATTTATTTCTTAATTCTTTTTCCTGTCTGTCAAATATATTTCCAATAGCTGCTCCAACTGCAGCTCCTCCAGCTGTACCAATTAATGTACCTTTTGTATCTTTTCCAATAACTTGTCCGATTACAGCTCCAGCAGCCGCTCCAATTCCTGCACCGATTCCAGTTTTACTAACTTTTCTCGTTCCATCAGTAGCAGTTGTACAAGAAACTACTGTTAATAATGATAACAGAATAATTGCTAATACTTTTTTCATATTGACTCCTCCTTAATAAGAAAATATTTATTTTCAATGATATTGTACTCTATTATTCTATTATTTAAGTTTATTTTCACTTTGAAAATATTTTATCTTGAGGAATTAAATGCTTTCGTGAAAAAATCGATAAATTTAAAAATAAAAAAATCTATAAAATGAAGTTCAATAAACCTCTATTTAAATAAAACTAACAAAATTATCGAAATAAAACTAATCATAATAGTAGCCATCATCATATTCATCACTATTATCATCATAATTGTTTTCATAGTCATCATTGTCGTAATAATCTTCATCAGAACCATCATATTCGTCATCATCTTCATAATAATCATTATAAGAATCATCAATATAATTTTGTGTGTAGTCTTCGTTTTCAGAATAACTTTGAAAAGAATCTTTTACTCCATTTATGATTTTATCTCTATATTTTGTCCAACCAGCAATTGAGTTTGTCGAAATTAAAGTTAATATTCCTAATATTAAAATTTTGTTTTTCATTATTCATTATTTTTCCTTTCTGTAAAAAATCATTACTCCATATTATCGTATATTCTAGCAAATTTAATTAATCTGTCTTTTGTAAGCTCTTGATAAGTCAATATTTCAACATTTGCACCAGCTCGTCCACCCATTCCAGGATTTCCATCCTCACCATTATTCGAATTTTCTACTTTCTTTTTTCTATTTTTTATCCATTGTCTCTGTTCATTTCTAAATTCAATTTTTCTACTTTCAGACATTCTTTCTCTTATCAAATTATAAACTTTTGTAAGTTCATCATCCAGCTTTTCATTAAGCTTTTCATTTGCTTGTGTTTCTTCTACGCTCCAACCATATTCTTCACTTACTTTGTCTCTTGCAGCTTCATAATCTGCAATTCTATCTTTTACTTTATATTCATAATTTTTTATTTTTGGTTGTAAAGTTTTTTCTTCTTTTTTTATATTTGCAGTATTTTCTTGAGCATTTTGTTGCTCTTTCTGTTTTTTTAATATTTCTGCATTCTCTTTTTCTAATTTTTCTACTTTTTTCTCCAATTCAGAGTTTTTATTTTGACAAGATAAAATCAAAAATAATGGCAAAATAATAGTTAATTTAACAATTATATTTTTTACTTTCACAAATTTCCTCCGATTTATAAAATTATTAACAAAACATTATTTTTTTCTTCGATATTTATTATACTATAATTTTAAAAAATGTCAAATTCTAATTTTATTCGAATAATCTTTCTAAATTTGATTTTTTTTCATTTTAAGTATATAATGTAAAATAAAAAAATAGGAGAAAAAATGAAAATATATACTGCCCCAATGGCTGGTACTACAGATTATTCCTTTAGAAAGATACTTGAAAAATTTGAGCCAGATTTTTTATTTACAGAAATGGTAAATGCTAATTTACTAAATCGTGAGGATGATACTACAATAAATGAACTTTTAAAGTGTGATGATAAACAGCGAACTGGAACACAAATTTTTGGCGGAGATAAGGAAGAATTGATTTCAGGAATTTTAAAACTGAAAAATTTGGGATTCAGAAAAATTAATATAAATATGGGATGTCCACAGCCTAAGATTATAAAAAATGGGGCAGGCTCAGCACTTCTTAAAAACTCTAACTTAGTTGATCAGGTTCTTTTGGAAACGCAAAATATTGGTGATGAAATTTCGATAAAAATACGTGTTGGCTATAAAGATTTTGACAATCCTGAAATTTTTTTGAATTTAGCAAATAAGCATAACCTTGATTTTATCTGTGTGCATGGACGAACTCAAAAACAAATGTATTCTGGAACTGCCAACTGGGAAATTGTTGAAAAACTAAGCAAAATGCCAAGAAATATAAATTTTTTTGGAAATGGCGATTTATTTGAGCCTACCGAGATAAAACGAAAAACATCCTCCTGCAATCTTGACGGTATAATACTTTCACGTGGAATAATCGGTAATCCTTGGCTAATTCCACAAACAAGGGAATTTCTGAACATTGGCAAAATAAACACAATTCAAACTTTTGATGAAACAAAATCGATTGTGTTGGAACATTTGCAAAATATTATGAAACATAAAGGCGAAATGAAGGCTGTGCTTGAAATAAACAAATTTTTACGTCCATATTTTCAAAAATTTTGGGATAAAAATCTAGACAGAAACAGTGAATTTGCAGTGATTGAGAACTTTTATGATGAAAATCTAAAAACAAAGATTGATAAAATTATTTTGGAAAAAGAAATTTTGAAAAAAATAAATATGATTAAAATGTTATAAATAAAGTTTTAAATAAGTTTTTTTATTGAAATTTTTAATAAAAAAGGGTATAATCACAGTTGAGAAGTAGCTGTGATTTTATTTTGAAGGAGAGTGCAAGAAATGATTTTTACAAATGTGAATGATGAAATTCAAAACAAAAGTTTAGCAAAGGATATTCAATTTTGTATTGAATTTGCGAAAAAAAATGAGAATAAAATTTTATCGCTTGTAAATGGAAGTTATGATATTGAGTATAATGATATCAAAATGAATGTCGGAAAATATTTTACAAAAAGTGAAAATGAGAAATTTTGGGAAAGCCATAAAAAATATCTTGATGTTCAGATTATGATTAATGGAACTGAAAAAGTTTCAGTCGGAGATATGAGAAATATGGATATTAAAAGTTTTGATGCTGAAAAAGATCTAGTAATTCTGGAAGGTGAAAAAGCATTTGATATAATTATAACAACTGGAGATGTTCTTGTATTTTTCCCAAATGACGTTCATAAGCCAGAACTTAATGTTTCTGAAAATGATAATTCTGGGAATATAAGAAAAATTGTTACAAAAGTTGTTTTTAAAATTGAAATTAATGAAATGAATATTTAGAAAAAAACTTTATAACTAAAGAAAATAATAAAAAAGGAGTTTTAAAGATGTATTTTCCAGAGCCATTGAAACAAGGAGATAAAGTGTTTTTAGTTTGCACTTCTTCACCTATTTTTGCAGGAGATATTGAAAAATGTAAGAAAACTGTGAAAAACTTAGGTTTTGAGCCAATCTTAGGAGAAAGCCTTTTTGAGAATATTGGAGGATATATGGCGGGAACGCCTGAAATTAGAATAAAAGATTTGCACAGAGCTTTTTCTGATGATGAAATTAAAGGAATTTTTTGCGTGAAGGGCGGATTTAGCGCTTCGCAACTTTTGGATAAGCTGGACTACCAATTGATAAAGAAAAATCCTAAAGTTTTTGTGGGTTATAGCGATGTTACAAATTTGAGCATTGCTTTCAATCAGAAGTGTAATTTGGGAGTTTTTCATGGGCCTATGGTAAAATCAAATATGTTTAATGATTTTAATGAGTTTACAAAAAAATCTTTTTTTAATGCCTTGAATAAGAAAAAAGGAGAAAAGTGGAAATTTGAAAATCCAACAGATGAAAAAACTGGAGCAGAAAAAGAAACTTTACTTTTGTATAAAAAAGATTTTGAAAATAAAAAAATAAATGGTGAATTAACTGGTGGAAATCTTTCAATAATTGTTACAACTTTGGGGACTGATTATGAAATTGATACGAAAGGGAAAATATTTTTTATTGAAGAAATTGAAGAGGAAATCAGCAGAATTGACAGAATGATGACACATTTGAAATATGCTGGAAAATTTGAAGACTGTAATGCGGTTTTGTTAGGTAATTTTGCGGGCTGTGAAAATACTTATGGAGAAAATTATGAGTTAATCGATTTTTTAAAAGATTTTTTCAAGGATTATGAAAAACCTGTAATTTATGGACTTGAAAGTGGACATGAAAAGCCTGACTTGATAACAATGCCGATGGGAGCAAAATGTACTTTGAAGATTAATGAAAATATAAATGAAATTTATTTTGAAAAATAGAAGTACAGAAAATAGTATAAATAAATTTACATAGAAAGAAGGAAAAAATCAATGTTTTTTGATATGCATGCAGATGTGTGGACAGATAATTTTTGGGAATATCAGAAGGGAAATAAAGATGTTATTAGAAATAAATATAAAGAAAAATTCTTAAAAGGAGGTCTTTCTGGAGGAATTTTTGTTATTTATTTGAATGTAAATGAAGTGGAGAATGCTGAAGAATATTTTTTTGCAGATTTGCGAGCAATGACTGAGGAATTGTATCATGCAAGAGATTTGATAAAGGTTATAAAAGAGCCATCTGATTTTAAAATTTTTGAAAATTGGAAAACTACTAAGGAAGAAGATAAAAAGTTTGGAGTTATGCTTGGGATAGAAGGGCTTCCAGGGATTGGAGATAAACTTGACTATATTTATTTATTAAATCAGCTTGGTGTGCGACATATTGGAATGACTTGGAATGAAACAAACGCTTTTGCAACAGGGCAGAGCGGAGATAAAAACAGGGGATTGACTTCACTTGGAATTGATGCTGTGAGAATAATCAATGAATTGAGAATCCTGCTTGATGTTTCACATGCCAATGATAAAACATTCTGGGATATTGCCAAATATTCTAAAAAGCCTTTTTTTGCTTCACATTCTAATGCCAGAAGCCTTTGTCCGTCAATGAGAAATTTGACTGATGATCAAATTTTATGTATTGGTGAGCGTGGGGGAATGGTCGGAATGAACAGTTACCATAATTTTGTCAGTCAAAATGAAAATGAGAAAAATCTAGAAATGCTTTTAAATCATTTAGAGTATGTAGCTGAAAAAATTGGACTGGATAAAGTTGGATTTGGACTTGACTTTGCGGAATATTATACTCCAGAAGGAGTAGAAGCTGACGGACTTCTTGGTCTTCACGATGTTACAGAGTTAGGAAATGTGAAAAAAGCCTTGAAAAAAAGAGGATATTCCGAAAATGATATTGAGATGGTAACTTATAAAAATTTTATTGACTTTTTTGGAAGAGTGAGAGATTATGAATAATAAACGACTAGAATTAAATAAAAATTATGAAAGTAAAATCAGGGAAGTGTATGGAGAGTTAAGAAAATCTGAACAAAAGGTTGCAGATTATGTATTGCAAAATAAGGAGAAAATTTCAATAATGGGACTTGAAGAGGTCGCTAAACAATCTGATGTCAGTACACCAACAGTCATCAGATTTACAAAGGCATTGGGATATGATGGCTTTAAGGAATTTAAAATAGAACTGTTGAAATCATTGCCTCAAAATGATGAAATTAAGAATGATAAAATACTTTTAGATTTGCATGTCAACAAAAATGATAAATTGGAAGATTTACCAATAAAAATAATTGGTTTATCAATCAAGGCACTAGAAGATACATTGAAGTTTTTAAACTATAAAGACTATAGAAAAGCTATTGAATTAATAACAAATTCTAATATAATTGATATATATGGTGTAGGAAATTCTGGAAGTATTGGAAATGACTTTATGAATAAGCTTACACGTGTTGGTATAAATTGTCGTACTTATTCGGATAACCATCTTCAGCAACTTTGTGCCTGTCATTTAACTGAAAATGATTTGGCAATAGCAATATCTCATTCTGGCGGAACAAAAGATACTATTGATGCTTTACATATTGCCAAGGAATCTGGAGCAAAAACTCTTGTACTAACAAATTTTAAGGCTTCCAAAATAACAAAATATGCAGATATTACTTTATTTACAGGAGATACGGAAAAGACATTTTACAGTGAAACAATGTCATCTAGAATATCACAATTAGCATTAGTAGACATGCTTTATATGGGAATACTACTAAGTGATTATGACAAATATACAAAACGTCTGAATAAAGTTAATAATTTATCAAAGTTTAGAACTTATTAAAAAATGCAGGGAGCATTATCAATCTTCTCCCTGCTAAATTTTATAGAATAGATTAATTTTTATTTTTTATTTTTTCTTAAATTTCCATTTTTTCGTATTTTTTTAAATAATCTTTCAATTCTTCTAAAATATCATTCCCCATTCCTTCTTTTTCTGCTTCTATATTAACGCACAAAAGTGGTTCGTGCAGTGATAATCTGATTAAAAACCAGCTTTTTTGACCTACATTTACTCTTACACCTTCATAGTTAGGACTTTCTAGGCTCCAATCTTCTTTTTTTTCAGCATATTCTCTAAAGTTTTCCACAATTTTTTCTCCACAAGCCCGAAAATCTTTATCTTTTATAGGAATTCTTATTTCTATTTCCTCAACAGGCTCAGGCAGCTCATTCAAAACATCTGTAAATTCAACTCCTTTTTCCCTGCTCTCCACAAGCTGAATCAAAAGCCTTGCAGCCATGTATGCTCCATCATCAAGAAAATAATTTTCTTTAAATGCGGCATGTCCTGACGTTTCTATAGCAAGAGGAGAATACTTTCCTTCATTATTCAGTCTTATAGATTCGTTTATTACGTTCTTGTATCCTCGCTGGAATCTGTGGTGAATCCCGCCACGGTTTTCTATAAACTTTTTTAGCCCTGCCGATGTAATCGAATCTGTTACAATTATCCCACCAGAATGTTCTTTTAACAATATTTCACTAAGCAATGCGATAAGGTTATTTCTGTTAATTTCACGTCCATTCTTATCTATAAAGGCACTTCTATCTCCATCTGCATCAAATATTATTCCAAAATCTGCATTATTATCAAGAACTGCTTTTTTTATTGATTCTATCGCTTCTTTTTCTTCAGGATTCGGAATATGATTTGGAAAGTTACCATCAGGATTTAAAAATTGGCTTCCAGCAGTATCTCCACCTAGAACTTCTATTACCTTTTCAGCAAAAAATCCCGCAGCTCCATTTCCTGCATCTATCACTATCCGTAGGTTTTTTAGAGGCTTGTCCCCTTTCCCAATTTTATTTTTTATTAGTTCGCATATATATGAAGCATAGTCATCTGCTAGATTTTTTACAATTTCTAAACCTTTTTCTTCTTTAATCAAATTTTCTTCTTGTTTTTCAGCCATTTCTAGAAATTCATTGACATCACTTTTTTGAAGCCCCCATTTTTCGTAAAAAATTTAATTCCGTTGTAGCAGCTCGGTAAATGGCTGGCAGTTATCATCATTGCGCCATCAGCTTTATAATCCTCAAATATTGTAGTCATAAATAGTGATGGTGTTATTGACATTCCGCAATCATATACATCAATTCCCATTTCCATCAAAGTTTTTCTTATAATTTCTGAAAATTTAGGTCCTGTATGCCTTGCATCGTGCCCAACTGCCACTTTAATCTTCCTGTTTTCACTCTTTGCTATTTCATCACATTTTTCAGTTATCCAAAGCCCAAATCCTTTTGCTATGAACTCAACTTTCTTTTCAGATAAATTAATGTCCTTATCCTCGTATTTTGAAACTATTCCCCGAATATCAGTCCCGCTTACCATATTTTTTAAATCCATAAAAATACCTCTCTTTTTAAGTAAAGCCATACCTATTCTCCTCATTTTGAAAATTGGTATGGCTTTTCTATTATTGTTCACTTAATTTACTATTTTAAATTATTCAGCACTGTTTGTGCAATATCCTTCGCTCTAAGCCCATAATTCGTAAGCATAGTCTCCCCATCTGCACTTTGTCCAAAAACATCCTGTATTCCATGTTTTACAACTTTTGTCGGATGAACTTCTGATAAATATTCTGAAACTGCACTTCCAAGTCCCCCAATTACAGAATGTTCTTCACTTGTTACAATAAATTTACATTCTTTTGCCGCTTTTAGAACTGTTTCTGTGTCTAACGGCTTTATCGTAGAAACATTTACCACTCTTGCTTTTACTCCTTTTTCTTCTAGTAATTTTGCTGCTTCAAGAGCTTCTGATACCATAAGACCAGTTGCTAATATTGCTACATCATTTCCTTCTCTCAAAGTTGCAGCTTTCCCTATTTCAAATTTATAGTTTTCATCAAATAATACTGGTATATTCAGTCTTCCAAGTCTTACATATACAGGCCCTTCATATTCAGCCACTGCAAAGACCATTTTTTCTGTTTCTACTGCATCTGCTGGCGATAGCACTACCATTCCTGGAATTGCACGCATTAATGCCACATCCTCAACTGACTGGTGCGAACCTCCATCTTCTCCTAACGAAACTCCTGCGTGAGTTGGACAAATTTTAACATTCAATTGTGGATATGCCACCGAGTTTCTAATCTGATCAAAAGCACGTCCCGCCGCAAAATGTGCAAAAGTTGAGGCAAACGGTATTTTCCCAGTCGTTGCAATACCTGCAGCTGTTCCAATCATATCAGCTTCTGCAATCCCAACATTTATATGTCTTTCTGGAAACTCTTTTTTAAAATATGCGGTCATTGTTGATTTTGACAAGTCTGCTTCCAGTACCACCACATCTTTATTTACTTTTCCCAATTTAACTAACGCTTCTCCATAAGCTACTCTAGTTGATTTTTTTCCATTCTCATATTCTCCTATTTTTTATTTCATTATTTTTAAAAACTTTCTCATACTATTCCACAAGCCAGGGTTAGTGCATAGCACTTTCGCCATTCTCTTTAATACACCATTATTTAAATATGTTAAAATAACTATTATTGCGAAATGAAGGGAAATGGCGTTTGATTTCCCTTGCTATTATTAACTCAATTCTTCCATTGCCTTCTTATATTCTTCATCATTTGGAGCAGCTCCGTGGAATCCAGCGTTATTTTCCATAAATGAAACACCTTTTCCTTTTACAGTGTTTGCAACTATTACTGTCGGCTGTCCTTTAACTGTTCTTGCTGTGTCAAAAGCATTTATGATTTCTTCATAATTGTGTCCGTCAATCTCGATTACATTCCATTTGAATGCCTTGAATTTTTCCCCAATCGGAGCGACATCCATTACATTCGAAACTTTTCCATCAATCTGTAAATTATTATAGTCAACTATCGCAACTAAATTGTCAAGCTTGTAATGTGCAGCTGTCATAGCCGCTTCCCAAACTTGCCCTTCCTGTAATTCTCCATCTCCTAAGATTGTATAAACTCTGTAGTCATTATTGTAAATTTTTGCACTCAAAGCCATTCCATTTGCTGTAGACAGTCCTTGCCCAAGTGAACCTGTTGACATTTCAACTCCAGCCAGTTTTTTCATGTCAGGATGCCCTTGAAGCGGAGAGTGCCATTTTCTAAGTGTTGGAATAAGATTTTTCCCTTCATATCCTAAAAATCCTTTTTCTATCAAAGCCGCATACAGTGCAGGAGCAGCATGACCTTTACTAAGAACTAATCTGTCTCTGTTTTCCATTTTTGGATTTTCTGGGTCGATGTTCATTTCCTTCCAGTAAAGCACAGCCAGAATATCAGCAATTGAAAGTGAACCTCCCGGATGCCCTGATTTTGCCCTATAAATCATTTCAATAATATCTTTTTTCAATATTTTTGCTTTTTTTTGCAAATCTTCGATTTTCATAAAAACCTCCTAAAATTAATTATTAGAAAAAGTGCTATCATCTCATATAAAGTGACGAGTAATCAAGCACTAATTCTATTTATTTAATTTGTTTCTTCATCTAAATCAGACTTCATAAAATGAAGTATCGCAACAGATACCAATGTACCAATAATTATGGCGAGCATAAACCATAATTTTCCTCTTACAACTGGTAGAATTACGGGTCCTCCGTGCGGAACAAGCGCTTCAACATTGTTAATCATACCAATGGCTCCACCTACAGCACTACCAATTATTATTGCGGGTAATACTTTTTTCATGTCTTTTACAGCAAATGGAATAGCTCCCTCCGTTATTCCGATAAGTCCCATAAATATAGCTGATATTCCAAGATCTTTATCTTCCTTTGTATATTTTTTACGATCTATCAGTGTTGAGATCCCCATTGCTAAGGGTGGAATAGCTACTGCAATTCTATGAGCTCCATTAGGTGTATAGATATTTTCTGCCATAAGTGCTAATGTAAATGCTGTTGCAGTCTTATTAATAGGTCCTCCCATATCTACAGCAGTCATTGCACCGATAATAAGCCCTAATATTATTGCACTTCCACCTTGCATAGTTTTAAGTGAGGCAATCAGCCAATTCATAAATAATCCTATTGGTACAGCAATAATGTAAATATATGTCATTCCTAAAATAAACGTAGTAACAATAGGAATTATTAAAATTGGCATAAGTGTACGTATAGTTGCTGGAACTTTCCATTTTTTACACCAGTTTACAAAATATCCTGTTGCAATTCCTAATATCATTGCACCTAAAAAACCTGTTTTAACTTGTCCAGCTCCTATTGGATTATTTGCTATATAACCCAGTATCATTGCTGGTGCAAGTGCTGGTTTACCTGCAATTGAATTTGCGATAAATCCTGATAGTAGTGGTATCATTATAGCAAATCCTGCTACTCCCAAATCATTTAAATTTTTCATAAACTGATTCGTTATTTCCATTCCTGTGTCTGTTGGCTTTCCCGTTGACAGCGCAATTGCTAAAAATACTCCTCCAACTACCACCGAAGGTAACATATAGGAGACTCCCGTATTGAATGCCTTTTGTAAATCTTTTAATAATCTATTATCCTTTGACATTGTAATCAAACTCCTTTATTATAATTTTTCAGCTTTATCAATTATATTGCTTGTGTTTTTTATTGCTTCCCCTGGATCAACTCGGATAACTTTTCCTTCCGCTTCCTTTTGCTCAAATCTGTCTTCTCTATCTATTCCGATAGCAATAGCCAATATTACAGCATCTGCATTATCAATAGTTTCTTGTTCCAGTTCATTTTCTATTCCCATTCCACCTTGTGTTTCAACTTGTACATCATAACCACGTTTTTTACATTCCTTTTCAATCGCCGCCTGTGCCATATATGTATGTGCTATTCCCGTTGGACATGCTGTTACTCCTACTATTTTCATAATTTTCACTCCTTGTATAATTTAATTTTTTTATTATCTGTTTTTTGATGAATATTTTTTTATTGTTTCCAGTGCTTCTTTTGCAGTCTGCACTTTTTCAAGTTTTTCCCTAAAATCATCTTCCAGAATGGAAGTTGATAATTTTATAAGTATTTCCAAATGTTCGTTCCCTGCCTTTTGATCAGGAACTGCAATCATAAATACATATTTTACATTTTCATCGTCAGCCCATTTTATTTCGTCTTTCAATCTTGCATAAGCTACACTTGCCTCTTTTACATACTTGCATTTTCCGTGTGGTATTCCATATGAAAAGCCTACTGCGGTAGAAAAGGAGTTTTCTCTTTCCCATAAAGCGTTCAAAAATCCTATTTTTGGTTCATTTTCTGCCTTATTTAGCCTTCCTTCACGATGTATCATATCCGCAAGTTTTTCAAGGACTTCCGTTTTATCCTTTGCATCTAAATCTAAAGCAATAAGGTTTTCATTTATTAAATCATTAATATTAATCATAATAGTTTTCCTTTCTATCTTTTCCATATTAATAAACCTCATCACTGTAAACAGGATTCTAAATTTTTATTTCAATTTTTTTTCTTTTATCAAAGGTGTAGACTTTTTTAAATCCTATTTCTTTTAAAAGGTTTGACATTTTTTTATTATTTTTGGATAAAGTTTCACAAGCGTGAGAATCTGAGCCTATTGTAATAATTTCTCCACCCAGTTCTCTGTATAGCTGTAGTACTTCTGGCTTGGGAAAAGGCTCGCTAACGCTGTTTAAATATCCTGAACCATTTATTTCCAGTCCTATACCCCGTAATATTGCTGTTTTTAAAATTTTTTCAATAATTTCTCTATAATCTTCAAATTCATAATTTCCAAAACTTTCATATGCGTACCGTTTCATCAAGTCCAAATGTCCGATTACATCAATGTCGGAAACTGATACCATTTTATAAATTTCTTGAAAATATTCATAATAAAGTTCATATTTATTTTTTCCCTGCATATAAAGCCGCAGTTTTACCCCATCTATATTGTGTACAGATCCTATTATAAAGTCGAGCTGCATTTTAGAAGTCTGGAGTATTAAATCTGAAACATATTCCTTTAGGTGAGGTTCTCCAATTTCAAGTCCCATTTTTATATCCAGCTGTTTTCCAAATTTTTCCTGAGCCTTTCTTACCTCATTTTCATATTTTTCATAATCCAATACTCCATAACTTACATCTCTGGGATCCACACTAAAGTGTTCTGTAAAGCAGATGGCATAATCTCCAATTTCTATCGCCCTTTTACACATATCTTCTACAGAACTCTTTCCATCAAATGAGTTGGTAGAATGAACATGATAATCAATCACTTTCATTTTATTTTTCTCCCATTATTTTTTGTTATTTCTTTTCTTCAATTGTTATTTTTTCAGTCTGCTTGTGTATCCTGTCAAATTAAATGTTTCAACATATCTGTCAAGTGATTCCTGCAATTTGTAAATTACATATTTTTCTGCATCTACACCAGCTTCAGACAGATTTGCAAACAAGTCTTCAATTTCCTTTTTAACGTTGTCATTGTTAAATGTATAGTGTCCGCTAATGTCTGTTATTACAGTTATTATTTCTTCATCCTTTAAAAGATCTTCAGTTGATTTTGAAACAGTGTCGTCTGTCATCCATTTCTCCCATCTTCTGCTTGCCACTGATTCTCTTCTTATGCAATCCTTCAAGTTAGATTTTTTAGAAATAAGCCTTTCATTAAACAGCATTTCTTCAAGTTCAACCAATTTCAGATATGCTCTAGTTTCAACTGTACCGTATTCTGGAGCCACGTTCATTGCAGTAATTCCCAATGCAGGATGTGCCAAAAGAATTCCTTCATCCTGATAATCTCCATTGTGTTCCTTTAACCCAACTTCATATTTTTCAGCAACTGACGACAAATCTATAGAGGCTTTTGCATTAAAATGTCCCACATTTTCGGTAAGTCTTGTCAATGTTCCAGTTTGTCCTACAATGAAACATGGATGTGGAAGTCCGTTATCATCCAATTCTTTCATAAGTTTTTGGATAAAGAATTCATAAGATTCTACTGATGTAAGCCCACCGTTTGTTTCTTCTGTTCCCACCTCATAACTTATTTCAGGTAATCCTCGAGCAATTCTTTCCTGTTCAACAAATTTGATTAATTCAACAGTTCTTCTAAGTACAACATTCATATCAATTACTTTACCAACAACATATGGATCTTTTGTCGGATCAATATGTAATAAGTCAAATCCATTGATCAAATCTTCAATATATGATTTTTTTCCAAGTTTCATAGCTTCATCTTCAGGTAAATGTTCCTTTCTTTCCTTATCTCTTTGCCAAGGTCCGCCATGATCTCTACACAAATAGTAAAGTCCATCGAATCCAATTTCTTTTGAAACTTCTTTTATTGCATCTGAAAATCCTTTTTGATCCCAGTTACAAACATATCCTCCACCAAGTTCTTTAGCATCAACCTGATTTCTGCTTGCAATAAACATTAATGGAAAATCTTTTTCTTTAGCCAACAAAATACTAGCTTTTATTAGCATTTTAGACATAGGTCCAATTCCTAGCATTGTAGCTCTTTCAGATTTTTTCAATTTTAACCCTTTTTTTACCACTTCTGATAAAGTCATTTTACTCATAATATATTCCTCCCAAAAAATTATTTATCAATATTTTAATTTTCTATCTCATCTTGATATTATTATAACGCATTTTTATACAAAGTCAATATATTTTTGTAAAAAAAGTACAAAAATTTGAAAAAACAAATTAGGAAGTCTATAAAATCTAACTTTTTCTTGACAATAAAAATTTTTATCAGTATAATTTGTTTGTTAATAAAAAATTACTATTTTAGTGAGATTTTGGTAAATTCTTTACAATCAAAAATAATAAAATAGATCTTTAAAAATCTAATTTCAATTAAATTTAAATATATAAAATTAAAGAAAGGAACTTAATAAATGAACAATAAAAGAAAACCAATTATAGGAATTACTACTTCGCTGGAATTAAATCCAAAAAGATTGAATGATCACAAGACAATAGTTTCTGTGGATTACAGTAAAGCAGTTATAGATGCTGGAGGAATACCGTCTATTTTGCCAATAACAGAAAATATGGAAGTTATAAGGGAACAAATTCAGCATTTGGATGGTCTTTTACTTTCTGGGGGAGGGGATCCTGATCCAATTTTATATGGAGAGGACTGTCTGCAGGAAGTCGGGAGCATTACGCCAGAGCGTGATAAATTTGAACTTACAATTTTGGATGAGTTTATGAAAACTGGAAAGCCTATTTTTGGGATTTGCCGAGGATTACAAATTGCAAATATCTATTTTGGCGGAAGTTTGTATCAAGATGTAAAATATATAGACACAACTGTCAATCATATGCAAAAGTGGCTTCCTGACTTGCCTACACACGATATAAATATTGAAAAAGACAATATTTTATTCGAAATTTTTGGTGAAAAAACAAGAATTAATTCTTATCATCATCAAATGATAAAAGATTTGGGAAATAATTTGACTTCTATTGCAAAAGCGAATGATGGTATAATAGAAGCTTTTCAAAACAAAAATCATAAATTCTTTTACGCAGTACAATGGCATCCTGAAATGATGGCAGTTCGTGGAAATGAGAAAATGCAGAAGATTTTTGATAAATTTATTGAAAGTTGTGGAAAATAATTTAAATTTTAAATAAAAAAGTGAAAAACTAAAATTAATTAGTAATTCACTTTTTTTATTTCGGATTTTTTATTTTAGTACCATAAAAGATTAATTCCATTTTCTTTACATTCTTTTACGATTTCAGGAGTCCAAACTGAAGCCTGAACTTCCCCAATGTGAGCTTTTTGTAACAAGAACATACAAATTCTCGACTGTCCGATTCCTCCACCGATTGTTAACGGTAATTCATTATTTAAAAGCATTTTATGAAAATCAAGATTTTTTCGTTCCTCTAAGTTCAATTCTTTCAATTGACGTTCTAACGCCTCTTTATCTACACGGATTCCCATTGATGATAATTCTAACGAACTATCAAGAACTGGATTCCACATAATCAAATCTCCATTTAGTTCCCAATCATCATAATCTGGAGCACGTCCATCGTGTTTTTCTCCTGATTCTAACACTTTTCCAATTTGCATAATGAAAATTGCACCATTTTCTTTTGCAAACTTATCTTCTCGTTCGTTCGGAGTCAATTCAGGATATAGATTTTCCAGCTCTTGAGAAGTAATAAATGTTACTTCCTTTGGCAAAAATTTTTCAAATTTACTAAATTTATCTGTCAATTCTTTTTCTGTATTTAAAAAGACTTGATATATTTTTTTTACTGTTTCTTTTAAAAAATCTAAATTTCTATCCTCTTTTGAGATAACTTTTTCCCAGTCCCATTGATCCACGTAAATTGAATGAGTGTTATCTAGATCTTCATCTCTTCTAATGGCATTCATATCTGTGTAAATACCTTTTCCAGCCTCTACACCATACTGCTTTAATGCAATTCTTTTCCATTTTGCAAGCGAATGCACAATTTCCAATGTAGCATCTGGCATTTCTTTCATTTCAAAAGCCACAGGACGTTCAACTCCATTTAGATTATCATTAATCCCAGCAGACTTTCTAACAAACATAGGTGCTGAAATTCTTGTTAAATCCAATGATTTTGCAAGTTCTCTCTCAAAACAGTCTTTCGCCACTTTTATGGCAATTTCTGTTTCCATAATTCCGTATTTGGAATCATAATTTTTTGGAATTATAATACTTGACATATACTCTCCTTCTTTCTCAGTTTTTTTATTCTACTTTTAAATGGTATCAAAATTATTATTTATTGTCAAATTTTTCTATATTAAGTAATTTTTTTACATTATTTACAATATTTTGTATAACTTCCATTAATAAAGATTGATTTTCTTCTGAATACATATGTGAAAAAAGAGAATTTAGATTTTCTTCAAAGTTTTCAGGCAAGATTTTGCATTGTTTTTTGCAAAGTTGAATTAAACGTTTTTCGCCAGGGTGTGTTATCTCGTTTATTGCGAATAATAAGTCAAAATATGAAGCTAGAAATTCTGTTATTCTGTGATTTATACTGACAAAATCTTTTCTTGAAATTGCTTTTTTTATTTGATTTGGGTATGCTGGCATTGAAGAGTCTATTAATTCCAGCTGTCTTTTTATGATGTTTTCTTTTAGCTGTTTTGGATAGTTTATGGTATATTTGTTTTTGTATTTTTCAAGAGTTCCGTTTTTGTCATATAAAATTTTGCAGGTAATTAGATTGTGCCACATGCAGGTTGTGTAAGAATTGCTTGGCTGATATTCAGCAATGACTCTTTCGATACCTTTCATAAAGTCTTTCATATCTCGGTAAAGAATATCAATTTCGATTCCGTTATTTAGGACACAATTATCTTCGTATTCCCAAAAGCTGTTTCCAATTTCCATATAACTGCAGAATTTTTTTAGAATATTTTTTCTTTTTTCTTCACTAACTGGGGAATTTACGTAAAGATACACATCATAGTCTGACTTTTCATCATAATTTACTCCCGCTCGTGAACCTCCCAATGCAATTGCCTCAACTTCTTCTAATAAAGATAATTCCTTAAATAATTGTTCTACCATTTTTTTCCTCCTAAAATTATACTAATAGATATATTTTATCACTAAATATTTGATTTTTCTATAATTTTTTATTTGATTTAAAAATTTTTATAAAAATAATCTGATTATCAAAATAAATGATAATATAATATTTTTGATATAAAAATATTTGATTATAGGAGGATATATTCTAAAATGAAAAAAAAGAAAAATTTTAAATTTTTATTATTGTTGACAGGAATTTTATTGTTTGTGCTGTCTTGTGGAGGAAATGTCAGAAAAAATGCCAGCAAGGACGAGATTGTTGCAGCTAATTTCAGGGATATTCGTGACTTGAATCCGGATAATTATGCTGGAGAACTGTATGCACAGAATATTTTATATGAAGGGCTTGTAACAATTAATAAGGATGGAAGCATTGCACCTCAGCTTGCTGAAAAATGGGAAATTTCAAAGGATGGACGTGAATATACATTTCATCTGAGAAAAAATGTAGTATTCTCTGATGGAGAAAAATTTGATGCAAAGGCTGTAAAAGCTAACTTTGATGCAATTATGGAAAATAAGGATAGACATGGATGGCTTGAAAGTGTACGACTTTTTGATGGATTTGAAACGCCTGATGACTATACATTTAAAATAAAATTGAAGGAACCATATTATCCAATGCTAATTGAACTTGGGTCAATACGTCCATTCAGATTTATTTCACCTAAAGCTATGAAAAATGGGAAAAGTATAAAAAATGGAGTAGATAAATATGTTGGAACAGGACCTTATGTGCTAAAATCAAATAAAACTGACGAGGAAGCTGTTTTTGAAGTGAATGATAAGTATTGGGGAGAAAAACCAAAAATTAAAACAATTCGTGTAAAGGTTATTCCTGAAGAGCAAACTAGATCGCTTGCACTTGAAAAAGGAGATATTGACATCGTGTTTGGGCGTGATATGATCGATAGCGAATCATTTAAGAAATTTAAAGATAAAAAAGGATTTACCGCTATGATGTCTGAACCTGTAGCAACAAGAATGATGCTTGTAAATACAACAAAGGGAGCATTAACTGACAAGAATATACGTAAGGCATTGCAACATGTACTTGATAAAAAAGAAATTTCTCAAGGGATTTTTGAAGGAACAGAAACCCCAGCTGATACAATCCTTGCAAAAACAGTCCCTTATGCAAATATTGATGTGCCAGTTTACAATTATTCTTTAGATGAAGCAAAAAAATTATTAGATGCGGCAGGATGGACAGCTGGAGCTGACGGAAAAAGACAAAAGGATGGAAATAATTACATTGAATTACAATGCTGACAGCGTGAGCGAAAAATCAATTTCAGAATACTTTGCTCAACAGCTAGCTAAGATTGGTGTTGAATTGAAGACAGTTGGGGAAGAGGAGCAGTCTTACAGAGATAGAATGAAAAAAGGAGATTTTGATATTGTATTCAATATTTCATGGGGAGTACCTTATGATCCGCAATCATTCTTAGGTGGTATGAGAAAACCAGTTTATGGAGATTATGCAGCACAGCAAGGATTATCTCAAAAATCACAAATTGATGATTCTATTCTAAAAGGCTTGAAAACTACAAGTGAAACTGAAAGAGCTGAATTATTTAAATATGTTCTGACAACTTTACAAGATGAGGCTGTTTATATTCCAATAACTTATGAAACAAATAGAGCAATCTTTAATGATAGAGTTCAAGACGTTAAATTTGGTACATCGCTATATGAAGTTCCATATTATTCAATGAGTTTAAAATAAGGTAAGTGAAGAATATTTTTAATATAAGTATTTGTTTTATATTAGAAAGGAAATCTAATTAAGTGAAAAAATATATAATAAAAAGAATTTTAATATCAATTCCGTTAATTATTGGGATTACTTTTATTGCGTTTTGTCTTATAAATCTGATTCCGTCAGATCCGGCAGAAGTGGCTTTACGTGTAAATGATATTACTCCGACAGAAGCTGATATTCATAGAATGCGTGAGTTGCTGAGATTAAATAGACCATTTTTACTCAGATATTTTGACTGGTTGTGGAAAAGTCTGCATTTTGACTTTGGAATTTCTTATGTAAATACGAATAGGAAAGTTGCAGATGAAATTGCAAGAACATTACCAGTTACGTTAAAATTAGCCGGAATTTCACTTGTTATGATACTTGGCATAAGCATTCCAATTGGAGTGCTTTGTGCTGTTAAGAAAAATAGTTTTTTTGATAAAATTATAAGAATAATCGTATTTTTCGGAACTGCAATTCCAGACTACTGGCTATCACTAATTTTATTGTCAATTTTTGCATTAAAACTAAATATGTTTCCAATAAGTGAGGCAAGTTCGATTTCAGGCTATATTTTGCCTGCCTTTGCACTCAGTATGAGCTATATTTCCACATATATTCGATTAATTCGGACAAATATGATAGAAACGCTAGAAGAAGACCATATTTACTATGCAAAAGTGAGAGGACTTTCAAAAAAATCAATAATTTTTAAACATGCACTAAAAAATTCAATTCATTCTTCGTTAAATGTGCTTGGAATGAGTATTGTAAAATTAGTTGCAGGAACGTTTATAATTGAAAATATATTTGTGTTGCCTGGAATTGGAAGACTTTGTGTTCAGGCGATATTTGGACGTGATTATCCAGTAATTCAAGCATATATATTACTTATGGGAATTTTATTTGTTGGATGCAATTTGCTGGTGGATATTGTGAGCTGCTGTATTGATCCAAGACTTGCGGAAACGGAGGCGTAAATGTTGAAAAAGATATTAAAAGACAAAGTGGCATTGGTATGTCTAATTATCCTCGTATTAATCATTTTAATGGGAATTTTTGCACCGATTATTTCTACATACAATCCACTTGAAGGAAGCATTACTCAAAAATTTAAAAATCCATCATTTAAGCATTTGCTAGGAACTGATTATTTGGGACGTGATACATTTACAAGGCTTATTTATGGAGTTAGAACGACTTTACTGCTTTCTATTGTTACAATGATTCCAACTATTTTGATAGGATTATTTGTGGGACTAATTTCTGGATATTTTAGGGGAATTGTGGATGAAATTCTTATGAGATTTTGTGATGTGATGATGTCGTTTCCGAGTCAAATTATGATTCTAGCTATAGTTGGTGCTTTGGGAATAGGGATTAAAAATGTTATCATTGCAAATATCGCTGTAAAATGGATGTGGTATGCCAGAATGATACGTGGAAATGTAATTCGTCAAAATGATAAAAACTATATTCTTTTTTCAAAGACAATTGGAGCAAAAACTTCTTACATTTTCAGAAAGCACATTATTCCAATGATAATGCCTGAATTAATTGTATTAATAACGCTGGATATGGGATGGCTAATTTTAAGCATTTCAACATTATCTTTCTTAGGACTGGGAGTGCAGGCTCCGACACCTGAATGGGGTGCAATGCTAAGTGAAGCCAAAAATGTAATTGCAACAAAACCAGAACAGATGCTAGCTCCTGGACTTGCCATTGTAATTACAGTTACAGTCTTTAATTTGCTAGGAGACAGTTTTAAGGATAATAAATAAAAGGAGTTCAAGCATAAGATGAAAATATTGGAAGTAAAAAATTTGGTAATAAAACTGAAAAAAGATAATAGGGAAATAATAAAAAATATTAACTTTTCAATGGAAAAGAACACTTGCCTTGGTATTCTGGGAGAAAGCGGGAGCGGGAAAAGTGTTACGTGCAAGTCAATTTTAAATATTTTGAATAAAAATTTTGATGTAAAAGGGAAAATTATTTTTGATGGAAAAAATCTGCTTGAGTGTAAGGAAGAGGAAATGAGGGAAATTCGTGGGAAAGAAATTTGCATGATTTTGCAAAATCCGATGACTTCATTTGATCCTTTGTACACAATTGAAAATCAGATGGTGGAAACTTTTTTGGAACATATTAAAATTTCAAGGCAAGATGCTGTGAATTTGGCGAAAGAGTCGCTTGAAAAAATGCGGCTAAAGGATATTGATAATGTTTTAAAAAAATATCCGCACGAACTAAGTGGCGGAATGCTGCAAAGAATAATGATTGCAATAGCCATCGCATTAAAACCAAAATTAATCATAGCCGACGAGCCAACAACTGCTATTGATTCCCTCAATCAAAAGGATATTATTGAAGAATTTAAAATATTAAAAAATGAGATAAACGTATCAATATTATTTGTAACCCATGATTTAGGAATTTTATCCTATTTGGCAGATAATCTGATTGTAATGCAAAATGGGAAAATTGTGGAAAGTGGTACAACTTCTGAAATTATAAATAATTATAAGCACGAGCATACAAATTTTTTGATTGAAACACGGCGAGCCTTGATGAAAAAATTTAAGGAAGTAGCTGATTAAGCCATTTGATGAAAGTGAGAATAAAAAATGGAAGAAAATAAAATAAACAAAAAAAATAATATTTTACTAAAAGTTTCAAATATTACTAAGAGTTATACTGAAAAGAAGTTTTTGAAAAAAACTGTAAAAAATGTGTTAAAAGATGTATCATTTTCATTGGAAAAAGGAAAATGTCTTGGAATTATCGGGGAAAGCGGAAGCGGGAAAAGTACGCTTGGGAGAATTTTGACTGGAATTGAAAATTCCGATAGTGGATTTGTAGAATTTGAAGGGAAAAATATTCATAAAAAGGAAAATAAAGAAATAAAAAATGATATAAGTATTGTTTTTCAAAATTATGTTTCTTCTGTAAATCCTAAATTTTCTATTGCCGAGATTATTTCTGAACCTTTGATAATTGAAACAACAATGAAAAAAAATGAAATTAATGAAGAATTAAAAAATTTGATAAAAGATGTGGGACTTTCTGAAGAATTTTTAGAGAGATTTCCAAATGAACTAAGCGGAGGACAGCTTCAAAGAGTGTGCATAGCAAGGGCAATCGCAACAAAGCCTAAGTTTATTATGTTAGATGAGGCTGTAAGTTCACTTGATGTGTCTACACAGGTGGAAATTTTGGATTTATTGCAGAAATTGAAGAAAGAGTATAATTTGTCGTATATTTTTGTAACGCACGATTTGCTTACGATAACTTATATTTGCGACAGCGTAATATTTTTTCGCAATGGAAAGATTGAAGAGGAAATATCTGATATAAAAAATTTAAAAAATATAAAAAAAGATTACTCAAGAAAATTGATTGATGCAGTAATAGAATTTTAATGTTTACATTCACAAGATAAAAATGTTATAATTAACAATATAAAAAATATATGATTGGAGAGAAACAAGTGTGGATGTACATCATTTAAAAATTTTCTTTGAGGCGTGCAAGGAAAAAAGTTTTACAAAAGCTGCAAAAAATTTATTTATAAGTCAATCTGCGGTATCAATACAAATAAAAAAACTGGAAACAAAACTTGGAATCCAGCTTATTGAAAGAAATTCTAAAAATTTTAGGTTGACTTTTGCGGGAAAAGAGCTTTATCGAATGTCAAAGGATGTTTTTGACAAGATTTTGCGAGTGGAAAAGGAAATGGAAAAAATTTCACATTATGGCAAAGGAAAAATTTGCATAGGGGCGACTCATAATATTGGAGAGCCTGTACTGCCAAGAATTATGGTGGAATTTAAGAAGCATAATCCTGAAATTGAATTTGATTTGTATATCAAAAATCGTGAATCCCTTGTAAAACATCTGAAAGAAGGAACAGTTGACGTTGCTTTAATGGAGGAATATTTCATTGAAGATAAGGAAATAAAAGTTATTGAAACTGAGGAATATCCTTTTGTCGTTGTGGCAGGGGAAAAAATATCAGATTATAATGAATTAAAGGAAATGCAGCTGTTAAAGCGGGATACTGTATTGACAAGCAAATACTTGGATTTATTTGAAAAAATAATAGGATTTAATTTTGAAAACAGAATTGTCATAAATGGAAGTATCGAAACGATGAAAAACCTTATAAAAAGTGGGCTTGGTTTTGCCGTTCTGCCGTATTACAGCGTTTATGAGGAAATCGAAAAAGGCACATTAAAAGTAATTCATAACTTTGAAAAATCTGAAGATAAGTTTCAAATTGCCTATATCCGTGAAAATGGAGAAAAACCTGGAATTTCCAAATTTGTGAAATTTGTGAAGGATTACAAAATTACACCAGCATTATTTTCAGTAAAAAATAAATAGTAATTTAAACAGATAATTTATAAATAAATTTTAGGAGGAAAATTATGTTAAAAGAGAATATCAGAAATTCGTATTTAACAGCTTTTGAAACTGTGAAGGCATTTGTGGAAAATGAGGAAAATATTGAAAAAACAGAAAAAATTGCACAGGAATTAGCATTAGCCTATAAAAATGGGAAAAAATCGTTAATTGCAGGAAATGGTGGAAGTAACTGTGATGCGATGCACTTTGCAGAAGAATTTACAGGAAGATTTAGAAAAGACAGAAGAGCGCTTCCGTCTATAAGTATCAGCGATTCTTCCCATATCACATGTGTTGGAAATGATTACGGATTTGATTTTGTATTTGCAAAAGGTGTGGAAGCATTTGGGCAGGAAGGTGACTTTTTCTTTGGAATTTCAACTTCGGGAAATTCTAAAAATATAATTGAGGCTGTAAAATCGGCAAAAGAGCGAAATTTAAAAACTGTAGCACTGCTTGGAAAAGATGGCGGGAAATTAAAAGGAGTATGTGACTATGAATTCATAATTCCTGGAGAAACATCAGACAGGATTCAGGAAGTTCATATGATGATTCTGCATATTATAATTGAAGGTGTGGAAAGAATTTTATTTCCTGAAAACTATAGTTTCCTGAAAACTGTTAAAAATAAGTTGATTTCATTTTTTGAGTAATTCGGTTAATGTAGGAGGAAAATGAAAAAAAGTGTAAATATAGAAAAAATTAGAAATACAGAATATTTGAAATTAGCACTTGGGTTTACTTTGTCAACGCTGACAACGCCCTTGTTAAATTCTGTTGACACAGCAGTTGTAGGAAATCTTTCAAATCCAGTCTTTATAGGTGGAGTAACACTTGGAGGAACGATTTTTAATACAATTTATTGGCTATTTGGCTTTTTACGTGTTAGCACATCTGGATATTCTGCAAAGGCTTTTGGAGAAAATAATGAAAAGGAAGAAATTACAGTATTAATCCGTCCCATATTAATTTCACTTATTTTAGGATTTCTGTTTGTTATTTTTCAGAAAGCTATTTTATGGGGATTTATTCATTTTTTTGATGCTGGAAAGGAGATTACGAAATATATAGAAATTTATTTTAATATTCTAATATGGGGAGCCCCTTTCGTATTTCTGAACTATACATTTTTGGGATGGATAATGGGACGAAAAGAAATAAAAAAATGTCTAATTTTGCAACTTATGACAAATATTGTGAATATTTTTCTTGATTTATATTTTGTAGAAGTTTTAAGAATGGATGTTGCTGGAGTAGCAGCTGCTACACTAATTTCCCAAATTATGACAACTCTTTTATCAATTTTTATTATTTTAAGAACTTTTTCACTAAAAAAAATCTTATACAATATAAATTTGAAAGAAATATTTGATAGAAGCGAAATAAAAAAAGTTGGAGCAGTGAATTCAGATTTAGTGATTCGTACAGTCTGTTTACTGATAGCAACAAATTTATTCTTGGAAAAAGCTGCACATAACGGTAAAATAATATTAGCTGCAAATTCTATATTATTTCAAGTTCAATATCTGATGTCGTATATTTTTGATGGCTTTGCTAATGCATCAAGTGTGTTTTCAGGTATAGCGGCAGGAGAGAAAAATTTTAGAAAACTAAAATGGGTAATGAGAAAATCAATACAGTTTTGTATTATAATTTCAATATTTTTGAGTACAGCATTTGTTTTTGGAGGTAAAAAGCTGTTGTTGTTTTATACAAAAAATGCAGAAGTTATAAATATTGCAAATCAGTATAAAATTTGGATAATCATATTTCCATTAGTTGTAAGTTTTGGGCTAGTAATTTACGGAAATTTTACAGGCACAACAGAAACAGCATATATAAGAAATTCAATGTTACAATCGTTAGTATTTTTTCTAATAGTGTATTTTACAGTGATGCCAGTATATCAAAATCACGGATTATGGTTATCTTTCATAGTTTTTTCATTAGCAAGGTCGTTATTTTTAATGAGATATGTTAAAAAATTTTTGGAAAAATATAAATTGGAATTGAATGTAAAAACATCAATAAATAGTGGTATTTAGCTAGTTTTTACAATTATATGCTAAAAAAATTTTCATATAAGGAATTTTATTATGATTTCATTTTGAATAAATAGCTTTTTATAAGAAGTTTAACAGTTTTATGTGGTATATTACTGTTGAAACAAAATTTAAAGAAAAGGAATGATGAAGATGAAATTATTGAAAAAATCAATGCTAGTATTGTCTGTAATGACATTAATTGGAGGAATGAGTTTTGCCGCAACAGCTAAGAAAAGACCTGCTGCAAGAAAGGTAGCTTCAGAATCATATACTTGCGGTTCTGAAAGAATAACAGTTTCTTATCCAGCAACAAATACTGCTAGAGTAGTGACTAAAGCAGGGAATGTTTATAACCTTAAAGTAGCAGTATCAGGTAGTGGATCAAGATACGTTTCTAAAAATGGAAATGTAGAATTCTTCAAAGGTGGAAAAGATGCTATTTATAGAGGACCTAATGGTATTGAAAAATCTTGCACAAGAAGATAACAAAATTTATTCTTAATTAATTGAAAAACATAGCTGACAGATTAAAAAAGTCTGAAAGCTATGTTTTTTATTTAGTTTGATTTTAGGTAATATTATACTATTCACCGTTTAAATAGCGAATGTTTAATAAATTTTGAACTATAGGTTGTCAAACAGGTCTATTATATAAGCAAGTAAAATCAGTCGCCATTTCCCTTGCAACCCTGGCTCGTCTAAACATTTTTTTGAAATGTTTCTAAATTTTATTTTGGAAACTAGTCTAAACATTTATTATTTGAATAAACCTTGATTACTACGAAAACGAAACTCGCTAACACCCACTTTCGCAAATAAAGATTAGAACTACTCTATAAAATACATTTGTTATAAAGCTTCTGGCGAAAGAAATACATAAATGTGTTTAGTCGTTTTCATTCCAAAAAAATCACGACATTCTGTATTAAATTATAAAGATTATTATATTTAAATTCTTAAATTTAGAAAATATTAAATAAGCAAAATTTCGTTAAGAGAAAAAGAACTAAACACGAATGTGTTTCTTTCACTATAATTTTTATATCAAATATTAATTATTTGAATTATTCTAACTTTTTATTGTGAAAGTGAGCTTTTGGAAACCTTTCAAATTACATTACTTATTAAAAATAAATAAATCTTTGTTCAAAAGCGAGTTTTCTTTTTTTCTTATAAGAAAAAAGTGTGGGTGCTGGGAGATGGCGTTTGATCTCCCTGCTTAGAGTAACTTATATAAATAAAATAAGAAAAAACAATTATTAATTAGAATACCTTAGAATAAAAAATTAATAAATGGAAATGCAGGATCATAAAAAGAATCTTTAATTTGAATACCTGAAGATAGATTTGAAATAGTTTGAATATTTTTTACAATTTTACAAAAAAATATAAAAATTTTTTTGATTATCTAAAATTATGGGGTACAATATTGTTAATAGGGAAATGATTTTTAATAATGGAAATTAGAAATTGAGAGGAATGAATAAAGATGATACACACAACAAAAGAGTTAGAAGAGATACAGAAAAATTTTATTGAAATGGAAGTAAAAAGTTTTGCAAGGGAAGTTGTTGAATTTATTGATGAAAGTCCGAGCAGTTATCATGTTGTAAAGAATTGTTCAGATATTTTGGATGAAAATGGATTTGAGAGAATTATGCCTCGTGAAAAATGGGAGTTAAAAAAAGGAGGAAAATATTTTTTGAAAAAATCCAGCTCTACTATAATTGCAATTACAATTGGTGAAAATTTTGATGTGAGAAAAGGGTTTAAGATTTTTGGAGCACATACCGATTCTCCTTGTTTTAGGATAAAACCTAATCCTGAAATGGTGACAGAAAATATGGTGAGATTAAATACAGAAGTTTATGGAGGGCCTATTTTGAGTACATGGTTCGATAGACCGCTCTCTATTGCCGGACGTGTTATTGTGAAAGGCGAAAATCCATTTTTTCCAAAAACTGTAAAAATTAAGATAGATGAACCGCTTTTGACAATACCAAATCTTGCGATTCATCAGAATAGAGAAGTAAATAATGGAGTAAAAATTGATAAACAGAATGATGTCTTGCCTTTAATTTCACTTATTAATCATAATTTTGAGAAGGAAGGCTATCTTGAAAGAATTATTTTAGAAAAGACAGGAATAAAAAAAGAAGATATAATTGATTTTGACTTGTATTTATATGCAACAGAAAAAGGTTGTCTTTTAGGTGCAAATGAGGAATTTATATCTTCATCAAAAATTGACAATCTTGCTTCTGTCTATACAGGGTTGATTGGACTTGTGGAAGCTAAAGAAAATAAGGACAGGATTAATATTTTTGTAGCTTTTGACAATGAAGAGATAGGAAGTGCCACAAAACAGGGAGCTGATTCCAATTATCTTTTGAATACGCTGGAAAGAATTGCTTTGTCGTTAGGACTTGATAGAAGCGAGTTTTTACAGATGCTGGAAAGTTCATATATTTTATCAGCTGATGCGGCACATGCCGCACATCCTGCACATTTAGGCAAAACAGACCCTACAAACCGTGGAAGAATAAATGAGGGTGTTTCAATAAAAATTAGTGCAAAACAAAAATATACATCCGATGGATATTCAATTGCTGTAATCAGACAGCTTATTGAAGGAACGGATATACGGATTCAGCCTTTTGTAAATGAATCAAATGAACTTGGAGGAAGTACAATTGGACCTCTTTCTTCAACACATCTGGATATAGACGGAGTAGATTTGGGAGTTCCAATGTTTGCGATGCATTCGGTACGTGAATTATGTGGAATTTTTGACGTGTTTTATTTGAAGGAATTAGCAAAGGAATTTTTTTCAAAAGGATAAAAAATATTATTTTTAAAGAGATAGCAGTACATCGGCTATCTTTTTTTAATGGCAAGTTTGTTGTTTTTTTAGAGTATCTATGATAAAATGAAAATAATACGAAATAGTAGAAAGGTAGTAAAATGAAAGTGTATTTAGAATTATTCTGGATTTTTTTTAAGATAGGTACATTTACTCTCGGTGGTGGATATGCCATGGTTCCGCTCATACAGAATGAAATTGTGAATAAGAAAAAATGGATTGAGGAAGAGGAGTTTGTAAAGCTTTTGGCACTTGCCCAGTCTTCACCAGGTGCATTGGCTGTGAATGTTTCAGTTTTTGTGGGGTATAAGATGAAAAGATTGCTGGGGCTCATAACTACAGTTCTGGGAGCAACATTGCCGTCGTTCATAATTATTCTTGTAATAGCTTCATTATTTAGCAATATACAAGATAACATATATGTTATAAAGGCTTTTAAGGCTATAAGACCGATGGTGGTTGCATTAATTGCGGCGAGTGTCTATACAATTGGAAAATCGGCTAAAATTAATAAAAAAACGTTATGGATTGTGATTTTGGTTGCAGTAATGGTTGCCTTTCTTAGATTTCCGCCTATTGTTATGATTATTTTAGGTGCTTTTTTAGGAAATGTCTGGATGAATTGGAGGGGAAAAAGATGAGTTTGGTAATACTATTAGTGTTATTTTTTGTGTTTTTTAAAATAGGGCTGTTCAGTTTTGGTGGCGGATATGCAATCTTACCGCTTATTCAGGCAGATGTTGTAGATTTACATAAATGGGTAAATGTACAGCAGTTTACGGACATTGTGGCAATTTCACAGGTAACGCCGGGACCAATTTCATTAAATGCCGCAACTTATGTCGGTTATCTGATTGGAAACAAGACTGGATTTTGGGATGCATTTATAATGGGGACAGTCGCAACATTGGGATTAATTCTTCCGTCAGTTATTATAATGACAATTTTTAGTAAATTTTATTTAAAATTTCAAGATAATAAATATATGGACAATGCATTTGCAGGATTAAAAATTGTTGTTGTTGGATTAATTCTGGCAGCTGCAATAATGCTGGTTGATAAAAAGAATTTTATAGACTGGAAAAGTGCAGTAATATTTATTATTTCTGTGATACTTGTGCTAAAATGGAAAGTAAATCCAATATTGCTTACAGTAATCGCAGGAATTGCGGGAATAATAATTTACTAAATATAACTGTTTTCTTAAAAGTAAAAATTAATAAGCTGAGAAATTTTAAAAATAAATTTTGTAATGAAAATACATGGGAATATTTTATAATTATTAAAATATAAAATGAATAAATATCGATTTTTAATAAAAGAAAAGGATACGAAAGAAAAGAGGGAAATTATGAAAAAAAAATACACTATTGCATTATTAATATTAATTTTGGTATTTAGCTGTGGTAAAAAAGATAAAAAGACGCAAAATTCTCAAAGTAAGCCGAAGATTGAAAATATACAGGATGGTAAACTTAAGGAATTAACGAAAAAAGCTGAAAAAGGAGATGTGTTGGCACAGACTGAACTTGGAGATATGTATCTTCACGGAAATGGAGTAAAAGTAGATTACAAAAAATCTATGGAGTGGAGTAAAAAAGCTGCTGAAAAAGGAAGCTACCGTGCAATGACTAACATTGGAATTCTTTATCTTGATGGACTTGGTGTAGAAAAAGACTATAAAAAGGCTTTTGATTCATTTTCAAAGGCGACAGATGGCGGAGATACAAAAGGACCAAGATATTTAGGGATAATGTCTGAAAAAGGACTTGGTGTAAAAAAAAGCCTTGATGATGCCGCATTTTACTATGAAATTGGAGATAGCAGCGGAGACTTGACGTCACGATACAATCTCGGTAAAATTCATGAAAAAGTAGGAGATTATGCAAGATCAATAGAACTTTACAAAAAAACAGATGGAAGAATGGATAAAATTACAGCTCCAATGTACGAAGCACTTGGAGATTTATATGCGGCTGGAAAAGGTGTAGAAAAAAATACAAAGGAAGCTAAAGAATGGTATGAAAAAGCTGTAAAGTCTGGAAGTCAGGAAGCTCAAGATAAAATAGCAAAATTAAAATAGTCTTTAGAATTTTCATTTAATTTTTTATTTTAACAAGTTATAAAAAATTTGTAAATAATGTTATTTACTAAAATTGTTATTTATGATAAAATAAGTTAAGAAATTTAAATATATTCATATAACTATATAATTTTTATTTTAATTAAATATAAATTCTATAATTTCAGAAATTTAATTCTTAATTTTATAAATTTAAATTTTATGTGAACTATAAATATAATATTTAGATTGAATGTAAAATTAAGAGAACTTTATTTCAGACTATACTTTTTTACCTAAACTTTATAAGTTTTTGGAATTTTATAAAAATAAAAATTAATGAAAATAGAAAGGAGACGCTACGCTAATTATATGTAGTCTTTTTTATTAAAAGGTAGAAAATATTTTAATAAAAAAAGAAACGTAGCAGTAGGAAATAATGTTAGAAACATTGATTTTTAGAGAAATAAGATATAATGAAAATAATGAGCAGCTTCTCAAGGAAAATTTGGAAAAAATAAAAGAAAATCCTAATGATGTGGAAGTATTAAAAACATTAGCTTCCATCTATCACGCACTAAAAGAAAATGATAAAGCAATTGATATTTATGAAAAATTGGTAAAATTAAAACCTGAAGAAATAGAAACAAGAGCATTTCTAGGTTATTTGTACTATGAAAATGAAGAACTTGACAAAGCGGAAGAAAACTTTAATAAGGCACTTGATGTAAGCACAGAGGATGAACCGTTTATATTGTTCCTTTTGGGAAATATTTATTCAAGAAAAGGTAAAATCTCAGAAGCAGTTGACTGTTATGAGCTTGCTATATTCCTTGATTTTGATATGTATATTGCACATATTGATTTTGCTAGAAAATATGAACATATGGGACGACACCAAAAGGCGCTTGAAGAATACAGGGCAGCATTTAGAATTGATTCAAGGGATGAAGGACTTGTTGAAAAAATAAACTACATCGAAAATAAATGTAAAAATTCAGAAGATGAAGATAAAAAAGTAAATTTTTCAGGAGTAAATTTAGGAATTGTTTAAAATTAAACTGAATATTTTTAAATAAAATATAGTTTTAGAAAGTTGTCGTATGATAACTTTCTATTATTTTTTAAATGATGTTAAAGGAGAGAAAAAGTGGTAAATTTAGTATGTGAGGCTATTCTTCCAGATTGTCCGATGAAGGATGTGGAAGAAATTGAAAAAAGTATAATGACAACCTATAAAAAGAGCATATGGGCAAAATTTTTGAAGGCAATTAGTGATTTTGATATGATACAGGATGGGGACAAGATTGCGATTGGTGTATCTGGTGGAAAGGATAGCCTGCTTTTGGTAAAACTGTTTCAGGAATTGAAGAAAGACAAACGGAAGAATTTTGAATTTAAGGCAGTTAGTTTAAATCCTGGTTTTAGGAATTCTGATTTGGATAATTTTAAAAATAATTTGGACAAGTTAAATATTGACTGTGATATTATTAATACGAATATTTGGGAAATTGCAAATGAAAAGGCAAAAGACTATCCGTGTTTTTTATGTGCTAAAATGAGGCGTGGAATTTTGTATACGCAAGTAGAGGAACTTGGATTTAATAAATTGACGCTTGGGCATCATTTTGATGATGTAATTGAAACAACTCTTATAAACATGCTTTATGCAGGAACAATGAAGACAATGACTCCAAAAGTTCCATCAACTTCTGGAAAATTGGAACTAATTCGTCCATTAATCTATGTAAAGGAAGCTGATATAATTGATTACACAAAAACAAATGGAATCCGTGCGATGAACTGTGGATGTACAATCGAAGCTGGAAAAACTTCGAGCAAACGTAGGGAAGTAAAAAATTTATTAGCCGAACTTGAAGAAAAAAATCCGGGAGTAAAGCAAAGTGTGTTTAATTCAATGAAAAATATAAATCTGGATTATGTTTTTGGATATACAGGTGGAAAGGAAGCAGAATAAATAAAGATAATTAATAGCTTTATATAGTAGTGAAATAAAATTTTATACCATTGTGGTAGTAAATGTTTGAGTAGTCATAGACTGCTCTTTTTTTTTAGGGAGAAGTAGAGAATCTGGTTGTACATACGAGTATAATAAGGTATAATTAAAAAGAAATAATGAAATAAATAAAAAGTTAGGAGCTGATTTTATGGAAAAAAATTTTAATCAAAAATGGTGGCACAAATCTGTAGTTTACCAAATTTATCCAAAGAGTTTCAATGATACGACTGGAAGTGGAGAAGGAGATATAAGAGGAATTATTGAGAAACTTGATTATCTGAAGGAACTTGGAGTGGAAGTAATCTGGATTACTCCAATGTATAAATCTCCACAGAATGACAATGGATACGATATAAGTGACTACTACAATATTGATCCTAATTACGGAACAATGGCAGATTTTGAGGAAATGCTTACAGAAGCACATAAAAGAAATTTAAAAATAGTGATGGATATTGTTGTAAATCACTCTTCTACTGAAAATGAATGGTTTAAAAAGTCTGAAGCTGGAGATCCTGAATATAAAGATTTCTATATATGGAAAGATGCAGTTGATGGAAAAGAGCCTACAAACTGGCAATCTAAATTTGGAGGAAATGCCTGGCAATATTCAGAAAAGAGAAGACAGTATTATCTTCACTTGTTTGATGTTACGCAAGCTGATTTAAACTGGGAAAATGAAAATGTAAGAAAAAAGGTATATGAAATGATAAAATTTTGGCTAAATAAAGGTGTGGATGGATTTAGACTGGATGTTATAAATCTTATATCAAAGGATCAGAGATTTTTAAATGATGACGGAAGTGATACAAGATTTGTTCCTGACGGAAGAAGATTTTATACAGATGGGCCTAGAATCCATGAATTTTTGAAGGAAATGAATAAAGAAGCCTTTGGAGGAGGAGAGCTTATCACAGTGGGAGAAATGTCTTCCACAAGCCTTGATAACTGTATCAGATATTCAAATCCTGATGAAAAGGAATTATCAATGGCATTTTCATTTCATCATCTGAAGGTGGATTATCCAAATGGGGAGAAATGGGCGAAAGCACCATTTGATTTTGTGGAATTGAAAAAAATATTCTCTAAATGGCAAATTGGAATGTATGAAGGAAATGGATGGAATGCAACTTTTTGGAATAACCATGATCAGCCAAGAGCATTATCAAGATTTGGAAATGATAAGGAATATCATAGTGAATCGGCTAAAATGCTTGCCACAGTTCTTCACGGATTACAGGGAACGCCTTACATTTATCAAGGGGAAGAATTTGGAATGACAAATCCATATTTTGATGAGATTAGTAAATATCGTGATGTAGAATCAACTAATAATTACAAAATTTTACTTAATAAAGGATGTTCAGAAGAAGAAGCCATCGAAATCTTAATGCAAAAATCAAGAGATAATTCAAGAACGCCTGTCCAATGGAATGATTCTGAAAATGCAGGATTTACAACTGGAACTCCATGGATTGGAATACCTAAAAATTATAAGACAATTAATGCTGAAGCGGCTTTAAAAGATAAAAATTCAGTATTCTATCATTATAAAAAATTAATCGATTTAAGAAGAAATGAAGAATTGATGGTAACAGGAAAATATGAAGACATTGATTTGGAAAACAAAAGTGTTTATGCCTATAAACGTGTTGGAGAAAAAGGAGAACTAATTGTAATTAGCAATTTCTATGGAACAGAAGCAGAATTCGAGATGGAAGGAAATGGAATTAAAAGCTTGGAAAATGCTCAAATTTTATTATCAAATTATGAAACTAATCCTGAAATTAAAGGTGAAAAAATTATTTTGAAGCCTTATGAGTCGATTATTTTCAAAAGGTAGCTGAATTTTTTAAGGAAAATGAAAAAGGAATTGATGATATATGAAAAGAATAATAATATTAATTATATCGGTAATGACGTTGCAAGCTGTTCCTATCTTGATGCATCAAGGGAAGAAATGAACAAAAGAGGAGTTGAGTGCAGATATAATAAAAGAGGCGGAGTTGAAAATTGTCGATATATGGATTGATAATTTTAGTCATATAGAAGGAGATGATTTGTATGAAAAAGTTAATAGTGCTGATATTACTGGTATCAGTACTGGTTGTAAATTGTTCATATTTTGAAGGAGCGGAAAAAGAGCGAAGAGAGCGAGGCTGGGAATGCCGGTACAACTATAAAGGAGAAATGCAGCATTGTGGTTATATAAATTAAAAAAATTAATATATGAAAGATTAATTGGGTTAAAAAACATAATAAAGGAGATGGTAAGAATGAAAAACTTAGTAATTTTAGTTATTTTGATATTAACTGCTATAAGTTGTTCTTATGTGGAAAGTGGAGAAAGACAATTAAGAGAAAGAGGTTGGGAATGCCTATACAATGGTAAGGGAGAAGTTCAAGTCTGTGGATTTATAAACTAATAGTCTTAAATTATGTAGTATAATAAAAAGGAGATAATGAAATGAAAAACTTAGCGATTTTAATTATATTAATGTTAACTGTTATAAGTTGCTCATATTTTGAAGGAGCAGAAAGAACGATGAAAGAAAGAGGATATGAGTGTATGTATACTTATAAAGGAGAACTACAGGGTTGCAATTATATAAAATAGATATAATTTAGAATTTTATAAAATGCAGATTTTTTAGATAGAAGATTAATTGGGTTTGAGATAATAAAAAAGGAGATGATATATATGAAAAGAATAATGATATTGATTGTACTAGTGTCAGTATTAGTTGTAAATTGTTCATATTTTGAGGGTGCTGAAAGGACTGAAAGAGAAAGAGGATATGAGTGTATGTATACTTATAAAGGAGAACTACAGGGTTGCAATTATATAAAATAGATATAATTTAGCATTTTATAAAATGCAGATTTTTTAGATAGAAGATTAATTGGGTTTGAGATAATAAAAAAGGAGATGATATATATGAAAAGAATAATGATATTGATTGTACTAGTGTCAGTATTAGTTGTAAATTGTTCATATTTTGAGGGTGCTGAAAGGACTGAAAGAGAAAGAGGATATGAGTGTATGTATACTTATAAAGGAGAACTACAGGGTTGCAATTATATAAAATAGAAATAATTTAGTATTTTAAAAACAGAGATTTTTTAAATAATAAAATTAATTGAGTTTAAAATATAAAAAGGGAGATGATTTGTATGAAAAAAATAATAATATTAGTTACATTAACTGCAATGATAATGAGCTGTTCCGAGCTTGCTAGAATGGAGGAGGAATATCAGCAGGATCTTAGAGAGAGGGGACGAGAATGCATGTATAATTATAAGGGAGAATTACAGGGGTGTAATTATATAAAATAGAGATAGTTTAGTATTTTATAAAACATAGGAAATACAGATTTTTTAGAAAGAATTAATTGATTTCAAAATGATGATAAAGGAGATGAATTATATGAAAAAAATAATAATATTAGTTATATTAACTGCAATGATAATGAGCTGTTCTGAGCTTGCTAGAATGGAGGAGGAATATCAGCAGGATCTTAGAGAGAGGGGGATAAGATGCCGATATAACTACAAAGGAGAATTACAACATTGTGGTTATATAAATTAATAATTATAGCAATTATAGCATAAGGAGATAATTAATTATGAAAAAAATAATAGTATTAATTGTATTACTGTTAATAGTAACTAGTTGTTCTGAACTTTCCGAATTAGAATCTGGAAGACAACAAAGAATAAAAGAAAGGGGACGGGAATGCATGTATAATTATAAGGGAGAATTACAAGGTTGTAATTATATGAAATAGAAATGATTTAGTATTTTATAAAATACAAAAAATGCAGATTTTTTTAGATAAAAAATTAATCGAGTTTAAAATAATGAAAAAGGAGCTGAGCAAGTATGAAAAAATTAATGGTGTTGATAGTATTAACATCCGCATTAGTTGTAAGCTGTTCTTATTTTTCTGAACTTAATGAAATAGCTGAAAATGAAAAAAGAGAAAGAGGTTGGAGATGCCGATACAACTATAGAGGTGAGATACAACATTGTGGTTATATAAATTAAAGAAGAAAAGATTAATTGAGTTAAAAACATAATAAAGAAGGTGATAAGTATGAAAAAAGTAGTAATTTCAGTTATTTTGATGTTAACTGCCATAAGCTGTTCATATGTAGAGGGAGGAGAAAGATTAATAAGAGAAAGGGGAGTTGAATGTCTATATAATTATAAAGGGGAATTACAGATTTGTAATCTAAAATAAAGATAAATTTAGTATTTTGAAAAATACAGGAAATACTGATTCTTTAGATAAAAGGTTAATTGGGTTTAAAATACTGAAAAAGGAGTCGAATTACATGAAAAAAGTAATAATTTTGATTGTGTTAGCAATGGCTACAATAAGATGTACTGAACTTGCAGAACTTAATGACGAAGAAGAAAGAATAAGAAATGAGAGAGGAGCTGAATGCAGATATAATAAAAGAGGCGGAGTTGAGAATTGCCGATATATGGATTAATAATTATAAGTTATACAAGAAAAGGAGATTATAATATGAAGAAATTAGAGATTTTATTTATATTAATGATGACAGTTGCAAGTTGTTCATATCTTGATGGAAGTGAAGCTCGAAGAAGAGGGCGGGAATGCAGATATAATAAAAGGGGTGGACTTGAAAGTTGCCGTTTTATAAATTAGTAATTGAAAAAAATAATAAAGGGATGGTGTATATGAAAAAAGTAATAGCGCTGATTATATTGTCATTAACAATGGTAAGTTGTTCTGAACTTGCTGAAATGGAAGCAAGAAGTCAACAAAGAAGGATGGAAAGAGGACGGCAATGCAGATATAACTATAAAGGGGAAGTACAGCATTGTGGCTATATAAATTAATAATTAAAATAATCGTAGTATAGGGAGATGGTTTATATGAAGAAAATAATGATACTGACAGTACTAATATTATTACTAATTGTAAATTGTTCATATTTTGAAGGTGCTGAAAGGGCTGAAAGAGAAAGAGGCTGGGAATGCCGATACAACTATAAAGGAGAAGTTCAAGTCTGTGGTTATATAAATTAATAATTAAAACAACCGTAGCATAGGGAGATGATTAGTATGAAAAAAATAATAGCATTGATTATATTGCTAGCAAGTGTAATGAGCTGCTCTGAACTTGCCGAAATGGAAGCGAAAAGTCAACAGATAAAAAGGGAAAGAGGTTGGGAATGTATGTATAACTATAAGGGAGAGATACAGGGTTGCAACTATATAAAATAGACATAGTTTAGCCTTTTATGAAATACGGGAAATACAGATTTTTAGATAAAAAGTTAATTGAGTTTAAAAGAACGATAAAGGAGATGGTAAGCATGAAAAAATTGGTGATTTTAATTATATTAATCTTAACTGCTATAAGTTGCTCATATATGGAAGGAGGAGAAAGATTAATAAGAGAAAGAGGACGACGATGCAGATATAACTACAAAGGAGAGGTACAACATTGTGAGTTTATAAACTAATATATATCTAATATTAGAGGAAAATATAATGAGGGAGATAGATTGCATGAAAAAAATAATAATTTTGATTATATTAGTAATATCTACTGTAAGCTGTTCATATTTTGAAGGAGCTGAAAGAGCAGAAAAAGAAAGGGGTCGGGAATGTAGGTATAACTATAAAGGAGAATTACAGGGTTGTTATTATACAAGATAGAAATTATTTAATGTTTTAAAATATGTAGAGAGTATAAATTTTTTATTTGATGGAACTTAAAATATGATAAAGGAGTTAATAATATGAAAAAATTAGCAATTTTAGTTGTATTAATGATGATAGTTGCGAGTTGTTCGTATCTTGATGGAAGTGAAGCTAGAAGAAGAGGTTGGGAATGCCTGTATAATGGCAAGGGAGAAATTCAAGTTTGTGGTTATGTAAACTAATAATTGTAATTTAGTAAATCATATAGAAAAGTGATAAAGGAGATAGGTTGTATGAAAAAAATAATAATTTTGATTATATTGCTAGCAAATGTAATGAGCTGTTCTGAGCTTGCCGAGTTGGAAGCAGGACATCAGCAAAGGATGAGGGAAAGAGGGATGGAATGTATGTACAATTATAAGGGAGAAGTGCAAGGTTGTAATTATATAAGATAGAAATTATTTATTTAATAAAACTTGATAATTAAACAAAGAAAATGTGCTAAAGAAGGTGATATGTGTGAAAAAAATAATGATTTTAGTTGTTTTAATGATGTCAGTATCAAATTGTACTGCTTTTAAAATATCGGAACAAATGGAAAGGGAACGTGGGAAAGCATGTACTTATGATTATAAAGGTAATTATAAATATTGTGAATACGAAAGGTAATGAAACAATCAAAAAATTTATAAAAATGACGATAAAGGAGATAGCAAAAATGAAAAAATTGGCGATTTTAATTATATTAATGTTAACAGTTATGAGTTGTTCATATATGGAAGGTGGAGAAAGATTAATAAGAGAAAGAGG
The DNA here is from genome assembly GCF_041199995.1 of Leptotrichia sp. HSP-342. NCBI lineage: Bacteria > Fusobacteriati > Fusobacteriota > Fusobacteriia > Fusobacteriales > Leptotrichiaceae > Leptotrichia > Leptotrichia mesophila. Next base: position 939,098 of record NZ_CP165646.1, read on the forward strand.
CATGAGATGCAGATACAATTATAAAGGAGAATTACAGCACTGTGGCTTTATAAACTAATCATGATTTGTGTAATATTATCAAGAAATGTAATAAGGGAGATGGTATGTGTGAAAAAAATAATGGTGTTAGCGGTATTAATAATGACATTGGTTGTAAGCTGTTCTTATCTTGAAGAAGCAGAAAAAGAGCAGAGAGAAAGAGGGGTTGAATGTAGATATGGTAAAAGAGGCGGTCTTGAAAACTGCCGTTATATAAATTAATAGTTTAGAAAATTATATTAAAGGAGTTGATATTATATGAAAAAATTAATAATTTTAGTCATACCAGTATCGTTACTAATTATGAGCTGTACCGAACTTGCAGATATGGAAGCAAGGAGACAACAGAGAATAGAAGAAAGAGGAGTTGAATGCAGATATAATAAAAGAGGAGGAGTTGAAAATTGCCGTTATGCAAATTAACAGCTAGAAAAAATAAAGGAGAAAATAAAGATGAAGAAATTGATAATTTTAGCTATATTAATAATGACTGTTATAAGCTGTTCATATCTTGATGGAAGTGAAGCCCAAAGAAGAGGGCGACGATGTAGATACAATTATAAAGGAGAGGTACAGCATTGCGGATATATAAACTAAAAAAATATATAGAAAACATATTTCGTTCATTAAGGGGGTTAGTTGAATTTAAAAAAGATGTTGATGGAGCTGATATGTATGAAAAAAATATTGATGTTGATGATACTGGTATTAGCATTAGTTACAAGCTGTTCGTATTTTGAAAGTGCTGAAAGGATTGAAAGGGAACGGGGAGGAGTTGAATGCAGATATAATAAAAGGGGTGGGGTTGAGGATTGCCGTTATGCAAATTAGTGGCTAGAAAAAATAAGGGAGCTGATATATATGAAAAAATTATTAATTTTAGTTATCTTAATGATGACCACAATAAGCTGTTCTTATATGGAAGGTGGAGAAAGACAAATGAGAGAGCGAGGCTGGGAATGCAGATATAATGGTAAAGGAGAAGTACAACATTGTGGTTTTATAAACTAAATAGCTATAATTGTATGTAATATCATAGAAAAATATAAAAAGGAGATGACAATATGAAAAAGATACTGATATTAATTATATTAGTAACGATAACTATTTTTAATTGTACAGAAAGAGATTTGATGATAATGAGAGATGCGGACAGAGAAATGAATGAAAGAGGGCTTGAATGCAGATACAATAAAAGGGGCGGGGTTGAAAATTGCCGTTATGCAAATTAACAGCTAGAAAAAATAAAGGAGATGGTAAAGATGAAAAAAATGATAGCATTAATTGTATTATTATTAACAGTGGCAAGCTGTTCTGAACTTGCTGAGCTGGAAGCGGGGCATCAGCAAAGAATGAGAGAAAGAGGTATGAGATGCAGATATAATTATAAAGGAGAATTACAGCATTGTGGCTATATAAATTAATAAAAAAGCTGAATCTAAAAATTATAAATTAATAATTATAGCAATCATAATGCAAGGAGATGATTTTTATATGAAAAAAATATTGATGTTGATAATATTAGTATTGGTATTGGTTGTAAATTGTTCGTATTTCGAAGGTGCTGAAAGAGCCAGAAGAGAACGTGGAAGAGAGTGTACATACAATAGTAGAGGAGAAGCACAAGTTTGTGGTTATATAAAATAAGATTTTCCATTTGTAAAGGAGAAACAAGAAATTATATGGAAGGAGATGAAGAAAATGAAAAAAATGATAGCATTAATTATATTACTGGTAACTGTAATGAGCTGTACTGAACTTACAGAAATGGAAGCAAGAAGACAACAGAGAATAAGAGAAAAAGGGCAGGTATGCACTTATGATTATAAAGGTAATTATAAATATTGTGAATATGAAAGATAATAAAATTAGAAATTTTTATAAAAAAATTGAATAAATAAAAAATAAGAAGAATGGAGTTGATAAGTGTGAAGAAAATAATATTATTACTAACATTATTAATATTGATATCAAGCTGTACTGCATTTGAAATAGCAAATCAAATGGAAAAGGAGAGAGGTCGAGAATGTAGATATAATTATAAAGGAGAAGTGCAAAATTGTGGCTATATAAATTAAAAAATTAACGAACAAAAGACGCAGAAAATGTAATTTTTATGACTAAAGAGATTAATTGAATTCAAAATAATAGAAAAGGAGCTGATATATATGAGGAAATTAATGTTACTATTAATGTTGTTGACATTGATATCAGGCTGTACTGCATTTGAAATAGCAAATCAAATGGAAAAGGAGAGAGGAGTTGAATGTAGGTATAATAAACGGGGAGGGGTTGAGAATTGTCGATATATGGAATAAAATTTATTAAAGGAGATGACTTGAATGAAAAGGTGGTTAGTATTGATTGTATTGTTATCATTAGCAGTAATAAGCTGTACCGAAGCAGACAGAGAATTGTGGAGAGAAGTTGATAGAGAATATAAGGAAAGAGGCAGGGAGTGTACATACAATCATAAGGGAGAGTTAATAGGAAGTTGTGATTATATAAACTAAAAAAGTCATAAATATTAGTAATTTTTATTTATAAGGTAGCTATAAGAAATTATACTGAGTGGAGATGGTAGTATGAAAAAATTAATGGTGTTGATAGTATTAATATCAGTATTAGTTGTAAGTTGTTCTTATTTTGAGGAAGCAGAAAAAGAGCGAAGAGATAGAGGCAGAGAATGCAGATACAATAAAAGGGGTGGACTTGAAAGTTGCCGTTATATAAATTAGCAGTAAAAAAATATGTTGGAGGAGAGGATAAATATGAAAAAATTAGCAATTTTACTTATATTAATAATAACAATTGCAAGCTGTGCTGATATTATGGCTTCAAGAGAACATATGGAGCAAAGAGGCAGAGAATGTAGATACAATTATAAAGGAGAAGTGCAGAGTTGTGATTATATAAACTAAAAAAGTCATAAATATTAGTAATTTTTATTTATAAGATAGTTATAGGAAATTATACTGAAATGGAGATGGTAAATATGAAAAAAATAATAATTCTGTTTATACTAGGATTAATTGTTAGTTGTACAGCAGAAGACATGAATTTAATAAGAGAGGCAAGAAGAGAAAGAGAGGAAAGAGGATACCAATGCAGATATAATGGTAAAGGAGAAGTACAGCATTGCGGATATATAAATTAAAAAATATTATAAAAACTTTAACATTACAAAATGAATAAAAAATATAATTTTTTGATTAAAGGAATTAATTAAATTCAAAGAATAATAATGAAAAAAGGAGATGGTAATATGAAAAAGATAATAATATTAGCTATATTAGTAATGACAACTATTTTTAACTGTACAGAAAGAGATTTGATGATAATGAGAGAAGCAGATAGAGAAATGAATGAAAGAGGACGGGAATGCAGACATAATAAAAGGGGTGGACTTGAAAGTTGCCGTTTTATAAATTAGTAATTGAAAAAAATAATAAAGGGATGATGTATATGAAAAAAGTAATAGCGCTGATTATATTGTCATTAACAATGGTGAGTTGTTCTGAACTTGCTGAGTTAGAAGCAGGAAGACAGCAAAGATTAAGGGAAAGAGGCTGGGAATGTAGATACAATGGCAGAGGAGAAGTACAGCATTGTGGTTATATAAATTAATAAAAAAATGTATGAAACTGTAAATTAATAATATACTGTTATAGTGCAAGGAGAGAGTAAATATGAAAAAGACATTGATTTTAGCAATATTGATGATGACGGTTGTAAGTTGCTCATATTTTGAGGGTGCTGAAAGAGCTGAAAAGGAAAGAGGTAGAATATGCACATATAATAATAAAGGGGATTTCCAAGGGTGCCGTTATGCAAATTAATAATTAGAAATTTATAATAAAGGAGATAGTTTATATGAAAAAAGTATTGGTGTTAGCAGTATTAATGACGATAATTGCAAGTTGTACGGCTGAAGATAGAATGTTATGGAATGAAGTTCAAAGAGAACGGGGGGAAAGAGGAGTTGAATGCAGATATAATAAAAGAGGTGGAGTTGAGAATTGTCGATATATGGATTGATAATTATAAAGTTATAGCAAAGGAGTGATTATTATGAAAAAAATAATAGTATTGATTATATTGTTATTAACAGTAATGAGCTGTTCTGAACTTACTGAGTTGGAAGCTGGAAGACAGCAGAGATTAAGAGAAAGAGGTCGAGAATGCAGGTACAATTATAAGGGAGAGTTACAGCATTGTGGATATATAAATTAAGAAATATTGTGGAAAGTTTAGCATTATAAAGAAAATATAATTTTTTTGATTAAAGGAATTAATTTGTTTTAAAAAATAAATAAAAAGGAGAGATTCTATATGAAAAAAATAATAGCACTGATTATATTGTTATTAACAGTAATGAGTTGTTCTGAACTTTCTGAAATGGAAGCAAAAAGTCAACAAATAAAAAGGGAAAGAGGATATGAATGTACATATAACAGTAGAGGAGAAGCACAAGTTTGTGGTTATATAAAATAAAAAACTGTAATATAAATAATTATTTATTTAAAAACAAAAACAAAAAATTATACTAAAGGAGATAATATTTATGAAGAAGATAGTAATATTAGTTATATCATACTGTTAATTATGAATTATGCTGATATTGAGGCTTCAAGAAAACGTATAAGGAGTGTGCACTTTTAATTCTAGAAAAAGACTGCAATAGAAAGATAACAAAATAATTAGAAATTAAAAAATGTTATATTGGTATTATAATTTGTGAAGTAAAGAATTGTGATAATGGAGGAAGCAATTATGAAAAAGATCATAGTTTTGATTGTATCGGCAGTACTAATTGTGAGTTGTTCATATTTTGAAGGTGCGGATAGGCAAATAAGAGAACGAGGAATTGAATGCAGATATAATAAAAGAGGTGGAGTTGAAAACTGCCGGTTAGGAGAAAATTAAAATGAAAACAGAAATTATATGTGTTGGAACAGAATTATTAGTCGGAGATATTGTAAATACAAATGCACAGTATATTTCAGCAAAACTTACAAATATTGGTATTGATTTGTATTATCAAACTACGGTTGGGGATAATTATGGAAGACTTATGGAGTGTCTTGAAAATGCTTTTAAAAGGGTTGATTTAGTAATCACTACTGGAGGGCTTGGGCCTACAATTGATGATATTACAAAGGAAGTTGTAGCTAATTATTTTGGAGAAGAGCTAGAAGTAATTGAGCGGTACTATGACTTAATTGTAAAAAAATACAATGAAAGAGGTTTTGGAGAAGTAGCTTCTGGCGGGAGAAAAGAAGCTTCAATTTTAAAAAATTCAAAATTGCTAGAAAATGAAGTTGGTCTTGCACCAGGATTTTTTTATGAAAAGGATAATAAAAAAATAATAGTATTGCCAGGACCTCCTAGAGAAATGGCTTGGATGGTAGATAATCAAGTTTTACCACTTTTAAAGCAGTATTCAAATGATATTTTACTAATGAAAACTCTTGAAATAAGGGGAGTTCCAGAAGGAAAAATTGACGACAGGCTAAAAGATTATTTTGAAATGTCAAATCCAACTGTTGCTCCGTATGCGAAAGAAGGTTGTGTTCACGTAAGAATTGCCATGAAAGGTGATAGAGGGAGTACAGATTATCTGACTGCGGAAATTGATAAAATTTTGAATGAAATTATGGAAATCTATCCTCAAGCGTCAGAAATTAAAGAAAATTGATAAATTTGTAAAATATTATTGATTTTATTAAAAAAAGTCTATAGACAATTTAATTAATGGAGTAAAGAATTAATAAAATCAAGTTAACTATATTTAAATAAGGTAAATCTATTTTATTTTAGGTCTTTGTCAAGAGTGGGGGTAAAAATTTAAAGTAAAGAAACAAGAATATAAGTTTTAAGATAACTGATGAAGAAAAAGAAAAGATATACGTTGCTTTAGATGAAATAGGTGGAACTAGAACGGATGCCTTACTAAAATTATTAGGATCATAAATTGTAATATTAATTGCGACATTTTACCAAATTTTTTTTAAAAACTAATTTCGTGTAAAAATTTTTCAAATGGCGTTGTATAGTTTAAACATTTTCTTGGTCTTGAGTTTATCAGCATTAAGGTTCTTATCAAGTCTTCTGCCTCTATTTTTAATATGTCGGTCTTCTTTGTGTAAAATTCTCTTAGAAGACCGTTGCTGTTTTCATTGCAGCCTCCCTGTCATGAGCAGTAAGGATCTGCAAAATAGAATTCTATTCCCAGCTTCTCCACTTCTTCCCAGCATGAAAATTCCTTCCCCCTGTCTGATGTGAAAGTCTTAAATGCTTCTTTAGGAATACTGGCTATCAACCGTTTTATTGCTTCCAACATTGAATTTTTACTTCTATCTTTCATCTTTATTGCCACATATCGTCTCTTTAGTTTTCGCTTTCTTTCCCTTTCTTCTCAAGACATTCAGAGAAACGTCTAGAAAATTAATGTACAACCAGTTATAGATAGTTTTAAATGACAGCCTCCCCTTTAATTCCCTGCCAACAATTTGTTCAGGTGACCAAGTTTTGTAGAGCCTGTCCTCTATCAGATTTTTCAATTCAGCAGTAATTTTTAAATTTCTTCCTTTATTAGCAACTTTTGCATTGGCATCCGCCTGAGCATTCTCAGAAGAGTATTCTCCATTAATTCTTTTAATTTCACGGTAAATAGTGGACCTGCGCCTGTTAAGGATTTGAGCAATTTTAGAAATTTTGTAATTTTCTTTTAGCAGGACCTCTAGTTTATTTCTTTCATTTATGGTAAAATATTTATGGCTCATGATATATTTCCTTTCGTTAATGTTTTTGTAGTTACTAACATTTTAACACGAAATTATCATGAGTTTTTATATTTTTCAGTTTGTTGCAATATATTATATAATCTATAGGATACAAAAAATAAGAGTTACACAAGGCTCTTATTATTTTTCTATTACCTGGTCTTAGTAAAAATAACATTATTTTTTTCAGTAAAATTAATGATTACACATAATTTTTAAATAAGTTTAAATATAATGCAAAATAATGATATAATATTTTCGTAAAATATGGTATGATATAAGCAATGAAAATTGTAAAAATAAAAGGAGGAAATTGAAAAAAATAAAATAATGGAGCTAAATAATAATGAAATGACAAATATAAATATAGTTGAGAAAATTGATATTTTGGGGATGGATTTAGAGAGTTTGCAGGAGAAATTTGTTGAAATTGGTCTTAAAAAGTTTAATGCGAGTCAAGTTTTTGACTGGCTGCATAATAAACTGGTATTTGATTTTGATGAGTTTTCTAATATTTCCAAAAAAGACAGAGAGATTTTGAAAGAGAAATTTTATGTGGCAAAACTAGAGTTTAAGACACATCAAGTTTCGGAAGATGGGGATACTGAGAAATTTTTGTTTGAATTGAAGGACAGAAGATTGATTGAAAGTGTGCTTATTTCTCATAAAAATCGGCATACACTTTGCGTTTCTTCACAAATTGGATGTCTTATCGGATGTGATTTCTGTGCCACAGCTACAATGACTTATGAAAGAAATTTATCAATTTCTGAGATTTTACTACAATATTACTATGTTCAGAAATATTTACTTAAACGTGGAGAAAAATTAGGAAATGTAGTTTATATGGGGATGGGGGAACCGTTTTTAAATTATGATGCAGTTCTTGGTTCAATTAATATGTTAAATTCTCCTAAGGGGCAAAATTTTTCAAAAAGGAATTTTACAATTTCTACAAGCGGAATTGTAAATGGGATAAAAAGATTTACAGAAAATGAAAATCAAGTGAACTTAGCAATCTCATTACATTCAGTTAGAGATGATGTGAGAAGTGAAATTATGCCGATAAATAAAACATGGGGAGTAAAACAGTTAAAAGAATCACTTTTGGAATATCAGAAACAAACTAAAAATCGTATTACATTTGAATATATCTTGATTGATGATTTGAACTGCGAGCCTGAAGATGCAAGGGAACTGGCTGGATTCTTAAATTCATTTTCGTGTCTAGTAAACTTGATTCCTTATAATCCTGTCGGTGGAAAGCCTTATAAAACACCATCAAAACAAAAACAAAGAGAATTTTATAAATTATTAAAAGACAAAAATGTTAATGTAACGTTGCGAGAGACTAAAGGGCAGGACATTGCAGCGGCTTGTGGACAGTTGAAGGCAAAAAAACAGATGGATTTTACTAAAAATATTTAAATAGATATTGAAATAGTTACGAAAAGAGGTAGTAATGAAAAAGAATAATAAAGAAGAAAAAATTGTAAAACCTAGAAAAAAATTTAGTTTATTTTCATTTTTTTTCAAAGTTTTTGTGTTTTTGTTTATAATCGGAGCTGGAGCGGGAGCTTATCTTGTTTATACGGTAAGCAAGGAAACGCCAGTTGATTTGATTGATGGATATGCACCTGTATCACCATCGGTAATTTATGACATTAATGGAAATCAAATAGATACGATAATGGTTCAAAATAGGGCGCCAATTGGAATTGGAGAAATTCCTTTACATGTGCAGAATGCGTTTTTGGCAATTGAGGATAGAAAATTTAGGACTCATCACGGATTTGACTTTGTGAGAACGGCAAGAGCGGCTTTTTTGACAATTACAGGAAGACGGCGTGAAGGAGGAAGTACACTTACTCAGCAGCTTGCAAAAAATGCGTTTTTATCACCAGAACAAACAATGACAAGAAAGATTAAAGAAGCGATTTTAGCAATAGAAATTGAAAGAAAGTATACAAAAGATGAAATTCTGGAAAATTACTTGAATACAATCTATTTTGGACAAGGAGCTTACGGAATAAAAAATGCGGCTATAAAATATTTTAATAAACAGCCAAAACAGCTTTCTATTGCACAAGCGGCAATTTTAGCGAGCCTTCCAAAATCTCCAACAAAATATTCAAAAATAGAACATGCGTTGGAAAGACAAAAGATTGTACTTCATCAAATGAGAAATTTTGGATTTATAACAGAGGAAGAATATGAGAAAGCTGTTAAAGAAAAAATTACGTTTGTAAATGGAAATATTAAAAGCCGTAATGAAGAGGAACAGATTTCGACTTCAAATGTGGCACCTGAATTTACAACAGTTGTATTAAGTGAAGTAAGAAAAATATTGAAAATACCTGAAGAAGACCAAAAATTCTTATTTGACGGTTATAAAATTTATGCAACAGTTGATTTAGATTTACAAAGAGCAGCTTATTCGGCATTTAACAACAATTATAACTTGAAGAGCCGAGCAAGCTTAAATGGTGCATTGCTTTCTATTGACCCAAGTAACGGGTTTGTAAAAGCAATGGTTGGAGGAAAAAATTATAAAAAAGGTAATTTTAATCGTGCGTTAAGTTCATTAAGACAGCCAGGTTCATCTTACAAGCCAGTAGTTTACCTTGCGGCACTGCAAAAAAACATGGCAATGAATACCGTTATGGAAGATTCACCAGTAAAAATTGGAAACTGGAGTCCAAAGAACTATGACGGAGTATTCAGAGACAGCATGACACTTGCTAAAGCATTGGAAATTTCCAACAATATAATACCAGTAAAACTATTGCAACGTGTTGGAATTAATTCGGCTGAAAAAGTATGGCGTGATGCAGGAGTTGTAGGAGGAGATTTTCCTAAGAACTATACGTTGGCACTTGGTTCAATTTCCACAAGACCAATAGATATGGCAATGTTTTATGCGGCACTTGCAAACGGAGGTTATCAAGTTCAGCCTCAATATATCTACAAAATCGAAAATAAATATGGTGAAGTTGTTTATGAAGCAAAACCAAAAATGAAAAAAGTTTACGATTCAAAAGATGTTGCAATATTAACTTATATGCTTGAAAATGCTGTAAATTATGGAACTGGACAATCTGCAAAAGTCTTAAAAAATGGACAGCTTATTCCAATGGCTGGAAAAACGGGAACAACTTCTGATTACGTTTCAGCGTGGTTTACAGGTTACACACCTACTCTTGCGACAGTAGTTTATGTCGGAAATGATGACAACAAGTCAATGGGGCCTGGAATGACTGGGGGAGCTGCAGCTGCACCAATTTGGAAAACTTACATGCAGACAGTAGTTGACTTGCCAAATTACAACGTTGGAGTCTTTGAATTTATAGACGATTATATTACAAGAAAAGATTTAACAACAAGAGATATTGACTTGCAAATCGGACTTCTTGACAGAGATGGAGTAAATAAACGAACAGCACTGTTTAAGACAGGGACAGAGCCAGTTGAGTCGGAAGGTAAGTTTAGGAATGGGATTACTTTCTAAAATTTTGTTATAAAAATTTAATATTTGAAACTACAAAAGATAGAGAATTAAAAATTAGTTCTCTATTTTTTTGTAAATATAATTGACAATTTTCATTATATATTGTACAATAAATTGAACAAAATTTTAAAAGGAGTGAGAAATATGATAGCTACAAATTATTCTAATATTAGAAATAATTTTAAAAAGTATTGTGATAAGGCAACAAGAGATTATGAAACAATAATTGTAACTAGAAAAAATGATGAAAATGTGGTATTAATGAGTGAAGAAGAATACAATAATCTTATAGAAAATTTGTATATTATGTCTAATAAAGATTATTATAATGAATTGTTGAAAAGAAAAGATGAGGTTGAAAAAGGGAAAGTTGAGAAACATGATTTAATTGAGGTGGAATAATAACATGAACATAAATTGGAATAGTGAAGCATGGAAGGAATATGTAGACTGGCAATCAAAAGATAAAAAAGTTATAAAAAAGATAAATGAAATTATAAAGGATATTCAGAGAAATGGAAATGAAGGAATAGGTAAAGCAGAGGCTTTAAAGCATGAATTAAGTGGGTATTGGAGCAGAAGAATAACTGATAAACACAGATTTATTTATAAATTGACTGAAAATGAAGTTATAATAATAGCTTGTGCTAATCATTACAAATAACTTTTTAAATTATTTTATGTAAAAGTAATAAAAAATATGATTTCAAATACAGATTAATGTATAAGAAATCATATTTTTTGTTTATAAGAAGAATTTATAAATTTGATTATGACATAAATAATAATTTAACTATAAATAATGCCCCTAAAATAACCATTACCCATGAAACGTGTCTTCTGTCTTCTTTTTTCGAGAATAAATTGTAAAATAGATTTATTAATACGTAAGATAATATTCCTAATGTCAAACCATCTCCGATACTGTAAGTTAGGGCCATTGTTGTAATTGTTATGAAAGACGGGACTCCTTCCAGAATATCGTGCAAGTCTATATTTTTAACTGAACTTAACATTAGGTAACCAACGTAAATTAGAGCTGGAGCTGTGGCACATCCTGGTATTGAAATAAATATTGGTGAGAAAAACATTGATATTAGGAATAGGAATCCTGTTGTGATAGCAGTCCATCCTGTTCTTCCTCCTGCGATAACTCCTGTTGAGCTTTCTACATACGTTGTAACTGTTGAAACTCCAAGTGCGGCACCAGCTGTAGTTGCAATTGCGTCAGCCATTAAAGCTCGTCCTACATTCGGTACATTTCCGTTTTCATCTAGCATATCAGCTTTTGAACATACTCCTACTAATGTTCCGACAGTATCAAAAAAGTCCACAAACAGGAATGTACAAACTATAACAAATAAATTTCCAAACATTTTAAAATCAGTAAATAGCTTAAAGTCTAATTTCCCCATAACAGGCATCATTGACTCGTATTTAAAGATACCAGATGGTAAATAAATTCCTAATTCTTTTGCATGTGCAGGATTTATAAGTGCATATCCCCAGGCTAGAAGAGAACTCAATACTATTCCATAAAGAATTGATCCACGTACATTCTTTTTATCTAAAATAGCTATTAAGAATAATCCGATAAATGAAATAATAACTGCTGGAGAAAAATGTCCCATACTAACTTTGGTAGATTCATTTAAAACAACCAGCCCACTCCCTGAAAAGCCGACAAATGCGATAAATACTCCAATTCCACCAGTAACAGCGTGTTTCATATTTTCTGGAATAGAATTTACTACAGCTTCACGTACTTTAAAAAGTGTTAAAAAGATAAATATAATTCCTTCACAGAAGACAGCAGTCAAAGCAGTTTGCCAGCTGATACCGCCTTTTAATACAACTGTAAATGCAAAAAAAGCATTTAATCCCATACCTGAGGCAAGAGCGAAAGGCAGATTTGCAATAAGGCCCATAAGAAAACATCCAATTGCGGCTGAAAAACAAGTTGCTGTAACTAATGCCCCTGCATCCATACCTGTTTTTGACAAAATATTTGGATTTACAGCAATTATGTACGCCATTGTAAGAAATGTTGTAATCCCTGCCATAATTTCCTTTTTCATATTGACATTTTCATTTGCTAAAAGCGGGAAAAGCCGTTTAAGTCCGCTTGTCTGTTGAATATTAGTAATACTCATTTTGATTGATCAACTCCATTTCTATGTATTGTTTATTTATTGTAAAATATTAATCATCCTCATTTGATTTATTTTTAGTTTTTTCATTATTTTCTTTATCTTTGTCAAAAGTCATAACAACTTTTTCAATTTTTTTATTTCTAACTCGCTGTGGCTTGAATACAACACCATTAATAGTAATTGGCTCAATATTTTCATTGTCTTCAGGAATATATCCTAAATTTTCAATTAAAATTCCGCTTAAAGTATCATAATATTTAGATTCAAGTTCAAAGTGAAAGCTATCATTCAGGTCATTTAAGGAAACATCTCCATTAATTAAGTATTTATTTCGTGACAATTGACGGATTGACAAGTCTTCATCATCAAATTCGTCAGCAATATTCCCCATAACTTCCTCAATCAAGTCTTCAAGTGTAACAATTCCCGAAAAACCTCCGTATTCATCAATTAGAATAGTAATATGCTTTTTCTCAAGCTGCATTTCATTAAAAAGTTCATTTACATTTTTTGTTTCAGGCACAAAATACGCTTCTTGCAGCAAATCAGCCACTTTTATGTTGTCAAATCCCTTTTTGTAGGCTTCCATCATCAAATCTTTAGTTAACAATACTCCAACAATATTGTCAGCTTCATTTTCATAAACAGGAATACGTGAATATTTTCCAATTTCCTTATTTTCAAAAAGTTCATGAATTGAGATATTTTTATCAATCAAAAAAACTTTTGTTCTTGGAATCATTATTTCACGTGCAATTTTTTCATCAAATTCAATAATATTCTCAATCATTTCCTGTTCAGCTTCATTAATAACACCGTGTTCCTTACCGACTTCTACCAGCGAACGCAGTTCCTCTTTAGAAACTTTTTCTTCAATATTGTCTTCTTTCATTTTCAAAATTGTAAGTACCAAATTTGTAGAAAATGTCAAAAACTTTACAAATGGAGAAAATAACCTTGAAATAAATACAATAACTCCAACTGATGATAAAGCAATCTTTTCTGAATTTCTAAGTGCAATTCTCTTTGGAATCAGTTCCCCAAAGACAAGTGTAACATATGATAGCAGAAAAGTTATTAAAATCATTGAAATCTGATTACTATATGGGATATTCAAAGGTTGCAATGCATTCGACAAATATTGCGATAAACCAGTCGCTGCCGATGCTGATGCAAAAAAACCTGCCAAAGTAATTCCAACTTGAATAGTAGACAGGAATTTACTAGGTTCCTGCAGCAAATTATCAAGTAAAATTGCTTTTTTATTTTCATCTTCAATTAATATTTTTAATTTATTTTTGTTTAACGAAACAATCGCCATTTCCGCACTGGAAAAGAAAGCGTTAATTCCCGTTAAAATTATTATTATTACAATCTGTAATAATAAACTGCCCTCAGACATTTTATTTTTCCTCCTAAATTTTTTAAATTTACCAACTTTTATAGTAACAAATTTTAAAACTAAACTTAAAAATGTAACTATTTATTTAAACTCTAACTTTTTATTTTGTATTAATTTAAAGAGTTTAAGCATATTATAGCATATTTTTAAAAAATTTAAAAATTGATTTTAAAATTATCTGCCAATCGTTAAACAGCCGTAGCTAAACAAATGAAAACTCCATCAGTTTATTAAAATTTAAAAATTAGATATAATTTTATAATTATTTAAGCAAAAGAAAAAAGACAGGAGTACATTCCCCAGTATGGGAAGCCCCTGTCCTCTGTATATATTTCATAGCTTTTAAACCTTTGTCATCCATCTTATCTTTTCCATGTCACATATATCTAGTAGACAATATTTCCGTATCTATCCTTGCAGTAATAATCACCATTAGCCCTCTTAAAACATCTTACACCTCTTTCCGCAGCTCTCCGATCTGATTCTTTCCATAGGGCAATATCACGTGCACTGCAGCCTATAATTGCCACAGTAAGTATAATCATGAGTAAAATTTTCTTAAACATTGCATATCATCTCCTTTTTAAATATCTATGTCAAATATTTATCCTGTTTTATGTATTTACTGTTTGTGTTCTTTTTATATTTTCATTATACAACATTTTAAGCTGGAACACAATCTATCTGATAGTTTTATTATAAATAATAGAAAATTACAAAATCTCTTCAAAAACATACTTCTGAACTTTCATTCCTAATTTTTCATAAAATCTAACAGCTCCAGTATTCTTAGCCCAAGCATCCAATGTTAAATTATAACACCCTTCTTTTTTTGCAAAATCTAAGGCAAAATCATACAATTTCTTTCCGGTATTCTGCCCACGAGTACTTTCATCAACACAAAGGTCATCAATAAATAACGTTTTTATATCAGTTAGTACGTTGTGATTTGTTTGTTGCTTGAAAATACAGAAAATATAGCCAATTACGTTATCATTTTCATCAGTTGCTACGAATATTGGCTTGTTTGAGTCGTTTAACATTTCTGTTAATTCTTTTGCTGTGTATTTTTTCCCAGTTGCCTTGAAAATATCTGGACGTCCTTCGTGATGAACTAATAAAATTTGTTCCAGTAAATTTTCTATTTTTGGAATATCTTTTTCTTGTGCTAGTCTAATCTCTTTCATTGTAGTAATTTTTCCTTTCATTTGCATTTTTTTTTAATATTATTTCCTATTTAAATAGTGAATGTTTAATAAATTTTGAATTATATATCTTATCAAAGAATTAAAACTTCTTGTTCTTAAAATATTTTCTATTTTCTGAATAGGGTTTAATAATGAAAGCTCCATCAGTTTATTAAAATTTAAAAATTAGATTTAATTTTTATAATTATTTAACCAAAAGAAAAAAGACAGGAGTACATTCCCTTGTATGGGAAGCCCCTGCCCTCTGCATATATTTCATAGCTTCTTTAACCGTCATTATCTGTTTTGTATCACATATAATCTAGTAGACAATATTTCCGTATCTATCCTTGCAATAATACTCACCATTAGCCCTCTTAAAACATCTTCTACCTTCTTCTCTATCTCTTTGATTCACCCTATCCCAGTAACTTGGACTTAGCAGTTCACATCCCACGACAGACATGGCAAGTATGATTGTGAGTAAAATTTTCTTAAACATTGCATATCATCTCCTTCTGCTTTAAATATCTATGTCAAATATTTATTCCATTTTATATATTAATTATTTGTGTTCTTTTTATATTATAATTATATAATATTTTAAGCTGTAATACAAATTGTTTTTTATGTTTATTCAGAAAATTTAATAAAAAAGAAAAAACTCTGTTATAAAGTTTCTAAAAATTTCCTTCCATTTTCAATTTGCATTTCGACATTTTTTATGGAAGTTCCACCATACGAATTTCGTTTGTTTACACAGTTTTCAATTGTGATTTCTGAAAGAATATCGTCTTTGAAAATATCAGAAAATTTATGAAATTCTTCGAGTTTCATGTCATCAATTGCGATTTTCTTATCTTCGCAGTAGGATACGATTTCTCCAACGATTTTATGTGCCTGTCTGAACGGAACATTGTGTTTTGCAAGGTAATCGGCTACATCTGTTGCGTTTAGGAATCCTGCTTGCATTGAAGTGTAGATTTTTTCGTTGTTTACTGTTATTGTGTCAAGCATTAGGTAGAAAATTTCGATGGATAATTTGATATTGTCAATAGAGTCAAAAATTCCTTCCTTGTCTTCCTGCATATCCTTGTTATAAGCTAGCGGAAGTGCCTTCATTGTTGTCAAAATTCCCATAAGATTTCCGTAGATTCTGCCAGTTTTTCCTCTTACAAGTTCGGCAATGTCGGGATTTTTTTTCTGTGGCATAATTGAAGAGCCAGTTGCAAAGGCATCATCTAGATTTATAAATGAAAATTCGGATGTGCACCAGATAATAATTTCTTCTGAAAATCTTGACAAGTGCATTGAAATTACTGAAATAATCATTGCAAGCTCAATTATAAAATCTCTGTCGCTTACAGAATCAAGACTATTTTCCGTAGGCTTTGAAAATCCAAGTTCTTCTGCCACAAAATGTCTATCAAGATTAAATGTAGTTCCAGCCAATGCCCCTGCTCCAAGTGGCATTTCATCACTTCTTTTGAGAAAGTCCTCAATTCTCGAAATATCCCTTTTAAACATTTGAAAATAAGCCATCAAATGATGAGAGAATAAAATCGGCTGAGCCCTTTGTAAATGAGTATATCCAGGAATAATAACATTTTTATATTTTTCAGCAAGCCCTAGCAGTACATTTTCCATTTTTACAAGTAAATTTGAGATTTCACGAGCTTCTTTTCGTACATACATTCGCACGTCAAGAGCCACCTGATCGTTTCGGCTTCTGGCAGTATGCAGTTTTCCAGCCAATGCCCCAATAATCTGTGTCAGCCTTTTCTCAATCGACATATGAATATCCTCATCTTCAATTCTAAACTCAAATTCTCCCTTTTCAATTTCATCCTTTATTTGAAGCAACCTATTTTCAATATCTTTTTGCTCGTTCTCTGCAATAATCCCTTGCTTAGCAAGCATTCTGCTGTGTGCAATGCTTCCAGCAATATCCTCTTCATACATTCTTTTATCAAATGTAATTGAGGCATTAAATTTTTCTAACAATTTATTAGTTTCCTTATGGAATCGACCTTCCCACATTTTTTTCATATTTCTCAGCCCTTTCTAGTTAAATGTAATTTTTTGTATATTATACCAAATAAAACCGTATTTTTAAAGTATAGACGAATATAAATTGAAATAAATATAAAAAATATAACTAGAATTTTTTTTAAATAAAATTTTATTCAATTTATAAGAAAATCATATTGAAAATTACAAGAAAAAATTGTACAATTAATAGATATTATATTTCAAAAAAGAGAGGAGTTTTAAAATGAAAAAATATTCAAAAATATTATTTTTAGTAACAGTAACAACGATGCTTTCAAGCTGTGCAGTTGCTCCGCTTACTGGGAGAAGACAGTTAAAGCTGGTAAGTGATGAGAGTGTAGCAGAAAGCTCAGTTTCTACATATAGACAGCTTATTCAGCAGGCAGGAGCTAAGGGACTTTTGGCGAATAATACAGCTGAGGGACAACGGTTGAGAAGAATTGGAGGTAAAATTTCTACAGCAGTTGAGAAGTATTTGAATGAAAATGGAATGTCAAATAAGGTATCCAGCTTACAGTGGGAATTTAATCTAATAAAAACTAATGAAATAAATGCATTTGCAATGCCAGGTGGTAAGATTGCCTTTTATACTGGAATATTACCAGTTCTGAATACTGATGGAGGAATTGCGTTTGTAATGGGACACGAAATTGGCCATGTTATTGGAGGTCATCATGCCGAAGCTTCAAGTAACAAGGCTCTTGCAGGAATTGCCGCAACTGTAACAGATGCTGTAACAGGTGGAAATGCTGTATCTTCAATTGTTTCTGGCGGACTTTCAATTACTCTTCTGAAATTTAACAGAACTCAGGAATACGAGGCGGATAAATATGGAATGATATTTATGGCAATGGCTGGATATAATCCAAATGAAGCCATTACAGCTCTTGAAAGAATGGATTCGATGGCTGGAAGCAGTAGGTCAGATATTTTATCAACTCATCCATCTGGAAAAAATAGAATTGAAGCGGCAAGAAAATTCTTGCCTGAAGCAATGAAATATTATAATGCAAGATAAACTGATAATTTTTGAAATTAATGAAAGGAAATGCTGTGAAAAATAAGATAAGTATCGCTCCAATGGTAGACAGAACGGATAGAAATTTTAGAAATTTTGTAAGAATGATAAATAAAGACGTTTTATTGTATACAGAGATGATAACGGCACAGGCTATTCTTAATGGAGATTTAGACTATATTTTGGGATTTAATGAAGTGGAGCATCCAATTGTTCTGCAAATTGCGGCAACAAATCCAGAAGAAGCATATAAAGCTGTAAAAATCGCTGAGAAGTACAATTATGATGAAATTAATCTAAATGTCGGATGTCCATCAGACAGAGTATCTGGAAATATGATGGGCGCTTATCTTATGGCATTTCCAAAAGAAGTAGCAAATATAGTGAAAGCAATGAAGGAAGCAACAGATAAGCAGATTTCAATAAAGCATAGAATAGGGATTGATGGAAAAAATATATTGCCAGAATCTTTTGAGCGAACTCTATTAGATAAATATGATGATATGGTAAATTTTATTAATATTACTAAAGAAACTGGGATAAATAAATATATTATCCATGCACGGATAGCAATACTTGCAGGACTTGATCCAAAGCAGAATAGAAGTATTCCGCCTCTTAGATATGATGAAGTTTACCGTGTAAAAAAAGAATATCCTGATTTACATATAGAAATTAATGGTGGAATTAAAAGTGTCAAGGAAATTGATGAACATTTAAAATATGTTGATTCTGTAATGCTAGGACGTGAAATTTATGATAATCCTATGATTTTGACTGAATTTGGAAAATATTACGGGAAAAACATAAATATTACTCGTAAAGAAATCATAGAAAAAATGATTTATTATGTTGAAAATATGGAAAAACAGAAGATTCGTCCGCATCTATTCTTAATGCATGCTCACGGTCTATTTCATAATATACGCGGAAGCAAAGCCTGGAAAAGGGCAATTAACGAACCAAAGGCAGATTCTGAAACATTAAGGGAGTTACTCGAAAAAATTGAAAATTTTTAAATAAACGGAAATTTAGTATTAATAAAAAAATTGTTGTTTTAAATACAGCAATTTTTTTTTACAAATTATTTTTGATTAGTCAATCAAAATATTATATTTACGAATATAAAAAAAATATTTTTTATAGTGGACTTTTTCACTTTTTTATGTGATAATTTAGTACACAAACAAGAAATTTTTCACAAGATAAAAATAGAAAATTGTTAGGAAGGAGAATGTAATAAAATTAATTTTGTTGCTATAGGAAAATGAGAAATAATGAAACTTTGGAAAAAGTCTCAAATGCTGCAAAGGATAAGGTTAGATTTTTAAAAGAGCATAGCGGGAAATATTTTTTATCTGCATTTTTGGCTGGAATGTTTATTGGAATTGGAATTTTATTGACATTTACGGTTGGTGGAGTTAGTAGCGGCTTACCAACTAACAAAATTCTTATGGGAATTAGTTTCGGAATAGCGCTTAGCCTTGTAGTTGTGTTTGGAACAGAACTTTTTACAGGGAATAATATGATAGGGGTAGCAGGGCTTTTAAACAAGGGTATAAGCTTTAAGGATATGATTTTTATGTGGATAGCATCTTATCTTGGAAATATTTTAGGATCAATTCTGCTTGCAATAGTATACGTATTTTCAAATTCTGCTTCAAAACCTGTTGTAGAATTTATTGTGAAAGTTTCAAAGGCAAAGATTACTGCATTGCCTCACGAACTGTTTTTTAAAGGAATTTTATGTAATATTCTTGTGTGTCTTGCGGTTCTGGCTGGAATAAAATTAAAAGAGGAAACTGCTAAGCTAATAATGGTATTCTGGTGTTTATTTGCATTTATAACTGCTGGATTTGAGCACAGTGTTGCTAATATGACTCTTTTAATGATGGGGATAATATACAATGGAGCAAAAGAAATAACATTAAATGGTTATTTTTATAATTTATTATTTGTAACATTGGGGAATATTGTTGGTGGAGCATTTGTTGGTTTTGCTTGCTATTATTTAGCAAAAAAGGATAAATAATAATTTAAATAAAAAAAATAATTTTTAAATGGAGAGATAAAGTAAAATTTAGGAGGGAAAATGAAAATCAGTTTAAATCGTGAAAATTTTAATCTGGCACTTAAAAAGCTGAAAAAAGAATATAAAATATATGCACCAATTGAGATACCATTTCGAGGTACATTTTCAGATACTTCTGTAATCAGATATTCTGAAATTGAAACAATTGATGAAATATGTTTTGACAAAAAATCTCATTTTTCAGCAAAGGAAATAATGTTGCCAATAACGCAAACAATGTTCTATTTTACAGAAGAAGGTTGCAAGATGCCCAAAGAACAGGAGCAGAAATATCTTATATTTCTTAGAAGCTGTGATTTACATGGTGTCAAAAGAGTTGATGATATTTACTTGAATAATAAATTTTTGGATATTTACTACAAGAGGGTTAGAGATAAAGTTAAATTTGTAGTGTTTGGATGTCCAAATTCATTTGAGAACTGTTTTTGTGTAGATATGGGCACTAACAAGACTGATGAGTATAATATTGGAATAAAAGTTACAGAAAAGGAAATATTTGCTGATATAAAAGATGACGAGCTGAAGGTTTATTTTAAAGAACTTATCGCTGAGAAAAACAATGGAAGCAATGATGAACATAAAATAAATGAAATGTATCTGGATGTAAAAGATGAAAAAATGAAAAAATATCTTGAAGAAATAATTGCTGAAAATAATAGTAATAAGATAAAAGAAAATGTTGAATTTGAAATGGAATTCGTAGAAGATAATGAAATCCATGTGGATATTCCTGACAATATTGAGCTTGAAGATATAATAAATTTGGATTTATGGCGTGAATACGACAGTCGTTGCATAGCCTGCGGAAAATGTAACTTTGTTTGTCCAACTTGTACCTGCACGACTACACAAGATGTTTTTTACAGCGAAAATGAAAACAATGGAGAAAGAAGGCGTGTATGGGCTTCATGTCATGTGAACGGCTTTACGGATATGGCTGGAGGTCATTCATTCAGGCAAAGGCACGGAGATAGAATGAGATTTAAGGTAATGCATAAAATATCTGATTTTAAAAAGAGATTTGGATATCAGATGTGTACAGGGTGTGGAAGATGTGATGATGCATGTCCTGAATACATTTCATTCTCAAATTGCATAAACAAGTTAAGTGCTGAACTAAAAAGAATTTCGGCTGAAAAAAGAGGTGAAGAATCAGAATGAGTACAATTAACACATTAAATACAATAAATATGGATGAACAAGCTATAATGGATATGAATGTATATTTACCGACTGTTCACAAACTTTTGTTTATTGAAAAAGTTACTGAGCTAGAATGGCTATTTCGTGTAGAATATAAAAAGGGAAGTGTAGAAGCTGGACAGTTTATGCAGGTTTCATTACCAGGAGTTGGAGAAGCCCCTATTTCCATTGCGAATTTTGACTTGGAGGAAGGTTATCTTGATTTCCTTATTAGAAAAGTTGGAAAAGTTACAGACAAGATTTTCGAACTGAAAGCAGGAGATAGAATTTTTTTAAGAGGACCTTATGGACACGGTTTTCCAATTGAACAATACAAAAATAAGCATATTGTAATGGTTGTTGGAGGAAGTGGAATTGCTCCAGTTCGACCAATTATAGAATATTTTACGAAACATCCTAATGAAATGAAATCTTTTAAAATTATTGTTGGATATAAAAATTATGAAAGTGTTATTTTCGAAGAGGAATTTTCACGTTGGAGAGAAAATATTGAAATACTTGTAACATTGGATAATGTAGAAACAGCAAGAAATATTGGAAAGACAGAAGACGAAATTCATGAAGGAATGGTTACCAAATATATTCCCGATTTAAAAATTCCTGAAAATATGGATGAAGTTGAATACATTGTTGTAGGCCCTCCAGTAATGATGTATTTCTCTTGTCTTGAAATCCTAAAAACAGGTATTCCAACTGAAAAAATATGGGTTTCATTTGAAAGAAAGATGTCCTGTGCCGTTGGGAAATGTGGACATTGTAAAATCGATGAAACGTATATTTGCCTTGAAGGTCCAGTATTTAGATATGATTTTGCAAAAAAATTACTTGATTAAGAAAGAAGAGGTAAAAACAATGAGCATGGATATAAATAGAAAAATTGTTACCAAAAATGCATTCAGGGTAACAAAGGACAGATCTAAAACCGCATTGCGTGTGAGAGTGCCAGGAGGAGCAATTACTGGGGAAATAATGGAAATGGTTGCAAAAATAGCTAATACTTATGGAGATGGAAATGTTCATATTACAACTCGTCAAGGTTTTGAAGTGTTGGGAATTTCTTGGAATGATATTGAAAAAGTAAATAAGATGGTGCAGCCAATTATGGAAAAACTGGAAATTAATTATAAGGATAAAGATAAAGGATATGCTGCGGCTGGTACGAGAAATATTGCAGCTTGTATTGGAAACAAGGTATGTCCAAAAGCTGCCTATAATACGACAGAATTTGCAAAAAAAATCGAAAAAGCAATATTTCCACATGATTTTCACTTCAAAGTAGCATTAACAGGCTGTCCAAATGATTGTCAAAAAGTTAGAATGCATGATTTTGGAATAATTGGAATGGCAAAACCTGAACTTGATGAATCTAAATGTGTTTCTTGCGGAATGTGTGAAAGAAAATGTAAAAAGCTTTCAACAGGAGCAATTTCATATAAAAACTATAAACCTGTAAGAGATCACCAAAGATGTATAGGTTGTGGAGAATGTGTATTGAACTGTCCAACAGGAGCATGGACAAGATCTCCTAAAAAATATTACAAACTTGCAATAATGGGAAGAAGTGGAAAACAAAATCCAAGATTGGCAGAAGACTGGTTATTCTGGGCAGATGAGGAATCAATAATAAAAATAATAAAAAATACTTACGAATATGTTGATAAATACATCGATAGAAGTCTTCCAAAAGAACATATTGGTTACATTGTTGACAGAACAGGTTTTGAAGAATTTAAAAAATGGGCATTAAAAGATGTTAATCTTCCAGAAGAAGCTGTAATTGTAAATAATGTGTACTGGAAAGGTATAAAATATCAAGGAATATTATAAATATTAAGATTAACTTTTAGTGTAAGGTATAAATTAAAGATAAGGAAGTGTGATTTGTATGTCTTCATCTTGGATGGATAAATACAAAAAATATAAAAAAGATTTTAACAAAAAAGATTATCATGGTGAAGATCCTAGTGAAGTCAATGAGTATGATGAGTATGACGAATACGAAGAACATCAGGATAAAGATAATGATGATGAAACTAAAGAATAAAATTTATAAAATATTGTAATTTATGATATTAAAAATTAAATTTAGAAAGAGGCTATTTTAGAAAATGAATCTGAAGTAGTCTTTTTATTTTAAAAATAATTTTATTTAAATATAAATTTGTAAAAATTTCAAAATACTATTGATTTTTTTTTAAAATGTAGTATAATTAAATAGATTGAGAAAAAAATAATTTGATTTAACAATTATTATAAATTTATTTAAAAATTGAAATATGAATATTATGAAGGAGAGGAAATAGATGAAAGTAGTTGTAATTGGATGTACACACGCTGGTACAGCGGCAATCTTAAATTTGAGAAAGACAAATCCTGATGCGGAGATAACAGTATTTGAAAGAAATGACAATATTTCATTCTTGTCTTGTGGGATTGCCTTGTATGTAGGAGGAGTTGTAAAAGATCCTCAAGGGCTGTTTTACTGTTCACCTGAAAAATTAAGAGAATTAAATGTTGACACTAGAATGAGACATGAAGTAAAGAATGTTGATATTGAAGGTAAAAAAGTAAGAGTTGTGAATTTGGAAACTGGAATTGAATTTAATGAAACTTTTGACAAATTAATCATTACATCTGGTTCTTGGCCTATTATTCCACCAATCGAAGGAATTGATTTAAATAATATCTTGCTTTGTAAAAATTACAATCATTCAAATGAAATTATTGAAAGAGCAAAACATTCACAAAAAGTTGTTGTTGTTGGAGCAGGATACATTGGAGTGGAACTTGTTGAAGCATTTAGAGATAATGGAAAAGAAGTTGTGCTAGTAGATGCAGAAGAAAGAGTTTTAAGCAAATATTTTGACAAGGAATTTACAGATGTTGCTGAAGAATCGTTTAAACATAGAGGAATTGTAATTGCAACTGGAGAAAAAGTTGTTAAATTTGAAGGAAGCAATGGAAATGTAACAAAAGTAGTTACTGACAAAAATGAATATGAAGCTGATATGGTAATTATGTGTGTTGGATTCCTGCCAAGCACTTCATTGTTTAAAGGACAGCTTGAAATGCTTCCAAATGGAGCGATTAAAGTTGACGAATATATGAGAACAAGCAATAAAGACGTTATGGCTGCAGGAGACTGCTGTTCAGTATTCTATAATCCGCTACAAAAAGAAAGATATATTCCACTTGCAACAAACGCTGTAAGAATGGGAACATTAGCAGGTATAAACTTGCTTGAAAATAAAGTTAGACATCTTGGAACACAAGGTACTTCAGGAATTAAAATTTACGAAAACAATATGGCTGCAACTGGATTAACAGAGGAAATTGCAAAACAAGAAGGAGTAGAAGTTGAAAGCGTAATTGCAGTTGATAACTATCGTCCTGAATTTATGCCAACTTATGAAAAAGTAACATTAAAAGTGGTATTTGAAAAAAATAGCAGAAGAATTTTAGGAGCACAGTTAACTTCTAAAATTGATTTAACACAATCAATTAATACATTGTCAGTATGCATTCAAAATAAAATGACTGTAGAAGAATTGGCATTTGTAGACTTCTTCTTCCAGCCTCATTATAACAAGCCTTGGAATTTCTTGAATTTAGCAGGATTAAATGCTTTAAAATAGAATTTAAGACAATTAAGGAATAAAAATGAATAAAATGATAGTAAAATATGACAAAAATTTCAGAATGAAAATAGAAAATAACAGAAATAGCGAGATTATTTTGACAGACCGTAATGGCGAAATGCTTTCTCCGTCAGAACTTCTCGCTGCGTCTGTAGCTTCATGTGCAATGACAGTTTTATCAATAAAATTAGAATCTAATAACCAGAATTTTCAAAATTGCTATGCAGAAGTTGGAAAAAAAGTCGATTTAACAACTTTTAAAATTACAGAAATCAATATTGCATTTCATCTAAAAAAGGAATATAGTCAGGAAGTAAGAGAAAAAGCTGAAAAATCAGTAGAAGAAATGTGTGTAGTTGGCAGAAGTTTAAGTAAAGATGTGAAACAAAATTATTCATTTATTTATGATGTGGAATAGTTAAAACTGCATTTAGGTGAGAAAAAATGATATACGATATATTAGATTTTTTAGAAGAGTTATTTTGGAAAGTAAGAGCTTACTATAGGAAAAGAAAAAGTATAATTATAAGTATTTTTATTTTTTTAACTTCAATTTATGTAGGAAGTTTGATTTTCTTTCTGAAAGATGAGAGAATTAGACTTGTAAAAGAGAATCGGAAATATGATTTTTGGTATATTCAGAAATTTGATTTCAAAATGAAACTTTATGTAATGAATTATGGATTCTCACTTAATGATACAGTTAGATCGTATCATTTTAACTTTAAAAGACATTTAATTGGGTGGAAATGGAAGATAGGCAGTAAAGATGTGTTTTATGTTTTTATATTGCCATATAATAGAAAACAGATTTATTTTCCAGAAAGGCAGATACTGTATTTGAAAAAAGCTGATTATTCAAAAGAATTTGAAAAAGAGGCTATAAATTATAAAAATATAGGAAAGTATTTTTTCGAAATAAAATTAGTAGAAGATGAAAAGGATAGAAAAATACAGAAATTCTTAAAATTCTTGGAAGAAAATAATTAATAAAAAAGGAGCAATCTCACAGATTAATGAAGAGAACTCCTTTTTTTGTTATATTGACTTTTTAATTTTGAAAAAATTAAGATTTTAATTGTAATAATTTATTACATTTTGAAATCTCCAGTTTCACCATTATTGGCTTTATTGATTAAAAAGTTTGACATTTCTTTAAATTCTGATACCGCTGCTGCGTCTTTTCCTGTTACAGAATTTACATTTTGGGAACTTATAAGATTTCTTGAAATTTCAAGAGCTATATCTCTAAATGAGTTTTGGCTCATTGAGAATAATTCACCCTTCTGATTTTTTCTGTCATATTGAGCACCAATTATTCTTCCATCCTTAACTGTTAATTTTACAAATGAAGTCCAATTGCCATCATGTCTTTTTTCAACAGAGTAAATACCATTTTGCAATGCTGAAAATCCCAAAATGTTTATTAAAAACATTAAAGTAAATAATAGTTTTTTCATAATTAACACCACTTTTCTAAGTAAATTTTTTTCTTTTATTCTCCTTTAAAACACCTGTTACATAAATATTATACCTTTAAAATCAAAATAAATCAAGTCTTTTTAATAAAATCCTTGTGTATCAGTTAAATATCCATCTTTATTATAGAAATTCCAGTTTCCATAAGCCTTGTAATTTCTTAAAGCACCTTGAACCTTGATTTTTCCGTTGTCGTAATACTGCGTGAAATTTCCATTTCCATTTACAAGTTTCATTTCACGTTCTTTTACTCCGTTTCTTGAATAGCCAAGAATATCAGTAATTATACCATTCTGATAAGTCTCTATCAACTTTTTTGTACCATTTTCGTAATTCCATGTCCATTGTCCATGTCTTAAATTACGTGAATAATTCCCATTAGAACGAATAGTTCCATTAGAATAGTAGGATTTTGTTGCACCGTTTAGCTGTCCGTTGGCGTAAGTATTCTCGTTTGTAACAATACCGTTTGAATATTTTGTTTCTTTTCCATTTCTGAGGTTGTTTGAATACTGCATTGTGGAGCTAAGTCTTCCAAATTCATCAAAATCATAGCTATCTCCGTTTAGAACACCGTTTTTATAATATCTTAGTGTTTTTGAATTTCCATTTCCATAAAAATCCACATCTTCACCGTCTCTTACTCCATTTACATAATTTGTGGCTTTTAGAATGTTTCCGTTTTCAAAGTATAGAAACATAGGTCCATGCAGTTTTCCGTTTTGATAATTTCTCAAAGCCTGTACTCTTCCAACTTCATTAAACTCAGCATAAGTTCCTGTAAAAGGTTGTCCGCTTTCCTTCAGAGTAGCGAAGTTTCCTGAAACAATTACATCTGTAACTGTACTATAGGGAGAGCTTAATGCACGTGCTGATTGTGCTGAATACTCGCTAGCTCTTTTGGGAGCAATTTTTGGAGCAGCTGCAGAAGATAAAATACTTATAGATAAACATGAAATTAATATTATCATTGATTTTTTGAATGTTTTTAACATAATAAATTCTCCTTCTTTTTTAGATAT
This sequence comes from Leptotrichia sp. HSP-342, assembly GCF_041199995.1. Lineage (NCBI taxonomy): Bacteria > Fusobacteriati > Fusobacteriota > Fusobacteriia > Fusobacteriales > Leptotrichiaceae > Leptotrichia > Leptotrichia mesophila. The sequence goes on from NZ_CP165646.1 coordinate 966,676, forward strand.
CGTTTCTATTATATCAATAATAAATTATATTTATCTTAGAATAATAAATTATATTTATCTTCATAATTTTAGTTCTATTTTTTTATAAAAAAGTTTTTAAAAATAAATAAAGTATGCTATAATTTTTGATATAAAATAGAAAAGAGAGGAGTCTTGATGGATTTTAATAAATTAAGAAATAATTTACAAAATAGATATTTTTCTACATGGGAATATTTTAGCAATGGTTTTAATGCTTTGAAAGTGTTTTCAAAAAAGCATCCAATACTACTATTTTTTCATTTCCTGTTTTCATTTTTTCTTGGAGTTGTTGTAATGTTTCAAGGGGCAGAAATAATAGCGGTAATGGATAAAATTGTAAAAAAATATGGGAGCACAAAAATTAATTCTAATGAATTTGTAAAAAGTAAAGAATTTAATGAACTAACGTCTGAAGTAATGCTGTTTATATTATGTTTTATTATAGTCTATTTAATTATTCGATTTATTTCGGCTGTTATAAGAAAAAAAATGGGCTTGGAAGTTGAAGAACGGGAAAATGAGTTTGGTCTAGTTGAAATTATTGTAAAATTTTTAACTATAACATTTGTAAACATAGTATTACAAGTATTTTTGATAATATTGGGAATTGTGATTACAGTATTTACAAGATCGACACTTTCATTTTTAATCTTATGGATTATTTTACAGCTAAATCTTTTATATTTCGAGCAGGCGTACTATCTAAGAAAAATAAATATAATCGAAGCATTCAAATATAACTTTTATATAAGCAAAGGGAACAGAATACGGATGTTGACTGTATTATTAACAATTTTTACTGTATTTGTAGGGATTAATTATTTTTTAGGCTGGTTATTTGAAGCTACAATAAAAAATCAGGTTACGCTAATGACTGTTAATGCCGTTTTTGGAGGAATAGCAGGACTTCTTTATACAGTTTTGGGAACAATGGTGAGCAACCTTGTTTATTTGAACTTAGAATATATAGACTTTAACAACAGTTAATATTATTTTTGATTGATTATGGAGGGGAAATATGGATTTTCAAAATTTGCAAGATGAATTGATAGAGAAAAAGTTAAATCTAACAGAATATTTAAAAAAATCAAAAGATGTCGTAAAAGTATTTTTAAAAGAAAATAAGCTATGGACAATATTTTTTATAATTGCAAACATTTGGATGCTGTTTTGCGCAGCATTTGAGAAAAAATTAACTTCAGAAAGTTATGTGAGACTGTATAATTCTTTTAGATATTTAATTTCAATGTTAAATACAGTCGCACCAGTTTACAGCAATTTATTTTATACGGCAGTGATTATGAAGATGGGATTTAAAATTGAGAATAGAGAAGATGAATTTACATTTAAGAAACTATTTCTCAAATTTTTGATGCTTACTTTAGTGTATTTTATAGTTAGTATGTTAGGTGGCTTTTTAATTCTTCCAGCCGCAATTATATTGCTGTATTCTAAAGCCAGTCTTGTAGGAATGATAATAGCTGGAATCATAATAATCGCCATAATTGTCTTTGTGCTAATAATGTTTCTTTATTTTATACAAATTTACTGTATTCGAAAAATGATGATATTTGATGTGTTCCAGTATAATTTAGAAATATCTAAGGGAAATAGAATGAGAGCAATTATTCCGATTATTGTTTTTGTATTGTTAAATGCTGTCCTTAGAGTGCCATTTTCTTTACGTCTTTTTGACAAGATACCATTAATTATAATTTTTCCGATATCTGCAATAGCTGGAATTATTTCAAGCTTTTTAGGAATATTTATAGCAATAATGGGAGTTATAATTTTTTTGAATGTAGAATACGATTACTTGGAAAAGCAGGGATTGTAATAAATCTAAAAAATAATAAAGGAGTAATTAAAAATGAAGATACAGAATTTACAAAATGAATTATCCAAAAGAAAATTGCAAATGGGAGAATATTTTAGAATAGCATTTGATGTTTTGAAAGTATTTGTGAAGGAAAATAAATTATGGACAATATTCTTTTTAGTTGCGAATATTTTTCTGTTGTTTTTTAATAGTATTGTTATAAGAGCAATTTCAAATGACAATTTTTTGGTACTAATAATGATGTTTTTGATTGTAGTTTATATTGGATTATTTTATGCAGTTTTGATTACAAAAGTTGCACAAAGAATTGAAAACACTAAAGAATATGATTTGAAAAATATAGTTATTAAATATTTAATTATATTTGGAATATGTACTGCAATTTTAGCTATTTTCTTTAGAATATTAATTGTTTTAGGCTGGGCTAATTTTATTCTTATGTGGATGATTGGTTCGGGAGGGGGTATTAACGATACAGTGGCAATAACAATACTGCTTGTAATAAAGGGAATTTTGATAATACCATTAACATTATTAATATTATTTCTTTTATCGAAAGTGGCGTATTTTATTCAAGCATACTACATAAGAAATATGTCATTTTCTAAAGCATTTCAGTATAATTTAAAAATATCTAAAAATAATAAGTTAAGAATTTTAATCCCTGTTATTATTCTTGCAATTTTAGATTTTATTGTAAAAATTCCATTTTTATCAGATTTATTTGGAATTTTAAATTATTTTTTGCTAATGCCTTTTACAATATTTTCGCTAGAAATTTTTGAACTGCCATTATTTGTAGCATTTCCGCTATCAGTAATCTTTGGGATTATTTCAAGCTTTTTACTTATCTTTATGATAACAATAGCAGTTATAGTATTTTTGAATGTGGAATATAATTATTTGAAAAAACAGGATAAAAATTTACAATAAATTTTGAAAGGAAATAAAATAAATATGGATTTTAAGGATTTACAAATGGATTTATATGAGAGAAAATTTAATATAACTGAATATTTTATGTGGATGTTTCAAGTTCTAAGAGTATTTATTTTAGAAAATAAATTATGGGTTATGTTTTTGGTTCTTGCAAATATTTTAACTGGAATAATGCCATTAAATTTTGTAAAAAAATATATATTTATAAGTGTAGCATTAGTATTTTATGGAAGAATTTTTATGTTTATCTCATATGCGAAAGTGCTACATCGGATAGAAAGCACAGAAAGTAAATATAAATTTAAAAGTTTAATTCTAAAATATTTAAAACTTTTGTTGGTAATGATATTTATTGTTCCTTTTGTAGTTATTTTGAGGGAACAGTTAAAATTTGCTATAAAAATATTGATAAAGAATCAGATTTCAAATACACAAATAATTGGACTGATATTTTTAATTCTTACATTAGTATTTATTCCATACTTTACTCAGATATATGCAGGAAGAGATATGAACATTTGGGAGTCTTTCAAGTATAATCTAATATTAGCAAGAAAAACTAGATTAAGAATTGGAATTCCTATTATTATTCTAACTTTACTAAGCGGTTCATTGTCAATGTTGACTTACTATTATAATAATTTTGAACAGCTTTATATAAGAAATATCGTTATAATTTTTTCAGAAAGTATTTCAAGTATTTTTGAAATTATTTTTGTAATAATGTATGTAATTGTATTTCTGAATGTAGAGTACGATTATCTCAAATTACATGGAAAAAATGCAGAAAAAATGATAGAAAACGAAATATAATTTTAGATTTAGGGAGGAGAAAAAATTATGGATTTTAAGAGTTTACAGAAAGAGCTGTTCGAGAGAAAATTCAAGCTGGATGAGTACATGGGAAATACTTTTGATATATTTGGAAGTATTGTAAAGGAAAATAAGCTATGGGTTGTGATTTTAGTAATATTGAATATATGGACGCTATATTCGACCACATTGCAGAATACAATAAATACAAGCATTAGAACAGCAGCAAGTTATGGTGATGTTAGCAATATGGCTAAATATTCAGGAACACAGCTTGGTATTAGTTTTCTTAATACTGTCGTATCAGTTTATTCAACATTATTTTCAATAATGATGTATTCAAAGGTTGTGATGAAAATAGAAGGTAGGGAAAATGAATATAGTTTTAAGAAGATATTCTTTAAGTTCTTGAAGATTTTTGGACTTACTATTATGTTTTTTGCTATATTTTTTATTGTGATGCTTATTCCTGTTTTAATAGGTATTATTATAGGAACAATAGCTGAATATAATTATTCAACAGTTCTTATAGTTGTTGCAATTTCAATTCCAGTTGTAACTTGGATAGCTGTTGTAGTTATAGCATGGATAAAACTTCTGTATTTTAGAGAAACGTTTTATATAAGAGACATGAAGATAATAGAAACATATAAGTATAATCTTGTTATATCAAAAGGAAACAAGTTAAGAAAAATTTTACCAAATATTGTGCTTTCTCTTATAGTTTTAGTTTTTGCATTACCATTTTTATTGAATATGTTTTTGTTTACCTTTCTGTTTACATCGTTTTATGTTGTAATATTGATAGCTGCGGTTTCTTCAATCGCAACATCTGCAATCGGAATTGTTTCAATAATATTAAATTCGCTTATATTTTTAAATGTGGAATACAATTATCTAAAAAGTATGGATGAGAAAAAAGAAGAAACACAAATTTAAAATTTGAAATATCATATAACTTAGTGTATAATTATAAAAAACTAGAAAGGAAAAATAAATTATGTATTTAGAAAATTTAAGAGAAAAAATCTTTAAAAAAGATCTTGGAATTGGAGAGACTTTTAGTGCAGCATTTGATTTATTTAAGATAATTCTTAAAGAGAATAAGCTGCTTGCATTTTTACAGTATATTTTAATACTTGCTCCAATTACAAGTATTTTTTTAGGATACTTTTGGATGGCTATGCTGGCTCTTTCAGGTTATACACAGCTAATTCCTATGTTTTTTTTATTAGGTTTCATTTTAGTCATTGCGTTTGTAATAGCAAATAATTACTTTATAGCATATTTTTCAAGAAAAATTGCATTAAAAGTGGAAGGAAGAGCAGATAAGTTTTCAACAGAAGGAATTCTTATAAAGTCTCTCGCAATGTTTGGAATAAGCGCAGGTTTAAGGATAATTTTATCTGTGTTAGAAATATTCCCTTTCATAGGTACCTTTTTAGCTTTTTTAGCAAATATAGCTATGATAGTTATCTTTATATGGGCTTTGCTTTATTTTTATGACATATATTATATTCGTAATTTCACTCTTTCAGAATCTTTAGATTATAGTTTAAAACTGTCTGAAGGAAATAGGCTAAAGAAAATAATTCCTGGAATAATATTTGTAGTAATAGCTGTTATAGGAAGTATGATAATTATCTTGCCATTTTCTAGTATTGTTAGAGGATTTTCTAATGGAATAGGTATAATCTTGGTAGTTATTGTTATTTCAGTAGTTATTTGTTTGTTCTTTTTATATTCTCAAGCTTTGCAAATTGTGATTTATCTAAACGTTGAAAATAATTATTTAGAAAATGAAGGAAAAGATAGCAAATATAATTTTAAAGATAAAGAAGAAATTAGTTTTGAAAACAACCAAAGCCTTAATAATTTTTTAGGCGAAAATAATGAAAAATAAAAAACTCTTTATATCGGGGTTGTCTTAAAATGTTTAAAATTTTGAGACAGCCCCACTTTTTTATTTTTATGACAAAACTAAATCTGAAGGATATGATCATTCTAATAGAATTTGAGTTTGTATAGTTATATCTTATATTGTATTCTTTACTGTCCTTAACAGTTTTTCCTTGCTTTCCACTTTTCCATTTTCTCATAGTGAGTACTCTATCATCTTCTTCTACAGTTTCAGCTCAAATAGCGTTTTCTTCTCTTGTTTGTGTAACGTGTGCAATTTATAATTTTGAACTATAGGTTGTCGAACAGTTCTATTATACAACTTATGTTCTTTTTGATTTTGAGTTTTATTAAAATACAGGGAATCCTTGCCCAGCATATTTTTCTTCAATGAACTTCTTAACTTTTTCAGAAGTCATAGCTTTTGTTAAATCTTGTATTTTTTTACTGTTTTTGTTATCTTCTCTTGCCACAAGGCTTACAGCGTATTTACCATTTGTATTTTTTTCGATGAATAAAGCATCTTTTACATGAACTCCAATTTTTAGCATATGTGATGGCCAGTTAAATGCCAAGTCAGCTTCTTGGTATGCCTGCACTAGTGATGGAATAGGAACTGCCATAAATTTGAAATTTTTCTTTGTGTTAATGACATCATTCAAATTGTAAAGTCCATCTTTTGGCTTCAATTCAATTAAACCTTCATTTGCAAGTATTCTCAAGGCTCTATCCTGATTTGTTACATCGTTTGGAATGGCAACTTTTGCCCCATTTGGAATTTCTGCCTTATTTTTATATTTTTTTGAGTAAAAACCTACATAAACATCATAAATCCCTTTAACTTTTAAAAGTTTTCCGTTATTTTTCTTATTAAAAACTTGCATAAACGGCTCGTGCTGATGAAAGTTTGCATCAAAGTCTTTAGCATTTAAACCAACATTTGCAGTAACATAATCTGTTAATACAGTAATTTTTACATCATAACCTTCCTTTTTTAAGTCTTCAGCCGCTATTTTCACAATTTCATCCATCGGATATCCAGCCGCAGCAATTCTGATTACATTATCCTTTTTTAAATTTATTCCAACAAATGCTAAAACTAGCACACATATTACAGCTAATGAAATTAATAATTTTTTTGACATTAGTAAATTCTCCTTTTTTTATCTAATTTTTTTGATATTCTGTTTCCAATAATCTGTATTGAAAATACAATGACTATCATTATTGTTACAACCCTATATACAAGGGCATAGTTGTATTCATTATATCCATATCGCATTGCATAGTCGCCAATTCCACCTCCACCGACAACTCCCATTACAGTAGAGTATGAGATAAAGCTGATAATTGCGGAAGTTAAACCAAGTACAAGGCTGCTTCTCGCTTCAACAAGCAAAAAATGCCACACAATCTGAAATATACTTGCCTTCATAGACAAAGCCGCATCAATTATTCCGCTATTCACATCATAAAAGGACTGTTCTGTAAATCTCGCATACAGAGCTACAGCTACAAAGCAAATTGGAAAACTTGCAGGAAACAGTCCAAAAGCAGTACCAAAAATTAATCGTGTGAGAGGTATTAATATGACTACAAATATTAAAAATGGGAAGCTTCTGACTACATTTATATAAATGTTGCATGGAATATTTATAAACTTATTTTCTCTAATGCCGCCTTTATCAGTCAAAAATACAACCGCTCCTAAAGGAATTCCCAAAAATACTGCACATATCGTAGGAATAAGAACCATTATAAAAGTATCCTTTATTGCAATTAATAATTCAGCATCCATCATTTCAGAACCTCCCTCACATAATCGGCATAACTTTTGTTTGATTTTTCATAATCCTTCTGATTAACATTGAAAATATCTGTAATTTTACCTTTTTCAATAACCGCCACCCTGCTACATAGCCTTTTAACGACTTCGAGTTCGTGAGTAACCACTAGAATAGTTGTTCCATATTTTTTATTTATTTCCTCAAATAAATCAAGAATTTCATCTTTTACAGATTTATCCAAAGAAGCTGTAACTTCATCGCAAAGCAGTAATTGCGGATTTGTCACTAACGCGCGAGCAATCGCTACTCTCTGCCTTTCACCGCCGCTAAGGGAAGCAATAAACGAGTCTTTCCTCTCAGACAGCCCGACAAATTTTAAAACTTCTTCAACTTTTTCAGCTGAAAACTTTTTCTTTAAAATTAACGGAAGAGCAACATTATCAAAGACATTTTTGTTATACAAAAGATTAAATTCCTGAAAAATATAAGCAGTTTCAGTATTCTTTGCAATATTAATTTCTCCTTTATCAGCCTTCAAAAGCCCTTGAACAATCCTCAAAATCGTTGATTTTCCACTTCCTGACTGCCCGATTAATCCAAAGATTTCCCCATTGTTAATCTTCAAATTTATTTTCAAATCAAAATTAGTATAATTTTTTTCAATATCTCTAAGTTCTACCATCTCACCTCCAATTATTTTTGTATTTAATTTTAAAATGTAATAACTTCAAAATTATATCATACTTTTTAAAATTAGGGAATATTGTTTGGAAAAAAAGTGAATTCTATTTTGGGGAACAGAAATAATTAAAATTAATTGATTTTTTTTTGATATTTTCAGCGTTTTCTATTTTTTAGGGGAACAAAAATTAAAAACAAATATTTCCTTGAATTTATATTTGAGATTAGATATAATTTGTATAGAAATAAAAAATTAAAATTAAATCTTTGGAAAATAACTTAAAATTAGGTTTGGGAGTTTAAAAAAAGTATTGTTTTAGGAGATTGGCTATGAAGAAGGTTAGAGTTACAATTTCGGATTTTATGAATGAAATTATAAAAAGTGATTCGGAGTATTTTAAAATACCCGTGGGAAGAATAGGGAACATAATTTTTAAATATTATATGGACAAAAATTTGAATAAAGTGGAATTGGGAAACTTTTCAGGGGAAGTGCTTCAGTTTAACTTGAATAAAAATAATGATGAAATTTTTATGGATACTTTTGTTAGAAGCAGAGTTGAAACTGAGGCTGAATATTGGCGAAATATAATTTTTACGTATATTAATAATTTACGATATAGACGTGAAGAAATATTATTTGAAAAGATTTTTAGGAAAATTAAGGAAGGAATACAGGGTAAGAGAAAGATAAAAATAAAATATCACAAATATATAAGGTTACTAAATCCGTATTTTGTAAAAGTGGCAGATGATGAAAACAGATCTTACCTGTTCTGCTACTGTGAAAAAAATAATGACTATAGGAATTACAGAATTTCAGAAATAGAAGAAGTATGGTTTACAAATGAAAATATTGAAATAAAAGATAAAAAATATATTGATGATGTGTATAAAAATTTTGATCCGTTTCTATCGTATAAGAACACAGTTAAAGTTGAATTTACAGAAAAAGGAGTGGAATTATATGAAAAAGTTTTGACAAACAGACCTAGACTTTTAAATAAGAAGGATGGAATTTATACCTTTGAATGTGATAACAAACTTGCATTGGTATATTTTGCACAATTTTTTTCAAATGTAAAAATCTTGGAACCAATTGAATTACAGAAAAAATTAAAAAATGAACTTAAAAGGACAATAGCAATATATGAAAATAAGGAGGAAGAAAATGTTTAGATTAAGAGGGAGCAGAAGAAGAAAAACGGAGGAAATTATCAAAAAATTTTTAAAAAGTTATGCTCAAAATGAGAAAAGTGAAAATAAAAAGGATTTGAGAAGCTGGTTAATTTTTGAACTGCAAAATGAACTAGTGGTAAAGAAGCCAGAGGAAATAGAAAAAATGGCTGATGAACTTATGGCAGGAGTTGAAATTTATTTTGACAAGAAAAAGGAAGTGGAAAAATATCAAAAAGTTGGGATAAATAGCAGTGATTATGTGGGAGATGTGATACTGGATAAAATTTCGGAAGATGTAATAAATGCGGAAATTGTGGATAGAAAACAAATTATTAGAGATATGAAGGAAAGCAGTGAAATTTTAGCAAATTACAATGAGGCTATGATATATGAAGCGGCTGCAATAAATGATCCACAAGTAGTGGCAAACACATTAAGTGCAGCTAAAGCAAATGTTTATGTTGACAATGTAAATTTAACTATAGGCAAGTCAAATGAGGAAATTTTGTCAGCACTTACAACTAAAACTGGAGAAATAAGCCAAAATCCTAATTTAGATGGATTTATATTTGAAGAACGTCACGCTGGAACGTTCAATATAGATGCGGCAGTTAAAGAAAAAAACTACTATGCAAAGGCACTAAAACCAGAAATAGGCGAAATTTATGGAAAAAATTCGATTGATATGACAATAGAAGATTCTGGCAAGATTGTAAGAAAATATCAGGCAAAAGCCTATAAAAATGCCAATGAAACTGCAAAATCATTTTATGACAGACAACAAGGCTACAAATATAAATTTCAGTCAAAATTAGTTCCATCAGATCAGACTGGAGATATTCCAAATTCAGTAGATAAGATGAAATTTGGAGAAGTGGAAAGTAAAAATATAAGCAAGGAAGAAATAAAAAATATTCAGCAAAAATACCAGTCTGGCGACAAAGAAGCAGTGAAATTCAGTTTTGAAAAAGACGTAGACGCTCTTGCAATAAGCAAACAACTAGGAAAACAGGCTGTAATCAATGGAACTATGGGAGTTGGTATTGGAATGGCTTTAGATGTTGGAACAAAACTTGTTTCTGGAGAAGAAGTGGAAGTTGCTGAAGTAATTGAGGCTGGAGTGAAGACTGGAACTTCAATGGGACTTTCAACAGCAGTTGCAGGTGGAATAAGAGTTGCAGTTCAAAAAAATGTTCTACCAAAAGTTCTTACAGGAGTCTTAGCAAATAATAATATTGTCGGAGCAATTGCGGCATCTTCAATGGATATTATAGGAACAGCGTTTAAATTAGGTTCGGGTGAAATAAGTTTAGGAGAAGCTACAAAAAGAGTAGGAACATCAGTGGGCTCTGATTACGGAGCAATAGTTGCTTCAAATGCTGGTTTTATAGGTGGAATGGCAGTGGCTGGAGCAATTGGGCTGGGAACATTGGGAGTTGCTGGAGCAGTTGTTGGTGGAACAGTAGCACTTGTGGCAGGAGCAGTATGTGGAGTAGTGGGAAGTAAAGTTGGCGGAGCGGTAGCCAAAGGAGTAGGAACTATTGCAAAACCTGTAATTGATGGTTCAACTGAAATAGTAAAAAAAGGGATAGAGGCAGTAAAAAGAGTTGCAAAAGGAGCATGGGAAGGATTGAAAGCAGTTAGAACAGGAGTAGTTTCAGGTGTAAAAGCGGTAAAAAGTACTATAAGTTCAGCATTTGATGCAGTTGGGAGTTTTTTGGGAGGATTATTTGGTTGGTAAAAATAATAATATCATTTTAAAATTGAAGTTAAAAAATTCTAATTACACTTTGTAATGTTAGGTTTATTTAATTTTTATCAGTTTAATTTTAGATGAGTTCGAGCATATTTATAAAAAAACTGAAATAAGTAAAAAATCAGGAGGAAAAATGGAAACAAATTTATCAAAGTATTTAAGGGCAAGAAGACCTATAATTTGGGTACACAGTGGAGATTACAAGGAAGTTGACACAATTGTAACAGAAGCGACTAAAGAATATAAAAATAAGGCGATTTTTGAATATAGGGCCTTTGGAGCTGTGAATTTTGAAACGAAGGTTAAAAGTGATGAAATTGTGGATTTGTACAGTTTTTTTAATATTCTGTTTTCGGAAGGTGTGAAAACTAATGTGTTTTTGATAATTAAGAATGCAGAAGAAGAAATGAAAGATGCTAGAAATATTGCACTTATAAAGAAAATAGCAGAAACTAGATATTCAAATTCAGATTATAATTTTACGGTGATTGTTGTAACAGAAATAGAAACAGTGCCGAAGGATTTGGAAAAATTTACTTCAATACTCGATATTCCAAACATGACAAAAGAAGAGATTGAAAAATATATTTGGAACTTTGCTAAGGAAAATAAAGTGAATGTGGATAAAAAAGATGTTGGAGAAGTGGCGATTTCGTTAAAAGGGTTGACAAAACTGGAAATAGATCACGTTCTGAATATGATAATTGAATCTAAAAATAATATTTCAATTTCGGGAAGAGATATAATAATTCGTGAAAAAGGACAAATAATTAAAAAATCTTCAATTTTGGAAATTATTGATTTTAAGGAAAAAATAGAAGAAATTGGTGGGCTTGAAGGGTTGAAAGAATGGTTAAGTTCTAAGGCACAAGTATTTAGAAGGCTAGATGAAGCCAAGAAATTTGGAGTGGATACGCCAAAAGGAGTATTGCTTGTAGGAATGCCAGGCTGTGGTAAAAGTTTGGCGGCAAAAGCAAGTGCAAGATTGTTTAATGTTCCATTATTAAGGCTGGATATAGGAAGACTTTTGGGAAAATACGTTGGAGAATCCGAACACAATATGAGAGTGGCACTAAAAACAGCCGAATCAATAAGTCCGTGTATTTTATGGATAGATGAAATAGAAAAAGCGTTTGCAGGAATAGATCAAAACGGTGGAGCAAGCGACATAACAAAACGTCTATTTGGACAATTTTTGACTTGGTTACAGGAAAAAGAAAACACAGTATTCGTAGTAGCAACAGCCAACGATATAACAGCATTCCCGCCAGAATTTCTAAGAAAAGGTCGATTTGATGAAGTATTTTTCATAGACTTCCCGAATGAGGAAGAAAGAGAAAGAATATTTGAAATTCACCTTGAAAAAAGAGGAAAAATGTCAGATGATATAAATTTAAAGGAATTGGCAGAAGAAACAGAAGGCTATTGCGGTGCCGACATAGAAGAAATCGTTAAAAATGCAGTTGAAAATAAATTTATACTAGAAACTGAAAATGAAGAAGAAAAGAAAATTACAACAAATAATTTATTAGAAGCAACTAAAAGTATAGATTCTTTATCGAATATTTTATCAGATAAAATAGATATTTTGAAAAAAAGCTATAAAAAATTCAAAATAAAATCAGCATCTCAAAAAATAAAAAATGGTAAAAGAATAGCTGGAAAACCAACATTTAAAGATATGGTTATAGTAAATGGAGGAAAATACACACCATCATTCTTTAATGAAGAAAGAGAAGTTTATGATTTAGAAGTTTGTAAATATCAAACAACACAAGATATGTGGATGGAAGTAATGAAAAATAATCCATCAGGATTTAAAGGTGGAAGACGTCCAGTTGAAAATGTATCTTGGTGGGATACTTTGGAGTTTTGTAATAAATTAAGTGAAAAATATGGTTTAAAACCTGTTTATGATTTGAGTCAGAAAAATAAAGGGATGCTAAAAATAAATCAATTAAATGGTAAAACAGAATATCCCGGTATTGCAGATTTCAAAAAAACGGAAGGATTTAGATTGCCAACAGAAGTTGAATGGGAATGGTTTGCGAGAGGAGGAGAAGTTGCGATGCAAGATGGAACATTTAATTATACCCATTCAGGCAGTAATAATATAACTGAAGTAGCTTGGTATAGCGGTACTTCAAATAAATGCACTCATGATGTTGGAACAAAAAAACAAAATCAATTAGGACTTTATGATTGTTGTGGAAATGTATGGGAATGGTGTTATGACACAACTAATAGTGATTACATATCAAATAAAATGCCTTATATATACGATGAAACCGATAATACTAGAAGAGTAAGAGGAGGATCTTGGATTACTTCACAAAGAAATTATAGCATTTTTAAACAAAGTAGAGCAGATGCTTTAAAAAATTATAATTTTTATGGTTTCCGTATTGTTAGAACAATTTAGTTTTTATAATTTTTACTTTCTTAGGTTTAGGTTTTGAAATAGGGGGTTGGTTTCTTTTAATTGGAAGAGAAAGAAAATAAAGGAAGTGGGGGATTGAGGAGGTTTTGGGATTTATTAAAAAAAGTTTAAAAATGTGGTTGACAAAAAGTAACAAAAGTGTTATAAATAATATGTGGATCGTACTATATCAATGATTTCTTAAATAGAAGTCGATATAGGCTGAAATTATAATTTAAATTAATATAAAGGCTCTCTGTTTGGAGGGCTTTTCTGATATTTTGGAAAGGAGATTTTTTGTGGATCAGCCATTTAAAAAGTTCAAAGAACAAGAAATGATTATATCAAGTAGGATGAGTATTGATGAAGATACACTTTCTGTTTTAAAGAGATTTAACTATTATTCTATTATAAATTTTTATAAAGCTCCTTTTTTAGAAAAAAATAAAAATTTGAGGGGAAAAGATAAATATATTGAAAATTTTAAATTTAAGTATTTAAAAAGTCTTCATGATTTTGATAGGGAATTGAGAATTTTATTTTTTGATAATTTGACATTGCTTGAAAGTTTTTTCAAAACAGCTATTTCTTATTATTTTTCTGAAACAAACGGAATTTTGAAAAAAAATTCGTATCTTCTTTTAGAGAATTACAATACTGGAAAGAAAAATTCAAATATTCTTAAAATTTCAATGGTGGTGAATACGTTGAAAAAGATAAAAAAAGATAATGAAAAAATGATAATAAGACATTATAACATTACAAAAGATAATATTCCTTTTTGGATTATAATTCACTATTTAACTTTTGGAGATATTAGCAAACTATATTCTTGTTTACATAAAAATGTATATGATAAAATTTGCGATCATTTTAAAAATTTGTATAAAGAAGAATATGGCAATCTTCCAAATATAACTCATTCATTTGTAAGAACTTATTTAGTTGCTAGCTCTCATTTTAGAAATGTTGCTGCCCATAACGAAAGGTTATACGAATTTTCTTCGAGAGAAACTGTTAATATAAAAAGAGTTAGTGATATGACATCAAACAGAAATCAAAAGCTCTTTACGATTTATGAAGGATTAAAATTATTCCTTTCTAAAGAAGAATTTGATGCACTAACAGAAAAATTAAAATTAATTATCAAAACTTTGGAAGATAAATTAGAAAATATTGTAAATATAAATGATATTTTATTGAGAATGGATTTTCCAAATGATTGGCATAAAAATTAACTTTTGTCAAAAAATAAAGAATATAGTTGACAAAATATTTAACGTATATTATAATTTATTTACATTAAAGCCTTATTTATTTAAGGAAAGAATGGTAATAAAAGATTAAGAACCTTATTCGTTAAGGACTACTGAAGGTATATTCAAAAAATATGCCTGTTTTTTTTATTTTATAGAGAGAATATTAATACATTAAAAGGGACTTTTCATAAACTTTTAAAAATTTTGTATCATCGTAAAACAAAAAATAAAGTTGTTATACAAACTATCATTTTTTCGGAATCCTTTTAAAATATAATAAATGACTGGATTTTAATATATAAAATATATAATTAATAAATCCCTTTATCTAGCAACTTAGAAACTCTTTAATCAAAAATTAAATATAATCTTATTGAAAAAAATTTAAAAATAAGATACACTACATATATGTAAAAAAAATCAAGCAAAACACAATATATTGTGTTTTTTATATAATATAGAAGGAGATAGAAAAAATGAAAAAAATAGTGAAATTTGAGAAAAATGATTGCAATCCGTGTGCAATGGTGTCGGATTTGTTAGATAAAAAAGGTATAGAATATGAAAGAATAAATCCATTTGATAATCCAGAAATTGCTGTAAAATATAGAGTAAGAAGCGTCCCAACAGTAATTTTGTTTGAAGAAAACGAAGAAATAAAAAGAACAATTGGATTTAAGCCAGAAGAAATCAATGAAATTATCTCAATGATGTAATGAACAATTTAAAATATAATTTAAAATAATAAATTAATACTACTCAAAACGATTTTTATTAAAATATCTAGTTTTGAGTATATTTTATGCCTAAAATTTGGAAATATACTTGAACCCATTTAAAATTAAACTACTAAAAATTATACAAATTTAGGTTTGAGTAAAATAGCTATAGCTTTTGAGTTAGGTTTTAAAGAAGTTTTACTACATATTTAAATTTACTTGAAAGTTATAAAAATTGAATAAATTAGGATAATTAAGGATTTTTGATTTAAAAAAATATTTGTGAAATAAAAATTAGCAGATTTTTCACGAAAAAGTGAAACAAATATTAAAAAGCAAGGTGAAATCGATGTATATATATTACGATTCAAAAACAGGAAATGTCGAACGATTCATAAAAAAAATGCAAGCACAGCGTCCAGAATGGCATTTTATAAAGATAACTCCAACTATGGTAATCGAAAATGAAGGACATTTTCTAACATTCACAACAAAAATTGGAGAAATTCCAGCAACAACAGACGAATTTCTACAAAACGAAAACAACAGCAAATTATTAAAATCAGTAAGTTCCAGCGGAAACAGAAACTGGGGACAATTTTTCGCACTAGCAGCTGATAAAATTCATCAAAAATACGGAATTCCAGTATTAATGAAATTTGAGTTATCGGGAACAAGTACGGAAGTGGAAAATTATATTGAGTATTTGGAAAATAACTAACTTTTAATTTTATTATGATATTTAGAATTAAAAGATGTTTTTGTTACAAATTATTTTAATTAATAGTTATTTTTTAATAAAATTTTGATTAGTATTTTCTTTAGTGATAGTAAATTAATCGCTCTATTTAAACTAAAGTTGTTGTGATTTTATTAAAAAAACGCTTATACTAAATTCTGTTTAAATAAGGGATTTATTATAAACTCTTTTAACAAAGTATAATTTAAAATAATTAAAATATAATTTTTTAAGAAACTGACGGAGCTTTTATTTGTTCAGCTACGACTGTTTGACGACTGAAAGGAGGAGTTTCGGAGTTGAATAAATAAAAGTCGTAGTCTAGCCATAGGTGCAGGATTTGCGGCAATGAGCAATCCTGCTAAAATAAAAGAAAAACAATAAAAATTATAGAAAAAATATTTATTAACAATAATTTGTTTTAAAATTGAAAGAAAAATTATTAATTTTATGTAAGCATTGAGTTTAGTTAAATTATAAAATAAAAAAATAGGAGAAGATTATGGTAGATAAAAGAGCAAAAAAATGGATATACCTAAATAACGAAATAATGGTAAAACAAGGGGAGGATTTTCAGCTTGAGAAAGATAAGGAGGCTGTTTATTCGTATTTTGTAGATTATGTGAACAAAAATACGGTGTTTTTTCACAATCTTGAGGAAAAAATGGGATATTTGATAAAAAATGATTATTATATTGATTTTTATGAGATGTATAGCCATGATGAGATAAAGGAAGTGTTTAAGCTGGTTTATGATAAGAAGTTTAGATTTGCTTCGTTTATGAGTGCATCTAAGTTTTATCAAAGTTATGCTTTGATGGATGATACTGGAGAGAAATTTTTGGAAAGATATGAAGATAGGATTGCGACAGTTTCGCTTTATTTGGCACAGGGAAATGTTGAAAAGGCAAAAGAGTATGCCTTGATGTTGATAAATCAAGAATATCAGCCTGCTACACCAACTTTTTTAAATTCTGGAAAAAAACGTTCTGGAGAGCTTGTTTCTTGTTTTCTTGATGAAATGGGAGATAATTTAAGTGGGATTGGATATGTTTTTGATTCTTCAATGAAACTTTCTTCAATTGGTGGAGGAGTTTCAATTAACCTTTCTAAAGTAAGAGCAAGAGGAGAGTCAATAAAAGGAGTTGAAGGAAGAGCTTCTGGAGTTTTGCCGATTATGAAGATTTTGGAGGATATTTTTTCGTATGCAAATCAGCTGGGGCAAAGAGCTGGGGCTGGAGCAGTTTATTTGAATGTTTTTCATTCTGACATTAATGAATTTTTGGATAGTAAAAAGATAAATGTAGATGAAAAAATCAGGATAAAATCATTGTCAATCGGAGTTATTGTTCCAGATAAATTTATGCAGCTGGCAATGGAAGATGAAGTTTGCTACACGTTTAATCCACACACAGTATTTCTGGAATATGGACAATATCTGGATGAGATGGATATGAACGAAATGTATGAAAAACTGGTTGATAATCCAAATGTTAAAAAGAAAAAAATAAACGCAAGGGAACTTCTTGTAAAAATTTCTCAAACGCAAAAGGAAAGCGGGTACCCTTATTTATTCTTTAAAGATAATGCAAATAAAGAACACGCATTAAAAGAAATCGGAACAGTTAAGTTCTCAAATCTATGTACTGAAATTATGCAATTATCAGAAGTTTCAGATATTAATGCGTATTATGAAGAAGACACTATAAGACGTGGAATTTCATGTAATTTAGGTTCATTAAATATTGCAACTGTAATGGAAAACAAGAGAATAAAAGAAGCTACAAAAGCAGCAATTGACTCGCTTACAATGGTATCAGACTTGACAAACATTGATATTGTTCCATCAATAAAAAAAGCAAACGATGAGCTGCACTCAGTAGGGCTGGGAGCAATGAACCTGCACGGATACTTGGCTAAAAACTTTATTATGTATGAAAGCAAGGAAGCGCTTGACTTCTGTAACGTATTCTTCATGATGGTAAACTTCTATTCATTGGAACGTTCAATGGAAACTGCAAAAGAAAAAGGCGAAACTTTCAAGGATTTTGAAAAATCTGAATACGCCAACGGAAACTATTTTGACAAATACATCACAAAAGAATACATGCCACAAACAGAAAAAATAAAACAGCTATTTGAAGGAATCTACATCCCAACAAAAGAAGACTGGGCAAACCTAAAAGAGCAAGTAATGAAACACGGAGTCTACAACGCTTACAGAATGGCAATCGCCCCAAACCAGTCAACATCCTACATAATGAATTCTACTGCTTCAGTAATGCCAGTAGTTGACACAATTGAAGTAAGAGAATACGGAGACAGTACGACATTTTATCCTATGCCTTACCTAACAAACGACAACTACTTCTTCTATAAGTCCGCTTACGATATGGATCAAAAAAATATCTTGAAACTAATTTCTGTAATTCAAAGACACGTAGATCAAGGAATCTCAACTATCTTGTATACAAAGAGTACAGACAGCACTAGGGATTTGGCTAGACTTTATATTTATGCACATAGGCTGGGGTTGAAGTCGCTTTATTATACTCGGACTCGGAAGGCTACGATTGAGGAGTGTATAAGTTGTTCGGTGTAAGGTAAAAAAAATTTGGTGAAATATCGCAATTTATGTAAAAAAGCTTGATAACATAAATCAAGGAGATTAAAATGAAAGATTTTATTGATAAGTTATGTGAAAAAATATTTAAATATTTAAAAAAAAATGAATTTAGTATATTATTATACTTTACAATTAACTTTATATTATTATTTGTATTAAAATATAATTTTGCAATAATAAAAATGTTTTTTTATTATACAAATAAAGTTTATAATATTCTTGACAAAGTACTTTTAACAGGTATGGTTATAATGTCATTTTCGTTTAGCTCTTATTTGCATTCCTTTAAATTAACTAATAAAAATATTAAAAAAATTTTGTTTTTTTTTCATTATACTTTTTTATTTCAAATTTTATCAATAAGTAAAGAAAATAATAACTATACTATAAGTAATACTATTATATATTTAACATTTATTTTGTTATTTTATTTAGCTGGTATTGACCGAAGAAGTTATAAAGGTTATTTATTTGCACCACTATTTGTTATAATAATAATTTTATTTATTATAATAAAAAATCAATCAGATTTTTTGTCTTTTAAAGAAGCTGGTGGTTTACGTAAAAATTTTTATTATTTTAGATTTTCAGTTGTCTGGATACTAATACCTTTTCATTTCCTTTTTGAATTTTTTTGTTTTATAAAAGGTTATAGTTTTAGAGATAGAGAAAAAATAAAAAATGGAAATGCAATATTTAATGATGATAAAGCTAATTTTTTAAAAGAAAGAATAGAAAAGAGCAAAGGAATTTTAAGTTTTAGTTTTAAAAATGAAAATATAAAAAATAATTTTATTTATAATATAAAGAGGATACACAATCAAAAGTATGATATAGTATATAGAGATAAATCATATTATTTAAATAATTGGCATTTTGAAAAAAGTCTACCTAAAATTAAGAAAAAAAATAAAAAAAAGAGAAAAAGTAAACTATATAAATTTTTGTATAATTTTTTTTGTGATGAAGGAAAAGTTTATTATGAAAGTGAAAAAATAAAAAAGAGAATGTTAATAATTGATATTGATAATATTGAAGAAAGTATAAATAATGAATTTGAAAACATAAAAAATAAATTCAAATTTGATGTATTAATTACATTATCTATGAAAGATGATTTATTTTCATCAAGAAGAGAAGATATAAAAAAATTAAAGGAAAATATAGATTCTGAAAAAAATTCGATATTAATAGATAATATTTGGGGAAATGGAAAAACTTTTTTTATAAAAAAATTTATGGATAAGTATAATGATAATTTTGAGTTTATTTATATAAAAGTTCCTTATTTTGATACTAAAATGGAGTTCAGAAAAAAAATATTAGTAGAAATAAATAGGATTTTTAAGAAAAATAATATTATTACAAGTTCTTTAAAAGATTTAATGTCTTATTTTAATATTAATAATGAAAATATTAAGTTAGGATTTGTGAGTTTCGATTTTAATAAATTTATAAATAGCAATATGTATGATGATTATAGAGAAGTTTTGATTAATCTAAAAGAGAATTTAAAGCATCTAAAAAAGAAAATTATTATTATTTTAGATGACTTTGACAGAATAGAAAGTAAACAACAAATACTGGAAGTGTTAAATTTTATTGGAGAATTAAATATCGAATTAAATGAAAGTTTGACATTAATTACTTTATCTTCTTATGAAAAATTAATTAACATTATGGAAAAAGATGAAAATGTAAAAGAAGGAAAGAAATTTCTAGAAAAGTATTTTGATAAAATTTTTTATTTATCTAATACTAATTTTGTTGAATTAATAGAGTTTTTTTTAGATGTATACGACATTAATTTGGAAAAAAGAAATATTTTAAAGGAAATTATAAATTTAATAAATAAACATAATGAAAAGTTATTAACAAATGAAAAAATAAATTTTAGAAATGTAGAAAGATTTATTAAACGAATAAAAGAAATGAATATAAAACTGGATATAGGAATAAAAGAATATAACATTATTTATGAAAAAATTTTTATACTTTGGGAAATCATAGAATACCTAATTCCTAATTATTGGAATGAGTTAAAAAAAATTAATACAAATATAAAAAATCGGAAAACAAATGAAAATTATCAAAAAATAAGTTCTTTTTATAAATATATTTCACAAGAATTAAGATTACAAAATAAACTTGAAAATATAAGATCAGAAAAAGAAGAAGAGTTTGTATCTTCTATTTTAGAATCAGTACGGAAATATAAGTTAGGAGAATACAGTAATCCAATATTTTATTATTTAGATATAAAAGAAAAAATGTTAAAAATTCAAGAAGGGAATAAAATTAATCGATTATGGAAATATGAAGATTATCAAAAAGTAAATGAAATATTTGACTTTCAAAGTGAGGAAAGAAAAAAAATATTTAACTTTTTTATGCTTAATAAAGATATTAATAAATATGAAACTTTAGAATTAATGATACAATATAAATTAAATTATAATTGGAAATATAAAAATTCTATGGAATTCTTTAAAAATTTAGAAAATAAAGAAGAGGGAGAATTATTGTCTGGTAAAAGAACGAATGGAAAATTTTACATATTTCTAAAAAACCTATTGTTAGTAAATTTATTTATTGATATAAATAAAATGGAAAAATTAGAAGAACAGGAAAAATGGTTGCACAGTAAAAATACAGCAACGGGTTATTTTCTTAAATCTAATGACGAGTTTTTAAATTTTTTTAGTCCTTTTTTAAGAAAAAGAATAGAAAAAGAAGAATATAATAATTTTGTACAAGAAATTTGTAAAATGCGAAAAAATACAGAACAAAATATTATTAATCATGATATAAAAACAAATATTGAATTACTGAAATCGGAATTAGTTAATGTCAATTACTTGAAAAAAGATTTAACTAAAAACTTAGAAGAAATAAAAACTATTAAAGAAGAATTGGAAAAGTTAGGAAAAAAGGAACAAGATGAAATATTAAATTTTTTAAAAGGGAAGAATAATATATTATATGAAATGTGGATAGATTATCTAATTCCAAAACAAGAATAGATTTTATTTAAAAAATTACATTAATCATCATAGACATCTAATCTTTCAGGAAGGAGGAGTGATTATGATTGAAATTTTTAAAAATTTTTTAGAAAAAGAAAGACCTTTAAATAAAGGAATTTTGACAAAGTTGGAAAATAATCTTAAAACAAATTTTATTTATAATTCAAATGCGATTGAAGGTAGCACTCTTACTTTGAAAGAAACGGATATTATTCTTCAATATGGGGTTACTGTGAAAGGGAAAAGTTTGAAAGAGCATGAGGAAGTGAAGGGGCAGGAATATGCTCTTAATTTTCTGAAGGAAGTTATAAAAACAAATGAATCTTTATCGCTGAGGTTGATAAGAGAGTTTCATGCTCTTGTGTTGAATGATGATATTGAGAATAGAGGGAAGTTTAAGAAAAGTAATAATGAAATTTTGGGTGCTGGATTTGAAACGACGCCTTACTATCTTGTTGAAGAAAAGCTGACGGAGTTGATTGAAAAATTTAATAGTAGTGAAAATAATGATTTGATAATGAAAGTTGATTGTTTTCATGCTGATTTTGAAAAGATTCATCTATCTGCTTGCTGATTTTATAGAAAAGAGTGTTGAAAATACTTTTTGGATGTATTAAAAATATTTTGATGAAGATACAAAAAAAATGAAGTTTGAAGAATATTTAAAAAAGAATGGAATTAATCCGAAAGAAGTTTATCAAAAGAGATTTGAGGATTATCTAGAAACAGAAAGGGATTTTCGAAAAGATTGGGATAAATAGTTAAATAAAGGCAGATGTTATTTTATAGAAAAAGCGAAGCAAAATGAAAGTTTTTTACATTTGACAAATATCAAAATATAGAGTATAATAATTTTAGTGATCGTACTACAAGAATAACCCACTTAACTGTGCGTTGTTGTAGACTGTAGAAAAAGCTCTTTCAATTTTGATAGGGCTTTTTTGCATTTTTGAGATAAAAGGGGGAAAGGGAATGGATAAGCCATTTAAAACTTTTAAGGAACAAGTTGAGATTTTAAATGGAGAAAACGGAGGTAAATTACGGGTAAAAACTGATGATGAAACAATTTATTATTTAATGAGGTATAATTATTATTCTATTATAAATTTTTATAAAGAACCTTTTTTAAAAGGGAAAGATTTAAATGGAAATGATATTTATAAATCGGGAGTTCATTTTAATCATTTGAAAGCGTTGTATGATTTTGATAAAAGTTTGCGAATGTTGTTTTTTGATGTTTTGACACAATTGGAAAGAGCTTTTAAAACAGCAATTGCATATTATTATTCAGAATGTTATACAAATAAAGAAAGTTATTTGGAACTTAATAATTATTATGTTGGAATTAGAAATGAAAATATACATCGTATTTCACATTTAGTAAAAAAACTAAATTTTTTAAGAAATAACAAAAGAAATAGTATAATAAAGCATTATAGTACAACAAAAGATAATATACCATTTTGGATAGTAATTAATTTTTTACATTTGGAGAAATGAGCAGATTTTATTTGATTTTGGAAAATAGAGTACAAAATAAAATAATAAGCCATTTTAGAAATTTGTATAAAAATGAGTACACACGTTTACCTAAATTAAATAATAATTTTATAAAAACTTTTTTACGTGCAAGTTCATTATTTAGAAACATAGCAGCACATAATGAAAGAATGTACTATTTTTCATCAAAAAAAATTGTAAATATAAATAATATTATAGGTATAACAAATAATAAGAAACAAAAATTATTTACGATATACGAGGGACTTAAATTATTTTTATCAAAAGAAGAATATGAAAGTCTAACAAAAAAGTTACGAGAATTATTAAGTTTACTTGAATTTAAACTAAAAGATATTATGATAAACTAATTGATTGACAAAAGATATACTTTGTATGTATAATAAATATAAAAGGAAGTGATATTTTATGGCAACAGTTAATACAAGTATAAAGATAGATGAGAAAACTAAAAAAGAAGCACAGGAATTATTTAAAGATTTAGGATTAAGTCTTAGTACAGCAATTAATATATTTTTGAAACAAGCTATAAGAGAAAAAGGCATACCATTTTATATAAATTCTTTACCTGAAAATTCAGAATTGGCTCAAGCATTTGAAGAAACTAAACAAATTAAGAAAAATCCTTCAAATTATAAATCGTATAGTAGTCCAGAAGATATGTTTAAAGATGTCTTGGGAGAAGATTATGAGGGATAAAAAAGAAGAGTATAAATATTCTATTATTCTTACTAGGAAATTTAAAAAACATTTAAAAAATCTAAAAAAACAGGAAAAAGATTTAAAATTATTGGAAAGTATAATCTCAATATTAGCAAAAGGAGAAAAACTTCCTCCTAAAAACAAGGATCATAAATTAGTCAATAATTATGACGGGGCAAGAGAATGTCATATAACTCCAGATTGTTTATTAATCTACGACATAGTTGAAGATAAATTAATATTGATTTTATTAGCATCAGGTAGTCATAGTGAACTATTCTAAATTTTATATAAAATATGGGAGTTAATTGAGATAATATAAATTGATAAAACAATTTTATCAAGAAAGGAAAATAAAAAAATGGAGAAAAAAATATACGAAGCAGTGAACTGGAACACACCGGAAAATGATTATGTGGAGATGTTTTGGGAGCAGAATTTGAAGCAGTTTTGGATTGATACGGAGTATATTCCGTCGAAGGATATTGATAGCTGGAATTCGCTTGAGCCTGCGATGAAATTGGCGTATTTGCATGTACTGGGAGGATTGACGCTTTTGGATACATTGCAGAGCCATACGGGGATGCCGAAGATTATTGATCATATTGAGTCGTTGCAAAATCGTTCGGTTCTTTCATATATGTGTATGATGGAAACGATTCATGCGAAGTCTTATTCGACAATATTTACAACGGTTGCGTCTACAAGAGAGATTAATGAAACATTCAGATGGGTTCAGGAAAATCCGCATTTACAGTATAAAGCCAATAAAATTGACACATATTATCAGAAAATGAATAATCCTGAGGCTTCAAAAAGAGATATTGCGATGGCTCTGGCAGCTTCGGTTTATTTGGAAACATATTTGTTTTACAGTGGATTCTTTTTACCGCTTTGGCTTGCAGGACAGGGAGAAATGGTTGCAAGTTGCGATATAATCAAGAAAATCATAGCTGATGAATCAATTCACGGAGTTTTTGTCGGACTATTGTTCCAGGAATTATACAATTCTTTCAGCGAAGAGGAAAAAGCTGATATGAGAGCTGAACTGAAAAAATTGATGTACGATTTATATGAAAATGAAACAAGATATACTGATGAAATTTACGGTGATTTGGGGCTTACAGGCGATGTGAAGGAATACATCCGTTATAATGCGAACAAAGCCTTGATGAATCTAGGATTTGAAGAAGAATTTGAAGTGAAGAATGTAAATCCAATTGTGTTAAATGGGTTGAATGTGGAAACAACACAGCACGATTTCTTCTCGAAAAAATCTACGAATTATGAAAAAGCACTGGAAGTAGTGCATTTGCATGATGAAGATTTTAAGTTTGATGAGGAAGTGAATGCGGATGAATTGATATAGGTTTGGAAAATATAGAGAAATGGAATTTGGGTGAACTTTTATTTTTTTGAAAAAGACGGGTATTAAAAGAACCTAAATAAATCAGAAAAATAAGTATCCCCAAAATTTCAGATAAATAATTTATACAATCTATAATTTGGAACTATGAATTGTCGAACCAAATAATCTTTATATTATCAACTCTTTTAACACAGAGAATTACGTTTTTCCTATAATTTCTTTACTATTTCATGGATATTTTTATTTTTTTCGTTTTCTTGATGAAAAATCCCCTGTCTCCTTCTTAAACTTTATCCATCTGTATAATGTGATAGAACTTATGTTGAATTGAAATAACGTTTTTGTTTTTTTGATTTCATAATAAAATTTAAAATTCTTTTTCTATAATTTTTTCAGGCTCTTTGTTAAGTGTGGGGGATGTAAAAAGTTTGATAACCTTAAGAAATCCTAAGTATAATGAGGTTTTTAAGATTGTCGAATTTTTTTATCCCATAAGATTTTATCTTGTTATTTTCTTCTTCTACAAATTCATTATTTATGAAGTGCAGAAGAAGTAAAAATACATATATAAGGATGATTGCAATACATTAAGGGATTGAGGCTTGCTGATAATAATATTTCCTGAAGTGTTTCCAAGAAGGGAGATAAGGGCAAGAGCGTTATACTACACTTTCTTTGCAAACTATAGGAAAAACAGGGAAAAGGCCTACAAACTGTACTTTAGTAGTGAAAAATATGGCTTCAATGGAAAAGGTAATAGGGATGCAATATTTATCGGATATTGTTAATGGAGCAGGAAAAAACACAAATATTCCATATTTAAGAGGAGGATAATGATATTCTGAAGGAAATATCACAAAGCAGAATGATTTAAAAAAGCAGTCCAAAAAAGATTATTGCATTTTTTTATGATAGTTCTCTATTTTACTCTGTTATTTGAGAAAGAAATGATTATATAAAAAATGATAAAGATGTGTATTTTATAGATACTTATAACTTATCTCAACCAATTGTAGTGGAAAAATTACCAGTAAATCCAGATAAATTTAGAGTTATAAAGAAAAATTATTTAAAAGATGATAAAATTTTTTACTATAATAGTACTTATGGTAATATGAAAGTCGAAAGAGCAGGTGCGTCAAGTTTTCAAGAATTGACAGAAAATTATGGAAAAAATAAAAATTATATTTATTTTGTCGAAATTGAAAAAGTGTAAAAGCGATAACTGATATTATTTTAAAAAATAAGAATAATATTTATTACATTGGGCAAAGATTAGAAGAAATTGCTGATGCAATGACTTTTGAAGTGATTAGTAATGTGAAGGATTTTATACAAAAGACAAGTATAACATTTATTTTATTTCGACTTTTGATTTTTATGAAAAAATGATAAAATTGGAAGGATTGGATATTAATAAAATAAAAGTTTTGAATGAGTATTATGTAAAAAATAACAAAGAAGTTTATTATCTTGGAGAAAGAATTAATAGTGCAGATGCTGAAAGTTTTAAAGTGAAAAATGGGTACAGTTCGCAAAGGAAAGATAAAAATAGAAAGTATGAGTATTGCAAGATTGCAAAATAATACTAAATCCCATTAAAGTAACAGAATATAATGTGTATAATACAATAGAGTAATAAAAATGGCAAAAGCGTATGAGATAATAGAAGAAATTTCAAATGAGATAAGAATGATTAGAAAATTAATAAAAAACAAAAGTGAAGATATAAGACTACATGTGGTAGAAATAAGAGGCGTAAGCAAAAGGAATAATGAAATAGCTGAAATTTTAGATGTGTATGAAAAAGTTGTGAGTAAATGGATAAGCATATTTTCAAATTAGAGAATAGAGATTGATAAATAAGCCAAAAGGTGGAAATCATAAAAATATGATATTTGAAGAAGAAAGGGAGTTCTTGAAGCAATTTGACGAACGGGCAAAAAAAGGTGAACTGTTAAGAACAAATGAAATAAGACAGGAATATGCCAAATTAATTGGATATGAACAGATATATAGAGTTCTAAAATGGCATGACTATTCAAAATAATGTCTAGAAGTAAACATCCAAAACGAGATTTAGTAGTTATAAAAAATTGCCAATCTGGGGCAGAAAACAAAAAGCTTACTTTTGAATTAATTTTAAAATTAAAATAAGATTAAATTAAAATTGTTATTAAATAATTCCTCTGATTTTGAAACCTTGTTTAGTTATAATATTAATAACTTCGTCTAAAAAAATTTCTTTGTTGTTACTAAAATATTATATTTATGATAAAGTTCAGCATTGTATGGTTCAGTTTTTTATTGTATGATAAATAACGATTAAAAGTATTCTATTAATAGTGATAATTAACTATAACGTTAAAAATTTCAGGATTACTTTAATACTAGCATTGGTTTGCTAAACAAGCAAGGGTTTGATGTAATCTTCAGTTTTAATAATTCCAACCGACTTTTTTTTTCAGCACTTTCATTACTGGTAGAGTAAGCCGAGATGTGTTTAGAAGTTGGAAAAACTTGATTTCAGAAATGATAGAAATGGTACTAAGCGGATTTTTAAAGCCAGGTACAGTAAGAATATGATTAATTTCATTACTGAGATTAGAAGCAAGATTAAAAATAATCTTTTGTAGTTCGTGTTTAAGAGAATTGACAAAATGAAAATGTTTTTAAGTTTTTCAAAATGTATTGGAAGCGACATTAACTAATTGAATATTACAAACAATGAGACAATTTTGAAATCTATTCTTTTCACAGGGACTAATGTTAATAGCTTAGAATGGTAACGGATAAAATCATGTAACTGACAATAGTAGCAGATGGGAGAATAATTTAAAGAGATCAGTAATCCACTTAGTATTTTTTTATCAGTTTTTTAATCCTGATAGCTTTAATATATTTAGGGTAAATAAGGATGGCATGGCAATGATTTTCAAGAAGCTGGTACAGGAATACAAGTCACAACAAATGTTTTGTAAATATCGATACCGCAGAAAATCTCATAAATAATTTTAAGAGACTTAAAACAGCTCCGATCTAAACCATTAGATTTGAATATATAGTAGATAGAAAATATCGATTATTCGCTGAGTTATAAACTAGTATTGTTTGTTAAAGATATTAAAATCACAGTTATCTGTGCTTGATAAGGTAAACTACATAAATATAGGTTTTTATAAAAAAAAGCCGAATAGAAATTCGGCTGATTTTTTTGTATAATATATTTATGACAAACATTACACAAAATAAACTGAAATATATTTTCAGTAACAACAATATTTTACTGGATTCCTTAAAATTTTGCAAGAAAAATAATATTGGCGCATGACAAACGCATGAAAAAAATCTAAAAAAAGGTATAATATTACTGAGATATTTTATGAAAGAAGCTGGTAAAAATGTCGGAAAATAACCAAAATCTAAAAGAATTGTTAATATATATTACTCAAATAGAGGACAAGCGACAGGCTTCAAAAATAAAACACAAGTTAAGTGACATTGTTATGATTACTCTTTTTGCTATGCTTGCGAATGTTGAATATTGGGAAGAGATTGAGAAATTTGAGAAACTATATCTTAAAGCATTAAAAAGATACTTGGAGCTGCCAAACGGAGTTCCTTCGCATGATACTATTCAAAGAGTCATGGCTACAATAGAGCCTGAAGTTACAGAAGTTCTTTTGACAAAATGGATGGAGTTAAAAATTTCCGGGGAATATAAAAAAATAAGAAAAATATTGAATATTGATGGGAAATTTTTAAACGGAATGAAGAATAAAAACAACAGCCCGTTAGACATAGTATCTGCGTATTCCAAAGAAGATGGAATCTGCTATTCACAAGTGGCGGTTGAAGGAAAAGGGAATGAAATAGAAGCGATATTACGTCTGCTTGATAAAATCTCAGTAAAGGAATGTATAGTTACAATAGATGCGATAGGAACCCAGAAAGAAATCATAAAAAAGCTAGGAAAGAAGAAGGGCTATTTCTGTCTCCAGGTAAAAGGGAACCAGAAGACTTTAAAAGAAGATATAGAAGATTACTTTGCTGACAAGGGATTCAGAAAAAAATTAAAGGAGGAAGGAATGTACAGCAGGAAAACAGAAAAGCAAAGGCGTCGACTGGAAACTAGGGAATATTACTATACTGAAGAAACAGAATGGCTTATTAAAAGAAATAAGGAATGGAAGGAAGTAAAAGGGATAGGTGCATCAATTTTAACAACAGAAGAAAATGGAAAAAAGCAGGAACAGAAAAGGTATTACATAACGAATATAGCAGGGGGAGTGGAAGAATTTGTAAGAGAAGAGGACATTGGGCAATAGAAAGTTATCATTGGATACTGGATGTGACATTCAGAGAAGATGCAAATAAGACATTAAACAAAAATGCGGCAAGAAACTTAAATATTCTAAGGAAATTAGCAATCTCAATACTGGAAGAACTGCCGTTCAGAAAGAAATTTAGCAGAAGGATAAAGAGATAATATAAGAAGATATTTAAAATTATTTTTTGATATATAGAAATGCTGTTGTTAAAAAAATGAATAAATATAAAGAAATAGTTTAAAATATTCATGCGTTTGTCGTGATCCTGCAAAGTTTTCACTTGGCAAAATCAAAAAAATAGGTTATAATACAATTGAAGAAAACATATGTTACATAAAATTGATAAATATAAATTTATATTATTTAAGGAGTGATTTTTTATGAAAAAGTTTGTACTAAAGAAAATGTTTCTATTTTCAATTCTATCTATGGGTCTTAGTGCCATTTCAATGGGAGCGGCATTTATAACATCGTCAAAAGACAATGCGATTAATATAAGACAGTCTGCCAATACAGATTCTAAAGTTGTTGAAACCATTACAAATGGTCATATACTTGAAAGTAATGAAAAATCTGGTGAATGGCATAAAGTAACGTATTATAACAATGATATTAAAAAATCGTTTACTGGTTACGTGCATAACAGTCAATTAAAAGAAATTGTAGGAAAACTTACTATAACTTCGAGCGAAGGATACAGTAATATAAGAGAAAAACCAACAACAAAATCTACTATAAAAACAAGATTAAAAACAGGACAAACTGTTTACGCAATAAGCAAAACAGACGATGATTGGTACTATATTAGATATAACGGAAATCAATATGGATATATTTATGGCAATCAAGTAAGTAAAAAATAAATTTAAAATAGTTTAGAAATGATTAATTATAAAATAAAAAATAGCAGGGAGTATTATATACAATCCTGCTATTTTTTTGTAATGTAAGGGCATCAGACACCATGCCCTTTTTCGCAATAATAATTATTTTGACATGTATAACTGGCTACTACTTAGAGATAATGGCGAAACGTTCTACGAACTACCCCGCTTAACGCAAAACTTTCTTATAAAGAAAAAATAAAACTCGCTTCGTAAAACTATACTCACTTTCGCAAACAAGAGTTATTTTAACATAAATAAGTTTTATCATTATAAAAATTATGGCGAAAGAAATATATATTTGTATTTAGTTATTTTTTCTTTAACAAAATTTTGCTTATTTAATATTTTCCAAATGTAAAAGCCTAAAATTTAAAGATAATAATTTTTATAATTTAATATAGAATGTCGTGATTTTTTTGGAATAATAACGACTAAACACATTTATGTGTTTCTTTCGCCAGAACCTTTATAGCAAATATATTTTATAGAGTTTTTCTAATATTTATTTGCGAAAGTGAGTGTTAGCGAGTTTCGTTTTCGTAGTAATCAAGATTTATCCCAATAATAAATCTTAGACTACTTTCCCAAATAAAATTTTGGAAGATTTCAAAAAAATGCTTAGACGAGCCAGGGTTAGTGCGTAGCACTTTCGCCATTCTCTTTAATATGCCATTATTTAAATATATTAAAATAACTATTATTGTGAAATAAAGGGAAATGGCGATTGATTTCCCTTGCTTTATAAAAAGAAAAAACATAAAAACTATAGGAAAAATATTTATTATAAGCAGTTTTTTTAATGAAAGTCCTTATATGGATACTTAATGATAAATTTAATTAAAGGGTATTTTAATAGTTATATAGGTTGTATGATAGATAATCCTTTAAAAAAATAACTTTAATTTTATAATTTTTTATTTCTGCTCTTTAAACGGGAAATAGTACTAACTGTACATTTCATTCAGCCTTGCTTCAACAGTTTCATCATTTAAATAATCATCGTATTCCATTTCTTTTTCTAAAATACCTTTTGGTGTAATTTCAATTATTTTGTTTGCAATTGTTTGAATAAATTCGTGGTCATGTGTTGTGAATAAAATTGTTCCGTTAAATCTTTCCAGCGATTTATTTAACGATGTAATTGATTCAAGATCTAAGTGATCTGTTGGGTTATCTAATAGTAGTACATTTGCATTGGATAGCATCATTTTTGAAAGCATGCAACGAACTTTTTCCCCTCCAGAAAGTACTTTGGCCTTTTTTTTCGCCTCTTCTCCTGAGAATAGCATTCTTCCTAAGAATCCACGTACATATTCTTCGTGCTGGTCAGGTGAAAATTGTCTTAGCCAGTCAATCAATGACAAATCTACCCCTTCAAAAAATTCAGAGTTGTCTTTTGGGAAATAACTTTGAGAAGTTGTAACTCCCCATTCAACAGTTCCTGAATCTGGTTCTAATTCTCCAGCTAGAATTTGGAAAAGAGTAGTCTTTGCAATGTCATTTTTTGATAAAATAACAACTTTGTCCCCAGTATTTATGGTAAAGGAAATATTGTTAAGAACTTTTTCGCCATCAATAGTTTTGGTTAAGTTCTCAACTTTTAACATATTATTTCCAGCTTCTCTTTCAGGCTTGAACTCGATGTATGGATATTTTCTGTTAGAAACTTGCATATCTTCAAATTGTAATTTTTCCAGCTGTTTCTTACGGCTTGTAGCCTGTTTTGATTTTGAGGCATTGGCAGAGAAACGTGCAATAAAGTCTTGCAATTCCTTTTTCTTTTGCTCCATCTTTTTATTTTGGTTTCTGATTAATTCTTGCATTAATTGATTTGATTCGTACCAGAAATCATAGTTTCCAACAAACATTTTAATTTTTCCGTAATCAATATCAGCAATATGAGTACAAACCTTGTTTAAAAAGTGTCTATCATGCGAAACTACAAGTACAGTTGTGTTTTCCAAGTCCATCAGAAAATCTTCTAGCCATTTTACTGCGTGCAAGTCAAGTCCATTTGTAGGCTCATCTAATAATAATATGTCAGGATTTCCAAAAATAGCCTGTGCAAGTAGAACCTTTACTTTTTCAGGCTCTGTTAACTCTTTCATCAGTTTATGATGAAGTTCAGCGGGAATTCCTAAACCAATAAGAAATTTTTCAGCATTTGTTTCGGCTTCCCAGCCATCTAGCTCTGCAAATTCTCCTTCAAGTTCAGCCGCTAAGTTTCCATCTTCTTCTGTAAATTCAGTTTTTGCGTATAGGGCATTTTTTTGCATCATAATATCGTATAATTTTGCGTGTCCCATCATTACCACATTTAATACTTCTTCGTCTTCATAAGCAAAGTGATCCTGTTTTAGAAATGATAATCTTTTATTTTTTTCTACAATAACTTCTCCAGAAGTAGAATCAAGCTCCCCGCTTAATATTTTTAAAAACGTCGATTTTCCAGCTCCATTCGGTCCAATAATACCGTAACAGTTTCCTTCTGTAAATTTAATATTTACTTCATCAAAAAGTTTTCGTCCACCAAACTGGACAGATAAATTACTTGTTGAAATCAAAAAAATTTCCTCCTTAAATATTTATATTTTTCTTACATTATATCAAAAATTTTCACTAAAAACAAAATAAATTTATTTAAAACCTTTATTTTTTTCAAAATAATTGGTAAAATATACGAAAGAAAAAAATTGAAAAGGATAGAATGGGGAAAAGTATGAATAAGACAAATTTTCACACTCACAATTACCGATGTGAACATGCCGTTGGAAATGTGGAAGATTATGTAAAAGTAGCGATTAGAGAAGGTTATACTGAACTTGGAATTTCAGATCACGCTCCAATGCCTGAATATTATGAAAATAACAGAATGAAAGAAGAAGATTTTGACGGATATTTGAAGGAAATAGAAGAAGCACAGAGAAAATATGGAGATAAAATCAAGATTTATAAATCACTAGAGATTGAATATTTTCCAGAATTTATTGAAAAATACGATAGATATAGAGAAAAATTAGATTATCTTGTTTTAGGACTGCATGCCTTTAGAAAAAACGGAGATAGCACAAATTATAATGCTTGGAAGATACAGACAGGGGAAGATGTACTAGCTTATGCGAAATATATGGTTGAGGCTATAGAAAGTGGTAAATTTGACTACATTGCACATCCAGATTTGTATGTAATAAATTATCGGACTTGGGATGAAAGCTGTAAAAAAGCTGCACATATGATTGCAAAAGCAGCAGAAAAAATGGATGTACCACTTGAAGTAAATGCAAACGGAATAAGAAAAACATTTGAAAGACATCCAGACTGGGACAGATATATGTATCCATACAAGGAATTTTGGGAAATTGTGAAGCAGTATAATGTTAGAACGATAATTGGTTCGGATGCACACGATTTTAACAGAATGGAAGATAAAGAGATGGAAATTGCAAGGGAGTTTGCAAAGGAAATTGGTCTGAATGTAATTGAGAGTATTTTTTAGAATTGTAAAATTTAACAGGAGGAATTAAATTGAAGAAAATAATTTTATTTATTTGTATTTTAATAGGAGTGAGTTCGTGTTCTTATATTAATTATGTAAAACAATATACTGCAAAAACTAAAAATGAGGGAAGGCAAGATAAAATAGGGAGAGAACTTTTAGAAAAAAATACACAAAAAATAGTATGGAATGAAATGGAATTAATAGTTCCAGAAAATACAACAATAGATACAAATGGAAGATTAAATTATAATAACCAAGAATTAGAAATAGAATTTAAAAAAACTAATAATAGAGAAGAACTTTGTAGAAATAAATCTTATAAAATACAATGGTTTAAAAAATATAATGAAGATTATGTTACTTTGGGAGGTTATAGATACGATAATTTAAAATATCACTCAGATAGTAATTTAAAATTGGCTGAAAGAATAGCTATAAAAAATAAGTTCAGTGAGTGTCGATAAGTAATTAAATTTAAAAGAAAGGAAGTATGGTAAATATGACACAATTGATAGTATATTTATCATATAAAGAATTAAGATGAAAAAAATAATTTTGTTTATTTGTATTTTATTAGGATTAAACTCTTGTGATATAATTGCCGAATCAATTCGTGAGGCACATCGTGATGCTAAAGGGTATGGAGAAGTAACTAAATCGGAAAGGAAACAAGATAAAATAGGGAGAGAACTTATAAAAAAAAATACACAAAAAATAGTATGGAATGAAATAGAATTGATAATTCCAGAAAATACAGCAATAGATGATAAAGGGAGGTTAGTTTATGATAATCAAGAATTAGAAATAAAATTTCATACTGTCACTAGAAAAGAAAATATTTGTGGTGCCGAAGTGTCTTATAAAAAAGAATGGTATAAGAAATATAATGATAGTTACTATATTTTAGAATTTCATACATATCAAAATTTAATTTTTCATACAAATAGTAATTTAAAATTGGCTAAAAAAATAGCTAAAGAAAATAATTTTACTAAATGTTAAAGAAAGGAGTGTATGGTAAGTATTTTTTATTATCATACAAAAAATAAATGGATAATAGTTTTAGATTTTTAAAAGGTTCAAAAATGACACATCCTACGACAGGGATAACTTTGGAGTATTTGGATAAATCTGATGCTGTTTGTTTTGTCCTGTTTAATGAGAGTAAGGAAAAAGCAATATTAGTAAAGCAATTTCGTCCGGGGTCTAAGGATTATGAAATTGAAGTTTGTGCTGGATTAATTGATGGTAATGAGAAGCCTAGAGTTGCTGCATTTAGAGAGCTGAAAGAGGAAACTGGGTATTTGGAAAAAGATGTGACAGATATTGAAGAATTGCCACAAGGGCTATATGTATCGCCAGGATACACAACTGAAAGATTATATTTTTTCAGTGCAAAACTAAAATCTGATGATGTTAAGCCTATAGAGCAGTCACTCGACCATGGGGAAGAAGTGGAAGTAGTATGGGTCGATGTGAAGGATATTACAAAGGTGTCAAGAGATATGAAAACAATACTTGCAGTAACTTATTTTTCAAAAGAAGCTAAATAATTTTAATCTATAAATTGACTTTTATACTAAAAAAGGAAGGGAGGAGATTATGAAGATTTATTTGCCGTTGCCTGTAATAATACTAATTTTTTATCTAATTTATATAACTTTTTTGATAATTATGAAAAAGATTAGATTTAATGCAGAAAATTTAGAAGAATTGGGTGGAGAATTTATATTCACTTTTATAAAAAAAATAAAAAAAGAACAGATATATTTTAATATTGATGAAGTTAAGATGTGTGTTTTAACAAGGATTTTTATTCGTCAGGGAACTTTTAGAACGATAAATTTTAATATCTTTTTGAATGATGGATATAGCTTAAAATTAAGGAAAAAGAATGAATGCTTATTATTTTTGCAAGTATGCCGTGAGAAGAGGGAGGAGCTGTATCAGAAAATTTTAAGTATGATACCTGCAGATATGACAGTTATTTCAATTATTGAAAAAGAGCTTGATAATTTTAAACGTTAAAAATAATACTATGAAAGGGGAAATAAGAATGGGTTTATGGAATCTTTTTAAGAAAAAGAAAAAAGTGCAGTCAGGTGTCTGTTTTTCAAATGAAAAATCCTCTATAGAGCTTGTAAAAAGTTTTTTAGAAACTTATGCAGATGAAATTAGCAGAGTTTCAACAGAAGATGGGAATAAATTGACTGAAAAAACGAGGAAATTTTATTTTGAGCTAAATGATGGAAGAAAAATAACGGTAGTCGTAAATCCAGATAGAAATTTTCTCTTAAAAGAAAAAATAGGAATAGAAATCTTTTTAGAAAAACTGAATTTAGAAAGTTTTAGAAATCTAAGTGAAGAAGAGCTTACTAAATATAACAAACTATTTGTAACTGTAGAGGCTGTTGATAAGGAAGAAATGAAAGATGAAGAAAAATTATTGGCTAAAACCGTAAATTTTCTAGGAAAATTTCATAAATTTATTATACAAAAGAGATTGAATCATTATCACTTTGGCAATAGAAAGATGGTTCAAAATCCTGAAAAATGGGAAGTTTCAGATTTTATTCCGCCACTTTCAGAAAAAATGTTCACTGAATATAATTTAGAAATAACAAACAATGATATTGAAAGAAAGAATAAAAATATAGACAGAATAAAACAGAACAGTTTTCCGTATAATGAAAATATGGAAGTAAACATATCAGAAACAAATGTGCAGATATGTAAAAAGTGGGATATCATAAGAAGAATAGTGGCAATAGTGATGATACGTCTTGCCGCTGAAACTTATCTTGAAAAAAAAGAAAATGGACAAAAAGAATTAAAAGCAATTATTGATATTTTTGAAAAAAAATACGAGTTTAAGCAAATTTTATCAGAGCGTGAAAAAAATTATCTGGAAAATCCATCAGATGACAAGGAATTAAACTTGGAATTTTATTTTATGTTAGAAACTGCAAAAATGCTGTTATGGGTATTATCGCTTATTGATATTGAATTTGAAGATTTTAATACATTTTGTGATGTTTCTATGTTTATAGATGGATTAAAATACGAAAAACTAAAATCTTTTGCAAGAAAGTGTGAGATACGCTCAAAAAATAAGATTTTAGATATGCTAGACTATACATATAGGTTAAACTGGGCAAATGTTGAGATAAAACTAGAAGGGTATGATAGAATTGTAAATGAGAGTATTGTGTATTTTAGCAGGCTTGCTTTGGAATGGGTAGTTCAAGATGGAAAAAATATGGAAGAAATTATAATCCACACATAAATTTATAATGTTGGTTAAAAATTTTTATTTATAATTTTTTTATTTTTATAAAAACCTAAAAATAGTTAATAATCAAACTAATTAATTTTAAATAAAAATTTAGACTATTAAACAGATTTAATTAAAAAAAGGGGCGTATAATAAAATAATTTGAAAAATTAATTGACAATAGATTTCAAAAATGATAATATTAAAACATAGAATTTAAAAGAAATTTTTGTAATTATAATGTGTAGAAGGAGAAAATTTAAGATGAAGAAAATCGCAATCTTAACAAGTGGAGGAGATTCACAGGGGATGAATACAGCGATAAGAGCTGTCACTAAAGCTGCTATAAACAAAGGAATGGAAGTTTATGGTATAAGAAGAGGATACAAAGGAATGCTTGAAGATCAGATTTTTCCATTGACATTGTTAGATGTAAGCGGAATTGCTGATAAAGGAGGAACAATTTTATTATCAGCAAGATTGCCAGAATTTAAGGATCCTGAAGTTAGAGCAAAAGCGGCGGCTAATTTAAAAAAATATGGAATTGACGGATTAGTTGTAATCGGTGGAGATGGATCATTTCATGGAGCACACTATTTGTATGAGGAACATGGTATTAAAACAATTGGAATACCTGGAACAATTGATAATGACGTAGCGGGAACTGACTATACAGTTGGTTATGATACAGCATTAAATATAATTTTAGATGCTATTTCTAAATTAAAAGATACAGCAACTTCACACGAAAGAACATACTTAGTTGAAGTAATGGGAAGAAACTGTGGAGATTTAGCTCTTTATTCTGCAATAGCAGGAGGAGCAAGTGGAGTAATGATCCCAGAAGCTCAAAGTTCTATCGATAAAATAGCCGAAGTAATCAAAAAAAGACGTGCAGAAGGTAAATTGTACGATATAATCGTAGTTGCAGAAGGTGTTGGAAATATTATGGATATTAAGAATGAATTAGCTAAAAAAGTTGATACAAATATAAGAGTTACAATCTTAGGACATATTCAAAGAGGTGGAGCACCAACAGCATTTGACAGAATATTAGCAACAAGATTAGGAGTAAGAGCGGTTGAGCTTATCGAAGAAGGAAAAGGTGGATTAATGGTTGGAATTCAAAGTGAAGAGGTAACAACTCATAAATTATCTTACGCTTGGGAAAACTATTCTAAAGCATCTGCTTCTGATTATGCAATAGCAAATATGTTATCATTATAATTGTTAAAATCTTTTTTAGGTTTAACAGTTTAAAAAAATAAATGAATATTTCTTACGGAAGTAAGAGTTCATTGATAAAATAATACAATGAAATTTTAAATATCAAATTTTAGGAGGAAAAATGAAAATTAAAATGACTAAAGTTGTTTGTACCATTGGTCCAAAAACTGAAAGTGTTGAAATGTTGACAAAATTAGTAGAAAGCGGAATGAACGTAATGAGATTAAACTTTTCTCATGGTGATTTTGAAGAACATGGAGCAAGAATTAAAAATATTAGAGAAGTAATGAAAAAAACAGGTAAGGAAATAGGAATTTTATTAGATACTAAAGGGCCTGAAATCAGAACTGGAAAATTAGAAGGTGGAAAAGACGTATTATTAGAAACTGGTAAAAAAGTAACTATTACTACTGACTACTCTTTCGTTGGAAATGCTGAAAAATTTGCAGTTTCTTATCCTGGAATTGTTGATGACTTGTATGAAGGAACAACAGTATTATTAGATGACGGTTTAGTTGGATTAAAAGTTGAAAGTGTTGATAAAGCAGCTGGAGAAGTTCATTGTGTTATTACAAATACTGGAGAATTAGGAGAAACTAAAGGTGTAAACTTGCCGGATGTTTCAGTTGGATTGCCAGCATTAGCTGAAAAAGATATTGCTGACTTGAAATTTGGTTGTGAACAAGGTGTTGACTTTGTAGCAGCTTCATTCATAAGAAAAGCATCTGACGTTGCTGAAGTAAGAAAAGTCTTAGATGACAATGGTGGAAAAAATATTCAAATTATTTCAAAAATTGAAAGCCAAGAAGGTGTTGATAACTTTGATGAAATCTTGGAATTAAGTGATGCAA
Source organism: Leptotrichia sp. HSP-342 (assembly GCF_041199995.1). NCBI lineage: Bacteria > Fusobacteriati > Fusobacteriota > Fusobacteriia > Fusobacteriales > Leptotrichiaceae > Leptotrichia > Leptotrichia mesophila. Next base: position 1,006,040 of record NZ_CP165646.1, read on the forward strand.
TCATGGTTGCCAGAGGAGATTTAGGAGTAGAAGTACCTGCTGAAGAAGTTCCATTTATGCAAAAAATGATGATTAGAAAATGTAACAAAGTTGGAAAACCAGTTATTACAGCAACACAAATGTTAGATTCAATGATCAGAAACCCACGTCCTACAAGAGCGGAAGCAGGAGATGTTGCTAACGCTATTTTGGATGGTACAGATGCAGTTATGCTATCAGGAGAATCTGCAAAAGGTAAATATCCGGTAGAAGCTGTTAAAATGATGGCTACTATTTCAAAAAGAACAGATGAATTCAAGAAATTTAAAACAGTTGAAACTCCAGATGGATCAGAAATTTCTGTTACAGAAGCAATTTCAAGTGGTGCAGTAAGTACTTCTCATGCATTAGATGCTAAATTAATTGTATGTTGGACAAAAACTGGTAGAGCGCCAAGAATGATTAGAAAATATGGACCAACTGTACCAATTATCGCTTTAACTGACAACGAACAAACTGCAAGACAGTTGGCATTAGTGAGAGGAGTTAGAGCTTACGTAGCAAAAGGATTAGATAAAACAGATGATTTCTTCACAAAAGCAAGAGAAATTGCAGCTAACCATGAAGAAGCTAACAAAGGTGATTTAGTAGTAATGGTAACTGGAATTTCTAAAGAAGGAACAACTAATACATTCAGAGTAGAAAGAGTTGGAGAATAATTAAAAATCTGATTATTTAACCGCATCACACACAACAAGTAATTATAAATATTTTATGAGGGAAACGGTCTTATGCCTTTTCCCTTTATTTGTATACGATAAAATAATGTTGTTAAAAAGTTTGATATGGCAGGGAAATTAACTTGAACGTGGGCTGGAAGAGGAAAATGATTTTCCAAAACGTGCAATATATAATGAGAAGGTGAGATAAGATGAGAATTATAAAAACTATACTATATTTGATAATATTTCAAATATTAACTTTTTCTAAAACTAGAGAGACATTACGCACTACAGTGTTTTATAATTACTATCCAGTTATTAATCAAGAAATAAAATCGGGACTTGAAATTCAAAGACTGAAAGGCTATTGTTTAACACATAAAAATACTGATCATATATGTAAAGGATTTATATTTATACCTAAATATTATGAATTTGAATCAGAAGATGAATACGAACCTGAAAGATTAAAAGTGGATGCTATAAAAAAAATAAATATTAATCTGTCAACTTTTAAAGCAATGTCATATGGCGATGTTGATTTTAAAGAAAATTATCCCAAATTCAATAAGATAGATTCGATAACATTAAAAGATTACAGGATACAAGAAAGTATAAATAAGATAAAAAAAATGTTAGTGGTTTATGATGCGATTGATGACACAAGACAATTTAGAAATATGATAGTAGATTGTTGTTATACCATTCCAGTTATCGAAAAAAATTATGACGATTTTGGAAGAAATTTTTCACATTATATTGTCATAAAAGGTGCTGATATTATACATCCATATATAATGGATATAAAAAATTATAAACCTGATGAAGTAAAAACTGAAGTAAAAAATTTAAATCAGATTTATCAATACTTCAAAAATAATTCATATAGAAATATTGATTATGCAAGTGAAAAATTTGATGAATATGAAAATTTTATAGAGGAAAATATAGATAAAAATGAATTAGAAGTTGCATTACAAAGAGAGATTTATGAACTGACTAAAGAGTTGGATTTGCAATAAAAGAAATAGAGGATTTTAATAATAAATTTTTGGAAAAAGAAATTTATGAAACAAATTTTTATTTTGAATTAAACAGAGAAATTGTAGAATTATTTGAAAAATTGGGGTTAAACTAAAAAATGTGGAGGAGTGAAATTAAAATGAGAATTAAAAAAATTATTCTGTATTTTTTCGCATTGCAGATAATGATGTTTTCTGAACCAACAAAACTGGATAAAATAATATATTATCGATATTTTCCTCTTATTGAAGATAAATTGAAATCTGGAATGGAAATTCAAAAAATAAGAGGTTATTGCATTCCCGTAGATATGAAATGTACTACTAGAGGAGTGTTTGTGGCAGAAGAAATGGATAGCTGGAAACAAGGGCTAGGAGAAAGCACCCTAAAAAAAATAGATATTGATTTATCAAATTTTAAAAAAACTTTTTTCATAGGCGAATTTAGAAATGATTATCCGTATTTTGAAAATTTGAGGCAAGAGATTTTAAAAGAGAATAAACTAAGAAAAAAAATAGAGAAAATAAAAAAAATGTTATTTATAAATGACATCATGCTCGAAACGGAAATGGGAAGAAGTTCTTATAGCGATTATTATACATTGGGAATTGATTATGAGACACAAACAAAAAAATCTTTTTCGATTATATCATAATAAGAACAGATGAAATTTCACGTCCATTTATAATGGATATAAAAAATTATAAACCTGACGAAGAAAAAATTGAGTTAAAAAATTTGAATCAAATTTATCAATACTTCAAAAATAATCCATATAGAAATCTCGAATACACATTTGAAAAAGTTGGTGAATATGAAAAATTTATAGAAAAAAATATAAATATAAATGAATTTGAAAACATTTTGCAAAGAGAAATTTTTGAACTTACTAAAGAGTTGAATTTAGAATAAAAGAAATAGAAGATTTTAATATTATAAAATAAAAAGATTTAAAACTATTCCTATTTAAGTAAGGTTTAGTACAAGAAAGGAATAAAGAAGTGAAAAAACTTGATGATTTGATAGATGTTTTTGCAAAATTGCCAGGAATTGGTAGAAAAAGTGCAGCTAGAATTGCATTTGATGTACTTGATAGAAGTAAAGCTGATATTGATAGAATGCTTGAAATAATAAAAGATTCACATGCTAATATTAAACATTGTGAAATTTGCGGAAACTTATCTGAAAACGATATTTGTGAAATTTGTGCCAATGAGAAAAGGGACAAGGAAGTGATATGCGTTGTTGAAGGAGTGCGAGATGTAATTGCATTTGAAAAGTCTGAAACTTATAATGGACTTTATCACGTGCTTGGTGGAAAAATTGATCCACTAAATGGAGTTACAATTGAAGATTTGAATTTAAGAAAGCTAATAAATAGGATAAATGGAGATGTAAAGGAAGTTATACTGGCTTTAAATCCTGACTTGGAAGGTGAAACTACAAGCCTATATTTGACAAAATTCCTGAAAGAAAAAAATGTCAAGATTTCTAAAATCGCCAGTGGAATTCCAATGGGTGGAAATATTGAATACACGGATATGGCGACGCTGGGGAGATCGCTTGAGGGTAGAGTTAATGTAGATGATTTAGATTAAGTTGTGTTTAAATATATATGGTTTGAAAATTTGAGAAACAAGTAGACATTTAAAATGTTTAGTGTTATACCAAAACCTATTTAAAATCAAATTATCTTATTTCTTCTTTTTCTATTGAGTTTAAATCCGATGAATACAGTGGATGAAATGATAGATAATGTCCCGTTTTTTTAATTATTTTTCTAATATTCTTGTCATTATTCAAAAAATTCACTTTCCATTGTCTCTCTGTATTTTGTCTGAATTTTTGGGATTTTCATATATTGATTAAGTTTTTCAGGATTAGGCATCTTAAATTTTCTTTTGCACTTTCTTGATAAAAGCCCTCCCTATTTCCTTGTTAAGCTTTATCCATCCGTACAATATGTTGGGATTCATGTTGAATTGAAATAACGTTTTTGTTTTTTCGATTTCATAATAAAATTTAAAATTCTTTTTCTATAATTTTTTTCAGGCTCTTTTTTAAGTGTGGGAGATGTAAAAAGTTTGATAACCTTAAGAAATTCTAAGTATAATAAAGTTTTTAAGATTGTCGAATTTTTTTATCCCATAAGATTTTATCTTGTTATTTTCTCCTTCTACAAATTCATTATTTATATTATATTTTCGTATATTAGACCTGTTTGACAACCTTGCGTAAAGAACAATATCAAGGTATAATAATACTGGTAATAAAATGATAAATAATGTTGAAAGAATAAAGAAACTTAAAGAAGAAAACTATCAGAAAATTTTTGGCATTGAAAAGAACACTTTTGATAAAATGCTGAAATTTTGAACGAGGCATACAGAATTGAACATTTAAGAGGCGGACATCCATCAAAACTGTCTGTTCTTGACAGACTTGTAATCATGCTTTCATGCTATCGTGACTATAGAACTATGGAAAATATTGCCTTTGAATATGGTGTTGCAAAAAGTACTATCTGTGAGAAGGAAAAAACATACGATAAAGGCTCAGATAGTGGCAGACGAAAAGGATTTAAGGATACTCAACGCCTCGTTTTCACACGGGAGCGTTCATGACTTCAGGCTGTTCTGTAGAGGTCGTGTGTATTTTTCAAAAGATGTCCTTTTAATTGCCGACAAGGGATACATAGGCATAGATAAGATACACGTCAACAGCTTGGTGCCTAAAAAATCGACAAAAAAGCATAAATTAACTAAAAAGGATAGAAAATACAATTCAATTATTTCAAGACGTAGAATTTACATAGAACATGTGAACAGGCATATCACGAAATTTAGGATAGTGTCTACACGATATAGAAACAAGAGAAGAAAATTTGCCCTGAGATTTTCGTTAATTTGTGCAATTTATAATTTTCAACTATAGGTTATCGAACAGGTCTATTACTTAATTTCTTTTTTCCTGTTTGATAATGTTTCTATTAACTTAATGTATTCCTTTATCCCTTATCATCCAGTTCGCCTACCTTATGACATGATACTTGTCTGCTATAATATCAGTATGTGGAAGATAGGAGTATACTGTATTTCTAAACTGTATGAACATTTTCATTCCAACTTTCTTTATTCTGTTTGAATGACAGAGCAGTAATTTTCTTATAGTTGATGATTTCTGGTTCAATCAGGACATGGTTTGTATCATATATTACCAATTAATACTTTTATTAGCTTTAAATTCATCAAGATAGACGTTCTCATAGTCCAGTTTCCTTTTTTGAACTTCAATGTCATGAAATATCCTCATGACAGTTGATATGCTTATATTTTCTTCTCTTCTTATCTGAGTGAATGACTTTATCTCTGAAAGCTTCCTTCTTATGCCATCCTTCACTTCATTTGAGATTATACAGTTCCTGTTTCTGCTTTTCTATATGAAGTATAACTCTCCTATTTCTGTAACATAGGCTGCTTACATTAACAGTCCTGTAGTCAGATTCATTCTTCTGTTACAGTGGTTCAGTCTTATATCATATCTTGTTCCGTATACATGATAGATATTACAGACAAGTACAACTTTTTCTATTTTTACTCCTTTTATTTCTGGTCTAAATGTGGTAAAATTATTTTGCATAAATACAAATTTCTTTCTTATGTTCTTTTGGCAAAAACATAATACTATAAAAGAGGCATAATATCATTAAAGCTGCTAAAAATGTCAGAAGATAACCAAAATCTAAAAGAATTGTTAGTATATACAAACGACAGACTTTAAAAATAAAACACAAATTATGTAACATTATTGTGATTACTCTTTTTGTTATGCTTACAAATGTTGAATATTGGGAAGAAATTGAAGAATTTGAAAAACTGTATCTTAAAGCATTAAAAAGATACTTGGAGATTTCTTTCACACGATACTATTCAAAGGATCATGACTACAATAGAGTCTGAAGTTACAGAAGTTCTTTTGACAAAAAGGATGGAACTAAAAATTTTAGGAGAAGATAAAAAAATAAGAAGGATATTGAACATTGACGAAAAATCTTTGAACAGGATGAGAAATAAAAACAATAGCCCATTAGATATAGTATCTTCATATTCAAAAGAAGATGAGATATACTATTCACAAGTAGCAACTGAAGGAAAAGAGAATAAGATAAAAGCGATATTACGTCTGCTTGATAAAATCTCAATAAAAGGATATATAGTCACAATAGACGCAATAGAAACTCAAAAAGAAATCATAAGGAAGATAGGGAAGAAACGGGGATAGGTGCATCAATTTTAGCCACGGAAGCAGACGGGAAAAAACAGAAACATAGAAGATACTACATAATCAATATAGCAGGAGGAGTAGAGGAATTTATAAAAGCAGTAAGGAGATATATCATTAAATGTAAGAAGATATTTAAAATTATTTTTTGATATTATAGAAAAGTTGTTGTTAAAAAATAGATAAATATAAAGAAATAGTTTAAAATATTCATGCGTTTGTCGTGCCTGATTTTTAAAAGATTTGTAAAAATTTATAAAAAATGGTATAATTAAAAAAATTTTAAGAAGGTATTTTGAGTAAGTAATTGTAAAGTTTTTTATTGGGAAAATGATAAAAGATTTTACTATTATTTGCTCCCTTCTTAAAAAAAAGAAATTTTAGGAGGAAAAATGTTTGAAGAGAAAATTTATGGTTTTAATTTAGGAAACCAGAAAATTAAAATAAGTACAGGGAAAATTGCACGTCAAGCTGGGGGATCTGTTGTTGTTCAATGTGGAGGAACAGTACTTTTGGTTACAGCGACTAGAAGTAAGGATGTTAGGGAAGGACAAGATTTTTTCCCTTTAACAGTTGATTATATCGAAAAATTTTATGCATCTGGAAAATTTCCAGGCGGATTTATAAAAAGGGAAACTAAGCCAGGAACTGATGAAATTTTGATTTCAAGATTGATTGACAGACCAATTAGACCTTTATTTCCAGAAGGATTTTTGAATGCAGTACACATTGTAGTTACGGTGCTTTCATATGATGAAGTGAATTATCCTGAAAATCTTGCTACAATTGGAGTTTCTACTGCTTTAGGATTATCAGATATTCCATTTGCAGGAACTGTGGCTGGAGTTACAGTTGGATACATTAATGGAGAATACATCTTAAATCCAACAGGAGAACAATTATTAGAAAGTAAAATTCAATTGTCAGTCGCAGGGACAAAAGACGCTGTAACAATGGTAGAGGCTGGAGCTAAGGAAGTTTCTGAGGAAGTTATGCTGGAAGCGATTATGTTTGGGCATGAAAGAATTAAGGAAATTTGTGTTGAACAGGATAAATTCCTTGCACAATTTGAAATTCAGAAATATGAATTTGAGAAAAAGGAAGTAGATTTTGAAATCAAGGAATTTATTGACAGTTTTGAAAATGAAGTTGAAAAGGCTATAATGACACCAGGTAAACTCGAAAAATATGAAGCGATTGATAACTTAGAAATAGAACTTTTTGAAAAATATGTTCAAAAACTTGAAAATGAAGATAAAGAAATTGATGAAAATCTTGAAAAAGAATTTAAGAAATATTATAGAGATGTGGAAAAAAGACTTGTCAGAGATGCTATTTTATACAAGCAATACCGTGCTGACGGGCGTCAAACTACTGAAATCCGTCCAATTGATGTGGAAATAGATACACTTCCAGTGCCGCATGGTTCTGCATTGTTCACACGTGGAGAAACTCAGGCATTAGTTGTTGCAACACTTGGAAGTAAGGAAGATGAGCAAATTATCGACGGAATGGAAGATGAAACACGTAAAAAATTCTTCCTGCACTATAATTTCCCGCCATATTCAGTTGGAGAAGCAGGATTTATGAGAGCACCAGGAAGACGTGAGCTAGGACACGGAAATTTGGCTGAAAGAGCATTAAAATATGTTATGCCAGATACAGAAAAATTCCCATATACAGTAAGACTTATTTCTGAAATTACAGAATCAAATGGTTCATCATCACAGGCTTCAATTTGTGGAGGGTCTCTTGCATTAATGGCAGCTGGAGTACCAATAAAATCTACAGTTGCAGGAATTGCAATGGGTCTTATAAAAGAAGGAGATACATTTACTGTACTTACTGATATTCAAGGGCTTGAAGATCATCTTGGAGATATGGACTTTAAAGTTGCAGGTACGAAAAATGGAATTACTGCAATTCAAATGGATATAAAAATTGAAGGAATTACAAGAGAAATAATGGAAATCGCTTTAAGACAGGCATTAGAAGGAAGATTGTTCATCATTGATAAGATGGAGGCAGTAATTAGTGAGCCAAGAGCACAAGTTGCTGAAAATGCACCAAAAATTGAGATTATTAAAATTAATCCTGATAAAATTGCTGGGCTTATTGGTCCAGGAGGAAAAGTTATTAGAGCAATTATTGATGAAACTGGAGTTTCGATAGACATTGAAGACGACGGAACTGTTTCGATTTTCGGAAAAGAATCTGAAAATATGAAAAAAGCTTTAGAACTTGTTAAAAGACAAACTCAGTCAGTTGAGTTAAATGAAATTTATGAAGGAAAAGTTACAAAACTGATGAAATTTGGTGCATTTGTGGAAGTGTTGCCAGGAAAAGAAGGACTTTTACATATTTCTGAAATTAGCAATAAGAGAGTGGAAAAAACTGAAGATGCTTTAAAAGAAGGGCAAAATGTCAGAGTCAAGGTAATTTCAATGGAAAGTGAAGATAAATTTAACTTAAGCATGAAGGCATTGCAGCAGCAATAACATTATATTATAAAGGAGCGTGAAAGGTATGAAAATGAATTTACCTAATAAATTAGCCATATTAAGAATAATTCTAGTTATACCATTTGTCATTTTTTTAAGTTTAGCTTTGGAAGTTTCAGATAATACAGCAGTTTCTGTGACGATGAGAGTATTTGCAACGATTATCTTTGTAGGAGCGTCTATAACAGATTATTATGATGGGAAAATTGCAAGAAAATATAACTTGATTACAAATTTAGGAAAACTGCTAGATCCTTTAGCAGATAAAATTCTTGTTATTTCGGCTTTAGTGACACTTGCAAAATTTAGTCAGATTAGCCTATGGTTTGTGATAGTTATAATATTTAGAGAATTAATGATAACAGGGCTTCGTTCAATTGTAGCAGCTGAAGGGGTTGTTATTGCAGCAGAAAGTCTTGGAAAGTGGAAGACTGCGACTCAGATGGTAGCACTTACATTAATAATTTTAATACCTTTCAGTTTTACAATAAATAATATTTTATTACTTATTCCACTTATATTAACAATAGTCTCAGGAGTTGAATATGTTGTAAAATGTAAAAATGTTCTAAATAAATAAAATAATAACCTTTTTAAATTTTTTGGAGGTGTGATTTTGGATATTGTTATAGCAGTGATATTAAAACTGTTTGATTTATATGCTCTTCTTATTTTAGTAAATATTTTGGGAACTTGGATTGATCCATATAATCAAATAGGACTTTTTCAATGGGTAAGAAAAGTTACAGAGCCATATTTACGGATGTTTAAAATAATAATTCCGATTGGAAGTATGAATCTTGATATTTCGGCAATGCTAGGATTAATGATTTTGGAATTGATAAAAGAAATTTTTGTAAGAACCGTTTTGTTAGGCTCATTTTAAATATAAAAATATTAAAATTTTGCTCATTTACTAAATAAAATTTAGAAAAACTAAGATAAAAAAAAATGAGAATATTATTTTTTCTAAGAAAAGAGGAGTAAAATAACTAGCATTATAAAGGTTTTAAAATCTAAAAAATATAAATTTTATGAAAGAGGAGACTTTAAAAGTATGAAATTAAAAAGACTTTTGACCACATCTTTTATGGCGGCAGCACTTACAGCAACAGCTGCAGTTTCAAAAGATACAGATATTTTGCATAATAAGCAAATTGTTCAAAATACAAATATTACAGGAGATATGTACAGTGCGCAAAATGCGTTTTCAGCAGTCTATGAAAAGGCGAAAGATTCAGTTGTAAATATTAGAACTAAGAAAACAATTGTTGTGGAAACTTATAACCCGCTTGAAGCATTTTTATTCGGAACATCTGGGAGAAGACAGCAAAGACGTGAATCAGGAAGTTTAGGTTCAGGATTTATAATTTCAAGTGATGGATATATGATGACAAACAATCACGTTATTGACGGAGCAGATGAAATTTATGTAAAATTATCTGATGGGCATGAATATTTAGCAAAATTAGTTGGAACATCGCCAGAAGTGGATATTGCAATTTTAAAAGTAAATGCAAACAGAACATTTAAACCATTAAAATTTGCCGACTCAGATAATATAAAAATTGGACACTGGGCAATTGCATTTGGTAATCCGTTAGGACTGAACAGTTCGATGACTGTTGGAGTAGTTGGAGCTTCTGGAAGAAGTTCACTTGGAATTGAACAAGTTGAAAATTTTATTCAGACAGATGCTTCTATTAATCAGGGAAATAGTGGTGGACCGCTTCTTAACATTAATGGGGATGTTATTGGTGTAAACACTGCCATTTATTCTCCAAATGGTGGAAGTGTTGGATTAAGTTTTGCAATTCCATCAAACTTGGCTGAAAATGTAAAAGACTCTATAATAAAAAATGGTAAATATGAACGTCCATATATTGGGATTTCAGTGCTTGATTTAACTCCTGAATTGAAAAAAGAAAGAAGAATTTCATATTCAACAGGTATTTTGATTCAACAAATTTATCCAAATTCGCCAGCAGCAAAATATGGATTAAAAGTTAATGATTTAATTCTTGAAATCAATGGAAAACGTGTAACGTCAGCAGGATCATTTATTGGAGAAATTGCGGCTAAAAAAATTGGTGAAACAGTTAACTTAAAAGTAGTATCAAATGGAACTGAAAAAAATATTTCTATGAAATTGGAAGCGTTTAACTATCAGCAACAAAGAACTCAGCAAAGAAGATAAAAAATTATCAATTATAAAAATAGGCTTTCCCAAAATATTGTGAGATAGCCTGTTTTTTATTTTATTATTTATTTATTTTCGTAATTAATTTTTGCAAATTGAATTTTTACATCAATTCCATCCTTTCTATTTTCTATATAAATTTCTCCATCATTTAGTAATATTATATCTTTCATAATTGGAAGTCCAAGTCCTGCTCCTTTTTTAGCATTTTTACCTTGAAAATTTCGATTAAATAAATTTTTCTTTTCTTCGTCAGGAATCCTGTCTCCATAATTTCTTACAATAATTTCAACTGTTTCATCTTCTTTTACAAGTAATTCGATATTACCGATAGAGTATTTTATACTATTATCAATTAATCCACGTAAAACTTCTGAAATTAAATTTTTATCAACAAAAATGTTTATCTCATTATCTACTTTTATTATAATTTTATTTTTTATATTTAAAAGTTCGTAATCTTTTTTTATTTTTTCGAAAAGTTGTTTTACATTTGTAATCTCTTTTTTTATAGTTATTTTTTCAAGATTTGAATTTAGAAACAAAGTATTTATTATTCTTTCAATATTTTTTACTTCAAGATTTAAATTTTCGATGGCTTCATTTAATAAATCTTTATCGTCTCTTGCCCATTGCAGTATATCAAGATAGCCTTTCATTATGGCAAGTGGTGTTTTTAATTCATGTGATACGTTTGAAGTAAAATTTTTTTGGCTTTTTATAATTTCCTTTTTTTTATTAAAAGTTTCATTTAAAACATCAATCAGTTCACCAATTTCGTCATCTCGCTTTTTTGTTAACTGTATGTTAATGTTGTGTTTACTCATTTCATTACTTTGAGAAATTATATTTGAAAGCGGATTTAGTACATGTTCTGCTACAATTTTGGAAATTATGACAATTGAAATTGTTATTAGAACAAACATTGCAATCATAACATACAAAAGTTCATGTGCTTCCATAAATTCAAAATTTCTTATGGCATAGTATTTTGCATTGTGTCCAGTATAGATTTTTTTGTAGATAAATCTATCCCATTTTGTTTTAAGTTTGTTTGACTCAAATTTTTTTAACTTAAAACTATCTTTATCATCTGATAAATAACTAAATTTTCCATTTTTCTCGACTGCAAGGGAAATGTATTCTTTATCAGCATAATCATAATTTCTATAAGTTTCTTTTAATTTATTGTCAGGAACTTCATCCAATTTTTTTATAACAGTTGGAAGTAATTTATCCATTTCTTTAGTTTCAGCTTCAACAGCTGTGTGAATTAAAAAAATTGTCATTGCCAAAATGATGACAAATGAAATAAAAACAAGGCTTACTGTATTTGCAATAATTATTTTATCTTTTATTTTTTTCATATTTTTAAAATATAACCAATTCCTCTCACAGTTTTTATTTTTTCTTTTCCAATTTTTTGCCTAATTTTTTTTATTGTTGTATCAAGAAGATTGTCGCTTGCTTCCCATCCCCATATTTTTTCTACGATTTTATCACGCAAAACTATTTCTTCTTTATTTTCAATTAACAATTTCACTAGCTCAAATTCTGTTTTTGTAAGCAAAATAGGAGTATTTTCCAAAGATGCGGAATAATTTTCCATATTTAATTTTAAAGTTTTGTAGATAATTTGTGAAATTTTTTCTTTTCTAATATTTATATTAATCCTTGCTTCAAGTTCTAAAAAATCAAAGGGTTTGGTAACATAGTCGCTTGCTCCAGATTTTAACAATTCAACTTTCTCTTCTACGTTATTTTTAGCAGATACGACAATTATGGGGACTTTTGATATTTTTCTAACATTTTTACAGACTTCATTTCCCTCCATAGAAGGAAGCCCTAAATCTAAAAGAATTAAGTCATAAAACTCTCTTTTTCCATTAATTTCGTTTAATGCGTCAATTCCATTTTCAAGTATTGTTATTTCATGATTTTTTCGTTCTAGCTGTAATTTCAAAATTCGTGATATTTTTTTATCATCTTCAACAATCAGTATTTTTCCCATCTTTCCTCTTTCTAAAATTTATTCAGGTTAAATTCATTTTTTAATTTGCTTTTTATGGTATTATTACATCATCAAATATATTATATCTTAAATTAAGTGAAATAAAAAGATATAATTCAAATTTATTTTTTTATAATTTATTTAAACTAAAACAAAATAGGAGAAGGTGATGCCGTTGCAACTAACTAATAATATTTTTTTTATTGACAGATTCTTTTTTAAACATTTATCTTTTTTTTCAAAGTCTAGTATTTTTTATAATTCTAAAAATATTGAAAAATTTTTTCGTATAATTACTAAATTTGGGGAAGGGTATTTCGAATTATCATTAATTCTTATATTATTTTTGTTTATTTTTTTAAACAAAAAGAAATCCCACATTTTTAAAAAATATATTACAGGTATCTTTTTTACTTTATTTTTTACTCAAATAACTGTAAATTTATTTAAACTTTTGTTTGGAAGAGCGAGACCTTCAGTAACGGCAAATCCAGAGAAATTTTATGGAGTTTTAAGTTTAATAAAAAATAACTTTCTTTTTGAAGGTGACTACGCCTCTTTTCCTTCGGGGCATACAATTACTATTTGGGGAACAATTTGGATTTTAAGTTTTTTTATAAAAAGTAGATATATCAAAACGTTATTATTTCTTTTAGGATTTTTAGTAGGAATTAGCCGTATTTATCTGGTGTATCATTGGACTACTGATGTTATTGCCAGCATTATTATTTCATATTTTATTGCAAAATTTGTGTACAATAGAATGCATGGAATCAGTTTCGTAAAAGACTCTGTTTATGGTAAAAAAGTTAAAAAGATAGGCAGAATTAAACGAAAGAGAGAAAAACTAGGAGTAGTCAATTAATCAAAAATTTAACAAGGAAGAATAATTACTTGAAATTTATACAAAAGGGGCTGTCTCAAAATGATTAAAATTTTGAGTTCAGCTTTTATTTTTTTATGAACATATTTTCTTAAATTATAGCCAATAGCAAACAGTATGACTTCAACTTTAGTTTTAGATTTTTCACGGTATTTAAAGCGTTTGAATTTCATGTTCTGTTTTAACACTCCAAATGCCCCTTCAACCTGAATGCTTCTATTCATTCTAAGTATTATCCCTTTTTCTGTTGTTATATTTTCCTGTGACTGTTTTCTATATCTTAAAAAATTATCAGCTACATAAAGTTTTTTGTTATGAGATATCTTTTTACATTTTTCTGCAAAGGGACATCTCCTTTTTTTATATAAATTAATTTTTTTTGATAATATTTTTCAAAACAATTTATTTGATATTCAAATAATAAAAAGTTTGATTAAGAAACAAGATTTGAATATACAAAAAGGCTGTATTTATTAGCTTAAAATAAAAGATTTATAATATATATGCAATTATATAAAAAATATATAATATATATTGTTGACACCATTAATGATTAGTAATATAATGGAAGTATAATTGAAAGTTATGTAAGGAGGGCAATATTATGTCTATAAGTAAAAATTTGAACTCTAATAATATGAGTTTAACGTATAAGATTTTAGCTAAAAATCTTTTAAAGGGTGAATTGAAAGCCGGAAATGAAATTGCTGTCAGAGTTCATCAGACACTTACACAAGATTCCACGGGAACGATGGCTTATCTGCAGTTAAATGCTATGGATGTCGATAAAGTTGCAACTGAAATTTCTGTGGCTTATGTTGATCATAATATGCTGCAGTCTAGTTTTGAGAATGCAGATGATCATGAGTTTATTAAAACATCAGCTGAAAAGCACAACATAGTTTTTTCAAAACCGGGAAATGGAATTTGTCACAGATTACATTTGGAAAGATTTGGAAAACCTGGGAAAATACTGATTGGATCAGATAGCCACACTCCAACTGGAGGAGGACTTGGAATGCTTGCAATTGGAGCTGGGGGACTTGATGTTGCGATTGGAATGGCGCGAGGACTATATTATTTAAAAGTTCCGAAAGTTTACAATATTGAGCTAAGAGGGAAATTACAGCCTTGGGTGTCAGCTAAAGATGTTATTTTGTATGTCTTGAAACAGCTTACAGTAAAAGGTGGAGTTGGATACGTGATGGAATATACTGGAGATGGGATTAAATCACTATCAGTTGAGGACAGAGCAACAATTACAAATATGGGAGCTGAGTTAGGGGCAACAACATCAATTTTTCCAAGCGATGAGTATACAAAAATTTTTTTGGAAAAACAGTCACGGGGAGATGATTTTATAGAATTATTGCCTGATGAAAATGCGTTTTATGATGATAAGTTAGTTGTAAATTTGGATGAGCTGGTACCACTTGCAGCTTTTCCTCATAGTCCTGACAATGTACATAAAATTCCAAAGGACAAAAAATTAAAAGTCGATCAGATTGCGATTGGTTCATGTACAAATTCATCGTATTCAGATTTTATGAAGCTTGCAGCAATTTTAGATGGGAAAAAAGTTCATCCAGATGTGAGTCTTGTATTATCGCCAGGTTCAAGCAATATTATGAAAATGATTTCAGAAAACGGTGCATTGGCAAAGTTTATAGCAGCTGGAGCAAGATTATTAGAAGCTGCGTGCGGACCTTGTATTGGAATGGGGCAAGCGCCAAAAACGGATGGAATTTCACTTAGAACATTTAACAGAAATTTTAAGGGAAGATGTGGAACAATGAGTGCTGGAGTATATCTAGTAAGTACAGAAACGGCAGCTGCGTCAGCAATTACGGGATATTTGACTGATCCTAGAGAATTGGGAGCAGAAATTATTGTAGAAGAGCCTGAAAAATTCGAAATATCAGATAACTATTTTATTTTCCCAAATCCAAATGAAGAAGAAGCAAAAAGGGAAAGAGAAGCAGTAAAAATCGTAATGGGACCTAACATTAAGCCATTTCCGATTGGAGAAGAGTTAAAAGACAGTATTACACGGAAAGTTATCTTAAAGACGGGAGATAATATTACAACAGACGATATTTGTCCATCAAATGCCGCATTACTACCATTCCGTTCAAATATTCCAAAATTATCCGAACATTGCTTTGAAACAATTATTCCAGATTTTAAGGAAAGAGCTGAAAAAAATAATGGCGGAATAGTTGTTGGAGGAGAAAATTATGGGCAAGGTTCAAGCCGTGAACATGCTGCATTATTGCCGCTTTATCTTGGTATAAAAGCAGTTATTGCAAAATCCTTTGCAAGAATACATAAGGCAAACTTGATAAACAGCGGAATTATACCATTAGAATTTGAGAATGTGGAAGATTACGATAAAATTGACGAATACGATGAATTACAGCTGTCGGACATTCTAAATTCATTGGTAAATGGAAGATTTATAATAAAAAATATTACTAAAAATACTGAATTTCCTGCAAAATTCAATGGTTCAGAGAGAGAACTTAAAATCTTAAAATTTGGAGGATACTTGAAATTTGCAACAAGTGATGAGTTTTTAAGTTAAGATTTTGGCTTTATTGTTCAAAATTAAGTTGGTAAAAACATAGAAATTGAGAAAATTACTTTCAATTTTTGAATTTTAAAGTTTTAATCGTATAGAAAAATAGAATAGGAAGAGTGATTTTTTATGAAGAAAGTAACATTAATACCTGGAGATGGGATTGGATATGAAATATCTGAAAGTTTAGTGGAAATTTTTAAGGCTGCTAAAGTTCCAATTGAATTTGAAACTGAAAATGCAGGAGCAGATGTTTATGAGAAAACAGGAGAATTAATACCAAACAGCCTTTATAAAAGCGTTGAAAAAAATAAAATTGCTATAAAAGGGCCGATTACTACACCGATTGGGAAAGGGTTTAGAAGTATAAATGTGTATCTTAGAAAAAAATATGATTTATATACAAATTTTAGACCCTCAAGAAATTTACCGGGAATTAAGACTCGGTATGAAAATATTAATTTAGCAATTTTTAGAGAAAATACTGAAGGAATTTATATTGGTGAGGAAAAGTATGAAAATGATGAAAAGACAAGTGCAATTGCTATAAAACGAATTACAAGGAAAGGAAGCGAACGAATTATAAGAAGTGCATTTGAATATGCAAAAAATAACGGACTTTCTAAAGTTACAGTTGTACATAAGGCAAATATACTGAAATTTACAGATGGAATGTTTCTGGAAATTGCAAGAGAAGTTTCAAAAAGTTATGAAGGAATTGAACTGGAAGAGCTTATTGTTGATAATATGTGTATGCAGCTTGTTACAAATCCAGAAAGATTTAGAGTAATTGTTACGATGAATTTATATGGAGATATTTTATCGGACTTAGTGGCTGGACTTGTAGGGGGACTGGGAGTTGCCCCGGGAGCAAATATTGGAGATGATATAGCTATTTTTGAAGCTGTGCATGGCTCTGCACCGGATATTGCGGGGGAAAATAAGGCAAATCCTTTGGCATTGCTGCTATCTTCATTAGAAATGCTAAAATATTTAAAGCTGAATGATTTTGCAGAAAATATAGAAAATGCTATTTTAAAGACATTGGAAGAAGGGTGTAAAACGAAAGATTTGGGTGGAAATGCTACAACGACTGAATTTACAAAAAAAATTATTGAAAATTTAGGATAGGAGGGCATTATGAAAAGTGATTTTATAAATGAGCTCGGCACGTTATTTAATCTGAATAATTCGATTTCAGACGATATTTATAATAAGCTTGATGTGAAAAGAGGGCTTAGGAATAAAAATGGTACAGGGGTTCTGGTTGGATTAACTAAAATTGGTTCAGTTTTAGGGTATTCGGTAAACAAAAAAGGGAAAAAGATTCCAGAAAAAGGGAAGCTTTATTATAGAGGAATTTCGATTGACAAGCTTGTTGAGCAGTTTGAGGAGGAGAAGACATTTTGCTTTGAAAAAACGATGTTTTTGCTACTTTTTGGAAAAGTTCCTTCTAATTTCGAATTAAAAATGTTTGTAAGCACGTTGAAAGAGTATAGGCACTTGCCGGATGAATTTATAGAGGATTTTATCTTGCGAAAACCTAGCACAGATATAATGAATCATCTTCAAAGAGCTGTTTTATGCCTGTACACGTTGGATGAAAATCCGGATGACGTGAGTTTATCAAATTTAATAGATCAGTCTTTAAATTTAATTGCAAAATTTCCAAGTTTATTAGTATACTGTTATCAGGCATGCAATTATAAGCATTTTAAAAAGAGTTTGATAATTCATAATCCAATGGAGGAATACAGCATTGCTGAAAATATTCTTCATATGCTTAGAAACGACAGCAAATTTACAAAACTGGAATCTGAAATACTGGACTTAATTTTAGTTATACATGCAGAACACGGTGGTGGAAACAATTCAACATTCACTTCGCACGTAATTTCTTCCACAAGGACAGATACCTATTCTTCAATTTCTGCTTCAATTGGTTCGTTAAAAGGGCCTATGCATGGTGGAGCAAATTCGATGGTTACAAAAATGATAAAGGATATGAAAAAAAATTCCAATCCTTATGATGAAATAAAATTGAAAGAATATTTAAAAAAAATATTTGAAAAAAAAGTATTTGATAAGACAGGACGAATTTATGGAATGGGACATGCAGTTTATACAGTTTCAGATCCACGTGCTGAAATTTTGAAAAAAAAGGCTTACGAACTGGCAAAGGAAAAAGATGCGCTTGAAGAATTTCAACTTTTTTCAAATGTTGAAAAATTTACGAAAGAAATAGGAAAAGAATTAAAAGGCAAAGATTTTGAAATTTGTGCAAATGTTGATTTGTATTCAGGATTTGTGTACAAACTTCTGAATATTCCACAGAATATATTTACACCATTATTTGCGTTGTCGAGAATAGCGAGCTGGAATGCACACAGGATGGAGCAGATTCTTGTTGATAAAAAATTAATTCGTCCAGCATATAAAGCAATTGATGAAGATGGAAATATATTTTTATAATTTTTTTGGAACAGGGAGAAAATTTTATTCTCCTTGTTTTTTTTATCTATTTTTTCATTGTCATTTTGCAATTTATGAGATATAATAAAATTGATGTTTCTTGAAAGGAGTTACACCAGTGAGTAAATATAAGGAAGTTTACAATGATATAAAGGAAAAGATTACAAATGGGACATTTAAGGCAAGAGAATTTTTAAAAAGCGAATCTGAACTTGCACGAAAATATTCATATTCAAAAGATACGATAAGAAAAGCCTTGTCAATGCTTGAACTGGATGGATATATTCAGAAAATCAAAGGAAAAAATTCGATGGTTCTTGAGAATGGAAGATTTAAAAATAGCCTGTCAAATTTACGTACTTCAAAGGAACTAAATCAAATTGAAAATATTAATATAAAAACCAATCTCATTGATTTGAGACTTATTCAGGGAGACTCTGAACTTATGAGAATTTTTGAAGTATCTGAAGAAGCTTTGTTTTATAGGGTTTTACGTACAAGAGTTTTGGATGGGGAAGCACTCGAATATGAAAAGACTTATTTTGATAAGCGAATCGTACCATTTTTAGATAAAAAAATTGTAGAAAGTTCAATTTACGATTATCTTGAAAAAAAATTACATCTAAAAATATCCCATTCACGACGAGATATAAAATTTAGATATGCTACTGAAGATGAAAAAAAATATATGGATTTAAAAGACTTTAATCTAGTTGTTGTGATTGAAAGCCATACTTATCTGTCTAATGGAACATTGTTTCAGTATGGCGTAAATTTATATAGGCCAGATAAATTCGTTTTTTCAACAGTGGCAAAAAGATAGGCAAGGTGAAAATTTGTGAGAATTTTAGTAATTGAAGATGAAAAGAATCTGAATGATATAATTGTAAAAAAGCTAGTATTGGAAAAATATTGTGTGGATAGCTGTTTTAATGGAAATGATGCGCTGGACTATATTTTTTCTGTTGAATATGATGTTATTGTTTCTGATATTATGCTTCCTGGGATAGATGGATTTGAAATTTTAAGAAGAATAAGGGAGAAAGAAATAAAAACACCTGTTTTATTATTGACTGCAAGAGATGGAATAGAGGACAGGGTAAAGGGGCTTGACTATGGAGCTGACGATTATTTAGTAAAACCATTTGCTTTTGATGAACTGATGGCAAGAATAAGAGTGCTTTTAAGAAGAAATCCGTTAAGCAGTAATTCAAATGCAAGTAATATATTCTCAATTGCAAATTTAACAGTTAATTGCAACTCTCACGATGTTTTTCGAGATAAAACGCCGATAAAGCTGTCAACTAGGGAATTTACAATTTTGGAATATATGATTAGAAATAAAGAGCGTGTGCTTTCAAGAGAACAAATTGAGCAGCATATATGGAATTATGACTATGAAGGCGGTACAAACGTGATAGATGTCTATATCAGATATTTAAGAAGAAAAATTGACAAGGATTTTGAACCTAAATTAATTCATACAATTCGTGGAGTCGGCTATGTGTTAAAGGCTGAATAGGTTTTAAATCTTAAATAAAAAGGAATAAAAATAAACAATGAAAAGATTTTTTAATAACAGTTCAATAAAGTTAAAAATTGGTTTATGGTACATGGGAATTATGATTTTGCTTGTCTTTTCATCACTGGCTATAGTTTTTTATATCAGTGAAAATATTATCCATTCAAGTGTACGAACTTATCTAAAAGATGTAGTAATTCATAGGCTTGACTATTTGACTATAAAAAATGGAGAAATTATAATTGACAGCAACTTTGATACAATGATTCAGAATGTGGAAATTGCCATTTATGACAAGGATTTTAAATTCCTTTATGGAAATTCACCAAATGGATTTGAGATGGATAATAGAAAGTCAAAGGATGATAAAATTATGATTATTAGAAGCAATAATCAGAAATGGTATGTCTATAACAAGACAATTGAACTTGGAAATTATGGAAAAGTATGGATTCGAGGAGTAATGCCTAATATTGGACAATCAAGTGCCATTGAAACAGTTATTCAGATTTCCTTTGTAATTTTGCCATTTTTCCTTATACTTTCAGCAATTGGAGGCTACATTATTACAAAAAATGCCTTTACGCCAATTGAAAAGATTAGAAGAATTGCAGAAAAAATCAACGAAGGAAATGACTTGTCACAGCGAATAAATCTTGGAAAAGGCGATGATGAGCTTCACACACTTGCAAATACTTTTGATGTAATGTTCGATAGGCTTCAGACATCTTTTGAAAATGAAATTCAGTTTACTTCGGATGTTTCGCATGAATTAAGAACACCGATTACAGTAATTTTGACACAGGCGGAGTACGGGAAAGACTCGATAAGTTCAGTCGAAGATGCACAAAAATCCTTTGGAATTATTGAAAAAGAAGGGCAAAAAATGTCAAAACTAGTCTCGCAATTACTAACTTTAGCTAGAATGGAACGAGGAAGACAAAAACTGAATATCGAAAACATCAATTTAAGTGAATTGCTAGAAATGATTATTGAAACTCAGACTTTAAGTGCAAATACTAAAAATATAAAATTTGTTACAAATATAATGCCTGAAATTTATGCAAGTATTGATGAAATGATGATTATGCGAGTTTTTACAAATCTAATTTCAAATGCAATTTCGTATGGAAAACAGAATGGAACAGTTACAGTTGAATTATTTCTTCAAGAAAATAGGATTGTCAGTAAAATTTCAGATGATGGAATAGGCATTTCGGAAGACAAGCTGGATAAGATATGGCTAAGATTTTATCAAGTAGATCCGTCTAAAAATGGTGATAATTCAGGACTCGGGCTTTCAATGGTAAAAAAAATTATAGAACTACATAAAGGAGAGATTTTTGTGGAAAGCGAACTTGGGAAAGGGACAACTTTTACAATAATTTTATAAAATCTGAAAAAATCAAAAAATTTTTTACACTCTAAAATAGTGATAAATAGCGGATAATATACAAAATTGAAAAAAATTTTTTAAAAAATGTAAAAAAATTAAAAGTTCTCATTTTTCTTTAATGTTTATATGGTACTATTATCTTGTCAGGAGGAGATGATATAATAGTTCAATTTTAGAACAAATTACTCGAGTAAAAAATAATCAGTAAATTGCTGTGAAAAAATGAAGAAATTAGTTAGTTATCAATTCAGAAAGGGAAGGAGGGAATTTATCAGGTAATTGTATATTGAAGAAAAAAGAGAAATAAATATTAGACAGAATTAGAAAGAAGGGGATGAAAGCGATGATGAAAAACAAATTACTAATATCAATGTTATCTGGAGTTTTAATTATCAATATAATGAGTTTTTCAGCTATGAAGGATCGTAAAAAAGTACCAGCGGTAAAAGCGAAACAAATAGCTCTAGCTAGAATCCCCGGAGCAACATTTGCAAACGTTCTTGAATTTGATTCAAAAGGCAGTAAATCTTATAAAGGACAAATTAATTACAGAAATACTGTCTACAATTTTGAAATAGACGTCTATACTGGAAAGATTATTAATTGGAGTGAAGAAAAAAGTAATAGATAAAAATAAAAAAGAGTTTATGGAGAAAAATATGATAAATAAAAAAATAATAAAAAAAGGGAATTTAAATTATACAATTACACTGATGGTTTTCCTGCTTTCTGTCAATCTTTTGGCAAAAGGAAGCACTGATTATGTTAAAAAGGAGAAATTAGTTCCGATGGTAAACATAAAAACATCCAATGGACAGATAACGCCAAGCAGGGCAAAGGAAATCGCATTGGGACACGTTGGAGTCTCAGAAGGTTCAGCTAATTTTAAAAAAATAAAATTAGATAATAAAAATGGAAGACCTGCCTATGAAATAGAGTTTATTGCAAACAGTTCCAGATATGAATTTACTATTGACGCTGTAAATGGCTCAATTATAAAATTTGAAAAGAGATAAAATAAAAATAAAGACTATATGGAAAATGAATAATATCTATATAGTCTTTTTATAATATTTAAATTTTATGGTGTTTTATACTATTTCCCATTTAAATAGCAAAAATCAGGGAATTCATGAAATTAAATTTTTACAAGATTATATTATTATATAATCTATGGAGCTATTAAAATATCTTTTAATTAAATTCAATCATTAAGTATCCATCTTAAGAACTTTTATAATTTAATTTATAAGTATTATGATTAATAATAGTTTTTCTATTTTTTTATTCAATTTTTTTGTAACGTAAGGGCATCAAACGCCATGCCCTTACAACCCCGCTTACGCAAAACTTTCTTATAAAGAAAAAATAAAACTCGCTTCGTAAAACTACGCTCAAACAGTTATTTTTCCTTTAACGAAATTTTGCTTATTTAATATTTTCTAAATACAAAAGCCTAGAATTTAAATATAATAATCTCTATAATTTAGTATAGAATGTCGTGATTTTTTTGGAATGAAAACGGTTGTCTGAGCGTTAGCGAGTTTCTTTTTATTTCAAAAAAATGCTTAGACGAGCCAGGGTTGCAAGGGAAATGGCGACTGATTTCCCTTGCCTTATAAAAAGAAAAAACATAAGATTATGAAAAAATATTTATTAATAATAAGCAGTTTTTTAAAATCTAAATAAAATCCTTTATATGGATACTTAAAAATTAATTATATGATTTAATTACTACTTTTTAATGGTATTTAGTATTAAACAATAAAGCAGAGTTATTATAAGTTTTTTTTTCAAGGTTAAATAGTTTATCAGTTAAATAAAAGATAATTTTTTTGAAAAGAGCTTCATATTAATCTTATTCTAGCTGTAAATTACATCATTCCAAGATAGGCAGCACCTAAAATTCCTGCATCATTTCCAAGAGTTGCTGTAACAATTTTTAGATTTTCCAAAATCGATGGGAATGCTACATCTTTTAATTTTTCTTTCACACGGTCAAACAGGAAATCTCCAGCAAGAGCAACTCCTCCACCTACTACAACGATTTCAGGATCTAGTATGCTAAGCAGATTTCCAATTCCTAATGCTAATTTTTCCGCTTCATAATCAACAATGTCAATTGAAAATTCATCACCTTTTCTAGCAGCGTCAAATACATCTTTTGCTTCTAAATCTCTACCTTTTGTCATTTCATAAAGAAGGTTTTGTTTATTTATTGCAAGACGGCTATTTGCTTCACGGATTATCCCTGTAGCAGAAGCGTAGGCTTCCCAGCATCCTTTTTGTCCACATCCGCATAGTTTTCCATTTGGTTCAATTTTAATGTGTCCAACTTCTCCGCCAGCTCCGTGTTCTCCGCTTACAAGTTTTCCATCAACAATAATTCCACCACCAATTCCAGTTCCGACAGCAAGACCTAGTACATTTTTATATCCTTGCGCAGCACCCTTCCACATTTCTCCAAGTGTAATAACATTAACATCATTATCAACTTTTACTGGTTTACCAAGATTTTTTTCGAATTCCAATGCTAAATCCATTCCATGTTTCCAAGGGAAATTTGCCCAAAACTTAACAACTCTGGAATTTAACACAGGTCCTGGTACTCCAACACCAACTGAGACAACATTATCAAAATTAACATTAGTTCCTTCAATTTGAGTAATTAGAATTTTTGACAATCTTTGAATTGTCTCAGAAAATCCTTCCATTGAATCAGTTTTTACAATAGTCGTAAAAATGATATTCCCTTTTTCATCAACAAGTCCAATCTTTGTATTAGTTCCTCCTAAGTCAATTCCTACATAATATTTCATATTTCCTCCTAAGTACAGTTTTATTTATATAACACATAGCAAAACATCTTTAAAATTAATTGTTATATCAATATAAGTTTACCTTATTTCTTCTACTTTTTCAATATTTTACAAAATTTTTTTTTAATGATATAATGAAAATATATTTTTTAAATACAGATATTTATTTTAAAGAAGCAATAATAAATGAGAAGGAAATAATTATAAATACAAAATTATTTATATAGCTGGTAAAAATAAATTTTTTTGAAAGGAATGATATAATAAATTGAACGAAATAAAAAAAGGAATAATAATAGGTTTGTTATTAACTTGTGTCTACAGTATAGGAGCATATATTTATAAATATCAAGTTAAAAAGAAAACGGAAATTCAAATAAAAAACAGAAAAAATAATGAAACAAGTAAAGAAAATGCAGAAAAAGACATTGATACAAAAAACTTACAAAATGAAAATGATAAGATAATCAATGGCTATAGACATAAAAATGGCTATGTATATAAATGGTCAGATAATGAAAAATCTTCATTTGTAAAAAGAAGCCTTGGATATGAAAAAAGATTTTCCAAAACAGCAAGTCAAGAAGAGCTGGACAATGGATTAAAATCAGAATATTGTGATGCAATAAAGGAAATTGAGAAAGTTGACCAGAAAATAGTTCCTGGAACTGATATTCCTTTTAGAAAGGCAACATATACACAAGTGGATGATGCATATAAGGAATACTTGCAAAAAATAGCTCAAATAAGACAGGTGGTTTCTATTATAAAACCAGATAATCTAGATAACGAGATATACTTTGAAACTCGTATAAAGTGTTGGTATAAAGGAACTAACTGGAATAATGCCAATTCAAAATTCAAGCATTTGGCAAGAGATTTTTATAGTGCGGAAGTTAATGACTATTATAAATAATCCATTGATATTAAAGTATGAAAATTTATAAGGAGATAAAAATATATTTACAGAAAGGAAGATATGATATTTAGTTTGTTATCATCGCTAAGTAAAAAATGGAAATAGGGAAAATACTGGGTGAAATAAAAAAAGGTATAATAATAGGATTGCTATTGATAAGTTTTTATGGCATAGGAGTGTATGTTTATAAGAATAAAAATAAAGTAGAAACTAAAATTGAAATAAAAGACAGAGAAAATAATGAAATAAACAAAGAAAATACATTAAAAGACATTGACGCACAAAATAAAAATGATAAGATAATCAATGGTTATAGACATAAAAACGGCTATGTATATAGATGGTCAAAAAATGAAAAATCTTCATTTACAAAAAGAAGCCTTGGGTATGAAAAAAGGTTTTCAAAAACAGCAAGTCAAGAAGAGTTAGAAAATAATTTGAAAAAGGAATATTGTGATGCAATAAAGGAAATTGAAAAAGTTGATCAGAAAATAGTTCCTGGAACTAATATTCCTTTTAGAAAGGCAACTTATACACAAGCAAATGACGCCTATAGGGAATATTTACAAAAAATAGCTCAAATAAGACAGGTAGTTCGTGCTATATTACCAGATAACAAGGAAGCTTTTGAATATCATATAAAGTGTAGATATAAAGGAACTAACTGGAATAATAAAAATTCGGAATATTCAGTAGCTAGTTTTTATAGTGAAGAAGTTAATGATTATTACAAATAATTCATTAATTCTAAGTTTTAAAAATTTTTGGAATACCATGTATATTTACGGAAAGGAAAATATGATATTTAATACATTATCATAAACAAATATAGAATGAGAAGTGGAAATATTGGAAAAATACTAACAGAAGTAAAAAAAGGGATTGTAATAGGTTTATTATTAATAGGTTTTTATGGTGTGGGAGCATATATTTATAAAAGTCAGACTAGAAATGAAGCAGAATCTGAAATTAAAATAAAAGATGATGACAAAAATAAAGGAAACATTGAAGCTAATTATGAAATTTATGGATATAGGTATAAAAATGAAGGTGATAAAGAATCTAAAGTTTTAAAAAGAAACTTAGGTTATGAAAAAAGGATTGCAGAAGCAGTAAATAAAGAAGAAGTACATAATAAGCTAAAATTAGAATATTGCGCTTCAATAGCCGAAATAAAAAAAGTTGATAAAAAAATAATGCCAGGTACAAATATTTCTTTTACGCAAGCTGCCTATACTCAAGTAAAGAATGCTTATGAAGGATATTTGCAAAAGATAGCTCAAATAAAACAAGCAATATTAACAATCGAAAATAAAGATATAGAAAGAGAGACAGGGTGTTATTATGAACCAACTAGATGGGACAAAGTAAATAATTTAAACTATAGATTGAAGGATTTTCTTCAGTAGATATGTATTAGCTATAAAAGTTGAAATAATTATAGCTTTTGGATTTTCAGAAAATTTAAATACACTTAAACATAGAAAAGCTATTTTGGGATAATATTTTCCTAAGATAGCTTTTTTAGTTTGTTAAATATCAGATTAATTTCTACATATTTTAAAATATGTTATAAAACTTTTTAATACGAAAATAGAATAATTTATATAACTTATTTCAAAATACTATAAAACACTATATTTATTATATCTTTATCTATAACATAATTATATTTATGCAAAAAAATAAATATTTATAAAAAAATATATTGACATATTATATAAAATACGGTATAATATTTCTGTAATAAAAAATAAGAATAATTTTTATAAGATTAATTCGTACAAATAAATATTTATTTTTATAAACTTTAACTCGATATAAAAAGAAAGAGAGGGCATTTTTTGAAGAAGATAAAAAATTTATAAATACACTAATAAAAATTTTTACATAATTAGTACGCAAAAAGCAATTTTATAAAAAAATTTAGTTTTTATTTTTCAAACACAAAGAATGTATACCCTATTTTTTACTTTAAAAAAAAGTTAGAAGGGTATGATATAAGGGAAATTAATTAAATAAATTTGGAGGTATTTATGAAAAGTAAACTAAAACTAATATTATTAGTAACTATGATTAATTTAAACTGTGTGAGCTATTTTTCTAATTTTTGTAAAGTGGCTGGAGAAAAGAATACAAGTAAAAAAAGAATTTGTACTTTTTATAAAGCAGGTAAAAAATTATTTGGTGAATCTAGTAAGGTACTTGGAATTGCACTTGATATGGGTATTAATGGAAATAGAGTTGTTAGTAAAAAGACAAAAGCAAAGACAAAGAAAGGTAAAAATTTAAAAACAGATGTTGAAAAGATAAGTAGTACAGAAACTGCAAAAGAACCAAAGAGAAAAAATAAAAAACAAATATAAGATAAAGAATGAGTAAGGAGAGATCGAATATGAATAAAACAAAAAAATTAATGTTAGCGATATTTTCGTTAATTGCTATTGTAAGTTGTGGAGAAGCAGGTAAAAGTGGTGATTCAGGAAGTGGTACATCAGCAACAACTCCTACTGCTCCTGTGACATCAGGACCCTCAACAAGTCCAGCGACGACAATAAGTAATATGCCAAGATTCACAAAAACAGACTTAAGTAAACTTGCTAATAATGTAGATATTTTTAAATATGCTGTTGTTGGAGAAAAATGGATCCCAAGTGCTCGAAATACAACTAGAACTCGTTATGAAGTTGGAAATCATCAAATCGGGCTTGAATTAAGCGGAAGTTCTTCATCTCCACTTACTGTAACTAGGTCAACAACGATTAATGTAAAAGCTGGTGGAGCAGCATTGAGTTTTGATTATTACAGAACTGCTGAATCAAATTCAGATTTTGCTAATGCTCCTCAACTAGCTATGAGAAAATATTTAACTGAATATTTAAAGAATGCTAATAAGTTGACAATTAATATGGAACCAGGCTCATATTTATTTGTATTTAAAGGTATGGACGTAGAACTATCTAAAAATAATATTGCAAACCCTTTGTCCGCAGTTCCGGTAAGTTCAAGACCTACAATTAATGGAACAGGATATAAAATATTTAAATTCGATAATTCTACACTTTCTATTGATCAAAATGTAAATTTAGATGATCCTAATGATTTGTATAATCAAGTAGAATTTACAAATACAAATACTCATGTTTTGAAAGATTTTAAAATTGTTGGAACTAAGGATAATCAAATCGGTATTAAAAGTACAGAGTCATTCGATAGAGGTGGATGGAATATTTCTAACTCAAATCAGGGTACAATTGACTTAAAGGGAAATAATACTGTTGGAGTTTACAATACACGTGCAAGTTTTACTAATCACTCTAACGGGAAGATTTCTGTAAATACAAATTCTATCGGTATTTATTCAATAGATAACAATATTTTAGGAAATTCAGCAGGTGAAATAGAAAATAATGGTCTTATCAAACTGGGAGAAAGTTCTACAGGTATTTATTATGAAAAACGTTGGATTGATTATAATGGCAGTGTTCTTAATGATTATCTTGGAAAGATTGAAAGTAATTCTAATAATGTTATTGGAATAAGTGCAAATGTTCGTAATCAAAAAAAAGATCCTTCATCTCCTATTTGGGTCGTTGATATAATTAGAAATTATGGAAATATAAATTTAAATGGAGATAAATCAATTGGAATATATGCTGGTGGAGATGCTAATTATAATGCAATTAATGATGAACGGTATGGTAACGTAGGCGTAATTAAAATAGGCGATTCATTTGAAAAGAAGAATCCAAGCATAGGAATGTACAGCGATAATAAAAATGCAGTTTTAATAAATAAAGGAATTATTGAAATTGGGAAAAACTCTGTTGGTATGGCTGGATCCAAGAGCACTGTGCTAAATGATGCTGGAGGAATTATCAAAATTACTAAAGATGGTGGAGTTGGAATGTATTTAGGAGATGGTGCAGCAGGAACTAACAACGGAACTATAACTACTGTTGGCTCTCCAAAAAATGCAATTGGTGTAGTTGTTGGAAAAAATTCAGAATTTACAAATAATGGAACGATTCATATTGATTCTGCTGGTGGTGCTGGAATTGTTATCGCTGGTGGTGTAGTTAAAAATTATGGAAATATTGAAGTTAGTGGCGGAGCTGTGAGAAGCCGTACTGACAATACATATACTGTAAAAGTTTTATCAAATAGAGTAAAGCCAGTAGATAGTGACTTAGGAGTTTATGTAGATACTCTAGGAAGAACAAAACCAATTGAAGGACTTTCTAACTTAGGATTAAAAAATGCTGATTTACTAATTGGTGCTGAAGCAACTGAAAAAACTAATGCAACAGAAGTAACAGTTGGAAATGATGTGCTTGATCCATTTAATAAATCTATTGAGGCAAGTAATATTGCGAACTGGAATGTAAAAACAGGTTCTTTAGTTTGGGAAGCTGATTCTGAAATCAAAAATAACAAAGTAGAAAAAGTTACTTTGAAAAAACAATCTTATGCCAAGTTTGCTGATAGTGAAACAACTGAGGAAGTAGCAAAAGGATTGGATGAAAAATATACTGAAACTACTGTGGACTCAAAAGATAAAGAAGTATTCAATTATTTGAATACATTAAATAATAGAAAATTATTAGCAAAAACTTATAAAGAAATTGATGGAAATCAATATATCAATGTTCAACAAAGAATAGCACAAACTGATAATATTTTAGACAGCAAACTTTCTGATTTGCAAAAAGAAAATGTAGATAAATCTGGACATCATGTGTCTACTTTCTTTAATAAAGATAAACATGAAGCAAGAACTCCAGAAATAGCGAATACAAACAGCTCAGCTTACGGAATTTCATATTTATTCAATAATGCTGATGCAAAACAGGGAATTTATGCTGGAACAGTTATTAACAACTTCAAATTTAAAGACAATGGAAAATCAAAAGAAAATGTAACAATGTTTAAATTAGGTGCTTACAAGACATTTGACTTGAATAATCTTGAGTGGACTTTAAGCGGAGATGGATTTGTTTCTAAAAACGATATGAAGAGAAGATTTGTGATTGGAAATAATGTTTATGAAAATAAAGCTGGTTATAATGCTTATGGATTTGTATTGAAAAACGAATTTGGTAAAACTTTCAGCATTGGAGAAAATATTACGGTTAAACCTTATGCAGCTTTAAAACTTGGTTATGGAAGATTCTCGAAAATTAAGGAAAAAGATGGAACTTTGAATATGGAAGTTAAAGGAAATGACTTCTATTCTGTAAAACCATCTGCAGGAGTTGAATTTGGTTATTCTAATTCAATTACAGCAAATACTAAATTTAAGGCATCTTTAGGACTTGGCTATGAACATGAACTAGGAAAAGTTGAAAGCAAGGTAAATGAAGCTAAATTTGCGAACACAAGCACTAAAATCAACTTAAAAGGTGCAAAAGATGAAAGACGTGGAAATTTCAAAAGCAATGTAAAAGTTGGATTTGAAGCAGGAAACTTTGACCTTACAGTAAATGGTGGATATGATACGAAAGATAAAAATGCTCACGTTGGTGTGGGACTTGGTGTTTCGTTTTAAAAGAAGTGAAAAATTATAAATAAAATATAGAAAGGAAGATTAATTTATGAAAAAATTGATTTTATTAGGGAGTTTGATTATCTCAAGTTTTGTTTTTGGAAGACAGTATACTTTTATAGCAAAGAATGCTTATTGTACACAACCCGTATCGGAATATAATACTTTTACATCTGTTGGTGAACTTGGATCTGGAACAGTATTTCCTTTTAGAAATTGTTATAATAATGGAAAAAAATTTAATTATCAAGGTAC
This sequence comes from Leptotrichia sp. HSP-342, assembly GCF_041199995.1. Taxonomy (NCBI): domain Bacteria; kingdom Fusobacteriati; phylum Fusobacteriota; class Fusobacteriia; order Fusobacteriales; family Leptotrichiaceae; genus Leptotrichia; species Leptotrichia mesophila. The sequence goes on from NZ_CP165646.1 coordinate 1,037,146, forward strand.
GTTTATTGTATCACCTATGGATAAAAGTACTTATGATAAAATTATTAAACAAAATTATCCATATCTTTTTTTCAAAGATGGTTCAGAAATCCATGTAATAGAAGCTACAGTAAAATCTACAAATGATGCAGGTTATTTTTTAATCGATATTAATGACGGCAAGAGCAATTTTTTGTTCTCACATAAATATGCGTATCCTAGCAGAAGTGATTGGGAAGACTAGTTAATCTATAAAAATTTAGTCAATAAATTACTAAAATTTATACTATTTCTCATTAAACATAATTAGATTTATCGTAAAATATAATTTCTATTTTTTTAATGGGATTTAGTATTATGAAAACTTATTTTTTAAAAAAGAAACTAGCACTAAGTAGATAATTGTAATTTTAGAAGGAATTAATAATTATGTTTGGCAGCTTATAGTTTAAAATTATAAATTGCAAAATTTAACAGAAACAGCATATTTAATGTCTTTTAGAAAATATCTAGGGATATAAAAGAACTTAGGGATTTATTTATCAATATTTAATAAATTTTCAAATAGGATAAATCAAAAAAACAGGAATAAAGGACATGAAAGGAGAAAAAACATGAAAAAACTGATAATAACGTTAAATTTAATTTCAGTTATTATCTATGGAGCAAGTGAGTTAAGATATGTTAACAGTCAAACATATACTCGGAATAAAGATGATTATATAGTATATAAAAAGAATGAGGCAAGAAAGTCTGGAATAAATGACTATATTGGACTTTTTGATGGAACAATAGACTTGGATGATGTGAGCAAACTAGCAGGAATTCCTTTTCCAAAAGTATGGTATTTTCCAGGGGCAGAAAACGAGGAGTTTCAAAAGGTAAAAAAGGATAAAAGCAGTGATAATCATCTTTCATCAATGTTCCGTGCATTCATAATGATGGTAGGAAATGATTGGGGGTCACAAAATTACGGAAGACTTTATACAAGTTCATTGCAGGGGGAAAATCAGGCTGTGATGCCTTATGGGATTGCACAAAGCTCATTGACGATTACTAACAACTATAGCGGGCATTTGACCTCGCAAGCTCCGTATTACGGAAATGTGATAAACGAGATGTCTGCATTGCCAATGACAGGCAGAAGAATGCTTGATGCAGATTATACTGAAAACGGAAACCTGTTCATACAAGCCATGGAGAATGAAACTCCAATAAATACTGTGAAACTACAGAAAAATACATCAGGAACGAAATCAGGTCTTGTGAATATTGATAATTACACGGCAGTATCAAGCGGATATGGAATAGAAGCTCAGAAACTCATGAGAGCTGAAAGCATACATGTTATTCAGGAGATTTGCGGAGGATGGAGTAGAGGATGGGAACAGGGGGGAGACTACAAGAACAGCTGGAAAGATGTTACGACTCAAAGCTCAGGAGAAACTACCTTGGATTTTTTGGACAAAGAAAAAAAATTGAGAAATGGAAAGCTTGCCAAAATGGTGGAACATGGATACGCAAAGAATGAATGTGTGCTTTCATCCGAAAAGACGGATATTGCTTCACTACCCCTGTTGTCAAGAGCGCATACTGTGGTTGCCAATGGACAGGTATGGAATGGAAATAGGGTAACAAATGGAACTTCCTTTGCAGCTCCAAAGATTGCAGGACTTGCAGCTAAGATACAGGAGAAGTTTCCAGGGATGAGCTATCATCAAATCAAACAGCTGATACTTACGACAGCAAACAGAACAGAAGACAGATTATCGAGTTTCATAGGGTGGGGTACGCTTAACGAAACTAAGGCATTGAATGGTCCTTCTATGCTTAATGCAGGACTTATTGAGGAAGAAAAATTTTTTACAGGGATGTACGATAAAGTAATGGCAAAAGATGGAACTAAATTTTTTTGGGCTGAAGTTCCGCAAGGAATAAAGTGGAAATGGATCAACGACATATTTCCGGGATTTGAGGATAAACCTAGTGGATATGATACATTTGACACGGCTCTTACAGGGGAGCGTCCTGATGGAAGAATGGCAAGTGCACTGAGTTATGCTTCTGTTGTTGAAGGAATAAATATTGCAAGATATGTACCTAATGAAAAGAACTTCTACTATGACGAAGATGACATGGAAACAAGAGCAGGATTAAGAAAGGCTGGAAATGGAATATTGGAGCTTAATGCAAATTTGAGATACAGGGAAGTAACTCAAATTCTTCAAGGGAAATTTATCCTTAATGGAAACTCTGATAGTGAACTAAGAGTATTCAAAAACGCAACACTGGAAATCAATGGAAATAGGAATATCCAAAGTTTAATTGCTGATGGAGGAAAAGTGAGCCTTAATGGAAACATGACAATAAATCATTTTGGAATTGATTCAGGGGATATAAGTTTTTCTGGAAATATCACAATAAATAACCTTTATGTAAAAAATGAGGCAGAAAAACAGAAGTACATGTCAATGAAAAATCTTAAAATAGGTAAAGTGTTTTTTAGAGATTTTGAGCCTGTAAATGCGATAATTAATAATAAGAAGGTCGCAAATATTAAGCATGAATACTTTATGAATAATTTTTCTTCTTCCCCTAAGACTTTAGGGATATATGATATAGACAAGAAAGAAATTTTTGCGAAGATTAGGGAAAGATACAAAACAAATGCAGATTCTCCAAACAGGGAATATATTCCAGGATACAAAGATGGAGGATTTACAGCTGACAGAGATCCCGACGCTGAAAGATTTAATTATAGATACTACCTAGGTGGTACAATGTGGTTCATGGGATTTAGTCCAAACCTTAAAACAACAGGTAAGGACTGGAAAATGTATGACTATCAGGCAGTACAAGGAAAATTTAAAAAGATAGAATAATGAATCTTTTTAATTTATAGAATGATAGGAAATATTACTGAAAATACAGAATATCATAGTTTTTTAAAAAAGGACTTAGTTGATATTTTGAAAATTATTCTGATAAATCAAAAGATAATCAACATATGATTATAACTGATGTAAGGTTTGAATAAAAAAAATTGTATATTTAATTTTTAAGATATTTTTGTTATTAGAGTTACTATTGCAATTTTTAACTAAGATATCTTTTTTTTATTCAAAATTATTTAGAATCAGATTTTATATAGTTTTGTTTTCTTCTTTAAATATTTAAATAATTATAATTATGTTTTATAAAAAAGAAATAAAAGTATAAAAATTACAAAATAATTTATTATTTTAAATAAAAGTGTTGACAAAAAACAAAATATATATTATAATTACTTTATAAAAATACAGAAATAAAATTATGTTATAACGAATAGAAATTTCTATAAAAAAATTAATTAAGAAAGGAGCTTAGATTTATAAAATTTAATTTTACCAATGAATTTAATTTATTGTGTTGATAATGAAAAATATTAAAATTATTAATTTTTGATTGTAACTGAATAATAAAACAAATAACTAAGTTAGGAGAGATTAGAATGTATTTTATTGATTTTTTTAAAAAAGTATTTAATTTAAAAAATATTGGGATAATTGTATGGATGGTAATAAACTTATATATAATAATTAGTTTTTTTCCAACAACTAAAGGAGTCACAAATGGTTCTGAGGCATTAGTAGCTATAATTCGGGGAGTTATTGTATATGCGATTTCTGTAGCATTGGCATTATCTCCAATAGGTGAGGCGATTTTTAGGTCAATGAATGGATGTAGAGAAATTGTTGATTCATCCATTCTTAACCGATTGACACCATTATTTAATGAAATTTATGAAAAAGCTAAGTTAAAAGATCCGAATTTGTCACAGAACATTAAACTGTACATGGTAGACCAGCCCTATCCAAATGCCTTTGCACTTGGAAGAAATACAGTTTGTGTAACAAACGGACTGCTGCACCTGGATGATGATGAAATAAAAGGTATTTTTGCTCATGAGTTTGCACACCTATCAAATAAAGATACAGATATTTCGTTGTTTATATATGTAGGAAATTTACTTGCTTCATTAATGTTCCTTATTCTTAGAGTCATACTTTTTATAATAAGTTTTCTTATGATAAGTTTTTCTGAATCAAACAGCACATATGAAACGTATGATGCTTATGGAAGACGACAAAGAAAAAAAGACGGAGCTTTAAAAGGATTTGCCTTAGCAACAGGTCTTGATATGATTTATGTGGCGATAATTGGACTATATACAAAATTAGGAATAATTTTAGTAAGTCATTCAAGCAGAAGTCATGAATTTGCAGCAGATAAATTTGCATATAATTTGGGGTATGGAAGGGAGTTAAGAGACGCTTTGGTAGAATTGCAGGGAGAAACTGAGAAGCCAACAGGCTTTGTAGCAAACCTTATGGCAACTCATCCTAAAACAGCATTAAGAATTGAAAAATTAAATATGTATTTATCAGGAAATTTTGACGATGATTTGAATAAATCTATAGATGAAGAGCCACAAACATCAAATGACAAAACTGACACAGCTGACTATAATACAGGTAAAACAGATTATTCGTCAGCTAGTTCAAACGATACGGCTTCCTTTAACAAAGAAGAAACAAAATATTCAGTTGATTCCAATGATACAATGAGACAGCCAACAATTAACGGTGTAATTTTTATTGATGATGATATAAATTCTGATAAAAACATCAATAATGTTAAGAATCAGGAAATTATAAACGAAAGAACAACAGCTTCAAATACAGCAACTTTTAATAAAAATGAAGAAAAAATTAGTTCAACTGATGTATCAAAACAGCATAATGATACAACTTTCAGGGAAGATAATAGCAAAAAGGGTAGTTATGAAAAAATAGAGGATACAAAAGCAAAAACGAAAGTGGAAGTGACTAGCTCAAGTCAAAAAAATAATGATAGAATATTTTATATAGGATTATTTGCTTCAAGTTTTATTCAAATTATTCCAGCGATTTTTACAAAGACTGCTTTTTTGTTACTTAATATTGGAGTTATATTTGGTGATAAATTCCAGCTATATGACTTAGCTATAAGCATTACTTATTTTGCCGATGCACTTGGTGAAGTATTTGATAAGATAATATATTTATTTACACGAGAATTATATTTAGCATGTGATATAATTTTAATATTATTATCAATACTAATAATTATAAAATTAAATAAAGAAAACAGGGGAAATGAATTAAAACGAATAAATTATTTATCAGCAATAGTTGGGAGCTGTATGCGTATTTTTATTCGAATAGCAAGTTATTATTATATAATGGATTTAAAGAATTTAGATAATTTGTGTGATGTTATTTTATTAATATCAGCTATCGCAAATGGAATTCTTATCTTCAAAAGAAAAAAGAACAATAAAAAATATTAAATTATTTAAAAAATGTGGTTGGAGGGATTTTTATGAAAAGTAAATTTTTTAAAGTTATATTAGGGGTATTTGTTTTAGCGAATCTGGGAATGGCGGAATATGTGAAAAGGAATAATGAAATTTATTATAAGTATTCTAAAGAAGACGATATAGGGATTAAGGTAAAAAATGTTAATTTAAATACATTTAAAATATTGAATGATAGATATGCAAAAGATGATAAAAGTGTTTATTTTTCAGGAAATAAATCATTTGAAGATGTGGACAGTAAAACTTTTGAAGTGTTGCCAAACTATTATTCAAAAGATAAAAATAATGTTTATAGGCCAATTAATGAATGGATTCACAAAATAAATGGAGCAAATCCAAAAACAATAAAAGCTTTGGGTTATTTTTATTCAAAAGATGATAAAAATGTGTTCTATGGCTCAGATAAAATTTTAAATGTAGATGTAAATTCGTTTGTGGTTCTAGAAGGAGACCATAGTTATGCAAAAGACAAAAATTCAGTCTATTATTCAGGAGAAAAAATTGAAGGTGCGAATCCAAAAACATTTAAAATAATTTCGGATGGAATGTATTCAAAGGATGATAAAAATGTATATGCGACAGTAGACATTATAAAAGGTGCAGATCCTCAAACTTTTAGAAGAATTTCTGAAACAAATTATGCCAAAGATAAGAATAACCTGTATTATTACTTTGGAGATGTTAAAAATCTTGGGAAAATAAATGAAAAAGATTTTAAAGTTTTGGATAGTGATTTGATTAAAAATGGAAATGAAATCTACTATTTGGGAGAAAAAGCGAATATAAAAAATCCTGAAAAATTTGAACCAATAAAAGCTTCAGATGATAAACGTATTCTTTATGGAAAGGATGATGAAAATGTATATGCAGTAACGTCAGATGAAAAGCATGGATATTTCAAGGTTATAAAAAATGCTGATAAAGATACTTTTGAAGTAATGGAGAAAGATACCAGATATTCAAAAGATAAAAATAATGTTTATTATGCAGGGTATAATGTTGTGCAGTTACAGGATGCAGATAAAAATAGTTTTACTATTGTAGAAGATGAAGATTTTTCATACGATAAAAAAAATGTTTATTATGCAGGAAGAAAACTAAATGATATAAGTCCAAATGGCTTTAAAGTTACAAGACTGGTTAATAGGCGAAATATACCACTTAATTTTTTAAATGACAATAAGAATATATACAAACTTATTGACATATTTGATGAAGAAACTGGCGAGCTGAAAAGTGTAAAAACAGCCCTTGTAAAAAGGCCTAAAGTAGATTCTAAAACTTTTGAAATATTTAGTTATTCGGAAAATTATTTCCGTGATAAAAATAACGTGTATTATGAAAATGAATTGTATAAAATGGGCTTGAAAAAAATAGAAGGTGCAGATAGAAACAGTTTTGAAGTTTTGAATGATGAATTTTCAAAAGACAAAAACAATGTTTATTATTATGGAAATAAAATGAAAGGTATAAGTCCAGTTGGATTGGAGTTTGTGGATAGTAACTTTAAAAATGGTGAAGATATTATTTCTTTTTTTAAAACTAAAGATAAAGTTTATGCCTTGAAAACTAGAATTGGTAAAGAAGCATACGAAATAGTCCCTTTAAATTTTGACGTAATTTCTTTTAAAGATTCCAATGCTGATTATCCGTATGGATCTAAATTTGAGGGTTATTTTCAGGACAAAAACGGAGTTTATTATTTTGACATGTCTAAATTGGATAAATTAACTCCAAATAATATTTTTTCAAAAGTAGAAGGTGCTGATACTTCGTCATTTGTACAGTTAATGTTTGGTTATGCAAAGGATAAGAACAAGGTATATCGTGGGAATCAGGAAATTAAAGGTGCAGATCCAGAAAGTTTTAAAATAATTGAGACAAGCGGGAAAGTTATAGTAAAGGATAAAAATAGGGCTTATAGGGAAATAAAAGAAGAATTTTAAATTGCACAGAAAAAGTTAGTGAAATTTAGTGATAAATATGCTATAATACAATAAATTGTCTAAATGTATTAAAAACATATTTAATATTAAATATAATTTGGTAAGAAATTAAGGATACATGAAAGGACAATGATTATGGAAGCGGAAAAAATTGAGAAAAGGGGCGTATCAAAAATATTTCATCCAGCTTTAAAAAATGAAGCAGTAAAATTGGATGCTGAAGAAAAAAGTGTATTTGAAGAGATTCAGGAACTTAATGAAAAAATGGATGTTATGAATGATATGGTTTCTCAAAAAATCTTAAATATAGATTTTGAAAAAAATATAGTCGACAAATTGCACAAGGAACTTCAAGACTATAAAGATGATCTTTATTTTCAGCTTATAAAACCTCTTATAATGGATTTGATAAATATGAGGGAAAGGATGAGAAGAGCTGTAAAACATTCTTCCAAAGAAACTGATGAAAAAAAAGTTGAAATGCTTGAAAGTTATGTGGAAGAAATTGAAACTATTTTAGAAAATAATAATATAGAAATTTACGAAACTAAAAAAGAAAAAGATGATTACAAGGTAAAGAAACAGCGTATAGTAAAACAAATAAAAACATCAGATGAAAAATTACATGGAAAAATTTGTAATATTTTAACGAATGGATATATTTATACAGAAAAAAATAAAATTATCTTTCCAGAAAAAGTAGAAGTATATGTTTATAAAAACAATTAAATGAAAGGAAGAATAAAAATGTCAAAATATGTATTTGGAATTGATTTAGGAACAACATATTCTTGTATAGCTCGTGTAGATGAAACAGGAAGAGCAGAAGTGATTAAAAACTTAGAAGGCGAAAACATAACACCTTCTGTAGTAGCTTTTGAAGATAATAGTGTAATCGTGGGAAGCGATGCAAAAGAAGAATCAAGCATAAAGCCAGAAACAACAGTGTTATTAGTAAAATCTTACATGGGGAAAAAAACTAGCATGCTTGATTATAATGGCGAGCCTAAAATGCCGGAAGAAATTTCATCATATATTTTAAAAAAACTTGCAAGAGATGCTTCGGAACGGCTTGGAGTCGAAGTGAGAGATGTTGTGATAACTTGTCCTGCATATTTTGGAACAGCAGAACGTACAGCTACTAAAAATGCTGGTAAAATTGCTGGATTGAATGTTTTAGAAATTATAAGCGAACCGACAGCTGCAGCAATATATTATGGCTGCACAAGAAAACATGATGAAAAGACAGTTCTAGTGTATGATCTTGGTGGAGGAACGTTTGATGTTACAGTTATGAGAATAAGTGCTGATAAGATAGAAGTTATATGTTCTGACGGAGATCATGATTTAGGCGGTAAAAATTGGGATGAAACATTAATGTCTTATTTAATTAATCAGTTTAGTGAAAAAGTTGGATATGAAGTGGAACCAGATGAATACTTGGATCAGAGATTAAGGGAACTGGCTGAAAAACTAAAAAAGAGATTAACTTCAAGCACTAAAGCAAGCGGAATACTGGAAGGTGATGGAAGGCAGGAAAAATTAACAATAACTAGAGAAGAATTTGAAAGAATGACATCGGTATATCTTAGAGAAACAATGAATAAAGTGGACTCTGTACTTGAAATAGCGCAAAGTAAAGGATATCAAGTTGATGAAGTTCTTTTGGTTGGGGGATCAACAAGAATGCCTCAAATAAAGGAAACGCTGGAGAAAAAATTTGAAAAAGAAAAAGTTCAGTTTCTTGAACCTGACGAAGCTGTAGCTAAAGGAGCCGCAATTCATGCTGTGAATGTTTATGTAAATAATCAGAAAAATCTTACCGAAAAAGATTTTGAATCTGATGAAGACGTGCAAGTAAATATTGATGGAGATATAAAAGAGTTAAACGCAAAAGACTATAAGGAAAAATTAAGTTTTTCTCCAGAAATAATGAGTCTAGGGGGTAAGGCAAGAGAAGTTGTTATGGCAACAACAAAAAGCTTTGCATTAAACCCTATTGTGAACGGTAAACAAATTGGTTATAACATGATTATAAAGAATCAGCCTTTAAATAACGGTTTTTTAGAAGTTTCAAAAGTTTTTGGAACTTATCTTGAAAATCAGGAAAGTGTAAATATAGCAATATATGAAAATGACAGTATGGAAGAGTATTTTGAATTGGAGGAAAATTTGAAACTAGGAGATATAAATTTGGAATTGCCTAAAATTCTTCCAAAACAATCTCCAATAGAAATAACTTTAAAATTAACTAAAGAGGGAATCCTTGAAGTAAAGGGACTTGACAAAACTAGTAATAAGGAAGTAAAGGTTGAGATGAATACAAAAGGGATTATGTCGAAAGATGAACTGGAGAAAATAAAACTTAAGGTTCAAGGTATAACATTAATATAAAAATTATTTTTATAAAATGCTCAAGTTTTTTAATATCTAAATTGATATTATGGAATTTGAGTAAATTTTTATTTGTTAATCATAGATTGTATAATAATTGCGAGAAATTTAAAATTACTATTTGAATTGTAATATGGCAGTTTAATTTTAATGTAGTTTTGCTGAATTTGAATAAATAAGAATGCAAAGGAGAATATACAGTGTCAAAAGAAATAAAAGATAATTGGTATGTAGTATTGGGATTGGATTTTTATCCTATTGCTGAGGAAAATGAAGAAATTATAAAGAATAGGATAGAAGAAAAGAAATCTGAGTGGGAAAGAAGGAAAGTTCGTGCTTATAATAAAGAAAATTTTATAAGATACATTAATTCATACGACACTATAAAAGAGGAAATGTTGGGGAGTAATAATATAAGAAAAGAATTAATAGAAGATGCCATCGCTCCTGTAGACAATGCTTTAAAAATGGGAGAAGGAAGCATTAAAGTCTTTACAGATGATATTATAAAAAAAATTTCAAGGGAAACAAAGAGAAGTGAGAAAGTCGTAAGACAAAGAATTATGGAAAATCCTAATTTTGAATTGTATGATGAAACAATTTACAATGATTATCTTAACATTATTAAAAATAAGACTGATTTTGAAATAATAGAAAAATCATTAAAAATATTGAATAGCAAAGATATTTATAGCTTTTTGAGTTCTCAAAATTTAAAATTTGAAACTTTAGATAACAGTATTATAAATAAAGAAAGGAAAAAACTGACAAATCTTCATAATAATATTTCTTCTGCTAAAAACAAATTATATAGTCAAATTGAAAATATGGTTAACAATAATGAAGAAAAACAAAAATATGATAAATATTTAAAGTATAGTAAAGTAATAAAAGAGCTAAATTATGTAAAAATATACAAAAACGGAACTGTAGGAATTAAACCTGTTCAAAACATCAAAAAAATATTAGGCAATGAAAAAGAAGCAACTAATATTTTTATAGGCTTTTGTGAAGAAAATAATATTGCATACAATCTTTCGGATAACTCGGATACAGTAATTTCAGATACTTTAAATGATGAAAATGAAAATTTTAAAATTACATCTGATAATAAACAGACTAACCATATGATCAGATATGTTGTGGCTTTAGCAGTATTCGCTTTAGGAGTTTTTGTAATAAATACATATTTTATAGGAATATAAAAGAATAATTACATAGTATTCTGTGTTTTTTTGTGTTATAATAAATATGGAAAAAATAAAATAAGAAGAGGTAGAAATGAAATTAGGAGATAATGTAGATATAATAGCGCCATTAAACGTAAAAACGGCTGATTCTGAAACAGGATATTTTTTACTAAATCCAACAATGATAAGCAACGGAAAAATAGAAACTTTTGACTATGCAGAAGTTCCAGACAGATATAAAAATGGAAAAAATAAAATAGCCGATAAGTATTTTATAAAAAAGGATGATGTGCTATTTCAAGCTAAAGGAAGTAAAATAGATGTAGTGTATGTAGATAAGGATTATGAAAAAGTTCTTCCATCAACACTTTATTTTATTTTAAGACCAAATGAAAAAATAAATCCCAAATATCTTCAATGGCTTTTAAAAACAGAACTGGTATTATTGTATTTTGAAAAGAAATATAAAACAATGGGGACTGTTAGGGCTGTGAACAAGGGAGACATAGTGGACCTGAATGTGAAGATACCCGAAAGAAAAATTCAGGACGAAATGGCTAAAATAATAACAAGTTTTGAAGAGGAAGAATACAGTACAATGAAATATTTAAACATAAAAAGAAAGTACATTGAAGAAAGAGTTATTGAAAACAATCAGGTGATAATAGATGAAGAATAAATTTTTTAAAGTTATGAGCGAAGAACTTGAAAATGAAAAAAAATCAAAAAAAATAGATATACTTAAAACATCATTATTTTTATATATGACTGTAATAAGTAAAGTTCTTTATGAAGAACTGGAAGTTTTGAAAAATAGTAATTATTTATTTTTAGAATATTTAAATAATATAGGTTTTACGTACAATTTAAAAGAAAATTATTTGAAAAATATGAAGAATCTATCAAGTAAAATAAAGATATTTGAAGATACCTATAAAGCTATAGAAAGTCGTTTGAACAGGGAAGAGCTGATTGAAGATGCAGGAGCTATGGAAATAGATCTTAAACTAGATATTTTCAGAGGACAATGTGTAAAAATAGTTAAGAATTATATTGATAAAATAATAAACAGCGCAGTAATACCTAATGACAACACAGTTCAGCTGTTATCAGAAATTCTTGGAATAAAAAATAACGAAATTTTATATGCTATAAATTTTTTTGAAGAAAACATATTTTATGATTACGAAATACCAAAAAATGAAATAGATACTATTACTGATATTTTATTTTCCATAGCTAATTTAGAAAAGAAAGAAAAAATATCAATAATTTTAACAAAAGAAATAACATCAAAAGAATTAATATATGAATCAATAAAAAATAATAAAAAAGGCATAGTGGAGAAAAGCGTTATTGATTCGTTAACTTTAGAAGAAAAAGAGGAATTAGTAAAGTCAGATAAAATTCAATGCGTAATATCTGTACCGTTTAATAATGTATTAAAGAATCAAGTAATAATATTTAACGAAGAAAAAGAAGAAAAAGAACATATATTATTTGTTCAAACACAAGATTTTTTTGAAAAAGGGAATGAAAAAATTAAAGTTGAGAACTTTAAGGAATTGTTAAAAATTCTTGATGAAAAAGAGGAAGTTAATGGAGTCTTAAAATCAGTTTCCAATGATGCAGTATTAGAGAAAGAATGTAATTTTGATATTTTAAATTATGTCTTTAAAATAAAGGAAAAAATTAATTTGGAAGAATTAATGGCAGAAAAGGATGAAAGTTATAAAATAATGACAGAAAAAAGAGAAAAATGTGATAAGTTATTAAGAGAATCTTTAGAGGTAAAAAAATAGACATTATTTTATTCCGCTTTTTAGGCTTTTTCAATATTTTACAAATCTTTTTTTTAGTGATATAATACAGGTATGTTTTTAAAAATATAAGTATCTGTTTAATAATATAAATTATGGAGGTTTTTATGAGAAGCTTATCGGGAATACAGCCCAGCGGAATTTTACATATTGGAAATTATTTTGGTGCCATTAAGCAGTTTGTAGAGCTGCAGGATGAATATGAAGGTTTTTATTTTTTGGCAAATTATCACGCTTTGACGTCTTCACCAAAAGGAGAGGATTTGAAGGCTAATACGATTGGTGTAATTTTGGACTATTTGGCTTTGGGACTGAATCCTGAAAAATCAACACTGTTTTTGCAGTCGGATGTACCTGAACATGCCGAATTATCTTGGATTTTGTCAAATATTGCTCCAATGGGGCTACTAGAAAGAGCTCATTCATATAAGGACAAAGTTGCGAAGGGAATCAAACCAAATGTGGGGCTTTTTACTTATCCAATACTTATGGCTGCTGACATTTTAATGTATTCGCCAGATATTGTGCCTGTTGGAAAGGATCAAAAACAGCATTTGGAAATGACTCGTGATATTGCAACTAAATTTAATGAAACTTACGGCAAGGAAGTATTTAAATTGCCAAAAGAAAAAATTGTTGAAAATGTAGCAACTGTGCCAGGAACAGATGGCGATAAAATGAGTAAGTCCTATGGAAATGTAATAAATATGTTTGGCTCAAAGAAAGCATTGAAAAAACAGATAATGAGCATTGTAACAGATTCAACACCTTTAGAAGAACCAAAAGATCCTGATAACAACATCACAAAATTATATGCTCTTTTTGCAACAGAAATGGAAGTAGAAGCACTAAAGGAAAAATTCAGAGCAGGAAACTTTGGATATGGACACGCTAAAAATGAATTGTTTGATAAATTTATGGATTATTTTTCTCCATTCCAGAAAAAAAGAGAAGAACTGGAAAATAATATGGACTATGTGTACGGAATTTTGCGAGAAGGTGCAAATAAGGCTAGAAATATTGCAACTGAGAAGATGGATGAAGTTAGAGATGTAGTGGGGCTTTTGAAAAAAAATTAGGGGCTTGAAAAAAAAGCGAAAATGTGTTATTATAGTTACAGAAAATAATTTTAGGTAGAGAGTGGGTTAGCCCACTCTTTAGTTTTAGATATGAGGTGTAATTTTATGGAACAAATTTTAAATGAGTTTGAGAAGAAAATCGAATTACATTTAAAAGAAATGAATCTGGAATTGGCAGATTTAGAATATGTAAGAGATGGCGGGTATAATTATTTGAGGGTATATGTGGAGAAACTGGATGGAACTACTACGCTTGATGATTGTATTGATTTTAGTCGTGAGATTGATGGAATTGCGGATGACTTGATTGAGGAGAAGTTTTTTCTGGAGGTTTCGACACCTGGGGTTGAGCGTAGATTGAGAAAGCCTAAAGATTTTGTGAGATTTTCGGGAGAGAGAATTAATGTTCAGGCTAAGAGCAATATTGAAGGAGCGAAGAGGTTTTTAGGAAAATTGGAAAAATTTGAGAATGATACGGTTTTTCTTTTAGATGATAAATTGGAAAAAATAGTGGAAATACCACTTTCTAAATTAAAGAAAGCAAATTTAATATATGAATTACCAAATGGCATATTAAATAGTGAGGAGGAATGATGAAAGGGCGAGATCAAAAAATATTTTTGGAAGCACTTGATGAACTTGAAAAGGAAAAGGGAATTTTAAAGGAAGAATTGCTGGAAACAATAGAAACTGCATTGCTTGCGGCATATAAAAAAAATTATGGTGAAAAGGACAATGTAAAGGTAACAATTAATAGAAATAGTGGAGATGTAAAGGTTTATTCACAAAGGCTGATTGTAGAAAACGTAGAAAATCCTGAAGAGGAAATTAGTCTGCAAGATGCAATTTCTGTTAAAAAGCGTGCTAAGCTGGGAGATGTTCTGGATTTGGAAATTAATGCGGAAAGTTTTAAGAGAAATGCTATTCAGAATGCAAAACAGATTGTTGTACAAAAAGTTAGAGAATGTGAAAAAAGAAATATCTTTAATAAATTTAAAGAAATTGAAAATTCAATTGTTTCTGCAAATGTTAGAAAGACTGATGAAAAAGGGAATCTGTATGTGGATATAAATGGACTTGAAGCAATTGTACCAGCAAAAGAATTGTCGCCAGTAGATATATTCAGACAAGGAGATAGAATTAAAATTTATATCGGTGCTGTGGAAGAGTCTACGAAATTTACAAAAACTTTTGTTTCAAGAAAATCTGAGGAATTACTTCGAGGACTGCTTGAATTAGAAGTTCCTGAAATATATGAAGAAATTATTGAAATCAGAAACATTGCAAGGGAAGCGGGAAGCCGTTCTAAAGTGGCTGTTTACTCAAATGATGAGAATTTGGACGTTAAAGGTGCATGTATTGGGCGTAATGGAATGAGAATCCAAAATATTATCGATGAACTTTGTGGAGAAAAAATCGACATTGTTCTTTGGAATGAGGATATAACGGAATTTGTAAAAAATGCCTTGAATCCTGCAGAAGTTCTGTCAGTGGAAATCATTGAGGAAGGCGAAGAAAATATGAAAGTTGCAAGAGTACTTGTAGCAGAAAACCAGTTATCGCTTGCAATTGGTAAGAAGGGTCAAAATTCAAGGCTTGCAGCAAGACTGTGCGGCGTGAAAATAGATATTCATACAGAACCTGCTGAAATTGATGGATTTGAAGAGTACGAAGAAGATACGGCTTTTAATGATTCATTTGAAGATGAAGCTGAGGAAAGTGCATTTGCTGGACTTCATGAGGAAGACTAAAATTTGTAAAAATTATAAAAGATAAGTATTGAAAAAGTATCAAACAAGGAGATGATTAGAGAGTTTGGATACATTAATAAAAGAAAAAAAAGAAAGTAACAAACCTGAAAGAATGTGTATTTGCTGCAGGAAAAAAGGTAAAAAGATGGATTTTTTCAGGATAACTGAGCAAGACGGAAAATATGTTTACGATAAGGAAATGAAGGTGCAGGCAAGAGGATTTTATGTCTGTAAAACGAATGAATGTATTGAAAGACTGTCAAAACACAAGAAATATAATGTTGAAATAGAACAGCTTGTACGAATGCTTGAGGAAGTAAAAAAACAAAAGAAAAATATAATTGATATTTTAAAGCCGATGAAAAATTCTGAATATTTTGTCTTTGGAGTGGAGGAAACAATTAACGGAATAAAGCGTGAAAAAGTAAAGCTTGTTATTATTCCAAAAGATATAAGGGCAAAATATATTGAGGAGTTTAAAAAATTAACTGAAAAATTTAATTTTAAAATTGTATTTGTTGAAAAGAAAATTGAATTAATAGAGCTTTTTTCAAGAGATGTGAATGTTATCGGTATTTTTGACAAAAAAGTAATCAAAGGAATATTAAGCAAAGTGGAGGTGATGAATGGATGAAAGTGCATGAATTAGCAAAGGAAAATGGTTTTACGGCAACAAAATTTATGGAGGAAATCAGAAAAATTGGGGTAGATAAAAAACACCACATGAATGTACTGAGTGATGAAGAAGTAAGCCTTATAAGGAAAAAACTTCAAAAAGGTGTCCAAAATAATCAAAATAACGGTAAAACGGAGAATCTGAATAAAAAAGAAATTAAATCAAATGAAAATATTGCAAAAATAGTAAATAGCCATTCAGACAATCAAAAAAACAATAGTATTGAACATAATAAAATTAATGAACAAGAAAACATTAATAAAAATTATGACAAATCAAAACAGCCATTGGAAAAAGATATTAAACTAAATGCAGAAAATAAATCAGATAATAGTAATAAAAATAATCTGAATAACATAAAAGATTTAGATAATAATAAAAATCATAAATTTGAGCAGTCAAATAAATTTGATAAAAAAGAAAATAAAAAGAAAATGGAGATGAAAGTTAATTTGAGTAGTCAGAGTAATAAAATGAATGAAGTAAATAAAGATAAGCAGAATTTTCAAAATAGAGAGAACAGAGAAAATGGAGGAAGAAACTTCCAAAATAGGGACAATCGAAATAGAGAAGACAGAAACAAAGACGGATTTAGAAGAGAAGGAAGAGATAATTTCAGAAAAGATAATAGAAACTTTAACAGAGATGGAAATTTTCAATCAAGAGATGGCCGTGATAACCGAAGCTTCCAAAATAAAGACAATCAAGACAATAGGGAAAATGGGGGGAAAAACTTCCAAAATAGGGACAATCGAAATAGAGAAGATAGAAACAAAGACGGATTTAGAAGAGAAGGAAGAGAAAACTTCAAAAGAGAAAATCGAAGCTTTAATAAAGACGGAAATAGCCAAGCAAGAGACAGTCGTGACAACAGGGGCTTCCAAAATAGAGATAGAGATAATCAAAGCGGTACAAGAAACTTTAGAGATAGACAGGAAAATAGAGGATTTTCTGATAAAGGCGGATTTAATAAGGACAGAGATGACTTTAGAAGAGAAAGCCGAAGTTTTTCTAATACTAAAAAGGAGCCAGCATCTGAAATTCCTTCAGCAACAGTAGCTGAAAAAGGGAAAGCTGGTGGAAAAGGAAAAGGAAAATTTGAGAAGAAAAAATACGAAAAAAATAGAAGAGACAGAGAACATCAAGAAAAAGAACTTCGTTCAGACTTTAGAAAAGATGACAAAAAGAAAAAGAAAAACAAGAAACAAGAAAAAGTTGTTAAGGATGAAATTGTTAGAATTGAAGGAGAGAGCATAGGAATGATAACAATTGGAGAAGAGATTGTTATTAAAGATTTAGCTGAAAAATTAGGAATTAATGTTTCTGATATAATTAAAAAATTCTTTATGGAAGGAAAACTTCTTACTGCAAATGCAATTTTATCATTTGAAGAAGCCGAAGAAGTGGCTCTTGAATATGAAGTAATTGTAGAAAAAGAAGTAGTTGAAGAAGTGAGTTATGGTGAAAAATACCAGCTTGAGCAGGAAGATACAGATGAAGAACTTGTAACAAGAGCACCTGTTATTACAATAATGGGACACGTTGACCACGGTAAGACATCATTATTAGATGCACTTAGACACACAAATGTAATGGGTGATGAAGCTGGAGGAATCACACAAAAAATAGGAGCTTATCAAGTAAACTGGAAAGGTCAAAGAATTACATTTATTGATACTCCAGGACATGAGGCGTTTACTGAAATGAGGGCAAGAGGAGCGAATATTACAGATATTTCGATTCTAATTGTAGCAGCTGATGATGGAGTAAAACCTCAAACTGTAGAGGCAATTTCTCATGCTAAGGAAGCAGGAGTTCCAATAATCGTTGCAATTAATAAAATTGATAAACCAGGTGCAGATCCTATGAAAGTCAGAACTGAATTGACTGAATATGGACTGATGTCACCTGAATGGGGAGGAACTACTGAATTTGTTGAAATTTCTGCAAAACAGAAAATTAATTTGGAAGAACTTCTTGAAACAATACTAATTACAGCGGAACTTGAAGAATTGAAGGCCAATCCAAATAAACGTCCTAAAGCGGTTGTAGTAGAGTCAAGACTGGATCCAAAAATGGGAGCAGTTGCCGATGTACTTGTGCAGGAAGGGACACTTAAAATTGGAGATGTGTTCGTAGCAGGGGAAGCTCATGGTAGAGTCCGTTCAATGCTTGATGACAGAGGTAAAAAAATAAGCAAATCTATTGTCTCACAGCCAGTTGAAATTACAGGATTTAACGTTGTGCCAAATGCAGGAGATATTTTGTATGGTGTAGAAAGTGATAAACAGGCTAAAAAAATTGTAGAAGACTTTATCAGAGAGAAAAAAGTAAATGAACAGAACAAGAAAAAACATATTTCACTAGAAAGTTTGTCTCAAGAATTAGAAGAACAAGAATTAAAAGAATTAAAATGTATCATAAGAGCAGATTCAAAAGGATCTGTTGAAGCATTAAGGGAATCACTTGAAAAACTTAATACTGAAAAAGTTGTAATTAATATAATTCAAGGAAGTGCAGGAGCAGTAAGTGAGGGAGATGTAAAACTTGCAGAAGTATCAAATGCAATTATAATCGCATTTAATGTGCGTCCAACTACACCAGCCAGAATCATTGCTGAAAAAACTGGAGTAGAAATCAGAAATTACAACGTAATCTACCATGCAACTGAAGAAATTGAGAAAGCAATGAAAGGAATGCTTGATCCTGAATTCAAAGAAGTTTACTATGGAAGAATTGAAGTTAAACAAGTGTTTAAAGTATCAAATGTTGGAAATATCGCTGGAGCAATCGTTGTTGATGGAAAAGTTACAAAAGACTCTAAAATTCGTGTAATTCGTGATGGAATTATTATTTTTAACGGTGAATTAGGTTCATTGAAGCGATTTAAAGATGATGTTAAGGAAGTTGTAATGGGACAAGAATGTGGAATTGGTATCCAAGATTTTAATGATATTAAAGCTGGAGATATTATTGAATCGTACATTATGGAAGAAATCCCAAGATAACGAATAGATAGGTGATAATTGTATGAATGATAGAAGAAAAAGAGGACTGGAAAAGGAAATATCAAGAATTATCGGAATGACACTTTTAACAGAAATAAAAAATGACAAAATAAAAAACCTTGTATCAATTCACAAGGTTGAGCTGACAAAAGATGGAAGATACCTTGATTTAACATTTTCGGTACTAGATTTGAAAGATAGGGTAAATAAAGAAAAAATCGCCGAAGATTTGAATAAGTTAAAAGGTTTTTTTAGAAAGAAAATAGGTTCACAGCTGTCGATAAGATTTGTTCCAGAAGTGAGAATTCATTTGGATGACAGCGTTGAATATGGAGTAAAAATTGCTTCGATATTGAACGAAATAAAAAAGGATGATCACAATATCGAGTAACAGAAATACCGGGCTACTTTGAAAATCATGAGGCAGTCCTGCAACTATACAAAAAAGGAAGCGATTAATCTTGTAATGAAATGGGAATTAAAAAGCTATAATGAAGATTATTTGACATCAAAAAGTTCTGAATTTGGTGAAAGCAGATTAATTTCAAGACTGCTTTTGAATCGAGGAATTGACACAAAGGAAAAAGTTTCTAAATTTTTAAATTCAGATAAAAAAGATATTCATAATCCATTTTTATTTGAAAATATGGAAAAAGTTGTAGAAAGAATAAAAAAAGCTGGGAAAAATAAAGAAAAAATTGTAATTTATGGAGATTATGACGTTGATGGTATATCTGGAGTAGCATATCTAGTAATAATGCTACGAAAGTTGGGACTTAATGTCGATTACTATATTCCAAATCGTGTTCACGAAGGAATAGGTATAAATAAAAACCTTTTGAATTTTTTGAAAAAACGAGATGCAAAATTGTTTATAACAGTTGATATTTCAATAAATAACCATGAAGAGATATTAATGTTAAAAAATAGTGGTATCGATATAATTATAACAGATCATCATAGGCAGATTGGAGTTCTGGAAGATAAGAATCAGGAAAAAGAAATGGGTATTCTTACAATAAATCCAAAGACTAGTAAAACTTATCCAAATAAATCTCTGTCAGGTTCAGGAGTTGCCTTTAAACTTGCTGACGCTATTTATGAAAGATATGGTGCAAATAAAAAAATACTGTATGACTATATGGATATTATAATGATTGGAACAGTTGCAGATGTAGTACCAATGACTGATGAAAACAGATTTATCATAAAAAAAGGACTAAATAATTTAAAAAAAACCAAAATAAAAGGTTTAAAGTATATTATTAACTATTTGAAGATAAATCCTAGAAATATAACAACCAGCGATATTGGATTTTTCATTGCACCGATTTTCAATGCACTTGGAAGAATTGATAATTCAAAAAGTGTTGTAAACTTCTTTATTCAGGAAGATGACTTTAAACTTTTCTCGATTATTGAGGAAATGAAGCGTGCTAATAAAATCAGACGTTATTTGGAAAATGAGATTTATAATGAACTGGAAGAAAAAATACAGCGCCTAGAACGTCCAAAATATATTTTTATGAAAAGCAGAAAATGGCATTCTGGCGTAATTGGGGTAGTTTGCTCAAGAATCTCAATAAAATACAATATTCCAGTAATTCTTATTTCAATAAAAAATGGATATGGAAAAGCATCATGCAGAAGTATCGAAGGAATTAACATTTTTGATATTTTAAAAAGTGTGTCAGATAAATTGGAGCGATTTGGAGGACATGACTTGGCGGCAGGATTTCTTGTTTCAGAAAAGTATTTAGGTGAAATCGAAAAACATCTGCGGCAAAGACTTGCAAGAAAAAATAGGGAAAATGTTCAGAAAACTTTGTATGTTGACGCATGGTTGAACATTGAGTATTTAAACAAAAGAAAATTACATGAAATAAATAGGCTATCGCCTTTTGGGCTAGATAATCAGGAACCGAACTTTATGGATTCAGATGTTAATTTTCTAAATTTAACGAGATTTGGGATAAATAATCGACATTTTAAAGGATTTGTCAGAAAAAATAACCGTATTATTTCAGTAATTGGATATAATTTAGGACATAAATTGAAGGCAAATAATTTTTATAAGAAAAAATTTAAAATAGTTTATACTCCGATATTTAAGTCTGGACATTCAGATTTATTTATCGAATTGAAAATAAAGGATTTTAAATAAAAATAAATTAATTAAAAAAATTATATATAATAAAAAAAATTAGGAGGAATTAAAAAGATGGCAGTAAAAAAATTAAATGAATCAACTTACGAAGTATCAGCAGTTAGAGAAGGAGAAGAGTTAAAACACTTAAAAGAGCATGTTTTAGTACATTTTAAAGATGCAAAAGTTGATGGATTCCGTCCAGGACATGTACCTGCAAAAGTGATTGAAGAAAAATTCAAGAAAGAAATTGAAGGAGAAATATTAAACCACATTATTTCTGATGAATACAGAAAAGCAGTTGCAGAAAATGAATTAAAACCAATTGCTGATATTAAACTTGAAAAATATGAGCTTAATGATGACAAAGTTGAAGTAGTATTTACAATACCTGTATTGCCTGCATTCGAATTGGGACAATATAAAGGTGTGGAAGTAGAAAAGGAAAAAGTAGAAATTACTGATGAAAAAGTAAACGAAGAAATCGAAAGATTAAGAGAAAATGCTGCAAAATTAAAAGAAGTTGCAGAAAATGAAGAAGCTAAAAATGATGACGTTGTAAATATCAACTTTGAAGGATTTATAGATGGTAAAGCATTTGATGGAGGAAAAGCTGAAGGATATGACTTGACATTAGGTTCTCACAGCTTTATTGACACTTTCGAAAATCAAATCGTAGGACATAAAAAAGGTGATGAATTTGACGTAAATGTTACATTCCCTGAAGAATATCACGCTGAAAGCCTAAAAGGAAAACCAGCTTTATTCAAAGTAAAAGTAAACTCAATCAAGAGAAAAGAAGAAGCTGAATTAAATGATGATTTAGCAAAAGAATTAGGATTTGATTCTGTTGAAGATATGACAGCTAAAACTAGAGAAAATATTACAAAAAGAGAAGAAGCAAAAGCTGAAAATGAATTTAAGAACAAAGTTATAGATGCTGTAGTAAGTGGAACAGAAGTTGAAGTTCCAGAAGCATTAGTTCAAAGAGAAATTGAATATCAAATCAACAGATTTGCACAACAATTGCAAATGCAAGGAATTAATCTTAACCAATACTTCCAAATGACTGGACAAACAATGGAAGCAATGAGAGAAAGCTCAAAAGAAAATGCTGAAAAAGCAGTAAAAACAGAATTAGTACTAGCTGAAATCGCAAAAGCTGAAGGAATTAAAGCAACTGATGAAGAAGTATCAAAAGAAATCGAAACATTGGCTGGAATGTATGGACTTGAAAAAGATGCATTAATTGCTGATGTAAGAAAAAATGGAAATTATGAAAGATTCATTGATGAAACAAACTATAGATTAGTAAATCAAAAAACAATTGATTTATTAGTAAAAGAAGCAAAAGTTAAATAGTAATTTTGAGAAAATTGTTAAATAAAAAGAATATTTTGATTTTAGAAGAATTTTGTGATAAAATAGTTTATTGCGAAATTCTTTTTTCTCTATATTTAAATTGTAAAATGTTAAAACAATTTTGTAATAATGAGAGAAAATAAAAAATGAAAGAAAATTGACAGAAATAGGAGGAAATAATATGTCAGCATATAGTCCAGTAGTTATTGAAAATGATGGGCGTGGGGAAAGAAGCTACGATATTTATTCAAGACTTTTAAAGGATAGAATAATTTTTGTAAGTGGAGAAGTTGAAGATGGAATGGCAAATGCGATTGTCGCTCAATTATTATTTTTAGATGCACAGGATAATGAAAAAGATATAGTTATGTATATAAACAGTCCAGGAGGAGTAATTACCGCCGGGCTTGCGATTTACGACACAATGCGGCACATAAAAAGCGATGTTTCTACAGTATGTGTAGGACAGGCAGCAAGTATGGGAGCATTATTATTGGCGGCTGGAGCAAAAGGTAAAAGATACTCGTTGCCAAACTCAAGAATCATGATTCATCAGCCACTGGGCGGAGCAAGAGGTCAAGCAACAGACATTCAGATTCAGGCAAAAGAAATTGAAAGAATGAAGGAAATTACAAGCAAAATTTTATCAGAAGCAACTGGAAAATCAGTAGAAGAAATCTATGCAGATACTGAAAGAGACAACTTTATGTCACCAGAAGAAGCTGTAAATTACGGATTAATTGATAAAATTTTATAAAAACTTTATTTAAAATATATTTTTAAAATTATAGAAAATTTTATTTATGATAGTTTCATTTTTAATTATCTAAACCTTTATTTAATTAAAATAAGTATTAAGCAAAATTTCGTTAAAAGAAAAATAGCTGTCTGAGCTTTTAAAATAAATTTTAAATTGATATAAAATTATTTGTGTTGAAATAATTTATATTTAAAAGTGAGTTAAGCGGGAGTACAGAGGTATGGCGTTTGATACCTCTGCGTTAAAAAAATAATAAGTAAAATAATAAAATAGAAATTAATAATAAAAATATATAAATAAGAATTATATAAAGAAAAAACGAGGTGAAAAATATTGGCAAATAAGAAAAAAAATTACTGTTCATTCTGTGGCAGGGAAGAGCATGAAGTGGAACGGTTAATACAGAGTCCTGAAGAGGATGATGTGTTTATTTGTAATGAATGTATAGAAGACAGTGCTGAATTACTGGACAGTTTTAGGGAATATGACGAAAATGAACATAACAGGGAAATTACACTGTTAAAGCCTAAAGAAATAAAGGCAAAACTTGACGAATATATTATCGGACAGGAACAACCTAAAAAGGTATTATCTGTGGCGGTTTATAATCATTTTAAGAGAATAATGCACAAACAGAAAAATGTAGATAATGATGTGGAGCTTCAAAAATCAAATGTACTGCTAGTAGGACCTACTGGAAGCGGAAAAACCTTGCTTGCACAGACACTAGCGAAAACATTGAATGTGCCTTTGGCGATTGCAGATGCAACGACATTGACAGAAGCTGGATATGTCGGGGATGATGTCGAGAATGTACTTTTAAAACTGATAAAAGCGGCTGATTATGATATTGAAGCAGCAGAGCATGGAATAATTTATATTGATGAAATTGATAAAATCGCTAGAAAATCGGAAAATATGTCAATTACAAGGGATGTTTCTGGAGAAGGAGTACAGCAGGCGTTACTTAAGATTATTGAAGGGACTGTTGCGAGTGTGCCTCCACAAGGTGGAAGAAAGCATCCAAATCAGGAAATGATTGAAATTAATACAAAGGATATTTTATTTATCGTTGGCGGAGCATTTGAAGGACTGGAAGCGAAAGTTAAGGATAGAGTTAATGAAAAAAGAGTTGGATTTGGGCTTGAAACAAAAAATACAAAACTTGATGACTTGACTTTATTTGAAAATGTATTGCCTGAAGATTTAATAAAATTTGGACTGATTCCTGAATTAATTGGGCGGTTACCAGTAATCACAGCACTTCATGGACTTGATGAAGAGGCTATGATTAAGATACTAACAGAGCCTAAAAATTCGCTTGTTAAGCAATATAAAAAATATTTTGAGATGGAAAATGTTGATTTGGAATTTGATAAGGATGCGATTATTGAAATTGCACAGTTGGCACTTAAAAGAAAAATTGGGGCGAGGGGGCTTCGTTCAATTATTGAAAGTGTTATGACAGATTTAATGTATGAAATTCCATCGAAGGAAAATGTTAAGAAAGTGATAATTACAAAAGAAGCGGTTACAGATAAAGAAAAAGTGATTATAGAGTAATCGAGATTTAAAATTATTTATAATAAACTTGAAAATTATTAAATAATAATAGAATTTTATTTCTTAAATCTGATTTTAAAGTAGTTTTATTGTATTAAAGAGCAGATTTTAAAGTATGAAAGGAGAAATTATGCAAAATAAACCATTTATAGCAACAAGAGAATTAGTTGTATTTCCAGGTGTTGTAACTCCGATTTTTATTGGTAGGCAGTCAAGCCTGAAAAGCCTTGAAGAAGCAATAGCAAGATTTGACAGCAAACTAATTCTTTCGGCACAAAAAGATGCAAATGTAGAAGAGCCCAAATTTCCAGAAGATATTTATGAAACGGGAGTTTTAGTTCATGTTATACAGACGGTAAAAATGCCAAATGGAAATGTAAAGGTATTAGTTGAAGCTAAGCATAGAGTTTTAATTAACCAATTTCCAAAAGATGATAATGGTGTTGTTTATGCTGAATATGAAGAAATTTTTTCAAAGCCTATCGACGAAAGTAAAGCTGAAGCCTTGAAACGTAGAGTAATTGATGAATTTTCAAATTATGCACAAAAAACCAATAAAGTGTTGCCTGACATTATTTATAATATAAAAGAGATTAGCAATATTGACAAGGTTTTCGATTTGATTTGTACAAATCTGATGGTAGCAGTTGAAACAAAACAAGAATTATTGGAAATATTGGATGTGGAGGCAAGAGCATATAAAATTTTGAGTATTCTTGAAAGAGAAATTGAGATTTTTATGCTTGAACGTGAGATTGAAAATCGTGTAAAAGAACAAATGGCAGAAGTTCAGAAAAACTATTATTTACGTGAAAAAATTAAGGTGATGCGTGAAGAAATGGGAGAAGGAACTGATTCTGACGAGGAACTGGAGGAACTTGACCAAAGAGTTAGAGATGCAAAAATTCCTCAGGAGCTAAAAGATAAACTGGCAAAAGAGCTTTCAAGAATGAAGAAAATGCCAGATTTTTCTGCTGAATCTTCGGTAATCAGAACGTATCTTGAAACTGTACTTGAATTACCGTGGGAAGTTTCAACTAATGATGAAATTGATATTGAAAAAGCTGAAAAAATTCTGAATGAAGATCATTATGGATTGGAAGAAGTTAAGGAAAGAATATTAGAATTCTTGGCAATTAAAAAATTAAATAACACATTAAAAGGTTCGATTATCTGTCTTGTAGGACCTCCAGGTGTAGGGAAAACATCGCTTGCACATTCGGTAGCACGTTCGATGAACAGAAAATTCACAAGAATATCACTTGGTGGAGTAAGAGATGAAGCTGAAATTCGTGGACACAGAAGAACTTATGTAGGAGCAATGCCAGGAAGAATTATAAACTCATTGAAACAAGTTGGGGTAAATAATCCGGTAATGCTGTTTGATGAAATTGATAAAATGGCTTCTGACTTTAGAGGAGATCCTGCTTCAGCAATGCTGGAAGTTTTAGATCCTGCACAAAACAACTCATTTGAAGATCATTATATTGATCATACTTTTGACTTGTCAAACGTATTCTTCATTTGTACTGCAAATGATTTGGGAGGAATTCCAGGACCGCTTCGTGACAGAATGGAGATTATCTCAATCGAATCATACACAGAATTTGAAAAATTAAATATTGCAAAAAAATATTTAATACCCCAAACGCAAGAAGAAAACGGATTAAAGGAATTCAAAATTTCATTTTCTGATAAAGCAGTTATGAAAATTATAAATGAATACACAAGAGAAGCTGGAGTAAGAAATTTACGAAGAGAAATTGGTAAATTATTCAGAAAAATAGCAAAAGAAATACTTGTATCAAAATCTAAGAGCAAAAAAATCTCTGTTTCTGAAACAAAAATCAAGAAATATTTAGGAAATGCAAAATTCAGAGCAGATAAAGTCAAGGAAAAAGAAGGTAAAATTGGTGTTGTCAATGGACTTGCATGGACAGCAGTCGGAGGTACAACTCTAGAAGTGCAGGCAGTAAAAATGGAAGGAAAAGGTGTATTGCAGCTTACAGGAAAACTAGGAGATGTAATGCAGGAATCAGCTAGAGTGGCTTATTCTTACGTACGGCATATAAAAAATGAACTTGGAATCAAGGAAAAATTTAACGAGACAACAGATGTTCATTTACATTTTCCAGAAGGAGCAGTGCCGAAAGACGGACCATCAGCAGGAATTACAATTACAACAGCAATTATTTCAGTATTGACGGATAAGGAAGTTAGACAGGATGTTGCAATGACAGGAGAGATTACAATTACTGGAGAGGTTCTGGCAGTTGGCGGAATCAAGGAAAAGGTAATTGGGGCTCACAGAGTTGGTATAAGAGATGTAGTGCTTCCTTATGACAATAAAGTTGATACGGAGGAATTGCCAAAGGAAATTGCAGACCAGATGAAATTCTACTTTGCGAAAACTTATGATGATGTGAAAAAGATTGTTTTTGTAGAGAAGAAAGAAGTAAAGAAAAGTAAAGGTGTGAAAAAAACATTTGAGAAAAAATAATAAATTTCAAATTTAAATAATTATGTAATAAAACTATTTATTGAAGAAATTTGGAAATATAAAAAATAAATTGTGTAAATTCAAATATTTAATATGAGTTTACACAATTTTTTATTCATAAATTCTTTTTAATTTTATCCATACATTTCTTCAATCTTTTCATCATCAATTCCGAATAGATAAGTCAGTATAAATCCTCCTACATATGCTCCAAGCATTGCGATTATAAAGTAAATCCAAGATCCAGGAACAACAATAAGTAGTCCAAATAAACCTGAAACACCTTGAGAAATTGTTCCTAAATGAAATAGAACAGCAAGAACTCCGCCAATTCCAGACCCTAAGCAAGCTGTAATAAAAGGTTTTCCTAATGGTAAAGTTACAGCATACATTAATGGTTCGCCAATTCCAAGAATTCCAACAGGAATAGAATCTCTTACCATATTTTTAAGCCGTTGATTCTTAGTTTTTATATAAATTGCAATTCCTGCGCCAACTTGTCCTCCTCCTGCCATCATAAGTATAGGAAGCAGATAGTTAATTCCTTTTGTAGGGCCTGTCGGATCATTAAGTAAGGTGTGTATAGGAGTTAAAGCTTGATGTAGTCCAACTGAAACTAAAGGAAGGAATCCAGCTGCCAATATATATCCTCCCAATATTCCTAACTTCTTATATGAGAAATCAAGAATAGTGAATATGAAGCCCGTTACAACAGTTCCTAAAGGCTGAATTATTATTAGGGCTATAAATACACCTATTATTAAAGTTAAAAGAGGAGTAAAAAATGTATCAAGCATTACAGGAACTATCTTTCTTATATTTTTTTCCAAATATGCGACTATTATACCCATAAATAACGATGCAAGCAGTCCTCCCATTCCAGGTGCAAAAGGCTTACCTGTAAAAGGAAGTATAACTGCACTCTTGTCTTCTACTTTAAGAAGTAAAGGCAAGGCTGGATTTGTGATAAATATTGATCCCATAATTCCACCAAGCACTGCAGTTCCCCCAAATTCTTTTGCTGCGTTCATTCCTACATAAATTGCAAGATATCCAAACATAACAAATCCGATACTTCTTATCGCAGCAAACCACCATACTGTATTATAACCATTTTTTGTTGCAACATTTATAACATTTGTAAGTCCCATTATTAATCCTGATGCGATTATTCCAGGTAATAGAGGTACAAATATATTTGCAATTTTTTGAAGAAATCGTTGGACAGGACCATTATATTTTTGTTTATTTGCTTTCTTATTTTCACTTGCTATATCCTTTACGTTACTATCTGAAAATCCTAGAGCAATACCACTAAGTTTTGAAAATTCATCTCCTACTGCATTTACTTTTCCAGGCCCTAGTATTATCTGTAAAGTTTCAGCATTTACTACGTTCAGTACGCCATCAACTTTTTTTAACTTTTCTAAATCTACTTCATTTTTAACTTTAACTCTAAGTCTTGTCATGCAGACTGCGTTTGAAGTAATGTTTTCCTTGCCTCCTAAAATTTCATAAATTTCCTTTGCTGTTTTTTTTGCATCCATAATGCTCATCTCCTTTGTAAGTTGAAGTTTCAAAATCTTTTAATTAAATAGTGAAAGATAAATCTATTAGATAGAGAAATTTTTATTTTTTTACAAAAGAAAATTTTTGCCAAGGTTTGATGTAGTCAATTAAAAATATTTCTTCATCTGCTATTTTTCCAACAACATTTGATTTTCCAGTATTTTTCATTTCTGTTTTTGCAATCAAAAGTTCCCCTGCGTAATGTCCAAATTTGCTACTTTCAATAATTATATCTCCCTTTTTTATTATTTCAGGGGCATTAAAAATTTTAAAATTATGTTCTTTATATTTTACACGGCTATTTGTAGAACGGATTAGATTTTCAGAAATATCACCTCTATTAAAGTGAAATTCATCAAAAATTATTTTTTGTTCTATCTCAGGAACATCTTTTTCCAGCTCGATTGAGAAACTTACCATATCTTTACGCACTTTTTTAAATTCTTTTAATTCTTCATCAGTTGGATAGCAGTTTGAAATAATTATATCGTCAATTGTTTCTAATGCGATAAAATGTTTGAACTGAACTATCAATGGTAAATTACGATGCATTTCCAAGGTTGGTAATCCTTGTGTTACTGGCTTAGGGCCAAAACTGTTTTTAGCTTGTGAAGTTATAAATGCGGCTGTTCGTAATCCATATTTTGTAAAATTTTCTGTACATTTTTTGAAAAATTTCAAGCCTAATCCTGTGTGGATGTGAGGATAAAAGTTATGGCATCCTATCAGATTATTTTTATTTGGGCGGTAATCCATAATTGTATCGATATAATGAGTATCGTTGCTCATATTTATTTCAATTTTTAAATTTTCTTTATTAAATGTCATAATGCTTTCCTGCAATCCAGTAAATCCAATATCCAGCCTAATCCCGTCAGCTCCCATTTCCTTAAAAAATGCTAAATTATCATAACTTATTCCTAAGTCATCAAAAACTTTTGGATTAACATCCAGAATAATTTCAAATCCTTTTTCTTTAGCATAATAATTTATTTTTTTAAATTTTTTTAAAATTATTTCTTTATCTTCTGTAGAAGAGAGCAGACAACTGAATATTCGGCTAAAGCCAGCATCAAAAGATTTATCAATATAACTTATCAATTCTTCTTCAGTTGTCTTTCCAGGATAAATAGAAATTCCTAATTTTCTCATTTTGTGTTATTTCCCTTCTTCTATCAATTTTTATTCTTGTGCTTCAGCATGTTCTTCTGCCAATAATTTTTTCTCATAGGCATTAAAGAAAGGATAGTAAATTACAACAGAAATTAAAATAAGAAGTATATTTAAAATAACAGCTCTAAAATCTCCATTTGTTGCTAAAAATGCTCCTATTGGTCCAGGTAGAGTCCAAGGTGGTGTTGAAGTTACACGGTTTACCAGTCCTGCTACCATTGCGAAATAAGTGATAGAGGCATTAACTATTGGAACAATTATAAAAGGCGGTAATAATGTAGGATTCAATACGATTGGAGCTCCAAAAATAATTGGCTCGTTTATGTTGAATATTGAAGGAAGGATTGCTGCTTTTCCTAGTGTCTTACCGTAAGTTGATTTTGATTTAAGTAGCAGTAATAATGCAAATCCTATTGTCGTTCCTGAACCGCCAATCCAGATAAACCATTGATATAAGGGTTCTGCCGCAATATGAGGAATATTTTGTCCATTTGCCAAAGCTGTGGCATTTTGTTCAAGAAGCATAAGCCACAACGGACGTACAACAGATCCGACAATTGAATCACCATGAATTCCAAAGCTCCAGAAGAACGTAATCATAAATACAATAAGGATTACAGAAAACCAAGAGTCACTAAATTTCAGAACAGGTTTTATAATTGAGCCTATTATATCGTGCAAATCTATATTTAGCCAGTAAGTCAAAATTGTCAATGTAAAAATAATTATTGCCGCTGGAGTTAAGGCTTCAAATGAGCGTGCAACTGATTCTGGAACAGCTTCAGGCATTTTTATTCTAAATCCAGTTGTTGTAGTCATTCTATATACTTCAACTGCGAATATTGCCGCTATTATTCCTACAAATAAGCCTGCGGAGCCTAATCTTGACATTTGCAGGGCATACCCAATATCTTCCTGAATAAACTGAGAGCCTTTTGTTCCTTCCTCAACAATAACCTGCACCGCTTTTCCACCGATAGTTTGATTTATCACTTCAATCGGATTAATCATTTTTGGCATAATTGTAAGCAAAAATGCACATACTGACAGGATTGACCCTGTGATTCCGTCTAATTTATACGATTTTGAAAGGCTGTAACCGATTCCCATAACTGCATAAAGACCCATTATGAACATTGTCATACGGTAGGGCAGTAGCATTTGTACTGCATGTTTTTTTGCTAAAACTGAGATTGCCCATTCTTTTGGAAAAGGTGGGAACGCTAAAATTAAAAATATTGATCCGACAATGATTAGTGGCAATGTGGAAACTATACCGTCCCGTATTGCCCTTAAATGTCTTTGTTCTGATATTTTTGCCATTTTTATTGAAAGTTGTTCTAAAACTGCCATAATTCTACTTCCTTTCCTATTGCGATATTATTTTTGTGAATTGTTAAGATATTAAAATTTATTTATTTTGTGTTAATTCCTGAATCTGTTTTAATAGTTTTGGGCCTCCAAGCGGGCTGTACCCTTGTGGAGTAATCATTGCACACGGTACACCTGCTTCGCTTGCTTGGGCATTTAGTGTATCAAATCTGTGTCTTATTTGAGGGGCAACCATTGCCACGTCATATCCATTTTTTACTTCTTCTTCAAACTGCTGTGTACTCACAGCCTTCACTTCAATTTCTACGCCTTTTGCATTTGCTTCTTTTTCAAGAGCCTTTACTGCTACCGCACTAGACATTCCTAATGAACATACAAATAATACTTTCATAAAATCCTCCTAATTTTTATTTTTCAATTTTTATAGTTTTTGTATCAACTCTATTCAAAATAGTGTTAGTTTTCCAACTATCTGTTTTATAAACCTATTGCTTTTCAAGTTTATCGATTCTTCTATACATTTTTATCATACCCTCAATTAACGTTTTCGCCTCAATTGCTGTCATCAAATGATCCTGTGAGTGAACGAATAGGACTGAAGGTGTAATACCTTTGCCATTTACTTCTGCCTGAATTATTTCCGTCTGAACATTGTGAGCCGATAGCAGAGCTTCATCAGCTTCTTTCAATAAATTTTCAGCTTTTTCAAAATCCCCTTTTTCTGCCTCGCTTAATGCTTCATAAGCCATTCCTTTTGCCATTCCGGCACTATTTACAATTTCAAAGACGACTAATTCCATTTGTTCCTTGTCCATAATTTCTTATTTTCCTCCTTTTTGATATTTTTCTCTATTTTCATAATAATCCTTAAACTGTGGCAAATATTTTTCGTGTGCATCCAGCAGTTCATTCAAAACTTTTCTTCCAATTGTAGTTCCAGGAACTAATGGATTTGTAGTGAAAGCCTGCAATGCGGTGTAATAATTTCCTGTAACAGCCGCTTCCACAGTAAGTTCTTCCATTGCCTTCATTAGCTGAATATATCCTCTCTGCCCAGCATTTGGAAATTTACCAAATGTTATTGGTTTAGGCCCGTTTGCTGTAATGTATGAGGAAATTTCAACAGCTGAATTATACGGTAAGTCTACGATAGCGCCTTTATTTCTAGTATTTACCGCCATTATTATGCCTTTGTCATTGTAGATAGCGCTAATTAATTCACAGGCTGCATCAGAGTAATAAGCGCCACCTCTTTGTTCAAGCTGTTTAGGTTTTTCCTTCAAATTTACATCCTTATAAAGTTCAAAAAGTTCTGCTTCAACTCTTTTAACAATTTCTCCTCTTGTTCCATTCTCTTCATAGGATTTTAGCCCCTCAGCCAGCATTTCATCCTGTAAGTAATAATATCTATGATAGTCACAAGGCAGCATTCCTAAATTTTTTATCTGATCATAATCGTAATTTATGCTTACAATATTTTTTACGCCAAGATTTTCCTTATCCTGTCTCTTGTCCCATAAATCTGATGTAAGCTCATTTCCTTTCTTGTCCCATACCTTGTACCAGACAAAGTGATTCAGCCCTGCAAATTGGAATTTAAACTCGCTAATATCTTTTTCATAAAGGCTTGCACAATCCATCTGAGTATGTACAGGAATATTGCAAAGTCCGACAACTTTGTCAAAATTTCCATAATTTAGTACAGCTTCTGTCACAATTCCCGCAGGATTTGTAAAATTAATAAGCCAGGCATCTGGAGCAAGTTCCTTTATATCCTTTACAATATCAAGTATTACAGGAATTGTACGAAATGCCTTGAACATCCCCCCAGCCCCATTTGTTTCCTGTCCTAGAAGTCCATTTTCAAATGGTATTCTTTCATCTTTTATTCTCGCATCAAGCAGTCCCACACGAAACTGAGTAGTCACAAAATCCGCATCTTTTATAGCTTCCCTTCTATCCAGCGTCAAATAAACCTTGCAGTCAATACCAGCCTTTTCCACCATTCTTTTAGCCAAATTTCCAACAATTTCTAATTTTTCTTTCCCTTCCTCAATATCAACCAGCCATATTTCCCTTACTGGCAATTCCTTTATCCTTTTAATGAATCCTTCTATCAGTTCAGGAGTATAGCTAGAGCCTCCACCAATCGTTACAATTTTAATTCCATCCCTTTTTTCCATTTTACTATCCTTTCTAAATTGCTAAATATTTTTTTCAGAATATTCATGTATCAATTTTGCTACATTATTATCGTATTGTTTTAATTTTTCTGTTGCCATATCTCTATCAATATCCAAAAGTATCATAGCAATAGCTGTTTTTACATCATTTCCAGCTTTTTCCAAAACAGAACTTGCAATTTCATAATCAGTCCCAGTAGTTTTCATTATTATTCTTTTCGCCCGCTCAACCAGTTTCTGATTGGAAGTTTTTACATCCACCATGTAGCCTGAAAATACTTTTCCAAGTTTTATCATAAGTGCAGTAGAAATCATATTAAGTATCATCTTCTGGGCTGTTCCTGCTTTCATTCTGGTAGAGCCTGTCACAATTTCAGCACCAACAGGGACTTCTATCGGATATTGGCTGACTTTGGATAAATCAGAATTTTTTGAGCAAGTTATACTTCCAGTAACTGCACCAATGCTGTTTGCATATTCTATTGCCCCTAAGACATAGGGAGTTCTGCCAGAAGCAGCAAGCCCAATAACTACATCATTTTCTGTAAGATTAATGTTTATCAAATCCTGTTTTCCTAGTTCTGGGCTATCTTCAGCATTTTCCTTAGCTTTGAATATCGCTTCATTTCCACCGGCAATTATTCCTTGAACTTTTTCAAAGGAAACTCCGTAAGTAGGAGGACATTCTGACGCATCAAGAATTCCAAGCCTTCCCGATGTTCCTGCTCCAACATATATTATCCTTGTTTCTTTTTTATATCTTGACAAAATAGCATCTATCAGCCGTGAAATGCTCTCTAATTCTTTTTCTACGCAAAACGCCACTTTCTTGTCTTCCTCATTTATCCTTCTCACAACTTCAAGGCTATCCTGTAATTCAATATCCTTGCTATTAGGATTATTTTCTTCAGTAGACAATTTTTCAAGTTCAATCATTATTTATCACACCCTTTTAAGTTAAGTCTAAAGCTATTTCTGTATACCATAATTATATCTCGATTTTTCTTAAATGGAAGTCTATTTTTAAATTTATCTGAAAAATTTGTTTAAAAGAGAAGAAAAATGCTGATAAACTTAAATTATATTAAAAAAAAACAAGAGCATAAACACTCTTGTTTATTTATAGATGGTTAAAGTTACTGTTTATTAAACTAAATACAAAATACGGAAGAAGCCCCATGCACATACTTGAAAAAATAATCCAAAGTCCCGACACAGTTTCTACAATCTTTCCTGATAAATCCTTTTTCAAAAATTTTACCATAAAATATATTGAAACTACTAATATTACAAGCAATGTCAATCCACCAAAGAAAAAATATTCTTTATAGGTATGGGCAAGCCCAAGAATAACAAAAAAATATTCAATAATAAAAAGTAGGCTTAAAATAATCACAGCCTTTTTTCTTCCCCAAAGTTTGCTATATGTTTGCACTCCATGTTCCTCTTCATCAGCTCTTCTCGTTTTTCTTCCAATTTCTAGAACAATTCCGTTTAGATAATTTAATGCAAAAAGAGGAATTAGGGCAATATCGATATTATGTCTATACCATTGCAACGCTCCAAATTTAAAAATATTTTCTGCTTCGCCTAATATGATATATTGTGTAGCATTTACAATAACAAGAGTAATAAAAATCATTATTACAACGTGAGATAGAGCATAAATTAAAATTCTTTTTGTAAGCCACTCTTTTATAAAAAATTCCTTTGCCATTAAAAACATATAAAACCATACTATTATCATAAAATATATAATTTTAAAATCTATAACATACGCAAGCATTATTTGTATTATAACAGTTACAATTCCTGTTTTTCCTAATGTTTTTAAGGAAATTATACCTCTTTGAACAGGACGGTAAGCCCTGTATTTTAAGTCTTCCTCATAATCCTTAAATTCATCTGTAATTCTTAATTGAAAGAAAAACATAAAAATTATGATAAATAGAGCGATTATTTTATATTGAAATATCCCTATTTTAACTCCGTTTGTAAAAAGATACATAATTTTTGAATTGTATAACAAACTTGTATAAATGTATCCTGACAGAGTAAAAATCAATACGAAAAAAGAGTTTTTTCCTAATGGAAACCGTTCATTCAGATATATTTTGAAGTTTTTAATATTCTGGGTTATTGATTTTTTTGAATTTATATTACTTTGACTCATTTATTTCTCCTCTTACAATATTATATATAAATAGATTTTACTGACAATAGAAATCAATCATGGAAAGTAAATATCCTGTATTGCTGTCTACTGGTGTACTTTCAATAAAATCTTTAATTTTGTATCTTAATATTAATTTTTTTTCATTATACTGTTCTCGCTTTTCAATAGCCATCGCTCTATCCAGAGAATGACTAAACGGACTTCCTGAGCTTGCAATGCCTTCTATAATTCCTCCTAAAAAATCAAAAAACAGTCCTCTTGCTTTAGAACGCATATGAGTCTGATACTTTTCATCGAGATATGATAAATCTGCCTCGCTTTTTTCTGCTGAAAGGTAGAATCTTTTCAAAGCTCTCCTGTCATATAATGAAAATAATTTTAATCCTTCCTGAATTAATTCTTTTGCTTCTGTTTTCATAAAATTTCCTTTCTGAATTTAAATTTTTAAATTTTTTCAACTATTTCTTCCAGCCTTTTATAATCCGTCTTGCTGTTATGCCTTTTATCCATTGGAATTTCAATTTCGATTATTTTAAATATTCCAAATTTTTCTTTTAGTTCTTTAATTTCACTATCCTCAGATAAATTTCCTTTAAATCCAGGGTTTCTTTCGGCAAAGAGATATAATTTATTATTCTTGGAAGTAAGGACTGATTTTTTTAAGTTTTTACAAAATGAAAAGGCAGTTTCTACAGTAAAAGGATAATAAATTTTTTCCCCAAGCTGTATTCGTCCTTTAACCCTTCCAAGCAGTATAAGTTCGCCTTTTTTGTTAATATATCCCATGTCTCCTGTTCTATGCCATTTTTCATTTGGTTTTTTCTCAACATTTAAATATCCGTTTACTACATTTTCTCCTTTTACAAGTATTTCACCTTTTAATGCTGAAAAATCTTCAACATTGTTATCTTTTAAAATTTTATTTTTTTCAGACGTTTTTTCTAATTCTTCTATTTTAAGTTCTATTTCATTAACAATTTTTCCAGCGAGAAGTCCATCACCATTTTTCATATTTTCAATATCTTCTTCTGTTATGTTTTCAAAATTTAATACTGATATGGGTTCAGCCTCTGACGCTCCATACAAGGCTATAATTTTAGCATTTGTAAAAACATCTTTAATCTTTTTCATAAGGCTGTAAAAGACAGGAGCTCCACCTGTGTATACCTTTTGAACATTTTCGAGCATTATTTTTTCATCTTTGCAAAATTTCACGATGTTTTCAAATATTGCAGGAGGCAAGATGATGTTTTGTATATTATTTTCTGTTATTTGCTTAACAATATTTCCAAAATCTGACTCGACAGGTTTTCGCCAGTTCAAGTCAGGAATAAAGGTAGTTGTTCCTGTTGCCATATGTGAAAGAAGAAATATCGGGAATGAAGAATAAACAGCTGTTTCTTTTTCAAATTTTAGATTTTTTTCAAGTACATTGTGCTGTCCAAGTAAAAATTCATGAGTTCTCATAATAATTTTTGGAAAGCCTGTACTCCCACTTGTAAAACTGATAAGAGCAGGTGTGCTTCCGTCAATTTTTTCATTTTGTATTATTTTCTGATTTTTATTTTTTTCATATATCGAAAGTTTTTCAGAATGTTCCATCATTTTAATATAATTAATTTTTTTGCCAATTTTTCTGATTCCTTTCAAAAAGAATCCCTTTAAAAGTGTTTTTCCGCTTCCAATTATTCCATCAGGAGAAATCATTTCACAGCATTTATTTATATGCTCAATACCAGCATACGGATCAATAAACACAGCTTGCAGTCCCATTTTAAATATTGCAGTCAGAATAAGATAAAATTCTATGCCAATGGGAACAAAAACAACGATTTTATTTCCTTTTTCAAATCCTTTTTGTATCAAATATCTACAA
Source organism: Leptotrichia sp. HSP-342 (assembly GCF_041199995.1). Lineage (NCBI taxonomy): Bacteria > Fusobacteriati > Fusobacteriota > Fusobacteriia > Fusobacteriales > Leptotrichiaceae > Leptotrichia > Leptotrichia mesophila. Next base: position 1,075,030 of record NZ_CP165646.1, read on the forward strand.
ATTTCATCTGATTTTGTATCAATTTGAGTAAAAGTAATCTTATTTCCTGTCTTTAAATCAAATAATGCTGTATGGTCTGGATATTGTTTTCTCAAATCTTTAATTTTGTCAATTATTGTCATTCTACACCGCCTTTTATTTAAAGTTCCTTTATAAACAGGGCATATCTTCTTAGCTCATCTCCTAAAAGTGAGCCGATATTTTTTGATATATTTTTTTCGTGCATCAAGGCATAAATCACATTTTTATAGCCTGAACGTTCCGCTTCCTTCACAAGTTCATCTATCAGAATATACCCCATGCCTTTTCCATTGTATCTAGGAGAAATTGCAATCGTTTTAAGAATCATAGTTTCTATTTTCTCCTTGTATTGAAGTTCGGCATAATCAGGTATTCCAAATACGTAGCCAATTAATTCGTCTTTTAAATAAAGCATTTTAAAAAACTTTTTTACAATTTTATCTTCATAGCTCATATACATTTTCAAAAATATTTCTCTATCCAATTCAGAATAAAGAAAATTATTTTTAAATGCTTCAATTGTCAAGTCGTAAACTTTATTCAGCACAGCGATTAAATCTTCATTTTCCGCAGATTTTACTGTAGTATCCCTATAATATTCAAATTTTTTCAACTTTTCAATTTTTTTAGATAAATGACCCCTTTGAACAGGATTCATATTTTCCATTATTGTTGAAATATAGTAAGTAAGTGGTTTAAAACCAATTTTTTCAAAGAGCTCCACATAATAGTCTTCATTAAAAGGCTCCATCAGAAATGGAGGATGATTTCCTTTGTCAGCAACATATCGATATGTATTCCAAGTAGTCCCATTTAAAGGGCCTATTATTGTTTCTATACAATCTTTTTTAAGATTTTCAAAAATTTCATTAAATATTTCTGTTTCGTTTTTTCGATATTTTTCCAAAATATTTACATTGCCAATATATGATGTTACCTTTTCATTGTAATTAGGACGATTGTGCCATAAATTAAGACTTCCAGCTGTTTCTTCATTCTCATTATAAAAAACAATAATTTCAGATGGACGTTCTATTTCTATTTTTGGAATTTCATTTTGTGAAATGTTATTTTCCATAATATATTTTTCTAAACAGTTTTTATTTATTTGATTGTTTTCTGTTATTGTGTATCGCTTGATTTTCATTTGTAAATTTTCTCCTTTTTGATAATTTATCTTATTTATATTATACTAAATCCCGTTTAAACAATAAATTTATTACAAACTTTTTTAATTAAGGGATATAAATCTAGTATTTTCAAATAATTCAAGATGTATTTTTTTACAGAGTATGGTATAAATTAATCTGTCGGAGCATTTTTTTGTGATGACAAAACTGTTTGAGCATAGCGAGTTTTTTGTCAGTGCAGAAAAATGTCGTAGACTAGCCATAGGTTATTGCGTAGCAATCTTGCCATACATTTTGATTCTCAGGATAAACCTTTATTGCAAGATAAGGATTTGCGGCAATGAGCAATCCTACGGAAATAAAAAAGAAAAAAAGTTGAATGAATATGAATTATTTATCAAATAACCCTGATATAAAAATTTATTCTTGCTTTTAAACGAAGTTTAATATTAAACTCTAATATGTCTAAAAATAAATTGATTTATTAAATATTCGATTTAAAATAGTAAGTTTTTATAACATTCCTAATCCTAGTAATAATATAGAACAGGCAAAAACTATTCCAGAAGCTATAAATACCTTTGTTTCTCCACTAAGTTCCTTTTCCTTTTCAATAATATAAAAAATCTTCATACTTGTTTCGTAAATAAATATTCCGCCAAATATAAAAATTACTATTCCAATTAGCATTTTAAAATCCAAAATTCTTGACAAGGCAAGATAATTTATTATAAAGAAAGCAAATGCCTTTCCAATGCTTCCCATTAGAAAATTCATTCTAAATGTTTCCCGTTTTATATTTCCAGCGTTATCTCTTATTAAATTTATAATTCCAAAATGCAGTGAAAAGGTGAATATATAAATAAGATACATTTTATTTTTATCAAGTATGATGCTCATAGCAAGCCAGATTGCTGTTGTAAATGCTATTGTCAAAAGTCCTCTGAGAGAATCTTTTACTTGCCCTCTTACCTTTGGCGTGAAATGATAATAGCCAAGATACATTATTAGTGGTGGAATAAGCCATTTTATGCCACCGATAATCATAACGATATAAAGAAAAAACAAGCTTGCGGTTTGTGCGACTCTTGTAAGCGTAGTCTTTTTTCTATTCAATATTATAATTATAAAAAGTATCATTATTACCCAAAATTTATACATCAGCTCCTGTGCTGTCAAATATAAATTTAATCTTAGAAATAGATACACAAAAAGCGGCACAAAAAGATTATCCAGTCCGTTCCATGAAATGACTTCAAGAATCATTGTAAGGATACTTAATAGAAGAGAAACAAGCACAATGTTTATACTCCTGATATCACTGAAAAACAGAAAGAAGTTTATACATATGAAGTATGTTGTCAGAAAGAATGTTACCGAGCCTTCTATCGATTTTGTTCCAAATCCTGTATTAAATTTATACTTGCTGTAAAATTCCCCTATGAGAGCCGCAAAGGCATCGGAAAACATAAGAATTATAAGCGGAAGAGCGTACATTACCTTATCTTCACTTGATACAATCCATAATCCAAGAATACTTATAATAAAGTATATATCTCCGAAAGTTTTCCTGTTTTTTGTTTCCAGCACTTTTTTAAATCCTGTTATTTTGTGTTTTACTATCCTAATGGAAATAAGTAACATAAGAAAAACTGCTCCAAGCATTATAACTGAACTTTTTTTCTCAAATATAAAAGGAAGTGCCAGTCCTCCGATTCCTGAACCTATATGTAGAATTTTCCGTATAAATTCTGAATTTAACTTTTCACTTTTCTCAAGTTGATTCAATAAAAGGAAAAACAGGATAAAAGCTGCTAGAACAACTATCATTTTAACTATTTCCATATTTTATCACCTTTTCAACTACAAAATCAGTATAAAAAAATGTCTTGTCCTTTTCATGAAGGCTTTTATCAAGCTCTTTCAACCTATGAAAGTTGTTTTTTATATTTTCTTCTCCTTCTATAGATTCTAATTTTGATGAATTTCTTTCCACAATTAAGTTCCAGTATGCCAAGATTGCATTATTATCAGCATTATCATAAATTTTTTTCATTAATTTTCTATAATTCTCCAAAGACATATATTCAAAAATATCACTTAAATTAAATTTATTTATTTTAAAATCTATCCCATCAAGATATTCTTCAACAGAATTCTGAACAATTTCCAATTTATCAAGATTTTTCTTAATATTTTCAAAATTTTCTTCTCGCAAAAAGTAAGGCAGGCAGTCCAAACGGTAATTTCCTGTCATAATGTAGTAAATATAAGGATTTTCATAACTATCCAATTCACAAAGGGCGTATCTGCTTCTTTCCTTCATTTCCTCGGAGATATTTTTTTCTGCATATCTAAAAAATTCCTTGTCTCTTCCCAGCTTTCCGACCACATATCTAGAAAAAAACAGTTTAAACATCAGTTTCCATCTAAAATTATTCCAATGTCTGTCATAATAGTCAATTCTTTCCTGCTTTGATTTTTTTTCAAGAAGTTTTCCAATTCTTTTTTTATTATGCACGAAAGGAAGAATCTTTTCCCTAAAAATCTTGAAAAATTTTTCAAATTTTCCTATATGGATTATTCCATTTTCAATCGCTTCCTTATTAAAATCCCAGTAATTTTTCACATCTTCTTCAAGATTTGACCTTATCTTTTCATACATTCCAATTCTTTCAGATGAATTTTTTATCCCCATAAACTTTAACATTTCCTCATACGAAAAACTTTTAAATACTTCTCTTTTAAGTTTAGCAAGAGCTATCTGTGGAAAACTTATATCAAGAGCCACCACTTTCTTTGGATTTTCTGCAAGCATGGAAAACACATTATCTCCCGCAGACAGTATTCCAAAGCATATATCATTTTCCTGTATATTAAGACTTTCGAGCAAAACCTCTGTATCTTCCCAGCATTGGGAATACCTTATCAAAGAAAAATCAATTTTATTTTCCTTTACTTCACTTTTCAATTATGTTCCTCCTAATTTGTTTGTAATTTTAAATTTTTAATAAAAATCAGTCGTCTAATTTTTTTATAATTCCCGTACTTCCGTCAAATTGAACCATATCTCCTGTTTTTAAAGCTGTTGTCGCTCCCTGCACTCCAACTATGGCAGGTATATTCATTTCACGTGAAATAATTGCGCTGTGGGATAAAAGGCTTCCCTTTTCTACTATAAGTCCTTTTAATAAAGGAAAAACCATGACCCAGCTTGGATCTGTGGATTTTGTTACAACTATATCTCCATCTTCAACTTCAGTATTCATCGGATTTAATACAACTTTTACCTTTCCTTTGACAATTCCTTTGCTACATCCTGTTCCCTTTAAAGTATTTTCATCCAGTTGTGAATTTTCTGTCAAATCTTCATAATAAAAATTTTCTCCGAGGAATCCTCTTGTTAAAAATCTGTCAGGGAGAATTGCCTCTGCTTCGTATTTTTTATATTCCTTTTTTCGTAGTTCTATAAGTTTTTTTAAATCAACATCAATTATTGAGCCGTCAACAAGTCCAAAAATTTCATCAACAGTAAGGTAGAATACATCTTTTTCGTTATTTATAAGGTTATCGTTTTTCAGATGAGTTCCTATTTTTTTCATAATTTTTCTTACTGTTCCAAAAACTTTTGTCCGTTCATATCTTAGATTTTCTCTCAATTTTATAAATTTTTTTGCATAAAATACAGTTTTTTTCAATAAATATTTCTTTACAGAACTTATTTTCAGATTATCATATATTTTTTTTTGTTCTTCCGATATATTTCTTTTAGAATGTTCCTGAATATTTTCTGTCATTGAAAGAGAATGTATCATTTTTATCAGAAATATTGGTTCTTCCTTTAATGTAGGTGCTTCCAGTTTCAGTTCGTGGACTGTCCTGTCGCCAAATTTTTCCATGTATTCGTTCATAAGAGAATTAAATTTTGTATTTTTAGTTAATTTTAGCACATTAATCCTTAATTCGTCATTATTTTTTATTATAGTTTTTATTTCATTCTGTAAAGAGTTATCCTGCCTTAGCATATTGCTCATTTTTTTTATATATCTTGAAGGTTCAACGCTTATCATATCATTTCCTTCCTGAGCGATAAGAATATTATGTTTTTCTTCAAAATTTTCTTTTATATATTTTTCTGCCATCTTTTTTGAAAGTCCAAACCATACCATCACAAGAAAGTCATTTATAATAGGGATTTCCCAATTTTTTAGAAATTTATTCTCAAGAAACTTGTAGTATTTTTTCAGTTCTTTTATATTTTTGTTGTCAAGGTTACTATTTTTTCCATTGAGATTTTCATCTATAATCTTATAAAATTTGTCTGCTTTTTTTTCTATGAGAAACATATTCATAAATAGTGTAAATCCTGCCTTATATTTTTCCAGCCTATTCCTAAATTTTTCCCAGCCTGTCATTTTCTCTTCTGCTTCCAGAAGGTTTTCGTTAAGATTTTCCTCTGACAGCTCCTTTTTTACTCCCATCATTTGTTCCATAAACTTGCTGTTGCCTTTGGAATTTGGAAACAGCATTAGAAGTTTGTACCAGTTTATGAGGTTATAGTAAACTCTTCCCTTTAGAAGCCCCAGCATATTGTCATACACAACTTGATAGCTTTCAACAACCTTCGGAGGCACTCCTGTAATTTCTGAGAATCTTTTATATACATCAGAATATGCCTTTCTTATAAAGCTGAATGTGAGTGGCAATGTAATTTCAGGATAACTTTCTACGATGTTGCTGTTATCCCATATTATTGTGTTTATTGTTTTTTCGTTTGTCTTTTCCAATGTAGTTATGGGTCTTGCCTGCAGTATATACAGTTTTCCTTTTTCAAATGCCCATTCCATATCCTGAGGCTTTCCATAATATTTTTCAATATTTATGATGTTTTCACCAAGTTCATGTATTTCATCGTTAGTCAAAACTTCCTCTTCAATATTTATTTCTTCTGTTTTTATTTTCTGATTTTCAAAATCTAAAACTTGTCTTACTTTCTTTGTTCTTATTTCCTTTTTAATTTTTTTCGTTTTTTTGTCATAAATAAACAAGTCCCCATTTTCGTCTCCGTCAACAATGCTTGTTCCTAGTCCATAAGTTCCAGAAATAACAGCTTCATCATAATTTCCATTTACGGGATTTACGCTGAATCCAACTCCAGCCTTGTCAGAATTTATCATTTCCTGAATTATTACAGCAGGAACATTTATTTCATTATTTATTTTTCCTTCTTTTCTATATTTCATGACATGTGAGGAAAAGGAAGAAATCCATACTTCCTTCACTTTTTCTATTATATTTTTCTTTTTTATATATAGATATGTTTCAAACTGACCTGCAAATGAAAAATTGCTACTGTCTTCCTCTACTGAAGATGATCTCACCGCATAATAGCTTTTTTCATTTAGTGAATTTTCTATTTCCTCTGTAAATTCTTTTCTAATTTTATGCTCTTTTATAATTTTAATTATATTTCCAATTTTTCTTTCCGTATTTATGCTAAATATAGCATTCCAATCCTTAATTTCATCATTATTTCCTGCTTCCTGATTATACATTTCAATTTCTTTTAGTATAACTTCCTTAAAATATCTATTAGTAATAACTGAAAAATGTGGGATATTAAATCCATTGGCAGCAAGTTCAAGCAAATTTTGAGCTTTTTTACCAATTTTTTCCTCAAATACGGTATTTTCATTATGATTTTTTAGGTTATCAATATTATAAATATATTTCATAGTTTATTTTCCTTTTCTAAAAAATTCTATTTTTCATTATATTATACCTCATTAAATTTATTTTTTAAAATTTTGTGTTATAAATTATTAATAAATATTTTTTATAGTAGTTTTTATAGTTAGTAATATTTTTGAAAAAAAAGTAGAAAAAAGAGAAATAATGTGATGTTTGCTCTTGGAATATTTTTTTTGTGATAGTTTCAGGAATACTAGTTATTTTGATTTTGAAGTATTTTTATTATGAAATTATTTTGAGAATCTTTACTGATATGAAAAAATTGATATAAAAAAGACTTATATTAAAAATTTTTTTATCATTTTATATGGTATAATTATAATGAATTAAAAATTAATTTTAAACAAATGAAATACAAAGGAGAAAGAACATGAAAAAGGTTTTATTATTAATTAGTCTTATTACGGTTGTATCAAGCTGTGGCGGAGGTGGAGGTGGTGGAAGTAGTTCTACCTCACAAACAGATTCAGTTACCCCTATTCCAACTCCAAATCATACTAGCGGTAACAATCAGACACAAGATAATCCCTCACAATCAGGAACTAACAATAATAATTTTTCTCCAAGTCAAGTTCCTGAAAATAAAACTTTTACAGGAAGAGGAGTTGGTGTTGCTGTATTAGATAGTGATTTTTTATCATCTGATTTGACAACTAATCAGCTATATCATAAAACAAGCGGACTTAATGAAGTTATCAGCAAAGAATTTGGAGACAGGTTTGTTCAGGAATCAAGAGCTGACAGAACATATTTATCAAAGGATGAACATGGTATTCTCGTTGCTTCCATCTTAGGAGGAAAGAGTGGAAAAGGAGCAACAGGAGCAAAAATTCATGGAGTGACTATTGGAGAAGGAAGTGGATTTTATATTGATGTTGAGAAATATAAAGAATTACAACGAAATGGTATTAGAATATATAGCCATTCTTTTGGAACAAAAAAAGGATTTAAGGAAAACAGTAATTATATACAAGAAATGCGTATATATTTGAGAAAACTTAGCGAAGGATATATTCTTGAAACTGAAAACGACAGAAGAGTTAACGAGTTGATAAATTTTTATAAAAATGCTGTAAATGAAGGCTCTTTATTTATCTGGGCTGCAGGTAATAGAGGAGCTGGAGGACAAACTATGAACGAAGTTAGTGTTCAAGCTGGATTGCCTTTCTATGTAAATGACTTATACAAAGGCTGGATTGCTGTAATGGGAGTTCAACCTGATGGTAGTGAGTATAGTCCTCACTTAGCAAGAGCAGGTTCAGGAAGCGGACAAAAACCTGGAGGAGCCAAATGGTGGACTGTTGCAGCGAACGGAAATTGTGAACTTGTAGGTTGTACACAATTTGGATCATCCTTTGCTACTCCAAAAGTATCTGCCGTTGCTGCTAAATTAAAAGAAAAATTTCCATGGATGACAGGACATGAAATACAGCAGACAATACTAACAACTGCAACAGATTTAGGAGATCCAGGAGTAGACAGTACTTTTGGATGGGGATTTTTAAATGAAGAAAAAGCATTAAAAGGTCCTTCTCAATTCAGTAATGAACTACTTGTTGGGGAACATGCTTCTAATGCAGGAGCAAAAGGTCAATTTAATGCAAATATTGGAGATAATATAACTTCAAAATTTGAAAATGACATTACAGGTTTAGGCGGTTTAAAAAAATCTGGTAATGGGACATTAATATTATCTGGAAATAACGACTATCAAGGAGCTACTACCATAGAAGGCGGAATTTTAGAAATACAGAAAGAAAATGGATCGCCAATAACTATAAAATCAGGTGGAACTTTAGTAACTACTCCTACAACTGTTATTGGATTGAGAAATTACAGCGGAAACCTATCGCCAGTAAATGTTAAAAATGAAGGTGGAACTTTGGAAAATAGAGGCTCTGGAGCAGTTATAACTGGAAACTATGATGCAACCGCAGGTTCTGTAACAAAAGCTCAAATAGGAACAAAACTCACAGTAAGAGGAACAGTAAACTTAAATGGAGGAAATACAACTTTGCAAACATTAAGCAATGGAAGATATATTACTGCAAAACCTCTTTCTTCAACTGTGATTGAAGCTGAAAAGGGGATTAATGGAAACTTTGACAAAGTAGAAACAGCTGAATTGATAAATGGAAGTGTAGAAACAACTGATAACAAGATAAATATAAAATTAAGCAGAAAAAATGTACTAGACTATGTAGAAAAAATAGCAGAATCTGATGAAATGCAAAAAAATACTGCCAAGAACTTAGAAACTGCTTTCCAAGAATTAGATCAGAATATTGAAAATGGTACTGCTGAAAATATTGCTCAATTTGAAAAAAAAGCTGCAAAACTTCAATCTCTAAATCGTTCTAATAGAGCTGCTGTACTTGATAGTCTGTCTGGACAAATCTATGCTTCTGCACAGGTTCTTACGTTCCAGCATTCACAAACTGTAAATAAGGATTTATCAAACAGACTTGTCATGTTAGGAACTTTGGATAATGTTGGAGACAACTTTGGATTATGGGTTTCTGGATTTGGTGCTAATGGTACATTAAAACAGGATGGATATGGTAAAGGAAATAGTAAAGTTACTGGTGGACAAGTCGGAGTTGACAAGCAGTTTGGCGAAAACTTAATATTAGGTACTGCATTATCTTATTCAAAGGCTAATGTTAAATTCAATAGATATGGTGGAAAATCTGATGCTAATAACTTTGGAGTTTCATTATATGGAAGATTAGGAAACAAGGATGTTCCGTTCTACCTTCAAGGTCGTCTTGGTATCGGATTTGTTGACAGTGATGTTGAAAGAGATATTATTTTAAGCAATAATGACTTTACTAGAGCAAAAATTAATCATAATGATAAAGTTTATTCTGGATATCTAGAAACAGGATATGACATTAAAAATGATAATGGTGACTTTGTTGTAACACCGTTTGCGGGATTGACTCACGATACAGTTGTAAGAGGTTCATTCTCTGAAGAGAAGAGCCAGTTTGGACTGACTGCTGATAAAAAGAACTACAATCAGACAGCAGCACTAGTTGGTCTTAGAGTTGGAAAGGCTGTAAGCTGGAACGGTGGAAGCAAGACTACATTCCAGGGATACATAACACATCAGAGATCTTTCAATGAGCAGGACTTGAGCTTTGATGCAAGATATACTGGACTGCCTGGAGCAACGTTTAAGGTAAAAGGTATCGGACTTTCTAAGAACAAGACATGGACTGGAGTTGGAGCATTGACAGAAGTAAATTCTAGATTTGGATGGTATGTAAACTATGATAGTTCTGTTGACAGTGGAAAAGGTAAAGGGAATAATAATGTTTTTACCACAGGACTTAGATTTAATTTTTAATTGGAATTGAAGAAAAGTCAATTTCTAATAGGTTGGAATCAATAATTGAATTAAAGTTTGCAAATAAAAAAGATGTAGAATATTATAGAAAAAATAGAAGAATATAGATCAAAATTATATAAATTAAAAAAATTAAGAACTCCAAAAATAAGAATCGAATTTACAATAAAATTACACCTTCCATTGTAATAGCAACTTTAAAAATTACTCTAAAAGGAAGGTGTTTTATAATTAAAATTTATTAATTCAAAAATTTCCCTTTCACAAATCCCCCAACCTTAACTAACGCCAATAAAATCGTAAGCAATACAATAATCGAAGGGCCTGACGGAATATTTAGCGTGTAGGAAAAATATAGTCCTGATAGTATTCCAATGAATGAGAAAATTATAGATAGAATAATGATAGTTGAGTATTTTTTCGCAAGTGAGGCCGCGATTGCTTGTGGAATTGTCAGGATTGAGATTATTAGGATGATTCCTATTGTTTTTATGTTTATTATTATGACGGAGGATATTAGGATTATCATAAAGTAGTTTATGAAGGTTACTGGGACACTGTGGATTTTGTAGAAATTTTCATCAAAGCTCGTGTAGACGATGCTTTTGTAGAAGATGATGAAAAATGTGATTGTGATTATGTCCAGTATTAACAGTAAAATTATGTTTAGGGTGTTGGATAAAAGGATATTTCCGAATAAATAAGTTGACATATCGGACTGATAGCCTGGTGTCAAGAAGGCAAAAATAATTCCGATAGCCATTCCCATTGACATAACGATACCTATTCCCAAATCACCGTCAACGTGCAGAGTGTCTTTTAGAACCAAAATCAACACACCTGACAGTATTGAGAAAATCAGTCCAAAAAATAATGGATCTTTTATTGGCAAGTTAAAGAAATAAATTAGGTAGATTCCTATTCCGATACCACCGTAAGAGGCATGGCTAATACTTGATGAAATAAAGACCATTTTTTTATTTACAATATAAGTTCCTATTATTCCACAGCATATACTAGAAAGAAGCCCTACAATAAGGGCGTTTCTCATAAAGGCATATTCAAAAATTTTTATAAATTCCATAATTCCCCAATCTTTAATAATTTATCTTTTAATTTTGTAAATTTTATTTGTGTGAATGTAAGTAAGGATTGCTGCACACATAATCTTCCTTTTTCTCATAAACTTGAATATTTCCTTCCACGACAAAAATTGAATCAATGTAATCGTAGATTTTTTCAAGTTCGTGAGAAATTACAACTATTGTTGAATCTGACAATTCCTTTATTTTTTCAAAAAGTTTAAATTCAAATTCCTTATCCAGAAATGATTCCGGCTCATCAAGAAAAATAAGTTCTGGCGAAGAAATTAAGGCACGTGCAATTAATGCCCTTTGAAGCTGTCCTCCAGATACTTCGTTTATTAATTTATTTTTTAAATGAAAAATATCAAATTCCTCCAAGAGTATTTCAGCACGTTTTTTTTCTTCATTGTTAAATCTTCTGAAAAGGTTATTTTTATTAGTCAATCCCGATATTACCAAGTCAAAAATGTTAATGGGAAAGGAAGTGTCAAACTCCCTTATTTGTGGCAAATATCCAATTTTGTTTTCACTTGTAAAAAATTCAATACTGCCAGAATTTTTTCTCAAAAATCCAAGCATAACTTTTACCAAAGTCGATTTTCCGCCACCATTTCTTCCCAGAATTGCAACATTTTTTCCTTTAAAAATATCTAAGTTTATATCGTTCAAAATATAATCATTGTTGTATTTAAAATTAAGATTTTGCACGCTCACAAGTTTTTTATTCTGTCCGTTAGCCATCAAATTTTTATCCTTTCGTTTTCTTCTCATTCTTTTTTTGAATAAAAATTTTTAATTTAAATAATCTACAAACTGTTTTAGATTTTCAAAGACATTTTCCTTGTCAACATTAAATTCAGCGACTTTTGAGTTAGGAATTTCTTTTGAAATAGCTTCGGCACTTTGTTTTGGAAATTGAGGCTGAACTAAGATTGTAGTTACATTGTGTTCTTTTGCTTCATCGATAATTTCTTTTATTTGCTGTGCTGATGGCTCTTTTCCTTCCTGTTCGATTGAAATTTCTTCAATGGCATAATTTTTTAGGAAATAGTTTAATGCAGGGTGATAAATCATAAATGATTTTTTAGTTTTTGAAGCCATTTTTTGTGAAAGTTCTGCTTTTACCTGATTAAGTTCTGTAATGAAAGCATTGTAATTTTTTTCAAAAGTTTCTTTTTTGTCTGGGTAAAGTTTTGACAATTCATTTTTTATATTTTCAGCAACTTTAGGCATCATATCAAGCGAGAACCATACATGCGGATCAATCCCACCGTGTCCTTCATGCTCGTGATGATGTTCGTGTTCTTCTTCCTTTTTATCTGCATGTTCATGCTCATGTTCGTGATCATGATCTCCTTTGATAAATAAATTTTTATCAACACCATCCAAAACATTAACAATTTTATTTTTATCGCTTAGGCTGTTAGAAATAGTTTCTTCAAATCCCAACATATTATAAGTGAAAAATACTTTTGAATTTTCCAGAATTTTCAAATCTGAAGGTTTTGGCTCAAATAGTTCATGATTCATATTTGGCTGCACAATTGAAATAACTTCAAAATCATCTCCTGCAATTTTTTGAGTAAGCCATCTTAAAGGCGGTACGCTTGTTACAATTTTTTCCTTTGCTCCTGCAGTAATTCCTTGCTCTTTTTTAGTTTCTGATTTATTTCCGCAAGAAAAAATAAACAGAGCTGATAATAAAAGTAACGATAATAATTTTTTCATTTTAATTCCTCCTATATGTATTTTTTTGTAATAAAATAATGAATTTATTAAAAACTTTTCTAGAAAAAGATAAAAACTTAATATTTTCAAATAATTAAAATATAATTTCATTTCTCAAACAGAGTCTAGTATAAATCATAGATTTAATCACAATCGTTGCATTTTCCTTTAAAAATCGAAAGATGTGACAATAGTGAAAAGCCTCGTTTTTTTAATTCGCTTTTTTCTTTTTCTGTTTCTTCATTTGAAAATTCAGGCACGGTTTCAATATGCTTGCAAGAATCACAAATAAAAAAATTGGCATTTTCTTCCTTAAAGTAATATTTTTCATTTTCAAAGTCGAATGAAAAAATATAATTATTTTTCTCTAAAAATTCCAAAGCCCGATAAACTGTCGATAAGTCAAAATCCACTTTTGATTTTAAAAATTTGGCATTTATTGGAGTGTCTGAAGACTGTATAAGATTAAGTATTTGCTGCCTTTTCTTAGTTAATTTCATAATAACATCTCCTAATAATAAAAAACGTTTTTTATTTTGTAAATTTGCAAATCATTCGCAAATATTTTTTATTATATATTAAAAAAACCTATTTGTCAAATGAATAGGTTTTCATATATTTATAGTAAAACTGCTTTAAAACTAAACTTAAAAGGCTATGACTATTTTACTCAAATCCTAAATCTATATAATTTTTAGTAGTTTAATTTTAAATAGGTTTGAGTATATAATAAACTTGAGGTTATACCAACTGAAAAATTATTGTCCTGTGGTTATAATAACTTTTCCATTAGCACTATTTGATTCTAAAAATTTATGTGCCAAAGAAATTTCATCTAATATAAAAATTTTTGCAATTCTTGGCTTTATGCCATGTTTTTCAATAAAATCAAACATTTCTTTTATTGTATCTTTTTTGACAATTGTGCTGTTAAATGAAGTTAGGTAGGATTCTGAAGGGATTTCGTCAAGCGGCTCAAAATTTTTAATTACCCATCCTCCAAGACAGCCTGTCATGCAGACTATTCCACCTTGCTTCACAGATTTTAAAGAATTTTTCAAAGTAGGAGTGCCGATTAAATCAAGAACTTTGTCAACTCCGTCTGGAAAATATTCTTGTAACTGAGTGTCAAAAGTTTCATCTTGAATTAGGACAAAATCTGCTCCTATTTCTTTTAAAAATTCAACTTTAGCCTTACTTCTTGATGTTGCAATCACGGTATTTCCAAAACTTTTGGCAAGCTGAATTGAAGCAAGGGCAACTGAACTTGTTCCGCCACGAATTAACAGAGTGTCAGTGTTTTTTAACTGCAGGCTTTTAAATAAAGAGCCGTAAGCTGTGTAGTATAATTCAGGATATGCTGCAATTTTTATCCAGTCTGTTTCTGAAAGAGTTATCGGATGTACTTGAGAAGATGGTACAAGTGTGTATTCGGCGTAACTTCCGTTAAATTCACGCCCCAAGCCATTCATCATTGTGAAAACTCTATCTCCTTTCTGAAAATGGCTATCAGAAGCATCTTCAATAACGCCAGCACATTCAATTCCAATCACGCGTGGCAATTTCACAGAAGGAGAAAATCCATCTCTAGTAAATATTTCAGCCCGATTTATTCCAAAAGCCTTAATTTTTATAAGAACCCAGCCATTTTTTACTTTTGGAATTTCAATATTTTGAATTTTTAATTCATCAGCAGTACAAGGTTTTTCAAGAACAACAGCTTTCATAGTATTTTTTTTATTTAACATAGTAAAATTCCTTTCTTACTTTTAAATTTTAATTGACAAAAATAATTCTTTATAGTATTATACTATATAGAAATAAAAAGTCAAAAAAATTTTGTTTAGGTTAGGAGGCTATGATGAATAAAAAAGTAAATTTGGGAATATATATAAGCAAAATTAAGCAGACGCACGATAGAATCTTAAATTATATTCTTTCAAAAAGAGAAATTACCGTTTTTAATGGTGAACGTGGGAAAATCTTGCATATACTCTGGGAGAAGGATAATGTAACGTGTAAGGAATTGTCCGAAAAAACGGGGCTTGCGATAAATACGCTTACGCCAATGCTGGATAGGATTGAAAAGGCTGGACTGATAGAAAGAGCACCACATCCTGATGATAGACGGAAAGTGCTGATAAAACTTACAGAATACGCACAAGGCTTTAAAAAAGAATATGAGGAAATTTCTGAAACTATGACAAATTATGTTTATGAGGGATTTTCTCAAGAGGAAATTGAGATGTGTGAAAGATTTTTAGAAAGGATTTCGCAAAATTTAGAGAAAGTTGAAAAGGAAAGAAGCAAGAAATAACGGGAAGGAGAGAATATGAATAAAATTATAGAATTTCAGAATGTAAATAAAGTGTATCCAAATGGAAATGAAGCTGTAAAGGATATGAATTTTTCGATAAATGAAGGAGAATTTATTGTGTTTATCGGAACTTCGGGAAGCGGAAAAACTACAGCTTTGAAAATGATAAATAGGCTGGAGGATGCGACTTCTGGAAAAATAGAAATAAAAGGGAAAAATATTTTTGAATATAATATTCATAAAATGCGTTGGAATATGGGTTATGTCTTACAGCAAGTTGCTTTGTTTCCGCATCTGACAGTAGAAGAAAATATAAGTATAGTGCCTGAACTGAAAGGATGGAAGAAAGAGGAAATAAAGGCAAGGACAGAAGAACTTCTGGAAATGATTGGACTGGAAAGTGAGAAATATTTGAAAAGAATACCGTCTGAACTGTCTGGCGGGGAAGCACAGAGAATCGGAATTGCAAGGGCATTAGCAGGGAATCCTGAAATTATACTTATGGATGAGCCTTTTAGCGCGTTAGATCCAATTACAAGGAAAAGTTTACAGAAAGACATAAAAGAATTGCAGCAGAAAATTAATAAAACAATTGTTTTTGTAACACATGATATTGAAGAAGCCTTTTATCTGGGAGACAGGATTTTTATAATTAAGGATGGGGAAATTCTTCAATCTGGGACGAAATCCGAATTAATTAATAATCCGAAAGATGAATTTGTAAGGGAATTTATCAGTTTGGAGCAAAATAAGAATATTGAAAATGAAATTGATAAAAAAATTATTGAGAAATTAAAGGAAAATGGAGAATATGAGAAACTAATTTTAGAAATAAAAGGAGAAAATAATGAATAATAACTTTTTTCAAGTATTTTATGAGCGTAAAGAGGAGTTTTTCAAGGCTATTATTGAGCATATGCAGATTTCATTTTATGCACTTGTAATTGCTTTAATTATTGCAGTTCCGCTTGGAATTTATTTGACATATAAAAAGAAAATAGCAGAAATAATTATCGGACTTACAGCAGTAATGCAAACAGTTCCATCACTTGCTTTACTTGGACTTCTTATTCCGATAATGGGAATTGGTAGAAAACCAGCAATTACAGCACTTGTAATTTATGCCTTGCTTCCAATTTTACGAAACACATATACAGGAATAAATGGGGTAGATCCAGTATATATGGTAGCTTCAAGGGCTATGGGAATGAATAAGGCACAGCAGCTTTTTAAAATTCAACTGCCACTTGCAATGCCTGTAATTATGGCAGGAATCCGTACAGCAACAGTGCTTATCATTGGAACAGCAACACTTGCTTCGTTGATTGGTGCAGGAGGGCTTGGAAAACTAATTTTGCTTGGACTTGATAGAAACAATATGAACTTAATTTTGCTTGGAGCAATTCCGTCTGCATTGTTAGCGGTTTTATTTGATTTTGTGCTTAAAAAACTGGAAAATAAAAACTGGAAAGTAATTGTAATTTCATTTATAAGTCTATTTATAATATTTTTGGCTGGAAATTTAGTTATGAATAAGCAAAGCAAAAAAGATAAAATTGTAATTTCAGGGAAATTGGGAACAGAGCCGGAAATATTGATAAATATGTATAAATTTCTGATTGAAGCGGAAATGAACGTGGATGTAGAACTAAAATCAGGATTTGGAAATACATCATTTAACTTTAATGCCTTAAAATCAGGAGATGTCGATATTTATCCTGAATTTACAGGAACTGTAGTATTTACATTCCTTAACGAAACGCCAGTAAGCAATATAAAAGACCAAGTTTATGAGCAGGCTAGAAATGGAATCTTGAAAAAATATGATATGGTACTGTTAAAGCCGATGGCATACAATAACACTTATGCAGTTGGGGTTACACAAAAATTTGCAAGTGAAAATAATCTTACAAAAATATCGGATTTGGCACGAGTGAAGGATAAGGCAAAAGTTGGATTTACACGAGAATTTGTTGAAAGGGAAGACGGATACAAAGGAATGAAGAAATTATATAACTTTGAATTTTCAAGTGTGAAGGAATTTGAGCCAAAACTACGTTATGTGGCGGTGCAAAGTGGAGATATAAATGTGATTGACGCTTATTCTACGGATAGTGAGCTGGAGCAGTATAAAATTACAGTTCTGGAAGACGATAAGAATTTATTCCCTCCATATCAGGGAGCTCCTTTAATGAAAAGAGAAACTCTGAAAAAATATCCAAAATTAGAGCAAATCTTAAATAAATTACATAATAAAGTCACAGATGATGAAATGCGTAAAATGAACTTTGAAGTAGGAGTCAATGGAAAAAAAGCTTATGATGTGGCAAAGGAATATTTGATAAAAAATGGAATGATAAAAAAATAGAGAAAAACATATATAAATAAACATAAAAATTATCAAAAAACTCTGTGATAAGTATTTAGAAATATTTATTTTTCTGTCTTTATATATTAAAATAAAATTAATTACACATTATTTTCTAAAAAAATATTGACCATTCTTTTTTGATATTCTATAATGTAATAGAACAAATTTTGAAAAGATTACAATAGTGTGAATATAATAAAACTATTTTAATTAAATATAAGAATTAAGATAATTTTTGAAATTATAGATAGTTTTATATTTAGGAGTTTAGATGTATATTAAAGTAGATTACTGTATTTTATACAATCTATCTGTAAAATAAAAAAGTTTGGACTAAATGATGTACAATAGCCAAACTTTCAATGTGAAATAATTTTTTACTAAAATAATGATCATCACTTAATCTTATAAATAAAAAAATATCACTATAAAATCATGTTTTAGTAAAATTTTATGATTAAAAACAAGAAATTTAAATAATACATTATTATTCTTTGAAAAAATATTGTTTTTACTGATAATATCTTGTAGTTTTTAGATTTTAACTACAAAAAATAAAATAGAAAGGATGATAAAAAGAATGGCAAATGATTTACAGAGTTTACGGAAAGGATTAAAAAGCTTTGCGAAAAGGTGTAAGGATTTTAAGTATACAGAATCTGCATTACTTACGTTTTTATTATGTGGGACAATAGTGTCAAATAATTTATTTTCGGCTGAAGTTAAGAAACAGACAAGTGTTGGAAGTAATACACAAGCATTGAATAATTTTGTTAAAAATGAAAAATTGAAAATAAAAACATCGAGGTCAAGACATAAAAAACTATTAAATGGATTGAATTCAGAATTAATTGAGCTTATGGAACAAGGGGAACATGTAACAAAAAGTCCATGGAGCAGCTGGCAATTTGCAATAAATGAATTTTCTAATGATTGGAATGGAACTTATAAAGGTCGTGGAGATAAAACAGGAGGATTTATTTATGCTAGAGAAGTAGGAAAAGCAAAATATACTCAAAAAACGAATAACAATCGTTATGGAACAACAAGATTAAATTTAATAGATACGGCTGAACCAAAAGTACCAATACATATGAATGCTTCGATAAATCCAAGAGTTCTAACAAAAGGACGGATAACACCACCTGATAAAACAGTGAATGTTCCGACTTTACCAGAAACTGTTGAATTTACACCAGTTAGTCCAAGTATTCCGACAATAACTCCGTCAACAATTACAATCACACCGATTACATTATCAGCAATTTGGAATAGTAGTGGATTGGATACTGTAGGATTGAATAGAGATGTAACAATTCCTGGTAGTTATGATTTACTTCCGACTACAAAAGCAAGAAATCAGACGGATCCTGGTGGGAAGAATTGGAATGGAGCAAGAATAGCAGAAACAATTATGGATATAGGAGGTACTCCAGGAAAAGGCTTTACTATTGCTGCAGGAGTAACTATAAATATACAAAGAGATGGAACAAGAGCTGCAGTTATTGATGCAGGAAATTGGGGACTAAGTACACCACAAACAACATCAGTAACTAATAATGGAAAAATTAATCTTTATAACCAAACTACTGCAGGTCTAGAGGTACAAGGTAATCCACTAGTTGGTGATTTTTCATTGATAAATAATGGAGAAATAATCGGACATGGGAGTAAGCAAGTCGCTTTAACATTGACACCAGAGCAACCAAATGCACACGGAAGTATTCAAACTTTGAAAAATAATACTAAAATTGATATGGCTGGAAGTCAGTCGGTAGGATTAAATATTGTTAATCGAAAACTTTATCAAAGTACAGAGAATGCGGCATTAAATAAAATTTATCCGGGTGGTTTTTATAATGATTTAAAAACAGTAGCAATAAATAGCAGTGGTGCTAAAATAACACTTGGTGGAACAAATAGTTATGGTATTGCTTTTGGAGCATTGGGTCATGATAGTCAATTAACTGAAGGCTCAGTATTTCAAAATTCAGGAGATATAAATGTTAATAATGATAGTTCAGGTGGAATTGCTGTAAAAGCTGCTAAATATTGGGTTGATGTTTCAGGAAAAGATAAAACATTTACGGCGACAGATACTATTTCTGCAACGCTTGAAAATACTTCTACTGGAAAAATTACTGTAAAAGGAACAAATTCATTTGGAATTTATTCTGAAGAGATAAATGGAACAAATCATGGAGCTATAAATATAGAAGGCAGTAAAGATTACTCAATAGCTCTTCGTGCGAATAAAACTGGAACTGTGATACCAACATTAACTAACAATGGTACAGTTTCTATTTCAAGTACTGGAAAGGAAAATATTGGTTTTTATACGAAGAATGCGAAAGTTGTTAATAACGCTGGAAAAACAGTCAGTATAACTGCTGGTCAAAATATTGGAATGGCGGTTTATGGGACTAGTAAGACTGATTATGGAGAAGGAACTAATGCTGGAACGATTACAGCTAATTCGGCTGGATCTATTGGAGTTATAACTTCTAATTATGGGAAAGTAACAAATACAGGAACTATAGGTGTTACTGGTGGAAATACGTCAGATAATAACAAAGGTACTGTTGCGGTAATTGTTGGGAAAAATTCAACGATTGATAGTAGTAATGGAACGATTAATGCAACTGTAACTGATAACAAATCTATTGGGGTTTATTCTGATGGAACATTAAAATTAGGTACTGGAACGATTTCGGCTGATGCAGGAGCGATTAACTATTTTGCTGATAATAATGGAGAAATTGAAGTTGTAAGTGGAAAAACATCTACAGCTACGACTGGTCAAAAATCATTGTTATTTTACAATGGTACAAATGGAACTGGGAAAGTTAAAATAAGTGGGACTTTGAATGCAACAGTTGCTGGTGGGACAGATGCAACTAATAGAGGGACTGCATTTTACTATGTACCAAGTACGACTTCAGCTACTGGAAGTGCGGTTGGATATAATAATACTGTAAATTACGGTGCTTTTGGAGCTTCTGATATTAGTGGTTATTTTGCTACTACTTTTAGTGGAACAATTGCAAATCTTAATTTAACAATGCAAAATGATTCAAGATTGTTTTTAGCTTCAAAAGTTAAGATGAATTTAAGTGATACGAATATTTCATCTGTGCCTGGTGGTCCAACTATAACAGGAAGTAACTATAAAAATTTCATGCTTTATTTAAGTGAAGTTAAAGTAGACAATGCAGTTGATCTTGATAATGCTACAGATCTGTATAATACTTTGGAAATTTCTAATTCATCAATAATTAACCAAAACAAGATAAGCGGAAATGATGACGGTCGTGTTGCAATGGCTCAAGAAAATAAAACAGTATCAAAACCAGCAGTAACTCTAATGAATGACACAGCAGGAACGATTGAACTAAATGGGAAAAATGCGCTTGCAATTTATGCGAAATACGGAAATGTAGTTAATAGAGGGCAAATTACGCTAAATGGAAAGGATTCGACAGGACTTTACGGTGTTGAAAACTCAAAAGTAATTAATGAATCAACTGGAAAAATTACATTAGACGGTGAATCTGGAGCTGCAATGTACTATACAAATACATCTGCAACTAAATTAACTTCTGAAATAATGCAAAATGATGGAACAATTGATGGAGAAAGTGATTCTTCAATCGGAATGATTTACGATGCAGGAAAATTAGATGCGTCAGTTTCAAGTGGAACAGCAACATTAGTAAAAAATACAGGAACAATCTCACTAACAGGAGATAAAAATGTAGGAATCTTTACAAAACCAGATACATTAAACAAAGGGTATGTAACTGAAAATAGTGGAAATATTATATTAACAGGAGATTCTGCAACATTAAGTAATCCAAATGTTGGAATTTATACAACTGGAAAAAACAATACAATTAAAACGAATGCAGGCTCTAAAATTGAGACAGGAGCGAAAACAGTTGGAATATTTGGATATGCAGTGGAAAACTCTGGAGATATAACAGTTGGAAGTGGTGGAGTTGCAATTTATTCACAAAATGGTGATATTGCATTAAGTGATGGAACGATAAAAACTGGAAATGATGAGGCTGTAGGACTTTATTTGGTGGGAGAAAATCAAAATGCTCATGTCAATGTCAATGCAAAATTTGATCTTGGAGATAATTCATTTGGAATTGTAAATGCCAACGCAACTGGAAATAACTATATTACGAGTAGTGCGACAAGTGTTGAATTAGGAAGTAGAGCTGTTTACGCATATTCAGCTGATAAACTTGGAGTAATTGCCAATTACACAGATATTAGTACAAAAAATGCAACAAGTAGAGAAAACTTTGGTATTTATTCATCAGGAAGAGTTGATAATCATGGAAATATTAACTTTGAGAACGGTATTGGAAATGTCGGAATTTATGTAACTGGAACAGATGGGAAAGCCTTTAACTTAAATGGTGGAACAATAACAATAAGTAAATCTGATGTTGTTGGAAACAATTATTCAATAGGAATGGCAGCTAAAAATGGTGCAGTTGCTGAAAATGAAGGAATAATCAATGTTACAGGTGACAATGGAATTGGAATGTATGCAAGTGGGCCTGGTTCTAAAGTTATAAATAAGGCAACTGGAGTAATAAACTTATCTGGAGATAGCACAATCGGAATGTATCTTGATGATTATGCAGTTGGAGAAAATTATGGAACGATCCAAACTACACCAAATTCTACTGGTGAAGGAATTATGGGAGTTTACGCGCTTAATAATGCAGTTATTAAAAACTATGGTACAATTAGAATTAATGCAGTTGATGGAGTAGGAGTTTATGTAGGAAGAAATGCAGAATTAGAAGGAAATACGTCAACAAATGATATTAGTGCTACAGGAACTGATTCAGAACATATTTATAGAACAAGCAGAACTGATACTTCAAAAGGTGTTAAAGGAATAAGATTTAGTTTGCCTCATTTAGGCTCATTAACAGCCGATGTAATTAGAAATGATGTAAATGTAACTCCAACATTAGTCGACACAGATATAGCGACACCTTCTCCAAATTATGTTCATTTAGCAGCAGGAGATATTAATTTGAATACTTTTGATCCATTGTTTACTCAAAATAACGGTGGAGGTTCAAGTATTGGAATGTATGTAGATACTTCTGGTGTAAGATACACTAATCCAATTCAAGGGTTAGAAAATCTAACAAGATTGAGAAAAATAAACTTAATTTTTGGAATAGAAGCAACGCAGTATACTGACTCTAAAGATATACAAATTGGAAATAACATTATAGCACCTTATAATGCAGCAATAATGAGTGTCAGCCATGTAAATCCAGCTGCAAAATGGGAAATTTTTTCAAGTAGTTTATTATGGATAGCAACTGCAACACAAAATCCAGATCAAACAATTGCAAATGTATATCTATCAAAAATACCATTTAATTCATTTGCAGAAGATGGAGATATAGATAACTATAATTTCCTAACAGGTTTAGAAGAAAAAGAAGCTTTAAAAGATGTTACAGAAAGAAAGATATTCAATAAATTAAATGGATTAGGAAAAGGAGAGGCCCACATCTTAGCACAAGCAGTTGACGAAATGAAAGGGCACCAATATTCAAATATTCAACAAAGAATATACGAAACTGGAAATACTTTAAGTAAAGAGTTTAAGTATTTACAAGAAGAATGGAGAAATCCTTCAAAACAAAGTAATAAAATAAAAGCCTTTGGAAATAAAGGAGAATTAAAAACTAATACAGCAGGAGTAATTGACTATACAAATAATGCTTATGGTGTAGCGTATGTTCACGAAGATGAAGCAATTAAACTTGGAAATTCAAGTGGATGGTATGCAGGAGTGGCAAACAACCAATTCAAGTTAAAAGACATAGGACATTCACGTGAAAATCAAACAATGATAAAAGCAGGAATATTTAAAACAATGGCACCAAAACAAGATCACAACGGTTCATTAACTTGGAGAATTTCCGCAGAAACATTTGCAGGACGTGGAAATATGAAGCGTAAGTACTGGGTTGTAGACGATACTTATGAAGCTAAAGGTGATTACAACATTTACGGAGTCGCATTAAAAAATGAAATTGGAAAAACGATCAGAACAACTGAAAAAACAAGTATAAGACCATATGGATTATTAAATATGGAATACGGAAAATACTCAAACATTAAAGAATCTGGTCCAATGGCACTTGAAATAAAAGGAAACGATTATTTTTCAGTAAAACCAGAAGCAGGACTTGCATTTAACTTCAAACAAACACTAGGAGCAAGAAGTAATCTAAAAATAAACGTAACAGCAGCCTATGAAAATGAATTAGGAAAATTAAACAATGTTCAAAACAAAGCTAGATTTAGAGGGACACAATCAGAATACTACAATCTTCACGGAGATAAAGAAAATCGAAAAGGAAATGGTAAATTTGATTTAAATTTAGGATGGGATAACACATTGTTTGGAATTACAGTTAATGCTGGATATGATACGACTGGGAAGAATTTTAGAAGTGGAATAGGATTTAGAGCAATTTATTAATCTAAGTAATTTAAGTAGTTTAGTTGATTTTAAAATAATTTAATTGATAATGAAAAAACAGTGGAATTTTTAGGTTTCACTGTTTTTTTAGAGTTTTAGAGTTTTAAGGATGGCTCTATTATTATTTTTTATTATAATTTTAATTAATATTTTAAAAATTGAAAAATACTCAATCTTACTAGTTTAGTAATGTATAATAATAAGATATAAAGTTTATTCAGTTAGTATTATTATTAATATGATTTTTATTAACCAAATTAATTTGAAGGAATATCGTTAGGTTTAGGTCCTTTAGGTTTGTGATTTAACATTTCTATTAGTTTGTTTGCCTCGTCTTTTGAGACTTTTCCGCTATTTAAAGATTTTGTAAGAGACTGAATTTCTGTGTCAGTTAATCTTTTTGGTGCGTCTTTTGGCTTGCATTTATCATTTGGTTTAGCGTGCGGACCTTTTTTTTCCAGCATTTTTGCAATTTCTTCCCCTTCATCTTTTGTAATTTTCCCATTATTTAATTTGGTTCTCAATTCTTCGATTCTAGCTGGATCAGGTTTTTTTATAGTATTTCCATTTTCATCCACAAGATTTCCATTACTGTCTTTTTGCAGTCTGTGTGGTGGTTTGCATTCATCATTGGCCATGTTATTGGCAGTAGTAGTTCTGCTAGAATTATTTGTCGCAACAGTTGTTCCTGCGAATACTGATAATGAAGTTAATAAAGCGATTCCTAAAATTTTTTTCTTACCTATTTTTTTCATAGTAGTTCCTCCGTTTATTTATTTTATATTTTTTGCATCGTTCCTTATCGACAAGGATATAATATCAATAAATTTTGACAAAATTATGTAAAATTTGTGTCTTTTTTGTGAAGTTTTAAAATTTTTTTGAAAAAATATTCTACTTTGGTAATTTTAAGTTAATATAATTGAATTAAAAAGATTTTTTTAGTATAATTAAGAAGATTAAGTTTATGAAAGAGGAAAATTATGTTAAAAAGAGCAAAAAAATTGTATGAAAAATATAAAAAGACAAAAGTTACAGTGGAAGATTTGAAAAAGGCTGGAAAATTGAAAAATCATCTAGGGGCAGTTGCTACAAAATTTGGACTTCTTGTTAGAATACTGCAGGCGGATAGAAGAGAGGAATTTAAGATTCCAGCAATGGATAAGGTAAAAATCATTGGAGCGATTGTTTATGTGATTTCAACAATTGATGCAGTACCTGATATTTTACCTATTATTGGATTTGGCGATGATATTGGGATTGTAGCTTATGTTATTTCAAAATTAGGGAATCTAATTTCTGAATATGAAAAATTTGAGATTCAGAAGAAAAGAGAAGACAAAGATAGGAATGTAGATTGGGATAATCTAAGAGTTGTAAATGAAGATTAGAAATGGAGAAATATGAAAAAAGAAAATTTTTTGAGGCAGTTTCCGAAAGAAATGGAATATTTGGCGAGTAAATTATATAATTCATATGAAATTGCACGAAACTATGAAATTATAAGTTTTACAGAAGAATTTTATACACCAAATTTTTGGAAGAAGCTTGGAAAAAAGATGGGCGGAGTGAATATTGCCTGTGATGGTGTTTTTACTGATAGTGATAGACGGCAAATTGCATTTGTACCTGATATTTTTATAAATGGAAATGATAATTTTGAAAATTTTTATAATGATTCTGATAAAAATAGTAAAAATTTCGATATTGATGATGAAAAAATAAAAAGTTATGAAGAACTTGAAGAAAATTTTAACAAAAATAGTTTTGAATTTCCGAATAAATTGTTAAAAATATCGATAGATTCAAGATTTCGTGAATATCTTCATAAGGATTTTTTAGGAAGTCTTATGGGACTTAATATAAAAAGAGAACTTATGGGGGATTTAATTATTGAAAATGAAAATAGACAGGTTTTGGGATACATTCCAGTTTCTGAAAAGATTGCAGATTATATTATTTCAGAATTAAAACAAATTGGAAAAGCGCCTTGTGAAATTGAAATTATTGAAACCAAAAATAAAAACAGCCTTCCAAAATACAAGTATGATGATAAGTTAGTAACTGTTCCGTCAAAACGTCTAGACAGTATAGTTTCAACAATTACCAATTTATCCCGTACAAAAGTAATTGATCCAATTGAAAAAGGAAAAGTGCTGGTAGATTATGTGGAAGAAAAGGACAAGTCAAAAATGCTTGAGATTGGTAGTTTAATTACAGTAAGAGGATTTGGAAAGTATAAGTTGTTTTTGGATAAAGGAGAAACAAAAAAGGGAAAAGAGAGAATTCTTGTGAAAAAATATATTTAGAATTAAAAAAATATATATTTATCGATTTTAATTTAAATATTTTAAATTAAAGAAAGAAGGTAGAAAAATGAAAGATGTTACACCAAAAAGTAATTTTGAAATACTTATAAGATGTCTAGTAATAGCGGTTGGAATAGTGGCAGTAATTGCTTTTCTGAAATTGGCATTTTCGGTATTTTTATCAGTTGCAGGTTGGATAATTCCGATTGCATTAATATTATTTTTATATGAAAAATTTAAGGGAAAATAGTTTTTTTAAAATTTTGATTAAATAGATAATTAAATAATTTTAGGGATTGAGAAAATATGTAATTTTTGAATTTAGATTTGAAAAAGTATTATTATAAAAAATAGAAAAGGAATGAAAAGATGGAAAGAAGTGAAATAAAACAGGAATATAAATGGAATTTATCAGATATTTATGAAAATTATTCGGCTTGGGAAAAGGATTTTGAGAAAGTTAGTGAGCTGAAAAAAGAATTGGCTGGATTTAAAGGGCAATTTGGGAATGAAGGGAAGTTATTGGAGTTTTTTCAGAAGCAGGAGGAAATGGATAAGATTTCTTATAAATTGTATCGGTATCCTCAGCTTGCGAGGGATTTGAACTCATCGGATAAGGAGGCTGTGGAGCATTTGCAGAAGGTGCAGTTTTTGTTTGCAGAGATTTCTACTGAATTGTCCTGGGTAAATTCGGAACTGGTTGATAATCGTGAGAATATTGAAAAATGGATTGAAAAAAAAGAATTTGATGATTATAGATTTGGACTGAAAAATTTATTTAGACTGCAAAAGCATATTCTGGAAGAAAAGGAAAGCAAACTGCTGTCGTATTACAGCTCATTCTTTTCAGCGCCGAGAAGTATTTATTCGGAAGTTACGGTTACGGATGTGGAGTGGCCTCAAGTTACGCTTAGTTCTGGAGAAAAAGTGGATGTAACGCCTGCCAATTATTCTAAAATTTTGTCTACAAATAGAAATCAGGAAGACAGAAAACTGATGTTTCAGACGTTTTATACAATTTATGAAAAGAAAAAAAATACGATTGCAGCGATTTATAACTCAATTTTACAAAAAGGAATTGCTTCAAAGAAAGCCTACAATTACGATTCATTTTTGTTGAGCCATCTGGAAAGTGACAATATTCCAGAAGAAATTTACTTAAATCTTGTCAATACAGCGAAAAATAATACAAAACCATTGCAAAGATATTTAAAATTGAGAAAGAAAATTTTAGGACTTGAAAAATACTATAATTTTGACGGCTCAATTAACCTAATAGAATTTAACAAAGAATATGAGTATGATGAAGCGAAGGAAATAGTGTTAAATTCAGTTGCTCCACTTGGGAAAGATTATGTAGAAAAAATGAAAAAAGCGATTTCAGAAGGCTGGCTGGATGTATTTGAGGCAAAAGGTAAAAGAACGGGAGCGTATTCTGCTGGGGTTTACGGAGTTCATCCATATATGCTTCTAAATTACAACAAGACTTTAGACAGTGTATTCACATTGGCACACGAACTGGGACATACTTTGCACACTCTTTATTCAGACGAAAATCAGCCTTTCTCAATGGCAGACTACACGATTTTCGTAGCAGAAGTGGCTTCCACATTTAATGAAAGATTACTGCTTGACTATATGCTAGAAAATACCAATGATCCAAAAGAAAGAATCGCACTATTGGAGCAGGAAATTGGAAATATTGTTGGAACATTCTATTTTCAGGCATTGCTAGCAGATTATGAATATCAGGCACACAAGCTGGCAGAAGCTGGAGAGCCAATCACAGCGGAAGTTTTGAGCAAAATTATGGAAGACTTGTTTGACAAATATTACGGCGATATAATCGAAAAAGATGATTTAATCTATATTTTCTGGGCAAGAGTTCCACACTTTTTCAACTCACCATTTTACGTGTATCAATACGCCACTTGCTTTGCCTCATCAGCGATTTTATATGAAAAAATGATAAATTCAAGTGATGAAAACGAGAAAAAACAAACACTAGACAAATACATTCAATTATTAAGCTCAGGAGGAAATGACTTCCCAATGGAACAATTGAAAAAAGCAGGAGTTGATTTATCGAAAATTGAAACAATTGAGGCTGTAGCAAAACAGTTTGACTTGCTGTTAGATAAATTGGAAGTGGAAATTGGGAAGTTGTAGAAAAATATTAAAATATAAAATAACTTGCACCCAATCTCAAAATATTGTATAATAAAAATATAAAAAACACATAAATAGTTAATACATGAAATGGAATGATAATTTGATATAGAAAAGAACAATATAAAAGGAGATGGTGTATCTATGAAAAAAATTATTATGTTGGTTATACTTGCTATGACTACGTTCAGTTGTAGTTTATTTGACGTAGATGAATGGAATGAAGCACGTGAAAGAAGAGCTGAAAGAGGAGTGAAATGTTATGAGCAGTATGGAAATGTATACTGTAGGGATAGAGAGGGAAATAGGACATATTAATAAATGATAAACTTATATAGGAAGGGCAGAGGATTCTCGTTTGGGGAGGATGTATCTTGCTCTTTTTCTTTTAGTTAAATAATTAATGTTTTAAAGCAAGGGAAATCATTCGCCATTTCCCTTCATTTCGCAATAATAGTTATTCTAACATATTTAAATAATAGCACATTAAAGAGAATGGCGAAAGTGCTACGCACTAACCCTAGCTCGTCTAAGCATTTTTTTGAAATATTCCCAAATTTTATTTGGGAAAGTAGTCAAAACATTTATTATTTGGATAAACCTGAATTACTACGAAAACGAAACTCGCTGACGCTCAGACAGTCGTTTTTATTCCAAAAAAATCACTACATTTTACATTAAATTATAAAGATTATATATTTAAGTTCTTAAATTTGAAAAACCTCAAATAAGAAAGTTTTGCGTAAAGTGGGGTAGTTCGTAGAACGTTTTGCCAGTATCTCTAAGTAGCAGTCAGTTAAAGATGTTAAAATAACTGTTATTGCAAAAGAGGGCATGGCGTTTGATGCCCTTACGTTAAAAAACATTGGTTTATCGTATTGACAATGTAATTAAAAATTGATACAATGAAGAAAAAAAGGAGGTATTTGTTATGGCAAATGCAAATTTAAGTATTAGAGTTGATAAAGAAACAAAAGAAAAAGCGAATGAATTATTTAACAAATTTGGCTTGACAATGACAACAGCAGTAAATATGTTCTTAAAAACTGCAATTAGGGAAAATAGAATCCCTTTTGAATTAAAATTGGAAGAAGAGCCAAATGAAGTGACTTTAGAAGCAATGAGAGAAGCTGATAGAATTGCAAGAGATGATAATGTAAAGGGATATGACAGCATAGAGGAGTTGAGAGAGGCACTTGGTGTATAAAAAATTAGGTTTATACTCAGAACTGTTTTAGTATGGTTCTGAGTTTTTGATATTATGAAGGAGTGGATTTTTTTTGAAAAAAATAATTTTACTTTTCACAATAATTTTAGAATTTAATTTATTTTCAAATACACAGTATGACGAGTTTTTTCAAAAAGTAGAGAAATTAAGAAAATATATGTTAATGAATTGTTTAATCAGTTAAAAGAAGAGTAATGTTAAACTTCATTTAAATAATAAATTTAAATTTCTGTTTTTATACAGAGTCTAGTATAAATAATCCGTCGGAGCATTTTTCTGAACTGGCAAAACTGTTCGAGTGTAGCGAGTTTTTTGTCAGTTCAGAAAAATGTCGTAGACTAGCCATAGGTTGTAGGATTTGCGGCAATGAGCAATCCTACGAAAATAAAAATGAAAAAATATTTATTAATCAAAATATCTAAAAAATAGTAAAAACTAGGCTACTCTAATTTTTTTTGTTAATTTTATATTTTAATTCTTTAAGTGATATTGGGTTTACTTTCAGTAAATCTTTATAAACATTATTTAGGTGCTTAATTGCAGTTTTGTCGGTTGTTTTTATGCAAGTTTCGTGATTTAGCATAAATCCTGTGTCGGTAAAGTTTAAGGAACCTAAAAATGCAATTTTATTATCAATTATGTAGATTTTGCTGTGAAGATTGTAGTTCTTGCTTAAAATATGAATATTAAAATTATCACGCAACGAATAGTAAAATTCGTTGTTTTTTATTGCTGTTCTTAGAAAAAATGTAAAAATTCCTAGAAAAATTGTTAAAACTAAAAGATTGTTTTTTGTAATTGGAAATACAGACTTTGTAAAGGAAATATCAAAGAGAAATAGTGTAAAAATTTCTAGTGCTGCAATTGACAAAATTAAATAGAGTATTGTTAGTATAATTTTTCCCAAGAGAAGAATAAACTTTCCAAAACCTAGTATTGAATGATATTTAAATAAGTTTTTTCGTAAAAAAGGATAAATTTTTTCATTATCTTTTGAAACAATATTTACCTGCACGTCTTTATTTAATGAACTAAAAATATCTTCAGTTATCATATCCCCACTTAAAAAGGGAGAGATTACTGTGATTGATTTCTTGGCTTTTTGGATTGCATTTCGTACACTAATTCCAGCCTTTTTTCCAACATAGATATCACAGGAAATCCCTTCTAGGAAAGGTTGCTCAGCTTTTGGAATATTTCTTGTTCTTGTAGTTTTTTTCGTTGTGTAGTTAGTTCGTTTTGTTGTCTTTTTTTTTATCATTTTCTTTTATATCAGGACTTTTTAAAAAGTCAGAAATCTCCTTCATTGTTCGGTTATCTTTCAAAATACTCGTGTGAGTAGTATTATTAATAATTTTAAAATTATCAGATTCCATTTTTGCAGTTTCCAAAGGTACCATTCCATCGTCCTTGCCACGAATTATCATTGAATACAGCGGATTATTTGTCTTGTTTCCAATCAGAATCATATAATCGTAATTAGGCTCGCCAAGCTGATTTACAAAACTATCCTTTTTTGTGCTAAATTGTGGAACGACTTTTCCAAGCATAACTGGGAGTTTGTCTACAAATGGAACATCTGCTAGATGGCTTCCGTGGGATGGTGGTGAAATAAATACAACTTTTCCTAAATTTTCAAGAGGATTTTCCTTTAAATAATATCGCAAAATCCCAGTTCCCATCGAGTGTGCTACAAAATTAATCTTTATATTTTTTTGTGTATTTTCATCATTTTTTTTATCTTTTCGTTTACCATTTTCATCAATTTCATAATACTGATTTTCTATTTTTCTATGCAGATTGTCTGCATAAATCTGCCCGTTAATATCTTCAATATTTGGCTTTATATAACGTTCAACAATCTCTTCAGCAGTGTCCTTGGTAGTAGGATACTGAATATTGATAATTCTGTAATCATTCTTAAATTTTTGTGCGATACTTTCCATATCCGAACTTTTCCCGTAAATACCGTGAAGAAGTACCGTAAAATCCTGATTTTTTCGAGATTTATCATCTTTTTCATAATACGTCTTGATTTTATACTTATGGTAAAGAAGTCCAGCGACAATATTCTGAGTTGCAACTGCTCCACCTATTGTAATTATTGATCCAATTAATATATTGTTTGCTATTTTATTCATATTATTTCCTTATATTTATTTTTATTGAAGTTGTAAAATTCAAAAATTCCCATTTCTCCAAGTTTTGCTACATATTCATCAATTTCTTCGATATATTCTGAAATTTTTTGTCCCTGTCCTCCAGTTGCGATAACGTAAGCGTTTGGAAAGGAATTTTTGTATTGTAAAATCAATTCTTTTATTGCACCAACATTTCCGTAAAAGATACCGGCATTTATTTGTGAAATTGTATTTATTCCCAAAACTGTTTCAGGCTCGGTAAATTCGATTTTTGGCAAGGCAGCGGTATTGCTAAACAAGGCATTTATTGAAAGTGTGATTCCAGGAAGAATGCAGCCACCCATATAAGTGGAATCTTTTATCATGTCAAAAGTTGTGGCTGTACCAAAATCAATTATTAAAAGTTCCTTTTCTGGATACAGTTTTTTTGCGGCCAAAATGTCTACAATCCTGTCTGCACCAAGACCACGTTCCATATTTGGCAAAATTTTTATTTCATTTTCTACCTTGTCAAGTGTTACAAACATTGGATTGATGTTAAAATATTTTTTTCCAAGTCTTGTAAAATTTTCGTTAATATTTGGAACAACTGATGAAATAACAATATTTTTAATATCTGAGATTTCTAAATTGCTGTTTTTTGCAAATTCCTTTAACATTACAAAAAGAGTATCTTCGGTAAATTCCAGATGTGTCGGTATTCTGAAAGTTGCTAGAATATCGCCATTTTCATTATAAAAAATTGGTATAATATGTGTATTTCCAATATCAAATCCTAAAATCATTATTTTTCCTTTCTGTTAGTGATACTAATCCCCTTTTAAATAGCGGATTTATTATAAACTTATCTAATAAATGATATAAACCCAATATTTTCAAATAATTTAAGATGTAATTTTTATTTTTTAAACAGGATTTAGTATAAATTAATCCGTCGGAGCATTTTTCTGTGCTGACAAAACTGTTTGAGCATAGCGAGTTTTTTGTCAGTGCAGGAAAATGTCGTAGACTAGCCATAGGTTATTGCGTAGCAATCTTGCCATAATTTTAATTATTAGGATAAACCTTTATTGCAAGGTAAGGTTTTGCGGCAATGAGCAATCCTACGAAAATAAAATAGAAAAAAATTGAATGATTATGAATGAACTATTAAAAAATCCTATTATAAAAATTTATTCTCATTTTTAAACGGAGTTTAGTATGAGTTTATTAAAAGATTAAACTCAAAATCTTGTCTAACTTTAAATATATAAAGATATTTTTTTATTTTACAAACAGCTTAATATAAGCAACAATTGATAAAATAACGCCTATAATCGCTTCTCCGCTCATTAATCCATTAGAAATTAAAAGCAGGTTTGAGTGAGATTTTTGTGAAATTCTGTTTCCAAAAAAACTTGCAAGTCCGCCTAAAAATACAGTTGAAGTTAAATAAAACGGTACATAGATTCCAATTCCAAAAGTTAAAACTGGTAAATTTAACAGGCTTAAAAGCAGTCCCGCTATAAGTCCAATAAAGAAAATATTCAAAAACGGAATTCCGTTTATTACTGTTGCAACAATGGAGGCTTGTAATGCTATCAAATCGGTATTTTCTACTGGACCGATAGTTTTATAGACTCTGAAAAATACAAAAAATAAGAATGTTATTACAAAAGAACTTGCAATTGAGCCGATTAATTCACCAAAAAGCTGTTCTGATGGATTTACTTTCGTTTTGTAGCCTGATTTAAAGTCATTTAGAATATCGCCAGAAAGTCCACATGCGACGGCTATAATGCAAGCCAGTAAAAATAGTGTCAGAGTGTTTAAGTTTGTAGAAAATTTTATTCCGCCAATGTTTAATCCGTTTAACATTTTATTTAAAAATGAAATTACCAGAATTGTGATTATAGCGTAAATTTCCATTGGATTAACTCCAGTCTTTCCAGTCGAATAACCTGCGATTATCGTGCATAAAATCGAGATTAGTACTAAAACTAATGCAAGAAATATAGGAAGTTTATAAATAAAAATTATTATAGTTATTGAAACGGCTGATAAAATAAATAATTTTGTAACAATACTTCTATTTTCTGAATTATTCTTTGATTTATTTGAAAAAATAATTTTTAAAATTACAGCAATTCCAATTCCAATCATAAATCCCATTCCAAAACTATTTTTCATAATAGGAAAATCAGCAATTTTAAACATTTTTGCAAGCGGTTCCCCAACAAAAATTACAGCAGCGCCACCTAAAAACCAGACAAATGTATTTAAAAATCCAAGCACATACCCGATTCCGACTAAAAGAGGCGACACATAAAAGCTGAAAGGCAGATTTTTTAGTGAGACTAATGCTGGAATAATAGGAGCTTTTCCTTTTGAAAAATTAAAATCACGCAAGAGAGCGACAATGGAGCTAAATAATGTTCCAAAACCGACATAACGAATATTTCCCGTATTTTTTCCAGAATTTACAAGGTTATATGCTGCTTCTCCAATCGGAAATTCTAATTTTTCCTCTTCAATCAGCTTTGTACGAAAAATATATGATAAAAATGCTCCAGCAATACTTCCAATCAAAATAGTCAAAAATAACAGCTGCTGATTAATATCCGTAAGCTTTCCGCCTAAAATAAGATAGGCAGGCATTGTGAAAGCAACTCCGCCAGCCACCATTGATCCAGCGCTCATAATTGTATGCGTAATTGTAATCTCTTTATTATTAG
Source organism: Leptotrichia sp. HSP-342 (assembly GCF_041199995.1). Taxonomy (NCBI): domain Bacteria; kingdom Fusobacteriati; phylum Fusobacteriota; class Fusobacteriia; order Fusobacteriales; family Leptotrichiaceae; genus Leptotrichia; species Leptotrichia mesophila. Next base: position 1,109,881 of record NZ_CP165646.1, read on the forward strand.
CCTTTTTAAAGAAGTTTAGAGTCATCATAGATAAAAGTGTGACCATTATCGTAGGCCATGGTAATGCTCCAAATTTCAGGACGATGTAAAAGGAACTGGCGGATACTAGGATTGCTCCGATAATTCCTGTAAAAATTGCTGAAAATGTTATATTTATTTCATTATTTTTAGTTCTAGTTCTTGTTTTCTTTGTTTTTGTCATTAAGTTTCCTCCTTTAGTATTTGTTAAAATTTTACTTCATTTTTAGGTTGTTTGTCAATTAAATTTTATAAAGTTAGAGCAGTGATATTTTAGTGGTGTACTTCCGTATCAAAAAATTCTTATAAATTTTTCTTGCAAAATAAAATAAAATATGATAAACTGTTTTAGTAATTAAATTAGAAGTAGAAACATTGTTTCTCACCTTTCCATCAATATATTTAGATTTTGGATTGATTTTTTAAATAGAAATAGAATAATGAGTTCTATTTTCAGGATGAGTTGGGTATTAGTTATTTGATATTTTATAATAAAACAAGTATTTTTATTATACTAATTTTGTTGTAGAATTTGTTTATATGATAACTATTGAGCAAGGTTTCTTATATCTTGTTTTTTTATTGTAAAAAAACTAGGAGGTGTTTTTTATAAGAGGAAATAACCGATCTGATGAGCCAAGAATGAATGAGCGAATTAGGGCAAGAGAAATTAGAGTTGTTGGTGATGATGGAGAACAGTTTGGAGTAATGTCGGCTAGAGATGCGTTGGCGCTTGCAGCAGAAAAGGAATTGGACTTAGTTGAAATTTCACCAAATGCAACACCGCCTGTATGCAAAATTATGGACTATGGAAAATTCAAGTATGAGAAAACGAAGAAAGACAAGGAAAATAAGAAAAAACAAAAAAATGTCGTTATTAAAGAGATTAGAATTAAACCTCATATTGACGAGCATGATAAAGAAACAAAAATTTCTCAAATTGAAAAATTTATAGCTAAGGAGCATAAGGTAAAAGTCAGCCTAAGACTTACAGGTAGAGAAAGATTACATGCAGAATCTGCTATTAAAGTATTAGACGAGTTTGCAAGCCATTTTGAAGAAACTGCAACAGTTGAGAAAAAATACGGAAAAGAACAGGTTCAAAAATTTATTTTATTATCGCCTAAAAAATAAAGGCAAAATTTAAAAAAGTGAAAAGTGATTTAGGAGGAAAGAAAATGCCAAAAATGAAAACACATAAAGGAACAAAAAAGAGAGTTAAAGTTACAGGAAGTGGAAAAATTTCTATAAGACACTCAGGAAAGAGCCATATCTTGACTAAAAAGACTCATAAAAGAAAAAAACGTCTAGGACAAGACGCAATCGCTCCAAAAGGTGCTGAAAGAAAAATCAAAAAAGCATTGGCTGGACAAGAAGGAAGATAGTTTAAGTAATTACCTTAAAATTATTTTTAAAAAAGCAATTTAACAAATTTATTACTTTTATTTAAAAGTGAAGTTAAAAAAAGCAGTTTAAAACAAAAGTTAACAGCTTTTTATTAAAAAATTAAAATTAAAAATTAACAAAAGTTAGTTCTGAAAATATAAAGAACAAAAAACGGCTAAAATATCAAGGAGGAAAGAAGATGCCAAGAGTAAAAACAGGAATAGTTAGAAGAAAAAGACATAAAAAAGTTTTAAAAGAAGCAAAAGGTTATAGAGGAGCCATAAAAACAAATTATAAAAAGGCTAATGAAGCAGTTAAAAAAGCTATGGCTTACGCAACTGAACATAGAAAATTGAAAAAAAGAAAAATGCGTGAATTATGGATTATCAGAATTAACGCTGCTGCAAGATTAAATGGAATTTCTTATTCAAGATTAATGAACGGACTTAAAAAAGCTGGAATTGAGCTTGACAGAAAAGTTTTAGCAGACTTAGCATTAAATAACCCTGCTGAATTTGCAAAATTAGTAGAAAAAGTTAAATAGAAATAAATAACAAATCAATACTCAAATGGTAATTTTTAATAAAATAAGCTATTTGAGTATTTTTAAAATTAGAAGATTATATATCGTATTTTTTACAATAAAAGTTAAAATAATTCAAATAATTGATATTTATGATACAAAGAAACACAGTTTCTTTTATTTTAATGAAATTTTTCTTGAAAAATATTTCAAAGAATAATTATATAAAAAATCTTTTAATTATAAATGTTTTAATAAAAATTATAATATTAAAATTTAAGATATCTAATAATTGTAATTAAAAATTAATTAGATTTGATTAGAAAAGGCTATACTTATAAACCTTGTAAAATAGATAAATTGTGGATTATGAGATAGCCCTTTTTATATAGGGAAATTAAATAAATAATGTTTTTTTGGGCTATCTCATAAAATGGTCTTTTATTCAAAAAAACAAATTTCCCTATATAGCCAAATGATTGTTAATTATTAATTAACTTTCCTTTGACATTATTATTATAGCATGAAAGTTAAAAAAGTCAATATCATAAATTAAATATTTTTAAAAAAATTTTGAATTTTTTGGAAAATATATATTTTTAATTCTTGAGATAGTATTTAAATAAATTTAAATTATGCTTGAAAATATTGAAAATTGGGGTAAAATAGAGTTTAAGGAAAGTTATTTAACATTTGTGTATTTTTTTAGACAAATACGTGGTAGAAAAATTAATGATGGAGGATAATTATGACAAAAGATGTTGAATTTGGAATAAAAGAGCAGCTTATTACTAAAGAAGAAATTCAGAAAAGATTAAAAGAATTAGGAGAACAAATTACAGAAGATTTTAAAAACGAAAATGAACCGCTTATAGTTGTTGGGCTTTTAAAAGGATCGATTGTGTTTATGGCTGATTTGATTAGAGAAATAAGATTGCCACTTGAAATTGATTTTATTGAGGCTTCTAGTTATGGAGAAGGAATTCAAAGTTCTAGGGAAGTTAAGATTTTGAAGGATTTGAGAAGTACAATTAGCGGAAAAAATGTGTTAGTTGTGGAAGATATTATTGATTCAGGATTTACGTTAAAAAAAGTATTACAGCTTTTAGGAAGTAGAAACCCTAAGAAAGTCTCACTATGTACGCTTTTGGACAAGCCTGAAAGAAGAGAAGTGGAAGTTGATGTGCAATATGTTGGTTTTGAAATTCCAAATGAATTTGTTGTAGGATATGGACTTGACTTTAATGAAAATTATAGAAATCTTGAATATGTAGGGATTGCTGAACCATCGGTATTTGAATAGATTTAAAATTAATTTTTTTATTAGGATTTAATTTTGAAATTTATGATAAACAATTATAAAAGTAATAGTATAAAAAATCCAATAAATATAATATTTTTATCTAAAATATTAAAATTTTATTTTAAAAATGCTTAAGAAAAATAGTAAAAATTAGAATTGTAAGACCATTTTAACTATTAGAGAATTTAGACTTTTACGAATAAGTATATTTATTAAATGAGGAGAAATATTGAAAAGAAATAAAGAAAAACATCATAAAAAGAACAAAAACTTTGAGAATGAAAATCATAAAGCTAAAAAGAAATATGGACAGAATTTTTTAAATGACAGCAATTTATCAGATGAAATTTTAGACATAGCAAATATAAATGAGGAAACAGAAGTTCTGGAAATAGGGCCAGGGTTGGGATTTTTGACAGAAAAATTGATTGAAAATTCTAAATTTTTGACTGCTTTTGAGATAGATAATGACTTGATACCGTTTTTGAATAAAAAATTTGAAAATAAGCAAAATTTTAAATTAATCCATCAGGATTTTATGGAAGCAGATTTGAAAAAATTTTTTGAAGATAAGAAAAATGTTAAAGTTGTGGCAAATATTCCGTATTATATAACTTCGCCGATTATTAACAAACTTTTGGAATACCGTGAGAATATTGATGAAATTTATTTGATGGTGCAAAAGGAAGTGGCAGAGCGGATTGCTTCCCAGCCTCATAGTAAAAATATGAGTCTGCTTACACATGCAGTTCAATTTTATGCTGAAGCAGAATATCTGTTTACTGTGTCTAAAGAAAAATTTGATCCTATTCCAAAAGTTGATTCAGCATTTTTAGGAATAAAAATTTTGAAAGATAAAAGATATGAAAGCCAGATTTCAGAAGAAAAATATTTTAAATATTTAAAAGAAGCATTTTCCAATAAACGAAAGAGTATTGCTAACAATTTAACGAAATTAGGATTTTCAAAGGATGTAGTTGGATCAGCACTAGAGAAAGTTGGAAAGACAAGGCTTGCACGGACTGAAGAGTTTTCTGTTCAGGAGTTTATTGATTTTATTGAGATTTTAGAAAAATAAATTATACTCAAACCTATTTAAAATTAAACTACTAAAAATTATATAGATTTAAGGTTTTAGTAAAATAGTCATAATTTTTGAGTTCTGTTTTGAACTAGTTTTACTATAAATAGGCTTGGAATTATAGTACTCCAAGCCATTCTCTTTTTTCTAGAATTTCTATTTCGATATTTTTTTGCTTTAATGTTTCGATTGCGTTATCCATATCATCTAAAAGATAAGAATTTGTAAGAATTTTTATTAAACCATTCTGATTGTCAAGAGTTCTTACATTTCCTAATCCATCGTATGCTTCTATGATTTTGTTGATAAAATCAATATGTTCTTTTTTCGTTTGAATAATGTATTCCCAGCTTTTTATTTGCATTTCTGTATTTTCCATTTCTTGCTTTTACCTTTCTTTTTAGAATTTATCTAAATATGAGTATTTTCCATCAGAATCTTTCCAGCCTAATATTTTTTCCAAATTTACATTTTGTGTTGATTGAATTATACGTTTTTTAATGTCTGGATTAGTTTTTACAAGCTGTGCAATTAAATCTTTTGTTTCACGGCGTTTACTGGAAGTCTTTTCGGCAGCTACGGTACAGCCGCAGTTCATTGGCAAGATACCGTTATTTCGTACCCATTTTATAATTGCTTTTTCTTCAACATAGAATAATGGACGGATTAATTCTATCTCAAAATTATCGGACTTTAGTTTTGGTAGCATTGTTTCAAATTTTCCCATATAAAACATACTCATCAGAGTAGTTTCGATAACATCGTCAAAATGATGTCCAAGTGCTAGTTTATTACATCCAAGTGAAGTTGCTTTTGTGTAAAGACTTCCACGACGCATTTTGGCACACATATAGCAAGGATAGTCTTTTGCAATTTTTTCTGCGACCTCAAAAATATTATCATTATAAATTTCACACGGAATATTTAAATGTTCTAGATTTTTTTTTAAATTATTCAGGTTGGCAGGATTAAATCCAGGATTCATTGAAATAAATATCAGCTCAAAGTTAGTTCTACTGGCTCTTTTCAGTTCCTGAAACAGTTTTGAAAGCAAAAGGCTGTCTTTACCTCCAGAAATAGCAACTGCAATCCTGTCGCCATCTTTTACCATTTCAAATTCCTTTAAAGCCCTGACAAAAGGGGTCCAAAGTGCTGAACGGTATTTCTTCTGAATACTTTTTTCAATAGTTTCCAGAGGCTGAAGTGGAACAGAGGGTAAAATTGTTTCACAGACTGCACTTCCAAGAGAAGTAGAGGCAATTTTGTCAGCGTCTATTTCATTATTTATTGTATTTTTATTATCGAAACTGCTTTCGACATTTTCTAAATTCATTATTTACAACTCCTTTTAAAATTTGTGTCTTTATAGACTGTATCAAGTTTTTAGAAGATTGTCAAGTAGTTTAATTTTAAACTAGGATTGCTATATTTTTTGATAAAAAATTTGAAAACAAAATTTGATAAGAATATTGAAATTATGATATAATAACTTTAAGAAAATAAAATTTTAAATAAAAAAAGTGGAGGAAAGAAATAAAATGAGCAAATATTTTGAAACTGTGGATTTTTGGGTTGAAAATTTATTGGATTCGACTGAAAGCTATACTATTGAAAGTAACGAAAAAGGTAAGTTTGTAGATATTACGATTAACGTTACAAAAGATGACATGGGAAAAGTTATTGGAAAAAATGGAAGAATTATCACAGCACTTAGAGTTCTAATGTCTTCAGTTGCAAAAAAAGATAGAAAAAGTGTAAAAATCGAAGTTAAGGAAATGTAAGTTTAAAAATTTGTTAAAATGATGTCAGTATTTATATGGTAGCAAATAGTTAGAAATAATTATATAAAATATAAAAAAAGTCAAAAAATACTGTATTAACAGAACTTTATAAATAACTAAAATTTTTATATTAATCAAGGAGCGGATTTATGAAAACTTCTGATTTGAAAAAGAAGAGCTTTAAACTTCGAGTTTATTATTACGATACTGATAAAATGGGAGTTGTATACCATTCAAATTATCTGAAATGGATGGAAATGGCACGAACTGAGTATTTTAGGGATGTTTTTCCATATAAGAATATGGAAGATATGGGATTTATTTTACCAGTAAAGACCCTAAATATTGAATATATTAATTCTGCAAAATACGATGAAGAAATTGAAGTTTCTGTGAAAATTGAAGAAATAAACAATATTAAAATCAGATTTTCTTATGAAATGTACAATTCAGACGGAGTTTTAAAGGCAAAGGCTGAAACAGTAAATGTTTTTGTGGATGAAAATGGGAAATTGAAAAGAATTTCAAATGAGTTACTGGAAGAACTTATTAAATAAAATTTAAGATTATTAAATAACTTATTATTAAGAAGAAAAGAGGCTTTACAAATGAAAATAGCGATTGGAAATGATCATGCAGGAGTAGAATTTAAGAATAAAATTATGAAAGAACTTAGAAGCAAGGGGTATGAAGTTGTGAATGTGGGAACTGATACGTTGGATTCAGTTGATTATCCTGATATTGCTAAGGAAGTTAGTAAAAAAGTTTTGGATGAGGAAGTTAACTTTGGAATTTTGATTTGTGGGACTGGAATTGGAATTTCTATTGCTGCAAATAAAATAAAAGGAATTCGTGCGGCTCTTTGTCACAATGAATATACAGCAAAACTTTCAAGGCTTCATAATAATGCAAATATAATAGCGTTAGGAGCTAGAGTTTTAGGAGAAGATTTAGGACTGGCATGTGTTGAAGCGTTTGTAAATACAGAGTTTGAAGGTGGCAGACATGCTAAAAGAGTTGGGAAAATAGAATTATAATTTAGAAAATATATTAAAAGATTCTAATTAAATTTTATCGTTAAATATTTGTTAGACTTTTTCGGAAATTACTAAGGTTTAACAAAAAAATATTATTATAAAATAAGGGGTCTTGACCCCTTTTCAAAATTTAAAAAAATAAAATAAGGAAGTGATTTTTATGTCAACAATTTTTAAAAAGATAATAGATAAGGAAATACCAGCAAATATTGTATATGAAGATGAAGAGTTCTTGGCTTTTCATGATATAAATCCAGCGGCAAAAGTTCATGTGCTTGTAATTCCAAAAAAGGAAATTAAAAATTTGGATGCAGCGACTGAGGAAGATGCTTTGCTGCTTGGTAAATTGCAGTTGACTGTGGCAAAAGTGGCTAGAATTCTGGAATTGGATAAAGATGGGTATAGAGTTATAACTAACATTGGGGATAATGGTGGACAGGAAGTTTATCATATTCATTACCATATTTTAGGTGGAGAAAAATTACCAGTTACATTGAAATAGAAACAGTAAAATTTTCTAAAATTATGGAGGAAGTGAATGAAAAGCAGACTTTCTAAAATTGTAATTTTTGTCTTTCTTGTGGCAAATCTGGGAATGGCTGAATATATAAAAAAAGATAATGCTGTTTACTATAAGGATGAAATATGGCAGGCAGATGAGAAAAAGGTAAATGATGCGGATTTTAAAACATTTCTAGAATTGAATAAGATTTATGGGAAAGATAATAAAAATGTTTTTTATGGAGACGAAAAACTAGAAAATGCAGATTTTAAAACATTTCAGGCAGTTGGAGAAAATATTGGAAGAGATAAAGATAACTTTTATTGGTATAATCAGAAAGTAAAAATAAATCCAAAAGATTTTAAACTTTATGAAAATAAGGATAAAATAGTATATTTTAGAAATAATGGGAAAATATATGATTTAAAAGGATTAGATGAACTTAATGGAATTGAAGATGTAGATACTTTTGAAGTATTGGATGATGAATATTCAAGAGATAAATATAATATTTATTATGGTGGAGTAACTTTGTCTGATGTGGATATGGATACTTTTCAGATAATAATGCAAGATACTTATGCGAAAGATAAAAACAAGGTGTATTATGGTTCAAGACCAATAAGGGAAGTGAATCCAAAAACAGTAAAAATTTTAAGTGAAATTTACTTGAAAGATGATAAAAGTGTATTTACAAAATATGGGAAAATTAAAAATGCTGATTTGAACAGTTTTGAAGTTTTAGGAGAAATGCATATTTACGCAAAAGATAATAAAAATGTTTATTTATTTGGTGAAATAATTAAAAAAGCAGATCCTAGAACTTTTGAAATAATTTCAGAAAAAGATTTTGCAACGTATTCAAAAGATAAAGATAAAGTTTATATTTCTGGAATGGAAATAAAAGGAGCAGATTCAAAAACATTTGAAAAATTAGAAAAATCAACTTTTTATTCAAAAGATAAAAATAACTTGTACTATCAAGAAGTAAAAATTGATGAAATTAGAGATAATTTAGAAAATATGAGTGCTGGAGTGCTTGATATTATAAAAAATGGAAATAGAATTTATGCTAATGGAAATAGTCTTGATATAGAAAATCCAGAAAATTTTAAAATAATAAAAAATGATTATTACAGTGATCCAAATATAATTTATGGAAAAAACAACAAAAATATATACGTAATTATAGGAAATGGACAAAAAATTCGTAGTAAAGTAATAAAAGATGCGGACATAGACTCTTTTGAAATAATGGAAATTGGTGCATATTCACGAGATAAAAATAATATTTATTTTACGTATTCTGATGTTGTGAAAATGAAAGATGTAGACAAAGGCAGTTTTACTATTGGAGAACATGGCTTTTCGTATGATAAGAACAGTGTTTATTTTTATGGAAAAAAGATAGATGGGATAAGTCCAAAAGGATTTAAAATTGTTGATTTAGCTGTTAATTCTGGGGAGCCTGTAACATTTGCACTATTGACAGACAGTAAAAATTTATATAAATTTATTTATGAATTTGATCCTGAAACGTATAAATTGAAAAATACAAAATTGGTTACTGTAACGAATGTAAAAGTAGATGCTCCGAGTTTTGAGATTGTTAAAGAAGACACGGGAAGTTATTATAGGGATAATGACAGCGTTTTTTATTATGATATGAATAAAAATGAACTAAGAAAAGTCGAAGGTAGTAGTAGCAAAAGCTTTATTGAAATGGATAATTTTTTTGCAAAGGATAATAAAAATGTCTATTATCTTGGGAAACAAATTAGAAATATCAGTTCAGAAGGATTAAAATTTGTTGGTCCAGATATTTTTAAAAATAAAAATAGTGTATATTTTTGGAAAGATGAAACTGGGACAGGAGATTATGAAATAATACCTTTAAATTTTGACAGTGCTTCATTTGATATAGCGAATAAGGATACGAGTAATTATTTTAAAGATAAAAATGGAATTTATTATCTTGATTACGGTAAATTGTTAAATTCGGAATCGAAGGACATTCAAAATGCCTTTATTAAACTTGAAGGAGTTGATATGCCAACATTTAAAGCGTTTGGATATGGGTATTCCAAAGATAAGAATAGAGTTTATTGTGGATATAAGGAATTTAAAGGGGTGGATGTGCCAAGTTTTACTGTCATGCGGGAAGATGAGGGAGTTGTAGTTAAGGATAAAAATAGGACTTATGAAAATGAATGTGAGTGACAAGTAAAAATTATTTTGAGTTATATTTTGGTAAGATTGCTTTAAAATAGAATTTAGAAATCATAATTGTCCTGCTAAAATTCTTTTTAATTATCTGATTTAATTTTGAAAGGTTTTAAATGTTTTTTGATAAATTGTTTAAAAAAGGAGTTGGAGAATTTTTATGAAAAGCAAACTTTCTAAAATTGTAATTCTTGTCTTTCTTGTGGCAAATCTAGGAATGGCTGAATATATAAAAAAAGATAATGCTGTTTATTATAAGGATGAAATATGGCAGGCTGATGAAAAAAAGGTAAATGATGCGGATTTTAAAACATTTGTGAAATTAAATGATATTTATGGAAAAGATGGGAAAAGAGTTTTTTATCTTGATGAGAAGTTAGATGGTGCTGATGTTCGGTCTTTTCAGGTAATTGGAGAAGTCAGTGGAAAAGATAAAAAATATATTTATAATTATGATGAAAAAATGGAGATAAATCCGAAAGATTTCAAACTTTATAGAAATAAAGACAAACTTCTGTATTTTAGAAATAATGGTAAACTGTATATTGGAGGAAGTTTTCTTGAAGTTGAATATATTCAGGATTTGGACAGTTTTGAGGCAATTGATCAAGGTTATTCAAAGGACAAGTATAATATTTATTATGCTGGAACGCCAATATATGATGTTGATAAAAGTACATTTCAGATAATAATGCCTGATTATTACGCAAAAGACAAGAATAATGTGTACAGTGGCTATGATAAAATAAAAGATGCGAATCCTGATACGATAAAAATATTAAATGAGGTTTACTTGAAGGATGATAAAAATGTATTTCTGAATTTTGGTCAAAAAATAGAAAATGTCGATGTGGCTGCTTTTCAAGCGATAGAAGGAAATGTAGCTTATGGAAAAGATAAAAATAATGTCTACTATCTTGGTGAAAAAATAAAAGGAGCTGATGCAAAATCTTTTGAAGTTATTTTAGAGCCTAGCGATCTTATTCAGATGTATTCAAAAGATAAAAATAGTATCTTTATAGGAGGACTAAAAATAAAAGAGGCTGATTTGAAAACTTTTGAAAGACTTTCTGGAACAACTTATTATTCAAAGGATAAAAATAACTTGTACTATCAAGAAGTGAAAATTGATAAAATTGACAATAAAAATCTTAAAATTTTGTATTCTGATGGAATTGACTTGGTAAAAAATGGAAATAAAATTTTTTCAGAAGGGAAAAAATTGAATATAAAAAATCCAAAAACTTTTGAAATAATTTCGAATGAATATAATAGTGTTCCAAGTTTGATTTATGGAAAAGATGATAAAAATGTATATGCAATTACAAGATTTGATGAAGTTTATTCAAGTAAAATAATAAAAAATGCAGATGTAAATTCTTTTGAAATAATGAAAAATAATATGTATACAAAAGATAAAAATAATATTTATTTTACACGAAATGATGTTGTAAAGTTAGAAGGTGCTGATAAAGATAGTTTCGTTATTCAAGAAAATGATAATGACTTTTCTTATGATAAAAATAATGTATATTTTATGGGAAAAAAGATAAACGGAATAAATTCTAATGAATTTAGAATTATAGATTTGAATAACAAAAATGAATCTTTCTATTTCCTGACTGACAATAAAAATTTATATAAATTGATTACTATTTTTGATGAAGATAGTGGTAAAATTGTAAAAACTAAGTTAGTTACCATAGAAAATCCAAAAGTGGATACTAAAAGTTTTGAGGTGATAAATAAAAACTTTGATACTTATTATAGAGATAAAAATTCTGTTTATTATTATGATGCGGATTTTGGCAAAGAATTGAAAAAAATGGAAGCAGCTGATAGTAACAGTTTTATAAGTTTGGAAGCAGACTTTGGAAAAGATGACAGGAATGTTTATTATAACGGAAATAAATTGGAAGGCGTAAATTCTGATGGACTTGAAATTTTAGATGAAAATGCTATAATTTTTAAAAATAAGGATGGAGTTTATCTTTTAAAAAATGACGAAAAAGTAAAGTATGAGCTTGTATCTTTAAATTTCGATAGTAATTCTTTTAAACCTGTCCATAGACGAAGTAATTATTTCAAAGATAAGAACGGAATTTATTATCTTGATTTTTTTGATTTGGAATATTTAGATGTAAAGAAAGAAAAAGATATTCAAAGCAAATTTTTCTTTAAGATAGAAGATGCTGATGTTCCAACATTTAGAGAACTGCTATTTGATTTTGCAAAAGATAAGAACAAGATTTACTGTAAATATAAAGAAATTAAAGGTGCTGATGTTCAAAGTTTTTCTGTTGTGTCAGGAGACGAGGGAATTGTAATTAAAGATAAGAATAGAACTTATGAAAATGATTGTGAATAATTAAAGAAGTAAATTTAGAAAGTGAAAAAATAAAAAATGAGAGATGTAATAGCAAGTCCAGATAACAAATTTTATAAATTGTTAAAAAAACTGGATAAAAAGAAGTATCGTGATGAAAACAGTATTTTTAAGGCTGAAGGTGAAAAATTTCTGAGCGAGAATATCAATTTTAATAAAATTATTGTGAAGGAATCGAAATTTGAATATTTTGATGAAAGATATGAGATTTCTAAGCATGATAATTTGACGATTTTGAAAGATAATCTGTTTGATGAGGTTTCAACGCAGGAAAATAGTCAAGGAATAATTTTTTTATATTCTAAAAATTTGAATACAATTGAGGATATAAAGGGAGATGTGGTAATTCTGGATGATATCCAGGATCCGGGAAATGCTGGAACTATCATTAGAACAATGATTGCCGCAAACTTTCAGAATTTAATTCTGACAAAGGGTTCAGTAGATGTTTATAATCCAAAGACAGTACGTGCCACAATGAGTGGAATTTTCAAGTTGAATATAATTTATGAAACACCTGAAAAAATTGTGGAATTTTTGAATAATAAAAATTATTTGAAAATAGCGACGGCTTTACACGAAGATTCCATTTCTTATGAAAAAATCGAATTGTGGGAAAATAATGCGTTTATTTTTGGACACGAAGGTGGCGGAGTATCTGATTATCTAATAGAAAATTCTGATATAAAGGCAATTATTCCGATTTATGGGAATATAGAATCATTGAATGTGAGTGTGGCGACAGGGATTTTTCTTTATAAGATGAGGGAGAAATTACAAGGATTATAAAAATTGTGGAGATAATAATACGAGTGAAATTTTGTGATTATGCAAAATAATATAAATATTAATAAAGTTCGAAAAACTACATAAGGGGTGGGAAATAATGGAGAATAATATACAAATATTTGAAGGTAAAAAAATTAGGTCTGTTTGGGATAATGAAAAGGAAGAGTGGTATTTTTCTGTTGTAGATGTTGTAGGAGCATTAACGGATAGTGTAAATGCTAGAGATTATTGGTATAAAATGAAAAAAAGAATGACAGATGAGGAAAAAAGTGAATTGTCGACAATTTGTCGACAGTTGAAGTTAAAAGCACCTGATGGAAAAATGAGATTAACAGATGTTGCTGATATACAAGGAATTTTCCGAATTATTCAGTCAATTCCGTCTCCTAAGGCAGAGCCATTTAAAATGTGGCTGGCACAAGTGGGAAAAGACAGAATAGATGAAATTACAGATCCAGAACTAACTATTGACAGGGCATTGGAAACATATTTGAAAAAAGGATATTCAAAAGAATGGATAAATCAGAGATTACAGGCGATTCAAGTTAGAAAGGAATTGACAGATGCTTGGCAAGAGCATGGAGTAAAAAAGGGAATAGAATATGCAATTCTTACAGATGAAATTTCAAAGGCATGGTCTGGGATGGCAACTAGAGAATATAAAGATTTAAAAGGATTAAAAAAAGAGAATTTAAGGGATAATATGTCAACTTTAGAACTTGTACTTAATATGCTTGCAGAAGCTACAACAACAGAATTAACTAATATTCATAATCCAAATGGCTTGGAAGAAAATAAAAAAGTTGCAAAACGAGGTGGAACAATAGCAGGAAATACTAGAAAAGAGATTGAAGCAGATACTGGAAAATCGGTTATTACAGCTAAAAATGCAGTAGATTTTTCTAAATTGATTGAGGATGTGGTAAAAGATATTCCTAATATAGTTAAAAATTGTAAAGATGAAGAAAAAAGCAAGGAGTGAATTAAATATGGCTTCAAGTAAAGAATATTTAAATTTTGTATTGGAACAGTTGTCGGAAGTGGAAAATATTAGATATAGAGCAATGATGGGAGAATATATTCTTTATTATAGGGAAAAAGTTATTGGTGGGATTTATGATGACAGGTTTCTTGTAAAGGCTGTAAAATTGGCAAAAGAGCTTATGCCGAATGCTTTGCATGAAATTCCTTATGAGGGGGCAAAGGAAATGTTGCTTGTTGATGATGTTGAAAATAAAGAGTTTTTGAAGAATTTATTTGAAGCAATGTATGATGAACTTCCTGTTTTTAAGAAAAAAAAGAAATAATAGAAAGGTAAAATAGAAATGTCGAAAAAAGAAATGTTTAAAATTGGATCACATGTGGGAATGAGTGGGAAAGATATGCTTTTGGGGTCGGTTAAGGAAGCGGTTTCTTATGGATCGAATACTTTTATGATTTATACTGGAGCACCACAGAATACACGGAGAAAGCCAATTGATGAGCTGAATATTGAGGCTGGGCTTAAACTTATGAAGGAGAATAATATTGATATTGATGATATTGTTGTGCATGCTCCTTATATAATTAATCTTGGGAATGCTGTAAAGCCTGAAACTTTTGAGATTGCAGTGCAGTTTTTGAGAACGGAGATTGAAAGGACAGATGCTATTGGAGCGAAGAGAATTGTTCTTCATCCAGGTGCTCACGTTGGGGAAGGTGAAGAAGTTGGGATTAATAAGATTATTGAAGGACTGAATGAAGTTTTGACGAAAGATCAGAAAACGACTGTGGCACTTGAAACGATGGCTGGAAAAGGTACAGAATGCGGGAGAAGTTTTGAAGAAATTGCAAAAATTATTGATGGTGTGAAATTGAAGGATAAACTGACAGTATGTTTTGATACTTGCCACGTTCACGACGCTGGATATGATATTGTAAATGATTTTGAAGGAGTTATCGAACAGTTTGATAAAATTGTTGGAATTGACAGAATTTCAGTAATTCACTTGAATGATAGTAAGAATGTGTGTGGTGCACATAAAGATAGGCATGAAAATATAGGATTTGGAAAAATTGGATTTGAAGTGTTAAATAAAATAGCACATTTTGAAAAATTTTCTCATTTGCCAAAAATTCTAGAAACGCCTTATGTGGCTTTGAGCGATGATAAAAAGGCTAAGAAAGTTCCGCCGTATAAATTTGAAATTGAGATGCTTAGAGCTGGGAAGTTTGATGAAAATGTGTTAGAAAAGATAAAAAATCAATAAGTTTTTGGAAAGAAGTGATAAAAATGCTAAAAGATAAAGAATTAACAAAAAAAGAAATGTTTGAAATATTTAACAGAAGATATGCGTGCAAAAAATATGATAAGACAAAAGTTGTTTCAGACGAAGATTTTATGACAATTATTGAGGCAGGTAGAATTTCTCCTAGTTCATTTGGACTTGAGCCTTGGAAATTTATTCTTGTGAAGAATGAGGAAATGCTAAATGATATGAGAGAGTTTGCTTGGGGGGCAATTAACAGCTTGAATGGAGCGAGCCATATTGTTATGGTGCTGGCTAGAAAAGGTGTTACTGGTGATAGCGAGCATTTTGATAGAATTGGGAAGGAAATAAAAAATATTTCTGATGAAAATTTGAAGATTAGAAAAGAATTCTTTACAAAATTTCAAAAAGAGCATTTTAAGTTACTGGAAAGTGAAAGAGCATTATTTGACTGGGCTTCAAAACAGACTTACATTGCAATGGTAAATATGATGAATATGGCTGCGGCTCTTGGGATTGACAGCTGTGCAATTGAAGGGTTTAATAAAGAAATGGCTGAAAAATACTTTTCTGAAAAAGGTGTCTTTGATTTGAAGGAATATGGAATTTCATATTTTGTAAGTTTTGGGTATAGAGATGAAGATATTACCCCAAAAACTAGAAGAGAACTGTCGGAAGTTTATAAGGTTGTTGAGTAGTTTTCGAATACTTGAATTTTGAATATACTCAAATTAATTTATTGGCAGAAAGAGGATTTTTATGAAAAAAATTTTTGTAATGATGTTGCTGGCAACGGCATTTTCGTGTGGTAATAAAAATAAAAATAACATAGACAAGAATAAAAAAATTGAAAAAAATACAACTACTACTGAGCAAGTGAAACAAAATCAACAAGAGGAGAAAACTGATTTTGATAAACTTAGTAAGAAAGAACAGGAAGAATATTTAAAAAAACTGGAAAAGATAGAAGCAAAATATGAAAAGGAATTAATGGAATTAAAAATACCAGAATTCAATAAGTCCCAAACTAATGATTCTAAGCAACTGAATGAAGAAGAGGTAAAGGAAATAAAGGATGTATTACGTAAAAAATTTAAGAGAATAGGGTTGACAGCGGCAACAAAAGATGGCAGATTTTACATAATAGAAGTTATCAAAGATGGAAAAAACAAAGAAGAGACTGCAAAGGAAGTTGCTCTTGAGAGACCTGATATTATTGACACTATTGGTGAATGGTGTAAAAATAAAGGAATGGAATTTAAAGTTGTTTTTGTTGAATTCTATGACAAAGTTCAAAATAAAAAGATTAGTCAGTCTGCATACCATTCTCACCTTTTGGAAATTCAGTATGAAGATAAAGAATATAAAGATGCACTGAGAGAAGGCTTTTCTAAATATAAGAGGGCTACAAAATTTTAAAATAGAAAATATTTTTATAAAAAAGGTGTATATTTAAAGAAATATGGAGTTTCTGTAGTAGTAAGTTTTGGGTATAGGAATGAAGAGTGCCAAAAAAATTAAGAAAATCACTTTAAGAACTTTTGGAAATAATTGAGTAAAGGGTTTTTACTTCTTATTGCAAGATAAAAAAGTAAAAAGTCGATAAATAAAATAAAGATAAAAACACAGTTCTGGTTGGTAGTCCAGACGCAGTAATGTAAGTAACCTGCCTCCTTAGGTTGTCCATTCTTTATTATAAATTTTTTTAAGGAGGCTGAAATTATGAGAAAGATTTCAGGAAAATTGACAGTTTTTTTTGAAAATCCTTTTTGGGTAGGAATTTTTGAAAATTTTGAAAATGGTAATTTATCAGTTTGTAAAGTAACTTTTGGTTCAGAACCTAAAGAATATGAGATTTATGATTTTATATTAAAAAAGTTTTATAATCTTCGATTTAGTAATGAAATGAAGTCAAATTTTAATGAGAAAGCCCAAAATCCAAAACGTAGACAAAGAGAAATAAAAAAAGAACTTCAAAGTAAAAAATTTTTGAAAAAATCGGAAAAAATTTTAAAATTACAATATGAAGTGAATAAAAAGGAACGGAAAGTTAAAACAAAGCAAGAAAAAGAACTTGAAAAACAGAAAAAATTTTTATTGAAACAGGAGAAAAAGAAAAAGAAACATAGAGGGAAATAAAAGGTTCTTATTTGTCATTTAAAAAATATTTAGAATAATGAAAAATATTAGGAGAAAAAATGGATTTAAAAAGAGAAAATTTAAAAGATTTCATATTGACATTAAATCAAAAAGATATTAATGAATTAATGGAAAAATCTGAAAAAGAAGAAGATAAAATATTTTATAATAAGCTATTTAATTTAATTTTGGAAACAAAACAAGATGAATTAATAAAAAAAGGTGTATTTTAATGAAAAAAGTTTTATATATTTTCGCAGGAGTAAATGGAGCAGGAAAATCAACTCTATACAATTCTGGAAATTTAGATGATAACATAAAATACAGTACAAGAATTAATACAGATGAAATTGTTAGAAAAATCGGAGATTGGAAGAATAATTCTGATCAAATAAAAGCAGCGAAAATAGCAATAAATTTAAGAAATGACTGCATGCAGCATGGAAAATCGTTTAATGAAGAAACAACTCTAACTGGAAAAACGATTTTAAAAACTATCGATAAAGCAAAAGAATTAGGTTACGAATTACAATTATTCTATGTTGGTGTAAATAATCCTGAAATAGCAAAGGAAAGAATAAAAAATAGAGTAGAAAAAGGCGGCCATAATATAGCTGATGAAATAGTCGAAAAAAGATATTATGAATCTTTAAAAAATTTAAAACAGGTAATTACAAAATTTGATGAAGTTTACCTATATGATAATTCTATAAAATATAAACATATTTTTTCATTTATAAATAATAAAATTTTATATAAAGAAAAAAATGTAAATTGGTCTAAAAACTCTATAGAAGTAATTGAAAATAAAAAATAAAAAAATTGAAGTAAAAAAGATAAATAAATTAAATTTATTACTATATCATAAAATCAAATTGTTGCACAATACTTTATTTTATTATATAATATACAAAGAATAATAAAATAGATAGGAGAAAAGAGAAAAAAATGTCAAACAGTGATAATAAAAAAGTAAGAGTTAGAATAGCACCGTCTCCAACTGGAGATCCACACGTAGGAACTGCCTACATTGGACTATTTAATTATGCGTTTGCAAAACATAATGGTGGAGATTTTATTTTAAGAATAGAAGATACAGATAGAACAAGATTCTCGGGAGATTCAGAACAGCAAATTTTTGATGCGATGAAATGGCTTGGGTTAAATTATGATGAGGGTCCAGACGTTGGGGGAGAAGCAGGGCCTTATAGACAATCGGAAAGATTTTCGATTTATAAGGATTATGCTGAACAACTGTTGGAAAAAGGGGAAGCGTATTATTGTTTTTGTACTGCTGAAAGATTGCAGAAATTAAGAGAAAGACAGGCGGCTATGAAACAAGCACCAGGATATGACGGGCATTGCAGAAACTTGTCAAAAGAAGAAGTGGAAGCAAAATTAGCGGCTGGAGAGCCTTATGTTATTAGATTGAAAATGCCTTACGAAGGTGAAACTGTTGTAAATGATGGATTAAGAGGAGAAATTAGATTTGAAAACAGTAAAATTGACGATCAAGTTTTACTAAAATCTGACGGATTCCCAACTTATCATTTGGCAAATATTGTTGATGATCATTTGATGGGGATAACTCACGTTATAAGAGCGGAAGAGTGGATTTCTTCTACGCCTAAACATATTCAATTATACAAAGCATTTGGATGGGATGAGCCGAAATGGTATCACATGCCACTTTTAAGAAATGCTGACAAAACTAAAATTTCAAAAAGAAAAAATCCAGTTTCATTGAACTATTACAAAGAAGAAGGTTACTTAAAAGAAGGATTACTAAATTTCCTTGCACTTATGGGATGGAGCTTTGGAGAAAATAAGGAAATTTTTACTATTGATGAAATGATACAAAATTTCTCATTTGATAAAATTTCTCTTGGAGGGCCTGTATTTGACCTAGTTAAATTAGGATGGGTAAACAATCATCATATGAGATTAAAGGATTTGGATGAATTGACAAAATTGGCTATTCCGTATTTTGTGCAAGCTGGTTATTATGAAAATGAAAACTTGTCAGATGAAGAATTTTCAAAATTAAAAAGAATTGTGGAAATTACAAGGGAAGGTTCACAAACATTAAAGGAATTGCCAGTAAATGCTTCAATTTACTTTGAAGATAAATTTGAATTGCCAGTAATTGAAGAAGGAATGAATAAAAAGGAAAGAAAATCAATCGAAAAACTGACTTCTTCACTTGAAACAGAAACAGGTAAAAAATCTATCCAAATATTTATTGAAAAAATCAATAAATTAAATGAAGAAATTTCAGAAGACGAAGCAAAGCAAATCCTGCACGAACTGCAAGACGAAATTGGAGAAGGTCCAGCAGCAGTATTAATGCCACTTAGGGCAGTTATTACAGGAAAAGCTAGAGGAGCGGATTTATACACAGTAATTGCAGTTATTGGAAAAGAAAGAACATTGGCTAGGATAAATAATATTTTAAATAAATAAAATAATAAAAAAGTGATACTTTAGAGAACAATGCTTCTAAATATCACTTTTTATTTTAGAAAAATTCAAGTATGCTTATTAAGAAAGATTAAATTTCCAAAAATTCCTTTTCAAATTCATCTTCTGTAAGTACCCGAACGCCTAATTTTTCAGCTTTTTCCAGTTTACTTCCAGCCTTTTCTCCAGCGATTAGAAAATCCAGATTTTTTGAGACTGCTGACAGATAGTTTCCACCTTTGGACAGGATAATATCTTTTATGTCGTTTCGGTTGTACTTTTGCAGTTTTCCAGTTGCAAGGAAGTTTTTGTCTTTTATTGGATTATCAGGTATTTCTTCTGAATTAGTTTCATCAATGGCAAATTGTAATCCGATATTTTGTAGATCCGTGATAATTTTCCAATTATTTTCATCATTTAAAAAAGTATTTACAGCAACTGCCACTTTATCGCCAATACCTTTTACAGCCAGTAAATTTTCGATTGACTGATTTTTCAGATTTTCAATATTTTTAAAAGTTTTTGTTAAAAGGTTCGCATTGAATTTTCCAACAAAAGGAATTCCAAGTGCGTAGAGAACTTTTGAAAAATCACGATTTTTACTGGACTCAATGCTATTTATTAAGTTATCTACACTTTTTTGTCCCATTTTTTCCAGATTTTCCAATTCTTTACGGTATTTTTCCAACGAATAAATATCGACTATTGTTTTTATTTTTCCTAATTCAATAAATTTTTCGACAATTTTGTCACCAAGTCCAGAAATATTCATTGCATCACGAGAAACGAAATAGGCAATTTGGCGTTTAACTTTTTCGGGGCAAAGTGGATTGTGGCATTTTAAGGCGACAAGTCCTTCTTCGTGTGCAAGCTCGCTATTGCAGACGGGACAATTTGTTGGCTCCTGAATTTCAATTTCTTGTCCAGTCCTATCGTCAAACACAACATTTACAACTTGCGGAATAATTTCGGCCGCCTTTTCTACAATGACATTATCGCCAATTTTTATATCTTTTCTGCGAATTTCATCAAAGTTATGTAAACTTGCTCTTTTCACAACAGAACCCGATAAATTTACAGCTTCAAGTTCAGCAACAGGAGTGATTACACCAGTTCTTCCAACTTGAAAAGTTACGTCCATTAATTTAGTTTTTACTTGTTCAGCAGGAAACTTGTAGGCAATTGCCCATCGTGGGCTTTTAGTTGTGTAGCCAAGCGTTTCGTAAAGTGCAAAATTATTTACCTTTATAACAAGCCCATCTGTTTCATAATCAAGTTTTTTCCTGTCGTTATGCCATTTTTCGATAGATTTTTCCAATTCTTTAAAATCAGTATATTTCTCAAATATTTTTGTTGTTTTAAACCCAAGTTTTTCAATATATTCAATACTTTCTAAATGAGTATTTATCCCGTAATTTTCAGCATTTACAAGATAATAGAGATAACAGTCAAGCCCACGTTCTGCAACAATTGTCTTATCAAGCTGTCTTATTGTCCCTGAAGCTGCATTTCTAGGATTTGCGAAAACATCTTCTCCATCATCTTCCCGTTCTTGATTTATTCGGTTAAAGCTCGAAATTGGCAAAATAATTTCTCCACGAACTTCCAGTGAAACATTTTTTTTCAATTTTTTAGGAATAGTTTTAATTTCCATAATATTTTCAGTCACATCTTCCCCAACTTGCCCATCTCCCCGTGTTACAGCCTGAACAAGCACTCCATTTTCATAAATCAAGCTTATACTAAGCCCATCCAGTTTCAGTTCCAGAATATACTCTAGTTCCTGTGAATGATTCTTAACATTTTCAGATAAAATAATTTTTTTGATTCTTTTGTCAAAATCCTCAATTTCAGAAATATTATAAGTATTCGACAGACTAAGCATAGGCACCCGATGTCGTACCTTTGAAAATTTTTCGCTTGCAGTACCCCCAATCTTTTCAGTAGGGGAACTTTCTCCATTTTCCTCATTTTTCAGCAATTCTGGATATTCCTGCTCAAGCTGTTGTAATTTACGCATTAAAGCGTCGTATTCCATATCCGAAATAAGAGGCTTATCCTCGTTATAATAAAGATTGTTATGATATTCGATTTCATTTCTCAATTTTGTATATTTTTCCTGAACATCAGAAAAACTCATATTTTTTTCATTATCTATATTTTCATTTTCGTTATTTTTTTCTTGATTAAATAAATTCACGGTTGCTCCTTTTATAAAATTTGTTTTGTAAATTATATCATTTTTTTTATGATATGAAAAGTTTTTGGAGCAATTAAATCAGAGCTTGAATCCCAAATATTGACAAATTGTGAATGGTACAATATAATAGTTTTATTAAGAATAATATAGAATTTTTTTAATTTTTTCAGAAGGAGTGAAAAAAATAATAATTTTAATTTGTATTTTGGGATTATAAATTTATAAATTGAAAAAATATAAAAATATTGAAAAAAGATTGTAAAACTTTATTAAAGTGAACTGGAGAAAAAGAATATATTTTGGTATTGAAAAATTTGGAGTTGTGTTTTTTGAGAAAGATGCGGAAAATAATAAATATGAAAGATAAAAATAATAGATTTGTTTGACACCTATAATTCAAAATTATAAATTGTACAAATTAACGAAAATCTCTTACAAAATTCTCTTCTCTTGTTCTTGTAACGTGTGATATCCTGAATTTATTGATATACCTGTTCACATTTTTTGTCCTCTTTAGTTAACTTGTACTTTTTTATCGATTTTTAGGGATCGAGCTATTACTGTGTATCTTATCCATGCCTACGTTATCCCTTAAATCCTCTCATATTTCCATACCTGAACCTTTATCGTGTGCTTTTTCTTTTTTCGTGATTTTATGATAGTTGTTTTCTTTTTTATTTTTTTAATATTATTTATGATTTTTACCACCAGTATTATTGTATTCCAATCTTATTTTTTAGACAAGGTTGTCGAACAGATCTATTCATAGAAAAAAATTTTAAATTTTTATTATGAAACTGGAAAAACGAAAACATTATTTCATTTCAACATAAGTTCCAGCACATTGTACGGATGGATAAAACTTAAGAAGGAAACAGGAGATCTTTCATCAAGAACACGGAAAAGAAAATTTAAGGTGCTTGATCCTGAAAAACTTGATGAATATATGAAAAATCCAGAGAATGCAGATAAATACATCCGTGAAATAGCAAAAGATTTTGGCTGTGGAAAGGAGACAGTGAGAGTAGCACTAAAAAAATCAGGATACACAAGAAAAAAAACAGACAAAATACAGGGAGCAGGACGAGAAAAAAGTAAATAGATATTTAAAAAAATTATCAGAAGCAGGTTCAGGCAGAAAAATAATCTATATTGATGAAACAGGTTTTAACGAATATTACTACCGTGAATACGGCTGGAGTAAAAGGGGAATATCTATTGAAGGGAAGAAAAGAGGATTAAGATATTCAAGAATAAACCTGGTTGCCGGAAAAATAGGGAATGCACTGATAGGAAGTATGATATACAGGGAAACAATGGAAAGTGAATTTTTTGAAGAATGGTTCAGGGAAATACTTCTAAGAGATATTGAAAAATTAGGGAAGAGAGTTCTAATAGTGATGGATAATGCCAGATTTCATAGAAAGAATATATTAGAAAAGATAATAAAGGGGACGGGACATTGTCTATTATTTCTTCCGCCGTATTCTCTGGATTTAAATCCAATAGAAAAAGTATGAGCCAGCATCAATAAGAAAATTAGAAGACACAGCCCAAATTTTAATATACTTAAGGAATCAGTTACTTCTATTTTATTTGATAAGATAGTCTGATTTTAAATAGGTTTTGCCATAAAATAACTTGAAACCTTTACAAAATTGATATTTTTGATATTAGAATAAATTAAAATTTTTCTCCTATAAATTTCTTATTTTCATAAACAAAGATAGCCATTGCTGAACCTGTCATACTAAGATTCGTTTAATCAGTAGAAGAAATCCATTGATAAAGAGTTATACTTTTTACCAGCTGATCTGTAAACAAAATTATAGTATTACATAGCCTGTTAACTACAGCATTTAATGTATTGAATATCTGTTATCAAATTCCTTCTGTCTTATTTGTTTCCAGATTTGTTCAATGGAGTGGCGTAGATGTGCTATTATAATGTTTCTGGGCGTTTTTAAATCTTTTGATTTATACCATGCCGCTGTATCACAGATTATTTTCACTGTAGCTTTCAGATAATTAATTCAGAAAAACGCTAATGTTACCTATATTGCAGTTAGGTATAACTAAAGCATATCTGTCCTCATATAATGGCAGGAAACTCTGGATCTGAACTTGTTACTGCATCAAAAGCACCTAGATTTTTCCAAAATTCGCTTCATTTTCAAATATTATTCTAAATTTCGTATACTTTTTCTATTTTCATCATCTTATTTATTATATTATACCTGATGATTATTTTTAGTTAGCTTAATAGGTTCATTATTAGATTTTTAATCTATTTTTCAGAAAGATTTGTTATTTTTAAATTTTTCATTTATTGCTCCATTGTCTTTTCAAGTTATCTATGATAAAATAAAAGAATAGGTAATTTTAATACTAGCCCTTAAGTAGCCCTTATTTTTGTAAAAAGATTAGATAAATTTATGATTTCACAAGAATTTTTTTCTCAAAAAAATAATATTAATTTTTTTAGAAAAATCAAAGGTTGCAAACGATTTTTAAACGAGTTAAAAAAATATAAAATAATGATGTATTATTTAAATAAATTGTGTTATACTATATATTATGTAGATTTTGTAGCTGTAATAGAAAAGCTATAGAGATTACTTTTTAGATAGGAGGATATATGGGGATTTTTGATTTTTTTAAATCTTCTGAGAAAAAAGAAAAGAAATACAAAGAAAACTATATGGGCGGTAATAATAATCAGCAGCAAATTAGAAGACAAATTTATGATATTGTAAACAATGAATCAGAAATCATGGAAAATGGCAACTATGACAGCTATTCTGATGATTTTAAAGAAATTTCCTACTATGATGAATTTGGAAAAGAATTTAAAATGCCTAAGAAAGATTGGATTGATAAAAAATTATATCCATCCATAAGAAAAAACTGGAGTAATATGGAAGGGCTTTATCCAATAATTCAAGATGCTTTTTCAAAGGAACTGTACCCGGAAATAAAGGAAGCTGTGCTTAGATTTTACGCAGCAGATGAAAACTTTGAGAGAAAACTGATTATGCTTGGAACTTATCATATAAAGACAGGTTCGTGCGAAAGTGCAGTTGAGCTGTATGAAAAAAATTTGAACATAAATAACGTAACTGAAGGACTTTGTATAGCCTATGCTGAGGCATTGGAGGTTTGTGAACGTTTAGAGGAGTCTGAAAAAAAATATTATGAAGCGCTTGAAATCAATCCAAATTCTGCAACAGCATTTAAAAAATATTTTGATATTGTAAAGAAAAGAAGTAGCAAGGAATATGAAAACAAGCTGGAAAAACTTTCAGAAATAAAGGGAAACTGGCGAGCTAAGATGATGCAGGCAATAGTTTATTTCAAAAAAGGAGATAAGGAATCTGGAAATTTCTTTCTAATAACTGCATTAAAAGAGTCTGGGTACAATTCAGAAGTAATGTACATTACCTCAAGTATTTACATACTAAATGAATTATACGATGAATTTAAGCAATATGTACTGGCATATTACAATCCTGAAAAACATAATGTTTATACGGCACTGAATGTATTGAAGTATTACAAGGTAAAGGGAATGTACAAGGAGGGGTTGGAACTTTGTAAATTTACTTCAAAATTTCCATGGATAGAGCATTATAAGAAATTTATGCATTATGAGGATTATTTTTGGAAACTGAAAGTAAAAAAGGAAACTGGTGATGTGAAAGAGAATATGGCAAATCATTTCTTTTCTACAAACAAGCCTATATGGTATTACGAATTTAACCATCCAGAATTTATGCTAAATCAAAGTAGACGTGTAAAGCCTAATATTCTCATTCTTACGTTGACATCAATTGGGGAAAAGTCGGAGCTGGCTGAAAATCTGGCGGTTTCATTACCATTGTATCTAAATGAGAATCTTCATTATAAGACAAATCTAAATTATCAGCTTGCAATAGCCTATAACAATGAAAGTCTATTCGTTTCGAAAAAGCGTTATAGCACTGATTATATGAAGTTGATAAGACAGCAGAACAATAACTTGAATTTCGTTTTGGCAGGAAATATCCTGAAAATGCCAAATGTTGAAAAATATGAAATTGAAATATATCTATATGATACGTTTAATGAGCAGAAATCAAGCTTAATTAACAAGATTTATGATGAAAATACGATTTATAATGTTCAGAATGATCTGCTTAAAGCAGTAAGCGGATTCTTTGGAAGAGATTTTTCAATAAAGTACGAAAAAAATATGGATAATCTTATACTGTTCTCTCCAAAAATGAAATTCCTCATACAGAGCAAGATTCACAGGGAACACCAATCATGGCGATATAAGAAGCTTCTTTCAGATCAGATTGACGTAGTTCTTGAGGACAGAAATAATGACTTAAAAAAAATAAACCTTCTTGCGTTGTTGTGTGAGATAAAACAGACAAATAGTCAGCTTTTGAAATTCCAGAAACCGCTCATTTACAACATGAACATTCATGGGATTTTTGAAACTCAGACTTTAAAGATATTGGCACCTATTATATTCAGAATATATGATGACGATGTAAACTTTCAGGCAAATATTGAAGCTTTGAATATAACAGATTCAAATTATCTTAATTGGATAAATAAATTTATGGAGGAATAAAATATGCTGTTTTATTTTAAAAAAATATTTGGGACAGTAATATCCTTTTTTTACATTTTTGTGAATCTCAATTTTTATAATTCGATTTTTCATGAATATGTGAATGACAAGATTTTTCATATAACTCTTTGGCTTGGAATAGTTGAGATATTTTTTTGGATTATGCTGTTTTATTCAGTTTTCTACCTTAAGGATAAGAGTAGTAATACAAATTCCAAAAGTCAGGAAGAAGCTGAAAAGAAGGTAATAAAGGATATAAGAGATCTTTTAATATGTTTTGCTATATTTCTTGTAAGTTTAATATGTATAAACATTTCACGTGTAATCTTACAAAGCTCGCCGTATATGAATGATGTTGTTTCAAGTGTAAGTACGTATGTGCTGTTTGTAGGTGGAACTAGAGTACTTTTCATATTTTCCTCAATAGTATTTATTTTTATTGCAGTAAGCCGAAAAAGTGTTCTACTGATTATTATATCAGTATTGAATCTGGGAATTTCAGTAATGATATGGTTGGACTTTGATGCTAATATTACTGCAGTTATGCGAATTATTATAGCTATATTGGCAATTATTCATTATATATTCTTGAAAAATACTGTTAGATATACTTTTAAAGAAAACGATAATGGGAAAATTGAGATGGAATCTAATCAAAAATTAAAATTAAATAAACAGGAGGATAAGAAATAAAATGAAAAAAAATAGAACAAAGTTGCTATTTCTAGCACTGGCACTATCAGTTGGGAATGTATTAAATGCAAACAATCAGGATGTTTCAAATGAAGTAAAGCAGCCGCCGATAGAAATACGAATTGAAAAGGGAAGAGGGGAAATTATAGAAAGACCTGTAAACAACAATAGAAATAATTCTGTTTCAGGCAGAGGAGGAACACAAACAATAAGAAGTTCCGCTGGATCAATAACGGTAGATTCATCATATTCTTCGAAAGGACAGAATTATAGACAAAGATTTATAATTCTTCACTATACAGCAATGGATAGAGACGGCTCTTTAAGAGCATTGACAAATAATGAAGTAAGTTCACATTATTTAATATCAAATCAGGAAAATGATCCAGTATTTTATCTAGTAGATGAAAACAAAAGAGCGTGGCATGCAGGTGCAAGTGAATGGAAAACAAGTAAGAACCTGAATGATAGCTCAATTGGAATTGAAATTGTTAATGATGGTGATTCAAGAGGATATTTTGAGCCATTTAAAGACTTCCAAATTAAAGATGTAGCTGTACTTGTAAGATATTTAGCAGATAAGTATGAAATCCCTGCGACAAATATTTTAGGACATTCAGACATCGCCCCTCAAAGAAAGCCTGATCCAGGTCCATTATTCCCTTGGGAAGAGCTTTATAGAAAGTACAATATAGGAATGTGGTATGACAATGCAAGAAAATCTGAATTTGAAAATGAATATTCATCTTCATGGGCATCATTACCAGCTGCAACTGTACAAGCTGAATTAAATAAATTTGGATATACTATAAGTACAACTGGAAGATGGGATGAACAAACAAAGAACGTAATAAAAGCATTCCAGTATCATTTTAGACCATCAAAATACGATGGAAAGCTTGATTTAGAAACATATGCTATATTGAAGGCATTGAATGAAAAATATAATAAGTAGAATCTTAGTTACAAAATAGATATGATAAATAAGAAAGGAATGTTACAGAATGAAAAAATTTTCAGACAGAGTTTTAAATATGCATTATTCGCCAATTAGAAAATTAGTTCCATATATCGATGAAGCTAATGGATCTGGCGTGAAAGTGTATCAGCTTCATATTGGACAGCCTGATGTGGAAACACCAGATACTTTTTTTGAAGGACTTAATAATTATAAGGAAAAGATTGTTAAATATACAAATTCAGCGGGGATAATGGAATTGAGAGAATCATTTTCAAAATCTTATGCAAAAGTAGGAATTGACATTTTGCCTGAGGATATACTGATTACTCAAGGTGGAAGTGAGGCTATTCAAATTACGCTTCAGACAATTTGTAATCCGGGAGATGAAGTCTTAGTTCCTGAGCCATATTATACAAATTATGACAGTTTCTTGAGAATTGCTGATGCAAAATTAGTTCCAATTGAAACTTCCATTGAAAATCATTACCATTTGCCTGAAAAGGAAGAAATTGAAAAATTGATTACTCCAAGAACAAAAGCGATAATGTTTTCAAATCCAAGTAATCCAACTGGAATTGTTTTCAAGAAAGAAGAAATGGAGTTAATAAAGGAAATTGCAATAAAACATGATTTATATATTATTACAGATGAAGTTTACAGACAATTTATTTATGATGAAGAAATTGAAAAAAGCTATCAGTCATTTATGTCGATTCCTGAAATTGAAGACAGAGTAGTTTTAGTTGATAGTATTTCAAAGCACTACAGTGCATGTGGAGCAAGAATTGGAGTTATTGCCTCAAAAAACAGAGACTTTTTATCACAAGCCCTTAAGTTTTGTCAGGCAAGATTGTCAGTTTCAACAATCGAGCAATATGCAAGTACAAACCTCATAAATACTTTAGATACATATATTGACAATACAAAACTGGAATATAAAGTAAGACGGGATATGATTTATAACAATATTATAAAAATACCTGGAGTCATAACTTACAAGCCAAGTAGTGCATTATACTTGATTGCTGAATTACCAGTGGATGATATTGAAAAATTTGCAATCTGGCTGTTAACAGAATTTAGATATGAAAATCAGACGTTATCATTTGCACCAGGTCCTGGATTTTATACAACGCCAGGAAAAGGTACGAAGGAAGCAAGATTTTCTTTCTGTACACATAACTTGATTGAAATTGAAAATGGAATGAAAGTACTAAAAAAAGCATTGGAAGAGTATAATAAATAAAAATAGTTAAAAAAATTTTATAGACTTGTTTAATAATTCAAAATTATAGGTTTTTTGTGATTATAAAAGCAAGTCTAATTTTATAATAATTTTAAAAAAATTTACAACTAAAAATTCATTTAAAAAATAACTTTAACTATTTTTAGCTATTTAAACAGAATATAATTTGAATATAACTTATAAAGTAGGAGAGAAATTAATTTGATGAAAAATAATGAAAATATCGAACAGATAGAAAATGGAGAAAGTCATATTGAAAGAGATATAAAAAATGCAAAAGAAATTCTGGAGAGAATGAATCCTAATCAGAAAATTAATTATCATACAATTTTAACAAAACTTATTTCAGATTGGGAAAACAAGGATATTCGTCCCAAAATATTAATTCACAGCTGCTGTGCTCCATGTAGTACATATACCTTGGAATTTTTAACACAGTATGCAGATGTTACAGTTCTTTTTGCAAATAATAATATTCATCCAAAAGCAGAATATGTAAAAAGAGCCTTAGCACAGGAAGAATTTATTAAGAGGTTCAATGAACGCACTGGAAATAACGTTGGATTTATTGAGGACGAGTATAAGCCGATGGATTTTTATAAGGCTGTGAAAGGACTGGAAAAGGAAAAAGAAGGTGGAGCAAGATGTACAGTCTGTTTTCAGATGAGGCTTGATATTGTGGCGAAAAAAGCTCAGGAATTAGGATTTGACTATTTTGGAAGTGCCTTGACATTGAGTCCCCATAAGAATAGTCAATTAATAAATACATTAGGGCTGGAAATTCAGGAAATTTTTGATGTAAAATATCTTCCATCCGATTTCAAGAAAAATAATGGATATAAACGCTCTGTCGATATGTGTGCAGAATATGACGTGTATAGGCAATGTTATTGTGGATGTATATTTGCAGCTATGGATCAAGGAATTGATTTAAACCAGTATAAATAGAAGTTAGAAGATATTAAAAAACTGATTTGTTAGAAAATTATAAAAAAATTAAAAATTTGCCTTGAAAAATAAATAAGAATAAGATATAATGTACTTGAAAAGGATTAATAAAAGTTAGGTATTAAAAAGTTAGGTTATAATAGAAGCGAGCAAGTCTAAGTCTTCCTAATTTATTAATCATTATATTTAAGGTATTTTTAGGCGATATTATTATGTATCGCCTTTTTAAATAAAAAGGGGATTAAATGAACGAAAGGAAAAGTAAATTATAATTTTATAACATTAACATCAAGTTATTTAAAGTATTTAGGAATATATGAAAATAAAGTTTCGCTAAAAGTAAACAGGCCATTTATAGGAATAGTTTTTAAGATAAATAATAAGGAGTATTTTGCACCATTATCTTCTCCAAAAGAAAAACATAAAAAAATGAAAACTAATATAGATTTTTTCAAAATAGATAAAGATAACTTAGGAATTATTAATTTTAACAATATGATTCCAGTTATTAATAATGATTTATGTAGGAAAAAATTGGATTTAAAAATGTTAAGTAAAAGTTTAAATACAGAGGATATAAAATATTTTAGATTATTAAAAAATCAATTGAAATATTGTGAAAAGAATAAAAATATTATATTTGCAAAAGCTGAAAAAATATATAATATTTTTACAAAAAATTTCGAAGAATTGAGTGAATCACAGAAAAAAATGTATAGAAGAGTAAATAACTTTAAGGTGTTGGAGTCTGCTTCAAAAGAATTTAAAAAGGAATACATAACAAAATTACTTTAAAATTAAAATTAGAAGAGATTTAATTTAATAGAATGATATTAAACTGATTTGAGTATATATAAGAAATTAAATAGAAATAAAATAACAAGAATGAGGATTTAGAAGATGAGAATTTTGATTGTAGAAGATGAGAGAATGATAAACGATATTATAGCTAGAACGTTAAAAAAGGAAAATTACAGTGTTGATAGCTGTTTTGATGGAGAAGAAGCGTTAGATTATATTTTTTCTACGGAGTATGATGTTCTGATATTAGATATAATGCTGCCTAAACTTGATGGGTTTGAAGTATTGAAGAGAATACGGAATAAAGGGATACAGACACCAGTTTTATTTTTGACTGCGAGAGAAAGTGTTCAGGATAGAGTAAAAGGGCTGGATTATGGAGCTGATGATTATTTGATAAAGCCGTTTGATTTTGAGGAATTGCTTGCACGTATTCGTGTAATTCTTAGAAAAAATAGTATAAAATCTGATTCAGTAGGAAATGTTTTTAAATTAGCAAATCTTACAGTTGACTGTAATACACACACTGTATATAGAGATGAAAAGAAGATAAAATTATCTCCAAAAGAATTTTCAGTACTGGAATATATGATAAGAAACAAAAAAAGAGTTATTTCCAAAGAAAAAATTGAGCAGCATATTTATGATTTTGACTCTGAAAGAAATAGTAATGTGATTGAAGTACATATAAGGCTATTGAGAAAAAAAATTGATACAGATTTTACGCCTAAATTGATTCATACAATAAGAGGTGTAGGATACGTCTTAAAGGAAGAAAATGAATAAGAATACTAGTAATAATTTTGTTAATAAAATAAATAATAAAAAAAGAATTTCAATAAAAACAAAAATTGCATTATGGTATACGAGTATGATAATTATAATTGTACTGTGTTTTTTAGGAGCAATGTTTTATATAAGTTCTATTGCAGTAAAAAATTCTGTTTATAAAAGGCTTAAAACAACAGTAGAAAAAATTAATAAGAGCATTGAACTTGAAAATGGGGAGTTAATAATTGACAATAATCTTAGCGTAATAACCGACGATATTTTTATTTCAATTTATGATAAAAATCTTAACTTTATATACGGAAATACAGATATTGATTTAGAAGTTTCTCAAAATTCTGATGAAAGCAATAAAGTAAAAATAGTAAAACAAAAAAATTCAAATTCAAAATGGTATGTTTATGATATAAGGAAAAATTTTATCGGACATGGAGAAATATTAATTAGAGGGATTACACCTTTTTCCAGCCTTGAAAAAAATATAGAACTAATTATTTTAATATTTATTATTATATTTCCATTCTTAATAATTGTTTCTATTTTAAGCGGAAAATTTATAACAAAAAAATCTTTTAGCCCAATTGAGCAAATAGTTAAAACGGTTAACAAAATTTCGAGAGGGGATGACCTTTCTCAAAGAATTAATTTACAAAGTGGAGAGAGGGAAATCTATGATTTGGCTGAAACTTTTGATCAGATGTTTAACCGTCTTCAAGAAGCGTTTGACAGGGAAGCTCAGTTTACATCGGATGTGGCTCACGAATTAAGGACTCCACTTTCAGCAATTCGTATGCAAAGTGAGTACAGCTTGAAATATTTGAATTTAAATGAAGAATCAGAAGATATATTAAAAAATATTTTGGAAAAATCTAAAAAAATGTCAACGTTGATTTCTCAACTGCTTATGCTTGCAAGAATGGATAAAAAAAATCAAAAACTTAATATTAAGAATGAGAATTTGAATGAAATTATTCAGTTAGTTATTGAAGTTGAAAGCAATTATGCTAAAGAAAAAAATATTAAAATTATTTACGATGAAAAAAATGATATTTTTGCAGATGTTGATAAAGATATGCTTACACGGGTTTTTATAAATCTTATTTCAAATGCGATTACTTATGGAAATGAAAATGGAACAATAAAAATAATTTTAAATAAAATAGAAAATGAATCTGAAAACACTGATGTACAAAAATCAAAAATAAAATGTCAAATTATTGATGATGGAATAGGAATTTCAAGTGAACATATTAATAAAATCTGGAATCGTTTTTATCAGGTTGAATCTTCCCGTTCCACTGATAATTCAGGACTTGGGCTTTCTATTGTAAAATGGATAATTGAAGAGCATAAAGGGACGATTATGGTAGAAAGTGAGTTAGGGAAAGGAACTGTTTTTACTTTTTACTTACCTGAAAAAATTTTGTAATCTAACTAAATAGGTTATTTTGATTAATATATTTTTATTTATAGAAAGGGAAAAAAAATGAAAATACTAGAAAAAAGAATGACACCATTTTTAATTTTAGCAATGTTGTCTGTTTCAGCTGACATAAATTTGTATTCTGCAGAAATAACAACTGTAACAATAAGAAACAATAGAGTGAAAATAAATTTGGAAAGAGCCAAAAAAATTGTTTTTGAACATTCTAAAATACATTCAAATAATGCAAAATTGACAAAACTTATTTTAGAAAAAGAAAATAAAAAATATGTTTATGCAATTGAATTTTATTATAAAAATAAAAGATATAGATATAATGTTGATGCAAATACAGGAAAAGTAATCACATATAGTTCTACTGAAAGACTTATATCTGATTCTCGTTGGGGCGTTGGAAAAGATATAACATTCCAAGCGAAAAATGCACCAGCAGTAGCACCGTCACCAGCACCAATAGAACAAAAGACTGAACCTGATGCATATGCTGATATGCAGAGTAAATTAGAATTTAGCAAAAGAATAACTGAGGAAGAAAGTTATTACAGAGCTAAATACAACTTCAGTAGGAAAGAAAAAAATGTAGAAAATATCATTTTAGAGCAATTGAAGAAAAATGTTTATGATGATCTGAATTATGCTTCATTTGAAGAAATTATTCTTATAGATGCTGAAAAATCAATTTATAAGGGTACAATAAAAGCCAATTATATAGAGTATAATTTTAAAATTAATTTGTCAACAGGCAAAATTTTAAAATGGAAATTAAAAAAATAGAATCTAAAAAAGTAAAAATTTTCAGTTAAATTTAAGGTTAATTTGCTAAAATACACTTGAATCTTTTTAAACTTAAATATATCATAACTTTTGATACAAATTTTAAAACAGTATTGTTATGATAAGAAAGTAGGAGAACTATGAAAAAGAAATCAAGAAAATTATCTGTATTAGTTATGACAGGATTAACACTTTATGCTGCAAATGGATTTTCTATACCAGCAATAAAAAAAGATTATACTTGTCCGATAGGAAAAGAAAAGTTTAGCAGCATTGATTATTCGCCACAATGTCCGACTAACAAATTTGTAATGTTCAAGAATGGATTTACAAAAGAAGAATTGAAAAAATATGAAAAAATAATAAATTCAAAAGAATACAAGGCTATTCCCCAAAATTTGCCTAAAGAATATTATTTAGGGAGATTTTATGAAATGGCAGGCGGATTTTCAGATAAGGAAATAGGCGAAACGTATTACAAAGCATATACAGCACAAATTAATGAGAATTTTGAAAATGCTAATACTTTAAAGGAAAGTTTGGCAAAAGGGATAAGTTATCTTGAAAAATCTTTGCCTATGGAAAATAAAAGCGAATTTCCTTGGAAGCTAGCTTATTTATATATTAGTAACAAAGAATTTGATAAAGCAAATGCCTTAGTGGAAAAACAGGATAAGAACGTTCATTTGGAAAGAATAGCAAATTTTTACTACACTCTCTCTGATATAGAAAAATCTCAAATAAACTATTATGGTTATGACTATATGGATTTTAATAAGGAAAGTATTGATAAAAAAACAGAAAAAGAATTTAGAGAAAAAGCATTGTATTACTTACAGGATGTAATTAAGAAAAATAAAGGACGTTATTCAGAGAAAGAACTTTTCAGACTGGTAGATTTATACAAATCTTTGGGAAATGAAAAGGCAATTGACGAAATATTTTCTAAAGCACCATCAGAATACTGGAGTTTGATTGTGTCATACTATTTAGACGAGCCTGTAATAAGTATTGGTGATGTCTATGATGAAAAAAAATTAGCAACAGAAGATAATTTAAAAAAAGCACTAAACTATGCTGACAAATTAGTAAAAATGATTTCTAAAAATAATAATGCTGATAAAATTCAATATAATCTATCTATAATTTTAAAAGCTGAAGCTGAGCGTCGTTTAGGAAAATTTGAAGAAGCATCAAAAACTTTAAGTAAAATAAATTTAACAGATGTTAAAGATACGCTTTATGATTATGATTTTAAAATTCTTAAAGAAAGAATAAATAAGAAAGATATTAGTGTAAGGCAATATATTCCAGAACCAATTAGGTATTAATATTAGAAATTTTTTCAATATATTGTAAATTTCTTAAAAATTTTCAGTTAATTTTAAGGTTCATTTGATAAAATACATTTATTAAAGGGAAAGGAGTTGAGTATGAAAAGGAAAAAAAGAAATTTATCTGCACTAATTACAGCAGGACTGATAATGTGTGCTTCAAATTCTTTTTCCATAACAATAGCAACTAAAGAATATATTTGCCCAGTAGGGAATGAAAAGTTTACAGCTGGTATAAGTTTGCCACAGCAATGTCCAGAAAATAAATTTATAATGTTTAAGGAAAATTTTACAAAAGATGAATTGAAGAAATATGAAAAGATAATAAACTCAAAAGAATATAAAGCTATTCCTCAAAATTCTCCTAAAGAGTATTATTTAGGGAGATTTTATGAAATGGCAGGAGGATTTTCAGATAAAGAAATAGGGGAAACATATTATAAATCATATATTGAACACATTAATAGAAATGTTCAGAATAATGATACTTTAAAGGAGAGTTTGATAAAAGGGATAGATTATCTTGAAAAATCTTTATCTTCAGGAAAAAAAGATGGTTTTCCATCGAGTTTAGCTTACTTGTATATCAGTAACAGGGAATACGATAAAGCAAATGCTCTGATAGAAAAACAGGATAAAAATATTTATTTAGAAAAGATAACTGATTTTTATTATAGCGTTTCCAGTTTGCAGAAGACTGAAAGTGGTTATCGTTATAAATATTATAATGAAATCGGTATTGATGAGAAAGCAAAGAAAATTTTTAGGGAAAAGGCATTGAATTATTTACAGGCAGTAATTAGAAAAAATAATGGACATTATTCGGGACAGGAGCTTTTAAGGCAAGCAGAATTGTATAGTTCTTTAGGTAATAAAGAAGCTATAGATGAAGTATTTCTTAAAGCACAGCCAAAACATTGGAAGTTGATTATTTTACATTATCTGGATGAACATGGAGGAATTATTGGCGAAGTTTATGATAAAAATAATTTAGCAACAGAAGCTGATTTGAAAAAAGCTCTAAGTTATGCTGACAAATTAGAAAAAATGACCGATAAATCATTTAAAGAGAATATTAACATGGAAATGAAAAATATTAAAAGAAATGATTATCTTGAAGCTGCATTTTTGAAAGCTGAAGCTGAACGTCGTTTAGGAAAATTTGGAGAAGCATTAAAAACTTTGAGTAAAATAGATGTAGCAGATATAAAAAATACTGCTTTTAATAGTGATTTGGAAAAACTTAAAGAATTAATTGAAAAAAAGGATAACAGCGTAAGCCAATATATTCAAGGCCGAATTATGTATTAGTTTAAATAAAAAAGTTATAAAATTAAAACTTGAAGGAGAGATGATTTTTATGAAAAAGTTTTTTAATAGAAAGATTGAAATTTTTACTCTTTTGCTATTATGTGCTAGTTTTTTAAGTGCCGCACCTGTAAAAAGTGAGGAAGAAGCAGTAAAAACTGTGAAAAAATCTATAATTAAGCATAACCTTGGTGGTAAATTAGGAACAAAGTGTATGAAATTTTACATTGATGAAACTGCGGAAGATTTTCAGGTTGATGTACGTAGTGATAATGAAAAATGTGGAGGAGATCCTAGAGTTGAACCTCGTATGTTCAGTTATACTGTAAATAAAAAAACTGGTAAACTTAAAACAGACAGTTTTGAATATGCAAAGGAAAAAGGAATTGACTGGGAAGGCGATTATCTGTCTATAGATTAGCGATGCAGGAAAATATAGTTAATTAAAACTTAAAGGAGAGATGATTTTTATGAAAAAATTAGTTTTAACAGGATTGCTTGTATTAAGTGCAATGGCATTTGCAGCAAAAATTACTACAACAGGAAAAAGTTGGGAGAAAATTGAAAAAGAAAATAAAGTTCCCGAACAGGAAATCAGCATAATGAATTTTAGCTGGTTGGATAAAAAAGATGGTGTAGAGGGTGTATATAACACATATAGCTTTAAAATAGGGAAATTAGAATCTGCTAAAAACAATGACTTTTATCTATCATCATATTATGATGAAAAACCTGAAAATGGTTTACCATTAGTATCAGATTTTAATAATATCAAAAATTTAAATGCTTTTACCATTAAAGAAAGTCTTGATGAAAATTCTGAAGCTTATGTTTCATATTAAAAAATAAGAAAGACAGCTGTAAAAGGAATATATTATATAGACAACTATATTGGTCAAAATGGGAAAAAACATCCTAAATTATACTTTGGATTTGATGAAAAATCTAAAAAGGTTGTAATTACTGATAAAAATGGTAATATAAAGAATGTATTGGAATATTATCCAGCAGGTTAATTATAAAATTAATATTTAAAAACAATATAAATGAAAGCAAGGGATAAAAAATGCTAAAAAAAATAGGAATAGCAATGTTAATTATAGCAAGTTTAGGAATTGCAGCTACAACAAATGAATTAAAACCAATTAAATTCCATAAAACATTTAAAGAAAGTAATCAGGTAAATAAAAACTTAAGCAATGAAGATAAAGAAATAATAAATATAGCAATAAACTTTGCAAATGAATATATACAATTAAAAAACCCTGATGAGTTCGATAAATGGTTTGCAAAAGCTCCAATTACAGAAAAATTTAGAAAGGAATATTTTAGAAAAGAAAAATATATAGATTTAAAGGAAAAAGAATTGTATGCAGTAACAAGTGAATCATCTAAAGAAAAATTAACTCCTGCTGAAAAGAAATTTTTAAAAGAAAATAACGATATATATTCCTATTATCAATACGATCCTTTATTGGGATTAGGAATAGAAGATTTAGCACAGGAAAGTGAATTTTTATTGAAAGAATATGATCCCAAATCTAAAACAGTATATTTAAAAGATAAGTATGAGGAAGAATTTGTTATTGATGGTAGAAAAAATTATCAAGGTGGAACAGAAATAATATTAAAACTTGTAAAACAAAATGGAAAATGGTTAATTGATGAATCAAAAATAAAATAATTTTAAAAAAATAAAGGAGAATTAATTATGAAAAAAATGTTATTATTTATGATGTTATTATTATCAGCAATAGTATTTGGAGAAAAAGTTACAAATAAAATTAATTTTGAAATTTCTCCAAAAGAATTGAGAAATATTGTGAAAAGTGAACCGTTGTCAAATTCACACGATAATGGTAGTTATGCTGTTTATTATTATGCAAATGTAGAGGATCCGTTAGGTGTAAAAAGACAATTTAACAGCTTTGCTTTTTCTGAAAATAAGTTGTATTCAACAATCTTTGATTCAGTAACAACAGATGAGGAACATGCAAAAATAATTGAAGCTTATAAAAAAAATATAAATAAGATTTCTAAAGAAAAAATGAATATAAAAGAGCGTAAAGGAGCATTATTATTATATAATTCAAAAAAAATAATCGAAATATATAGAGTAGTAGACCATACATTTATAAATGTTGCTCTTTATAGTGCTGGAAAATTAAACAATAGTTTGAAAAATTATGAATAAATATAAAAAATGAAAGCGAGTGATAAAAATGTTAAAAAAAGTAGGAATAGCTATGTTAATCGTAGCAAGTTTAGGAATGGCGGTTACAAGAAATAAATCAAAAGTAGGTAAAGTTCAAAAAACAGTTAAAGAAAGTAATCAGGCAAATACAAAATTAAGTAGTGAGGATAAAGAAGCGATAAATACAGCAATAAACTTTATGAATGAATATATAGAAATTAGAGATCCTGATGAGCTTGATAAATGGCTTGCAAAAGCTCCAATTACAGAAAAATTCAGAAAAGAATACCGAAGAAGAGAAAAATATATAGAATTAAGTCAAAAATCACTTGAAGGAAAATTATCTCCTGCTGATGAGAAATTTTTAAAAGAAAATGACGATATTGATTATGACTATGATGCCTTATTAGGATCAGGAATAATAGATATAAGAGAAGAAAGTGGATTTCAATTGAAAAAATATGATTCTAAGTCTAAAACAGTTTATTTAAAAGATAAATACGAAGAAGATTTTGTTGTTGATGGTAGAAAAGGTCATCAAGGTGGAACAGAGATAACATTAAAACTTGTAAAACAAAATGGAAAATGGTTAATTGATGAATCAAAATAGAAATAAAAAATAAAATTTCTATGCTGTCTATTATTATGCAGATGTGGAAGATTTGTTAGACGTGAAAAGGCAGTTTAATAGTTTTGCTTTTTCTGAAAATAAATTGTATTCATCAATCTTTTATTCAGCAACATTAGATGAAGAATATGTAAAAATAATTGAAGCTTACAAAAATAATATAGGTAAGATTTAAAAAAAATGAATATAAAAAGTGTAAAGAATCTTTATTGTTGTATAATTCAAAAAAATAATTAGACTTATTCGACAACCTATAGTTCAAAATTATAAATTGTACAAATCAACGAGAATCTCATGGAAAATTTTCTTCTCTTGTTTCTGTAACGTTTAGACACTATCCTGAATTTCTTGATATGCCTATTCACATGCCCTATGTAGACTCTCCGCTTTGAAATTTTCTATTCTCTTTAGTTAATTTGTTCCTTTTTGTCAATTTTTTAGGTATCAAGCTGTTACTGTGTATCTTATTCATGCCTATGTATTCTTTGTCAGCAATTAAAAGTATATTTTTAAAAAAATGCATGCAGCTTTTACAGAATAGCTTAAAGTCATGAACGCTTCCATGTGAAAATGAGACGTTAAGTATCCTCAGATATTTTTCATCTGCCACTATCTGAGCCTTTATCATGTACTTTTTCTTTTTTCTTGAGTAATATTTCCGCTATTTTTTTAGGGTGCTCAATCTCGCATTCTGTAGCGTCAACCAGTACAACCTCTATCTCAGTGTCCCTGACAAGCTCCTCTTTTTAGACAAAGAAAACTCCCCGCTTTTTATCAGTATGTTCTCAGTTTATTTAACACACTTACAGATGGTACTTTTTATAACGCCATATTCAAAGGCAATATTTTCCATAGTTCTTAATACGAAATCATAATTATAAACCCGTCAAGAACAGACAGTTTTGACGGATGTCCGCCTCTTAAGTGGATACCTCGTTCAAAAGTGTTATTTTTAATACCAAAAATTTTCTGATAGTTTTCTTTCTTAAGTTTTTTTATTCTTTCAACATCATTTATCATTTTCATCACTAGTATTGTTCTTTATACAAGGTTATCGAGTAGGTCTATTCAAAGGCATGACTACAATAGATCCTGAAGTTACAGCACGACAAATGCATGAATATTTTAAACTATTTCTTTATATTTATCCATTTTTTTAACAACAGCATTTCTATATATCAAAAAATAATTTTAAATATCTTCTTATATCTAATGATATGATATATCTCTTTATCCTTCTGCTAAATTTCTTTCTGAACGGCAGTTCTTCCAGTATCGAGATTGCTAATTTCCTTAGAATATTTAAGTTTCTTGCCGCATTTTTGTTTAATGTCTTATTTGCATCTTCTCTGAATGTCACATCCAGTATCCAATGATAACTTTCTATTGCCCAATGTCCTCTTACCGCTCTTACAAATTCTTCCACTCCCCTTCTATATTCGTTATGTAATACCTTTTCTGTTCCTGCTTTTTTCCATTTTCTTCTGTTGTTAAAATTGATGCGCCTATCCCTTTTACTTCTTTCCATTCCTTATTTCTTTTAATAAGCCATTCTGTTTCTTCAGTATAGTAATATTCCCTAGTTTCCAGTCGACCCCTTTGCTTTTCTGTTTTCCTGCTGTACATTCCTTCTTCCTTTAATTTTTTTCTGAATCCCTTGTCAGCAAAGTAATCTTCTATATCTTCTTTTAAAGTCTTCTGGTTCCCTTTTACCTGGAGACAGAAATAGCCCTTCTTCTTTCCTATCTTTTTTATGATTTCTTTCTGGGTTCCTATCGCATCTATTGTAACTATACATTCCTTTACTGAGATTTTATCAAGCAGACGTAATATCACTTCTATCTCATTCCCTTTTCCTTCAACCGCCACTTGTGAATAACAGATTCCATCTTCTTTAGAATACGCAGATACTATGTCTAATGGGCTGTTGTTTTTATTCTTCATTCCGTTTAAAAATTTCCCATCAATATTCAATATTTTTCTTATTTTTTTATATTCCCCGGAAATTTTTAGCTCCATCCATTTTGTCAAAAGAACTTCTGTAACTTCAGGCTCTATTGTAGCCATGACTCTTTGAATAGTATCATGCGGCAGCTCCAAGTATCTTTTTAATGTTTTAAGATACAGTTTCCCAAATTCCTCAATCTCTTCCCAATATTCAACATTCGCAAGCATAGCAAAAAGAGTAATCACAACAATGTCACTTAACTTGTGTTTTATTTTTGAAGCCTGTTGCTTGTCCTCTATTTGAGTAATATATAGTGAAACTTATACAAAACCGACCTAAAAATATGGTATAATAACTTTATGGCATATGAAAAAGATTATAGAAAAAGAATTTTAAATTTTTATTACGAAAATGGAAAAACAAAAACATTATTTCAGTTCAACATAAGTTCCAGCACATTGTACAGATGGATAAAACTTAAGAAGGAAACAGGAGATCTTTCATCAAGAATACGGAAAAGAAAATTTAAGGTGCTTGATCCTGAAAAACTTGATGAATATATGAAAAATCCAGAGAATGTAGATAAATACATCCGTGAAATAGCAAAAGATTTTGGCTGTGGAAAGGAGACAGTGAGAGTGGCACTGAAAAAATTAGGATACACAAGAAAAAAAAACAGACAAAATACAGGGAGCAGGACGAGAAAAAAGTAAATAGATATTTAAAAAAAATTATCAGAAGCAGGTTCAGGCAGAGAAATAATCTATATTGATGAAACAGACTTTGACGAATATTACTACCGTGAATACGGCTGGAGTAAAAGGGGAATATATGTTGAAGGGAAGAAAAGAGGATTAAGATATTCAAGAATAAATCTGGTTACCGGAAAAATAGGGAATGCACTGATAGGAAGTATGATATACAGGGAAACAATGGAAAGTGAATTTTTTGAAGAATGGTTCAGGGAAATACTTTTAAGAGATATTGAAAAATTAGGGAAGAGAGTTCTAATAGTGATGGATAATGCGAGATTTCATAGAAAGAATATATTAGAAAAGATAATAAAGGGGACGGGACATTGTCTATTATTTCTTCCGCCGTATTCTCTGGATTTAAATCCAATAGAAAAATTATGGGCTAATATGAAGAAAAAATTAAAAGACATAGCTCATAATTTTAATACACTAGAAGAAGCAGTTACTTCTGTTTTATTTAATAAATTAGTTCAGTTTTAAATAGGTTTTACTATATATTAACAATTCTTTTAGATTTTGGTTATTTTCCGACATGTTTAACAGCTTCTTTAGTAATATTATACCTTTTTTTTAGATTTTTTTCATGCGTTT
Source organism: Leptotrichia sp. HSP-342 (assembly GCF_041199995.1). NCBI lineage: Bacteria > Fusobacteriati > Fusobacteriota > Fusobacteriia > Fusobacteriales > Leptotrichiaceae > Leptotrichia > Leptotrichia mesophila. The sequence goes on from NZ_CP165646.1 coordinate 1,152,993, forward strand.
GTCGTGAAGTTACAGAAGTTCTCTTGACAAAATGGATGGAATTAAAAATTTTAAGGGAAGATAAAAAATAAAAAGGATATTGAATATTTTAAGAAAATTAGCAAAACAACTGCCGTTCAGAAAGAAATTTAGCAGAAGGATAAAGAGATAATATAAGAAGATATTTAAAATTATTTTTTGATATATAGAAATGCTGTTGTTAAAAAAATGGATAAATATAAAGAAATAGTTTAAAATATTCGTGCATTTGCTATGCTCTCTAAATAAAAAAGTTGCAATTTTAAAAAAAATATATTATAATAAACGGTATAAAATTTTGAAAGGAGAATTACTTTAATGTTTAAAGAATTCAAAGAATTTATCTCAAAAGGGAATGTAATGGATTTAGCAGTTGGAGTTATTATTGGTGCCGCTTTTGGAAAAATAGTAACTTCATTAGTTGATGATATAATTATGCCTATTATTGGAATTATTTTAGGGAAAATTGATTTCTCAAATTTAAAAATAGTTATTACTCCTGCTACTGAAACAACTCCAGAAGCTGCGGTAAAATATGGATTATTTATTCAAAATGTAGTCAATTTTCTAATTATGGCATTTGTTATTTTCTTAATGGTAAAATTTGTAAATAAATTAAGAAAACCTGTTGCCAAAACTGCAGAAGAAGTTATTGAAGCTGTTCCAACAAAAGAAGAAACATTATTGGCTGAAATTAGAGATATTTTGAAAAATAAATAATAAAATAATAATCGGAAGTTATTTATATTAGATTTGCTTCCGTTTTTCTATTTGTAAGTTTTGCTGTATATTCCGCATTTTCCAGCTCCTCCAATCAATATCTTCTAAAATTTCTTTTTTCCAAAATTTTCAAACTATGAGATTTAAGCAGTTCGACTAAATATTCGATATAGCATTGTTTAACCTGATAATATTTAGATAGCTTTCCATATGAGTCATCTTTTTTCTCTCTTTCATAAGTTTCAATCTTCTATTCTTTTGTTAACTTACCCATAAAATTATATTTCCTTTCATTGTATAGAAGTCAAACATTTGTTACATAAATATATTAAAAAAATGCTTTTTTCTTAATGTAGTTTTTTTACCTACTGATTTTCATTGTACTCTTTTAACACTTCATTTGGACTCCTGAAGCCTAATACTTTTCTTGATATGTTATTGTATCTAGTATTGTATTTCCTTACTGCTGTTAACAGCTCTTCCTTGCTTTTGAATTTTTTATCTGCGTAGTATTGCTGTCAAGTCTATGGCTTTTTTCACTTTCCCTTCCTCCTCCAGTTTCAGTTCAAACAGTGTTTTCTTCTCGCTTTCTAAATTTGTGAATTTCTTTCCATTGTCTGTCTGAACATTCTTTATGTCAAACCCCAGATCTTTTTCCAGATTCTCAAGAAATTTTGAGGTCTGATAGGTGTTTTTCTCATCTGCTATCCTTAGCACTCTTTTTCTTGTATATTCATCCAGTGCCGTTATCTGATAGTACTTCTGGTCATGTATGTCAAACTGTATACATTCTTCTGGAACATATTTTATGTCTATCTGTACTCTTTCTCCTGAGTACTTTGCCTATTTAATATTCTTTTTTCTTTTATGCGTCTTTTTAGGCTTTTCTTTTACATTATTCTTCATTCTCCTTATTCTCCTGCACATTGAATCGTATGTGCGGTTGTAACCCTCCTTTCGGGCCTTGAAAATTGGGCTTAAACGGTGCATACAGCTTTTCGAGGAGCTGATTTTTTTGAATATCATTATACTGTAGCCTCATTTATTGCAAAAACTTACGATGTCTCAAGAGCTACCGTGTATAACCTTGTCAATTCCTTTGAAATGCTAAAGCTTGATATTGGAAGGTTTGAAAAGGATGACAGTTTGCCAGTATATATGGAGATTGATGAGGGCCATATAGAAAATACATCGTGGGATTGAAGAAGTATCAGAGTATCTTGAGAAAATAAGAAAAATCTATACTGAAGAGAATTACATAGTCTCAAGAACGGAAGTCCTTGTTCAAGGTTCCTAGCGAGTAGATCAAAAGGGTAAGATAAGAATAAGAGTGTTATACCACTTTTGCAAACTGTAGGAAAAACAGAAAAAAATACAAACATTCCATATTTAAGGAAACAATAATGTTGAATGAGGGAAGTTCTAAAAGAAATATCACAAAGCAGAAGGATTAAAAAAAGCAGTCAAAAAAGGATTATTGTATTTTTTATGATTGTCGCAATATATTTTACAATCTATGTTTATCAAAAATATTTATCACGACAAACGCATGAAAAAAATCTAAAAAAAAGGTATAATATTACTGAGATATTTTATGAAAGAAGCTGGTAAACATGTCGGAAAATAACCAAAATCTAAAAGAATTGTTAATACATATTACTCAAATAGAGGACAAAAGACAGACTTTAAAAATAAAACACAAGTTAAGTGACATTGTTGTGATTACTCTTTTTGCTATGCTTGCGAATGTTGAATATTGGGAAGAGATTGAGGAACCCAGAAAGAAATGATAAAAATAGATAGGAAAAAGAAGGGCTATTTCTGTCTCCAGGTAAAAGGGAACCAGAAGACTTTAAAAGAAGATATAGAAGATTACTTTGCTGACAAGGAATTCAGAAAAAAATTAAAGGAAGAAGGAATGTACAGCAGGAAAACAGAAAAGCAAAGGGGGCGGCTGAAAACTAGGGAATATTACTATACTGAAGAAACAGAATGGCTTATTAAAAGAAATAAGGAATGGAAGGAAGTAAAAGGGATAGGTGCATCAATTTTAACAACAGAAGAAAATGGAAAAAATCAGGAACAGAAAAGATATTACATAACGAATACAGCAGGGGGAGTGGAAGAATTTGTAAGAGCGGTAAGAGGACATTGGGCAATAGAAAGTTATCATTGGATACTGGATGTGACATTCAGAGAAGATGCAAATAAGACATTAAACAAAAATGCGGCAAGAAACTTAAATATTCTAAGGAAATTAGCAATCTCAATACTGGAAGAACTGCCGTTCAGAAAGAAATTTAGCAGAAGGATAAAGAGATAATATAAGAAGATACTTAAAATTATTTTTTGATATATAGAAATGCTGTTGTAAAAAAAATGGATAAATATAAAGAAATAGTTTAAAATATTCATGCGTTTGTCGTGTCGTGAATATTTATATACTTGTATTTTTTTCTGAAAATGGTATCATACAGATGGAGAGTGTAGAAGGAGGGAAGTAAAAAATTGAAAAGTGATATTGAAGAACAAAAGAGTAAGACAAGAAGTGAAAATATAGCATCAAATATAGAAACAAACCAAAAAAATAAAAAATGAAAAAGAAGAAACACTAAAAGATATGTTAAAGGAAGTGGATGATGAAGTAAAAAGAGAAGAGATTATCCACATGCTGCTAGAACAGAAGGTTTCTAAAGTTATAAAAGAAGAAGAAGAGGAAAAAAGAAAATTTTCATATAAAGTTTCAAATTTTGCAGGAAGCACTAGATTTATTCTTTTTGTGATAATATTTGTTTTAGTGTGGATTGTAGTAGATATATTCTTTTTTTTAAAAGGTCAATTTAACCCATATTCATTTGTAATAATGAATGCTATTTTATCTTTTATTATGTTAATTTTTTGTTCAATTATAATTTTTAATCAGAACAAAAAAAAGAAAATCGATGAGAAAAAATCTGAAAATGATTATAAAGTTAATTTAAAAAATGAAATTATAATAGAAGATATGCATTATAAACTAGATGATTTAATTGAAAAGCAGGATGAGATTGTAAAACGTGTTCAAGAACTTGAAAAAAGACGAAAAGTTCCACCAATAAAAGAAAAAAAAGAATATAAATTTATTGATATTTCTGAAAAGGGTAGAAATAAGCATTACTAACTTTATTTGCTGTTTTTTAGAAAGAAATGAGGAAAATGAATATTTTTGATTTAAAAGATTTGTCTGAAAAAGAGGAAGTTGTAAGGATTTTGACTGAGAATGAAAATGTTAAAATTGAAAAAATTATTTCAACTGGACAGACAACGGATTGGCAGGAATCAGATAAAAATGAATTTGTAATTTTAATTCAGGGTAAAGCTGAAATTGAATATTTTGAAAGCAATGATTATAAAGAAAATATAATGAAAAATCAAAGAAATACTAATAATAAAAAACTACAATTAGTAAGAGGAGATACTGTATTAATCAATAAGGGAGAACGGCACAGGGTAAGTTACACAAGTAAAGAACCTTGTTGTGTGTGGATTTGTATCTTTTTTGATTAAAAATTGAAATTAAAAGAAAAGAGGAATGGATATGATGTTATTCGTAATATTTGCATTGGTTATTGTTGTTGCAACAGGAATACCAGTTGTAAAAAAAATGATTGAAAATAAAAAATTAATGAAAGAATATATGGATGAGCAAGGACTTGGAAAACATGAAGCAATTGGGAAAATAAAGGATACAAAGACAATGAATGATAAAGTTATTGAAGGATTATTCTATTTGTCGCTTATAGCTTTGCTTGGAGGAGGATTTTATAGCTTTTATTTATATGAAAATGAAAATTCTGACAATATGCGAGTTCAACAGCAATCTGAAAGAACAATGGCTCAAATTACAACAGATCAGAATCAGAATCAGCAAGACCAAAATCAGCAGAATCAAGGAACGCCAGTTATTCAGAATAATATAATCTCAAATCCAAATGATGCACAAGTTCAGGAAAATGTAAAAAGAGAACAAGCTAGAATTGATAAGATGTTTTCAGATAGCCAAAAAGATACAGAAGGCTTATTAGAAATGTTAAAAAAAAGTTTGGAAAAACAAGATACAAATTCTGGAATTAAAAATGGAGAAAAAGCTTTAGAAAATGTTAAAAAGTCTAATAATTTATTTAAAAAAGCAAAATGTAATCCAACTGGGGATGCCGCTTTTGATAAAGAATGTCCGAAGCTACTTGAAAAAGGAAAGGAATTGTATTCTTCAAAACAAATTGATGTTGAGAAAATGCTGGATGTATTAAAAAATATTGAAAAAGGTATAAATGACGTAAAAAATAGTGAAATTGGACAACAGGCTATACAAGAAGGGAATAAACTGTGGGATAGCCTTATGAAGAAAGTTGATGATTTTCAAAAGAAATCAAAATAAATTATAGATTTTTACTCTAATTCAAGCGGATTGACTATAAATACAAAATAAAAAACAATACTGATTAAAGGAGTTATTTCTACTTTATGGATATAGTTCCTTTTGCTTTTTATTATAAGTCAGTTGACAATTTAATATTAGATTATTTTGCTTGATAACAGCATTTATTATTTTGGATTATTTAAACTAATTTTAGTAATAAGAAAGTTTGTAATAAATTTATTATTTAAATAAAATTTGGTATCAGATAGAATATTCATAATTTTCATTCTAATTTTTAAGAAGTTTTACTATAAAAATTTTCCTTAGAAAAACAATAGCAAGTTACAAGAATTTTTAAGGAAAAAAACAAAAAATTAATAAAAATATAGTGTATAATATTAAAGAGTAAGGTATACAATTAGAGAAATTTGAATTAAAAGGAGGACTCACTATGAAAAATATAGGAAATATAGTGCTTGGAGCTTTGATTAGCTTAGTTGGACTTGTGATTTTGACTGAAAGTAACGATAATCATATTGATATAAAAATTGCAGATAAGGAAAATTTGAGTTTAGATAATATAAAAAATGTAACAGCAGTAACAGAGAAAAAAGGTTCTGGAAAAAAGGTGAAGGCTGTAATTATTGAATTTGATAAAACAATAAAAAGTGAAAAATTATCAAAAAATGCAGTTACTATTACTCAAAAGAGCATTTCCAAAAATAATATTGGAGATGAAGAAGATGAACCAATAGTTAATACAACTGAAACTAAGATAAATAGAGAAGTTTCAAAAATATACACAAGTGACAAGATAGATGACAATGTAGAAGCAAAAAATGGGAAATATCTTTATTTAGAACTTGCTGAAGATAAAAATTCTAATAAGGAATCTGCACAGGAAAACCTTGAAAGTCTAAAAATATCAATTTCACAAGATAAAGCAAATTATTTTACAAATAGTAAAAGTTTTAATGTAAACAGTAAATCATAGAATAATATAAAAAAACTAATAGAATGGTGATAAAATGAAAAATAAAAGATTGGTATTAATCTTAACATTAATGGCTGTACTCACTGTAGGATGTTCTAAAAAAAATGATAGTAAGATTAATAATTTGAAAAGTCAGAATATATCTAAAAACGAAAAAGTTACAGAAAATTTGACAAAAGAGTATTTAAAAAGTATAAATTATTCAAATTTAGCAGATAAAGATACCCAGCAAAAAGTTAAGGAAAGTTTAGAAAATGCTGGAATTGATTCAAATAGTATAAATCTCTTTTTCAAAAGTGTGAATTATTATAATGAGGCAACGCAAAATGAAGGGCTTATAAAATCAGGATTTATTAATTCTAACAATATAAATCCGACCTATGATGAAGTTGCTATACAAAAAATTTGGGATAAAAAAAATAAAAACTTTCCAGGATTTAATTGTCGAATAACTGCATTTACTTTTATGAAAGATTATGTAAAAGTAGAAAAACCTGTTGTAAAAACTGGAGAAATGCTTTTTATGGATGTAGAATCGCTAAAAAATATGCCATTTGAGTTATTTTCTAAAAATGAAAAAGACAAATTTGTTAATTTATTTTCAGAAATTCCTACGAAAGCTACTAAAGATGTGAAAGTTCACGTTGAAAATGTAAAAAATGTTTGGAAAGAGCGAGGAGTTACATTTAATAAAAATAGTAAAATATCAATGATTTCTGTGTTTTTCCATTTTAATGATGAGCCACAAGAAAATATTTTATTTATTGGGCATGTTGGAATTTTGATTCCTGAAAAGGATGGAAAATTAATGTTTATTGAAAAATTGGCATTTCAGCAACCTTACCAAGTATTGAAATTTAATAATAGGACAGAATTGAATGATTATCTTATGAATAAATACGATACTGCTTGGGGACAGCCAGTTGCTAGACCATTTATTATGGAAAATGATGAATTGTTAAAGGAATATAGAAATAATCCAAATAATAAAAGTTAGAAATAATAAAAAATAAAAACTCAGAAAACAAATTTATCTTCTGAGTTTTTTTGATACTATTTTTTTGCTTTTTTAGTTTTTTTATCTTTTTTATCTTTTTTGCTATCTTTCTTTCCTTTTGATGACTTTTTATTGGAAGATTTTTTTCTTCCTTTTCTATTTCTTCTTTTATCTGATTTTTTGCTAGACTTTTCTCCACCGTTTCTTCCTCCTGTAGCTTCTTCAACAAGTGGTTTGGCATCTTTTTTGGAATTTAAAGCACGCATTATGTATTCTGCTTCTTGTAATGGAACTGTAATAAAAGAATATTTATCCATAATTTTTACATCTTTTACTTTTCTTCCTGGTGTTTTTGCTTTTTTATTTAATAAGTCAAGCAATCTTCCTACATTGTAGCCATCTTTGCTTCCAAGTGCAATAAATAGTCTTGTCTTATCATTAATTTTGACTTTTACATCTTCGATTTCATTATAATTATCAGGCAAGAATTCGTCTTCATAAACATGTCTTAATACAGAAGCAAGAACTTGTTTTGGATCTCTTCCATCTATTAATTTTTCAGCTAGTTCTGAGTATGCATCAAAATCGTTTTCTTTAATGATTTCATCTACATAAGCAATTAATGCTTCTTTTTTTGCTTCTAAAATTTCTTCTACGTTTGGAATATTTTCTCTCTTAATGTCTGTTTTTGTGATACGTTTAATTTGAGCAAGCTTGCTAGCTTCTCTTGGAGTTACAAATGTTATTGCGATACCTTTTTGACCGGCACGACCTGTTCTACCTATTCTATGAACATAAGACTCGGCTTCTTGCGGAATAGAGTAGTTAATAACGTGTGTCAGATTACTTACGTCAATTCCACGTGCAGCAACATCTGTTGCAACTAATATTGTCAATATTTTTTTCTTGAATAAATCAAGTGCTTTTTGTCTAAGTGCTTGGGTAATATCTCCATGAATACACTCTGCATCGTAGTTTCGAGCTTTTAATTTATTTGTAACATCATCTACTTCAGATTTTGTACGGCAAAATACAATTCCATAAAAATCTTGTTCATAATCAAGAACTCTGCATAAAGCTTCAAATTTATCTTCCTGTTTTACCTCATAGTAAATTTGTTCAGTCAAATTAGTAGTAAGTTCTTTTTTCTCAACTTTTAATAATTTGTGTTCTGGCATAAATCTTTTGGCAATCGCCATAATTGCTTTAGGGATTGTTGCTGAGAAGAATAACATTTTTTTCTCATCGTTAGTTTTTTCTAAAATTGCTTCGATGTCTTCCAAAAATCCCATATTTAGCATTTCATCGGCTTCATCCAATACAAAATAATCTAAATTGTCAACTTTTAGTACTTTTTTTCTCATTAAGTCCATTATACGTCCAGGTGTTCCAACAACAATATCTATTCCAGATTTTAATTTTTTTATCTGGTTTTCTATTGAAGCCCCACCATAAACAGCAAGCACTTTTAAATCCTTTGTTCCTTTTAATGAATAAATTTCATCGGCAACTTGATTGGCAAGTTCTCTTGTTGGAGCTAAAATTAAAGCTCTAACTGTTTTATCAGCTTCAATTGTTTCTAAAATTGGAATACCAAATGCGGCTGTTTTTCCTGTTCCTGTCTGAGCTTGTCCTATTAAGTGCGTTCTTTCCTTTAATAATTCAGGGACTACCAATTTTTGTATTTCACTTGGCTCCTCAAATCCTTTTTTACTTAAAGCATTAAGCATCTCTGTACTTAATCCAAAATCTTCAAATCTTTGCATTACTTTTTTATTTACCTTCTTTCATTTTATATTTATACTTATTAATTTTAAAAAATTTTTTGTACATATCATTATACCACACTTTTTACCTTTTTGTACTTATTTTTGAAATTTATTTTTATAAAGTATAATAAATGGATTTTAAAGATAGGAAAAAAATTATTTGAATGCTGATTTATCTAGTTTTCATCAACTTTATATTTCAAGACTCTAGTTGCATTCAATACAGCAAGCAAAGCAACACCAACGTCTGCAAATACAGCTTCCCACATTGTTGCATCCCCAAAAAGCCCTAGAATTAGAATTATTAATTTTACAGCAAATGCTAAAGTGATATTTTGCCATACAATTGTTTTAGTTTTTTTAGCTATTTTCATAGCAGTTACAATTTTTGAAGGTTCATCGTTCATTATTACAACATCGGCAGCTTCGATGGCGGCATCACTTCCGACACCTCCCATTGCGATTCCGATATCAGCTCTGGCAAGCACAGGAGCATCATTTATTCCATCTCCTACGAATACAACTTTCCCTTTTTCACTTTTAGTCTTGTAAATTTCTTCCAGCTTTTCAACTTTCTCATTTGGAAGCAGCTCAGCAAAAACTTTGTCAATTCCAAGTTTTTGAGCAATATTTTTACCAATTGCATTGTTATCGCCAGTAAGCATTACAATTTCCTTGATTCCGTTTGCTTTCATTCCCTTGATTGCTTTTGGAGAATCTACTTTTATTTCATCAGAAATCAGGATATTTCCGATATATTGTCCATCAAACGCAATGTAAATTACAGTTCCTAGATTTTCTTTTTCAGTAAATTTAATATTTTCCAAGTTCATCAATTTAGAATTTCCAGCCAAAATCTGATGGTTATTTATGTTAGCTTTTATTCCAAATCCTGAAATTTCTTCAAAATCTTTTATAATACTTTCATCAATTTTTGTAGCAGAATTTTCATATTCAGAAACTATTGACTGTGCAATAGGATGATTCGAAAATTTTTCAATATGTGCAGCATATTTTAATAATAAAGATTGTGTCAAATCAGTTTTATTATTTTCAAAATCATTTATTTTTACATTATTTTCAACGTTTATTTCAGTAACTTTGAAGACACCTTTTGTCAAAGTTCCAGTCTTGTCCATAACGACACTTTCCACATCATTCAGTGCTTCTAGATAATTTGCACCTTTTACCAGAATCCCATGTTTTGAAGCACCACCAATTCCGCCAAAAAATCCTAATGGAATAGAGATAATCAAAGCACATGGACAAGATACAACAAGGAAAATTAAAGCACGATAAATCCAGTCTGTAAATGTTGCACCTGAAATTAATAATGGAGGGAAAATTGCCATAATTAAAGCTGTTATTACAACTGCTGGAGTATAATATTTTGCAAATTTTGTAATAAAGTTTTCTGTTTTTGATTTTTTACTGCTTGCATTTTCCACCAAGTTAAGTATTTTGGAAACAGTTGATTCTGAAAACACTTTTACAACTTCAATTTCCACAAGACCTGTTTTATTTATAAATCCACTTAGGACATTATCCCCTGTTTTTGCTTCACGAGGAAGTGATTCTCCTGTTAGTGCAGAAGTGTCAAAAGTTGAATTTCCATTTATAATTTTTCCATCTAAAGGTACTTTTTCTCCTGGTTTTACTACAATAATGTCAGCAACTTTTATTTCTTCAGGATTTACTTTTTTTATTCCATTATCAGTTTTAAGATTTGCATAATCAGGACGAATGTCCATTAACGCTATAATAGATTTTCTTGAATTATTAACTGCAATGCCTTGAAACAGTTCTCCAAGCTGATAGAATAACATAACAGCCACACCTTCAGGGTATTCTCCAATAGCAAATGCCCCAACTGTAGCAATCGCCATCAAAAAGTTTTCATCAAAAACTTGCCCCTTCAAAATATTTTTTACAGCAGACAGCAGTACATCACCACCGATTATGAAATAACTTATTAGAAATACAGCTAATTTAGGAATAAATAAAGTTTTTGGAATAAAAATTCCTAAAACAAATAAAATTCCACCAATTAATAATTTTTTCTTTATTTTATCAGTATCCTCTTCTCCATGAGTGTGAGAGTGGCTGTGATCATGAGAGTGTGCATGAGAATGCGAATGATCATGGCTATGGGCATGAAGTTTTTTGGTAGAAATCTTTACTCCGTCCTTAATTTTACTTACCTCATCTTGAATAAATTTCACCAGTTCATCTTGTGAAAAATTCTCAGATTCTATAATAACTCGTTTTCCAAGGAAATCAACAGTAGCTGCCTTAATCCTTTGCAATGTATTTAATTTACGTTCAATCTTAGCAGCACAATTTGGGCAGTCTACCCCTTCAATAAACAATGTGCATTCATTAGTTTTCATGAACTTAACCTCCATTTTTTATTTATCAAATTTATTTTATTTAAACGTATGAACATTTATTCATATATTTATTTTACTATATTTAATATTTATTGTCAACATATTTTTTTGATTAATCTCAAAGTTAATTTATTATAATTTAAACCATTAAAAAAATTTTTTAATTTTCTATTTAAGAAAAAGAATATTCTCAGATTTTTATGATATAATTTATTAGATTATATTTATACATTTATTTTTTCAATAATAAGAAATGTTTTTTTAGTGTAATATATTTTGAATTTGAAAAAACAACAATTATTAAAAATTTAATGTAATACTTAGAAATTTTATAAAAAATATTCTATAAAATAAATATTTAGAAAGGAATGACTTATGATGAAAAAATTAGTTTTAGGAGCATTATTATCATTTGGGATGTTAAGTTTTTCGCAAAACATAAAAGTACAGAAGGGAAGTTACTGTAAAGGAATTTCAGGAAAATCTGCAGATAGCGGAAGCGGTTCAGGAACTTTTACCAGATTTTACGACACTTGTGTTATTAATGGAATAACTTATAAAAATGTAGCTTTAGAATACGGAGCTAATATGGCAATTTATAGAGAAGCTAAAATTGAGCAAAAGAATATAGTTTCAAATGTAAAAAAATTTTTAAATACAAAATTAGAAAAGAGCGATGTCTCTGTTTTAAAACCAGGAATCACTTTAGAATACGAAAAAAATGCAGAAATTATAAATGTTCCATTTACTGGTAATAAGTGGCCAGACGAGGGAGCCTCACGAAGCGATACAGAAGAAGTAACCAAAGATAGATTTTATATTGAAGACATATATCCAATAGAAGCAGATAAGGTAAATAAAAAATAAATACAAGCACAGGCTTTTTAATATTAACTCATTATTAGTTAATCTATTATTAAAAAGTACTGTCTTTTTAATTTTCAAAAAAATATCAAAATTTAAAAATTTAGATTTAACTATCACTAAAAGACATAGTGATTATAAGAAAAAATCATTTGAGATTTTAAATAATATTTGTTACAATTGGGTATAGGTTTAATGAAAAATAATAACTTTAGGAGGGAAAAAATGGCATTAGAAAAGGTAAATTCGCCAGAAGACTTGAAAAAATTAAGTAGAGAAGAATTAATAGTATTGGCACAGGATATTAGGGATGCAATGCTTCACAGAGTTAGTAATAAAGGGGGACATGTGGGACCTGACTTTGGGGCAGTTGAACTAATAATTGCATTACACAAAGTGTTTAATTCACCTGTTGATAAATTTGTATTTGACGTTTCACACCAATGTTATCCGCATAAAATTATTACTGGGAGAAAATTTGGATTTTTAGATTTGGATAGGTATTCGGAAGTTTCGGGGTATACCAATCAAGATGAAAGTGAACATGATTTCTTTAAAATCGGGCATACTTCGACATCTGTGAGTTTAGCGACTGGACTTGCTAAAGCGAGAGATTTACGTGGTGTAAAAGAAAATATAATTGCAATTATTGGGGATGGTTCTCTTAGTGGCGGAGAAGCATTTGAAGGGCTTAATGTAGCCTCTGAACTTAATACAAATATGATTATTATTGCAAATGACAATGATATGTCGATTGCTGAAAATCACGGAGGGCTTTACAAAAATTTAAGAGAATTAAGAGAAAGTAATGGACAGGCTCAAAATAATTATTTTAAATCATTAGGACTTGACTATATTTATGTGGATAAAGGAAATGATTTGGAAGCTTTGATAGAAGTTTTTGAGAAAGTAAAAGATATTGATCATCCAATAGTTGTTCACGTGCATACTCAAAAAGGAAAAGGTCTGTCTTACGCTGAAAAGGATAAGGAAACTTGGCACTATGGAATGCCTTTTGATCCAAAAACGGGAGAAAGCAAAGTAAATTATTCTGGCGGGCTAAGTAACGATACTGCTGAATTTTTGATGGATAAAATGAAAAAAGATCCGGCAGTAGCTGTTGTAACTTCTGGAACACCAACTGTTTTAGGATTTACAAAGGATAGAAGAGAAAAATTTGAAAAACAGTTTAGTGATGTTGGAATTGCAGAGGAACAGGCTGTAGCAATGATTTCTGGAATGGCTAAAAATGGCGGAAAACCAATATACGGAGTTTTCAGTACATTTATTCAAAGAACTTATGATCAGCTTTCACAAGATTTGGCAATAAATAATAATCCATCTACCATTCTTATTTTCGGTGGAGGACTAGGCGGAATGAGCGATGTAACTCATTTATGCTGGTTTGACATCTCATTAGTGTCAAATATTCCAAACATCGTATTTTTAGCTCCAACAAGCAAAGAAGAATATTTCGCAATGCTAGACTGGTCAATCGAATACAAAGGACACCCAGTTGCAATAAGAGTGCCGTCTCAATTGTCAGAAGATACAGGGAACGTACAAAAAGACTTTAGCGACCTAAATAAATATCTTGTTACTGAAAAAGGAAAAGACGTGGCAATTTTAGGGTTAGGTAACTTTTACAAATTAGGAAAAGAAGTAAAAGAGCTTTTAAAAAAAAATGGAATCAATGCAACATTAATTAACCCAAGATATGCCTCAGGGCTTGATGAAACATTGTTAAACGAATTAAAAGCAGAACACAAATTAGTTGTTACACTAGAAGATGGTGTAATTGACGGTGGATTTGGAGAAAAAATTGCGAGATTCTACGGGGCTTCTGATATGAAAGTCTTAAATTATGGTATTAAGAAAGAATTTACCGATAGAGTGACTCCAGATGTGGCGTTTAAGAGTAATAGATTAACGAAAGAGCAGATTACACAGGATATTTTAGACATTGTGAAATAATTTATATTAAATGAAATCAGAAATGACTTTTTGAAGGATTTTCTGATTTTTTTATATTCTTTCTTTTTCTTAAAAATCAAAATTGTATTTCAAAAAAAAATTTGATATACTTGTTTTATAAAATTAAGTTTATAAAAGTTAAATAAAACAAAAGTTTCGAGAAAATAGTTATAATTTTCAAGTTTATTTTTAAAATAATAAAGCGAGGAATAATATGAAAATAAAAAAATATGAAATAAATTTTGAAGAAATAGATAAAAAATTAAATAAATACAAAAAAATAAAACTTAATGAACATTTATTAAAACAATTAAGAAAGGATCTGATAATAAAATGGACATACAACAGCAATGCAATTGAAGGAAGCACTTTTACATTGATGGAAACAAAAGTTCTGCTGGAAGAAGGGATAACTGTTGGTGGGAAAACTATGAGAGAACATCTTGAAATAATAGGGCATGCTGAAGCCATTTATTATTTGGAAGAAATTATAAAAGATGATACGGAACTATCAGAAAAAGAGATAAGAAATATTCATAGTTTAGTAACAAAAGGCATTGAAAATATAAATCCGGGACAGTATCGAACAGTCCCAGTCTATATAAGCGGTGCAGAGCATATTCCACCACAGCCTTACATGATATTCCCTGAAATGGAAAAATTAATGTTATGGTATAGAAATGAGGCAAATGAGTTGCATCCGATAGAAAGAGCAACTATTTTACATGGTGAATTTGTCAAAATACATCCATTTTTAGATGGAAATGGAAGAACTTCCAGACTGCTTTTAAATTTTGAACTTATGAAAAATGGCTATCCTCCGATAATTATTGAAAAGTCGGAAAGAGCAATTTATTTTGAAAGTCTGGAAAAAGGTTCACTAACAGGTGACTGGACTGATTTTATACAGTTTGTTGCTAAAAAATGTGAAGAAAGAATTGATTTTATAAATTCATTTAAAGAAAAAGAAACAAAATAATAAAAATACAAAAAATGGGGCATAAAAATACCCCTTTAATTATGTAAATTATAAAAATATATTATTTCATAACTCTCAATATTAGCCTCTCTTTTGCATCCTTCAAAATCTCATTAATTTCATTTTTTGAAATATTATTTGCTAAGATGATATAGTAATTTTCAATTTGATTTATTAGTTCAAATGGCGAATTTTCTATATCAAAATCATCTGAAACTCTTATATAGTAAGAATCTTTTACTGTATTTGAATCCACAATTTCAAATACTTTTGTAGAATTAAAGAAATAATCTGATTCAATATGGTTTCTTGTTACAATTTTTACGATGTCTGCAACTACAGCTGATGCAGTTGGATCCATTCCTGCACCTTTTCCATAAAATAAAGTTTTGTCTGTATAAGAACCTGTTGTTTCAATCGCATTGTAAACATCATCAACTTTTGCTAAAATTTCACTGTTTGGAATTAATGTTGGCTCTACTGAAATTTGTACTGATTTATCAGATAAAAGTTTTGAGCTTGCAATTAATTTTATAGTTGAGTTTAGTTGGTTTGCTGAAAAGATATCAACTGTGCTGATTTCTCTTATTCCTGATAATTGCATATCTTTGAACTTGATTGAACCTCCATAGGCTAGTGAGGCAAGAATATTTATTTTATGTCCTGCATCAATTCCATCTACATCATAAGTAGGATCAGCTTCCGCATACCCTTTTTCAGAAGCAATTTTTAGTGCTTCATCAAATGATAAATTATCTTCTTTCATTTTTGTCAAAATATAATTTGAAGTTCCGTTCATAATTCCACGAATTTCAGTAACTGTATTTGCAACTAGACTTTCCATCAAAGGTGTTACAATAGGAATCCCTCCACCAACAGCAGCTTCAAACAGGAATGACACGCCATTTTGTTTTGCACGTTGGAATAATTCCACTCCGTATTTTGCGATTAAAGCCTTGTTTGCTGTAACAACGCTTTTTTTAGCTTCAAAGGCCTCGATAATTATTTGTTTTGCGATAGTTTCTCCACCGATTAGCTCCACAACAATCTTGATTTCAGGATCGTTTAAGATTTTCTTATAGTCGTTTATAAGGATTGATTTGTCAAAATCAAAAGAAAAATCACGGTTAATGTTTAAATCACAGGCATATTTTACTTTAATATCGGCTCTTGATTTTTCAAAAATGCTTTCCTTTTCGTTTGTTAATACTTTAAGAACTCCCTCTCCGACAGTTCCCAATCCAATAATTCCTATTTTCATACTTTTTAAAGTCCTCCCTTTCGGTTATCTGTTTTTTGTTTTATTTTTTGTCCTTTTCATTCTTCATTAATCATCAATTTCGATAAATCTTTTGTGAAGTGCAGTTACAGCCTTATCTATATATTTTTCATGAATAATGCACGAAACATTAATTTCAGAGCAAGAAATCATATCAATGTTTATGTTATTTTCAGCAAGGATGTCAAAAATTTCAGATGTAGTTTCATAATGGCTTTTTAATCCGATTCCAACGACAGAAACCTTTGCGATTTTTTCTTCAAAAGAAACACCTTCCGCTCCAATTTTTTCCTTTATTTGCTCTGAAATGGCAACAGCTTCCTTCAAGTCGTCGCTTTTTACAGTAAATGAAATGTTATTTAATTCTTTATTTCTGCTTGAACTTTGTAAAATTATGTCAGTATTGATTTTTTCCTTTGCCAGTCTGGAAAATACTTTTGCAGCGATTCCTGGTTTGTCAGGCACTCCAAAAAGTGTGATTTTTCCTTCGTTTTTAGAAGATGTGATACCTGCGATTTTTACTTTTTCCATAGCTTCTCCTTTTGTGTCAATGTTTTGATTTCCTATTTCATCAAATCCCTCTTCCCTTTGGACAATCGTTCCTGTAGAATCATCAAATGATGAACGTAAATGTATCTTTATACCGTATTTGGCAGCAATTTCGACTGATCTTGGATGGAGCACTTTTGCCCCTGAGGCAGCCAGTTCCAACATTTCCTGATATGAAATTGTTTTTAGCTTTCTTGCATTTTTTACAATTCTCGGATCAGCCGTGTAAACTCCGTCAACATCGGTGTAAATTTCCACTTCATCAGCATTAAGAGCCGCTCCCAATGCAACAGCGGTTGTATCAGAACCACCACGTCCAAGCGTAGTAATCTCATTATTTTCTGTAATTCCCTGAAATCCAGCAAACACAACTACATTTCCCTCGTCTAGTTTTTCCTGTATAATTTGGGTATCAATGTCAATGATTTTAGCTTTTGTATGCACAGATGTCGTTTTAAAATTAACTTGAAAAGCATTTAGTGAAACAGCCTTTTCTCCAATATCAGCTACAGCAATTGCAAGTGATGCAATCGAAATCTGCTCCCCTGAAGTCAAAAGCATATCAAATTCACGTTTATTTGGCGAATCTGACAACTCATAAGCTCTTTTTATCAGTTCGTCAGTCCTCCCAGCCGGTGCAGAAACAACAACGATTACATCGTGTCCAGCCTTTTTATACTTTACAACTCTTTTAGCCACTTCCTTTACCCTCTCGGCATTTGCAACGGAAGTTCCGCCATATTTCTGTATAATTAAAGCCATATTACCTCCTATTTTTTCATAAAATTTAACTACTCTATAATATACTATTTTTTTTCATAAATTTCAATATTTTCATAAGCAAAGAATAACATATTCTAAGTCAATATTACTCTTCAAAAGAGTAGTTTGCTCTACGGCTGTCGTTGGATTTTCTACTTCGATTAAAGAGAATGTTTGTAACCACATTCAAACTACTGTTATATTTGATTCGTTACTATCTTTTAAAAGAGTCTTCATATTCCTGTATACTTAACTTGTCTATCGCTATATCATATTGTTCTTGTTCAGCTATATATTTTTTTTTGTTACTTTATTTAAGTCTACTATACTCACATGACTCACATGATATCCTTTTGACCAGAAATGTTTGTTTCCAAATTTATATTCTAAGTTTGCATATTCCTTTTAAATATTCCATAAAACTTGATACACTTATTTTGGTAGTATAGTAAAACCCATTCAAAACAGAACTATCTTATCAAATAAAACAGAAGTAACTGCTTCCTCAAGCATATTGAAATTATGAGCTATGTCTTTTTAAGCTTTGTCTATCCATACAATGTGCTGGAACTTATGTTGAATTGAAATAACACTTTTATTTTTCGATTTTCATAATAAAAATTTAAAATTTTTTTTCTATAAATCTTTTTCATATGCTGTAATATTATTATACCGTATTTTTAGGTCGTTTTTGTATAAGTTTTACTATATATTTACCAGTGTATGTACTTGATCTTTCTTCAGATGGTATTCTATTATTTCGACTTCTTTATACTCATTATGATTTTCTTAAAATTTTTCCCATGCTTTTTCTGTATTGACTGTATACAATTTTTGTCTGTACTTAGGTGTAAATATATACGATATTTACACATACATTTTAGTATGAGATAGGATAGGTTAGTCTTATTAACTATATAAACGCCTTTCCTTTATTAAATGGCTTAAACAACTCCATTATAAAGGAAGCTGTTTTTTTTGTAAACTTACATTTCTACACTTGCATAGTGGGGAGATATATTTTATACGCTTTGAGTACTCAATTGACTATGACTAAATTCAATAATAAAAAATTTACCCTAAGGACTAGGGTAAATACTATGAGAAATATGAAAATTTCACATTTAAGATACTAATTTATAGTCATTTTTTCTTAGCTTCTTGGAATTTTGCCCATACTCCTGCTTTTGTTAAAATACTTTTAACAGTTTCAGTTGGTTGAGCCCCGTGTAATAAGTATTTTAAAACTTCTTCTTCTTTTAATACTACTTGTTTTTCTTCTTCGGAAAGTGGGTTGAATGTTCCTAAGTAAGCAACTGCTTTTCCATCTCTTTTTGATAAAGCCTCCATAGCAACTATTCTATAGAAAGGAACTTTTTTTCTTCCTAATCTAGTTAATCTTAATTTTAACATTGTATTTTACCTCCATTTATTTAATAACTTGAAAATTTATTATTTTTAAGTATAATATGATTATACTCAATTTTTTGAAAGTTGTCAAGTTTTTTTTCTTTACAGTATGATAAACGCAAAAAAAAAATATAGAATAACATAGTATATATAATATTATTGATATATCTTAGGGAAGAAGCTGATAAAGAAGAATTGACAAGATTATACAAACATCATAAATCTTTGCAAAAAATGAGGTTATAGTATGATGATATTTGAAAGAATAGTAAAAATTAGATTTTTAGAAATCCATCTACAGCATTTATTAATACAGTAATGTGAACTTGTTTTTTTATCTGCATATTTATGACATTCAAAAGTAACATTTCCAAAGATAGTAATAACTGTTCTTTTAAAATTTTTTACTTTTTTTCATCTGAATCCAAAAAGCTGTTATCTGCTCTTTAGATATAAACTTTAAAGAGTGTTTCAAAAACCTTTACGATAAATAGTTTGAACTGCTGTTCAAACGGAAGCTTGGAAGAAAATTAAAAAAAGTCTTTACAGGTGAGAAAAAATCTGATAATTTTGAACTATAAGTTATCGAACAGGTCTATTGTATTTTTTTTAAGATAGTTGAGTATATGTTCTGATAGTTTCATTATAAAGTAGGAAATATTATTTTTGTCACTAAGTCTATTTCTATTCCTGCATATTTTCTCAATTCCATGATATATCACAATCATCTTCATATATGTATTTTTACTTCAAATTAAACTATCTTTTTTAAAGGTTAACATTTTGGAACATTGTGTATCAATTAAGACAAAGGAGAGAAAATTGAAAAATAAAAAAAGGATGAAACAAAAAGAACACTTTTTAATTGATTTCAAAATGAGAATCTGATTAAATTGAGGTTGTTATTAAATAATTGTTGTGAGACAATACATATGTGACGAAAGTATATAAAAAAAAGAAAGGTTTCTGATATAATGTAAGTCTACCAAAACCATATTAAGAAAGAAACATTTTTAATTATTTTTTAATTATGAAGTTGATTTTATGACGAATATAGAGTATAATAGATTTGGATTTAAGTATGAAATGATATTGTGATATAGGATATTGTTGAAAAGAAGTTTAAACTTTGGATGTATGAGGAAAGGAAATAATATGAAAAAAAGAAAAAAAGTAGTACTAGGAATGTCTGGCGGAGTTGATTCTTCCGTTGCGGCAATTTTGCTTAAAGAACAGGGTTACGATGTAATTGGAGTTTTTATGAAAAATTGGGAAGAGAAGAATGAAAATGGGGTTTGCATGGCGGAAGAGGATTATAAGGATGTGATTGCTGTGGCAGAGCAGTTGGAGATACCTTATTATTCGGTGAATTTTGTGAAAGAATATTGGGACAAAGTGTTTACATATTTTCTAGATGAGTATAAAAAAGGAAGAACACCCAATCCTGATGTGATGTGTAATAAGGAAATCAAATTCCGTGCATTTTTAGACTATGCGATGAAACTTGGGGCTGATTATGTGGCAACAGGGCATTATGCGAGAATTGCTCACGAAGAAAAAGATGGGAAAATCAAATCGACTATGTTAAGAGGAATTGATGATAATAAAGATCAGACATATTTTCTTTGTCAGTTAAGTCAGGAGCAACTGGAAAAAGTTTTATTTCCATTAGGAGAATACACAAAGCCACAGATTCGTGAAATTGCTGAAAAATATAATTTGGCAACGGCAAAGAAAAAAGACAGCACAGGAATCTGCTTTATTGGAGAACGTGATTTTAATAAATTTTTATCCCAATACTTGCCAGCAAAGGGTGGAAATATTGTAAATACGCAAGGAAAGGTATTAGGGCATCATAATGGACTTATGTATTACACAATCGGACAGAGAAAAGGAATTGGGATTGGAAATACAAAGGAGGGAACTGGAGAACCTTGGTTTGTTGTGGATAAGGATTTGGAAAAAAATGAATTGATTGTAACGCAAGGTGATAACTCAGTACTTTATTCAAAGGGATTAATTGCAACAGATTTTAATTTTATAAATGAGGCACAGTTTCCAATAGAATGTACTGTAAAATTTAGATACAGACAAAAAGACACAAAAGCTGTGATTAATAAACTTAACGAAAATGAATATGAAGTGATTTTTGATGAACCGCAAAAGGCTGTAACGCTGGGACAGATTGTGGTTGCTTATGATGGTGAAGTTTGTCTTGGTGGAGGAATTATTGACAAAATTATAAAATGATTTAGATTTTATAAAGGTATTAAATATAATATTAGTTATATGGGAAATAAATTAAAAATTAAGATTAGATAACTATTTAAGATAACGCAAAAACATTTTTTTATTTTTCTTAATTACTTGACAATTAATAGTTCTGATAGTATAATAACATAAAGATTGTTCTAATAATAAGAAAAGTTTATACCTAATTAAAATACTAACATCTCTAAAATTGTATTATACAAATTATAATTTTACAAATCTGAATAATCTTGTTTTATAAATAATATTTTATTAATATATTAATTTTATATAATAAAGGAGATGAACAAATTTGAAAAAATCAAAGCTTTTAATAGGAATATTCACTATTTTTAGTATAATGTCAATAGAGAATAAACTTTATGCTTATAATGAAATACAAGGTATATTTAAATCAGGAAATAGAGAAAATAAAAATACATCGGATAGTAAACAAACAAAAAGCGAAAATATTCAGATACCACCACAAGTAGAAATTGTTAATGATCCTATGTGGGAATATTATATTGAATATCATGAAAGAATTGATGCAGAATTGCAAGATGTTTATTATAATCCTTCTCATGAAACCGCAATAAGACATATGGTTTGGGTTGAAGTTCCTATATGGAAATTAAAAAATGGACAAAAAGTTTCAAGTAAGGCAAAAGTACAAGTATTAAATTTATTAGCAGAAGATGTAAAAAGTATATTTACTGAAATATACAATGGGCCAGAAAAATTTCCTATTAAATCGTTAGGAGGATATAATTGGCGTCCTAATGGATTAAAAAGCCTTCATAGTACTGGCCGTGCAATAGATATAAATCCTGATGAAAATCCTCAGCTGGATGTTGAAGGAAAAGTATTGGTAGGTAAAAAATGGGAACCAGGAATAAATCCTTATTCTATTATTCCAGATGGTGATGTTGTAAAAGCATTTTCTAAGAGGGGATGGACCTGGGGAGCTGCATTTTCAAGAGCTGATTATATGCATTTTGACTTTTAATTATAAAAATTTATATATAAAGATAAAAAAGTACCAAAAAACTATATAATAAAAACGTTTAGAGGTACTTTTTTTATTTCTAAATTTATTTTCCTTGTTTGTTTATCGATATTGTGTTATACTTTTACTATAATATAGTGTTATTTAGAAATTAGACCTAAAAATTATAATTATTGATTTAAAATTTTAGAATAGTTTAATTTTTATTAGTCGTGTATTTACTTTTATTTGACAATAAAATTACATAAATATAAAAATATGAGTATAAAATTGAATTTATGACCTTTTTTATATAGATGAAGGAGGAAAATGAAAGAATTAATATTTTGCTTGAATGCAACAATGCCTGTATTTCTGATTATGATACTTGGGTATATCTTTAGGAAAATAGGAATTATAGATTTAGAATTTGCGGATAAGATGAATAGATTTGTATTTTTGGCACTTTTGCCTGTACTTTTGTTTAAAGAATTGTCGCTATCTGATTTTTCGGCAATCTGGGATTTGAAATATTTGATGTTCTGTTTTTTTGCAACATTTTTTTCAATAATGATAATGTGTATTATTTCAGTTTTTTTGAAGGATAAGTCAATTCGTGGGGAATTTATTCAAGCTGGATTCAGAAGCAGTGCTGCTTTGCTTGCTTATGCTTTTGTGCAGAATGTGTATGGAGAGGCTAAAATTGTGGCTCTTATGGTAATTGGAGCTGTCCCTTTGTACAATGTTGCTTCAGTTGTGATTTTGATGTTACTTAGTCCAGAACAGGGGAAATTGAATAGAGTAGTTTTAAAAAATACGTTAAAGGGAGTTATGAAGAATCCTTTAATACTTGGAATTTTGGCTGGAATGATTTGGGCATTGTTAAAAATTCCGCAGCCAGTAATTATGAAAAAATCAATTTCGACATTTTCTGCAGCGGCAACTCCTCTTGGATTACTTGCACTTGGAGCAAGTTTTGATGTAAGAGAAGTTTTTTCAAAAATAAAAATTGTATTAGTTTCGTCTTCATTCAAGCTGCTAATTCTTACAGCAATATTTTTACCAATAGCAATAAAATTTGGATTTGAGGATGAAAAGCTGGTTGCTGTGCTTGGAATGCTGGGAAGTCCAACTACTCCAACTTCATTTACTATGGCAAGAGGAATGGGACATAATGGAGCTGTAACTTCGGGAACTGTTATGATTACTACGATTATGAGTATTTTTACATTAACAGGATGGCTTTATATTTTGAAAATTGCAGGATTAGTATAAATTTGTTAAATAAATAAAAATTTGGTATAATAACAGAGTATTGCGAAAATCATAAATTTTTAAAAATAAAACATTCTGGAGGAAAAATAATGAAATTGAAAAAATATGCAGTGATTGGAATAATGGCATTGCTAGTTATTGTAGGATGTGATAACAAGGGTAATGACAAAAATGATAAGGATAAAGTAAAAGTAACGAGTGTAAAAAGGGATATTTCAACAGAGGAAATTGCAAAATATAATGAATATTCAAAATTAAGCGATGTACCAAATTCTGAAGAATGGAATACATTTTTTATGGAGATAAAAAAAGAGGAATTTCTTAATGAAACTGGAAATATAAAAAATATTTCGGAAGTGCCGACATTTACTGAAAATTTGGATAGTTCAATTAACCTGATTGGTGAATATATAAAAGAAATTACTGATATAATGCAAAAAAGCCCAAAAATGGAAGCTATTGATAAAAATGCTGAAAATCTGATAAATTCATTGGTAGAGGAACAAAAGGTACTGACAGAAATTAACGATTATTTTGAAAAAGGTGATTATAAAGCTGATAAGCTGGCAAAAGTCGGAGAATTGAATGACAAGTATAAAGTTGTATTGCAAAATAGACAGGAAAATCACAAAATTTTTGCTAATTCATTACATGAAATTGCTCAAATAATCAATCAAAAAATAGAGAATCAATTACAAAAAGATGGTAAAACAGCAAAATTGAATATTTTAAAATTTGTAAATTCCGTAAATGAATTTGGAAAAACAGCATTTGGAAAAAATAATCTAAACTTTGATGAAAATGAAGTAAAAACATTAGAAGAAGCTAATAATAACGTTCAAAATGCATATAAAGCAGTATCTGAAATAACACTAGAAAATGCTAAAAAAGAAAATATAAGTGAGTCAGATTTCAAAAAAATAAAGGAAAGTTCAAAAACGCTATCAGAAAATATGCAAAAAATGGTAGCAGGCGTAAAAAATCAAAATATTCAGGATGTAGTAATGAGTGCAAGTAATATTTTGAGTTCAAAGACAGATTTAGAAAATGTGTTTAATGTTTTAATGGTACAAAGATAGAATTTGTACTAAACTCTATTTATAATAAAACTGTTATTAAATAAAATAAGCTAATATTTAAATGAAAAAAATTTGAATAACTATAAAAGAGGTGGGTAATAATCGCTCACCTTGTATTTTTTATTCTAATTTTTTAGTATTTAACCATAAATAAAATATATTGAAATATATAAAAGTTATATATTATAATTATTGACAAAATATCGAAAAAAATGTTATTATTATAATATATTTAGAAATTAATTTGTAAATTTTAGTATATAAATGAAAGCAGGAGGCGGTAGAAATGAAAAAAATAATGTTGCTTATGATTTTTGCATTAAGTGTATTAATGTGCAGTGTCCAGAAGGATGAAAAAGAAGAAAAAGCCAATGCTAACGGTATTCCTAAGAAAATAGTGATTGGGCTTGATGATTCATTTGTTCCGATGGGATTTAAAAATGAAAAAGGAGAGATTGTGGGGTTTGATATTGATTTGGCGAGAGCGGTTGCTCAAAAGTTGGGTGCTGAAGTTGAATTTAAGCCAATAAACTGGGATTCAAAGATACTAGATTTGAATGGTGGAAATATTGATTTAATTTGGAATGGACTTACTATAACAGAGGAAAGAAAAAAAGAAACTGAAATGTCAAAACCTTATTTTACAAGTCATCAGCTTATAGTGGTTAAGAAGGATTCAAGCATTAATGAAAAAGCTGATTTAACAGGAAAAAATGTTGGAAGCCAAACTGAAAGCAGTGGAGAAGAAGCTGTGAAAAAATCAGGTGAGGATAAAAAATTTAAAGAATTTAAAACTTATGCTCAATATGACCAGGCATTTATGGATCTTGATGCAGGGAGAGTTGATGCAATTGTAGCAGATGAAGTGTTGGCAAAATATACTAAAAAGACAAAAGAAACTCAGGCTAAGAAAGATCTTTATAAAATTTTAAGTGAGAACTATGGAGAAGAAGAATATGGAATTGCTGCTAAAAAAGGAAACACAAAATTAATTGAGGCTATAAATAAAGCTATCGAAGAATTGAAAACAGACGGGACTTATCAAAAAATTTATTCAAAGTGGTTTAAAGATTAATAATGAATCAATCATTATCAATATTTGTAGAATTGTTAAAAACATTACCTAATGTTGCAATATTGTATGTGTTTACAATCCTATTTTCCGTCCCGTTAGGAATTTTAGGAGCATTAGCATATACAGGGAAAAATAAGACAGTAAAATTTTTTATTTCAGTTTACACTTGGATATTTAGAGGAACTCCTTTAATGCTTCAGTTAATGGTGGTTTATTATGGAATACCGCTTATGAAAATTGGTAGATATAAAGTTGTGTTAGAGCCATATACGGCGGCAACTATTACTTTTATTATAAATTATGCAGCATATCTTGTGGAAATTATGAGAAGTGGAATAGAAAGTATTGATAAAGGACAGCATGAAGCTGCAAAAGTTCTTGGTTATAGTTACTGGCAAAAAATAATATATATTATTTTGCCACAGGCAATAAGAAGAGTACTGCCAACATTGGGAAATGAAGCAATTACACTTATAAAGGATACTTCATTAATCTATGTTCTCGCTGTAACCGAAGTTATGAAGCGTACAAAGGAATTAGCAAACATTTACTATAATATTACGCCATATATTTGTGCAATTATCATTTATCTTGTATTAAGTTTTGCAGTTGATAGATTGTTTAAAAATATTGAGAAAAGAAATAAAGTCAGAATTTAAGAAATTTTAAAATTAAAGTGGACTAGGAGATAAAGAGTGAAAAATGAAAAAATAGTAGAAGTAAAAAATTTGAAAAAACAATATGGCGATAATATAATTTTAAAAGATATTAATTTACATATTAATAGAGGAGAAGTTGTCTCATTAATAGGGCCTTCTGGAAGTGGAAAATCGACAATTTTACGTTGTATTGTAGATTTAGAGTCGATAACGTCAGGAGAGATTTTGATTGAGGGGAATAATCTGACAGATAAAAATGTAGATAAAAAAATTAAAAAGGAAATCCTGCTAAAAACAGGAATGGTTTTTCAAACTTTTAATTTATTTCCTCATCTATCAGTTAGAAATAATATAGTAAAGACTTTAAAACTAGTAAAAAAAATTGATACATCAGAAGCAGAAACTATTGCAAAAAAAATGCTAGATTTAGTGGGATTATCAGATAAGATGAACAGTTTTCCAAATGAACTTTCAGGAGGTCAGAAACAACGTGTAGCAATAGCAAGAGCATTAGCATTACAGCCAGACATATTACTTTTTGATGAGCCAACTTCAGCACTTGATCCAGAACTTGTAAAAGAGGTACTGGATATAATTAGAAAATTGAAAGAGCAAAAGATAACGATGCTAATTGTAAGTCATGAAATGAACTTTGTTCGTGAAATTTCAGATAGGGTAGTGGTTATGGAAAAAGGTAAAATACTGGAAACAGGGACTTCGCAACAAATTTTTGAAAATCCATCTTCTCAAAGAGTAAAGGAATTTTTAAATACAAATAGTTAATCTAGGTTAATTTAAGGGTATCATAAGCATACCCTTTTATAATCTTAATAAATTTTTTTTAAAAATTCTACTTTTTTACTTGTATATACAACATAAAAATGATATAATATAAAAAAGTATTTAAAACAGTTGACTTTTAAAGTAATAAATAATATAATCTTTTTAACTACGAAAAGTAAAAATAAGGCAAAATAAATTAAAAAGAGGTGAAATATGGACGGTTTTATTAAGATAAGGAATTTGGTAAAAGAATATAAACTTAATAATGGGCAAGAATTACTAGCTGTAAATGATGTAAGTCTTGACATTGAACAAGGGGATATATATGGAATTATGGGGCTTAGTGGAGCTGGTAAATCTACACTTATAAGACTTCTTAACAGGTTAGAAGAACCTACTTCTGGAGAAATTCTTGTAAGGCATGAAGTTATTGATAAAAAAAAGAAAAAAAGTCTTGGATATGAAAATAAGAATATTCTAAAATTTAATACAAGACTTTTGAGAGAATATAGAAAAAAAACTGGTATGATTTTTCAGCATTTCAATTTGCTAAATTCAAAAAATGTTGCTGATAACATAGCTTTTCCGTTGCAAATTTCAGGATGGAAAAAAAGAGATATTAAAAAAAGAGTGGATGAACTACTTGAAATTGTAGGACTTTCAGATAAAAAACTAAATTATCCCGAACAACTTTCAGGAGGACAGAAGCAACGTGTGGCGATAGCTAGGGCATTAGCAAACAATCCGCAATTACTGCTTTCAGATGAAGCAACATCAGCACTTGATCCAAGAACGACTAATTCTATTTTGGAACTGTTAAAGGATATAAATAAAAAATTTGGAATAACTATAATTTTGATTACTCATCAAATGGAAGTTATAAAGAAGATCTGTAATAAAGCTGCAATTATGTCAGATGGACAAATTATTGAAAAAGGTGAAACAAAAGAGATTTTCCTAAATCCAAAAACAGAACTTGCAAAAGAATTTGTACAAAATATTTCACACGAAGAATTTAGAACAGAAGAAGAGATAAAGAGCCGTGAAGAAAATAATGGAAAATTACGTCTAAGCCTTAAATATAACGAAGAACAGGTAAACGAGTCATATATTACAAAAATTATTCGTAAATATGATGTTGAAGTAAATATTCTAGGTGGATTTGTTGATAAAGTAGGCGATATTATCGTTGGAAATTTATTAATAGAAATTTCGGCAAATGAAGAGAAAGCAAAAGATATTATTGAATGGCTGAAAGAAAATAAAATAGATTCGGAGGTGGTATAATGAGAGTAAGATTTGACTGGGTTAAATTTTTACAATTTCAAAATATGGCTGAACCCCTTTGGGAAACAATTTATATGGTATTTATTTCGACAATTATAGCATTAATTATCGGACTGCCAATTGGAATTTTGCTTGTTACATCTGATGAAAAGGGTGTAAAGCCAAATAAAACAATTCATAAAATATTAGATATGATTATTGTAAATATTACAAGGTCAATACCATTTATAATTCTGATGGTTTTATTAATACCGCTTTCAAGAATACTTGTAAATAAATCTTATGGAAGTGTCGCATTTATTGTTCCTCTTTCGTTAGGATCTGCACCATTTGTAGCAAGGATTATAGAAGGAGCGTTAAAGGAAGTAGATGATGGGCTTATTGAAGCTTCAAAATCTATGGGAGCAACAGTTTCTGAAATTATTTTTAAAGTGATGATACCAGAAGCACTGCCTGCACTTGTTCATGGTTTGACGTTAACATTAATCAGCCTGATTGGGTATTCTGCGATGGCTGGGACAATCGGTGGTGGTGGACTTGGAAATGCTGCTGTAATTGACGGTTATCAAAGATCTAAGCCAGAAGTAATGTGGCAGGCTACAATTGTTATAATCGTACTTGTACAAATTATACAGTTTGTCGGTAACAGTATTGTAAAAGCTCTTATGAATAAGAGAAAAAGAACATAACATAATAAATTAAAATAATAATTTTGTAGATTATACAAAAAGGGAGATGATTATATGAAAAAAATTTTGTTAGTTTTAGTAACAGCATTATTTTTAATAGCCTGTGGAAATTCAGAAAAATCTTCAAAAGATTCTGGAAAAATTGAAAAATTAAAAGTTGCTGCCACACCAATTCCTGCTGGAGAAATCTTGAAATTTGTAAAGGATGACTTAAAAAAGGAAGGAATAGAACTTGAAATAGTAGAGTTTAATGACTATGTTCAACCAAATAAAGTGCTACAGTCAAAAGAAGTAGATGCTAATTTATTCCAGCATACTCCATATATGGAAAATTTTGGAAAGAAAAATGGATTTGAGATGACAGCAGTTGGGAAAATATATTTACCTACACTTGCACTTTATTCAAAAAAAATAAAAAATATTAACGAATTAAAAAATGGCGATACAATATTGTTGCCAAATGATCCGACAAATTTGGCTCGTTCATTAATTCTGCTGGATAAAGCTGGAATTATAAAATTAAATAATAACAAGAATGTGGATGCAACATTAAAAGATATTGTAAGCAATCCAAAAAATATAAAATTTGAAGAGCTTTCAGCAGAACAGCTTCCGCCAAGATTACCTGAAGTTGCTGCTTCAATTGTAAATAGCAGTTTTGCATTAAATGCAGGATTGTCATATAAAGAAGACGGACTTGTAAAAGAAGATAAAGATTCACCTTATGCAAATGTCCTTGCAACATTGAAAGGGAACGAAAACGATCCTAGAATTCAGAAATTGTTAAAGGCACTACAAAGTGAAAAAGTAAAAAAATATATGGAAGAAAAATATAAAGATGTAATTGTTCCAGTATTTTAGTAAAAGTTTGTAAAATAAATTATAAATAAAAAATTTTTGGAGGTATTTATGAAAAAAATATTATCACTATTATTAGCAACAGCACTATTTTTAGTAGCTTGTGGAAGTAAAGGAACAGAATCAAAAGGAGGAGCTGCATCAGGAAAAACTGAAAAGTTAGTTGTAGGTGCGACACCAGTTCCTCATGCAGAATTATTAAATTTGGTAAAGGATGACTTGAAAAAAGAAGGGATTGAACTTGAAATAGTTGAATTTAATGACTATGTTCAGCCAAATAAGGCACTTGCAGATAAAAGTATAGATGCAAACTTCTTCCAACATGTTCCATATATGGATGATTTTGGAAAGAAAAATAACATTGGATTGTCAGCAGTTGGAAATATTCATTTGGAGCCAATGGCATTATATTCTAAAAAAATAAAAAATATTAACGACTTAAAAAATGGAGATACCTTAATTATTCCTAACGATCCAACAAATGGAGGACGTTCATTAATTCTGCTTGATAAAGCTGGAGTTATAAAATTAAAAGATAATACAAAATTAGATGCTACACCAGCTGATATTGTTCAAAATCCAAAAAATATTAAAATTGAAACATTATCAAACGAACAAATTGCACCAAGATTATCTGAAGTTGCAGGAGCAATCATAAATTCAAACTTTGCAATTGATGCTGGAGTTACAAAAAATGAAATTATCTTGATTGAAGGTAAAGACTCGCCTTATGTAAACATTGTTACAGTATTAAAAGGAAATGAAAATGACGAAAGAGTTAAAAAATTAGTAAAAGCACTGCAAAGTGAAAAAGTTAAGAAATTTATTGAAGAAAAATATGAAGGTAGAGTAATTCCTGCTTTCTAATAAATATTTTTAGCTAAAGGTAGCCTTAAATTAAGTTTTAGGGCTGTTTTTTTATTATGTTTATAAATCTATCAAAAAAATTATGTTTTTTTTGTTTAAATCCTTGAAATATATTTGAGAAAAATGTATAATATGGTATTGTTATAAGATATGACATCTTTTAGCTGGATAGTTTTAGTTATCTAAATATCAATATATAAAAAATAAGGAGAGGAGAAATTTTCCTTAATCTATTAGAATTATTTAGAATGAGTTGATGTAACATCTTTACCGTATACTGTAGTCGTGGATTAATAGCTAATTCTAATATATTCTGAATATTTTAATGGAAATGAAGAAAGAATGAAAAAATTACTTGTAATTTCGCTATTTTTAGCCAGCGTTAATTTAATTTATGCAGAAAATGAAGCTAATGAAGGCAAGGTTGCACCTGCATCAAAGACGACTGTGCAGAAAGCAACGGAGAATAAGGAGGAAACGCCTGCACCTGTTCCACAGAAAAGACCTGAAGGATTTTGGAATTTTTATGCCAAACAGCAGGCAAAGCTTGTAAAGGATAATGACAGGGCAATGTTTGAAGATGTCAGCACGAATGTCAAGGCACAGGAGGATTTTTATAACTATGTAAACGAAAACTGGGATAAAAAGACTCAAATTCCAAGCACAAAGCCTGCCTGGGGAGCGTTTTACGAACTGAATGAAAAAAATCAGGATTTTCTTCGAAACCTTATAAGGGAGCTAAAAGGAAAATCTTCATTGACTGCCGATGAACAAAAAGTAATAACGATTTATGACAGTTATTCAAATATGGAGAGAAGAAACAAGGAGGGGCTTACACCCATAAAGAATGATCTTGAAAAAATTGATGCCATAAAGAATATTGACGATCTTAAAAAATACAATGTTGAAGTTACAAAGACTGGTAGTTCTGAATTTTATGGATGGGGAGTAGGAACAGATTTGAATAACTCGAAAAATAATGCTATATATCTAGGAAGCGCAGGAATTGGGCTTTCAAGAGAATATTTTCAGAAAGATACAAGGGAAAATAGGGCAATACTTGAAGAGTATACAAGATATGTAAGTGATATGCTGAAATATCTGGGAGAATCGGATACTCTTGAAAGAGCTAAAAAAATAGTTGCATTCGAAAAACAGATTGCAAATACGTTGCTTACAAATGAAGAGCGTCATGATGTAAAAAAATATAATAATCCTGTAAAAGTAACCGATTTAGGAACATTGTCTAAAAATGTAGATTTAGCAGAATATTTGAAGCAACTGAATGTAAATACAGACAAGGTAATAATAACTGAGCTAAATTATTATAAAAATCTTGATAGATTTGTAAATGATGCAAATATTGGTGTAATCAAGGATTATATGAAATATAACTTAATAAGTTCTGCAACTGGAGTGCTAAACGATGAACTTGGAAAAAGAAGCTTTGAATTTTTTGGAAGACATCTGAATGGTCAGAAAGAAAGGGAAATACTTGAAAAAAGAGCATTAAACTTTACAAATGGAAGTCTTGGAGAAATTATCGGAAAAATCTATGTTCAACGTAATTTTTCATCTGAAGCTAAGAAAAATACGTTGCAAATGGTTGATTACATTAAGAAAGCAATGAAGAACAGAATTGAGAAACTGGACTGGATGAGCGCTGCTACTAAGAAAAAAGCGTTAGAAAAATTATCAAAAATTACTGTAAAAATCGGATATCCTGATAAATGGAGAGATTTTAGTAAAATGACAATTTCAAGCAATGATTCACTTTATGACCAGATGAAAAAAATAAGTGAATGGGAATATAATGAAGATATGAAAAAAGTTGGAAAACCAGTAGATAAAACAGAATGGCACATGTCTCCCCATACAATAAATGCCTACTATTCACCAACGAGCAACGAAATAGTATTTCCAGCAGGAATCTTGCAATTTCCATTCTACGATTATGGAAAATCAGAAATGGCAAGTAACTTTGGAGGTATTGGAACAGTTATAGGACACGAGCTTACTCATGCGTTTGATGTATCAGGAGCTTCATATGATGGTGATGGAAATGTGAGAAACTGGTGGACAGAAGAAGATAAAATGAAATTTGACGCAGCAACAAAAAAATTGGAAGATCAGTTTTCAAGATATTCAGTTGGAGGCGGTGTATATGTTAACGGAAAATATACATTGACTGAAAATATTGCTGATCTTGGAGGACTAAACATTGCCTATGATGCATTACAAATGTACATGAAAGATCATCCAAATTCTACAAAAGCATATTCGGACACAATAAACAAACTATTCTTTTTAAGCTTTGCAAGAATGTGGCGACAAAAATCAACACCAGAATACTTGAGAAATCTAGCAAAAACAGATTCTCATTCACCAAACATCTTCCGCGTAAATGGAACATTGATAAATATTGATGCTTTCCATAAGGTATTTGAAACAAAACCAGGAGATAAAATGTATAAAGCCCCAGAAGATAGAATAAAAATCTGGTAAAATAATTAAATAATAAAACAAAAACTATCTTGACTATATTGAGATAGTTTTTTTATATTCTATTTTTTCTCATATTTTCCTCAATGAAAAAGCTACCATTTTGTTTTGGTGGCTTTTTTCTTTTTATAGAAAGTAAGGGGAACTATCGCAATCTTTCTTTATTTTACAATAATAGTTATTTTAATATATCATAGATTGTAAAATATATTGCGACAAACTAAAAAAATGTAAAAACTCATGATAATTTCGTGTTAAAATGTTAGTAACAACAAAGCAACGCCATTTGAGAAATTTTTACACGAAATTAGTTTTTAAAAAAATTTGGTAAAATGTCGCAATTAATATTGCAATTTATGTTATAAAATGGAAATTTATTACAAATTTAGAAAGGAATTTGTTATGGAAAATAAAACAGTGGAAGAATTAGTAAAAGAAAATAAAAATAATATGGTTACAACAACACAGTTAAGACAACTTTTGTCAAATTCAGTAATAGTAAAAAATAAAATATCTTCAAAGATATTAAAGAAAAAAGATAAATTATCAGATGATTTATTAAACGATGTAAAATATCTTTTAATAAAGCATACATATCAATGTGGTAGAGAATCTAAAGTAAAGGAATTTGATAAAAAATTTGAAATTTCAGAAAGATTGAAAAAAATAAAAACCAAAGAAGATTTTGATATATTTTATCGTTATTTAGAAGAAATAGTAGCATATGTGAAATATTATATTGGATAAACTAAAAATAAAAAATAGGAGTGAAAAATAGTTATGAATACATTAAAAGGAAAATTTATTATAACAGGGAAAATAAAAGTTTTAACAGGACTTCATAGAGGAACATCTGGAGATTTTTCGGCGATAGGAGCGGTAGATAACATTGTAATTAACGAATAAACCAATAATACCAGGATCTTCATTAAAAGGGAAAATGAGATACTTAAAAGAAAATGAAGATGATATAGAATATTTGAAATCAGAAATTGAAAATATAGTGAAATATTTGGAAAGTAGGAGAGAATAATGACTTATTTAATATATAAATTAAAATTTCCAAACGGAATTCATGTTGGTGCGAACAATTCTTTAGAATTGACAGACACAACTGTAAGTTCAGATGTTTTTTATTCTGCTTTTTATGCTGAATATATTAGAATATTTGGCGAACATGATAGAGAATTATTTCAATTAACAGAAAATGATGAATTTAAAGTATCAGATTTGTTGCCTTTTAAAGAAATGAAGACGGAAACGGTTTTTTATGTTCCAAAGCCATTTGTGAATGATATTGAAAGAAAACAAAGTAATGATGAAAATGAGCAAGTTGTAGATAGAAAAAAGGTGAAAAAGTTAAGTTATATTCCTGCAAATAGATTAAATGAATATTTTGAGTTTCTGGAAACAAGAAAAAATTTTCCTGAAATAGATAACGATATAATGTTGAAGTTTTTAGATTTAATAAAGATTCAGGACTTTATTTTATTGTGTAATTACCAGAGAAATGGCAAGAAAAATTTGAAAATGTATTGGAAAGTTTGTCGTTGACAGGAATAGGTGGGAAAAAAGTGCTGGATATGGACAATTTAGTATCACAGATGATGCTATGATATTTGATGGAGAATATTTTGATATAATTGAGTCAGAGGATGATAGATTTATAAATGAATCTTTATATAAGGAAAGTGATAAATATTTACTGTTGTCGTCATATTTGCCACAAAAAGATGAAATTAAAAAAATAAAAAATAAAGAAAATGGCTATCAATTGATAAAAAGAAGTGGATTTGTAAATAGTCCTAAATATAGTGAAAATCCACAAAAAAGAAAACAACTTTACATGATTTCTTCAGGAGCAGTATTGAATTTTAAACCAACAGGAAGATTGGCAGATTTGAAATTGCATGGAAATCATAGTATTTATAGAATGGGAAAGATAGTTAGATATAAAATGGAGATGGAAGTTTTGACGCCTGTGTATATTGCAGGGACTGATTATAAGTCGAAATTGAATAAGAAAGAATATATTTATGCTAAAGATAGAAAAATATTAATACTGATAGATAGTAATAAATTTATTAAATTTTTAACTGAAAAAGGCTATTTTGAAAAATATTTGTCTTATATTGAAACTCAAGCCAATGTAAAAGAAAACAAACAATATGATTTGAGTAAATTTTTAAAGGAAAATGGAATATATAGAAATATAAATGAATTTAAGAAAAAAGAATATAAGCAAAGTTTAAATACAAAAAATGGGATTACTTTGGTAAATAGAAATGTAAATGGAACTTCATATATTAAAGGAAGCTCGATAAAAGGGGCTTTGGTAAATCTTTTATTGGTTAGTTATATTATAAGAAATAGAAATGAATTTAAGGATGAGATAAGTTACATATATAGCATAATAAAAAAAATAAATAATGAAACTAAAAAAAAGGATATGGATGAGATAAAAAGTAAAATTAGTAATGTGGTTAAGAATATAGAGGATAAAATATTCCATAAAAAAGAAAAAATAATTATTAGAAATGAAAAAAATGTTCTAACAAAACGTATATTAAAGGAAAATGATGAGAAAACTAAGAAGTTTGAAATATCTATATCAGATACCTATAATACAAAAAATGAAAATTTTTGTTTTTTTAAAGATTATGATGAAAAGTTAGAAGAAAATAATCAAGTAAAACCAATGCCTGTAATTAGAGAATATATTAATCCAAAAACTAGATTTATATTTGACATTACTTTAGATTTTGAATTGCTTTCAGAAACCAGATTAAAAATAAATTATTTTAATGAAATGATTTGATAAATTTTCTAAAAAAAGCTATGAATTATTTAATAAAGAATACTTTGGAAACACCTAATGATTTGGGTAGTCAAAATTTAATATTAGGAGCAAATATAGGTTTTCATCAGAAAACAATTATTCATGCATTATTTGGAAATGAGAAAAATAGATTGGATGTTGTAAAAAGACTTTTATATCAGAGTAATAGTGATAAAAAATTAAATCATTTAATAGATGATGAATTTTCTCCAAGAGTGTTAAATAGAATAAAGATTAAAGAAAATGGAGAACTAAAATCGAAGTTAGCAGGATTAGTTGAAATTAGGAAAATATCTCAAAAGGAAGTGGGGAAATAAGATGCTTGCAAAAATAGAAATGGAAATTGAAGGGAATGGGTTAGATGTGAATATGAGTTCGCTTTTTCATGGATATTTGATGAGCAGTATCGATTCTGCTTATGCGGATTATTTACATTATAATGAAACACATCCTTATACTTCATGTATTTATAAAGATATGGAAAGTGGAAAAATATTTTGGAGGATAACGACCTTTAATAAAAATGCTTACGAAATGTTAATAGAATACTTTTTAGAGAATGATGTAAAAAATATTTATTTGGAAAAAAAGGAAATTGAAGTATTTATAAAATCAGTTTCTATGAAAAAGACATCTTTTGATGAACTGTTTTTTAATGATGAGAAGAAAAATAAAATATATTTTTTAACTCCGACAACTCATAAATCAAATGGAGTATTACAAATATTTCCGAATATTTCAACATTACTTCTAGGAGTAATAAATAAAATAAATCAACATTCGGATACAATTAAGTTGGAAGATGAAAATGTGATAAATGAACTTTTGAAAAAAGTGTATATTGACGAATATAATTTTCGAACTAGATATTTCTTTTTGGAAAATGTAAGGATTAAAGGGTTTATTGGAAATATAAAAATTAGAATAAAAAGTAAAGATGCAATTCTTTGGCAACTTCTGAATTTTTTATTGCAAGTGTCTGAATATACAGGACTTGGAGTAAAAACAGCATTGGGAATGGGAGGAATAAAAAATGGATAATAAGAATATTGATGAAAATAAAGAAAGAGTACTTTTAACATTTGCAGGAAATTAGAGGTAATTATGATGGGCCTATACTTCATATTTGACATTATTATAGGCCTGAAAAAATATATTTAGTTTTAACTTCTAAAATGCAAAAAAGAAATGAGAATAAAATTTATGAAAAAGCGATAAAGGAAAGTTTGAAAGATTATAACCCAATATTTGAATATATTAAGACTGATATTGGTAATGCACATTTGTTTGATATATATTTTAATAAAATAAATGAAACATTTAATAGAATAAAATTAGAACATCCAAATGCGGAAGTTTTGGTAAATGTAACATCGGGAACTGCCCAAATGATTAGCAATTTAGTGATGTACACAGTTGATGCTATAAATATAAATATTATTCCGATACAAGTGGCTACTCCTGAAGGAAAAGGAAATACATCAAAAGTCGTAAATGATAGTTATAAAGTGAACAATGAGAAAGAAAATAATTTTGATAATATAGAGGAATTTAGAACAAATAGAATATTATTTCCTGATTTAAGACAATATTCAAGACTTTTAGCAAAAAATTAGATAAAATAATTATTAAAAAAATATGAATATCCGACATGTCTAGAGTTATTAAAAAGGGATATTTTTCAAGAAAATAGTAAATTAAACGGACTTCTTAATTTTGCAAATGATAGACGACACTTAAAAGGTTTGAAATCAAATGGGAAATTAAAAAGTTTGAATGATAAAAAATTTGATAAATTCTATTATTACAGTAGAAATGAAACAAATGAAAATAAAGTAAAAGAATGGTACAAAATTGTAGATTATTTTGCACTTGGTAATATTAAGCAAAAATCTGGTGATATAGCAGGGTATACGATAATGTTAGAACCTTTGATTGTAAATATTTATTTGTCAATTTTAAGAGATGTTTTTGGGAAAAATTATCGGATTTATTTTCAGAAAAAAGAAAATAGGAAGAATTCAGTTATAAAACAGACATTTTAAAAATAAAAAAATACGATGGATTAAAAGAAAAAATTGAATATGAATTAGGAATTGTGGACTTGAAAAATTCAACGTTTGTATCAGATAATGTGTTAATTGCTACAATTAAATATTTTATTGAAAAAAATGAGTTTGGAATACTGGAAAAAATGGACTTAGCGTATTTTTCTGATTTCAGTAAAACTTTGCATAAAATAAAAGAAGTCAGAAATATGATTGCTCATTCATTAAAAACTATTAATAGAGATGATTTTAACAGTGAAGCAAAAGTTGGGATAGATACTGTGAATAGAAAAATAACTGATTTTTTCAAAAAATATTACACAGGTTTTGGATATAAAGAGAATATAATATGTGTTTATGATGAAATAAATAAAATAGCAAATGAAATTTTGGAAACAGAAAAATAAATTATATTAAAAAAAAGTAGAATATTTATAAAAATTTAAATTACAAATTTTCTATTTGGCTAAAGTATTTTTCAAAGAACATGAGATAGGTTAAAGTAAGTAATGTATATGTTTATGAACAAGGAGTAATGTTAAAATATAAAGAAAACAGATTAATTATTAATTATTCAGAAAATAATTTTAAGTCGATACCAATTGAAAATATAGATAATATTGTGATTTTTGGTACGATTCAAGTTAGTACAAAATGTGTTCAACAAATGCTGACGAGGGGAGTGAATCTAACTTTTTTGTCTAAAAATGGTTCTTATTTTGGAAGATTGGAATCAACGGGACATGTAAATATAGAAAGGCAGAGATTGCAATTTAGAAAAAATGATGATAAAATTTTTTCTTTAGAAATAAGTAAACAATTTATTAAAGGAAAGGCAGCAAACCAAAGAACTATACTTATGAGAGCAAATAAATTACTAAAAAGTCCAGAAATTACAGATATTATACTAAAAATGTCAGTTTATTCAAAGAATATAGAAAAATCTAAATCTATTGAAGAACTAATGGGAATGGAAGGATATTTAGCAAAATTGTACTATCAAGGAATTAGTAACATAATTGATAAAGAATATTCATTTTCTAAAAGAACTAGAAGACCGCCAAAAGATCCATTCAATTCTGTTTTTAGTTTTGGATACACACTGCTCCATTATGAAATATTTACAATTGTTGAATCCAAAGGATTACACCCTTATACCGCATTTCTTCATTCTGATAAATCTAAGCATCCTGCATTATGCTCAGACTTAATGGAAGAATGGAGACCGATGTTGATTGACTCTTTGGCAATTGCTCTTTTAAACAATAACAAAATAAAAAAAGGAAATTTTGAGTATAATCAAGAAAATAGCCAAATAACATATCATAAAATAAGGGTTTAATTGAGAGAAGATAAAAAAGGATAAAACTCCGAAAGGAGAAACAAATAAAATTTTAAAATATAAAATGTCTTTTATAGACATTTTTTTGTTTATATTTATTCCTTATTGCAAAACGAAAATTTATTGTCTTTTCTGAAATAACATTGTATAATGTATTTAAATAAATTATTAAAAATAACAAATGAACAAACAATAAAATAGAAAGGATTCTTTTACTTATGATAGCAGTGATTGATTATGGAGTAGGAAATCTTTTTTCCTTACTTTCTTCTTTAAACTATGTCGGACTAGATACGAAGCTGACTAATAATATTGAAGAGATAAAAAATGCTAAGGGGATAATATTGCCAGGAGTCGGGGCTTTTAGAGATGCTATTGGAAATTTGGAAAAATATGGGTTAAAAGAGACTTTGATAAGTGAAGCGAAAAAAGGAAAGCCGTTTTTAGGAATTTGTCTTGGTATGCAGATGCTTTTTGAAAAAAGTTATGAATATGGTGAATATGAAGGACTTGGTCTTATAAATGGAACTGTTGAGGAAATAAAAAAATATATTCCAGAAAACTCTGATTTGAAAATACCTAATATGGGATGGAATAACTTAAAAATAAATGATGAATTTAGAAATGATAAAATTTTGAAAAATGTGAATGTTGAAAGTGAAGAATATGTGTATTATGTACATTCATATTTTTCAAAGACTGATATGAAAAATATTGTTGCATATTCAGAATACGGAACAAAAATTCCTGGAATTGTAAAAAATAAAAATGTATATGGAATGCAATTTCATCCTGAAAAATCTGGAGATACTGGATTGAAGTTATTGAAAAACTGGGGTGAATTAGTAAAATAAAAGTAAAATTGTAATTATTTTACTTAATTTATTCATTTTTAGGTTGGTTTTGATAATTTATTTTTTAATTGAGAAAGAGGTATTTATGAAGAAGATAATATTATTGATGAGTATTTTTGCAGCAGTTAATATGAATGCTAAAAGTCGAAGCGAAATGATAAGGCAGGATTTGTCAAAATTAGGAGTTTCTCAGGAAATAATATTAAAAACAATAGAACTGGATAAAGAAATACCTAATGTGGTGAGTGAACCTGATAGGGAAAAAGTAAAAAAATTGGCATTAAAAATTGAAGAATTGCTGAAAAAGAATGAGAAGAATTTTGTATTATCAGAAAATTTGATAAATATTTATAATGCACTTGGAAAAAGTGAGGCTGAAAAATTAAATAATTTTAAGCGGTATGAAAAATATAATCCTTATGAAGTGTCAAAATTATTTTTTTCAAATATGTATTATTCTAACAAAGGAGATACAGTAGCGTTTGATAAAAATTATGAAAAACTTAAAAGGGAATACCCTGATTATCTAATCACTAGAATTGCTGTAACATATACGATAGGAAGAGATGCAATCTGGAATGTTATGAAAAACGATGAAAAAGCGGCACTTGCAAGTTTAAATTCCATTATGAAGATGTGCGATGATAAAACAAAAACGGAAGAATCACGTATTTCTGATGAGCAGGCGTGGGCATACAAATTGACGATGGGATGGTTTGCGATAAGTTTTTATTTAAATGAGAATCGTACGCAGGATGCAATTGATTTTTATTATGAAAATTTTGAAGGGAAAAATAAGCCAAGTGAAGAAATATTGTATTACAACAGGTATCAAAACTGGTATATAAAATCAGAGCTGGCAAAGGCGAATAAAACTGATTTTTACAATAATAAGAAAATATTTCAAAAAAATTTGGATAAAATAAGAATGTTTGATTAATATTTTGAGATTTTTTATCAAAGTTAGATTTTGAGTATGGTTGTTGGAGCAGATATTCCAAATATTAGGATTTTTATATTAAGATTTTTCCTTTGTGTTTTGGAATGACCTAACTTTTTTGAAAAATTTTGCAGTACATAAAATAGAGTTATAAAATAAAGTATATAATATTTGAAGGAGATTAAATTATGATAGAGATTTTTCCAGCGATAGACTTACATAATGGTCAGGCAGTGCGACTAAAACAGGGAGATTATAATCAAGTGGAAGTGTTTTTTAAAAATCCTGTTGAAGTTTTGGATTTTTTTAATAAAAATAATTCAAAAAATCTTCATATTGTAGATTTGGACGGAGCAAAAGATGGAAATACTAAAAATTATGAAGTTATAAAGGAACTGGTTGAAAAAAGTGATTTTTTTGTTCAAGTTGGCGGTGGAATCCGTGATGAAGAGAGAATAAAAAAATATATTGAAATTGGTGTAAATAGGGTTATTTTGGGAACAATTGCTGTTGAAAATGAAGGATTTTTAAGAGAAATGGTAAAAAAATATGGAGATAAAATTGCAGTTTCTGTGGATGCGAAAAATGAAAAAGTCGCTGTAAAGGGATGGACAGAAACAGTTGAATTAAATTCAGTTGATTTTTGCAAAAAGTTATCGGACATTGGATTAAAAACAATAATTTATACCGACATTTCAAAAGATGGAATGTTAAATGGTACAAATCTTGAAATTTATAAAAAATTGTCCAAAATAGTAAAATCAGATATTATAGCTTCTGGTGGAATTACATTTTTAGATGAAATAAAGGAACTTAATGAAAATGGAGTTTATGGAGCTATTGTTGGAAAGGCAATTTATTCTGGAAATCTTGACTTAAAAGAAGTATTGGAAGTTAGCAAATAATATTTTAAAAATTGTTTAAATGAAATTGAAAATGTAAATATTGCATATTAAAAGAAAGTGGGTGTAAAAATGCTTGCAAAGAGAATTGTTCCCTGTTTGGACGTGAGAAATGGGAAAGTAGTAAAAGGCGTTAATTTTACTGGGATAAAAGAAGTTGACAATCCCGTTGAGTTAGCAAAGTTTTATAATAAATCTGGTGCTGATGAACTTGTTTTTTATGATATTACAGCAACTGTTGAGGAAAGAGGGCTTTTTACTGATATTTTGAAGGAAGTGGCAAGTCAAATATTTATTCCGCTTACTGTTGGCGGTGGGATAAATACACTAGATGATTTTGACAGAGTGTTAAAAGCGGGAGCAGATAAAGTAAGTGTCAATTCAGGTGCGATAAAAAATCCAAAATTAATTGAAGAAGCTGCAAAAAAATATGGAGATCAGTGTGTAGTTTTGTCTGTCGATGTAAAAAGAGTAGACGGCAAATTTAAAGTTTTTGCAAAAGGCGGCAGAGAAAATACTGGAATTGATGCGATTAAATGGTTTGTGCAGGGACAGGAAAATGGAGCTGGAGAAGTTGTTGTGAACAGTATCGATACGGATGGCGTTAAAACTGGCTTTGATTTGGAATTATTATCAATTTTGGCTGAAAAATTGTCAATTCCAATAATTGCGTCAGGTGGAGCTGGAAATATGGAACATTTTAAGGAATTATTTAAAATACCAGGAATTGATGCAGGGCTGGCAGCTTCGATTTTTCATTTTAAAGAAGTGGAAATTATGGAGCTGAAAAGGTATCTGAGGGATAATGGATTGGAAATGAGAATTTGATAATTGTAGTTAAAATAATAAAAAGAGAGACTAAAAAATCTCTCGTTAGTTTTCATTTTTTAAAATATTGTCAGTATCTCTGTGGCTAAAAATAATACGTAAAATAATTATACTTTTTAAATTATCATTTACAGAATAATATAAAATATAGTTGTTAATCAGCTTTTTTCTAATAATAATGTACTCTGGTAAAAATTTATTCATAACTTTTGGACAACTCTTTGGAAATAACTGAATGTTAGTAACGGATTCTTGAAATTTATTTATAAAAGAGGTTGCAGCTGTTAGATTATTTAATTCTACTTTGATATAATGAAGAATCTGCTCTAAATCATTTTTAGCACTTTTAGTAAATTGATAAGAATATTTAGATTCCATATTTACCTCTTAATTCATTAATAGTATTTTCACCATCTGAAATATCATTGTTTTGAATATCTTTTATTCCATCAAGCAGAAGTTTTGCTTCTTCAATTTCACGCATAGTTCGTTCATAATATTCAATATCCATTACAACTAGGCGTCCATAACCATTTTTAGTTATAAATACAGGTCCTTGTTCTTCGGAACAATATTTTTCAATTTCAACAGTATTTTTTAAATCACGAATAGGGATAATTTTCATAGCACACTCCTTTGTAAATTATTTGTGTCTATATTATATCATAAATTATGTTACAATAAAACTAAATCTTAAATTTTTAGAAAGGACAAAAAGATGAATATAAAAAAGAAGAGATTTTAAAAAAACTAAAAGAGATTAATAAAGAGAAATATTCGATTTTAAAATTAGGTCTTTTTGGAAGTTTTTCAAAAAATATTAATACAAATGATAGTGATATTGATATTCTTGTAAAAATGGAATTTAAGAAAGGGATGTATCAGAATTTTTGTAGTTTACATAAAAAACTAGAAGAAATTTTTCAAAAAAAAGTAGATTTAGTTGATGAAAGTATGTTTGAATGTAAATTTAAAAATCCGAAAGTTCAGAAATACAAAGATGAGATAAAGGAAGAAATTTTGCGGAGTGTAATTTATGTGTAAAAAAGGAAGAAGAAATATATTACAATTTACTTATGATATTGAAGAATGTATTGATATAATACAAGAAGAAACTTCGGAAATTTCATTTGAAGAGTTTATTAATGATAGGAAGACAATTGGTTATATAGAAAGATAGTTAGAAAAAATAGGTGAAGCTATTTCACAGATTCAAAAATTAGATAAAAATATTTTAATAGAGACTTTTTCAAATTATTCTTATTGGGAAAATATAAAAGGAATGAGAAACAGACTTATTCATGAATATTGGGGAACAAGTTTAGAAATGCTTTATGAAGTTTCTGTTTTTGAAATGGAAGATTTGTTAAAGTATATTTACATATTAAGAGAAAAATTAGAAAAGAGGTAAAAAATGAATATAGAACAAATAAAATTTGACGAAAAAGGGCTTGTTCCTGCAATAATACAAGATTATTATACAAAAGAAGTGCTAACTCTTGCGTATATGAATAAAGAAAGTCTAGAAATAACTTTAAGAGATAAAAAAACTTGTTTTTATAGCAGAAGTAGACAGGAATTATGGTTAAAAGGAGAAACTTCGGGAAATTATCAGAATGTTGTTTCGGTAAAATATGATTGTGATTCCGATTCTTTGCTTGTGGAAGTAAAAAAGGAAGGCCCTGCTTGCCATACCGGCTCTGAAAGCTGTTTTTTCAATTCTTTATTTGAAGCAGAAAATTACAGTAA
Organism: Leptotrichia sp. HSP-342; assembly: GCF_041199995.1. Taxonomy (NCBI): domain Bacteria; kingdom Fusobacteriati; phylum Fusobacteriota; class Fusobacteriia; order Fusobacteriales; family Leptotrichiaceae; genus Leptotrichia; species Leptotrichia mesophila. The sequence goes on from NZ_CP165646.1 coordinate 1,197,911, forward strand.
TTTTAGTCCTGAGAAACTTTATAATTTAATAAAAGATAGAAAGGTCAATCCTGAAGAAAAATCATATACAAGTTATCTCTTTGAAAAAGGACTTGATAAAATTTTAAAAAAAGTAGGAGAAGAATGTACAGAAGTTATTATTGGCGCTAAAAATAATGATAATGATGAGTTAAAATATGAAATTGCAGATTTATATTACCATACTTTAGTATTAATGATTGAACAGGGACTTACAATACAGGATATAAAAGAAGAATTAGCTAAAAGACATATTATTGACCATAAAGTTAAGCAGGAAAAAATGGGTGGTGAAAAGTAAAAAAATACCTTTTTAAAAAGAATATTTAATATGAAGAATAAAAATCATTTAAAAGAAATCATAGATTTTGACAAAAGTGTAAAAAAAACTGAAAAAAGTTTAATTTTTAATGATGAATTTTTTAAAGAATGTCAAATAGTGAAATATCGTTTTCTTTTTGAAGAATATGATATTTTATATTTTAAATTTGGAACATGTTGTAAAAATTGGAGAGGTGATATTTTCTTTATTGAAAAATTAAATTTTTCCGATAAATATCAGTATCAGTGGCATTCAGCTTTCAAATTTGTATTAAATGATATAGATGGATATGAAAATATGCTAACACTTTCAAAATACGACAAAAAAATTCGTTTAGTATTTGATACTCATACGAGAGCAGAGTTTCAAGATATTACAATTGCGTATAGTTTTGATGAATTAATAGGTGGACTTTATTTAAGTGATAATTAAGTCACTTAATACAGAATAAGGAGCTGATAAAAATGCAAACTAAAAAAACAATTTTCCCATCAAATCTTCACGCCCACACATTTTACTGCGATGGTAAAAACAATGCTGAAGATTATATTTTAACTGCAATAGAGAAAGGATTTACAAGTGTTGGGCTTTCAGGGCATTCTTTTACAGCATTTGATACAGAACCGTGTATGACGGAACAAGGGACACAGGAATATTTGAAGGAATTAAAAGAACTAAAAGAAAAATATAAAAATAAAATGCAGGTTTATATTGGAATCGAAGCTGATTTTTATACTGGGTATAACAAGGAAACTGATAAGGAAATGGGACTTGATTTTAGGATTGGATCTGTTCATTATGTGAAAGATAGAGAAAAAGAAGAGTATTACTGTGTTGATAACACGCCTGAAATTTTGAAATACGGAATAAAAAATTATGCAAATGAAGACGAAAGAGTATTCATTGAAGCATATTTTGATAATATTGTGGAAATGGTACATACTCAAAAGCCTGATATTATTGGACATTTAGATTTAGTTAGAAAATTTAACAAAGATTTGAAATATTTTGATGAAAATGCTGACTGGTACAAAAAGAAAGTAGAATATGTACTGGATGAAATAGCAAAAACTGATGCGATTATTGAAATTAATACTGGCGGGATGTCAAGAGGATGGACACAAACTCCTTATCCAAGCATTTCAATACTGGAAAGAATATTAGCCAAAAATATTCCAATTACAATTTCTTCCGATGCACACGAAACTAAGAATATTGATTTTTATTTTGAAGAAAGTTTGGAAATCGCTAGAAGAATTGGCTTTAAAAGTGTGAAGATTTTGGATGGTGGAGAGTTTAAAGATTTCAAGATTTAATGAAAAGAATAATATTAAATATAACTGCTATTAAACAGAAAATTTATGTACACTTTTGATAAGTTATAAATCTTCATTTAGTAAATATAAAACTTAATTTAGTTAGATTTCTTTAAAAAAAAAAGACTTTAAGTGCCTTTCAGAAGGGAAATAACAACTTTTTAAATAACTATACTATTATATTTTCTAAGGTTGAAGATTCTCCAAAATATTGAAACAGCATCAGGAAAATTAAAAAAAACTTTTGCTTTGGAATACTGCTATTATTTAACAAAAAATTTATGATTAAAAAAGTTTATAAGTTTATTATCAAATTAAAAATAAAGGAATGGTATATTATATGGATAAGATAAATTTTAAAAACGGAATAAGGCGATTTGCATTACTGACTGCATTAATACTTTCTGCAACAGCAATAAGTACAGCAAATAATA